>CP070797.1:1515428-1516539 GCA_020343495.1 Candidatus Omnitrophota bacterium | reverse complement strand
ACCTAACATCTGTAATGCCCTGCGCTGATACTGCTGTTGCACTATATTTTCAATCGTCGTTACAGTGATTTCCTCTTGCTTAACAACTTTCTCAATCTCTTCTAAAAGAACAATAAGGTCTGCTCTATCTTCTGCTTCTAACTGCTCTTTTATCTGTTCTATTCTTTCTAATAAAACACCCTGCTGCAAAAGAGAAATCTCTGCCTGCTCACTAAAAATAGCAGTTGCCGGGTCAACCTTAGCCTGCAGCTTTAGAATTTCTTTGCTAATCTTAACAATTTCCAGCAGGGACTCTTTGATTTTTTCTTGTGGCGCTTTAGATAATTTACAAATTAATTCATAGCGCTTAATCTCTAACAGAATTATTTTAAGTTCTGTCCTAGCTCTCTGGACGTCTTCATGCATTACCTGATTTTCTTTCTCCTGCTTCTCTAACTGGGCTATTTCAATGCGTTTTGAGACCTCTTCTAAGGACAACTCTATTTTAATGATTTCTTCCTGTAGCTCTTTCCTTGAAAGCACTTCTGCTCTTAAAACCTCTTCTTCAAAACCTGACAAAGCAATAACGCTGTTTGACTCCGGCTCAATAGAGAGCGGTAAAGCAGTAGCAGCATTAAAGTGTAAAGGTGTTGGTTTTGTTGTATCTATAATATTAAATTCTTCTAATAACCCTGCGATTAAACTCTCAAAACCAGGCATCTGGTGCTCTTTAAAGTAAAGCAACACTAACTTCTTAAACTCTAACTTCAGCTTCTTCTCTTGCAGCGGGCCGGCTACATTCTTTTTATATTCCCGGAACTTCTTAAGCAGCTCTACCCATTTAGATAAATGCACTTTTTTATAAAACTCATAACTAAGTTCTTGCTGTTCTAAGCCGGCATACACATCACTGAGAATCTCTTTTAACTCATCGTCTCCTACAAAATAATTAAACTTTATCCTCTGCCAGGTTAAATCCATAAACGCAATCATTAAGTCCAGAAGAACGCTTTCATCTCCGCTATTACTCTTTAAGGCGCTAACTAACTTCTTGATTTCTTTAATTAGTTTCTTAATTTCTTCGCCAACTACTTTTTCCTGCAGTTTCTGGTTTACCATTTTTGACAGAATC
>CP070797.1:1514108-1515328 GCA_020343495.1 Candidatus Omnitrophota bacterium | reverse complement strand
AATAATAAGTTCTATCTTGGGGTTGCTGGATTTTACATTACCCTTATTCTCTATCTGGACATCAACTATTACCTCGTCGCCTTCTGTTACCGTCTGTTCCTTAAACTCTATTTTTTTAATATATAAATCCGTATACAAATCTTTTTTCACGGAAGTATAATGCACATTATCATTCTCATTTTTCTCATCTACCCTGTCATAAGGGTCAACCTCTATCTTGATATAATTCTCTTTCTTCCAAAATCGCGGGGTAACTCCTTTAGTCCTGGTGCTCCAGCTGCCTTTACGCAGAAGGGGAAGGCTGTCATCTGCTCTTCTTTCGTCATTAACAGATATATGTACAACAATAGGGACTCTCCATGGCGTATCTACGCTTCCATTATTTTTAACAACATAATTAAGATATATCTGGTCCCCTCTAACATCAGCGCCTTTAATTTCTACGGTAAGGTTAGACTTAGCTGGTTCCCCCCGAAGCCGGTTAACCGCATCTCTCAATCTATCCCGCAGGCCTGCCTCAGCAGCAGGCAGAAATAAACCATTAAAAATAGCGGCTACAGCCAAAGCTACAATACCCACCTTAAAAAAAGACGAAAACCTCTTAAAATTACCCTTCATTTTGCCTCCTTTTCTAAAGCTTCAGAAAGCCTGATTTTTTAACCGTAACATCGTTACTACCCTTATAATTATATATATTTTATACTATTTTTCTTTTAAACTACCAATTCGTATATACCAATACCCATATAATTGTAAAAAACTCTCTTTTATAACCCATTGATACAGAAAGGGTTAATACCATTATCTATACCCTCTGATTAAAGCCGGTGTTAATCAACCCTCCTCTTCTTAAAGCATTATTTGTATACCTTTTTTTGTATTTAGTGTTATTGAGGTAAGCTTCTAACAGTGTAGGAAGGTATAATATAAGGATAAACAACCCCTTTTCTACTCTTATACTTTTACAATTTAGCAACCCCTTATCAACCTTTTATAGTTAACTTTTATTTAAATCAATTTTCGCGCGAATAACTTACGGTAAATTTGTAGACCCAGCGGTAGTTTGATACTTATACTGTATAGTCATATAACTATCTCCAGTATCGCCACCACAAAAAACCTATTAATAGTTTTTTCATATCTGCCCCTTTATTTAACAATTAATTAAATAAATAACTATTACTAATCCCTTTATTTCCCCAATAATAAAGAATTAATTT
>CP070797.1:1512757-1514008 GCA_020343495.1 Candidatus Omnitrophota bacterium | reverse complement strand
CCCTGTTCAACCTTACTAATTCCGTCTTCTTTCAAAGCAATCATACCGCTATCCACCGCTTTTCTTTTAATCTGTTCTGCGCCTGCTTTAGTCACAATTAAATTACGAAGAAAATCGTCTATTACCAATAATTCAAAAATTCCTATTCTGCCTTTATATCCTGTATTCATACATTCAGGACAACCCCTGCCTCTATAAAAATCTATCTTTTCTTTCTTTAAACCGATATTTTCCAAAACCTCTTTATCGGGAGCATATTTTTCCTTACAGTCAGGACATATAATTCTTATTAATCTCTGAGCTAAAACTCCGATAACAGAAGAAGAAACCAGAAAAGGCTCAACTCCCATATCCACCAATCTGGCAACCGCCCCGGCAGCATCATTGGTATGAAGGGTAGAAAAAACCAGATGTCCCGTTAAAGCAGCATGTATGGCAATTTCAGCCGTCTCAAAATCCCTAATTTCACCTACCATTATTATATCGGGGTCCTGTCTTAATATTGAACGCAATCCATTAGCAAAAGTTAAATTTACTTTAGAATTTACGGGAATCTGTCTAATACCTTCAAGTTTATATTCTACCGGATCTTCGATGGTTATAATGTTTTTTTCAACGGTATTTATCTTATCCAGGGAAGCATAAAGAGTGGTAGTCTTTCCACAACCGGTAGGGCCGGTAACTAAAATTATACCGTGAGGACGGGAAATAAGCTTTTTATATTCTTTAAAAACTTCTTTGGAAAAACCCAGCGCTTCAAGAGCAAGCAATGTCGTCGATACATCCAAAAGCCTGAGGACTACATTTTCGCCGTATATAGTAGGCACGCAGGAAACACGAATATCAATCTCCCTGCCCTCCATTTTAATAGTAAATCTTCCATCCTGAGGAATTCTTCTCTCGGCAATATCCAGATTAGACATAATTTTAATTCTCGAGATGATAGCAGATTGGAGATGCTTGGGAGGAGATATTTCTTCATGAAGTATCCCGTCAATCCTGAATCTCAGTTTAAGATTTTTTTCTTCCGGCTCAATATGCACATCGCTGGCTCTGTCGTGTATACCTTTTATAAGAATCAAATTTACCAGTTTTATAACCACCGGTTCCTTGGCAATTTTCTCAAAATCTATTTCCTGCGCTTTTCCCTCAGTAATTTTTACTTCCAGTTCCTCTGTATCAAGGGCCTTAATCACCTGTTCTATGGAACCCGTTACCCCATAATATTCATCCAATGCTTCTTTTATTTCT
>CP070797.1:1511334-1512657 GCA_020343495.1 Candidatus Omnitrophota bacterium | reverse complement strand
GCTCTTTAGCTTTCCTTCTAACCGGCTTTCAAGTTGGTTAGCTTTACTTATTGCAATCTCTAATTTCTCTGCTGCATCAGCTTTGAACTTACGTCTGCCTCCCGTCACACCATCTTCAAAGAATGATGCATAAATAAACCCATCCGTCCCAACGATTTTTTTAACATCTGCCTCGTTTGCGCCATAAATAAACAACAACAACTCCTCCTCAAAAGATTTATCTTTATCACTGCCGCTAACAGACAAAATTACCTCAACCATCTTCTTGAAATCTTCTACGTCTACGCTCTTGCGTTTATAGGTTGCGTCTTTAATAAACTCAGGCAACTCGCCCATAAACTTCTGGAACCGGCCCCGGCTGGAATCGGCGTTCTCGTCTCCTAAAGAGTACATACCCAGAAGCCCTCTGCCTCTATCTAACAACTGCTGTGCTTTTTGCTGTAACGCTTTCAGCCGTAAATATGCAGGGAACTTTTTAATTCTCTTAGCAAAGCCATCTAACTCCTTCTTTAACGCTTCAAAAATCAAGGTATCTTCTAAAACTTTCTTATACTCAACTAACGGCTCTATCTCCTTGTTGATTTTATTCTCCAAAACAACCGTTTCATCACTCTTCTTCTGTTCTTTTATTTTATTAAGCGAATTCTGTAAGCTCTCTAACCGGTTTAATGTTTGTTTATAACTATCAAGGGTCATATCCTGGGCGTTAGCAATACCGTGCTCTGCCCAGCTAACAACCACAAACACCGCTGCCGCAGTAACAAAACATTTTGTCCAAACATTAGTCCTGCCATGGGCCTTTTCTTTAACCATCTCTAGAAACCGGCTAAAAAACCAGCTAAACTTACCTTTTTTAACATATTCTTTCGCTAATTCCTCTTCTTCCTCTATAAGACGCTCTCTCTGCTGATGTTCTGCTTCTAATTTATCGTGCATCTGGACAAACATTCTGTCTTCTGCTTCTTGCTTTGACTCCTCTTCCTGGGCGGCGGCATTTTCTAAAAACGGCTCTAATACGGCAAACTCTTCTTTAAGCCGCAACATGTACGCTGCTGCCTTTTTATTTAAATCTCCCTGTAACGTTTCCTCCACGCCTTCCATCCGCTCAAGGAATAAAGAATATAAGAAATATACCCTCTCATACAATTCCTGGTCAGCTTGGGCTCTTGCTTGGCTTAACTGGTACCTGAAAATCTTACAATAGCCCTGTTTCATCTGTTCAATGCGTTTCTTAAGTTTAAAGTGCTCTCTAAACCCTAACATAACGTTGTCATAGGCAGACTCTATCAATTGCTTAACTTTCCTGTTCACTACCTTATTTTC
>CP070797.1:1509909-1511234 GCA_020343495.1 Candidatus Omnitrophota bacterium | reverse complement strand
CAAAGTTTTATTTAGCAGTTCGCCTTGCCAAAACAAACACGCCGGTTATCCCCGCCCTCCTTATAGAAGCGATTGACGAAATTAATAGTGAAATTGATAATAACAAAACTATTCAGAAGTTTTTAGAAGAAAATGCAGGAGAAGAGCAAGAGTATAAAGCTTTATTCATTTTCTGGATGTACAGCTACCAGAAATTGTCAGCTAAAGAGGTGAGAAGTTATTTAGAAGACGTTTTACGGTTAAAAGATTATTTTGAGAGTTTGACGGGGCAGGAGATTTCTTTATTATACACCGATAAAGATGTGTTTAGGCACCTTTACCGCTGGGCGCGGTTAGAACGGGAAGTATTAGCTCCCCGGGGCCAGAGTTTAGGAGATTATTTTGCCAAGGGCGCACTTGGTAAGAAGAACTTGTGGGAAGCAGATTTTAGTTTTGTCAGCAGGAGGTATAAATACGGCAATGAATTGAAAGAAGGCTTAAGCAGAGATAAAGTAGAAGGCATGCTCGATAATAGCTCCCAGGATATAGAGGTAATAGACCGGACAGTATCAGTAGACCTGTTAAGGCAAGAGATTAAAAAACTTATTAGAAAAATTGAACAGGCAGAAGAAGAAATTAAAGAGGAGTATTTCTTTGACGGGTGGTTACCGCCACAGGAGGTATGGAAGAAAATAAACTATAAACTCCTGCCGCAGGGTTTTAATGTTACGGCCTGCGTTATAGATACGGTAGTTGATAAAGTTACTCAAACAGTAACAATCCACCTAAAACCATTTGCAACTGTTAGAGCTATTAAGCATGAGTTGCGGGCGGTTCTTTTCGGAATAACCCACGCTGATAACAGAGAAATTGAGCGTTGTTATGAGTATAAAGGCGGCCGTTACGACCGTATCCCTCAAAGAATTAAGGATGAAATTGAAATGGCAAAGAATATTTATTTGTCAACAGGCTCACTGCCGCCGCTTCGTGATTTTGCTGATTACCTGGAAGATTTAACTGCTCTTCATGATGAAATAAAAGTTAACTTCACCGCGCAGAACTATTTATTAAAATTTCACGGAGTAGTTTACACGCCGGACATCAGCGATGAAACCAGCCCCTATTATCAGTTCCTTTATGATGTTGTCAGCGGAGCTAAGGATGTAGAGAACTACGACCGTGTTTTAAAGTATTACGACAGTAGCACTGATTATATGGGGTCAAAAGACTATAGATATTCTAAGTTAGGCAGTGATTCTGCCAAGCGCGCTACTGCCTGGGTAAATGATTTTGTTAATGTAGGGTCAATTCAGGAAGATTGTTGGGATGAGGTATCTACGTTTAAT
>CP070797.1:1508476-1509809 GCA_020343495.1 Candidatus Omnitrophota bacterium | reverse complement strand
CGTGCCTCCTCCCAGAAACAGGCATGATTTATAAATAGTGTTATTTAACATATGGAATAGGCCGCCGGCTATACCAACAGGATTGCCCGTACCAATACCTAACACCATATACCCTACCTGGCTGACAGCGTGGTACCCTAAGAGGCGTTTAAAATCGTGCTGAATAAGCGCCATCATCACCGCGGCAATAATGGTAAAACTGCCGATAGACATTAAGAAAATATTGCTAGCGTTATTCATTTGAAACATGTCAAGAGATATTCTGGCAAGAAAATATATCCCCAGGAGTTTATCTAAAGATGCCGGCAGAAAAGCTGCGACAGGAGTAGGGCTGTCTTGAGCAGTATCAGGAACCCAGGTATGAAAAGGCATAACCCCGCCTTTAGCAAACGCAGCGGCAGCAAGGCAAAGGTAAGCCCAAAGAGCTGGTTTTGAATTAAGCGGTATACTGATTGAGTCCATCTGAACAGTTTTTGTAATCTGCCATATAACGGCAAATCCCAGGAGCATCAGGGCGTCTGTACCGCCGATTATTATAAACGCTTTTTTTGCCGTGTAAGAGGTGTTCTTCTTTTTACCGAAACCGATTAAAAGGTAAAGCAGCAGACCTGAAAATCCCCAGAACACCATAAAAAGGATGAGGTTGTTAGAAAACACCGCGCCAATTGAACATAGGCAGGTAAGGATTATATAGGAGTAATATTGAATGAGCCTTTTTCTCTGCCGCATGAATCCAGCAGAGTAAATAATAATGAGTAAAGAAAAGAACGCTATAAATACCCCTGCAAAAGCAGATAAATTGTCAAATTTAAAAAAGGAAGTACTCATTTTATTTTACTTTTTATCCTTTCGGTTTTCTGCTGTGACAGTTTAACTAAATCTTGGCCGTTATACAATTTTCTCCCTCCTACGTTGCGCACTGCCACCCTTTCCGTACAACAGTAGCAGGGGTCAATAGCAGCT
This sequence comes from Candidatus Omnitrophota bacterium, assembly GCA_020343495.1. Taxonomy (GTDB): domain Bacteria; phylum Omnitrophota; class Gorgyraeia; order Duberdicusellales; family 4484-171; genus JAHISK01. Next base: position 1,508,846 of record CP070797.1, on the reverse strand, counting down.
AAAATTATCGTAGCGTCGGAAATAGTTTCACCTACAACCGTAGCTTTATAAGTAGGAAGGTTCATAAACGTGGGTGCTCTTATTTTATGGCGCGCCGGCCGGTTTGTGCCGTCGCTTCTTACGTAATGGAACGTCTCTCCCCGCGGGGCTTCAATATGGCCGATTCCTTCACCGGGAGGGATATTTTTAATGTCAGCGTCTATCTCGCCAGACGGCAACTTCCTTAAACACCATTTTATTATTTTTATTGACTCAAACGTTTCCAGTATTCTTACTACTGCTTTGTCAAAGACGTCGCCGTTATTAGTGACAATCATTTCCCACTGCGCTTGGTCATATACGCCGTAGGCACAGTCTTTTCTTAAATCCC
>CP070797.1:1507038-1508376 GCA_020343495.1 Candidatus Omnitrophota bacterium | reverse complement strand
GTAATCAGAACTTCCGCCGATACCCACTCCCACGATAAACGGAGGGCAACTTCCTGCGCCGGCGGCGATGATGCTGTCTACTATAAAATCCTCTATCTCTTTTATCGTTGCCGTGGGGTTAAACATCTTCAGCTGCGACTTATTCTCACTGCCAAACCCTTTAGGGAAAACCGTAATCTTTATGCCTTTTATCTTGGAAGAAAAATGCAAGTGCACAATTGCGCCTTTGTAAGAAGGTGTGCCTCTCTTCAAGGGTGCAACAACCGAGGGCCGCAGATAATTTTTTCTATACCCGCAAGCTATTGCCTCTTGGATAACCTTAATAGTTGAAGAACAAACTACTTCTTTCCTTCCTGCTTCCACAAACACTATCGCTAAACCAGTATCCTGACAAATTGCCAATTTCTCCTTCCTGGCAATATCTGCATTATCTAAAATCCAGCCTAATGCTTTTTTTGCTTTACTACTCTTCTCGCTTAGATAAGCTTTCTTAAGAAGCTTTAACACATCGGCCCGCAAAGAAAAATTTGCCTCGGCAACTAAACCTTCTATTTTTTTTCTTAACTCAAACCTCTTTAATTTTTCATTCTTCATTTGACTTATTTTATTCCTAATTCTTTATGCAACTGACGCATAATTTTTGTGTTTATTCCGCTCTTTGCGCAAATATCGTGAAACGATTTTGCTTTATCCTCTAATAAAGACTCATAAGGATTTTGCTGCTGTAAAATGAACTGAATACCCCCGTTAACTGCCTTTATAATTTCTATTGCCTTAAAAATATCTTTGGCCTGCGTATCTATGCCGATAACCACTTTTACAAAGACTTCCTTTTTTTCAGCAATTTTTAAAAATGCCTTATGCTCATACCAGAAACTCCCTGTATTTGTAGATGAAGGCAATTTAAAATCCACGGCAATTATATCTAAATATTCTATTATTCTCCCTAAATTCTCATACAAAATCCCGTTAGTTTCTAAGTAAATCTTTTTTCCTTCTTTTTTTAGGAACCTCACTAACTCGCCTAAAAACTTTATCTGCAGGAGCGGTTCTCCTCCGGTTAAAGACACCGAATGATAATCCTTATAAGATAAAATTTCATCTGTTACTTCCTGCAAAGTCTTCTCCTGATAATACTCTAACTTCGTATCGCAAAAAGAACATTTCAAATTACATCCGAAAAATCTCACAAATACCTGCGGCACTCCCTGATACAACCCTTCCCCCTGAATACTCTTAAATATCTCTGCTATTTTTGCTCTCATGCTATCCACTCTCACAAAGGATCCTTTTCCCCTAATTCCCCAAAGGCGCGAATCCTGAACCTGCAACTATCAC
>CP070797.1:1505570-1506938 GCA_020343495.1 Candidatus Omnitrophota bacterium | reverse complement strand
GGGGAATGTTTGGGGAGGTTGTAAATACATCACCCCCGGAAATTTCTGTATTATAAATACAAACTCCGGACCCACATGGAGTTAGAATTGGGGAGGCATCTCTGGCACCACGGGGCCCGGAATTATTTCTATATTGAATTGTAGTCTTTTGTCTTTTATTATTAACTCCAGACCCGTCTCCAAAACGAGTATCACTTGGGGAGGTGGTAGTAGGAATACCGTTATCAGAGATAACGGGCCTGGAATTATTATCTATATTATTATTAACGGGTATTTGCGACAGAGGAGCCGCTTCTAAATTATTTATTAAGGCGGGGAATGATAGCTCAAGCCAATCAGGGTGTAACCCAAAAGAAAATAAACAGAGTTCAGTAAAAATTCTACAGAATTTTTCGAACGTTGGTCTAGACAATTCTGCTAGCGCAAACCACCATGGCGGCGGGCCATGATAACCAGAAACAATCGTCCATAAACGAGAAGGGCGGTCGGTATTCTCTTCCAATCCACCATAAGAAAGTTTCCTAGGCGAATCCACCCCACATCTATTATCTAACAATTCATCTAATGAAGGCTGGGTACGGCCTGAAACCGGTACAATACTTCGTGCATCAACTGGTAAAGAACCTGACGACAAGGGAACCGAAGGAAGAATATCTCCTTCTATATCTGCATTTGAATCGATTACAAAAGCCTTTAATATAGGTAAAGCTACACTATGAGAAAACTGCAAAGACTCAATAACCTTAGCCATTGCTTCAACATATAAATCTAAATCAACTCCTGATTTAGGTAAATCTAATTTATTGCTATTTTTAATAGTATTTGAAAGAATATTTAAAAGGCTGCGGATACTGAATGATACAACGGCGGGACTTATATCTGTGTTAACTAAAGAAGTATTACTACTATTTTCATGCGTAGGCGGACTACGCCCGCAGGGAAACTTTATATATATAGTATCACTAAATGGCTGTTCTATCTGTTCAGCAGAAGCCTTTGCTTTTATGTTAATATCTTCAGGATTTATTAAAATATAATAAACATTCTTCTCATTATCATACTTATATCCCTTAGATATATCTTTAACCGTTACTACTGCCGGCACGTTATCTGTTAGCGGTGCTTTATCCGGTGTATTCTGGCCAACAACAGCAAGAATAATAATTTTTAATACTTTATCATTTGCGCTGCCTCCTGTAACTCTGTAGAAAGCATCCTGGACGTCTTTATTTTCGCCTAAATCTCCTGCTACTTCTACGCGAACTAAACCCACATTGTCTACATCATAATTAGCTGTAGTATCTAAACTTACTAATTTGCTACCCTTTTCTTGCTTAAGGGTAAACAACCCAACAATTACCGCAGAAG
>CP070797.1:1504077-1505470 GCA_020343495.1 Candidatus Omnitrophota bacterium | reverse complement strand
GTCAGGGTTATAACTTAAACTGCCAAGCCCGTAAGGGTCTTCTTCTATATCCATACCTAACTTCTTACATATCTCAAAAACTCCCTTAAAAAACTCATCAACGCTTTCTTCGCTGGAGAAATCTATACCGTCGGAAAAGTTTGAACCTGACAAATCGCTGAATAATCTGGCAACAGCATTAAAAGCCTTTTTCATAAAATCCATATTATCTTTTGAAACCGTTGCTAAAAGATAAATATCGGCAATCAAGGCAATCTTTTGTGAGAGGATGCTCCTTCTCCCAAAAAACTCATTCTTTCTTGCTTCAAACTCTTTATCATCGCCGGGCTTAAAATGGTCCAATTCATGGTCAATTAATAAATTCTGAACCTCGTCACACAATAAAGACCCTACTCCTACGTAGTCTGGCCATTGATTCAAATCCGGAAATAAAAGCCTGATAAAAGCGCCTAATTTCGTTCTAAAATAATCAAACACTTTCTGCTGGTCAGCGTCTAATTTAAGGTGTGTTGAGTAAAGATTAGGTATGCCGTTATTTACTAAAGCCGGCAGAAAAACATTGCTAACAAACCACTTAATAGTTACCCTGTCCACATCAATTTCATTGCCTGACTTATACCCTAAGGCGTTGCTGCCTCTGTTATTCTCATAAACCGCAACATCTCTGCCATCAGCCGTACGGGCCTTATTATCCAACTTTACTCTATTTTTTACATCCTCTATCACTGCCGCCGGGTCTATAAACCCTAATATTCTGTTGTCACGCCCATTCCTGCTTATCTCTTTTCCTCCCAGAATGTCACGCAACCTGGTGTAGATATACGCCGACCAATTGTCCGGATTACTTTCAGAAGTTGCATACTCCTTATCAAGCCAGAATTCAACCATTTCTTGTTCTTTCTCGATACTAAATATTACTTTTGCGGAACCAACATCTTTCTGCTTATTCCTATCTCTTAACTCTACAAGACCAAGAATTTCTTCCCACTCTTCTTTCTCTACCTCATCGCGGTAACATTTAATTCTTATCATCTCGCGCTCACCAGATGCGCCTCTATCATATTTTTCCTTCTCGCTGGCTGCATCCGAAGTCAAATCGGCAGTATTCGATACAACTTTAACTTTGATTCCTGCCTCATTTAACAATTTTAGCGTTTCTTCATCTGTTATTGGAGAAGGTACCCTAAACACCTTTACGCCTTCTTCTTTGAAATCTGTGATTCTTTCAGGTGTCAATAACAGAAATAACAGATCTTTGGGAATAGAGACTTCTCTCTCATCTACCTGAACTGACTCACGCGGGGTCCTCTTTATTTCTTGCAAGCGTGTATCTATCACCACATCCTCTTTATCTGTATAGACGTAAACAGTCTCACCCACTACATCTACTTTT
>CP070797.1:1502558-1503977 GCA_020343495.1 Candidatus Omnitrophota bacterium | reverse complement strand
GTTGATGGAATAGATTTTGATTTAAAAGTTAAACGACTGGAGATGGATATTCTTTCCGGAGGGGTGGTTTATTATTTAGAACCCCTAAGCCAAAGATATACAGACTTTATTCAAAGAGAGCTGCCTGTGGGGTTGCGCAGTTTTATTCCTTGCGCGGTCCTGTCTTTTCCCGGGCAGGGGTATTTGTTGGTGGGTGAAGTTGATAAGGCCTTCTACCATAAAGACAGCAAAGGCGGCAGCGGAGCGTTAGATTTGGCGGCTATTGTGGGAAGAGTCGCTGGTTCGCAAACGGAAGTTTGTGAGGTAAACGGCAGAGTTACTTATAAAGGAAGAGTTGCTGTTGGTTTGTCTTTAGGGTTTGGCGATGACGGCTATTCAAAGTTTGTAATTAACGAGGGTAAAGATAACATCATTGTGCAGCATGCCGGCGCCACAGTAACACAAGTTAACAGTGAAGGGACAAGCAAAGTCTTAAATTTTTCAGGTAATAAAGACGTGGTTAGGCAGGAGGTTGTTGGCAGCGGCGTTATAACTTATGGAGATTACACGATTATCTTAGATAAAAATACCGATGTTTTGAGGTTTGAGATAGATGATCTAGGAACGCACACAGAATTGTTATGTGACGGTAAAAACTATTCCAGCCTTATAGATTTGCCGGGTGTACAGGAAGTTCATTTTGAAACGAACCAAATAGGCAACATAGTCCTTAAAGAAAAGATTAAGCTAATTATTAGCAAAACCGCCAAAAACGGCAGATATGAGCGGCAAGTTAAGTTAGGTATTGGCGATAAAACAGCGTTTGAGTTAGATGGGTTTAGTTACCAGAACGGTAACCCTGTATATATTAGCCTAGATAGCGAGGGTAAAGTTATACCGCAGCACTTTACCGGAACAGTTAGTGTTGGTGGCGGTGAAATCGTTGCTGCCGGCAGGTTCTCTATTGAAGACGACGGCAGTTTAAAACTGTTTAACGGCACAACCATAAACTATTTTAATGAGACAGCAGACCAGGTTTACGTTTCAGGAGGAGCCTTTAAGATTGATGAAAGCGGCCTGATTGCGCCTGCCAGCCTTATGTCAAGGGGCTACGTTACGATAGCTGGCCAGAAGTTTGAGCTTGTTCCAGAAGCGCTTGATACCGGCAGCGGCGCCAAGACTTATAAGTTTGATTTTAAAAAGATAGACGGCCAGAGAAAAGTTGCGCTTAATCAATACCAGAATTTAGGCGGTGAGCTGGTGAGCGTGCTTTACGATAAAGACGTGGCAGTAAGGTGGAGCGCGGATAAACAAAGGGTAGTGACGGCAAACAGAATAGAAAACTTCAGCGTAAAGAGCCTTACATTAGAAAACGGCAAACTTACTTATAAAATTAGAGACCTTAACCTTCAGGAAGGATTTGAAATCCAACCGCTGGTT
>CP070797.1:1501023-1502458 GCA_020343495.1 Candidatus Omnitrophota bacterium | reverse complement strand
GATTTTGAAGGTATTGTTGATGACGTAAATGGCTTGTTTTCAAACTTAATGAACCCTGAACCAGGCACCGAATACATTGACAGCAACGGCAATATTCTAAAAGATTTTGTTGAATTAATCCGGCAGCAAGATATGGTGTTAGCCGCAAGTTTTGAGAATGAGAGAAGCAGGATTTACGGTGTTTTACAGAGCGCTCTTTATTATAAGAAAATAGCCGACTCTTATAAAACCAACCTTGATTATATGCAAGGCCAAGTCTATCTGCAGTATTTACAGAAAGATTTAGAGAAGAAAAGAGGGTTAGGCGTGTTTGCTTCAGTTATGTCAAGTTTTGGGTTCCTTAACTTTACTTTCAGGACAGCAGCTCAAAACAGCAAGCATTTTAAGAAGCACGAGGCTGAGTTTGCCGGCCTGCTTTCTACTATGCAGCAGATGTATTTATACACGTTATATTTCAGCGCGCTAAATGAGTTAAAAACAGCCGGCCAGTTGTCAGAGCCCCAGGCCCAAAGCGTTAGTTACGCAATTGAGGTTTGCACAAACAAGCTTTTTGTGTTAAGCCAGCAGCTTTACATAGACAAGATAAATTGTAACGCCTTCCTCTTGGAGTTTGCTCAAGAAGGCAAAATGAACTGGTCTTTATACGTCACGCCTTTCTTAAAACTCATGCAGCGCTGGGAGACCATTGCCGTCTTAAACTTAGCAAACATTTTGGCAAGCAAACTTTCTTCAAATACGCAAGCTACCAAGCCGATAAAGAACCAGATTGCGCAAGATGCTGCTGCCTTGGCGCGTATGGCAGCGGGCAGACAGACTGAAGAGATTGCCGGAGTAACTGTTGAAGTTGTAGGCGAGAGGTGGTACGTTGACGCCAAAGGCTTAAACGTTATCCGCGATGTGGTTAGTTACGACGGAAAAGTTTATAGAGGCGTTTACTCTTATAAAGACGTGCTTCATAACATACACTACCGCAGCCAGGAAGGCGATAACCCTCTTGTTTGGGTTACGGTTGACGTGCCTATGGATTTTGAGAAAGAAGATTACAACGAGATATTAGACAGGTTTAACCGCGGCTGGTTAAGGACAGGCACCTCCTACGTTATGCCGCTGCAAGATATAGAAAACAGCGAAGGAGCAGGCCTTATTTTAAAAGCAGTTCACCTTACACAGACGCCGCTTGATGAGTACGACCCTTCACAGAGCATAGCAGTAGAGTTGGAAGGCAGAAACTGGGTAACCGGCGTAAAAGTGGCAGTTTCCCGGGAGGAAGAGAAGACTTACCACATATATTTTGACAGAGGCGACGTTGAGTTTGGTGTAGAACTGGCGCCGGAAGGCGGGTTTAGTTTTGACGTTGACGCAGACCTGTTAGAGATATTTAGTAATGCTTTTGATGGCGAAAAAAGAACAGATGAAATCACCGTAAGTTATAAGT
>CP070797.1:1499442-1500923 GCA_020343495.1 Candidatus Omnitrophota bacterium | reverse complement strand
GTGTTAGCCTGGAGAAGAAGTTATGATATCCAGCCACCGGCACTGACAAAAGATGATGACCGGTTCCCGGGTAAAGATGAGCGTTATAAAGATTTGAAAGAAGAAGAGGTTCCGTTAACAGAGTGTTTAAAGGATACGGTAAACAGGTTTTTGCCTTACTGGCACCAGGTTATTGCCCCGGCAGTTAAAGAAGGTAAACGGATTATTATTTCCGCTCACGGGAATAGTTTAAGAGCATTAGTTAAGTATCTTGATAACGTATCTGACCAAGATATAGTTAAGTTAAATATACCTACGGGAATTCCTCTTGTATATGAGTTGGATAGTAAATTAAAGCCAATTAAGCATTATTATCTGGGCGACCCGCAAGTTATAAAGAAAGCCATAGATTCTGTTGCTAAACAGACAAAAAAGTAGCTTTTCCCATCTTATGTTCCAAAGGACGCGTTGGAAAAATCCTTCCTTTTGCATTTAACCGAAATATGATACAATTCTGGCGTTATGAAAAAGTATGACGTTATTGTTATTGGTGCCGGCCATGCTGGAATTGAAGCTTGTTTCAGTGCCGCAAAGCTGGGGTGCAGTGTTCTTCTTTTGACTCTTAACATAGAGGCAGTAGGCAAATTGTCCTGTAACCCGGCGGTAGGAGGAGTGGCAAAGGGCCACCTGGTAAGAGAAGTTGATGCTTTAGGCGGGCTTATTGGTAAAATTGCTGATAAAGCAGCAGTAAGTTACCGTTTTCTTAATAGAAGTAAGGGGAAAGCTGTATGGGCGACCAGGGCTCAGGTTGACAGCTGCCTTTACCCTGATATTGCCAGAGAGTTTTTAGAAAACACAAAGAACATCCGGATTTTACAGGCAAAGGTGAGAAAAATCCTCCTAAAGGATAAAAAGGTTTGCGGTGTCCAAACAAATTTCGGGGAAGTTTTTTATGGGAAAGCTGTGATTGTCTGCGCCGGGACGTTTCTGAGGAGCCTTATACATATCGGGCTGGATAGTTTCTCTGGCGGCAGGTTATACGAAGAGTCAAGTGATGTGTTGTTTGATAATATAAAAAAGTTAGGGTTGAGGACTAAACATTTTAAGACAGGGACATGCGCGCGGTTAGATAAAAGGACTATTGATTTTTCAAAGATGAACGAACAGCTTCCCGATTGCGATGTTGACCCTTTTTCTTTTACTAATAAAGAGCCGTTAACCGATCAGTTAAGCTGTTACATTACTTATACGAATAAAAAAACGCATAAGATAATCTTAAAAAACTTGAAATATTCTCCTCTTTATACCGGCAGAATAAAATCAAAAGGAGTAAGGTATTGCCCTTCTTTGGAAGATAAAATAGTAAGGTTTAAGGATAAAGACAGGCATCAGGTTTTTATTGAACCAGAGGGCAGAGATTCAGTTGAGATTTACCCCAACGGCATCTCAACATCTTTGCCTTTCAACGTCCAATATGAGTTTATTCATACTATAGAAGGGTT
>CP070797.1:1497809-1499342 GCA_020343495.1 Candidatus Omnitrophota bacterium | reverse complement strand
CCCCTATCTTGCCTAAGAGTTCACACACAACGCTGCGAACATAACCCTTCTCATCACTCAAATTCTCAATCAACGCCGGCACCGCCGGTTTCCCTATTTTTACCAAAGAGTCATACGTCGAAACCCTGTAAACACTTCTATCCCCATCTCTCAAATCGGCTAAATACCTCTTTGCTCTGCGCTCATCTGTCAGCTCTCCCATCCGCGCTAAGGCTCCGTATGCAGCCTCGCGCACATATACATCCCCATCGCTCAACCTCTCAACCAACGCCGGCACCGCGCTTTTATCCCCTATCTCGCCTAAGAGTTCGCACGCAACTCTGCGAACATTTCTATCCCCATCGCTCAACTTCGCAACCAACGCCGGCACCGCCGGTTTTCCTATTTTTACCAAAGTGTCGTACGCCGCGTCTCCATCACTACCAATCAACATCTCAACCAATGCCAACGCCGCGATTCTACCCCCTATCTTGCCTAAGAGTTCGTACGCGATAGTTTTAACATAACCTTTCCCGTCATTCAACATCGCAACCAACGCCGGCTCCGCCGATTTCCCCATTTTTACCAAATCTTCGTACGCCGAAAAATTGAAAACATTTCTATCCTCACCGGTCAAATCAGCTAAATACCCCTCTACTTTACGCTCATCTGTCAGCCCTCCCATTACCGCGGAACAAACGCTATTAGCCTCCTGCCAGAAAAACGAAAGCTGAGAAAAAACCGTCTTTAAATTAGCCATCCGCTGACGGACATCCCATTCCACTAAATAGAAAATAGCTCCGGGGTCATTGCTCCACAACAGTTCTTCAATCCCTTTTTCATCCAAAGCGTCCTCTTTCTCCACCAATTCTAACACCCTCTTACCTATTGTTTGAACATCCTCAACCTCTGCCGGGGAAGCCCCTTCTTTCGTTTCCGGAAGGAAACCGTATGCCGAGGCTGATTGAGGGGTACTGCCATTCCTAAAAAATCGATACAATGAACAACTCTCATCCTCAGGCTTAAAATGACCATCTATCGATAAAAAGCCGTCTGGATTATATTTAGAAATCAATCTGTTATAAATAATCTTAATCCTCTCAGAGATTGTCACATCAACAATATATCCTTTTCCTTGAGAACCATAATTTTGTAATCGCCATATTTCTCCCACGGCAATTTGTAAATAATACCAAATCTCCCCGGAATCGCTCTTATCCCAAGGTACCGGACCCACCTCGGGAATATAAATAGGGTAATTTATAACAACCACTTCCTGCCAACGTTGATTAGCGGGCTCACTAATTACTTTTCTCCAAGTAGCGTCAAACCGCATCTGTATAAGTGGATGATGAGAAACAGCAAGACTCCTCACACTTACTTTCCCCTCTCGCTCCGCCGTATTTAATAAGTCTATTGCTTCCCTTATATTTTTCTCGAGATTAGTAGATTTTGTCCCTATTGGCAGAAACGCGCCCGGGGGAACACCGTTTTCTCTCATTATCGAGAAAAACATCTCTGCTTCCGAAAGCGTACCAAACTCATCACGTTCCC
>CP070797.1:1496160-1497709 GCA_020343495.1 Candidatus Omnitrophota bacterium | reverse complement strand
ACGCTCTTCGATAGTTTATTTTTTCTTTTTCATATGTTGGTATATAAACGGGACCGCAAGAATTAAAACCATCAAACTACCCGCAACCAAAAATTTAGGCGCAAATATATCCCTAAAAATCCGTATCTGACCCAAACTCCCGCCAAAAAAAGCAGCAATGACAACGCCGGGAATTAAACCGAGAAGCGTAGCAAAGAAATAATCTCTAAATTTTATTTTAGATAAGCCGCTGACGTAGTTTAATACTTCATATGGAATCAAAGGAACTACCCTGAAAAACAAAACCGTCATAAATCCGTTCTTTTCCAATTTTTCATCCAGCCTCCTAAATTTTCCTCTCAACATCTTCTCTATAAGCTGCCTGCCAAAAAGGCGGGATATAATAAAGGTAGCGCTTGTCCCAAGCATGGCACTAAGCATCAATAAAACTGCTCCCCATAATGCGCCAAAAGCCAATCCCGCAGTAAGAGAAAGCGCTGCTATAGGAGGAAATACCGATATAGTATTAAGAGTATAGGCAATCACGTAAACTAATGCGGCAAGGTTTCCGAAAGACTGTATATAATCCCGGATGGATGCGGGAGTTAAACTTTCAAGGTTAACGCATTGGCACTTAACCAGCCACCAGATACCGGCTATTATGAGTAACCCTAGAATTAATTTTAACAGCAGAGATTTATAATTTTTCATATCCTGCTTGTTAACGTAATAATTTCAACATAGCCTTAGAAAATAACGAAAACCATCCCGACTCCAGAATCCCGGCATAATACTGGTCTGCTGTCCTCTTTACAACCTGTGCCAGTGTAGGATATATGTGGATGGTAGAACTGAGTTTTCTGATTTTCAACTTTGCTGTTTTAGCAATCACGTATTCGTGTATGATTTCTGCGGCAGCTCCTCCTACGATATGCGCTCCCAGGATATTTCCTTTCTTGTCACAAACAACTTTGGCAAACCCGTTCTCTTGTAAATCTGTAACTGCCCTGTCATTGCCGCTGTATTTTGACCTAAACACTTCTATATCTTTATATTGAACCCTTGCCTCTTCTTCAGTAAGGCCAAGATGTGCCAATTCCGGCTCAGTAAACGTACACCACGACACGCAAGAATAATCAACTCCTCTCTTAAACGGAAACAGAGCATTACCAACGGCAATAATCGCCTGGTACTCTGCCATATGGCTAAACTGATAAGGGCCAACCACGTCTCCGCAAGCATATATATTGTTAGAGTTAGTCCTTAAAATATTATCTACCCCTATGCCTTTTCTGTTATATTTAACTCCTGCTTTCTCAAGGTCAAGGCCATCAACATTAGGAGCTCTGCCTATGGCCAAAAGAACCTTTTCAGCTTTGATAACCGACAATTCTTTATTCTTATCTTCAACGGTAATTGCGATTGAAGTATCCTCTCTTGATAACTTTACTGCCTTTTTACCGGTATATATTTTTACCCCTTCTTTTATTAAAACATCTGTCAGGACTGCCGCGGCTTCTTTATCTTCCCTAAAAAGTATCTTATCAAGCATTTCTATTATGGACACCTC
>CP070797.1:1494508-1496060 GCA_020343495.1 Candidatus Omnitrophota bacterium | reverse complement strand
GCTGCCTTTATACACTCCAAAAATGCGGCCATAGGTGTTGCTCAGTTCAAATAAAGACTTTATCAACGTTAAAATGTCTTCCTTAGGAAACCAGCTCTTTCTGTTCTCCACAAACAGGTAATGCTCTAAAAACTCCTCTAAGAACTCAAATGTTTGCATATCAACAACCGCTTCTTCCATAACTAAATCAAAACAATAGCAGAGATGCTCTGTGTAATCTTTACTTATCTTAAAAGAAGCGGAACGCTCAATCTGCAACGCGCACCCTAATAAAAGCGCGTTAATAAAACTGTCTATTGTCTTAACCTGGAAAAAATTATAATGCCTGATAAGGGCGTCCATAATATAGGCGGCTTTTGCCTGCGCGCTTTTCTTATCAATTGTAAACAGCGATAAGATATCTTCCTGCTCTCCCCTACTTGAAAAACTATCTAAAGCAATCCGTTTCAGGAGCTCCAAAATTCTTTCCTTCATCTCAACGGTAGCTTTATTGGTAAAAGTTATGGCAAGAATATTCTTTAGGAGGTTCTCTTCTACGTTAACGGGGGAATTTATAAGAAGGCCGACATACCTCTTGGCTAAAGCGTAAGTTTTGCCTGAACCAGCAGAGGCTTGGACTACACAAACCTGCGAAGATTGTGAATCTTTAAGACTTATATTCTTCACTCTATCGTATATTTTTTAATTACTAGACCTAAAATTATCTAAATCTCCACAAGCTTATACTCTAATGACCCCAAGCCAATAGTTTGAGCGTATTGAAGAGATGCAAGATAATTTGTTTTTGGATGGATTTGACCTAAAGCGTCATATCCTTGACGTTCAATAACTAAATCCAGACTGGCCTTATCTATACTGACAGGATCAGCGCTAAAAAGAACCCCTAAATCGCTAATAAAGCCGCTTCTTTCCTTATTCATACAATCACATTCTTTCGTAATATACAAACAAAAATTCACAAAAAAACATTTCCTCTCTTTCGTTACCGCGTAAGCATACTCTACCATTTTCTCACTCAACATATCATATTCTTGCGACCAGACTATTTTTACTGCTTTATAAGGGCAAACACTCACACATTGAGCGCACCCAATACATTTATCTTCAAGAATAAAATACTTACCGGCCCTGGCTTCTATGGCATCTACGGGGCAGTTTTCTGCGCATAAGCCGCACCCAGTGCATTTATCCTTATTAATTTCAGGGCTCACTAAACAATGCTGAAGAAGTTTGCCTCTTCTTGATGCACACCCCATACCTAAATTTTTAATTGCTGCCCCGAACCCGGTAAGCATATGCCCTGTCAAATGAGACAAAACAATGAGGCAATCAATATCTTTCAAAACGGAAGCCAGATAACAGCTTGAGAAATGTTTCTTGTTGATTTTTTCTTCTATGTAATCGTTCCCCTTTATTCCGTCTCCTATAATAATGGGAATCCCCACCTGCGCAAACCCGTGGTTAACCGCAAGGTTTATATGGTCTACTGCATGCATCCTACTGCCGCGGTACAAAGTGTTGGTATCCCAGAAAAAAGGACGGGCCTGCCTTT
>CP070797.1:1492800-1494408 GCA_020343495.1 Candidatus Omnitrophota bacterium | reverse complement strand
TTCTCAGGAATAACGCCCTTATTAATATGCATATGTTGGAAGCAGCGCGCATAAATAAAATTACCAATTACCTCTATACAAGTTCAGCTTGCGTGTATCCGCAGTATTTACAAAAGAATGCGGATGTTAAGCCTTTGAAGGAAGAAGATGCTTATCCTGCAGACGCCGAGCCAGGATACGGCTGGGAGAAACTTTTCTCTGAGCTCGCTTGTCAATATTATTTAGAAGACTACGGGTTTAAGAGTCATGTTGTGCGCTTCCACAACATTTTTGGCCCTTTAGGGACATATGAAGGAGGCAGAGAAAAATCACCGGCAGCTATTTGTCGTAAGATTGCTTTGGTAAATGATGAAGATGAGATAGAAGTTTGGGGAGACGGCTGTCAAACAAGATCTTATTGTTATATAGATGATTGCGTTGAAGGGATTTACCGCCTGATGCAGTCAGATTACACAGACCCGCTAAATTTAGGCCAAGATAGGCTTATTACGATAAATGGACTTGTAGATATTGTAGCTGGTATTGCCGGAAAGAAAATAACTAAACGCCATGATTTAACAAAGCCGCAAGGAGTGAGAGGAAGAAACAGCGATAATACGAAGTTGCGTCAGGTTCTAGGCTGGGAACCGCAGATTAGTTTAGAAGAAGGGTTGAAGCGGACGTATGAATGGATTAGTGAGCAGGTTAATAAAGTAGAGATCGGCGAGGGCTATTGTAAAAAATGAAAGTTTGCTTAGTGAATCCTCGCTTGGAAGGGCCTTATCCACCTTTAGGTATAACATATTTAAGTGCCTATTTAAAAAAATATGGACAAAATGATTATGAAGTCAAGGTTATTGATGGAAATTGTTCCGAAGATATTATTGATGAAATAATAAAATTTGGCCCTTCGGTTGTAGGATTCACTGCTTTAAGTCCGCAGATAAACGATGCGGTTGCATTATCAAATATATTAAAAAGCAAAGAGCCGGAAGTTCTCCAAGTAATTGGCGGGATACATGTTTCTGCTGCGCCTGAACATACTTTAGGAAAGGGGAGTTTCGATTTAGCGATTATAGGAGAAGGGGAAGAGACATTTAAGAATATAGTTGATGGATATTTTGAGCAAAGAAAGGCGAGGGATTTTTATCTGCGATTAGAAGGAATCGCCTTTCTAGATAATAATAAATTAGTGTATAATCCTCGCAGAAAAGAGATAGAAAATCTCGATAGTATTCCTTTCCCAGAACGGCCTCTTTTAAAAATGGATTATTATCTTTCGCAGTATTTGATTATAAGAGGACTGTTCGGCAATAGAATCGCGACTGTTCATACTTCGCGAGGCTGTCCTTATGATTGTGTTTTTTGTTCGTGTAACATAATATCTAAGAAGGTAAGATATTTTTCTGTGGAGTATGTAATATCGGAAGTTAAAGAGTTAATTGATAAATATAAGATTAAGGCAATATTTTTTACCGATGATACGTTTATCCTTAACAAAAAAAGAGTCAGAGAAATTTGCCAGAGATTTATTGAGGAAGGGATAAATAAAAAGGTGAAGTGGGAGGCCCAAGGCAGGGCAAATCTAATAGATTGGGCTGATTTAGGTATGCTTAAGCTTATGAAGGA
>CP070797.1:1490997-1492700 GCA_020343495.1 Candidatus Omnitrophota bacterium | reverse complement strand
CAAAGCTGATCTTTGCATCTATGTCAAGGACAGGGATAAGATCATCGGGATTTAGGTTGTCCCGAAGAAAACTGTTTACCTTATCTTTAAAACTATCCAAATCCTGCCTATAAATCTCTATTCCCGCAGCCCTGCTATGGCCCCCGTAAGAACAAACTGAGGCAGCGCATTTATCTAACACCTCCATTAGGTGAACACTGTGAATGGAGCGGGCTGAGCCTTTACCCACTTTATCATCAAAAGAAATAACAAAAGAGGGACGGTAATATCTATCTACCAGCCGGGAAGCAACAATCCCTAAGACGCCGGGATGCCAGTTTTTACCCGAAACCACAATAGCATGGTCATCAAAAACTTCTGTCTCTAACAAGCTTTCTGCTTCTTTTAGAATCCGTGCCTCAATATCCCTCCTGCGGCGGTTATACTCGTCAAACCTAACCGCTAATGCATAAGCTTTCTCCTCATCTTCGCTTAAAAAAAGCTCTAGGGCCTCCTGGGCATGAGCAACTCTTCCTGAAGCATTAATTCTCGGGCCGAGAATAAAACCTATATGAAAAGTATCAATATTTTCCTGCTTTAATCTTGCCACTCTGCACAACGCCTTAATTGCAGGCCTGGCTGTCCTGCGAAGATACTTAATACCCTCCTGCAAAAGTGCTCTGTTTTCTCCTTTTAAAGGAACAACGTCGCACACAACTGATAAGGCTACTAAATCCAGGACTTGCCAACAGTTTTTCCCTTTTAATGCCTGTAACAACTTAAAAGATAAAGCTGCGCTACTTAAATCATAAAAAGGGTACTGCGAATCTTTACGTTTAGGGTTTACGAAGGCAAAAGGACAATTTAAGCCCTCCTTGGGAAGATGATGGTCAACCACTATAACATCTATACCGTACTCTTTAGCAAGCTCTATTTCCGCCAATGAGTTTGTGCCGCAATCAAAAGCAACGATTAACGTCCTGTTTTCAGATTTTGCCTTCTCTAAAACTTGCTTGTTTAAACCGTATCCTTCTTTTGTGCGGTGAGGAATGTAAAAGGAATACATATCAGGATAGACTCTTATATACTCATAAAAAATTGCCAGAGAAGTAAGCCCGTCAACGTCATAGTCGCCACAAATAAGTATTTTTTCGCCTGTAGCAGTAGCCTTTTTTATCCTATTAGCAGCTTTCTCTATATCAGGAAGTAAAGATGGGCAATGAAGGGTATCTGCTGTCGGGTTAAGGAACCTCTCAAACTCATCTTCACAGATACCGCGGTTTAGGAAAATCTGAACTAAATATACAAAAAGCTTATGCTTTTCTGCCAGCTGGCGGGCGTGGCGAGTTATTTCTTTTACGTTCCAAATCTTTCTTCGCATCTTTTATGAAAGATTTCACATTTTCTTAACAGGTTTTATCCCTAACAAATGCAACCCACAATGAATGACTATCCTGGTTGCCTCCAGCAGATTAAGGCGGGCGCCGCACTTTTCTTTATCTTCAACCAGCACTCTCTTTCTTTCATAAAACTTATGTAAAACAGAAGCTAAGTTCTTCAAATACTCAATAATAAACACTGGTTCCAGAGAATAATAAGCGCTCTCTAAACAATAGGAAAACTGCAGCAGGAGACGCAACAAGCCCATTTCTTCCTCTTCACTCAAAAACTTACTGTATCTGGCGTTATAACGGCTGGATACCTGCGCTTTTTGAAAAATACTC
>CP070797.1:1489163-1490897 GCA_020343495.1 Candidatus Omnitrophota bacterium | reverse complement strand
TAATAACTTTCAACAGCAGTTTGAAGTGTCCTTAATTCGCCCTTCGCCTTCGCAATATTTCCCTCTTCCTGCATGCCTCTAAAACGCGGAAGAGCTATGCTAAGCAAAATAGATATCACGGCTATAACTATTAAAAGTTCAATTAAGGTAAACCCCATTAAAACTTTCCGTTTTTTATTCATAATTTCCACTCCTTTTGTTTTCTTCCCCTTATAAATTTCCGATAAAGTAAAATTTTTTTATTACTTTTTCACCTCCTCCTTTTCCCTAATTCGCACTAACGGCGTAAAATTCTAATCATATCAAAAATAGGCATAAGCATCGAAGCCATAATAAAACCTACTACGCTACCCATAATAAGCAAAAATACCGGCTCTATGATTGTGGTTAGTTTTTTTATAGTATAGCTAACAGCGGCATCATAAAAATCGGAAATTTTATTTAACATACCATCCAAATTACCGCTTTCCTCTCCTGCCGAAATCATCTGAACCGCATCCGGAGGAAATTCCTCGCTCACCTTCAGAGGTTCGGCTATACTTTGTCCTTTTTCAACAGAAATATGCAAATTATCTATTGTTCTGGCCAACACTTCGTTCATTACCACTTCCCTTACAATATCCAGCGATTTTAATATAGGGACCCCGCTGGCTACCAAAGTTGCCAGTGTTCTGGAAAAACGCGAAATAGCGGTTTTGCGGTATAAAGGGCCTAATACCGGCAACTTCAACTTAAACTTATCAAAAGCAAATCTTCCTCTCTCTGTGGCTATATAATACTTAAGCGCCAACCACATAATAACAATTATAAAAACTACTAAATACCAGAAATGCCTAATAGCCATACCTATTCTGAAAAGAATTAGAGTGGGTAAAGGTAAAGTTATCCCGCTTTCCATAAAAATCTTAGCAAATTGAGGCATTATGGTCGTTACTATAAAAAGAATAACCGCCACACTGGCAGCTAAAAGAACCACGGGATAAAAAAACGCGCCTTTAATTTTCTGTTTCAATCCTGCCTGATATTCCGCATATTCGGCAAACCTGCTTAAAACGCTGTCCAGTTTTCCGCTGGCTTCCCCGGCCCTGACTATATTTACAAATAGTTTAGGAAATACATGGGGATGCTTTTCTAAAGCTTGAGAAAAGCTATTGCCGGCTTCCACACTCCTTGAAATATCGGTTATAGTTCTTTTTAATAATTTATTTTCAATCTGCTTGCCAAGCGTACTTAAACTCAACATAATACTTATTCCGGCATTTATCATATTGGAGAACTGAACGTAAAATAGAATCATATCTTCGGTGTTTATCATCCTTAATTTATCAAATACCGTCTCCATTTTAACCCCGGGCAAAACTTCCTTAAGCTGCGTAACCATATATCCCATATTATTAAATTTATTAATAAGCTCGTCTTTACTGCCTGCATCCATAATACCCTTAACCATCTTGCCTGCCTCATCCCTGGCTTTATATCTATACGTTGGCATTAAAACTCCTTTCAGTCACTCGAAAAGCTAGAAGTTTGTAGTTTGTAGTTTGTTGCTTGTTGTTCTTTAAAATGCGTTATCAAACCACTCAGCATCTTTGAAATAATGTAACACTCATCATATAATTCTTTAAACTCTTCTTCCTTTATCTTTTTCTTTCTATGTAATATCGTTAACATAGGCACACACTCAAAAGCCGACCCTTGAGAAATTTCAAAAGCATGCCTTTTTTCTTTTTTTCC
>CP070797.1:1487326-1489063 GCA_020343495.1 Candidatus Omnitrophota bacterium | reverse complement strand
GTGTTATCATTTAATATCTTTTGATAATCCGTATATACCTGTATATCAGCCAGCATATTCTCTATATTCTTAAGTTTCGCCGAATCCTTATCACAAACCGCAACCACCTCTACATCGGATAACTGGCAGAAATTACGAACAAAGTTAGGCCCCCAATGTCCACATCCTATAATACCTATTCTAACCATATTACCTCTCCTAAAGCCCTATTTCATCCACGAGCCCTCTTATATCTTTAATAATATAATCCGGCTCAAAATTTTCAAGAAAACCTCTATTTCTAATTCCCGAAAGAACAGCTATGTTTCTTATCTTTAACATCTTGGCGGCATTAATATCAGCTTCAGTATCTCCCACAAAAACTGAATTTTTATTAAATCCCGGATATTCAATTACCGCCCTGTATTTAGAAATATGCGGTTCTTCCTTTTGATTATTTCCTACTAAAATATCCTTAAAATATTTTTTAAGATTTAACTTGCTAATCTCCTCTAAAACTGTCCTGCGCCTTCTTCTCTGGGTTACAATAACTAAATCATATTTATTCTTTAAATAACTAAGGACCTTCTCAACGTAAGGGAAAACTTTATCCAGTTCTAAAACGCTGTCTTTCTCAATCTGCTTAACCCATTCTTTTACATACCGATTAACCAGAGTATTGGCTTCTAAAAACCCTATTAATTCGCCGAAAGGCATTCTCATTCGTTTCTTTCTCCAATAATCTTTATAATCCGGCGCATATTTTATCCCTAAATGCCTGCAGATATTTGCGTGAACGAAAAAATACCGCCTTGATACATCTAAAATTGGGCCGTCCAAATCAAAATATATAGTTTTTATTCTATTCTCAAATCTCACTAGTTACTTTATCTTTGTGAAACTTTTTTATTAAATCAGCTATCCTTTCTATCTGTTCTTCGGTTAACTCCGGATACATTGGCAACGATAAAATCTGTCGGGAAAACTCTTCTGTAACAGGGAACTGTTGAGGGCTATATCCCAACCATTTATAAGCGCCCAGAGAATAAATCGGTACGGGATAATGTATAACGCACTGGATGCCGGCTTCTTTCAAATAGTTAAGAAGCTGATCCCTTTTTTCTGTCCTGACTACATACAAGTGAAAAACGTGCGTTCCATCTTTAGGTATATCCGGTAAGACTAAATCGGGGGCATCTGCTAACTTCTCATTATAAAGCTCTGCATTACGGCGCCGAAGCCTGTTCCACTCGTCTAAATAACGCAGTTTTACACCTAAAACTGCCGCCTGCAGAGTATCAAGCCTTGAGTTATACCCTATAAAATCATGGTAATACTTCTTAGGGGAACCGTAATTGCGCAGCATTTTTAACTTTTCATATAAATCTTTATTGGATGTAACGATTGCGCCAGCATCTCCGTAAGCTCCCAAATTCTTGCCCGGATAAAAAGAAAAACACCCCATTATACCAAAAGAACCTACTTTTCTTCCTCGATAAACTGCTCCGTGCGCCTGAGCTGCATCTTCTATTATCTTTAAGTTGTATTTCTCCGCTAAAGCAATTACCTTTCCCATCTCAACCGGCCGACCATATAGATGAACCGGCATTATTGCTTTTGTTTTAGGCGTTATTGCCGCCTCTATCTTTTCTAAATCTATGTTATAAGTATCCGGATCTATATCTACTAAAACCGGCTTTGCTCCTGTATAAGAAATGCCTAACACAGTGGCAACAAAAGTATTAGCCGCGGCTAATA
>CP070797.1:1485443-1487226 GCA_020343495.1 Candidatus Omnitrophota bacterium | reverse complement strand
TGGTCTATGATTTGGATAAAAAGCAAGGTTTGGTTTATTCTTCGCGGGATAAAAAATATAAAGCGGTTAAAGATATCTTTGTTTTTAATAAAGGTAGGCAAGAGAGGGTAAAGAATGAAGAGGCAGATTTTGATAAGGGAGTTTTACTCGCAAGGCTGGACGATAAATATAAATCAATAATATTAGAAAGCGAGTTAATCGATTCGCTTTTTTCCCGGCTGTATTTACTGGAGGGTGAGGGGTTACAGTTTTTTGAGCCGTTTTACCAGGATGAGCAGGCACAAATATATGTTTATAAAATAAAGTGGGAAGGGTTTGATGAATAACCGAGACGTTGAAGTTTCAGTGGTGATACCCTGTCTTAATGAAGCGCAAGCCATAGGAGGCTGCATAGAAAAAGTAAAGCACGCTTTTGTTGATAACAATATTAACGGAGAAATTGTTGTCGTTGATAATAACTCAACAGATAACTCATCTGTTGTGGCTCACCGATGCGGTGGACGGGTAGTTTTTCAGCCTATAAAAGGGTATGGAGCAGCTTATATTAAGGGGTTAGAAGAGGCCAGGGGCAGATATATTATCATTGGAGACGGTGATAATAGTTATGATTTCGCAGAAATCCCCAGAATATTAAAGTTTTTAAAAGATGGTTATGATTTTGTCATTGGCTCGCGGTTTAAAGGAAAAATTCACAAACACTCCATGCCCTGGATTAACCGCTATGTAGGCAATCCCGTCCTTTCAGGGTTATGCAGGTTATTTTTTCGCACGAAATTATCCGATATTCATTGTGGCATGCGTGCCTTTACTAAGGAAGCGTATAAGTTGATGAATCTAAAGTGCTTAGGAATGGAGTTTGCAACGGAGATGGTAATGGAGGCGTTACAGAAGAAACTAAAAATAAAAGAAATACCCATAGATTATCACCCCCGCAAGGGTGATTCTAAACTGCGACCCCTTAAAGATGCCTGGCGTCATATTAGATTTATGCTTTTATTCTGTCCTACCTGGCTTTATCTTTTCCCCGGGCTCTTACTTACGGTTTTAGGAGTATCAATGCTTTTGGCGTTAATGAGAGGACCTGTTCTTTTCTTGGGACATTCCTGGGACATTCATATTATGGTTTTGTTTTCGTTGTTAAGTATATTAGGGTATCAACTTATTAATTTAGGAATGTATGCTAAAACTTTTGCCGTGCAGCAAGGGTATATAGCGCATGACAGGACAATAGCGTCACTGACAAAATATTTCAGGTTGGAGTCAGGGGTATTGGCAGGGTTTTTATTGTTTATTATTGGGTTAGGGATAAGTTTATTTATTTTTATAGAATGGTGGAATAGTTCCTTCGGCCCTCTTTTTAGGATTAGAGAATCAATTTTAGCAATGACTTTTATGGTTTTAGGGTTACAAACGATATTTTCCTCGTTTTTCATAAGCCTGCTTATTATAAGGAGATGACCTGTCGTCTATTTTCTACAAGGATATGAAAGTTTTAGTAATAAATGAGCCTTTCATTAAAGATTTTTGCCGGACGCAGAGATGGGCTGCTCGCACGCGAGGCAGGGTGTTACGGCCGCCGGATTGGTTAGCTTATTCAGCCGCAGTTTTAGAGAAGGATGGGTTTGAAGTAAAGTTGTATGATTTTCCTGCGTTAGGTTGGGATAAGTTTGAGTTTGCTTCTTTAATAAAAGAAGAAAAACCTGATTTTGTTGTTTTAGATTCAACCACACCCTCTATATATTCTGATATTGAGTGTGCAAGGATTGTTAAAGATAACTCAGAG
>CP070797.1:1483554-1485343 GCA_020343495.1 Candidatus Omnitrophota bacterium | reverse complement strand
AACCTGTGCTACCTGTAAAGGCAGAGGCGCGGTTAGCAGCGGAGTAGGGTTTATAAGTTTTTCACAAACGTGCCCTGCCTGCGGCGGAGAAGGTTCAATTATAAAAAATAAATGTTCCTCCTGTAGAGGGCAGGGACTTATTCGCGCCAGAAAGACACTAAAAGTAAATATCCCTCCGGGAGTAGATACCGGTTCTATTTTACGCCTTGCAGAGGAGG
Organism: Candidatus Omnitrophota bacterium; assembly: GCA_020343495.1. Taxonomy (GTDB): domain Bacteria; phylum Omnitrophota; class Gorgyraeia; order Duberdicusellales; family 4484-171; genus JAHISK01. The sequence goes on along the minus strand of CP070797.1, from coordinate 1,485,125 downwards.
GCCATTACGCTGCGGGAGGACGGGGCCAGCTGTATCTTTCTATTGTAGTAAAGGAGCACCCTGTTTTTAAGAGAGACGGCGATGAGTTAATATGTAAAACAAAAATTGATTTGTTGCAGGCAGTGTTAGGAGCAGAGATTGAGGTTCCCACGTTAACGGGGAAAGTTAAAATGAAAGTTCCCCCCGGCACCCAGCCGCATATGACGTTTAGGTTGCGAAATAAAGGTTTTTATAATTTACATACAAAGCGCGTGGGAGACCAGCTGGTAGTAGTAGAAGTAGATATTCCTAAAAGACTGTCTTTGAAAGAAAGAAAGCTTTTTGAAGAGTTAGCAAAGTTACGAAATATAAAATAGGAGGATAGAAAATATGCCAACGTACGAGTATGAGTGTTGCGACTGCAGCCATAAGTTTGAAGTGTTTCAGAAGATGTCAGAGAAGCCTTTATCTGATTGCCCGCAATGTAAGGGGAAGTTGCGGCGCCTGATCAGTAACGGCGCCGGATTGATTTTTAAAGGCAGCGGGTTTTACGCTACCGACTATAAGAAGGGGTCATCGGTGAGTGAAGAGAAGAAACCGACTCCTTCTTGCACAGAAAATTGCCCGATGAAGGGTGAGTGCGGTAAGTAATGGTCCCAACAATAAAACCTTTTTGCGGCACACATTATAATCCTGCAAAAGTCGACGATATGTCGTCGGTTATCTGTCCGCCTTACGATGTTATTGACAACAAACTATTAGAAGTTTTGAAGAGAAAATCTTCCTATAACTTTTCTCACGTCCTTCTTGCCACGGACAATAACTATAGGGAATTAGGAGAGAAATTCCGCGCCTGGATTAATAACAAGGTTTTGATAAACGATAAGCGGCAGAGTCTGTATCTTTACGAACAAAAGTTTAGCTGCCATGGCCGCCAGTACCGGCGTTTCGGGTTTTTATCTCTTTTGAGAATGGATAAGAAAGGAACAGTCCACCCTCACGAGCACACTTTAAGTAAGCCTAAGGAAGACAGGGAGAAAATAATCAGCGAAATGAAGACAAATTTAAGCCCCATATTTGTAATTATTCCCAAACCCATAGAAATTTTTACCCGCACATATAAGATGTATTCCGGGAAGAAGCCGTTGTTTGAATTTAAAGATACCGACGGCAACGATAATTCTGTGTGGAAGATTGACGATAAGAATTTGATAGATAAGATTTGCGCTGCCGCGGATAAATATAAGTTAGTTATTGCCGACGGCCATCACCGTTTTGAGGTGTCTTACGAGTATTATCTGAAAAATAAGGATAAGTTTAAAGATTTAAATTATGTCTTGGCGTTCGTAGCCAGCGCCCAGCCGGGGCTCTTGATTCTTCCTACGCACCGCGTGGTTGACGTAAAAGAAAGTAAAGATGTATTGATGGCTAAGTTAAGAGAATATTTTTCTATAAGTAAAGTCAGCCGGAAACAGTTAGAAGATAAGCTTAAAAGAAAAGGAATATTTTCTTTTGGCTTTTATAAAGAAGGCGATTTTTATTTTATGAAACTGAAAAGTAAAAAGATTTTAGGTAAAGTGTCCGGTAACCCG
>CP070797.1:1481636-1483454 GCA_020343495.1 Candidatus Omnitrophota bacterium | reverse complement strand
CCAGTAGTTGGGTACTTGGTAGTTTTAGGAATAATTAATCCTTTATATGGAGAGATTGTGGTTGTTAGCTTAGGGGCGTTAGTAACGCTTATAGCGGTAATATTATCAGTAGGTTCTCTTTGTTCAAAAGCTTGGCTTCAAAAGGTGTTTGATAAAACAGGAATTACTAGCATTAGGCAGTCTGTATGGGCCAGATACAGCACATTATTGGATAAAGCACGCGAGGAAGTTGAAAATGAAGATATCAGCAACATAAACACAGCCGCGTTAGAGGCAATGGTTAAGAAAAACTTCGTTAAAGGCGCAATGTATCTTACAGCGTTGGCAGAGAGAATCTGGGATGAAATTGGTAAACAGGAACCAGCCGCAAAAGGAAAGCCCTTTGAATGGACGCCGATGCAGCAGGAAGTGATTTTTGGGCTTATTGATAAATGGAAGCACTCAAACATTGAAGGTGCGCGTAAGATTTTAGTTGAGATGACTATGAGCGGCGGTAAAACAAAGACCAGGCCTATTTTTGCTCTGCTTCTTTACTTTATGAGAGAAAAGTTTGATATAGATACCATAGCAATAAGCTCTTATAACGCTGTAAGTAGTAAGAAAGAAGAGCTGGATTTAGCAGCGTTCTTTAAGAGGTTTAACATTGCCACTGCTTATGCTAAGACAGAGCAGGAGTTATCCGAGGTATTAGCGAAAGGATGGGTAAAGTTTGTGTTCGTTGAGTTTAATAAGGCACTTACGCTTTGGAGTCATACAAAAGATTTGTTTAAGCGGGTAGGCGTGCTTCTTAACGAAGGAGACCTGATGCTGGTTTACCGCTTGTTTGATCCGTTAAACTTCTTAGGAACAAATAGTTTAGATGAAATACAGAAACAGGAGTTTATGCAGAATTACAGAAGGATTGTCGCTTTGACAAGAAGTGCTTGGCATTACAGAGTAGGCGTTGAGTTTGATGTTTATAATACAGCAACAAACGAAGAGGTTAAGTTGCCTATAGGAGCAGATTTGTCTCAACCCGAATATTCAGAAATCACCCATGATACCCATTACATTCAACTTAAAGATAGTTTTGCTGAGCAGTTATCAATAAGAGATATATTTGAGACAGAGGCGTACTTGACGGTTCAATACCTTTGGAGAGAAAAATTCTATGAAGAAAAGAACGACGAAGTCCAGTTTTCTCAGGATGATACCGGAGGCCTTGCCCAGGGCAGGGTGTTAAGGGATAAACTGATTCAGCTGTTCTTATATATAAAGGAAGGGTTATTGCCATTTGAAGAAGGCGCAATATTTAATGAGGAGCAGTGGGACAGAGTTGCTTCATTACAAGGGACAACCGTTGAGAGCACAAACTTCTTTATTTTCGTTGAGTCGTTGCGGGTGGTAGTAGCTGCTACGGGTACGCCGGATGAAGTAATAAAAGAAGAAATGAAGTTTAAGAAGATTTGCGCCCGGTTAGGCAGGCCCCAGTTTGATAAGGATAGAGCAGAGCGTGTAAAACAGTGCTCCTACCTGACAGATACTGCTCACAGAGCTATAGATGCTATCCCGCAAATGTTTGATCCGGCTGGTGCGTGCGCAGTATTTGTTGAAGACCCTGCTAACATTGAGCCGTTAAAGCTGAAACTAGAAGTGCCGCAAGATAATATCGTCAGGCGAGGAGATGAGGAAGAGGATATTAACAAGTATATAAGAGAAAAGATAGGGTTACCGGGCCAGACCTCGATTATTACCGGGCCGGTAAGCAGAGACGCTGACTTTAGGCTGCAGGAAGGGGCGAGTAAGTTCTACTTCTACATTGTCGGTTCAAGAGAGTAT
>CP070797.1:1479608-1481536 GCA_020343495.1 Candidatus Omnitrophota bacterium | reverse complement strand
CAGTTGTTAAAGTTTTCAGATACAGAAGTCGTGTTGTTAGTTAGGGAGGCCAACGGCGATTGGAAACTTGTTAAGATGAAGAAAGAAGATTTCTTGGCAGCTTGGGACGGCGGACTAGAAGGCTCTTTAAGCACTATCAGCCTTTATTGTAACAATAGAGAAAAAGAGGAAGAAGAAGATTCTGAAAGAAGAAGGTCAACTTTGTATCCGCAGCCACAAGGTCTGCCGCTGATTAAAGTTTCAGTTCCGTCAGCAAGAGTATTATCGCCGAAAGGTTTGCGGGAAGATGAAGAGGCAGAATCGATTATTAAGACAGTGTTATTTCAGATGTTGATATTTATTTGTAAAGTAGAGCTGACCCTGCTTGGAATCGGCGGGGCTGAAGATTTTGCTTTCTTTAAGCACTTGTTCGGCATTGATATTTCTCCGTGGGCTGCTTCAAGAGACGTCGCTGCTCCTAAAATCGGTAAAGGCGACATTGTGTATAACCCCTGGACAATGCGCACAGCGCAAGTTATCGGCGTAACTGAAGACGGAAAGCATTTTATTTTAGCAGAGCCGACGGTGCAGTCGCAAGAAGATAAAAATAGCGACATAGTTCTTGCCGGTGAGATATCCCTTCTTCCCGTCAGATACGAAGATTGGAAACTTACTTATTATGGGTGGTCTCAATCCGGAGGAGTTGGAATGTACATTTTAGATGATAATAAAGGAGGGTTCGGGGAAACTGTAAGTTTTGAGCGGGAAACTGTTGCTGTGGATGAAGCTACGAATTCTCTGGATTACTTGTTTGCTCTTAGGAATAAAATTCAGGAAAGCCTTGATAACGACCAGTTGCAGCCGGGCCAAAAACATTATTTGTCCAATCTGCTTATTAATGTAAACAATCTTCTGGTGGACCGTTTCAGTACAATTGAGGATAACACCGGCTTATCTCTTGAGAGCGGGCCGCAAGATATAATAAGAACAAAGAGAGCTATCTCAGATAAGTATATGCAGTATATCAGTAGGCTGGGTGTTGGCAACAAAGTTACTACGAACCCTTATGATGAGGATGAGTTGCTTTATAAGGTTGTTTCTGGTTACGACCCTGATGCTAAGTTATCAGAAGCTAATGAGCAGCTTGATATGATAAATGAGTTGTTGCTTGCTAAAGCCTATCTTGATGAGGAAGGAGAACCAGAAATAGATGAGAGGTTAGGAGCAATTAGGGCTAAGACATTTAGTGATAACACTAAGACGGGTTTATCTGTAAATAGCAGTTTTGCTGAAATAGATGAAAGACGCACCGAGATTTCAGCGCAGCGGGACGGCCATATTGGAAGAATAATGCATCTTCCTGATGAGCCTCAGACGACTAACCTCCACAAACTCTATACCACGGGAATTGTTGCTAATACGGTTGCTTCAGCACAATATAAGGAACGACTAAAGGCAATAGATGAGTTAAAAAATATCAAACAGCAGGTTGGTTATAGAGATTATGAGCCTATAATAGATACAGCTTTTGAGTTCTGGGGGGCAGGCCCTGACGGTGATACCTATTATACTACCAGAGCAAGGCTGAGTTCAAATGGTGTTTTGGAATACGGATATGGGAATGAAATTAAAAAATCCACTGCCCAGGAAGTTATCGATAACAGGTTTCTTTATGCTGAATCAGAGAGAAATCACAGGGTTATAGGCAACTACATAGGTTATTTGGATGCAAGAAGTAAACCTTATTTGGCCAGCCAGCAGGAGAAATTAACTCAATCTTTGTTAAATCTTCTGCCTTTATCAGTGAGTAAGGATTATAAACAGCAGTTGCAGACAATATCTGAATTTTCTCATTGCCTTAGAGATTTAGTTTGTTTGGATTTGGATAAGCAAGATAAGAATTCAATCAGTTTTGAGCGTTTTCTGTTAATTCATAAGCTTGATGGGTT
>CP070797.1:1477552-1479508 GCA_020343495.1 Candidatus Omnitrophota bacterium | reverse complement strand
GGAGGTTATAGCCACTGAGAAAGATAAGAAAGAGGTCTTAAATTACCTTAAAGCATTAGATTCAATCCCCGACTATGCAAGCAAAAAGATTATAGACGTTGAACTTTTTCTTAAGATTCACAAAACTGTAACTATTGATACTCTACGAGACAATAAAGATTGTGGAGTATTTAGAAATCGGCAGGTTTTTATAGGAAGGCGTATATTTGATGGGACAAGTTTTAAAGAAATAGTAGAATATATGCCTCCGGAAACAAAGAATGTGCCAGGGTTAGTTGCTGAATTTCTGGATTGGCTTAATTCAAATAAGATAAAGGAAATTAATCCTATTATTTTTGCTGGGATCGTTCATTACGAAATTGCACGAATTCACCCGTTTATTGATGGTAATGGTAGAACAGCTCGTTTAACGGCATCATTGATTTTTTATAAAAGTGGATTTGACCACCGAAGATTTTTTGCGCTTGATGATTATTACGATGAAAATAGATCTGCATATTACGCAGCATTGAAAACAGCCCAGACGAGTAGCGGTGATATTACTAAATGGCTTGAATATTTTACTGATGGGGTTTTGTATTCGATAAACAAAGTCAAAGATTTTATTATAAAAATTGGGCTTTCCTCAAAAATAGAGAAAGAGGAAAGAATCGAGTTAACCCAAAAGCAGATAAAAATCTTAGAGCGGATTAAAAAAAAAGGTAAAGTTAGCAATAAAGATTTAAGAGATATGTTCGGCATAACGCGTCAGGCAATGCTTAAAGAGATTTCTAAACTGATAGAAGCAAAGCTGATTGAGCTTGTCGGCAAAGGCAGAAACGCTTATTACAAGATTTCAGAATAGTTTAAAAGTTGCTTAAACGAATAAAACCGCTCTTGTGAGTTTTGAAGTTTGTCTAGCGACCAGAGGATAACCTTTGCGAAGAAGGATAATTTACACATTGATGTGCGGAATGATATTTTGTTTCAGGAGATAGTAAATAAAGCAGGAGTTAATTCACGAAAAAACGATTAACATTACATGAAAAAGCCGAACTTGCCATGAAGGAAGCGGTAAAAAAGTAGTAGCACAGCATAAAAAAGATGGCCGTCCACTTGTGGTGTGGGAGAATGGTAAAGTAAAAAGAGTAGAAGCAAAATAGTTAAAAAATAGAGGGAGATAACCATGAAACAATTTACGGCAGTAATATTAGCCGCGGGAAAAGGAAAACGAATGAAGTCTTTTCTTCCTAAAGCGCTTCACAGTTTAGCAGGATACCCTCTTATATACTATGCTTTAGTTAAGTTAAGTCGTTTAAAAAAATACGTTAAGCAGGTAATTGTGGTTTTAGGACACGAAGGCAAAGCAGTTGAGCGGGAAGTTAAGAAACATTTTCCTAACGTTGACTTTGTGTATCAGAAGGAACTCACCGGCACAGCGTCAGCAATTAAATGCGTAAGGAAGGAGGTTAAACACAGAAACGTTCTGATTCTTTGTGCTGATACGCCTCTTATACAAGAGAAGACAATTTTCTCTTTTATATCCAGACATTTAAGGCAAAGAGGGGCAGTTTCTTTAATTTCTGCGCAGGCGCAGGGAGAAAACGAGTTAGGCAGGGTTATTAGAGACAATAAAGGCAGTATCAAAGCAATTCGTGAAGAAATTGAGTTATCCGGTAAGCGTGCAAGTAAAGAGGTTAACAGCGGGATATATTGTTTCAGCCGGGAGGCGTTGTTTAGCAGTTTAGATAAAATAACTAAGAATAAGAAAAAACAGGAGTATTTCCTTACGGATATAATAGAAATCCTTTATAAAAACGGCCATAAAATAGGAAGTTACCCTTTAAAAGACAGCAGTGAAATTTTAGGGATAAATACTCAGAAAGACCTTTATTTAGCCGGTCAGATTTTACGCACCAGGATTATTGAGGCCTTTGTTGAGAAAGGGGTGCAAATCGTTGACTGGCGTAATACCTT
>CP070797.1:1475456-1477452 GCA_020343495.1 Candidatus Omnitrophota bacterium | reverse complement strand
CTTCATTTTTCTATTGATTTTTTCAATTAAAGGCAGGCCAAAAGCAGCAGTTTTACCGGTCCCGGTCTGAGCTTGACCGACAATATCGCAATTAGCCTTTAAAAACAAAGGGATGATTTCTCTTTGTATTTGTGTCGGCTCTTCAAAGCCTTTTCTGCTTAATGCTGCCAGAGTGCTGTCGGCTAAACCTAATTCTTTAAACTTTTCTAACATTTTTTCTATTCCCTTATTTACTTTTATATCTTATAAACGGTTATTATACCAAATTATCCAGCTTTAGAGAAAGGATTTGTTTTAAATATAAACTATTGGATAGTGTTTAGGAATCGTATCTTGATATGGGCTTTGAGGGAATTCCTTCTTAACAGAAGACTCAGGGAAAAATAGGTATTGTGAACTATCCAGAGTGTCCCCAAATAGGATGTCTGTCAACCACACCTTTACGGTTTTTATATAGCTTCCATTGTTGACGGAGGTTTTGTTGTTATATTGTAGGTTACGCTTACTACACCGCCAACCTCTGTAACAACCCTGTTGGCTAATCTATCCAGAGTGTCATACGGCAGCCTCCTAGGCGCTGCTTTTCTTGCGTCAACGCTATCCCAACATCTTACTTCAATTTGCAGTCCAAAATCTCTTTTGCCCAAGCGCATACCGGTGACTCTGTCCTGATGAAGAATTGCCATATATTGGAATGCTCCCGAAGAAGACAACTCTTCTTCAACAATCTTAGTAGCAACTCTTACTGTTTTTATTTTCTCCAGAGTCACCTCTCCTATAATCCTTGCTGCCAATGCCGGCCCGGGAAACGGCATCCTCCTGAACATAGATTCCGGTAACCCTAACGCTTGCGCTACCTTTCGCACTCCGTCTTTACGCAATTGAACTAAAGGCTCAATAATTTTATACCCAAAAGCTTCCTGAGGGTCTATTCCTAACTGTTCAAAGACATTATGCTGCCTTTTAATTCCTGCAACCGTTTCATCCACATCAGTTAAAATAGTCCCCTGCAATAGGTACTTGGCTCCGCTCATCTTTACGAGCTTGCCAAAAACATCCTTATAGAAAGTTTGAGTAATTGCCTCTCTTTTCTCCTCAGGGTCAGTTATGCTTTTTAAAGCATTAAAAAACTCCTCCTGCGCGTCAACTATCTCCACATTAACCCCTAATTTTTTAAACAACGATACAATCTCCTGAGGCTCATTCTCCCTCATTAGGCCGTTATTGACAAAATACGTCTTAAGCCTACTGCCTAAAGCTCTATGCCCTAACATGGTAACCGCAGACGAATCAACTCCTCCTGATAACGCGTTAATTGCCTCTGCCTCCCCAACCAACGAAGATATCTGGCGGACTTTTTCTTCAATAAAATCTTGCGTGTTTAAATCCTGTAGTTTTACCTCTGCAATTTCAGACATTTCCTCCTCCTGCAATAATTAAGTGCATATATCTTTAACGCCCTTGTATTCTATTCCAGAATCTCTCCCACTTACCCTGCTGTTCTTCCTCTTCAGGCTTAGGAAGTGGAAGAGGCAGGGCGCCTTTTTCGCCTTCGGGAGTATGCATGCCTTCCTGCGCAGGCCTAGGAAGGGGAATAGGCCCGGCGCCTTTCTCATCTACAGGTTCAGGAAGCGGAAGAGGCAGGGTGCCTTTTTCGCCTTCTGGAGTATGAAAAGAAGGTTCTGAATCTTCAGTTACATGCGGTTGCTCCCAACGGTCTTCCGGCATCATAGGTTCCTCTTCTCCCTCACCCTCAAAAGTATAACCGGTTAAAGGAACTACAAAAAACAAAAGTGCAATCACTATAAAAAAAGTAAAAACCTTAAACATACCTACCTCCTTTTACACAAAGTATATCACAAGTCTAAAATAAAGAAAAGTAACTTTATTTATAAAAAGATACGTACTTAATAACACCGCGCATAACCCTTTCCGCCTTAAAAGAAATCTTCTTGACAGATACGTTCTATAAACCTATAATGCACATATGTGCATT
>CP070797.1:1473343-1475356 GCA_020343495.1 Candidatus Omnitrophota bacterium | reverse complement strand
ATTTCCGGATCCGATTCAACCTCCCCAGTTGATTCCGATAGAGACCACAATATGCCTGAGGCAGCATTTTTTAAATCATTAGTAAAAAAAGAATTAGAAGCAAGTAATTTGGTTCGTGCCTATTGGCTAAAAGTTTTAGCTGATGCTCTTGGTATCCTTGAAGAAGTAGAAAGTGTAATAGCTGAAAGAAAAGATGGTAAGTTTATTCAACATATTAGCAATAGGGCTATTGAGAAAATTCTACGCAAGAAAGGTTTTAGTAATGAGCAGATAGATTTTGTTAAGGAGCAGATTAAAATTCATGAAGAAGTATCCAGCGGCGATAGCGATGCTGTAAGAGCGCAACTAGAATATATAGATAAGAAAAAAATTACCGATTTTGAATCTATGGTAGTAAAGGAGCATGATTTAGTAAAGAAATATACATATGAAGGTAGAAAGGTTGATATAAGTGATTTAAGAAAACCTGTGCGCGATTTGTTGTTTGTAGATTCTTTTTATAGAAAGATAGGGGCAGAGAATATTTTGCTTAAAGATTTAGAGCAGGATTTTTTATATTTTATGGAAGTGTTGACAAAAGCTATTGATAAAGGAGACCTCAAGGCAATCGCATTGTTTGAGTTAATTGTGCAGGAAACTCAATATAGTGAATATTTAAATAGAGCCATTTCCGTGTTGGCGGAAAGGCTGGAAATATTAAATACTTTTGCCGGAAGGAGGCGAGCATACCGGATAATACGGAATATGAAAGTAAAGAAGATAGGGGAGAGGTTAATGATAGCAGTGAATAATCTTGTTCCTGTTTTTAAAGAGATAGTAGAAAATCCTAAGGACAGTCTCTTATTAGGGGCGGTATTGATGTTTTTAAAGAATGCAGCAGAGTATGATGACAAATCTATGGTTAAAAAGTATATAGAACCAATTGTCAGGGAATTTAAGCCGGCTTTAATGAGATTTATTCTTTTTTCAGAGGGCGAAGGAGAAATTTTAGCTACCATAGAAACTGCTGCTTGCCGCTTTTTGTATGAATATGCTTTTGAGGATATTTGCGAAGATGATGTCAAAAATTTATTAAATAAGTTAACAAATGAACAGGGAGAATTCTCTCATATAAATCGTTTCGCTTACCAAATTATAGGGAAATATTTACGTACGGATAGAAGGTACAAAGTAGTAAACTTAGCCGCGGATGGTGATATTGCTGTATCTCAGAGAAATCTGTTGACACAAATTTTAGCAATAGGAATTACTTGGCCGGAGCGTATTGCTTTCGAAGATCTTGCAAAAATAATTTATAATTTAAATACACCAGACGGTCGTCCATTGGCAGTAATAATTTATTCTCGTTCAGATTATAATAAGGGTTTTGATAATGACGACCATAAGAGATATTTGCATTCTCTTGTGGATAAAGGTTATAGAGTTATTTTTCGTGAAAGTTCATCGTTGGAAGAGGCAGTGGAAAATGTATTGTATGCTACAGAAAAACAGGCAGCCGATTTGATTATATTGGCGGGGCATGGAACGATGAAATCGTTGCGTTTTAGTGAAGGCGAGGGAGGAACGCTTCACATAAAAGATAAGGAAAAATTGCTGAGAATAAGGCATTCTTTAAAAAGAGGGGGGGCAGTTATTACTATTAGTTGTAAAAACGGTGAAGGCGGTGTTGGGGCGGATAATATCGCTAATATGTTACGTTTTATCTTTCCTCAGGCGGGTCACATCTTTACGTGTAGAGAGGCAGAAAATATTGAATCCCTAAAATATAATAATGACGGATATGTTGTAGATGTGGTTTATTTTGGCGCGAGTTATGACGCCGCAGCATTACATAGATATGAATTAGGAGCATTAACGCCGTTAACTGTTCTTTCTCCTTTCAGATTTAACTCAATAATTTTGTCCCCAGGAGAAAATCAATTACAGTTTAAAGAAAGTCCGAAGGAAAAAGATAATTCCGGGCCCGTTTCAACCTTCCCAGCCGGGTCCGGAAGTTTTTATAGCCTTCTAAGA
>CP070797.1:1471214-1473243 GCA_020343495.1 Candidatus Omnitrophota bacterium | reverse complement strand
CAATCATAATAGTAACGCTGCCCATATCCTTTATCTCCTGGACAGTATACTCTGAATACTGGCTAAGCACGTCAGCCACTTCACCTAACATAAGGTATAAGAGGTCTTCTAACTCTTTATCCTGGGGCATGACATCTATTATTACAAACAGTACCCTAAACGCTTCTTTTATAACATCAGGGTTAGTTTCTTTAGCTATCAGCGTCATCACTTCTTTTATTAAACCAGCAGATTCGTGGTCACTAAACTTATCTTGTCTTCTTAACTCTTTTATCTTTAAAGACAACTGGCTCTCTGAACTAAGTAAAGCTTCTAATTTACTCTTACCATAAAAATCCTCAATTTTCTGCGGCAAGATAGACACAATGGTTTCATCTATCAACGTTTTTGTTGTGCTGCTGTCTTTACCCTTTAAGGAAGTGCCTGATAACGTAACTTTACCAACGTCTTGGGGTTTACCTTCCTTTAAATTAACCATACGTTGCTTTAGTTTGCTATATGCTTTTGCTTCCCAGGAGCTTGCCTGCGGGTCTTGCGCCCGTGTTTCTAACCCTGTAATAACTTCGTCAAACTTTAAGTAAAGATTTTTCTCTACCTCATCGTTGACTCTGTTTAACGCTTTTGCTTCCGGATCAAGAAGGAACAACGGAATCCTACCCCATAACCCAAACCCTATATTCTGACTAGACTCGCCTCTGTAAGCCTTTTCCTTGCTGTAACCCCAGCTTATAAAGAAGAATAAGCTCCTGCGGGTGTAATCATCTTTAGTCTTTAAGCCTGCTACCTTAACAAAAGTATCCACAAACTTTGTATCTAAAGCCGCTAACACTTTATCCATAAACGCATCAAAGGCATCGTCGCTCATATCCATTTCTGCAAACTTAACTCCTGACGCGGGATTAAAGAAAGCTTTAGCTAAATTACCCTGGGTGCGCCTTAACGTAGCTATATCCTGCAAATATTCTTTACTGTTAGAATAATTGTTAGCATTAATCCTGCGCCTTACATTAAGCAACAGTTCCACTTCCTTCATAAAAGGCAGAATCTGACTAATTGCCTGCTCATAAGCCTTATAAATTTGCTGGCTATACTTTTGCAACTGGTCATGCGTTATCTTCTTACCTTCAAAAATCTTCTGGATATCCAGCTCTAAATTCGAGCCGTAAGAAAAGTGTTTGCTTAAATTTTTATCTCTGCTTTCAGGGATATCCACAAAAATCGTCTGGGTTATGCCTTTTTTATCTCTAATTTTATTTAACCATTCTTTAATTTTACTAAAGCCGGCGGCAACAACCCTTTTTGCCCAGAACCCTTTATCGCCGGATGCACCGTCACCGTCATCACCGCCGCAGGAAGCGCCTTCTAATCCGGGGATACAACCTACCCTGTCTAAAACATCAGCTAACCGTCCTTCAATTTCAACGTCAGTCAACGCAGCCGCCGAGAAAGCATAGTATGAATGAGGAATATCAAAAAACTCACCTATCTCAATATCAGCCTTTTGTAAATAGGGAATTAACAGGGGCACTACTTTATCATACTCTGAAACCTCCAAAAACATATTGTCTATCCAACTCTTGAGAGTTGCCTTGTTCTCAAGCATAACTAAGGCAACTTCTTTATCCACAAACTCCGCCAGCATCTCTGACATTTCTCTAACCCAGGCAGGTTCGCTCATCGTTAAAATGGTAATCAAGATATCGGCGTCGTTTACCATCTGTCCCTTAAGGCGGCTATCTACAGATTCTAAGCTGCTTAACGCGCAGATGATTTCTCTGCCTATGCTTACTAAGGCTGGGGTATACTCAAAACCTGCTCCCAGCCCTAACGCATTTACTGCGCTTTGTATCTCGGCTATCAACCCGCTTAAAGTATAACTCAACGCCTGCGGCAAAAACTTAAGCTCCTGCACTGTGCCTAAATTATCTTCCAACGCCTGCTTAACTCTCTCTAAAACAAAGATGCTGTTACTATCTCCCTTCAACTGCGAATCAGCCAACATCCTGCTGACTCTTTCTAACGAAGAATT
>CP070797.1:1469004-1471114 GCA_020343495.1 Candidatus Omnitrophota bacterium | reverse complement strand
TGTCAACAAAGGGGATGAAAGAGAAAGACTTAAATTTAAAAGTCGCAAAGTTACTTAAGGATGATTTGGCCAAAACCGGCTTTAAAGTAGTTCTTACGCGCAATAAAGATGTTTTTCTCTCTCTTAAGGAACGGGTAGATGTGGCAAAAAAGATTAATGCCGACCTTTTTATTAGTATTCACGCTAATTCAAACCGTGCGCGTTTTGTAAGGGGAGTAGAATTTTATTATCTTTCACCTGTCCAGTTTGATAGCCAGGAACGTGCCGGTAGTTTAGTAAAAGAAAAAGAACTTTGGGCTTCCAAGGGGCTGTCAGACGAGGCGCAAGCAATTCTCTGGGATATGCTTCTTACCAAGAACTACGCTCTTTCCGTTGATTTTGTTAACAGGCTTTATTCTACTTTTAAAAATTTAGGATTTAAAGTTAGGACTCCCAAAAGCGCTTCTTTTTATGTGTTGAAATGCGCGTCCGTGCCTTCTATTCTGATAGAGATGGGATATTTAAGCAATAAGTATGAGGAGAGAAGCTTAGGAAGGAAGTCTTATCAGAAACAAATTTCTGAAGCTATCGCATTAAGCGTAGTATCTTTGAATAAAAGATACACCAGTCTTGTTAAGAAATAAATAATATAAATACATCGTAAAAACATATGAATAACAGACCTGTTGGTATTTTTGATTCAGGAGTGGGAGGGTTAACTGTCCTAAGTGAAATTGAGAAGATTTTGCCATATGAAGACATTGTCTATTTTGGCGATACGGCAAGAGTGCCTTACGGAAACAAGTCCGAGTCTACGATTATAAAATTCAGTGTAGAAAACATCATTTTTCTGTTGGATAAGAAAGTCAAGGCCGTTATTGTGGCATGCAATACAGCTTCGGCTCTTGCTTTAGAATATTTGAGAAAGATTTTTAACGTCCCTGTAACGGGAGTAATTGAATCAGGGGCAAGTAAGGCTTTAGCAGTTTCTAAAACGGCTAACATCGGGATTATCGGCACCCGTTCTACCGTAGGCAGTCGCAGTTATGAAAGAGAGATTTTAAAACGCAATGCAGACGCTAAAGTTATTGCTAAGAGTTGCCCCTTGTTTGTGCCTTTAGTTGAGGAGGGCCTTTTAAGAGGAAAGATAGCGCAAGAGATAATAGATATGTATTTGGCAGAATTTAAGAGAAAAAAAGTAGACACCCTTATTTTAGGCTGCACTCATTACCCGTTGTTAAAAGAGGAAATTTGCCGCTATTTGAGTAACGTAGTTATTGTTGATTCGGCTAAAGAAGTGGCATTGCATACTAAAACATTACTTGGCGAAAATAATTTTTTGAATGACAGTAAAGAAAAGGGTAAGCAATATTTCCACGTTACAGACGAACCTAATCAGTTTATTAAATTAGCAAAATTGTTTTTAAAAAGAGACATTAGAGGAGTGGAGGTTGTAAATGTATGAGATAAAAACAATTTCTTATTTTAGCGCTGCGCATTCCTTAAGGGATTATAAGGGTAAATGCGAGTGTTTACACGGCCATAACTGGAAGGTTGAAGTATTAGTCTCATCCCCGCACCTAAATCCTGCCGGGATGGTTATGGATTTTGGCGAATTGAGGAAAGTAGTAGGAGATATTTTAGAGGAGTTAGACCATAAATATCTAAACGATTTAGATTATTTTAAAGAGAAAAACCCCAGTTCCGAAGAAATAGCAAGGCACATATTTGAGAAATTAAAAGGCAAAATATCAGAAAGAAACTGCCGCCTGACAGAAGTCAGGGTGTGGGAGACGCAGAATTCCTGTGCGATATATGCAGGGGACAAATATAGGCGTCTCGTAAAATAGTTATATGAAGAAAGGCGTTATTCTATTATCAGGAGGCATAGATTCAGTAACAACGCTTTATTTAGCTAAGAAGAGAGGCTATAACCTCGTTGCGTTGATATTTGATTATAACCAGCGGCATAGAAAAGAAATAGAGTGTGCCAGGAAAATTGCCGCAATTAATAAGGTTAAATGTTTCCTTGAAAAGATTGATTTAGGCTGGGCAAAGTCAAGCCTTACAAATAGAAATAAGACAGTCCCTTCCCAGCGCAGACTTACAGGGAAAGAGTTACCTTCAACGT
>CP070797.1:1466775-1468904 GCA_020343495.1 Candidatus Omnitrophota bacterium | reverse complement strand
AACAACTCTAATGCAGTACCGTTGCCTGCCTTTACTAACTCATCCAATAACACCCTCATATACTTGACTGTCTCTATAAACAGTTCCTTATCATACTCATGGCTGTAATCTAACTGGCCGTCTCCGTCAAAGTCGTAGTCTAACTGCGCATAGATTATCTCCGATATAAGGACAGCCAGTTCTTCCTGTGTCACACCGTCATCAACATCAACATCAAACACTTCCTTAATAAACTGTTTATCTTCCAAATCAAGGTCTGCTAATGCGCTTATTAACTCTACTGCTTGATTAAAAGACTCTACAAACTTTTCTGCTGCTGCCTGATACCCTAACTTTCCACCTTCAGAATTTTTACGGTACTCATAATCAAACGCTTCATTAAACCCGCCCACTGCATTATGAATAAAAATATCGTATGGCCGGTCAATTCCTAACTGTAACTGCCCGCTGCCGGTTACAGGATCAATAACTTCAGCAAAATAGGCGCTGATACCCCAAACGCCCGATATAAGAGCTCTTGTAGGCGCAGCATACTCTTTACACAATTCTGCATTAAGAGCCTCTGCGTATAAATAAGACTCTTTCATCATATCTAATCTGGTTGCTATATCAGCGTTCACAAATTCGTCAGGAAAATCAACTTCCTCATAATCGTCTATATCCATACCGTCAGTGGGGTTCTCGTAATAGTAGTTTGTTGCTTCATACACCATACGCGCAACATCAGCAATAACCTGACGCGCAAACACAGAAAGTTCCTGCCCACGGTACTGAACATCTTTCAAATTGTTATTTCTAAGGATAACGTCCAGTAACCCTGGGACTTGCGTGTCTTCAATAATCGTTAACTGAACGTCCATTACTGCTTCCCATCTGGCAAAATCCATGTATTTCTCAGCTGGTATATCGCATTTCTCAATGTCAAGTTTCACGCCGCCCTGGCCGTCAGAAATGTACCGGTCGTAATTATCCGCGCACCAGTACCACTGCATTAACATCATAAAGGCGTAATCTTCAACTACCTGCCGCAGGTAACTCGACTTATTAACCGGATATTTACTATCTAAAGAAGTAACACCAGGCATAGGTTCAGAATTACCTCTATACCCAACATCTTCGTCTATCCCCCAAGCATCTTTAATCCTAGCCAATAGGCCGCTTTCTTTAACTTCTATTAATAAAGACACAAACCTATATATTTCGTCTACCGTTGTAAACACTAACGGCATATTATCAATTTCAGTCTCTGTTGCTAAAAGCAACCCAACTGCTTCCTCACGGACACCTTCAAGAAGTATCTGCTCTTCTAAATATGCCGGCAGCTGTACGTATAAATCCGGCCGGTCTGAACAGTTAAAATCATATAACCTTTCTAATAACTGCATCAAAGTCTCTGTCGCACCTACGGGTTTATACTCGACAATCTCAGCACGGCGGTGTAGAACGCCGATCAAATCGTCCACTCCATAAATAAGTTCGTCTACCTTGCTTCGGGCAGGATCAGAAAGTTCTTTATCAACATCCTTAAACCGTACTTCGCCTTCACCGCGCCATACAATACCATCTTTTTCAATACGGATTGAGCGTTCCGCGATATTAACTATTTCTCGGTTAAAAGCTGCTAAAGGCTTATTGGGATGACCAAGATAAAGCGGGCCTGGCGTATATGTTACGCCTGCCCGCACTGCATTATGACATAAATTAAGAGCTGTTCCTGCCTCACGAATAATTCTTCCTTTATTATGGATAGTGATTCCCAGTATATCTATATGTTCATGTTCACTGAACATGTCTAAAGGAAACGTACGCTCAATTTTTACGTTATAATCTATATCATCATCAAAAACATCATATACATCTGTATAGTAATAGTCTAACCGTCCATCATAAAGAGCCGGTTCCTCAACCATATCAATAATTATCTGCTGAATCCACGTTCCCTTATAATCATGGTCATTAGAATCCTTATATTCCCCGCCAACGCAGTATTTAAATGGGTATTCCTCACGGATATCCGGCCAATATGTATTTATTAAATAAGCGCGGTTAGATATTAATGTCTTTATTCCTACTAACGTATAACCTTCTCCATTGTCACCGATACTATCTTGTATACGAACAGCCTCTTT
>CP070797.1:1464450-1466675 GCA_020343495.1 Candidatus Omnitrophota bacterium | reverse complement strand
AAACTTTGTGAATCAGGATTTTGTGGAAAAATACAAGTCAGAATTGAAAAAACTGCAGGGCCGCAAACGCAAAAAAATTAAGTCAATGGATTTGGGAGAAATCATCAGCCAAGTAAGCAGCAATATTAAACAAAACCATAAGTTTATTGAAGTTATTCTTTTTTTCCATCCCCAGCAGCAAGTTATCAGCAAAATTAGAGAGAGATTTAGCAGCGCCTTTAAAGATAAAAGGATTTTTGTTTTTATCGGAAGCGACTGGAATCATCATTCTTATCAGGCTGCATTTGGGGATAAAGATACGTTTTTCGTCCTGCTTATATCTTGCCGATATTTGGTTGAGATGCCTGCCTTGGATAAGGAGATACTCAAAAAAAACGTTGATACTCTTAAGTTAATCGGGGAGGCCACTTACCGCACAATTGAAGATAAATCTATTCTTTATTCGCTTTCTGAGGTTTAAGTAAATCTGCTTTTGATCGGCGGCTTTGCGGCCGAAAAACCCAATTCATATTATTTTTGCATTTTGCTTTTTCGCTAAGGGGTGGTATACTACTACGGGTAGTTAATGATTAGTCTCAAGAGGCGGGAGGCCGCAGGTTTAAGGAAAAAGAGCTATGCCTAAGAAAAAACTAATTAAGAAAGTTACCTCTCTTATTGAAGAGAAGAGGTATCCTGAGATAAAGGGTCTGCTTCCCCGTCACCCCGAAGATATAGCTAACCTAATTAGCCAGTTACCCAGCGCTTCTTATAAACTTCTTGTGTTCAGGCTGGTGCCTTATGCACGGGCAGTTGATGTTTTTGAGTATTTATCTACCGAAGAAGAGGAGGAAATACTTAACTCCTTGAACAGTCAGGAGATAAAGGACATTTTGAATGAAATGTCTCCTGACGACAGGACAGAGTTATTTGAGGAACTGCCGGCAGAACTCGTTAAGAAATTTATGAATTTACTTTCGCCGGAAGAAAGAGAAGTTGCTGTTCAGATTCTTAACTACCCTGCCTCTTCCATAGGCAGGCTTATTACGCCTGATTTTGTCCAGCTTTATGAAAGTATGACTATTGAGGAGGCTCTATCTCACGTCAGGAATGTCGGCCTTAAGAAGGAGACAATTTATCATTGTTATGTTTTAGACAGCGAAAAAAGACTTATTGGTATTGTTTCGTTGAAAAAACTGGTCCTAGCAATGCCGCAGACAAAGATATCCGAGATTATGTTTAAAGACGTCATAAAAGTTACAGCTTTTACTGACCAGGAAGAAGCGGCAAATGTTTTTAAGAAATATGATTTGATTGTGCTGCCGGTGGTTGATAACAGCAACAAATTATTGGGGATAGTTACCTTTGACGATTTAGTTGATATTCTGGAATATGAAACCACCGAAGACTTTGAAAAAATTGCCGCGGTTTTACCGGTAGAGAAACCTTATATGGAAGCCAATATCTTTAATGTTGTATGGAAACGAAGTTTTTGGCTTATTGTATTAGTTGTGTTTGAATCCATATCGGCGTTGGTTTTGCAGAGGCATCATATAACCATTAGCCAGTTTGTTGCTTTAACGTTTTTTATTCCCGTATTAGTTGCCATGGGGGGTAACACCGGCACCCAGTCGGCAACGATTATTATAAGAAGTTTGGCTGTCGGCGATATAAGAGTAAAAGATTTTTTTAAAGTTATTTTTCGGGAATCTTTCGTAGGAGTATTGATTGGGTTTATTTTAGCTTTAGTGGGGTCGGTAATAGTAGCGATATTACAAAAAGACTGGCTGTTAAGTATTGCCGTTAGCGTTTCCATGGGGTTAACTATCCTGCTGGCAGCCACGGTAGGAGCAAGCCTGCCTATACTATTTCGCAAGCTAAAACTTGACCCTGCTCTTATGAGCGGACCCTTAATCGCTACAATCGTAGATGTTGTGGGTATATTGATATATTTTGAGATATCTAAAACAATTTTAGGATTGTGAAATGAGACTAAAGACGAGAAGAATTTTTGTTTATTATCTGCTTGTTACTGTTTCTTGCCTGTTTTTAGGTTGTGGTTCCAGGTCGTATTCAACAATATTGGTGGAGCCAACTATCAGGTCCGCAGACACAATTGATATAAATAGTTTTTGTAAAAGACATAATTTCAAGTATGATTTTGATACTCTTGACGATATCGTCCGCGTTTTTTCTTCCGACAAAGAAATAAAACTTATTTTGAATTCCGTGGTAGGCTCTTTTAACGG
>CP070797.1:1461916-1464350 GCA_020343495.1 Candidatus Omnitrophota bacterium | reverse complement strand
AGAATTTCATAATAATCGCGCTGCGTGCTCATCATTTCAATTTACTTTTTGTCTTCTTCCTTATACTCAGCGTCAATAACGTCGTCGCCTTGCGGCCCTTTCTTTTTTTCCTTCTCCTGAGGGCCTTCGCCGGCGCCCTTCGGGCCTGCCTGCTTACCTCCCTGAGCCTGTGCTTGTGCGCTAGCTTTATAAACTTCTTCTGCCAACTTATAAGAAGCTTGCGTTAAATCGTCTATTCCTTTTTGAACCTCATCTTTACTTGCGTCGCTTTTCTTTAGTATTTCTTTCAACGTTTTCACTTTCTCTTCAATTTTCTTTTTGTCGCCGTCAGAAACTTTACTGCCATAATCTTTTAAAGATTTCTCCGTAGTATAAACTAAATTGTCGGCTTTATTCCTTAGCTCGGCTGTTTCTTTCCTCTTTTTATCTTCTTCAGCGTAACTCTGGGCGTCTTTTACCATTTTATCAATATCTTGCTCTGACAACTTCTGCGGCGCAGTTATTCTTATAGACTGCTCTTTTCCCGTGCCTAAATCTTTAGCATGGACGTGTACTATGCCGTTAGCGTCAATATCAAAAGTTACCTCTATTTTAGGTATGCCCCGCGGCGCTGCCGGAATACCCACCAAATCAAAGCGGCCTAACTCTACATTGTCATTAGCCATTGACCGCTCACCCTGCAGGACACGGATAGTCACTGCTGTCTGGGTATCTTCCGCTGTTGAAAAAATCTGAGATTTTTTAGTAGGGACAGTTGTGTTTCTCTCAATCAGTTTTGTGCATACCCCGCCTAACGTCTCAATCCCTAAAGACAAAGGCGTAACATCCAGCAATAACACGTCTTTAACGTCGCCTTTGATAATCCCCACCTGAATGGCAGCTCCCGAAGCAACGCATTCCATAGGATCAACGCCTCTTTCAATCTTTTTACCAACGTAATCCTCTATAAAATGCTGCACCATAGGCATTCTTGTCGGGCCGCCGACCATAATTATTCTGTTTATATCTTTAGGGCTCACCCTTGCATCTGCCAAAGCCTGTTCCACAGAATGCCGCGTTTTCTCAACTATAGGCCTTACTAACTCTTCTAACTTAGCTCTTGTTATATGCATAACAAGGTGTTTGGGCCCGCTTTTATCCGCCGTAATAAAAGGTAAGTTAACGTCAGTAGTAATCGTTGAAGATAACTCTATCTTTGCTTTTTCAGCGCCTTCTCTTAACCTCTGCATTGCCATGTGGTCGCCTCTTAAATCAATGCCTGAATCGCGCTTAAATTCCGCGATTATATAATTCATCAGCGCCTCATCCATATCACGGCCGCCAAGCTGGGTATCGCCTGAAGTGGATTTTACCTCAAACACGCCTTCAGCCATTTCCATTATGGTACAGTCAAGCGTTCCTCCGCCAAAATCAAATACTAAAATTTTCTGCTCCTTACCTTCTTTACCTAACCCGTAGGCAAGACAGGCAGCAGTAGGTTCGTTAATAATTCTTAACACTTTAAACCCGGCAATCTCACCGGCGTCTTTTGTTGCCTGGCGCTGGTTATCATTAAAATACGCCGGAGAAGTAATAACGACTTCGTTAACGGGACTTCCTAAATACCCTTCGGCGTCTTTCTTTATCTTCTGTAACACAAACCCGGAAAGCTGCTGAGGGGTAAACTCTTTATCAAAGATTTTATATTTATGGGTTGTCCCCATTTTTCTCTTAAACCCGGTTACTGTCCCGTCAGGGTTAATTGTTGCCTGACGCCGCGCCGGTTCTCCCACCAACAATTGGCCGTCTTTAGTAAACGCTACGTAGGAAGGAAAAGCTTTTCCTCCGCCGACGGTTGTCCCTTCAGCTGACGGGATTATTACCGGCCGGCCCCCTTCCATAACTGCTGCTGCTGAATTAGACGTCCCCAAATCAATTCCTATAACGCGTGCCATTTCTGCCTCCTTTTTCCTCACTTTTCACTTTTTTCTTCTTTTTTCTCTTCGGTTTGTTTCTTTATCCCAATAATAACTCTGGATGTCCTTAAAACCTTATCCCGAAACATATACCCTTTTAAAACTTCTTCTAACACTTTATGTTCCAGTTCTGCCCCTTCCACTTCTTTACTTGCAACTATCTCATGAACGTGCGGGTCAAACTGTTTATCTTTAGCTTCAATAACGACAACCCCCATTCTTTTTAAAATCTTACTGAAATTATTGTAAGTTAATTCTATGCCTTTAACTATCTTTTCAAAGTCTTGATGGTCTCTGGCAATTTTTAATGCCTGTTCTAACTCATCTAAAATAATAATGAGTTCCTTTAATAAAGAAAAATTGGCAAACCTTATGATTTCTTCTTTATCTTTATCCCACCGCTTGCGGCTGTTATCAAACTCAGCGCATAACCGCACATACTTATCCCAGAGCTGGTTATATTCAGCTGCTTTTTTATC
>CP070797.1:1459288-1461816 GCA_020343495.1 Candidatus Omnitrophota bacterium | reverse complement strand
AAAACTAAAAATATGGTGAGAATTATAATGAAATACCGCATTTTATACCTCCCTTTTTCTCTGCCACAAAAATATAAAAAAACAAAGTAAGACTTAACCCCGTACTTTTTTAATCACCGATTCTCGCACAAATCGCATAAGCTATAACTTGAGTGTACAGATTAGTTTCCCCTTCTTCACTAAGACCTGACACCTATTTCTTTTCCTTTATATATCTCTCTAATCTTTTTAATTCACTTTTTATATCGTCTATTTCACTCAACTTAGCATAATCACTCTTTGATATGTAATATCCTGCATTAATGAATATCAAAATCTCCCTTATCTCCTCCCCATCAGAAAAATCCTCATTTTCCATAGCATACCCTATAATTTTTCCTGTTTTAAGGCATTTCATACCGACACCAGATAGAGAAGATGATGTGATAGGATCCCCTACTTTTATATGACCGGCTTCATTATTAACTTTTACATAAACCCTGCCCGCTAAAGCTATGGGCAGCCTTATTGTATCCTCATAAACAGACTCTTCATCTGCTAAATGTAATGTACACGTCCTTTTACTGCTAACAACTCCTATGAGATTTTCATCATAAGCACCGGTACTCTTTCCTAACTTATCATTTTCTGCTAAAGAGACTATTTCCGCTTCCTTTACATTTTCTTTTTTTAAAACATCCATGAACTCTGCAATATCATGAATTTTACTGCCTGCATGAAAAATACCGCTCGAAGCTCGAATACGGAATTGATTATGGGCGGTTGAAGAATAATCTTCATCTTGACGATCAGCCCAGACAAAACAACCATAATGTGAAGCATTTGCTCTTCTCCCCATCGCTACTGAAGTGGTGTTACTGGCGGTTGTAGAATCTCCCACTGCAAGTGAGTAGAAACCACTGGCAGTAGTTCCAGTCCCCATCGCTACTGAGTAGGAACCGCTGGCAGTAGTGTTCAGCCCCATCGCTGTTGCGCCCGAACCACTGGCAATAGTTCCATTCCCCATCGCTGTTGCCCAAACCGTACTGGCAGTAGTCCCGTCTCCCAGTGCTGTTGAATACGCAGCACTAGCAGTAGTAGACCTTCCCATAGCTACTGAATAATTACCAATATTACTATCATTCCACTGGCTACCGCTAACATACCCTGCTCTAAATGCTGCCTTTCGTGGATACCAGATAAGCCGTGTCCCGACCCCTGAAGTAGTTAAAGTAGCTCCACTATAATAATAAATTCCTTTGGCAATTATTCCGCCATCATCGTCCAAGTTAAGCTTAAACTCAGGCGTCGCCGTCCCAATGCTGACTCTACCCGAACTTCTATATACATCTGAGCCGCTTTCTGTCCAAAGAGGCGTCGCTGGCGTCCCAAACAAACTCCCACTTTTGTAAATATTCCCTGTAAAATTTATGTCACCGTTTACATCTAACTCATAATTACTTCCGGGATCCTTTCCAACTCCTACCCTTCCTGATGTTGGTTGAAGTATGAGCCTTCCTTGACTCGACCCGTTTCTTATTGTCTGTATATTACCAACATCGTTAGCCCACTTCATATATAGTCTGTTACTTGCATCTGCTCCTGCTGAAACCTCGGCACCAATTGCTACTATATGTCCTGCTGCCTCTAGTTTTGTACCTGATATACCTGATAAATTATCACCGGTACCTATTCCTATAATACTATTATCAGGATCCTGATAAATAATAGAATCTGTTAATACTCCGCTTGTATTCTCCCATAAAGGCACATAATTAGTTGACCCTGTCCCTGTTGCCTCGCCTCCTCCGCCGCATTGGGTACTGCCGCTTGTAACTCTACCAAACTGATCTACCTGAATATTACAATCATACTGGCCCCCTCCTATAAAAGGAAGCCGAACTTGATCTCCGGCTTGTTCTAACCCCGCTCCAACGTTAACGTTTAGTTGGTTATTTCCAAAAATCAACCCTTCTCCTGCTACGTTAGCATTTAAATTTGCCGCTGTAACTGTTCCATCTGCTATCTCTCTACCTGTTATCGATTGGACTGGTAATACAACTGCCCCGGTAACAGTTAATGCATCTGTTCCTATATGCCCCGCCACATCAAGATTCTCAAAGTCTGGTGTCCCGTTCACAGTAAGCCCCGCAGACTGTATGGTTCCGGTTACATTAAGATTGTTTGACTGTATATCCCCATTCACTGTCAGGCCTGTTGACTGTATGTCTCCTACTACATCTAACTCTCCTGCCGGATCGTCTGTCCCTATACCAATACTACCTGATACTATAAAATCCCCATTATCTACTTGCGTGTCCTCTGGATACCCAACGCTAACCCCGCCGCTTTCAGTAGCTAACTTCGTCTCTCCCTCATATACCCCTGGTTTGCCAAACACTGTCTTTATCTCAAGAGTTTCTGTCTGCGCAAATATAGATGTGGGATGAAAAACTAAAAATATGGTGAGAATTATAATGAAATACCGCATTTTATACCTCCCTTTTTCTCTGCCACAAAAATATAAAAAAACAAAGTAAGACTTAACC
>CP070797.1:1456651-1459188 GCA_020343495.1 Candidatus Omnitrophota bacterium | reverse complement strand
GTTGCCGATATTTTTTCTAAAGAGGATGATTTATCTTGTTTATGGGGTGAAATGGTTGCTTCCCGAGATGACCCGCCGGTTGTAAGGTATTATGAATTAATCAAAAGTGAGCCGTTAGCTCATTTTTTGAATAAGAATACTCAAGCCTATTTACGCAAAGCAGAAGAAAAAGAGGTAAAGGCGGTTAAGTATAAAACTTTTCGGGCAGACCCTAAAAAACCTCTTTGTTGGGGGGCAAACGGCATAGTTTACCGCTTGAGCAATGTTAGAGAGTTATTCCTGGGCCAAGATTATATCGGCGATAATGAAGTGTTTCAGTATATGGTAGAGAAGGGCAGGAGTTTGGTAGCGTATTCTTATGATATAAGAATTTACCATCATACCGTAGATTCAATATGGCACTGGGTTAAAAAATGGAAAAGGAATTACGCCGGCGTTTTTTTAAAAACCCGGCATCAACGCAGAATTGATTGGTTTTATTACGGCAACTTTAGATTAAAAATGTTTTTTTGGCTCATTTATAGTATGATTCCGGTTTTTTCAGGGATGCATTCAATATATCTTATGATAAGAAGCAGAAATATCTATTGGCTGTATCATCCCTTAATGAGCTTTTTGCAGACAAGCACCTATCTTTACTGGACTTTTGCTTTACCTGAGGGCAGAAAGAATTTTATAGAGCATCTTAGAAGCAAGCGCATAAAGTAAGATTTTTAGGAAAAATAGAAAATTAAATATGAAAGGCAATAACAGTTGGATTTTTTTAAGTATAATAGTATTAGGGTTAGGTTTGCGGCTTTACGGCATAAACTATGGCCTGCCCCTTATTGTCGGCCCCGATGAGAAACGCCAGGTTTTAGATGCTCTTTCCATGGGGGCAAGACACAATCTAATCCCTTGCGAATACACTTACCCGGCATTACATAAATATATTTTATTGGTTGGCTTTGGAATATCTTTTTTTGTAGGCTATATTTGCCGGATGTTTTCCGGTGTTTCTGATTTCGTATTCAGCTTTCTTATTAACGCGGGGCCGATATTTCTTGTTGGCAGATTGATAAGTGTAGTGTTTGGGATGTTGATGGTTATACCGGTATATTTTTTAAGTAAAAAACTTTTTTCTAAAACCGCCGGCCTTATCGCTTGTATTTTTTCAATGTTTATGGTCCAGTTAGTAATGCATTCGCAATGGGCAACCGCTGATATTATGCTGGCTTTTTTATCAATATGCGCATTTTATTATATCTTGAAATGTACGCTAACGGTTGTTAAGCGGCCCGATTTTCTCTTTTGCGGATTATTTATTGGATTAGCTATGGCTACCAAATATCAGGGCGCATACTTGCTCGTTCCTTTTTTAACTATGGTTGCTGTTAATTTTAGGAATATTTTTTTAGACAAGAAGATGATTCTATCGGTGTTTTTAAGCTTCTTGCTTATAGGTTTTTTTGCTGTTATAGGGAATTTAAGTTTTGTTTTTAATTTTGAAGGCAGTATTCAGAGATTTCTGGAATTAAAAGATGAAACCATGGGAATTTCTTCCGCACCTCCTTTCGCGAATAATTTGGTAAGCGTTATCTTTTGGTTTTTAAAGGAACTTCTTAGGCAGGAATTATTGTTGGGAGTAGGGTTAATCATGGGGATAGCATATTCTATTTATAAGCACAAAAAAGAAGATTTAGTGTTTTTGAGTTATTTATTTATTTGTTTATTTTCTTTAGTGGGTTTTGGCTTCAGGTCATTACATATCTTAGTTTATGTTTTTGCGCTTCTTTGTGTCTTTGGCTCAAGGTTTACAGAAAGATTTCTGCAAGCGATTCTTAAAGATAAATATAAGGTTTCCTATGGTTTAATCTGTGCCGGGATAATTGTTATCCCGTCAATAACCAATGTTATCCGGGCAGATATCAAAAGAGCCAATCCTGATACACGGATTTTAGCTAAACAGTGGGTCCAGGACAATATCCCTTCTCAGACAAAGATTGCCCAGGACTGGTATGATTTTGCCGTTCCCTTGTATAGTGAACATCCGCTAATGTTTCAAGATGATAAGTTGCAAGATTATTATGTTAAGGCAGTTAGTAAAGAGATCCGGCAGCGGTATATAGATTTCATTAGTTCTAAGAAAACCTATAAGTTAACGCAAATAAGATATGAAAGCGAAAGTCCCCGCTGGCCTAAAGATATGCCGCAAGAGGCAATAGAAAAGGGAGAAGAAATACCTCTTATAGGGAGGTTGTATAAATGGTTTAATTTCCGAAGCATTGATGAGTTGATAGAAGGAGGTGTTTCATATATTATTTTGTCCAGCTACGCCTACAATCATTTTCTTTTTGACGATGATGAACGAAAGAAAACAGGCCTGTTTAACCCTTTTATATTTGAGGATACGCTGGCAAGTAACAAACAGGCTAAAAATTACATTAAAGACAATAAGCATGGTTTACTTTTTTATCTTGCACAAAGAGCGCGGAATTTTTATCTTCCTTTGTTAGACTTAAAAGATTCAAGAATCAAACTCATAAAGGAAATATCTC
>CP070797.1:1454003-1456551 GCA_020343495.1 Candidatus Omnitrophota bacterium | reverse complement strand
TGGTTTGTATTCGCTAAATAAGAATACGCTCGTCCTTACGATAATATAGACTAAAATACTAATTATTGCTAATATCGCTACTGCATTGTAAAGATCTCTTTTGCCTGGCTTCATAACTAAAAATAATATTTTATAGACACTACAACATTTTTATCTTTATAAACATTTGCGCTCGAATTTACAATTGAACCTTTTAGGTTAAAATTTAGCCTTTTATTAATATCCCAGTTAAATTCAGCCTTGAATTTATGCCCGACTATATCCTTAGAATCAACGCTTGCCTCATAACCTAAACCATAATATAAATCATCGGCGCCAAAGAAAATCTCTTCTTTATTTAAGTAATGTTTCCAATCAACAGAAAGAGAGTTAGTCGAAAACCCCTTTGGCGTAAAATAATCGTCTCTCTTGTATCTGAAATTCCGGTAAAAATACCTGTATTTAATACTGAATTTTCTGGGTTCAAGCGAAAAACAATACAAAACATCAACCCCCGGTTCATGCTTGTAATTGCTGTCGGAATAATAGGCATACAGATAATCAGTGCCTATTTTAAGTCTTTTGCTTATATCCAGATACAGGCACTGCTCGTAATTATCCCTGTAAAAATGGCCTCTTATAACAGAGCTGTTATTCTCAAGTTGCTGCCTTTCATAAGAAAGATTTAATTTGCCCATATCAAAAACCCTTATATTTATGTTTGTGCCAAATGTATGCAGAGTGTCTATGTCTTTATTATAAAGAATGAAATCATAAAATGCGCCTATTTGCCAGTCGGGATTATTTATATAGGTAAAATTTAGCTTCCCTTCATTCTCGGTAACATCGCTAAAATCTGAAAAACTTCTCTCTGTAAGTTTATAATCCGCTTCCATCTTAAACTTATAATTTACTGGGCACCCTAACCGCGTAAAAAAAGAATGGCGCTTTAGGTCCCAGTCTCTACCGGTGCTATCTGCCTCAAAAAATTCATAACCGGTTTTTATAAACCAGTGGTCAGCTATCAAACCTGCCTTTTCAAGGCCGTCTTTGGCGCGGAAATGGTTAGGTGAAATGTTTAAGATTCTCTCAAATTCCGCCTTTGCCTCCTTAAACATTGACTGGTAAGAGTAAACCTGGGATAAATCAAACATTGCTTCAGTATTTTTCGGCTCCTTTCCAATGAGTTTGCTATAACCGGCGATGGCCTCTTTTACACGATTGTTCCAATAAGCCTTTTTTGTCTTCATCTCAGTCTCTATCAAAGGGTCATATTGGGCATCCAGAATCTTACGATATTGGGCAACTGCTTTTTTATAATCCCTCATCCAGCCTAAGACGCGAGCCTTCTGCAACCTTACTTTCCTATCGTCTTCTTCTCTTAGTATCTCATCATACAACGTAATTGCTTCTTCGTATCTTTTTGCCCAGCTTAAAACATCGGCTAATTTCTTTTTTATATTAATATCGTCGGTTTGCTCTAATATCTCTTCATACAAAGCTATTGCCTGTGTAAATCTTTTAGTATAAGCAAAAACATCTGCCAGGGAAGCCTTCATTTTCCAGTTGCTCGGGTCCTTTTTAATAATTTCTTTATAGAACTTCTCTGCCTTTTCAAAATCTCCACTGATAATATGAGCTTCGCTTAATAATTCTCTTATCCGGTCATCATCAATCTCTTCCTGAGCAAAAATAAAAGAATAAACCAAAAAGAAAAAACAAAATAATATAAGCACTTTTTCCATATGCTTTCCTATCTTCATAAACCTGCCCCTAGATTATCTTTCTTCCGTAATAAGTCTTCATAAATCTTGATGGCTTGGCCGGCTTCTCCTGAATACTGCAGCGCCATTGCGAATAAAAGTTTAGCTTTTCTATCATCCGGATTAACTCTCAATATGCTTTCTAAAATACCCTTTGCTTTATCGTACTGGCCATCCCAGATATAAACTTGCGCTAAATTCTTTTTAAAATCAATGTTATCCCGGTCGGCATTTATTACCTCTTTATATAACGATATTGACTTTTTGTAATCCTTTTTCCACGAATAAACTTTAGCAAGAGATTCTTTTACTTTGTATTCCCGAGGGTTCAAAGAAAGGACTTTCTCAAAGGCATCTATTGCTTCATCATATTTAGCTGTCCACTGATAAGCATAGCCTAAATCACTTAATGCCTCAATTTTAAGCGGTTCTATCTGAAGTGCTCTTTGATAAAACGCCACTGCATCTTTAAATCTGCCCCTTTTAAAAAGCCTATGCCCCTGGTGATAATTTATATCTGGCTGTTGGGTCCTATGATATATAACCGAAACAACAAAAGCAATAAGAGCCAATATAACAATAAAAACTTTTTTCACTTTGACTCCCTGATTTTATCGGCAAATTCAATACATATTTCTTATTATACCGATTATTTTATCTAACACAATATTAATGCAGAAAAAAGAATCATGATGTGCCTGATATGGTTGGTAATGAACTCAAATTCGGTTCGAAATAATAAAAATGGCTGCCCATTTAGGTTAAATTCAAAATATATTATACCGATTATTCTTCCAAACACAATA
>CP070797.1:1451253-1453903 GCA_020343495.1 Candidatus Omnitrophota bacterium | reverse complement strand
GGGTTATAACCTCTTTATGTTTATCTATAATAAACGCCTTATACCCTCCTTTTAAATCCTCTAAAGCATTAGCAACTACAAAATCGCTCCTGTTTTCCCTAAGGCTTCTATAAGCTTTATCTATAAGGCCTTTTCGTCTAACCTCTAATTTAAACTGAACAAATACAGCCTTTTTTGCTAAAGCGCGCATTTGTTTTATAACTTTTTCTGCAGGGACTAATTTTAAAGTTAATTCTTTTTTAGAAGAAGCAACTTTCCCTTTAAAAACAGTTTTTAACTTATAATCACTTACCGCTGCGCTATGAATTATTGCGTCATACTCCTTGTCTTTCAACTGAGATATTACCTTTTTCTTAAAATCATCAAAATACTTAAAAGGAATAACTTTTATTCCTTTAATTTTATCTGAATGAGAGGAATTTATAAGTAAAGTTACTGAGCAGTTTTTCTTCTTAAACTCTTTTCCTAAAAAAATCCCGCTTCTTCCCGTAAAAATATTGGTAAGGACTCTTACCTCGTCAATTTTCACCCACGTTGGCCCGGCTGTAATAAGGACTTTCATAAAATATTATTTCCTCAGGATTAATCTATACTGCCACTAGTCAACAAAAATTAGCCTTAATTATGCTTAATAATTTGGGAATATATTGCCTCTAATTCTTGTGTTACTTTATTCCAACTATAAAGATTACTTTCTCTTATATTTTCTTGAATAATTTTATTCTTCAAATGATCATCTTGTAATAAATATATCACTCTCTCAGCAATGGCCTCAGGATCTCTAGGTTTCACTAAAAATCCATTTACTCCTTCTTTAATGATTTCCGATATCCCTCCTACTTTTGTAGCAATTATAGGTAAACCGGAGGCAAAAGCTTCTAAAATAACCATAGGAAATCCCTCTGATAAACTCGGTAAAATAAAAACATCTGCGTTAACCATATATTTTGGAATATCTTCATTGTTTATTTTTCCTAAAAAAGTTATATCTATATTTAGACCGAGTTTTTCAACAAGCTTTGCTAACTTTAAACGGTCCTTACCATCTCCTATAAGTATTAATTTTGTATTTAGATTTTTTTGTTTTAGAATCTTTATCGCTTCTATCAAATATCTAACTCCTTTAACGGGAATTAATCTTCCCACAAAAAGAATTACTACTGCAGCTTTATCTCTCATCTCTCTTTGCAATATCCCTTTAAACTTCTCTAAATCAATTCCATTGGGGACTACAAAAATATCTCTGTTATAAATTTTTTGCATTTTAACTTTCATATCTTCGGTTTGCGCAATTACCGCATCAGCATTCTTTAATATTAACCTTGATATTGGCCTTTTGAATACCCACGGCAGATATATATCTGATCCCCGCCCATACATAACATAGGGCTTTTTAAAAAACACTTTTGCTAAAAATCCTGTAATTCCCATAAAAATACTCTGAGTATGTACAATATCAGGATTAATTTTTCTTAAACATACAAATGCTCTCACCCAATATAATATAATTCCTACAAAACGCACTCTCGGCCATATAATCCGCTGTACATAAAACCCTTCATTTACACTCACATTTGATCCTTTATAAAATGAAGTAATCACATAAACATCGTGTCCTTTCCGGACAAGATGTTTTGCAGTATTATATGTTGCAATTTCTGTGCCCGCTGCCCTCTGAGGAGGAAACTCTTGAACAAGAATTGCTATTCTCATCCTATCATCTCCATTGACTTATAAATCGCAATCAACTGCTTGTAATGTTTTTCGGGATTTAATTCTTTCTCAACAACCTTTCTTGCTGACTTTCCCATTGCGATGATTAAATTCTCATTATTTATCAATATAGATATCTTCTTCTGTAAATCCTCTACATTAGCTGGTTCAAAAAGCAAGCCGGTTTTATAATCCTTTACTAACTCAGGAATGCCTCCAATATTACTGGCAACAACTGGTTTCCCCAGCAAGAATGAATCAATAATCACCCGGGGATTATTTTCATACCAAATAGACGGGCACACGGTAAACATTGCATTTCTTATCTCATGATATAATTCTTCGCCGGATAAGAACCCTTTAATAATTACTTTATGAGATAACCTCTCTCTTTTTAAATATTTTTCTATATCTAGTCTACTGTTACCTGCTCCAATTATCGTTAATGAAACATCCAATTGTTTTACCGCTTCCAATAAGTCAAAAATTCCTTTATGAACTTCTAATTTTCCCATATAAACAATATTCTTTCTTTCCCATGAATAACTAGGTTCGCTTTCAATAAAAATAAAGTTTGGCAAATACGCGATATTATGCTTAAATCCCATTTCTATTAGCTTAGTTTTTATGAAGTTACTTGGTGCAATAAAAATATCCACCAAATCGTAAATATTCCTAAATTTATTATACCAATATTTCTGGAGAACATTCCCTAAACTTTGCAGAAAAGAATTATGCGTACACTTTCTCAATAAGCCTCTATAATATCTGTGGTTTTTACAAGCTTCACATGGTTTATTTTTGTATAGACAAAAGGACTGGCAACATATTATACTAAAGTCCCTCAATGACATTACAACCGGGATATTATGAGATTTTAATTCCTTGATAATTGCCGGAGAAATAAACGCCGAAAGGATATTAAGATGCGCCACGT
>CP070797.1:1448465-1451153 GCA_020343495.1 Candidatus Omnitrophota bacterium | reverse complement strand
ACCCGCCTTCCTTGGGCAGAAAGTTATTTAATATACTTATTTCGAGTTTGATAAAGATTATCTCATCGCGGCTTGCGAGTGTGGCTGTTCTGGTTGGGGTTTTAGGCGTTTTATTCCTTTCTTTATTTTTCCCTTCAGGCATTGTTAGAATTCACACTTATATCTTATCTGTTCCCTTTATCGGCAGTATTAATAAAGTTATATGGCTGGTTGTTAAATTTATATGGTTATTGCCGGCAGTATTTATTGCCATTCTTACTGGGAAAGGATGCCGCGATGTAATTTATAAGTATCTAGCAAAACGCAGAATTAAGTTTCGCGCTACCCATTATAGATGGGAAACAGTGCGGCGCATGATGCGCGATAGAAAAATCAAAGACTGGTCCGGCTCTATAGGGAGCTTTATTATAGGAATGTTATTTTTGGTTTCTTCAATTAATTTTTACTTTAGCCGGATGCCTTTTGTATTTTTCTTTTTGTCGTTTGCCGTAATTAATATAGTAATAACTGTTCTTGATTTGTGTATTATTTATTTTTGTAGAAAGAATATAGCGCGCAACGTAATAGAGATAAATGAGCGGTCAGAGAGAAGTTTCTTGCCTGATTATCAGATTCGTCCCACCAACTCTTCAGAAGAATGGGCTTTTATTGTCTACTTGGCTAAACAAAAAGGGTTTAATGACCCCGATGATAAAGTTATTTTAGCCATTATTCTTATAAATGAATATTTAAAGGCCAATAGCAGTATTGTATATGGGTTTCGAGATGGAAGTTTAATCTGGCCATTTATAATATTAGCGTTATTGGGTAATGAGGGGATAAAACTAAAGATTAAGCAATTTGCTGAGACAATGAATTTAGACATTCTTTATGAAATGGCGGAACAAGGCTTAGACGATGCCTTATGGACGTTAGTGTCATGCCATGAGATTGATAAAAAACTGTTTGGAGAAAATCACCTTTATTTATATCTTAAAGATTTAGCGGTGCGCAGACAAAGCCAAACCGCCAGGCAAGTTCTGTGGCATTTATTTGGCCGCTGGGATGATTTGACGCAGGAGCAGGCAGAGATTATTGCTCAGGCTTTAGGCATAGATATTAAGGAATTATTGTTTAAGGGGCCGGTGAGGTTTATACATGATTTTCCTCTAACATTTTTTGGTAAGAATTGGGCAATTATTCAGCATGCTCTTGAGCTTTTAATTAAATCTAATCCTGGAAAACAAACCTTTAATGTTGTTTTAGTGGGAGCAGGGCAGAGAATATTTGATAATAGAGTACAACCGATTACTGCGCCTTTTGAGGTAGCAGCTGTGTTTACGCGAGCAAACAAAGGCGTAAAAGTTACGGTTTGGGATATAAGCGAGCGCTATCTTAAATATGCTCAGCTGCAAGGAAAGACAAGCTTTTCTCTGGTATATCCTGATGAATTTAGTACTAGAGAATTTCCTTCTCAGAAAAAAGCAGAAGAATATATAGAGTCTATAGCCACTGCCTTTGGCTCCGTATTCAAGAAAGAGCTTAAGAAAAAGGAGAAAAATTGCCAATCTCAAGTAGAAAAATATATAGAGGAAATAATCGCTGCCTTTGGTTCTAGATTCAAGAAAAAGTTTAAGATAAAGAATAAGATAAAGAAAAAGAATCCCCGAACCCCGCCACAGATTATATATACTATTGATCTGCCGCAGGAAGTTATTGATGGGATAAGTTATGTTAAAAGAAATATTTGTTACCCTCAGCAGTGGGGCTCTGATAAAGTTGATGCATTTATTGTCCTTAATACGTTGGAAAGTATCGCCCCGTTTCCTCCTATAAGAGAGGAGATTGTTGGTGCTATGGCAAAGAGATTGAACGAGGCAGGGATAATTCTTTTGAGCGATTTTGTTAAGATTATCTATCCTCCAGAAGAAAATAGCAATAGCTTCGGCTATAAGGAATATATGGGATTAAAAGAATCCTGGGTAAATTCGTTTCCACCACTTTGTAATAAACTGGGGCTTAATGATTTGACATCTAGGTTACCGAAGAAAACAGTGGTGCATCATCCCTCTTCTCAAAAATTCTTTCTTGCCCAGAAACCACGTAAAAAACTAAGCCCTTCTAGTTCGTCTGTGGCCAGAAATGAAGTGTTTTCTGCGGCCAGTAAGATTTCAGCTGAGGATTTGTGGCAGATATGCCAAGATAAAGTAAGACGTGAAACAGAAGATTTTAAGAGAGGTTTTGTAGCTCATGATAGCTCTGAAATTCCTATAGCAATTAATGCCCGGCTTTATGGTTCTTTTGAGGAAATAATCAAAGACCTGCGGATGCTTTATGAGATGGGTATTAGGCGGGTATATTTGTTAGGAATGTATGAGGAAAGTCAAGTGTCTCATAAGATGAACCAAGACAAAAGAGACGATAAAGATTATAACTTTTTCTATGACAGGGATAAACAGAACCGTGTAATAAGTGTTGTAAAGAGTGAGGCGTCTTTTAGAAATGAGAATTTACATGCGTCGGCGTTTTCTATCCCTGACCATGCTAAACCTAACCCTAAGTTGGGAGGATATAAAAGTTTGAAAGTCTTGTTAGAGAAAGCAGAACAGCTGGGTATGGAGATTATTGCTGATTTAGTAGCGCATAGTACGAGCATAGACTGTATCTGGCTGCGTGACGAATTTCTGCAGGAGGGGCCCTATTATTGGT
>CP070797.1:1445655-1448365 GCA_020343495.1 Candidatus Omnitrophota bacterium | reverse complement strand
GTTGGCCTCCCTAACTAACAACACGACTTCTGTATCTGAAAACTTTAACAACTGGGTGCGTTTTTGCACTTCTTTAGTTTCGTTTATGTTGACGAATATACTGCCCGGATAATTCTCCCCCGGCGTTATACCGCCTTCTTCGTTTATCCTATCTATATTCTCATCTAACTTCATAATACTCGGTTCATTATCAGAACCGCTAACAATAACAAACTCTGCAGGTTTATTACCTTTTGGCTTCTTTGTTTCTGAGATATAAGAACGGCCGCCTTTAAGATTTATTGTTCCTATGGGGCCTACCTTGCCATCTTCTTCTGCAAGGATTTCTTTAAAAGCATCCAACTGTTTGGCCTTAGTATCTCCTGCCAACGATAAATCTAAGTTATGAACTGTATTACCATACTTTCTTTCAAAGGCTTTTCTTTCCATAACTAAATAGTGCGACTGGCCAGAAATTTTAAACACTACGTCATATATTTTGTTTCCATTTTCATCAAGAACGTCTTTACCGTAATTATCCTTTCTGGGAACAACGTTGTTAACCGTAATTCCTGACCTCTGCATATACTCAGGAACTTGCGGCTCAATAGTCATCCTATAGTCAATCTCATCAAGAAGCGCTTTCCAATCTGTTATCGTTGTGCTGCTGTCTGCGGCAATCTTAACAGCTTCAACTGTGCCGTAAGTGGCTATCCACAAACCGGCCGCAATATCTTCCATTAACGCCCCGCTAAGACTCTGGCTCATATACCCGTCAACCACTCCTCTGAACACATAGTTTGCGTCTAAATAAATCGGGACGTTGCCAACAGACCCGACTTTTATTCCGTGCGGGGTATCCCAGGAAGATTTTTCATTATCTATGCTTGTATAAGTAACTCCTGTTTTCGGGTCTTTATGAGTTCTGATGCGCCATTTCTGATCTTTATAAGGGTCTTTAATAATTTCCTCACCCAGCTTATCTAATATATAACTGCACAACGCTTCAGCAAGAATGTCACTGGCAGTTTCTGTAAGCTGGCTAACTGCTAAGC
This sequence comes from Candidatus Omnitrophota bacterium, assembly GCA_020343495.1. Classification (GTDB taxonomy): domain Bacteria; phylum Omnitrophota; class Gorgyraeia; order Duberdicusellales; family 4484-171; genus JAHISK01. The sequence continues at coordinate 1,447,331 of CP070797.1, read as the reverse complement.
CTAGATTAAAGTCGCAAAGTTTGCCGTCTTGGCCTTCTATAAACCCGTAGCGCCGCAGAAGCCTTGCTTCTTCATACCTGTTTTCTGTATCAAACCTGTCCGCTACCTTTACTACTGGCGGCGTATCATTCTCCTGTGCAGGCATAAACATTTCCTTTTGCGGCAACATACACATTAATATTGACGGAACTGTTACGCCGCTGGCTTCAAATGGTATTGCTACCACCATTACTATTGCCGGCGACTCAATGCCTCCTGAAGAAACCGGGCCACTAGCTGTAACAGGAAGCGCTAACGGCGCCAGTGTCTGCGGATATAGCATTGATTGCGGCGGCTGCGACAGATGTGCCATTTCTGCTAAAGAAACCGGCGTCAGAATCTCCTGTGAAGGCGTCATTACCTTTGCCATAGCGTTAGTAATATCTCCTGAAGCCATGTCAATAACTACTATAAAAACAATGCCCTGAAAATCTGACCAGTAGTCAGCGTCAACTTTCTCGTTGGCAAACATTGACATCCCTCTCTTAAACCCGATGTCAATTACGTTCCAGAATTCTTGGCCCCACTCAAAACTTATTGCTGCCCTGATATTACCGTTACCTACTCCCCTGGCGCCGCTAAACTGCCCAGCAGCAGTGTTAAATGCGCCAGCTATCTGATCTCTAAAGTTTAAAAGAGTGTCCTTATTCCAGCCTTTCCAGGCTTTAGCAAAGGTTGCTTGATCAGATTTGCTTGCCCCGCTGACGTCATCAAAGAAATCTCTCATCCAGGCAAATAAATACCGAACTCCTTTTAGAGAATAGGCTGCGCCTGCTTGCCAGCCGCGGTTGTTTGCTAATAACGTTTCAATAGTATCGCTTAAACCATTAACAATATCCTGGCAAGCGTCTCTGAATATCTGGCCTACTGCTGAAATCAAATCGCCTATACCCCGTATCATATGAAAAATCATAATTAACAGAATAACGAGGAAACTGCTTCCGGCGCCGGTTAAGTAGTCTGCTGCTCCTTTCTCAAACGCTTCTGACGAAGTTGAAGGCCCTTCATCGTCTTCTTCCTCATAAGGGTTATTAGGGTCGGTTCTGTCATCTTCCGTAGACTCAAGGCTTTTCATCAACTGGTATCTATATACAGCTTGCAACCCATAAACTACCGTAGAGAAAGCCACCGACGCTAACGCGCCGACTAACCACATGGTTGAGCCGCCAGTCCACACGGCAACGCAGATAGATGCTATTATCGTAAATATAGAACAAACCCAGCTTAACACATTTTTAGAAGAATCCTGGTCAGTCTTTTCATAATTCTGTAACGTGTTATCATTCTTTTTCCTATGCGTGCTCGTTGAAGAAGTATTGCCCACCCCTGAAATAGTGCCGCATATAGCCGCAAGAAACACAGGAATTAATGCCATCCCTCCTAAAGGAGCTAAAATAATAGAAAGAACAACGGCAATCGCTGAAGCAATCCATCCAAAAACGCTCATTGACGTTTTTACGCGCTGGTAAACATGCTGTTCTTCGGTCTTACTGCAGGTAGTGCCGTACTTATCCATAAAAACTTTGGTTACGGTATCTACAACTGTTTTAATCCTGGTCTTGCCGAAAAGTTTTCTTTTAGTTTCTCTGCCCCAGTAACGGCTGCGGCTGTCGGCGCTCACACCGCATAGCGTCATA
>CP070797.1:1442827-1445555 GCA_020343495.1 Candidatus Omnitrophota bacterium | reverse complement strand
GCTGATGCTTTTTCTGCCGCCGGTTACAATTTTTTCCCGTAGAGTTAAGTCTGTGATAACTTCGCTAATGGCTTTTTCTAAAGACGTTGCGTCGTAATTATAAAATAAAATACCGTTTTCTTTGTCTTTGATGATTTCGCTGATTCCTCCCACGTTAAACCCCACCACTGCCACTGCCTTGGCAAACGCTTCAATGATTGCGTATCCGAACCCTTCCTTTTTTGACGGCATGATAAGTAAATCTAGTATATCTAAAAAGTCTTCTGCTTTCCAGTATATAAATTTTACTTTATCCTCCACTTTGTTCTTGGTTATGAAAGCTCTTAAATCCTGTTCCATCTTACCTCGGCCGGAAATCAAAAGATAGCAGTTTTTATGTTTAGGTAGTAAAGATTTTAAAGCCTCCACTGCCAAAAAATGGCCTTTCTCTTGCGAGATTCGGCCTAAAATCCCGATTAAAAAGACGTCTTTATTAAACCCGGCGTCAGTCTTATTTTTGTTTCGCTGGGAAAATTCGTTCTTATCTATCCCGTTATATACAACCTCTACCCTGTCGGCGTCTATTTTTAAGTCTTCTATAAGGTGGCGTTTTACTGCTTTGCTTACGGCAATAGTTCTTGTGCCGGCTAATCTAAACAGCTTTCTAAAACAGGTAGGCCGGTAATAACCGTGAAAAGCGCTTATATAAGGGATTTTACATAGTTTTGAAAGAAAAAACCCTAAACATTGGGTAACGCGGCTGTTACAATGGATGATTTGAATTTTGTTTGCCCGAAGAAAGGGGAGTAATTTGCAGATAGAAAGAAATATTTTAGGGCTGCATATTGATTTTGTCCCTATAGGGATATATTTATGCGCTATGCCTTCCTCTTCAAGTTTAGAGACCCACTCCCCGCCACAAGAAGCTACATAAACATTATTTGCTCGCATTTTGAGCCCTTTAGCCAGGTTAAGCACGTAGCGCGGTACGCCGCCTTTGTTTAAGTGTGTGGTTAGAATTAATATTCGCATGGTTTTTTAATGATTTCTTTTATCTTCGTAAATACCTCCTGCGGCGTAATTTTTTGCATACAGACGTTACTTTCCTTTAGTTTGCACTGCGGTTTGTAACAGAAAGAACACTCTAAATTCTTACAAAAGATATAAAGATTTTTGCTTTCAACAGTATGCCGTTTTGGGTCAGTCGGCCCGAAAAGTGCAATTGTGGGTATATTTAGGCAAGAGGCTAAGTGTAAAGTGGCGGTATCAGGCGTTATAAAGATACTTAATTTCTTAATTACAGAGGCTAAGTTTGCTAACGTTGTTTTTGAGCAAAGATTAATTAGATGGCCGTTAAGGCTGTTCTCTATCATTTGCGCCAGTCTTTTAGCGGCGTTATCGCCGATAAGAACGACTTTATACGACGGCAAATTTTTATTAATTAACTCTATAAGATTAACGATATGTTTCGCCGGCCACCGTTTTGATTCCCATCGCAGCGACGCAGAGATGTTTATTCCGATAAGGTTGCCGTCAGGTAAAGTGATTTTACTTTCATCCGGTTTATCCCAGAATATGAGTTTTTTCTCTTTGAATTTAACTCCTAAAAATTGGAGTATTCTTTCCTGGGAAACAAGGGGGCTGTCGTTGCGGTTGTATTTTATGCTTTTAGTAAGGAGCCTGCCCCAGCGCAGGCGGTAGCCAAAAGATTCTTTAGGCAGGCTTAAACAAGATATAAGGTGGGAAGTCCTGCTGTTTTGAAAATCAATTATATAGTCAAAAGATTTTCTTCTCAAGTCTTTGCTTAAGTTTAATATATTCTTTATACTTTTATAATTGCCGTCAACAGTGATAATTTCGTCTAAGTAAGGACAGCCGTAAAGCAGGGGGCAATATTTCTTTAACGTGAGGATACTGAGCTGGCTGTTGCCTGAGTCTTCTTTTAGTGCTTTTAATGACGGCAACGATAATATCAAGTCGCCGAGAGAAGATATTTTTATTACCAGAATTCTTTTTAAGGTTAAAGTTTCTCTATAAACCTTTTCTGTTTCAATCAGGCATTTTTGCATTGTATAACGGGTTACGGCTTTCTCGTAGGCATTTTGCACCAGGCTTTTTGCATAGGCCGGCTCATTGAGTATTTTTATAATAGCGTCGGCTATTGCCGAAGAAGAGGCAGCTTCAATTAAAAGGCCGTCTTTGCCGTGTTCAATTATTTCCGCAAACCCGCCGACTTTAGTTGCAATTACCGGCACCCCGCTTCCAAAAGCTTCTATAACTACTCTTCCGAAAGACTCTTCAATAACCGAGGGTGCTACTAACATCCTGGCATTTTTTAGTATATTTTCTATGTCAGGCCAAAACCCTAAAAACTGCACGTTGTGGTTTAAAGAGAACCGGTTAACCAGGCTCTTTAAATAGTTGTAATACTTTAATTTTGATTTATCGGCGGAACCGATTATCTGCAGTTTAAGGAAAGGGTTAACTCTTACTACTTTCTTAAACCCTTCAATTAGGTATTGGTAGCCTTTGGAAGGAGAAATTCTGCCTACACTTACAATCGTGTTGCTTCTTTGTCTCTGGGAATAGTCGCTGAACTTAAATTTGTTAAGGTCTACCCAGCGGCTGATAATAACGATTTTTTCTTCGGGAACGCCAAAATTTTCCTTCATATGGCGGGCAACCACTCTTGAGGGGCATATGACAAATTTGCCCCACCCCATAACTTCGCTCCAGAACTTATTTTTAT
>CP070797.1:1439896-1442727 GCA_020343495.1 Candidatus Omnitrophota bacterium | reverse complement strand
TTAAAGAAGAATCCAGATGCTTTATCCTGTCTTTAAATGACACGTAAACCTGCTCCCTCTTTAAATCCCCTTTTTTAATGTTTTGGGCAATTTCTACGCCGCTTAAGGAATGTAAATCTTTCATCTAGCTACACCTTTACTCAATTACTTTTGGTATTTTAAAATAATTATCCTGCTTTGAGGGAGCGTTGTTTAAAATGTCTTCTTTAAATTCAAAAGAAACCGCCTCGTCTTGACGCAAAACGTCTCTCTCTTGATGCAGCCCTCTCATTGGCTCAACACCGTCAACGTTTACTTCTTTCAATTTATTGATATACTCTAAAATATGCTCTAACTGTTTTTGAAGAAACTCCGCTTGGTGGGGAGTGATTTTTATTCTCGCTAATTCAGCTACGTACTCTATGAGTTTATCTTTTGCCATATACCCTCAAATTTTTAATTTAAATTCAATAAATTATACCACTATAGCGCTAAAAATCTATAAAAACCTCCTGATTATAGGATTTCACAAAAAGAGAAAAGAAAGGAAAAGTTAAGAACTTCTGAATTTACTGCGAAACAGCGTAAGCTCCAGGAACGACTGTAGCCGGCGGGACCGGCTGGGATGCTTTAACTTTTTTAACGCTTTTGCCTCAATCTGCCGGATTCTTTCCCGCGTAACTCTAAAGATTGTTCCTACTTCTTCTAACGTTTTAGGAGCACCGTCTTCAAGGCCGAACCTTAAAATAAGGATTTGTTTTTCCCGGTCAGTTAAACTCTCCATCGCCTGGCCTAACTCTTCCTTAAGCATGGAAAATACCGTGGCGTTGGCAGGAGAAACCGCTTTTTTATCTTCAAGAAAATCTCCGAAATGAGTGTCTCCGTCATCGCCGATGGGCGTGTGGATGGAGATAGGCTGCTGCGATACTTTAAGGATATCTTTTACTTTTGAAATCGGCAATTTCAGTTCTTTAGACAAATCTTCTATTGTCGGTTCTTTGCCTTTTTCCTGAATAAAAAACCTTGATATCCGGATTATCTTATTTATGGTTTCGGTCATATGCACGGGGATCCGTATTGTTCTTGCCTGATCAGCAATAGCCCGCGTTATAGCCTGGCGTATCCACCAGGTAGCGTAAGTAGAAAACTTATAGCCCCGTTTGTACTCAAATTTCTCTACGGCTTTAATTAACCCGATGTTGCCTTCCTGAATCAAATCCAGGAAAGAAAGCCCTCTATTCACATATTTCTTTGCTATGCTTACTACCAGGCGCAGGTTAGCTTCAACCAGGGTTTTCTTGGCCTGGTTATACTGCCATTGCTTCTCTAAAATTACCTTCATTTTCGGCTTTAACTCGTCCTCCTTAAACCCTAACAACTTTACGGCATGACGCCGTTCTTTTTTAAGTTTACGTTCCTCGGGAGTAACCTTACGGCGACCGGGTCTGCTCTTATTAATTCTTCTGTTTAACCTCTCAACGTCCCGGTAAATCTTATTCATGTTATGAATTATCTGTTCAATTATCCCGATGGTAAAATTGTATTTGCGTAAAACTTTTTTCTGATAATCCAGCTTCTTTATCTTCACTAACCTAATATAAAGACTTTTTATTCTCTTAGTTTCTTTCTCCTTGCTTTTTATCTCTCCTTTGACAAAATCATCGGGATTAAGCTCTTCCTTAATAATCTTCTGGGAAATATCAATAAAAGCGTCCCGTGATACTTTTGTTGAGAAAATCTCCTCCCTTAAAGCTTCTTCCCTATCTTCAATTTCTTTTGCCAAAGTTATCTCTTCTTCTCTGGAAAGCAAAGGAATCTGGCCCATCTGTTTAAGGTACATCTTTACCGGGTCGTCTACCGGCAAAGACACCCCCGGAACTGCTTTCTTCTCTTTTTCTTTCTCCCACAGTTGCACTTCCCTTGCTTCTAAGACGCTGATGTTCTGGCTGTCTAGGCGGTCGAAAACAAAATCCATTGCCTCGGCACTTACCACTTCTTCCGAAAGAAAATGGTTTATCTCATCGTATGTCAGATACCCTTTTTTCTTTCCTAAATCAACCAGCTGCGTTACGCTGCGCTCCAGAATCTTCTTCTTAACCATTTCTTGCCTCGCTATTAATTTTACCGTATTTACTAATTAACATTCTTAATCTCCGCGAATCTCCTTTAGTCTCTGCTTCCTTAATTTCTTCTTTTAGCTTACTCCTGGCCGCCAGCATCCTTTTCTTGCGTAACTGCCACATGCTGCTGCGGAAAAGCTCTTTATCCAGGAGAACGCTGTCGTCAATTAAAATCCTTGAAACAAAACTGCCGATTTCTTTATCAGAAACTTCCCCTAAAACTTTTGATGAGCAAAGCTCTTCTTCCTCAGAATAATTCATCAAGAAATAAGAAACTACCCTGCGGCCTAAAGAAGAGCCGAAATCCTCAACGTTTAAGTTTTTCTTAATCAAAGAAAAGGCTTTCCTGTTGGTAAGCATAAATTTTATAAGGACTTTCTCCGCGATGGATACAGGCACCTCTTCAGACACTGTAACGGGCGCTGATTTTCTCTCTGAAGAAGGGCTGTCCTTAGAAAAAATCCTCTTGAATTCTGCAATGAGAATTTCTTCCTTAACTTTCAGCTTATCGGCTAACTTTTTTAGATACTCGTACTTTTTAATTTCGCTGTTTAACTTATTTATCGTATCAAACATATCTTTTGCCAGGCGGCTCCTTCCTTCAATGCTCTCTATGCTGTATTTATCTTTTAAGATGCCCATTTTATAATCAAAGAAATCCACTCCCCCCCTTATAAGCCGAAGGAAGTGGTCTTTACCCTTTTCTCTTACCAGCGAGTCCGGGTCAAACCC
>CP070797.1:1436934-1439796 GCA_020343495.1 Candidatus Omnitrophota bacterium | reverse complement strand
GCGTTGTGTCTTTACATGAGGCTTATGCTGATGAAGAAGCAAGCAGCCAACCAGAAGTCACTTCTCCGGAATTAGACAGGAAAGCGTTAGAAGATAAAGCCAAAGATTTGCAATGGAAGGCAACTAAGGCATTTGAAAGCGGTAATTATTCTGGAGCGATAGATTATTATAATACAGCATCAGATATTTACACGGAATTAGAGTCAGTAACACAAGTAGCTGAAATGAATAGTAAATCAATGGAAGTTTTTTATGCAAAGATTTTACGCGCTGCTACAATTGACCTCAATCAAATTATTAGCAGTGCTGACACAGTAGAAAGTTTCTGTAAAGTATTAGTTACCCACTTTAAGTACCTGGATTATTTTGAGAAGAAGCTTTATCCCTCTCATCAGCTTGCCGGTATTATGGAATTGTCCGGTAAGCAAGAGTCGTTCTTTTTGAGCCACGGCATTGTTGTGTTCGGCAGCCCCACTGACTATGATTTAGAGTTTTTAGATAATCTTTTTCGTAATATGCCGGAAAGAGATAAAAAAGTAAATTATGTTAAGTATTTTGTATTTGAGAGTTCGTTTAAGGAAACAAAGGCTGCATGGGATGTGCCAGAAGTTACTGCATTACGTGATTTAATAATAAAGAGTCCAATTAAATGTGACAATCAAGTTCTCGCTGTTGAAAATCTTTATAAAATCGGCGAAGCCGCCGCCGCTGCTGCTGCCGCCCATCTTCTATGGGTGGTCGTCGCTATTGATCCGGGAGAAGCATCTATTACCGCCGCCCATGAAGTAAGGCATGGTACGCAGTTGTTCCAAGTGGAACATCTGGAGGAGATGTTTAAACTTTATTGTGAGTCTGATTATTTATTATATTATGAGGAGAATGAATCAATGTATAATTTCTTACAAGATGATGCTTGCTTTTTTCAGCGTTGGATAAGCGATACAGAAGATTTGTTGCGGAGAGTTAAAGAAAATAATATAAGTATAGACTTTAAAAAAATTGGATTGATGGCGTTAAGCATTGCAGAGTCTAAAGATAGAAAATCTGTAGTTTTACCAGTTTATAAAGATGCAAAAAAGATTCGTCAAGTAAGTGTACCTTTATCTTCAACAGGGGAGTTGACGTTTGAGGCGATACTAGAGGCTGTTGTGAAGAAGGACGCTGGCAACGAAGATAACAAAAAGCCTCGCTGTTTTATCAGCGTAATGTCGCCGCATGAGTGGTTTGATTATGTTGAAGGTGTTGGCGGCCAGAGAGAGCTGGTGTTTAGAAAGAGGTTGTTTAAGGAAGACGCTACCAAAGATACTGCGATATTATTTAGTATGTATGCCGGCGGATATAAGTGGGCCAGTAGGTATACAGAGTTTGATAAACAGCAGGATTTAACGGGTAAGAAGTACTTAAACATAAGAATAAAAGGCTACGGCTCTGGCGAAAATAGGCCGGGTTTTATACTAGTGCAGTTATTAGATAAAGATACGCCGGAACGCATGTATCCGCCTAACGGAACAGTAATGCAGGCAATAGAAGTGCCTAAAGATGAGGTTGGGGTTATAAGTATTTCTCTGGATAGGTTTAAGGCAAGCGGAGCGGATTTAAGCCGTATCAGAAGAGTAGTTATCCATTACGGAGAGGAAGCTTGGTTAGTATCGCTTAATAAGGGCGGGTCTGCAAACATAACCATAGAGAAAGGCTGGTTCAGTGAGGAACCCCAGGGAGAAGAACCGCCGATGCCGAAGGAAGAAGATAGTGAAAACGGCGGGTTCTGTTTTATCAGTGCAATATCGCCGCATCCGCAGTTTCCAGTTACAAGGAGAAAAGCAAAACCAAAGGCGGATATATTCCCTGATACAAAAGAAGCAGTTAAGAGTTTTGGCGAGGACAATTTATCGGTTGCCTTTAAGAAAGTAAAAGATGCCGGTATAGGAGAAATCGCCCAGTTAGTAGAATATTTAGAAAGTAAGGCTGCGGTAGCGCGCCTGCGCCGAGCTTACAGCGATAAGGCAGCTAAGAGTAAAGATAGTTTAGACGCAGCAAGAAAGTCCGCAGCGGCGGTATTTGAGAACTTAAAAGCTGCCTTTATCCATCAGGAAGAAGCAGAGGCTGAGTTAGTTAAGATGCAGCATATCTTAACATCCCCGCAGCAAGACTCTGAAATAGAGGAGTTAAGAAAAATAGCGCATCTGTGGTGGGAGGAGTTTTTCGCTGTATATATAGAAGCGCTGCAGGAGTATAAAGACGCTCCTTTTATAGGTATGCGCGATGCCGTGTTACGGCAGCCGGCAGTTTCTTATCTGTGGCAGAACTACAGCGATGCAACTAGAGAGTACCAAATCAGGAAGAAACTTCTTGATTACAACGACGTTGCCTATCCGCAGTTAGAAGGGGTTTCTTTAGAGGAGTTAGTTAAGTCACGAAAAGTGATTGAGGTTCGTATTGAAACCCTGGCGCCAACCGCCGAGGACCTAAGGCGGCTGCTTTACAGGTTTAAGCTGCTTAAAGAATTAGCTGACCTGGGAAGATTAGATATTAGCGAACAGAGAGCTGCGCAGTTAGCGCAGGAGCTAATAGCTATTTTTAATTCTTCGTTAGCAAAGATAGATAATGCGTTAGTGTTATTGCGGTTAAGAGCAGATACCAGAGGAGTTTATGATTTGCAGAGGCTTAAGAAAATCATTGTGCAAGCTAGGACTGTTGCCGAAGATACAAGAGAGTTTAGTAAAGAAGGCAGAAGTTTGTTAGCTTATGCTTTGCAGAAACTATCAGTGGTAGAAGAGGTATATAAGGTGTTAGTTTCAATGCAGTTAGGTGTAAATTTTGACGTTGCCCGGTTGTTAGACGGTATCAGAGCTGATATTGCCT
>CP070797.1:1433969-1436834 GCA_020343495.1 Candidatus Omnitrophota bacterium | reverse complement strand
AAAACACTTATCTTCTTCTTTCGCTGAATACGCCAGCGGCACACCCACAGCAACGTCTCCTTCTAAATACGTCTTGGTGCCGTCCGCGCTTTTAACTATTTGTGTTTCACCTTTCACCACAAACACAGTAATATCCAGCCCTGAACTTTTATCGTCAGACCCTTTAAACTCATACTTTCTGCCGTCCTTTATCCTGCTTTTTGCCACCAATATAAACCCGTACTTAATAGAAAATATCAGTTTTTTAGCTCTCCTGTCAATCTTAGTCTTTCCATCATACTCACACGGCATTACTTCTTCCGGCAGCATCTCTTGCGGAATGGCAATCGGCGTGTTTAAACTAAGCTCATAGCCTTTATCTGTGTCATTATCAAAAGACTTAACCCCAGCTATGTCTAACGCTACTTTTATGCCGGCGATTTTAATAACCTGCCCCTGAAAAACCTCGTTCTCCGGAACTTGCAGCCTGGCCTTGTCTGCTTTATCATAAAAAGCAAGGTCGCCGTTAGGTTTTTTAACTATCGAGTAAGTAACGTCTCCTCCATTTGGCCCTTTCTTCACGATACTGCCTAACACCGTACATTTTTTGCCAGTCTTACCGTCATAAAGATAAGTGCTTAACCTGCCTGCCACTAAATCTATACCGTAGCCGCCGGCAAGTTTTGCCAAGCTCTTTATGAAACCACTCACAACATACGGCGCAATCGCATCTTCCACAATGATTTCTTCTGTCCCGCCCAGCACGTAATATTTGTTACTGCCATCAAACCTTAAATTCGGGTCTTTTTTATAACGCTCAATCCATTTTGCCGCAGACGCGAGATTCGCCGCTATATGTAAATGTTCGCCTCCCAGCGCGTAAGTGTTTGCCGCGCGCTCATAACATTCAATAACCGTATCCCATTTACCCTTGCCGCTATAATGAATGCCTAATGCATGATAAAAGGAATCTAACCCTTTTGCTCTGGGATCCTCGTTATAAGCAATATCCGTAGATTCTTTCATCTTGCCATAATTATTCGCTTTAAAATAAAATAGTGCTATCTGCTGATAAAAAACTGCTCTGGGTCTAACCCCTTCTTTACCCCGCAGGCCGTCTTTAATATCTCCGTAGTTATAACTGCTACCATCAGCAAACACGATTTTAGCGTCGTCGTTATACACCGGCTCAAACGTTACATCCACTAACCTTCCTGTAATCCGGTCATACAGGGTAACGTGGTTAGAAAGGTCGTCATTCTCATCAAGAATAAAGTTGCCGTCTTTATCTTTTAACTCAAAAACGTAAACCATAGTTAACCCATCTACGCCTACATACTGAAAGAAATCCGCCATGATGTAATGCTGCCTGACACAATGGCCTACCATATTCTCTCGCTTAGGGATAAAATTCCTGAAATGCATGTCTCTACCCCAGGAAGCAATAAGCGTCCTTCTTAAAACCTCGTTATCACCGAACTGAGCTTGAAATTTAGTTTCTAAAACATTGGCAAACTCTGTCCATTCCAACCCTAAATTTTTAATTTCTTCCATGGCCTCGTAGATAAACCGTTGATCATCGGGAATCAGCCCTAACGCGGACTTATTATTTATGTAATTCTCATATATCTTCTCCAGCACCGGCTCCCAGTTGCCAATTTGAAGGTTAACTCCCAACTTATCAAGGGGATTAAAATACGCCGGCTCCGCAACTTTACCGTCCGGCAGCACATAGAAAATTCTGCTGCCGCTTTTTTTATCTACATACTCTCTTACAAAAACGCCGCCGATTTCAATGCTTCTTGTAAATATAACTTCTATGCCGTCAATTTTTAATACCTCTCCCTCTTTAGAAATCTCTTTTGACTTTTCTGTACCACGGCCATCCGGCGCTACCTCAATAATTTTATCTTTCTTAATCAGCCGCTTTTCGCCGTTTTCATACTCAACAGTAATCTCATCGCCCTGGCGAGAAAGATAGCGTTCGGTATCACCGCTGATAATTGCCGCCAGTTTCTTCTCGCCGGCAACTTTATTATCCGCATATATATACTCGTATTGAACGTTCTCTACTTTATCTGTCTTAACGTCAACTCTTAACCCGTAACTTGACACTTTTGACTCTGTCTTTAACTTAATGACGTGCTCGCCTAAAGCGTTTCTAAACACGTAGCCGTCCGGCACTGTAATCTCAACTAAAAGTTCTGAGTTAAGCAGCCCGATATACTTAAGCGTCGCAGAAACGTCTGCTTCGCTAAACGGTTTCCCGTTTACGGAAACGTTATGCACGCGAAGAGTTATTGGTATTCCTTCAACTTTATCGCCCTGCTTATTAACTTCCAACTGGCCTTCTTTGTTAAGAGCCAACTTATACTGGCGGCCGTCTTTGGCAGTAAGCGTTGCGCTAACTTTATCGTCATTAACAGAAATCTCTTCGCTTCTTGACTCAACAAACTCAAATACAGCCTTCCCATCCCTTAGAACACAGCTTATATCCACCTCGCCGCTGGCTACTTTTTCATTCATCTTTACGCGGTATAAAACTACACCAACCTCATCTACAGGTTTAATGACTCCGTTCCCATCCATAACAGCATTGTTGCCAAACACCCAGGCGTTATCAACGTGGGAACCGCTTAAATAGGTTGCTCCATAGCCCCGAACTCTCCAGATACCGCCTTTCATGCGTAAAAGAGCCGGCCCTTCTTCGCTGGCGTAAATCGTGTAACCGACAATTTTTTCTTTACCGTTACGGTCAATAATAGTAATGTTCTCAACAATTCCTCTGGTTTCAATTTTATCTTCCTCTTTTGACGACTTATCAAACAATCCGCCGGCAAAGGGACGCACTGCGCCAAAACTCACCGGCACTTCGGCTATACCGTC
>CP070797.1:1430957-1433869 GCA_020343495.1 Candidatus Omnitrophota bacterium | reverse complement strand
CTGTTCATACTTCGCGAGGTTGTCCTTATGATTGCGGTTATTGTTTTCATGGTTGCGGAATGAAGAAGATAAATTATTTTCCTCTGGAAAGAGCATTGAAAGAAATCGAGGTAATTTACAGCAATCCCGACGTAAAACATGTAAATTATGCTGATTCGGATATATTCTTAAACCATCAGCGCACAGAAACTATTGTCAAGCATATTCTTAAACAGAAGAGCAGCGCTCAGAGTCAATTTGCCAGCAATGTATTACGCATCAACGAGAGTCTTGCAAAACTGTTAGCGAGGTTACCTGATTACCGCTTTTGTTTTTCTGTACAGACGACGAATCCTAAAGCATTGGAGTGTATTGGCAGATTGCGTCTAAATGCCGATGATGTCGTCAAGAAAGTCAAGGAGTTCAGGCGCTGGCTGCCTAGCGCCGAATATTTTATTGATGTTATGTTAGGATTGCCCGGTGATGATCTCAGAGGTTTTAAGATGACTTTGGACGTTTGTTTGTCGCTGGAGCCGACGCGAATTGCTTTAAATTACCCGGTTTATCTTCTACCGGGAACAAAGTTTTTTGAAGAGAAGAAGGCGCTTGGTATTAATTATCGACCAACTCCTCCTTTTTCTGTGATTGAGACGGAAAGTTTTCCTAAACACGATATTGAGCGGGCACTGAAGTTAGTTCTGTGGGTTGATATTCTTACTTATTTTTACCCTGCGATTGCATGCTTTTTTTATAGTGTTTATGTTGACGGTATGCCGGGTACGAGAATTAGTAGGATGGAGAAGTGGATTTCCGCCATTGAAAGAAATCTGGATATCTTTGGTTTTCGTCAGAATATGGTTGATAGCGCAACTGGTTCAGTCCAGGAGTGGAATAAACTGAAAGCGCAAGTATTAAGAAGAGCTTCTGAGACCGAGAGCGCTTGGCAGATTTATTATACACTACAGCAAGAGGAGGCGATGCATACCGCGTCGATGAGGAAAACAATATCTCTTGGCGTGATGATTTTTGATTATTTGCGTTCACAAGAGATGGATAGTGTGGAATTTTCTCATTTCGATCAACTTCCAGACAGTATAGCAAAGAGCTATAATCTTGCGGAGATAAAGAGCGTATTTAGCAGATTTCGCCGGTAATAATTGCCATAAGTTTTTGTGCAACACCGGCATTAGTTTTTGAATTATGGACAAACAGATAACTTCATTTAAGAATAAGGAAAAAGGACTCCTCTACACAAAAATAAAAATCTTTCATTTCAAGAATAAGTTAGATTCTTTACCGCCGTTGGTAAATAAAATATCATCTCCTATTCATATACGGATAAAGCCAACTAATGTCTGTAACCACCGGTGTTCTTATTGCGCCTACAGAGCGGATAATTTGCAACTCGGCAAAGACATGGTCGTAAAAGACCAGATCCCTAAAGAGAAGATGATGGAGATAATTGATGACGTTATTGAGATGGGCGTAAAAGCTGTTACTTTTTCCGGGGGTGGTGAGCCGTTTTGTTACCCTTACTTATTAGAGGCAGTTAAGAAATTATCGCAGACGCATGTTAAATTCGCAGCTTTAACTAACGGAGCGAGACTAAAGAGTGAGTTAGCAGAAATTTTTGCTCACCTTGCGACATGGTTACGAATCTCTATAGATGGATGGGATGAAAAAAGCTATGCGCAATATAGAGGGGTTAGCGAAGAGGAATTTAAGAAAGTAATGAATAATATGGAGACTTTTAAAAAAATAGGCGGTAAATGCTATCTCGGTGTGAGCATAGTGGTAGATAAAAGTAATTCAGCGCATATATATGAGCTTGTTAAAAAGCTTAAAAATATAGGAGTAGATAGCGTAAAGGTATCTCCTTGCATTGTTAGCAACAATGGAATGGAAAATGATAAATATCATGTGAGTTTCTTCCAAGCTGTAAGGGAAGAGATAAGAAAAGCCATAGAAGATCTGGCAGATGATAGATTCCATATTTTTGATGCTTATCATAAACTAGATGAAGAATTTAATAAGAGATACTCATGGTGCCCGTATTTACAGACCCTTCCAGTTATTGGCGCAGATTTAAATATATATCCTTGTCAAGATAAGGCTTACAATTTGAGCGAAGGCTTAATTGGTTCTATAAAGAATGTTAGATTTAAAGATTTTTGGTTTTCAAACAAGAGTAAATTTTTTAGAATTAATCCTTCAATCCACTGTAACCATCGCTGTGTAGCAGATGCAAAAAATAAGCTCATTTTGGATTATCTGGAAGCAGATAGAGATCATTTAGGGTTTGTTTAATTTTTAAAGGGATACGTACTTATGAAAAACAATAAGAGCGCAAATAATATTAAGCGCATTTTAATTCTAGGACATTCAGGCTTTATCGGTAGTCACTTGATGAGAAATTTCTGTGATAAAGAACCACAAATTGAATTAATTGGTAAATCAATACCTGAAATTGATTTGACAAAATTAGAAGATGTAAAGAGCTTGTCGCCTTTTTTTGATATGGAGACAGTGGTAATAATGTGCGCAGCCATAAAGAGACAGTTCGGTGATAATCTTGATACTTTTTCGCAAAATCTCGCGATGGTTACAAATTTATGCCGAATTCTAGAGCAAAGGTTAGCGAAACGTTTCATATTTTTTAGTTCCGCCGCTGTTTATGGAGAAGATATAAGTAATACAAATATAACTGAAGATACACCAGTTTGCCCCACTTCTTTCTATGGAATGGCAAAATATATATGCGAAAGATTGCTTATTAAGAACTTTAATCAGTCAAGTAAGGGGTCTCTTTTTATTTTACGCCCGCCTCTTATTTACGGGCCAGGGGATATGGGCTCTACATACGGCCCAGCAGGATTTATAAAAGCAGCTCTTAATAATGAAAAAATAACCCTATGGGGAGATGGGTTGGAATT
>CP070797.1:1427922-1430857 GCA_020343495.1 Candidatus Omnitrophota bacterium | reverse complement strand
TGGTAAGCGCATTAAGAGTAAAGGGTCAGCGCCTTTACCGCTTAGCCCGCTGTGGAATAGTTGTTCAAAGAAAGGCGCGCCCTATAAAAATTTATTCTTTAAAGATTTTAAGTATAAAACTGCCCCTGGTTGAATTTTATCTGAAGTGTTCTAAAGGAACTTACGTGAGAAAACTGGCCGAAGACATCGGCCAGCATTTAGGGTGCGGCAGCCATATGATAAAAATAAAGAGGTTAAGTATCGGGCATTTTAAGTTAGACAACGCAACAAATTTAGATGATATAGATGAAAGTCGTCTACAAAAAATTGCCTTCCAATAGAAAGAAATGCGTGGCAACTATCGGCGTCTTTGATGGAATCCATTTAGGCCATCAGTTTATTTTAAGAAAATTAAAACAAGAAGCAAAAAAACACAAAGTCAATTCTCTTTTGATTACTTTTGATATCCCGCCGAAGATGATTTTAAATAAGAATTTTACCGGTTGCATAATGAGCCTCCCGGAGAAAAAAGAGCATATAAAAGCTTTAAAAATAGATTATTTATGGCTTCTTCGTACTCATTCCTCATTTTTAAAATTATCAGGAGAAGAATTTATCGCTTATCTTATAAAATATTTTAAAATTAAAAAATTTATTGTCGGAGAAGATTTCCGGTTTGGATACAGAGGAGAGACCGATATCAGGCATTTAAAAAAATTCGGTCAAAAATACGATTTTAAAGTAACAGTTTTAAAAAAGAAATGTAAAGATAACAAAATAGTAAGTAGTTCTCTTATCCGCAAATTCATAAAAATAGGCGATTTTAATGAAGCCAATAGATTATTGGGGTATAATTACTTCCTGAAAGGCAGAGTCTATCGAGGGTTAGGTTATGGCAGGAGATTAGGGTTTCCCACGGCCAACATTGACCGGGACGGTTATATTATCCCGCGTTTAGGCGTTTATGCGGGGTTGGTAAAAGTAGATAAGAAATCTTATCTTGCTGCTGTCAACGTAGGCACCAGGCCCACGGTTACCCGCAGCAGCCGGTGCGTTTTAGAAGTCTATATTATTGGGTTTAACGCCAATATTTTAGGAAAAACCATAACAGTATCTTTTCTGGAAAAGATAAGAAATGAAAAAAAGTTCGCTTCTTTACAAGAACTAAAAGAGGCAATTTCTAATGATGTTAGGTATATCCGGAAAAACAGCTCTCTTTTTAGGCAAAACAGCTAATTTTGTGTTCTTAATGCCGTATTCCCCTAAAAAAAATTCTCTTGCCTATTCAAAATATAGTATTAGTCCCCCTAAACATACACAACTTGTTGTGGCATAACAATTTATTTTACAAAACCCCTTGACAAACAGCCCTAATAGTTTTATATTTATATTGTGGAATAAAGTGGAGGAAAGTGGAATATGTGGTACGGAGAGTTTACTCATACTTTAGACGATAAAGATAGATTTATCCTTCCGGCAAAATTTCGCGAGAAGATAAAGGGCTTAAAGCAGAAAAAGTTTTACATTACACGCGGGCTTGACGGGTGCTTGTTTCTTTTTCATCAGGAAACCTGGGAGAAGCTGGAGGAAAGGTTAAAATCATTATCATTTGCCAAGCAGCAATCAAGGTCTTTTAACCGGTTATATTTCAGCGGAGCGCAGGAGATTGAGATTGACTCTCAGGGAAGGATAGGAATTTCAGATTACCTTAAAGAGTTTGCCCAGATTAGACGTGAGATAGTTATTATTGGGGTTGCCGACAGGATTGAGATTTGGGATAAAGATAGTTGGGATAAGTTTTACCAGGAAAACAGGAAAAGATTTGAAGAAGCGGCAGAAAACCTTTTTGAGTAAATTCGGCGGGAGAATAAATAATGAGCACAACGAACCTTTTGGAAAAAATGACGCAGGAAATTAAACATTACCCTGTAATGTGCAGGGAAGTATTGAATTTATTGGATTTAAAAAATAAAAAGATAATTGTAGATTGCACTGTAGGCATTGGGTCTCATGCTCATAAGTTCTTAGAAGTTATGGATCCAGATGCATTTTTTATAGGAATAGATAGGGACGAGGAGTCATTAAATATTGCCAGAAAAAAATTAGCGCAGTTTAAAGGAAAATTCTCTTTAATTCAGGGAGATTTTTCCCAAATTGATGCACTCCTGAAAAATTCCAGATTAAAAGAAAAATCTTCTTTCCCGGACAATATTTTTGGCGTAGACATTTTCTTTTTTGATTTAGGGATTTCTACTTATCAGTTAAATAGGCCTGAGAGAGGCTTTAGTTTTTTAAAAGAAGGCCCCCTGGATATGAGAATGGACAGGAATTATTTTTTAAGCGCCTATGACTTAGTGAATAATTTAAGCGAAGAAGAATTAATAAATATTTTTAGGAAGTACGGCGAGGAAAGATACGCGCGCAGAATCGCCCGGTTTATTATTGAAGCAAGAAAAATTAGCCCTATTTCTACGACAACGCAGTTAACCCGGGTTATTTTACGGGCCGCTCCCGTGAGAAGCCGCCGGTTTCGGATACATCCTGCTACGAGAATTTTTCAGGCGTTACGCATTGCCGTCAATAGAGAACTGGGAGTTTTAGAGAAAGCATTATCTAGGAGCATATCTCTTCTTAATAAAGGGGGACGCATCGGGGTTATTTCTTTTCATTCGTTGGAAGACAGAATTGTTAAACATACGTTTAAGTCTTTTGCCTCTAGCGGAACTTTGAAAATTCTTACTAAAAAGCCGCTTACTCCTACGGAAAGCGAAAAAGAGGAAAATATTGCTTCCCGGTCAGCGAAGTTGCGGGTAGCAGAGAAAATTTGTTGATATGTTATGAGTATGAAGAAAATACCTATAGTTTTTATCGGGGTTATATTTATCTTTTCCTTTCTATACCTGCATCAAAATGTGCAGGTTTACGTCCATGCCTATAAATTAAGCCAGAATTCTCA
>CP070797.1:1424860-1427822 GCA_020343495.1 Candidatus Omnitrophota bacterium | reverse complement strand
TCTGATTATTCTCAAAAGCTCCTTGTTATTTAACAAGGTAATCAATTAAAACAGATAAAATTACATTTCCTGCTCTTTATGTCAACGGCTAATTCGTTGGCTGGGTCAATCGCTAAAGCCTTATTTAAATACCTTTGGTAAGCCTCATTATTTCCTTTTCGTTTATGTACCTGGGCAAGCCTTACGTATGCATCAGCAAGAAGGGGGTCGCGATTTACCGCTTTTTCTAAATACTCTAAAGATTTATCCAGGTCTCCTCCAATAACCGCTGGCGCAAGCAAATAAAACGCGCCGATACCAAAATTAACCTCCGCAAAATCAGGTTTCAGGCGCTCTGCTTTCTCTAAATAAGAGAAAGCGCCCAACCCGTGCCTTATTTTCGCTAACGGGCCGCCATAATGAGCCAGCATTCCTTTTGCTCCGCCGACAATTAGATGGGCACGGACGTAACTGGTTAAATCAGCCGTACCTAGCCCTTTTTTTATTACAACGTTGGCAAAATTTAGGGCTTGCAAATAGTTAAACTGGTTATATTTTATATAGGCGTAACTTATGTAGACGGGAGCAAAATCCGGCAACGATTTTAACGTTTCACGCAATATCTTTTCACTTTTTTTTAATTTATGCTGGCGGCGTAAAACTTCTGCTATTGCCCATTTTACCTGCGTTATTTCAGGATTCAATTTCTCAATTTCCTCAAATACTTCTTTTGCCTCCTCATCTTTATGTTTATTCAAATAAACCAAACCTAAAATATATAAGTCTTCCAACGATTGGGGCATTCTTTCTACAGCTAATTCAGCTTCCGCTAAATTTCTATCGTCCGCTTCTTGATGCAGCCTTTTGTAATCTAAAGCATATATATAATTAACTGTCCCCATTACGAACATTATTGACAATAAGACTATTTTTTTACTTACAGCCATATTTTAACTTTTTATTTTTGCCTTAAACCACTCCCATAATATTATCGTCAGTGTAATCATGCTAAAACCAAACAAAAAATCTTCCAAGGGGATACTGCCTATTTTAACTCCTAAGAAGAATTTATTATTATACGTAACGATATCTTGAGCCGTAAGATAGCCGTTAACCAAAAACTTAAAAAACAAAATAATTGCCAGAAAGAAATAATAAATTTTGCGGCGTAAAATCCTCACTTTACTCAAGAAATCAAACCATATAACCCCGAAAACTGATAATACTGCCAGCAGCGTGTACTCTTTCATTTTTATTTTTCCCTTAATTTAAGAATGTAATTGATGGCCTCCCAGGTAAATATGCAACAAAATGGAATCACAATAAAAAACATAACTTCTTCTAAAGGAAGGTTTATAATTCTAGCTT
This sequence comes from Candidatus Omnitrophota bacterium, assembly GCA_020343495.1. Taxonomy (GTDB): domain Bacteria; phylum Omnitrophota; class Gorgyraeia; order Duberdicusellales; family 4484-171; genus JAHISK01. Next base: position 1,426,475 of record CP070797.1, on the reverse strand, counting down.
TCCAGACGGCATCGTGCCGGAAAAACCAGTGATGACGAAATGTGGCAAAGATGTCCCAGCTTGCGAATATGACTAAGATAAGGCCGATAGTATAAAAAAGAGAGGATAAATTCCGCCAGAATTTTAAGGGCGGCCAAAAACTCAAAACAAAAGGGATGATTCCCGATAACAGTAAAACGATAGAATATTGTGACATAAACGCCTATTTTTACAATAACATTGTACCAAAATTTCGCCTATAATAAACCTTTTATTTCTGTTTTTTTGATGTAAAATATATGCTGATTTTATGAGCACCCTTAATAGATTGATCAAATCCGGATACCAACGGGCAAAAACATTGACAAAAACATATGCAAAGACCTTCTATTTTTCCTCTATATTCCTGCCGCCCCAGAAAAGATATGCCGCATTTTCAGTATATGCGGCGTGTAGAATTAGCGATAACGCCGTAGATGATTTGAGCGAATCAGCAGCTTATCAATTAGATAAAGTTCGAAAAAAGATTGACGCTGTTTATAATAATACCAGACTAAACGACTGTGTTCTCCTGGCGTTTAAAGAAACCGTGAATAAATACGGTATCCCCAGACAATACTTTGACGATTTAATTGACGGAATGTATATGGATTTAAATAAAAACCGTTACCAGAATTTTGACCAGTTATACTCCTATTGCTACAGAGTAGCCGGGGTAGTCGGCCTTATGATGTCAAAAATATTCGGCTATACCAACCCCCAGGTTCCCGAATACGCTGTTAATTTGGGAATTGCTATGCAACTCACTAATATTGCGCGCGACATAAAAGAAGATTTCCAAAGAGGCCGAATCTATCTGCCTTCTGAGGATATGGCCCGTTTTAAAGTATCAGAAAGCCATATCGCAAATGAACAGCTTGATTCCAATTTTACTGAACTATTAAGATTTCAGATATGGCGGGCAAGAAATTACTACGATAACTCAAGTAATGGCATAAAAATGATTAGTGATTTGAGGTCACGGTTAACTGTAACTGCAATGAAAGAAATATATTCGGCGATATTAAATTCTATTGAAAATAACAATTATGACGTGTTTTCCAAAAGGGCTTATGTTCCAAACAGGAAAAAATTCATGTTAACATTAAAGTTTTTAATCGAGGGGAAATATCTATGAAATTTAATTTAGCCAAGTCCGCAGGGTTCTGTTTCGGGGTAAAAAGAGCCTTAAATATTGCTTTTGATACTTTAAAAACTACCAGAGACATAGAGATGTTAGGAGATATCGTTCATAACGAAGAAGTCGTAAGAATGATAGAGAAAACCGGGATAAGAAAAATCAAAAAACTTAAAGACGGCAAAAATAAAACCCTTCTTATACGCGCTCACGGCGCTTCTAAAGCGACCATTAAAAAAGCAAAAAAAAGCAACTACAACGTAGTTGATGCTACCTGTCCTATGGTCAAGGAAATACACACTATCGTATGTGATATGGAGAAAAAAGGCTATAAAATCATTATAATTGGAGACAGAAATCACGACGAAGTACGCGGCATCATCGGGCAATTAAACTGTAAACCTCTAATCATCGAGACAATTAAAGATATAAGAGCAACTACTTTTAGGCAAATAAAAA
>CP070797.1:1421711-1424760 GCA_020343495.1 Candidatus Omnitrophota bacterium | reverse complement strand
GCTGGCACGGAGTTAGCCGTGGCTTCCTCTGCCCGTACTGTCATTTTCGTTTTGTATTAAAAAACAAATATTCATCCGGGCTGACAGAGCTTTACACCCCGAAGGGCTTCATCGCTCACGCGGCGTCGCATTGTCACGCTTTCGCGCATTGCAAAAGATTCTCGACTGCAGCCTCCCGTAGGAGTCCGGGCAGTGTCTCAGTCCCGGTGTGGCTGGTCACCCTCTCAGGACAGCTACTCGTCTTAGGCTTGGTAAGCCGTTACCTTACCAACTACCTGATAAGCCGCGGGCCTTTCTTAAGGTGATAGCATACCAAAGGCATAGGCCACCTTTCCCCTTAACATCTGCGATGTTAAGGGCACATGAGGTATTACTCCGCCTTTCAGCGGACTATCCCTCTCCTCAAGGTAAGTTACCCACGTGTTACTCACCCGTTTGCCGCTATTTTAACTAAATCCACAAATATCGACCCGAAGGTCTCAACTTGCTTCATTAGTCAGAATCGCTCGACTTGCATGCCTAATCCACGCCGCCAGCGTTCACTCTGAGCCAGGATCAAACCCTCCAAAGGCTATAAATTTCAAGGTTTTTTCTGGCTATGGTTTGGTTTCAAAGAACGATTCAGACAAAAACATTCTATAAAAATGTTTTGTTTCCACCTTTAATTTTATCTATATTATTTTTTCAAAAGGTAGCTTTTTTTCTCTCTACAATTAAATATAAAACATTTTTTTAAAGATGTCAAGTGAACCTACTATTATAAATATATATATTATGTGTGGATTAGTTATACCCAAAGAACGCACCTTTGTCAAGCACTTTTTTGAAATCTTTTAACGGCCCCGCACAAGAGGTAATTATCCACGTAATCTCCAATCCCTTCCTCTAAAGAAAATTGAGCGCCGGCATTCATCTCCTTCAATAAAGACACGTCTGCTTCTGTATAGTCCTGATAAATGCCTTCGTAAGGATTATCAAAATAATCCGGCTCCAGATTCTTATTAAGAGCCTTATTTAATATTGCAATGATATCATTAAAACTGCGTGCTGTACCTGTGCCTACGTTAAGGACTAAACTTTCCCTAAACTCCAAAGCTTCTACTGTAATGCGGGCAGCATCTTTTACGTATATAAAATCTCTTCTTTGCTGGCCGTACTTAAAAACACGCGGACGCTTACCTGCCTCCATTTGTAAAAAAAGATGGTAAATCATGCTCGCGGCTATTGATTTATGGGACTCGCCCGGGCCGTATACATTAAAATATCTTAACCCGACAATTAATGACGCGTTTAATTCTTTTCTCACTTTCTGCGCGTACCAGTCACATAAATATTTAGAGTAAGCATAGCTGTTATGAGGAGACGCTTTTTGCTCCTCTTTCATAGGAGAGATACCGTTTCCGTAAACTCCCGCACTGGAAATATAAACGAGCTTTATATTTTTGTTTAAACAAAACTGCAGCACATTCTTAAATCCGTTAAAATTTACGTTTATCATTTTGTTGTTATCTTTCAAAGTAGTATTGGTAATTGCTGCCTGATGAATAACCGCATCTACTTGGGGCAGCTTCTTATAAAGGGACTCATCTAGAATATCTGCGCAAATAACTTCGCCTTTTACGTTATCTAAATTCTTATAATTTGCCCCTGAGAAATCATCCAAAATAATTGTATCGGCACCTCTGTCTTCCAGAATCTTAACGACGTTAGAACCAATAAACCCTGCGCCTCCGGTAACTAAAATTTTCATTTTTCTCCTTCCCTATACACAGTAAACCTTATGAAATCCGTAGTATATTTACCTACAATTATATTATGTATATGATGCCAAATCTCAACAGATTCGTCAATATATTTTTATAGTTATTGGAAATGGCAAGATAAATCACTATCACCCCTAAGAAAAAGAGATGAGAATAACTAAGATATTAGAAATTAGAGGGCGAAAACATTTCTAAAAGATTATCCAACAGTAAAAGCGTATTTGATTTTATTTGCTTATACCAACTTTTAATTCCTCAATATCACTCCTTCCTTCCAAATGCCTTACCTTATTAATACTAGGCCTTGGCATTATATTTACTTTATACCCTTTTCCCGGGTCAAACCTCGTGAAATCTTTGGGGTAATATAGCTTTTCATTACCTGAACCCGGTCTTATTGTATGTATCTCTCCTATTTCGCTAATATCCACGACATCCGTCACATTTTTTGTCTCTAACGCCATCATGCCAACCCAGTTCCACTTTTCGTGTAATACCGGAAATTCAGAATCAACTAATCTTCCTTCTATATGTAATATGTAGAATTGAGGCGGCTCTATAGGCACTTTTTCAATATAAATTATATATCCTTCTCCCGCATGCATTTTTTTCAAATCGCCCATATATCTTTTTTTCGAGGGTATGTATATACGTCCCTGCGTTTGTGATCTTATCTGTGTATATAATCCGTCTATTGGTTTTAGAACCGCTTCTATATTGCTATTTACAGGTTCTATCGGTAAAGATATAAAATTCCACCCTTGGTTTAAAATTATAGGAAATCTATATAATGCTTGTTCTACGGTTATTGTGAATTTTGTCTCTGCCCGCGCGCCCGATAAATCTTCAACTATTATCTTACAATTATTAAATATACCCGCTTCTCCCAAGGTTGGAGTCAGTAATAACTTCCTTATCTTTACTTCCCCATAATCATAATCAACAACTTTCGCAAAAGGCGGCAGGTTTTCTCCGTATACTTTCAACTTATCTTCTTTATCAAGATCGTAAGCTACAATAGAAATAGTTCCTCTTTGATTTTCTTCCATTGTTATATCCGACACTGGAAATATTACTGGTGGACGGTTAACATTATTCACCGTTATCACAAACTCTGTCTCTGCTTTTGCTCCGTCTAAATCTTCGGCAATAACTTTACACTCTTTGTATATCCCTGCGTCTTCGAATCCAGGGGAGATTATTAATACAAGCATCCCATCCTCGCTATTATCAATCTTCACAAACGAAGGAAGGTTTTCCCCGTATATCTTTACAATATCCCCTTT
>CP070797.1:1418538-1421611 GCA_020343495.1 Candidatus Omnitrophota bacterium | reverse complement strand
AGATAGTTTGGAGAAAAAATACACCGTTATATATTGGTCGGGGTTTTATTATAAGATTAACGGCAAAAAAACCTTTGCAAAAGACAACATTTTTCAGCTTAAACTCAAAAAAAATCAGACAGTTATATTTACTAAAATTTTCTCTATAAAGCATTTTCCTTATAAAACCGATGTTGCCGCTTGTAAAAAAGAAGCTTTTAAAATATTTAATGAAGCTTTCCGCAGCGGTTTCTCTGTCCTTATAAGAGAGCACATTAGGAGCTGGGATAAACTCTGGAAAAAGGCAGACATCATCATTGGAGGGACAGCCAACCTTCAGCAGAATTTACGTTTTAATATATACCATATGCTTATTTGCGGCCATTTTGATAAAGGGTTCTCAAGTATTGGCGCCCGCACTTTAAGCGGAGAAGGCTACCGCGGCCATATTTTCTGGGACGCAGAAATTTTCCTTATGCCTTTTTATCTTTTTACTTTTCCTCGCGTAGCTAAAAATATGCTTCTTTACCGGCACCGGCGCCTGCAGAAAGCCAGAGAATTAGCCGCAAGAGAAATGTATAGGGGAGCAAAGTTTGCCTGGGAGTCTGCAGATAGCGGAGAAGAGGAGACGCCGGAATGGGCAAGAGATATTGACGGCACGATTATAAAAATCCATACTCATCAAAGGGAGCATCATATAACCGCTGATATCGCCTATGCGGTATATAAGTATTACGTTGCAACTGCCGACGAAGAATTCATGGATAATTACGGTTACGAGATAATGTTTGATACCGCACGGTTTTGGGCTTCGCGCCTTGAGTATAACAAAAGGAAAAAGAAATACGAAATTAAAGGGATTATCGGCCCGGATGAGTTTCACATTAAGGTAAATAATAATGTATTTACAAATATGATGGCAAAATGGAATTTAATTACTGCCTATAAATTATATTGCAAAATGAAAAAGAGCGGTTCTTTATCCAAAAACTTAAAAAAGAAAATGAATTTAAAAGACGCCGAAGCCAAACAGTGGAGAACAATTGCTTCGGATATACTAATTCATATTCCCAAGAATAAAGTTATTGAACAGTTTGAGGGATATTTTAAGCTAAAAAAAGTCGCCCTTACCCAGACTGATGAAAACGGAATATTGCTGCTCCCCCGCACAATTAAACCTAAAGAGCTGGGAAAGACTCAGATTGTAAAGCAGGCAGACGTGCTTATGCTTTTATGTATGCTTGACGACGTTTTTAATATAAAAACAAAAATAGTAAACTACAATTTTTATATTAGCCGGACAGTCCACACTTCCTCTTTAAGCACTCCGATTCATTCTTTAATGGCCTGTGAAGTTGGCGACCTAAACCGGGCGTACAGTTTCTTTAATGTGTCTCTGCGGGCAGATATTAGTAATCTGTATGGCAACACCAAAGAAGGCGTTCATGCTGCTTCTTTAGGAGGGACCTGGCAGGCAGTAGTTTTTGGCTTTGCCGGGGTGAAAATAAAAAAAGAGAACCTTTTCATAACTCCAAGAATGCCAAGAACCTGGGGTAAAATGATTTTTTCTTTAACATGGAGAGGGTATGCAGTTAAATTAGAGGTAACCAACGACGTTATAAAGATAAAAGTAGTTTGTTCAAAACAAAAGACAATCTCCATGGGCATTTTTGATAAGTTAGTCTGCCTTAAAACAAATAGAGCTTATACTTTTAAGCGGCCGGTCGCTGCTTATAGAGAGAAGTTTTACAGTTATTGTTTATAAAAGTAGGAGGTTAATATGAACGATAAATTAAATATTGTCCATCTTCACTGGGGGTTTCCTCCCATTATCGGCGGGGTAGAGACGCACCTTACGGTAATTCTGCCGCAGATGGTCAAAATGGGCCATAACGTGAGTTTACTCACGGGTTCTGTTGAGGGAGTAAAGGGAAAATATGACTATAAGGGAGTAAATATTTATCGCACGCCCCTTATGGATTTAAACTGGCTTTATAAGAGAGGGCTGGAAGGTTTAGACGACGAGATACATCATACTTTTTCGTCGTTTTTCCAAGAAACGCAGCCGGATGTCATTCATGTACATAACATGAATTATTTCAGTAAAATTCATGCTCGTATGTTGGAGGCGTTAGCGAAGAAAAGAGGCTCCCCCCTAATTGTTACCGCGCATAATGTATGGGATGACGTGTTATTTTTAAAGTTAATGCATAAAATAAATTGGGGGCATACCATTGCCGTTAGCCATTTTATAAAAAAAGAGATTATTGGAATAGGGGTAGACGACAGAAAAATTACGGTTATTCATCATGGTGTGGATGAGGAGAATTTTCGTCCCGACATACAGCCGGATAAAATATTAGAAAAATACCCGCAGTTAAGGGGGAGAAAAGTTATATTCCACCCTGCAAGAATAGGGTTAGCTAAAGGATGCGATATCAGCATAAAAGCGATAAGTTTAGTTAGGGAGCGCTACCCTGACGTTATTTTAGTGTTAGCGGGGTCAAGAAATATTATTGATTGGGGCGGAACGCAGCAGAAAGACATTGCTTATATGGTAAATTTGATAAAACATTTTAAGTTAAAAGACAGTGTTTTGATAGATATGTATACCTTAGACGAAATAAAAGAGCTTTACGCATTAAGTGACGTCTGCCTTTACCCTTCAAGCGTAGGAGAGCCGTTCGGGTTGACAATGCTTGAGGCTATGGCGTCCAGTAAACCCATAGTTGTTACTAATACGGGAGGGATGCCGGAGATTATTAAAGACGGTATAAACGGGTTTGTCATACCGGTGAGAGATTTTGAAATCTTGGCCGCCAAGATTAACACGCTTCTGGAAGACATGAAATTACGCAGACGATTAGGTTATACCGGCCGGGAAATGGTTGAGTCCCAGTACACCAAAGAGCGCGTAACCAAAGATACTATTTCAGTGTATAGAAAAGTCTTAAACAAAGAGTATGCCGCCTCTTTAGAAAACGCTTGATAGAGAAGCAGTTAGCCTTTCTTTTAGATTTCTGAAATAGCCATATTTTTAGGGGTTTTTTTCTTTTTTGCATTAAAATTCTTGCAATCAATATTGTATTATGGT
>CP070797.1:1415351-1418438 GCA_020343495.1 Candidatus Omnitrophota bacterium | reverse complement strand
TCATGAGTTTATCGGTTATATTGACTTGTTATAACGAAACTCCTTCAATATTTGATTCCTACGAAAAGATCGTATCGTTTATGGATTTAACAAAGATTGAGTATGAAATAATTATTGTTGATGATGGAAGTCTCCCGGATGTTCAAAAACAATTATCTAACTATTTTCATGAAAAAAATAATACAATACTTTTATTCTCAAATGCTAATGAAGGAAGAGGTGCTGCGGTAACAAAAGGGATAAGAGTAAGTTCTAAGGATTATGTGGGCTTTATTGATACAGATTTAGAAATCCCCGAATCTTCGTTATTCAATCTCTATTATGGTATTACTCGAGATGATTCTTTTGATGTTGTGATAGGCAAGCGTGTTTATTTATTAGGCTGTAATCTTTATCATTGGCTTAGGGCCATTTATAGCCGGCTTTATTTTTTACTAGCAAATGTTTTTCTCAATATACATTTTCTGGATACAGAAACCGGCGTAAAGCTTTTCCGGCGAGATAAAATTCTTCCTGTTTTAGATTCAGTTAGGGATAAGAGATGGTTTTGGGATACAGAGATTATAGCGCAAAGCTTAAAACATAATTTAAAAATTACACAGTTGCCGGTTTTTCTATTACGAAAAAAACAGAGAAGCTCAGTTGCTTTTCTAAGAGATACGCGTAGATATCTTTATGGGATATATAAATATTTGCGAAGATAAGAAAGTAATCATAATTAAAGGATAGTGGGATGAGAACTTTTAGCTTTATTAAAGAATTATTTCAGAAATACCCCCGCTTACTTGCTATTACTACTCTATTGGTCGTTTTTGTAGGCGTGATTGAGGCTTGCTCTCTTTTTACGGTTGGGCCTCTTATTGACTTTTTAGTTAATTCTGATTCGGCCCAAATGAGTCCTTTTACGCACAAGGTTATGGCAGTAATGAAATTTGTGGGTTTACCTTTAACTTTAGGATGTTATTTTTTTATTTTTGCCATATTTGTTACCCTAGGTAGTGGATTCCGAATTCTAGCCCGACGAGCGATTTTAGTTACTAAATACGCGGTGCTTAGGGATCTTACGATTGGAACATTCGGTGATTTTTTTAATGCCAGTTGGTATTTCTTTAGCAGCTCCAAACAAGGAGTTATTCTTAATACCTTTATGCGTGAGCTTACTGTCGTGGGGAATGCTTTTGGAGCCATGGCCCACTTTTTCGCGCGTACCATTCAGGTAATTTTTTATTTGGCAGTACCCCTTTATATATCCTGGCAGGTAACCGCAATAAGCCTTGCAACCGTTGTTGTTTTTTCTTTAGGTTGTCTTTTAATGATAACAAAGAGAAGTTATCGTTTAGGCCAGGAAAATACATCTACTGCTAACGAGGTAGTTTCGGTTATCGGTGAAAGTTTTACTTTAGCTAAGGTTATTCTGGGATTCGGGAATCAGAAAAAAAGAGTCAACCATCTTGAGCAGGCTTTTGATGCCCACAGAGAAGTTACTATTAAATCCCAACTTTTTGGCATTCTTATAGGAATTTTATACCGGCCTATAGGGGTTATAGTTTTAGCTGTAGCTTTGTTTTCAGCAAGAAGATTTGGGGTTGCAGTTTCAGAAATAGCAGTATTACTTCTTGCTTTAGTTCAGATTGTATTAGTTGTGGGAGATTTAGTCCACAGGAAACATTCCTTAGATAATTTTTTCCCAAGCTATGAACAAGTAAAACGCTTGCGTAAGAAAGCTGAACAATTTAAACAGGTGACCGGAGGCAAACAATTTCGAAGTTTTAATAAAGAAATGGCTATTGAAAGAGTATGCTTTGCTTATCCCGGATATGATTTAGTTTTAAGAGATATCAATATGAGGATTCCTAAGGGCCAGATGGTTGCTATTGTTGGAGAGTCAGGAGCAGGAAAATCAACGCTTATCGATATAATTATGGGGTTTAATAAGCCCCTTGAGGGTAGAATTTCCTTTGACGGCATTAATCTACAGGAGTTTGATATAAATTCATATCGTAAGAGAATCGGCTATGTTCCCCAAGAGAGTATACTTTTTAATATGACTATTAGAGATAATCTATTGTGGGCCAGGGAAGATGCAACGGAAGAAGAATTAATATATGCTTGCAAGCAAGCCAATGCCGATGAATTTATAAAGGCTTTTCCTCAAGGTTACAATACCTTGGTGGGTGACAGAGGAGTTCGTCTTTCTGGTGGTCAGCGCCAAAGAATAGCTTTGGCTAGGGCTATTTTAAGGAAGCCGGAGCTTCTTATTTTGGATGAAGCAACGAGTTCCTTAGATACCCATTCTGAACGCCTGATTCAGAGGGCTGTTGAGAATATTTCCAGGGAAACAACCATAATTGTTATAGCCCACCGGTTTTCAACAATCGTAAATTCTGACTACGTATATGTATTTAAAGAAGGCCGGGTTGTAGAAGAAGGCCGATATTTGGAATTAACCCAGTTGGACGGCCATTTTAACCGTATGGTAAAGCTTCAGCTTCTGGAAGTAGCTAGGTGAAGTTAAATTAAAAGTTTCTGTTTTGAAAAATAATAAATCACTTACATTGGAAGATATAGGCCGGTGCGCAATTATTATTCAGGCAAGGATGTCATCGCGTAGGTTTCCGGGAAAGATGATGTCCTGTTTATATAATAATGTGCCGCTTATTGAGTATGTGTATGAACGTTGTAAAAAGTCGTCAGTGAAAAATATTTTGGTTGCTACTTCTGTGGATAAATCCGATGATGAGTTATATGATTATTGTAAAAAGAAAAATATTTTAGTGACGCGAGGCAGTTTAGATGATGTGCTCAAGAGATACGTTCAAACAGCGGATTCAATAGCCGCTGACTACATCGTTCGAGTATGCGGCGATACGCCTTTTGTTGATGTTTCTTTGATCGATATGCTGTTGGGGATACTTATCCGTGAAAAATTAGATTACGCCTCATTTAATCGGCAAACCTGCGCTTCAGCTTTTTTTTCAGAAGCGATTACTTTAGGTGCTCTTAAGAAAGTGCTTATCTTGGCCAGCAATAAAGAGGATTTTGAGCATGTTACGAAATACATAGTTGATAATCGAGGAAAGTTCTTAG
>CP070797.1:1412159-1415251 GCA_020343495.1 Candidatus Omnitrophota bacterium | reverse complement strand
CTTGAAATTAACCCTTTTTCAAAATCCGTGCCAAAGTCTTTGTAGAACAGTTCATCAATTATTTTTTCTGGTGAACAATTTACCTTACCCTTTATTTTATCTAGAGCAATATTATAGTCAAAATCAAATATTACCCGTCCTAAATCAAATGCAAAGGTTTTTTTCATCTCTTGACTTAAAGCCTCCTTTTTACAAAAAATATTAAATTTTCTAGTTCTGTAGCCATATCAACGTTAGATACGACTATATTTTTACTGACATTGAGGGAAACCGGCGCAAAATTTAAGATTCCTTTTATTCCGATTTTTACTAATTGTCTTGCTACGTCCTGGGCGACTTCCGGCGGCGTGGCTATTATTGCTATTTTAATGTTTTGTTTTTTTACGATTTTGCTTAAATCTTTAATATCGTTGATTTTTACGCCGCCGATACGATTGCCTATTTTATCTTTTTGATTGTCAAAACCGCAGGTGATTTTAAGGTTAAGCTTAGAAAACCCTTCAAATCCTAAGAGGGCACTACCTAATTTCCCTGTCCCTACTAAAGCTATTTTCCATTCCTGGTTTATGCCGAGTATGTTTTCAATTTCTCTTAGCAGAAGGGCTACGTTATAACCGACCCCTCTTTTTCCAAACTCTCCGAAGTAAGATAAATCCTTGCGGAACTGGTCAGACGTTACATTAAGAAGCCGTGTTATTGTGTTAGAAGAAATAATGTTTATATCATCGTTGTGGATCTTTTTTAGTTTTCTTAAGTATAAGCTCAATCTTTTAATCGTTCCCGGTGAGAAGTTGACTTTTTTCTCTTTTTTTCTATGCTTCATTAGTGGCCTTTGCCTTTCATCATATCAATTGCATGGGGAATTATTTCCAAGATGGATAATAGAGATTCTTTAGCGCCGTTTACGCTGCCGGGTAAGTTTATTATCAGCGTGTTCTTTCTTATGCCTGCTTCCCCCCGGGAAAGAGCAGCTTGTTTTGTCTTTTTAAACCCTTCAGCGCGGATTAATTCGGATATTCCGGGTGAGCGTTTATCTATAGCTTTAAGGGTTGCTTGGGGGGTTAGGTCTCGTGGGCCAAACCCTGTGCCGCCGGTGGTTAACACTAAATCAACGCCTGAACTGTCAGCGCAATGGATTATTTTATCTTTTATTTGGGCCTCGACGTCTTTAACAATTTCATAGTTACATACCGTAAAATCGCCTGTTTTTAATAAAGCCATAATAGCTTTACCGCTTAGATCAGTATCTTTTGTCCTGCTATCGCTGATTGTTAAAATGGCTGTTTTTATCATATTTTTTCTACTTTTATTATGTCGTTTCTTTTAATAATGCCGCCTTTAATAACTTTGGCAAATATGCCTTCTCTGGGCATAATGCAGTCGCCGGTTTTATAATATATAGCGCAGTACTTATGGCACTCTTTGCCTATTTTGGAAATTTCAAGTATTACGTCTTTGCCGATGGTTAACTTCCCGCCTATCTTTAACGTTGTTAAATCTATGCCTTCGGTGGTGATATTTTCTGCAAAGTCTCCCGGCTTTAACACGGTGCCTTTCTTTATTTTGGGGCAGTTGTTTTGTTTACGGATGCTTTCTATGGAAAGAAGGCTTACCTGTTTTATGCCTCCTTGAGCGTGGGCGTCTTGCTCCAGCCCAAGATTTTCTATTAACTTAGCGGTTTCTGTGGCTGTTTTAGGAGTGCCTTTAGTTTTGCTTATGTTGATAGAGTATATTTTACTTTTTTTGATAGTCACCGCTCTTGCCTCCTCTTTTTTCAAGTAACTCAATATCGGATATTTTTATGGTTTTAGAAAACATTTTACACATATCATATACAGTTACAGCCGCCATTGAACAGGCAACTATTGCTTCCATCTCAACGCCTGTTTTTGCCCTGGATTTAACCCTGGATTCTATCAATAAACCGGTTGGTTTGATTTTAAAGTTAATGTCTACGTAATCTAACTCAATGTTATGGCATAACGGGATAAGGCTGTCGGTTTTTTTTGCCGCCAGTATGCCGGCGACTCTGGCAATTTCCAGTACGTTGCCTTTAGGGATATTATTTTTTTTGATTCTTTTAATTATTTCTTTGTTTAAATGGATGAATGCCTGCGCTTTGGCAATTCTTTGTGTCTTTTCTTTTTTCCCTACGTCAATCATAAATTATCCTCCCACGCTGCTCATTTCAATCTCGCGTTTGGTTATTATTTCTTTGGTATATTTGGATTTTGATTCCAGTGCTTTTTGTATGTATTCAACAATTTTATCGTCAGGTTCGTTATTCTTTAATAACGATTTTACATTATATCTGTATCCGGAAAATAAACAAGGCGAAATTTCACCGGCGCAGTTAATACGGATCCTGTTGCAGTTGGTGCAGAAGTTTTCCGTTGACGAGTTGATAAACCCTATTGACCCTTTTGAGTTATTGAGCTTATAATACTGCGCCGGGCCGTCTTTTATTCCGTTGCTAATTGCTGTCATTTCGCCAAAATGGGTTTGGATTTCTTTTTTAACGTCGCAGTTCTTTATTAAGCAGCTGCCTAATTTCATGGAACGGCTGTTAGTGGGAAAAAATTCAATAAACCGGACGGTTAAGGGCAAGTCTAAAGTAATTTTCGCAAAGTCGGGTATCTCCTCTTCATTTATGCCTTTCATAGCTATTACGTTTAGCTTTACTGATTCAAACCTTAGTGTGAGAGTTTCCCTTATGCCTTGCCATACCTTATCAAAGCAGTCGTAACCGGTAATGTGCTTAAACCTGTCTTTTTTTAGTGTATCAATGCTGACGTTTATTTTATTGATACCGGCGTCTTTTAGGCGGGAGGCAAACTCTTTAAGATATACGCCGTTAGTGGTTAAAGACATCTCTGCCACCCCGTCTATTTTTTTAATCATTTTTATTAAATCAATAATTCCTTTTTTTATTAGAGGTTCTCCTCCGGTTATCCGCACCTTTTTTATCCCGGCTTTAGTGAATAACTCTACTATTCTTGCCATTTCTTCGTAACGCAGCACTTCATCGTGAGTTAGAAAGCCTCTTTTTTCTATAGGTGTACAGTATATACAGTTTAAGTTGCAGCGGTCCG
>CP070797.1:1408907-1412059 GCA_020343495.1 Candidatus Omnitrophota bacterium | reverse complement strand
CTTAAAGTATATGCCGCCATAGACCAGTACCGCTCATCTCTTGAGAAAGAATATGAGTATATCCAGAGAAAAATTGACGCGGGAGCTTGTGGGTTTTTTACTCAGCCGTTTTTTGATTTAAACCTCCTTGAGGATTATTTGAAAAAACTAGCAGGTATTGACGTTTTCTGGGGCGTATCTCCTGTTATTACGGAGAAGTCAAAGAAGTATTGGGAGGATAACAATAAAGTGAAGTTCCCTGCTGATTTTTCTTTGACGTTAGAATGGAACAGGCACCTCGCCGCAGAAATGTTTTCTTTTACAAAAGAGATTGTCCATGCACATATCTATTTCATGCCGATAAAGATGGACTTCGTTGATTATCTAACAGGAATAATTTAAGTTTTTAAAGTAATAGATGCCAAAATTTATATCTATATTCCTGTGGTTGAACGTGTTGGTTATGCCTGCCTTTATTGTTCCGGCCTATTCTCAAGAGGAGCCTCCCTCTTCTCAGACAAGCGGAGGCTTGATTCGCCGCGAGAAAGATTTAGAAGAAAAAAGGAAGCTGGAGAAAAGAATTCGCAAGCCTAAATTAAAACCCCGCCAGATTATTTCCCAAGAAGTTGCGATAGGAGAAGCCGGCCGGTTAGTTTTTATTAAAAAAATAACTGTTGAAGGAGTAACGTTGTTATCTCCTAAAGTGATAAAGAAGATAACTGCTCAGTTTGAAGGCAGGGAGCTTTCCTTAGAGGATATGCAAAAAGTAGCTGATTTAATAACGAAAGAGTACAGGAAAAAAGGCTATATTACTTCTTCTGCTTATGTTCCTGCCCAGACCATAAAGGAAGGCGTCTTGGTTATTGGCGTCATAGAAGGTAAGTTGGGCCAGATAGAGATAAAAGGTAACCGTTACGTTAGGACGGCGAGCCTGATGAAAAAAATCAAGATAGAGCCTAAAGGCTACTTTGATTACTCTGCCTTACAGAAATCCTTAATATACATAAACGAACATCCCGACAGAATTGCCCGGGCAATATTAGTTGCCGGTAAAGAGCCGGGGACAACCGATATTGTTATAATTGTTGAAGACAGGTTTCCCGTTCATTTAGGCGTTGAGTATGATAATGTCGGGTCTAAATATATTGATAAAGACAGGGCAGCTTTAATTATTGAGCATAATAACCTCTTAGGATACGATGACAGATTAAATTTTAAACTTCAACAGGCCGAGGCGGATTTATATAAATTTAAGAGCGCAACTTATGTTTTTCCCGTAAATGAGACTTTTGACGTAGGGGCGTATTATTTCCACAGTAAGTTAAAGTTAGCGCGGGAGTTTCAGGATGTGGATGCCAGAGGTAAAGCAACTATTGTAGGGTTGTTTTTGAATAAAACGTTGGTGGCTCAAGAGAAGTTTAATTTACGGTTAAACAGCGGCTTTGATTACAAACATATAAAGAACTATCTGCTGGGGGCGCAGTCTTCCAAAGACGAGTTAAGAGTGTTTAAGGCAGGGTTTGACTTAGATATCAACGATTTGTGCGGCACCTCCATTATAGTTTCAGAGTTAAACGTGGGCATGCCGCGGATGTTCGGGGCGTTAGCATCTAAAGACGGCAGTTCTTCGCGCGCCGGGGCAGGCGGCAAGTTTTTTAAAGGGGTATTTAACTTTTTTCGTATGCAGCCCATGCCGTTTTCTTCAACCTTACTTTTTAAAAACTCTGCTCAGTATACCAATTATGCCTTAGTTGCTGCTGAGGAGTTTCAGTTGGGAGGTGCGGCAAGCGTGCGGGGGTATCCGCCGGGAGAGCATACCGGCGATAAAGGGATATTCAGTTCGGTTGAATGGTCGTTTCCCTCATACTTTGTCCCAAAGGATTTAAATATACCGTTGACTAAAGATAATCTGTTTAAAGCAATGCGGTTTGTGGTTTTTTATGATTGGGCTACCGCTCATTTGAATAAACTGTTAGCCGGCGAGGAGAAACACCAGACTTTAAAAGGGTGGGGCTTTGGCGCGCGGTTTAATTTCCGAGACCATATTTTTGTAAGGTTAGAGTTCGGTTACCCCATAGGTAAAAAGCCTTCGGATGACGAGCATTTACATCCCTGGGTACACGTTAACTGGAAGTTTTGAGTATGAAAAACTTTTTTGTATATTTTTTTGTCGGGATATGCATTTTACCATTGAACAACGTTTACCCTTTGCCTCAAGGGGAGAATGTTGTCTATGGAGGCGCGTCTTTTGACCGCTCGCAGCCCGATGTTTTAGATATTGATGTTTCTACGGATAAGATGATTGCAGAGTATGAGAGTTTTTCTATAGCGAGTAATGAGTCGGTCAATTTTCATCAGCCTTCCTCTACTTCCGTTGTTTTAAACAGAGTGGTAGGAGCTGACCCTTCCAGTATATTCGGCACTTTGACTGCTAACGGCAGGATATTTCTCGTTAATCCCAATGGCGTGGTGTTTGGAAAGGGCTGTAAAGTAGATACAGCAGGGTTGGTTGCTTCTACTTTAGCTATATCTGACAACGATTTTCTAAATGAGAAATATTCTTTTCGGGGTAAGAACAAAGATGGTTACATAGTTAATCAGGGGGTTCTTTCTTCTCCCGGCGGTTATGTTGCGTTATTAGGGCCGTCGGTTGAAAATGCCGGAGTAATTGAAGCAGAGTTAGGCACTGTTATGCTTGCTAGCGGCAAAAAAGTAACTTTAAGTTTAGATCCCCAGGGAATAATATCCGTAGTTGTTGATAAACAGACGGTGCAGAATTTAGAGAATAAGGAAGACGCAGTTAAAAATACGGGAGATATCGTTGCTTATGGAGGCAAGGTAATTTTAACTGCTGAAGTATTAGGAAACATTTTTGAGAGAGCGATTAACAACGAAGGGGTTGTGCGTGTGGACTCATTAACGCAGAAAGGCGGCGAGGTAGTGTTAGAGGCAAATGAGCAAATAAAGACTAGCGGCGAGATTAATGCCGGCGACGGCGTTGTTAACGTAGATTGTCAGGGCGCAGGATTGACGTTAGGCAGTATAGAGGCCAAGGAAGTGAATTTAACCGCTGGTTCAGTTGTTGACGGCAACGCAGATGCTACTAACGTTACAGCAACAGATTTAGTTATTAGCTCATCAGCAGGCGTGGGGTCGCAGGATGCGTTAGAGAC
>CP070797.1:1405636-1408807 GCA_020343495.1 Candidatus Omnitrophota bacterium | reverse complement strand
GGGCAAATAATTAAAGCGAACTTGCCGGCAACAACAGAGTCTTATATATACCAGATGATCCTCGGGTCTATTGCCGGGGTGGCGATAGGAACCTCTGCCTATATGCAGGGTAAAGCTGCTGCGCGGGCGTCAGATGCGTTAGCGGAAACTGGCAAAGGCTTTGGACAATATATTATGGTGTTAGGCGTTATTGAAACAGTTGCTTTGTTTGTGATGGTTTTTTGTATGTTAGCGCTGCCTAAGCCATAATAGGTAAGCTAAGGAAATTTCTTGATTATTAATGTTTTTTTGGTAACATTTTCCTTTAAGAAATAGATTATGAATGGGCGGTTGGCGCAGCGGAAGCGCATCTCGTTTACACCGAGGGGGTCGTAGGTTCAAATCCTACACCGCCCATGTTTATAAAAGATGAAGCAATGAAAGGCGAAAGTATGGAGTTAGAAAAGTTACGGCATTCTTGTTCTCATATTATGGCTTCGGCAGTTAAGAAGTTATACCCGCAAGCCAAGTTAGGTATTGGCCCGGCTATTGAGAACGGGTTTTACTACGACTTTGATATACCCGGCGGCATAAAAGAGCAGGATTTTGAGACAATTGAAAAAGAAATGCAAAAGGTCATTAAAAAAGATTGCCCTTTCACCAAGCAGGAGTGGACAACTAAACAAGCAATAGAATTTTTCCGCAAGCAGGGAGAGGTTTATAAAGTTGAGCTTATAAAAGAACTGGGGCAGGATAAAGTTTGCGTTTACAAACACGGCGATTTTACGGATTTATGTAAAGGGCCGCACGTGGAGTCTACGGGGCAGATAAAGTATTACAAACTTTTGTCAGTTTCCGGAGCCTACTGGCGAGGAGACGGCAACAACCCGCAGTTAGTAAGAATTTACGGCACGGCGTTTCCTACGAAAAAAGAGCTGGATGCTTACTTGCGTAATTTAGAGGAAGCCAAGAAAAGAGACCACCGAAAGTTAGGCAGAGAGTTAGGGTTGTTTGACATATATTATAATCAGGCAGGAGCAGGGTTAGTTTTTTATCTTCCCCAGGGAGCAGTTTTAAAGAGGATTATTGAAGATTGGGAAGTAAAAGAGCATCTTAGGCGGGGATACAAAATGGTAAGCACTCCCCACATTATGGATAAAAGTTTATGGGAGGCTAGCGGGCACCTGCAGTTTTATAAAGAGTATATGTACCCGGTAGGTAAAGACAAGCAGG
The DNA here is from genome assembly GCA_020343495.1 of Candidatus Omnitrophota bacterium. Classification (GTDB taxonomy): domain Bacteria; phylum Omnitrophota; class Gorgyraeia; order Duberdicusellales; family 4484-171; genus JAHISK01. Next base: position 1,407,595 of record CP070797.1, on the reverse strand, counting down.
AGTTTATTCTAAAACCAATGAACTGTCCCGGCCACATTCTTATTTATAAAGCACAGCTTCACAGCTGGCGGGATTTACCGTTACGGATGTTTGAGCTGGGCACGGTTTACCGCTATGAAAAAAGCGGTGTTCTGCACGGGTTGTTAAGAGTAAGAGGGTTTACCCAGGACGACGCTCACATTTTTTGTAAAAAGGAAGACCTTTACGATGAAATAAAAGGCGTGTTAGAGTTTGTCAAAGACGCTATGCACACCTTTGGCTTTAAGGATTTTTCTGCTGATTTAAGCACAAGGCCGCACAACTTTATCGGTGAAAGGGCTGACTGGGATAGTTCAGAGCAGATATTAGAAGACGTGTTGAAGAGGGGTAAGTTTACCTATAAAATAAATCAGGGCGAAGGCGCTTTTTACGGGCCTAAGATTGATATTAAGTTAAAAGACGCTTTAGGTAGGGAGTGGCAATGCGCTACAGTTCAGTTAGATTATAACATACCTAAACGGTTTGATTTAACCTACCGCGCCAGTAGCGGTTCGGACTTAAGGGTAATAATGATTCACCGCGTTATTTTAGGGAGTTTAGAACGTTTTATTGCTACTCTCATTGAACATTACGGCGGGCGGTTTCCTTTGTGGCTTGCGCCCCTTCAAGTGTGCGTTTTAAGCGTTACCGCGGATGCGAAAGATTATGCGCAGCGTGTCCGCGATAGGTTAGAAGAGGAAGGGTTGCGCGCCGAAAGCGATGTCAGAGACGAGACTTTACAGAGAAAGATTAGAGAAAAAGAAATGTTAAAAGTCCCTTACATGGTAATTGTGGGAAAGAAGGAAAAAGAAACAAAAAAAGTTTCTGTGAGAAAAAGCGGAATGAAGAATTTAGGAAGTATGAGTATAGAGGAGTTCTCCGATATTTTGAAAGGAGAATTAAAGATTAAAAAGGAGGAAAGGTAAGTGAAGTATGTTAGAGTAAATGAACGGATTTTTGCTGCAAAAGTGCGGCTTATCGGGACTGAGGGAGAGCAGCTGGGAATTTTTCCCCGGGAGTTAGCTTTAAGGAAAGCAGATGAAGCAGGCCTGGATTTGGTAGAAATTGCGCCGCAAGCAAAACCTTGCGTTTGCCGGATAATGGATTTTTCCAAGTATAAGTACGAGCAGATAAAAAGAGAAAAGGAAGCTAAAAAACACCAGAAACAGGCGCAGCTTAAAGAAATCAGGTTAAGGCCGAGGATAGATAACCATGATTACGAAGTGAAGTTAAAACATATAAAGGAGTTTTTGGCTAAACGCCATAAAGTTAGGATACGGATGATGTTTAGAGGCCGGGAAATGGCGCATAAAGAATTAGGCAAACGCCTGATAGATAAGCTTACCAAAGACATTGAAAAAGATGGGAAAATTGATAAAGAACCGCAGATGTTAGGCCGGACTTTAGTGATGATTTTAGGGCCGAAATAGAGAAGAGGAGGAAAAAATGCCGAAGTTGAAAACAAAGAAGTCTTTAGCAAAGAGAGTTAAAGTTACCAAGAAAGGGAAGATGCTTCGTTCCAGGGCAGGCCGCCGGCACCTTTTAAGTTGTAAGAAGAGGAAGCGTAAACGGAACTTAAGAAATAAGGGGCTGGTGTCAGCCGCTGATAGAAAGATGTTAAAAGGCGCCTTGCCTTATGATTGGTAAGGAAACTAAAATAAGAAAAAAACTTTACATTTTTGTTTATTTCTACATAATAAGAAGTATAAGTTTAAGGAGGAATTTGTCATGCGAGTGAAACATTCAGTAGCTTCCAGGAAAAGAAAAAAGAAAGTTCTAAAAGCAGCTAAAGGATATTGGGGAGACCGTTCCCGAAAGTACCGCCGGGCTGTGGAGACCTTGAAAAGAGGCCTTTCCTATGCTTACCGCGACCGGCGCAATAAAAAGAGGAGTTTCCGGGCGTTATGGATTACGCGGATTAACGCCGCGGCAGCAGAAAGA
>CP070797.1:1402359-1405536 GCA_020343495.1 Candidatus Omnitrophota bacterium | reverse complement strand
TTAATGCCGGCGGCGAACTTTGAGTTAGGAATTAAGCCGGCTTCAATTAACAGGCCCTGCACACCAACTTTTTGAAGCTGTTCGTTCTTTTTAACTTCTATTGCATTAACAAAAGTATCGCCCCAAATCCTTACAATTTGAGAGTTATTCCATATCTGGACGTTGGCAGCCTTTCTGACTTTTTTAACCATTACAGAATCGCCGGTAAGCTCTGATGCAATATTTACAATGTAAACATGGGAAGCAATTTTTATCATCTGCAAGGCCGCATCTAAAGCGGAATTACCCCCTCCTACTATGGCAACTTTTTTGCCTTTAAACAACGGCCCGTCACAGGTAGCGCAGTAAGTAACTCCGCGGTTCTTAAACTCTTTTTCTCCTTCTATATTCAGAAAGCGCGGGCTTTTACCGGTTGCAATTACCGCTGTTTTTGAGGAATATTGGGCCTTATCAGTAACGACTTTTACGAATTTTTTTTCTTTACTGATATGCTCAACCGTCTCAGGCATATTTACTTTTATTCCAAAAGCATCTATATGCTCCTGGAATTTTAAAGTCAATTCAGGACCTGTGATGAACTGATACCCCGTATAATTTTCTATGTCTGCGCTCCAGGCTGCCTGGCCTCCTAAATCGCCGGATACCACTAAAAAGTCTATTGTCTTCCTTGCTGCATAAATGGCTGCGGTTATCCCTGCCGGACCGGCACCTAAAATTATTAAATCATACATCTTATCCATAAAAGTGTAACCTATATTCCTAAAAGAGAATCAATCCTGGCCTTCTCAAACCCGACAATAACTTCATCGCCAACCACAATCACCGGCACCCCCATTTGACCGGAAACCTTAACCATCTGGTCTAAAGCCTCATTGTCAACCGAAACGTCAAAGTTCTGATAAGTTATGCTTTTAGAATCAAGGTATTGCTTAAGCATCTTACAATACGGACACGTTGGCGTAGAGTAAACTTTAACTTCCATTTTATCCCCCTTTTTCAGGCGTTACTTTTCATCTCAACAAGACTTGTTAAGTGCTTCTCTTCCTCGCTGATAACTTTATCAATAACACCTTGTTTATCTTCTACTATATATTTCTTTAAAGCCGAGTAGGTAAGGATTGACCCTTTCTCTATATATATGCCAAATTCTATGGCGCCAACACTTGAGTCAAATTTTTCCTTTAACTTTTGGGCGATTAACTCCTGCGTAAAGATATATTCGCAAGCAATTGAATTTAAATAACTGTCGTACTGGCCGCTGCTGTATTCATAAACTACGTAACTGGCGACGTCCTCATACATGGCTTTAAAAATTTTACGGTGCTCTTGCTCCTGCTCCTTCAAATATTTCCACATTGCTTTTAATTTTTCGTCTTTAGCCTTGCGCTCCATCATTTCATAAAATTTTTCGCCGGCTTCTTCAACTTTAACAGCTATATTTAAAATTTCCTGCGGGCTGAATATATTAGCCATATTCTCCTCCGTTAGTCATTAGTATTATTATAGATTATTTACATAACTTAATATCTTCTAAAATGGTTTCCAAATCTTCCTCATGCTCTACTTCATCTTCTAAAATCTCTAAAACCATGTGGTAAGTTAAAGTATCCTTGCCTTCCAAATACTGGAGCAACTTATTGTAAACTTCTATAGCGCACTGTTCTCCTTTTATATTCTGTTCCAGGACCTTTACAACATGCTCATTAGAAGGCGCAATGTAAGGACAGTTTGCTTGTGATGCCCAGTCTGCCGGCTTCAATAGAGGTCTCCCGCCTAACTGAATTATCCGGTCAACAATTTTTGTGGCGTGTTTTAACTCATCGGCTGCGTGCTCCTCTAACTCTTGCACTACTGCCGGACGCATAGGCCCTTTTACAACTTTTGCTCCTACCCAATACTGATAATACGCAAACCATTCGTCAGCATAAGCTTTGTTCAACAACCTTACCACTTCTTCTGTCTTCAAATTAACTATTTCTTTCCCTTTCGTTCCCATACTACACCTCCTCTTACCGACTATCTTACCGGTTCAAACTGAGTCTTATCAACCCCGCACACCGGGCACAACCACGAATCAGGAATATCTTCAAAAGAAGTGCCGGGCTCAATTCCGGAATCGACATCTCCTAACTGCGGGTCATAAATATAACCGCAAACAATGCATTTATACTTACCCATTTTTCACCCCCCTTTTAACCTCTGGCTATCTCATTTATAATTCTATCACACCATAATCAATTGCAAAATTATTATATTTTTCTCATGAATTTACCAACTGTTTCCTTTACTTTCACCGGAGAAAATAAAAAATAAGGTAAATTCCTCTCTTTAAAATCATCTATTAAAAACGTTGCGCTAATAACTGCATACAAGGGAGGCCTTGCTTTAAAAAAATCTTCTATAACCCTGTCGCAAACCCACTCATAGTTGGCTCCTCCCACTCCATGAATAAAAACATCAAATTTGTATAGCCTTAAAAAAATAGTTAACGCTGCTGCCCGGGGAAAAATTCGGGCCTTTACGTCAAAATTGTCCGTAAAACAACGCTGGCGCACTTTATCTTTTACAACCCAAAGGGGGAGCTCTCTATCTATAAGTTTAGGAAAGGGAAAGTTCTTGTAACGAAATCGAAAGTTCTGCCGGTAACTATCTAACGCCTTATTAAAAACATCTCTAAATAACTGCGCTTCTTTATGAATTCTCATAACAAAATCTCGGTATTCGTCAGTTCCGAGCAACTGCGATAAAAAAATGTAGTTTTTTTCAATGCCGAAAAAATCAAGGAAACTATCCGCTAACACCTCTTTCAACAGTTCTTTGTTACAGTTTTTTAAAAATATTCCTTTAAAAGACGATAAGTTTCTCAGCGCTTCCTGTTTTCCTTCAAAAGGCATCTTGCCAAGTTCTTCCTCTACAGTAACAAAAAATTGATTTACGTTATTTAAGTCTAAACTTGGATAATCAAACAGAACGCATTCACTGTTAATAAATTCAACTGCTTTTAATCCGTTGATAGCAGGAACGGCTACGCTGATTTTAGTCTTATCCGTATCTAAAAAGACTATTTGCTTTTTCCCTTTTGATAATTTCTCTAAGAAAATGAATTTAACCGCTACCCCGGGATTAAAAAAGTAAGGCTGGTGGGCAGTTGCTACCCTGCTGTCTGGCTTTAGGGAA
>CP070797.1:1399059-1402259 GCA_020343495.1 Candidatus Omnitrophota bacterium | reverse complement strand
CCTCTCGGATTTACAAAGGAAAACATGCAAAGGTAATAACCCTCCTAAACCAACTGGATGCAATTAAGAGTAAACTAGAGGAAGAAACAGATAAAATGTATGCTCTCCAGGAGAAGGCATTAGAGTATAAGCTCCTTAAGCAAGAAGCAGAGAATTATAAGGTTGCCTATGAAAATTTCCGAGACCGCATTCAGGAGCTTGATATTTCACAAGAGCTCTTGACTTCAAATATTCAACTTGTTGATGAAGCTATAATTCCTACTAAACCCATAAAACCTAATCCTAAAAAAGATATTCTTATGGGGTTAATGGCTGGTTTTGTTTTGGGCGTAGGTTTAAGTTACTTTTTGGAATATTTAGATTCAACCCTTAAAACTTCAGAGGATATAGAATTTTATACCAAAATGCCCTTTCTGGGGTATGTGCCTCTGGTTGAAAAAGAAGTGGATAAAAAAGATATAGGGTTGGTAACCTACCTTAAACCCTATTCTCAGGTAGCGGAAGCATTTCGTAATTTAAGAGTTTCTCTTGTTTTCTCTTCCTCGGAAGAAAAATCATTAAGAAATATCATCGTCACTAGCACTACCCCTCGGGAGGGAAAAAGTTTTATCGCTACCAATCTTGCTATTTCTTGCGCGGCTGCTAAAGAACCTACTTTATTGATAGATGCCGACATGAGAAAAGGGGTGCTCAATGAACTATTTAAAATTAAAACCAAAAAAGGGTTAACTGGTGTATTGGCGGGAATGTATTCCTGGGATGAGGCTGTAGTAGATACCGCCGTTTCTAATCTGCATTTGTTGCCTTGTGGCGCTTTTTCTCCCAATCCCACCGCATTATTAAATACAGATAAGCTTAGGAGCATATTTAAGCAAATGGAGGAAAAATACAATAGGATAATCATCGACTCCCCACCTATTTTAAGCGTTGCTGATGCGGTGATTCTGGGTGGTGAGTGTAGCGGTTTAGTTTATGTGGTTAAAGCAAATGAAGCGCCTCTTAATCGTATCTTGGAAGCAAAAAAGATACTGGGCAAAAAGGTAAATGTTATTGGCGCGATATTAAACGGCGCAGAAATCAAAAAAGACAGCTACTATTACTACCATTACTACCACACTTCTCCTGAGAAAGAAACTGGATGATACGAAAAGTTTCTTTTTTCTCGTTTTTTTCTGAGCTAATTTTAATTTTCCTTATTCTGTTTGTCCCCCTTTTTGAGGGTTCAGTTCAGCCCCTCCCACACAAGATATTGCAGTTAAGTATATTATTATTAGTTTCCATATTTATTCTAAGAACCGCAATTATCTCTGAGCCAACAATTACATACCCATCTTCTATATTTTTTATGTTTGCTTTTTTCATGGTAGTTATGTTTCAATTGATCCCCCTTTCACAAGACACAATAAAGGTTTTATCCCCCAAAACCCTCCAGCTGTATAAGCAGTATCTTCCTTTTATCGGGGAAAGCAGCCGTCACACTTTAAGCATATACCCCTTTGCTACAAAAAAAGAACTTATAGAGCTTTTTGCTTTTTTTGCACTATTTTTTGTTGTGGTGAATATAATGAATAGCAAGAATAAATTCGAGAGATTACTTGCAATAATTACTATTTGGGCGGCAGGGTTATCACTTTATGGCGTGATGAAAAAATTTTTTATTTCGGGAGGATGGTATCCGGGAGGATGGGCTCATGATGTGAGTTTTAGTACTTTCAGTCATAGAAATGTTTATGCCGGTTATATGGCGATGATTGCTCCGCTAAGCATTGGCTATGCCCTCTCCTGCCAAGACAAATATAAAAAGCTATTCTTTGTTTTTTTGGGCACATTAATTTCTGTAAGCATATTTGTTTCTGCTTCGCGCGGCGGCACCGCAAGTTTAATCTTTGCTTTATTGCTTCTAGCCTTTTTATCCTTTAGGGGAGTTTCATTAAAAAACAATTTATGGATAATAGTAGCAGTTATTATTTTTCTTACAGTGCTTTTATTTTTAGGCAACATTGAGACTTTGAAAGATAGAATCCCTGCTTCTTTTGGACCCTATGGTCTTCAGGGGAGATTGGAAATAGCGAAGAGCGGCTTAACAATGATAAAAGACTTTCCGCTATTTGGAATAGGGCTTGGTAATGGCCATTACATTATTAACATATACACGCTCGGCGAGGAGAAGTGGCTCCATAATGAATATCTTGAGCTTATCTTAGAAGCTGGGTATATTGCAGCTTTCTTTGCTTTTCTATTTTTCGCTATAGTCTTTAAGGACATATTAATTCAATTACAAAAACAACAGGATCCATTTGTAAGAAATGTGGTAGCGGGGGGAATCTCAGGGCTTTTCGCTGTTATAATTCATAGTTTCTTTGATGTTAATTTTCATATCCCAGCTACCCTATTTATGTTTTGGCTCATTTTAGGTTTAGTGTATAAGTGTGTGCATACTAAATTTTATGAAGAAGGAGATAACGCTTAACATAATTGGGGGATATTTATTGTTTACAGTGGGGGCTGTGTTAGTCTTAGTTTCTTTTTCTTTTGTTTTTTCTAGCCTTAGGGCCACACTCTTACATAAAAAAGCAAGGCTTGAAAGTAAGCCCTATTTAAAATCAGCAAAGATAGATTATTATAAAGAAATTCTTACACTCACCTCTCGGGCTATAAGACTCACTGAAGGAAGTGCCAATGCACATAGAAGAAAAGCACTTTATCTTTCATGGGTGGTCGCAGATGGTCTGGGCAGAGAGCTGTTTATTGATGAAACTGACATAGAAAGATTGTACCTAAGGGCAATTGAATTAGAGCCTTTAGATTATTTATATCATTATAGACTAGGCCGATTTTATGGAGGTCAAGATCAATTTGACAAAGCAGAGAAAGAGTTAATGAAGGCCCGCGAGTTAGCCCCTAAAAAGAATGAAATACGGTTATATTTGGCTAAGAATCATTTGAGGCGTATCAAAAAAGAATTTATCGGAAAAGGGGAATGGGAAATATTTAAAATGTTATTACAAGCTATGCATCTTAGCTCATGGAAGTTTTTGGGGCAGATTAGGGAAATAGTTAAAGAATTCCCTAGCATATCATGGGATAACAGAAAACAGCAGTTAATATATACAGCTGGTTTAGGAAGCGATAAGTATGATTTTAAAGAAAAAAAGTTTCCTCATGAAAAAATACCAGTTATTGTAAGACTTTATCTTAAA
>CP070797.1:1395758-1398959 GCA_020343495.1 Candidatus Omnitrophota bacterium | reverse complement strand
GCGCTGGAATTAGAAAATTCTTCCTCTAAATCCACTGTTATTTGAAGGGTGCTTTCTGAAGTTATGAGGGTACCGTCTTCATCTACCAATCTAATAATGACTTCTGCTGTTGTTCCAACAGGCGCGACCGTAGAATCTACTTCTATAGTCGCCTGTTTAACTTTTATTTGCCGGCTCTGAGCGGTTAATTCACTCTCCCTTTCATAAGCTTCGGCTACATAGGTCCCGGCTGATTCTATAGCAACAACAAAGGAGATTTTTCCGCTATCAGCTTCCCTAAAGTTATATTCGTCAGGTAAATCTAACCCCAGAGTTGTACTTATTTCAACAGTCCCTGAATAATTTGAAATGGGCTCTCCTGCCGCGTCTATAACCGACATAGAAATTTCTATGTTCTCACCAATATAGAAGAAATCTCTATCCTCGGGAAAATTCTCTACTTTAATACTAATTCCCGCAGGCTCAAACTGAACAGGTTCACTTATGCCTAACTGGCTAGTGTAAGAAGAGTCAAACGCCTTTATTTTTACTTTTCCCCATAAATTATAACTAATATCTAGCGAAGCCTGGCCGTTGCTAAAGGAATCGCTTTCTATAATAGAAGGAGAGAGTATCTGGCCTGAAATACTTTTAGGTAAAACAGCAATTACCTCTAAATCAACCGGGCCTAAATAATTGTAAGTGATAGCTCCTTCTTGATTATAAGCAGTAACCTCCAGGAGAAATTCTTCAGCGACTATTTGAGGCGTCCCGCAGTCTACGCCAAAACTTGCCGGGATAAAAATAACCTGGCCGGAATTACCCGTGTTAGTTGAGTCGTCTTCGTCAACCACTATTATCTCAATAATGCCGCAGTCCGGATACATTGCCGTAACTTCTAAGACGCCGTTTGCAAACCCCGAGGCATCTGACGGCGTAACTTGCTCTGTACCGCTACCGGGAGAAACGTAATTTGTTATAATCTCTATATCTCCGCTGTAACTTTCATGAATTTTGCCTTCTTCATTAAAGGCAGTGACAGTCATAGTAAAATACTGGCCGGCTATCTGAGGGCTATCTACAGATACGGTAAAATATCCTGCTTTAGCTGAGATTTTTTCTTCCTGAACAGCGTCATCCCATTCTCTATCGGGATATTCATTAACCGTAATGGAAGGTTTGCCTTCTTTAGTATCTTTATAATAAAAACTAACGCTGTTACTGCCGTCGGGAATAACAACTTGCGTTACTGGGTCCCATGCTTCTTTATCTAAAGAAAATTCTCCCTTTGTTGAAGTAGAACTTAACTCCAACGTTATATCTTTCCAGGCAGTTTGAGGTTCAGACGAAGAGTTTTGAAGCTGAACTGTTATTGGGCCGCAGGGCTGTGATTCAACGGCAGTATAAGAACCTGTAATAATCTGTAACCTATCTATAAAATGGATAACTAAATCGTCAATATACACATCGTCGTCAGCGGATGCGTTATAGGCGCCAAAAAACCCAATCTGATTAAGGTCGCTAATAGAGGTATCAATGAAATCTAAATTTTCCTTAACCGGTTCAAACTCAACTTCAGATTCAGTTACCGAATATATATATATATCATACTCATGAGTTGAAAAATCCAGTTTTAAAGTAACTCTATACCACTGGCCGACTGTAAAAGTCTCGCCCGTATCTGTCCAGGTGGAGCCGTCTGAGGCATAAATTTTACTGTCATGGGCAAAGCTGACAGCGGCAATTTTTCCTTCCGGGACAGTGCGCATCTGAGAGCCGACTTGCGGCCTTACGATAAATTCAATCCAGGCGGTTGTAATATCATCGTAGCTGGTTGGCCGAGAAACAGTTACCGACTCTGTCGCCCCCGTAAGTTTCAAAGAGTTGCCTCCTTCATAGGTTACGGTAGACTGAGTTGTAGCCTCTCCTTGTGTCAGGCTCCAGCTATCCACTCCGTTAATGGTTGCGCCGTCTTCTCTATCATCAAAATCTTCTTCATAGGTGTCAACAACCGCGGCTTGAGCAATCATTGTCCCGCAAAAAAACATTACCAGTATTAGCAAATTCCAAACGCAGCGGCTTGATTTTTGATTGCGCTTTATCATTTTATCTCTGCGCGGCGAATTTTTGCCAGGCGCGGTAAAGATTCAATATTTTCCTGCGGGAGTAAGTATATCGCTTAATCAAATCTTCACAAAGAACCCTGTCTATATCCTGGACAAAAATATCCCTTACCTGTTCCAAGTAAACCATAATCTTATTACAATCCTCCATTATCGTTTCCATTATTTTCAATTCATCGCCTTTCTCAAACCGGCGTGAATGGGCAACAGCTAAAGACGAAGGAATATCCAAACAGGTATATATTAACTTATCTTTTATAGGGCATTCTTTTCCTTCAAACAAAGGTATAACTTTAGTCATTACCTCCATCGCCAATCGAGAAGTTCTCTGATAAACCTCTAAATCACGGAAACTGCGTATAGGCTTTTTAACTCTAAATCTAGTTTTTTTGTACATCTTATCTCCTGCTTGCGCCTGCTATTTCTTGCTCCCTTATATCTTCCAGCTTCATTTGAAAAGGATTGTCTTTTTCCGCTGTTTTTTTCAATTTATACACAACATGGAGAGGGAAAAACTCAAAGTAATTTTTGTCATCAAACCATGCACATTTAAAATCATAAAGCCGTAACCCGCTCAGGCGGGAAAGCATAAGCGCATATAAAGTAAGCTGGGTAATAGCGGTTTTCTTTTTACCTTTATCCGCCAGTGGCTTATAATCTAAAATATGGACAGCGCCGTTTCTCACCTGCAAAATGTCAATATGGCCGGTCAATACCTTATCCAATTTTAAAGGTATTTTAAATCCTAACCCATCCTGAAGATGTTCTAAATCGTATCTATCCATGTAGAGAGGAACCTCCACCGCTACGGTAACCGAATCATTGCAGAGCATAAATCTTTGAAGCACCTTGTGCCTTTCTTTATTATCATTAACACCCTGAAGAACCAGCTCGGCAATCCTGGTGGCAAAGTTTTGTTTTCTTTTTAAAATTACTTCTCTTAAGTCAAAGTTCACTTTTAATTCGCTCCCTCGCTCTCCCTCCTTAAAAAACTGATGCGGGCATTCTACCTGAACTGCCTCTAAGAATTCTCGCAAGTTTTCAAACTTGGCATGCTTGTACTCCTGCAACAAAAGAGCTAATTTTCCCTTGTGAGCTG
>CP070797.1:1392418-1395658 GCA_020343495.1 Candidatus Omnitrophota bacterium | reverse complement strand
CACCTATGGCCGCATTTTTGGAGTGTATAAAGGCAGCGGCAGGGATTTAATTGCGAAACGAAAACAAATCTATAACCAGATAAAAGAGATTGCCGGTATGTTCCCTGAAGGGATGAACGCCAATGCTAAAAAAAGTATTAACAAATTTCTGAGTAAAAACGACCATATTTTTAATATAGGAAGTTTACCACGCGCCCTGAATTCGCCTTCTGCCCCGATGAATAAAGGAAAGGCTGCTTCTTTTGATTTCCAGAACAGGTGGGCTGATACTTATAAAGCATTAGTTAAGCTCACCGAACTTGATGCAACCGTTGTATATAACCCTTACGTTGAGCTTTTTGGGAAACTTTTTGATTTTTTCCAGGCGGTATCTAAAAAAGAGGATATGTTGTTTGTGGAAGAGTTAAACAGATGTGCCCGCCGTCTTTTTGATGACGCCGGCCTCACAGTTGCCGAGCTGTATTACCGGCTAGCCACTCGATTCAGGCATTTTCTTATTGACGAGTTTCAGGATACAAGCTGCCTGCAGTGGCAGAATCTTGAGATGATGGTTGAAGAAGCTTTGGGGAGCGGCGGCTCATTATTTTACGTAGGGGACAAAAAGCAGGCGATTTACCGTTTCCGCGGGGGAGAGGTTAAGCTTTTTGACGATGTAAAGAAAAGGTTTAGTCATTTTAACGTCAAACACAATTATTTAACGAAGAATTGGCGCAGCCAGAAAGCAATAGTTGAGTTTAATAATAAAGTATTCTCTCAAGAGAACCTTGGTGAGGCGCTTAGCTCTTCGGGAATAGCCGATTGTTTAGAGGCGGGGTCGGCAGCGGTTAACGATATTATAGATATATTTAAAGACGGAACCCAGCAGTACAGAGAAGAGAACGCCTCCGGATACGTGCAGGTTAAATATATTAATGAGAAAGACCAGCAGGACCGCGACGCTATTATGCAGGGTGAGATTCTTTGTTTAATTGCTGAATTAAAGAAAGAGAACCGTTTCCAATACGGTGATTTAGCAATCCTTACCCGCGACAATGGAGAAGTTGAGCAGGTTAGCGGCTGGCTGCTTGAGGCGGGGATTCCTGTTGAGTCTGAGAAGACTCTTAACGTAACGCAGAACCCCCTCATAAAAGAGATTATTGCTTTATTGAGGTTCCTATACTCGCCGATAGATGATTTAAGTTTCGCTGCTTTTATTCTTGGCCGGATATTTAGTCAAGCTAGCGGTCTGACTACGGGAACAATTACCGATTTTATTTTTTCTTTACGTATGAAGGGAAAGCTAAATAAAGGAATATCTCTTTACCGCCTGTTCCGGGAGGAGTTTGGGAGCATTTGGGAGCAGTATTTTGAGGTGCTTTTAAAAACAATAGGTTTTATTTCTCCTTATGAGTTGCTGATAAGCATTTATCAGCAGTTTGGCCTGTTAAACAATTTTGTGGATAACCAGGGTTTTTTTATGAAGCTGGTGCAGTTAGTAAAGGCAAAAGAAGATGATTGTACAGGGTTAGGCGAGTTTCTGTCATATTTAGAAACCGCCCCCTTAGATGAGCTGTACGTTAATGTCACTCACAGCGATTCGGTTAAAGTCCTTACTATCCATAAGTCTAAAGGATTGGAGTTTGGGGTTGTTATTCTTCCTTTCCTGCGTATGGATATTAAACCGGAAACCGGTGGCAGGGGGACTTCTTCTTACGTTATAGATGATAAAGGCGGTCAGCTGGGCCTGGTGCGCATTACAGAAAATCATCGTCTTTATTCTGAAAATTTATATCAAATTTATGCTGAAAATTATAAAAAAGCCTGTATTGATGAGTTAAATAGTATATACGTTGCTTTAACAAGGCCTAAATATGAGTTGTATATATTTATTCCCCAAAAAAGCAGCAGGAGCAAAAATAAAGTGCGTTATTTTATTCCTGAAGATATTAAAGTGACGGGCTCAAGGAAAAAGTATAGACATAAAGAAAAAGACCCCCAGCCGATAATAGACGTTAGGCCGTCGTTGTATAAGGATTGGATAGCACGCTTAAGCAATGAATTTGCTGATATTAATTGCGTTAAAAATAGAGAAAAGATTAGCCAAGGGGTTGTTTTTCATTTTATGTTATCCTGTATTGGTAATCTCCATAACCAAAATAAAAACGATATGGTGAGAGAGGCTTTTAAAAGAACTAAAGTTATGTATCCGTCAAGCGTAGAGGCTTATTCTTTAGAGGACAAGATATCTTCATTGCTTGATGACGATAATATTAGACCGCTCTTTTGCGTAAAAGAAGGAATTATTTATAGAGAAAAAGAAGTAGTAAATGCCAGCGGCAATACCAGGCGCTTGGACAGGATTATTGTTAAAGATAAACAGGTTCAGATTATTGATTATAAACTAACAGGGGATTTTAAAGAAAAATACCAGGCCCAGGTTAAAGAGTATATGAGTATCATTAAGGATATTTATCCGCAAAAGTGCGTGGAAGGATTTATTTTGTATATAGAAGAGGCAAAAATAGAAGAAGTAAAATGGAAAAGTTAACTGTTATGCAGGAACGTATCGTAACATACGGCTTGGAAGAAAATCTTATTGATAATATCGCTGATTTGCTTATTGAGAAATTTTGTAAAGACGGCAATGATTTTAGCCGCGTGGCCTGCGTTTTTGGCGGCAGGAGGCCTTCTTTGTTTTTAAGAAAAAAGTTATCTGGTAAAATTAAGAAACCATACCTGCCCCCTCCTACCTTTTCCATGGATGAGTTCGTGGAGTATATATTAGGGGAAGTTAAAAAAATAAAAGACCTTGATTGCGCTTATTTTATTTACGAACTCATTAAAAAAGAAGCCCCTTCAATACTGGGGGCCAGAGACTCCTTTAGCCAGTTCTTAGGGTGGGGCAGCGAAATATCTTCTTTTATTGAGCAGCTTGATTTAGAGGACATTGGCGACCAGGCTTTAGTATCAATTGAGAGAAGCGCTGAAATCGGCTATGAAGTCCCTCAGAGCATAAACGTTTTATTACAGCATATAGTTAAAATCCGCCAGCGCCTGCATCAGATGTTAGATAAAGATAATCTCTATTGCAGAGGTAATATGTATTTAAAAGCATCGCATATTATTGATAATTGTGCCTTTGATGAGTTTGATGTAATTATTTTTTGTAATTGTTTTTATTTGCACGCTACCGAAGAGCGTATTATAAAGACAATCTATGATAAAGGCAAAGGGATACTCATTTTTCAGGGCTCTCAGGAT
>CP070797.1:1389066-1392318 GCA_020343495.1 Candidatus Omnitrophota bacterium | reverse complement strand
ACTTAGTATTTTTCTTAACGAGAGCAGGACTTCAAATATCCCCGAGACAGAGTGAGAGAGTAAGTCTATGACTTGCCGGGAGTTTTGTGCGGTGCTGCTGCCGGCGAAAGAAAATATCTCTGTTTGGGGGTATTTTGTTTTTAACTGCTTGCACAACAGCCCGGCGTAGAGGTCAGCGGATTTATCGCCGGCAACAATGACTATTTTTTTCTTCATAGGTAAATATGCGCTAATTGGCAGTTATAATTTCCTGGATTTTTAACGCAAGTTCCAAAGCGTCCCTTGCTCCTTGAGCAGAGTCTGTATCAAAGGTATTATTTTTGACCAGACTGACAAATTCGCTGATCTCTTTTTTTAAAGGCTCTTCTTTATTGATGGACAGGACATTTTTTGTTATGTTGTTATCTGTTTTTTGATAGATTTCTGCCGCCTGTTTGGCATAATCTAAGGAGACATAGCAGTTATGCATAAATATCCTGATTTTACGTTCTTTTTTTTCTGAGATGCGGGAAGCGGTTATGTTTGCAACGCATCCCTTTTTAAAAGTTATGCGCACATTAGCAATATCTTCGGTAGATGAGATTACTTTTACGCCTTTTGCTTCTACGTTTTTTATTTCGTCTTTAAGGAGGTCAAGGATAATATCTAAATCGTGGATCATCAAATCAAGCACCACCCCTATATCTAAGGAGCGGTGGGGATATTGGCTTAAACGGTGGCATTCAATAAAGATAGGGTTTTTTATGGTTTTTTTTGCCGCCAGATAGGCGTTATTATATCTTTCTACGTGGCCGACAAAGAGTAAGGTTTTTTTGCTTTTTGCAATATCAAGTAGCTTATTGGCTTCTTCTAAGTTGCAAGTAATAGGTTTCTCTACAAAAACAGGGATTTTTCGTTCCAGAAAGAATTTAGCAATTTCAAAGTGGGTGTAGGTAGGAGTAACTATATTTACAAAATCAACGTCACCCGGCATTTGGCGGTAGTCCGTGAAAGAGGCAATATCTTTAAAGGGGTGTAGCTTTTTCTCGGCAGTATCGGCAATATAGATTTTATCTATCTGCTTGATTTCCTTATAGATACGTAAATGAATGCTGCCTAATTTTCCTATGCCAATTATTCCTACTTTCATAAAAAGGTGCGGTATTTTTCTCTGTAGCCACCAATTGTATCAAATCCCTTGTGGAAAGTCAATTGATGTGGTAAAATCACATACTTTTTAAAATGGTAAGTTAAGAATGAGAAGTTAAAAATATGTAATAAAATAGAGGGATAACTTTAAGAACTATGAAAGCATTCTTTAGAGAGTATTTTAAACTGATAAAATTTGCCAGCTCATGTAAAGGGTTTCTTATTTTGGCGGCTCTTTGTATGGGAGTATCTACTATTTTTGATGGGGTTTCTTTAGGTATGATTATTCCTCTTTCTGACAGGGTGATGACTAACAAGGAGATAGTTATACCTGCAAACCTTCCTCCCTTTTTAGCTTCAATTATAGCTAAGCTTAATTCTTTAGAACCTTTGGTTCTTCTTAAAATGATGGCTATATTTATGATTACGCTTTTCTTTTTTAAGGGGGTATTTATATTTTTACAGAATTACCTTATGAATATAGTAGGGCAGAGTGTTGTAAGAGAAGTAAAGAACAGGCTTTACGCCAAGTTCCACCGGTTATCGTTAGAGTTTTATGCCAGAAAGAGGACGGGCGAGTTAATTTCCCGTATTACTAATGATGTTGGTTTCATCACTCAGGCGATTTCTTATGCCTTGGCAGATTTTATCTATAATTCAATGCAGGCATTTCTTTTTACCGTTATTGCGCTTTCTATAGCTTTTACTATTTCCTGGCAATTGCCAATCCTGGTGTTCGTTATCTTCCCTTTGATCAGTTTTCCTGTATTAAGAATCGGCAAAAGGGTTAAGAAGTTGTCAACAGAAATTCAAGATAGGATGGCAGACCTTAATTCTTTGTTGGCAGAGACAATTCAGGGAGCTTATATCGTGAAGGTGTTTTGCCGGGAGAAATACGAAGAAGAACGGTTTCGCGGGATAAATTATCAATATTACAAATATATGCTAAAGAGCATAAAAAGAACACTTATGTTATCTCCTTTTACTGAATTCATCGGAGCGTTAGGGGCTGTGATTATTCTATTAATTGTTGGTAAAGAGGTGATTTTAGGAAAAATTTCTTTTGGAGTATTTGGGTTATTTCTAGGTTCTCTTATGTCTATGATAAAGCCAATTAAGAAATTATCAAACGTCCATGCCATAAATCAACAGGCCATAGCCGCTTCTAATAGAATTTATAGTATTTTGGATGAGGAAGTAAAGATAAAAAGTAAAAACAACGCAGTGAAGATAGAGGATTTTAAAGAAACAGTACGCTTTGAGGCAGTGAGGTTTGGCTATACGCAGGAGGAGCAAGTTTTAAAAGATATAAATCTCCAGATAAAAAAAGGCGAAACTATTGCCTTGGTAGGGCCTTCGGGGGCGGGTAAGTCAACGTTGGTTAGTCTGCTGCCACGGCTTTATGACCCGCAGGCCGGCACTGTTTCTATTGACGGAATGAATTTGAAAGATTTGAGAGTATCTTATTTAAGAAATCTTATCGCGGTAGTTTCCCAAGAAATGGTGCTTTTTAATGCTACCGTAAGAGATAACATTGCCTATGGTAAGGATGGAGCAACTGAGGATGAAATTATTGACGCAGCAAAAAAAGCATATGCATATCGTTTTATTAAGAATTTACCACAGGGGTTTTCTACGATAATTGGAGACAGAGGGTTTAGGTTATCAGGCGGCGAGCGTCAGAGAGTAGCTTTAGCAAGGGCAATACTAAAAGAAGCCCCTATTTTAATTTTAGATGAAGCAACCAGCCAGCTTGATTCTGAATCAGAACAGTTAATAAAAGAGGCTTTTTATCATCTTATGGATGAGAAAACCGTTATTGCTATTGCCCATCGGCTTTCTACCGTGCAGAAAGCAGACAGAATAGTTGTAATAGAAAACGGCAAAATCGTGGGAATAGGGTCGCATTCAGAGCTTTTAGAAAGCACCCCTTTGTATAAAAAGCTGTATGAGATGCAATTCCTAGCATAAGTTGAAGCAATACTGCCCCTTAAGCTTGATTTGATGCTTAATTTAGGTATGGATATCTGGATTTTTTGAGGAATTCGGAATATAATAAATAATATTGATAATATAAGAAGGTATGGTATACTTTATTATTTATGGTTTTTTGCCGATGAGGAG
>CP070797.1:1385700-1388966 GCA_020343495.1 Candidatus Omnitrophota bacterium | reverse complement strand
AGAAAGGAACGCCTGCTTCCTCTGGGAGAGGCGGCAGTAGAAAGCCTTAAAAAATACTTAGATGAACGGACAGATAACAATCCTGCGCTTCTGGTAAATAAAAGAGGCGGCCGGTTAACTGATAAAGGCGTAAGAAAAGTTTTAAACAGGTATATTAAAAAAACTGCGCTATCTCTAAAAATTTCTCCGCACACCTTACGGCACACCTTTGCAACGCACCTTTTAAATAGAGGGGCGGACTTGCGAAGCGTCCAGGAACTGTTAGGCCACGCCAGTATATCTACAACGCAAATTTACACTCATTTAACTATTGATACGTTAAAAGGCGTTTACGAAAAAACGCATCCACGGGCAAAATGATTATTTTATTCTGGATATACGATATTATCTTTATTCTGGGGTTGCTGCTTTACCTGCCGATATATTTTTACCGTAAAAAGATAACTCCTTTAGCCCTGGCTGAAAAGTTAGGTTTTATCAAAAGGAACGTTTGCGAAAAATCCATATGGATACACGTAGTAAGCGTAGGGGAGGCAAACCTCATAGGAACGCTTATTAAAAAATTAAACGAAACAGTTAATTACCCGATAGTGATATCAACAACAACGTTAACCGGCAACATTATTGCAAAAAAGAAGTATTCACAGAAGGGGGAGGTAATTTTTTTCCCTTTTGACATATCATTTGTTTTAAGCAGGGTGATAAAGTTAATAAATCCCGAAATCTTTATTGCCGTGGAAACCGAAATCTGGCCTAACCTTTTCTACCACCTAAAAAAGAAAAATATCCCCATAGTTATCGTCAACGGCCGGATTTCAAATAAGGCATTCCGGCAGTATAAATACGTAAAGCCTTTTATAAAACGCACCCTGGATAGCTGTAACTACATTGGCGTTCAAAACCAGTTCTATAAACAAAGGTTTGTTTCTTTAGGGTGCAAAGAGGAAAAAATTACTATTAGCGGCAATATGAAGTTTGAGAGTTTATCTTTTGATGAAAACCGCCTCTTAGAAGTCAAAAATAAGTTTACCCCTTTACTGAAAAGTAACCTCAAGATTCTGATAACTGCTGCCAGCACCCATCATCCCGAAGAGGAAATAATTCTGGATATCTATAAAGACCTTATAAAAACATCACAAAACACATTCTTACTTATTGCCCCGCGGCATATTAAAAGAGTCCCGGCAATAGAAAAAACTGCTCTTTCTTTAGGATTTAACCCTGTCCGGATAAGCAAATTAGAAAGCCCACCCCCTGAAGACAAAAATGTCTTTATCCTTGACATAATCGGCGAACTGATATATTTCTACAGTATCAGCGATATTTGTTTTGTGGGAGGCAGCCTTATAAAACACGGCGGCCAGAACATTTTAGAGCCGATATATTTTCTTAAACCCACAGTTTTCGGCCCGCATATGGATAACTTTGCCGATATTACGGAAGTTGTTCTAAATAAAGGCGCGGGCATTAAAGTAACTGACCCTCAAAAGTTAAAAGAAGTCTTCTTAGAACTTATAAAGGATACTAGTTTGCGTAACAACCTGCGTTGTAAATGCATTGAAGTCTTTCAGGGAGAGAAGCAAAGCTTAGAGAAGAATCTACATCTGATATTAAAATGCTTATAAAAAGAGCCCCTTCGGCCAAATTTTCATAAAAGCAATTAGTTATATATAGAAACTTATGATACTAAACTTAAAAAAACGGTATTTAACTTTCCTGGGAAAGAATAGAAAAAAAGGCATGGAATTTATCTTTTATTGCATTTTAGTTTTTCTTTCCTTCCTTTACGGGTTTATCGTTGCGATAAGGAATTCCCTTTACGATAGAGGGATTTTGAAATCTTTTTCATTGGGAAAAGTTATCAGCATAGGAAACATATCCTGGGCAGGTTCGGGAAAGACAACGTTAGCAATGCGGCTTTATGAGAAACTCACCGGCAACGCCAAAATTGCAATTTTACGGCGGGGCTACGGCTGTGACGAAGGAAAACTACTTAAGCAAATAACCGGCAATGTTTATTCCTGCGTAGACAGGGTGAGGCTGGCAAAAAGATTAGCTTCTGATTTTGACCTTTTCATTCTTGACGACGGGTTTCAATATAGAAAATTAAGGAGGGACGTAAACATTGTTGTCATGGGAGCAAGGGAATTTAAGAATAATTTTAATTTAATTCCTGCTAATTTTTTCAGGGAACCGCTTAATTCCTTAAGGCGGGCGCAAATTGTCGTATTAAACTATGCTAACGAATTAGAGAAGCCAAAAGAAACAAAGGAATTTCTCCTAAATAAATTCAGGCACTTAAAAGTATTTTTTGCTCGTTACAAGTTAAAGAGGTTCATAGACCTAAACGGCAATGAATATACTATTGACTATCTAAAAAAAAGGAAGCTTGCTGCCTTATCAGCCACAGGCTATCCTGAAGGGTTTTTTAATACCCTGAGAGAGTTAAACCTTAATATATCCGGAGAAATCATTTATCCGGACCATTATGAGTTAAACCGAGAAGAATTCACTCATCTTTCAGAATCCCTTCATAAACAGGCAATACACGATATAATAGTTACGGCTAAAGATAAATACCATCTCCCCCGGGGACAAAAACAGCTAAACGTCTATATTATGGAAATAGAAATGGCCATAGAGAATGAGGAAGAGTTTTTAAAGGAAATAATATCAAGGATTAAAAAGAATGTATAAATTAGTAAAGATTTTACGCAATACTTTAAGGAAAGCGCCGCTGGGGGTGCCTCTTTTGTTAGGAGAGGCTTTAGGGTTAATATTCTACCTAAACGGCAGGAAGAGGCGCACTGCCTTTAAAAATATAAAAATGGCGTTCCCTCAAAAAACCCGCGGCCAGATACAAAAGATTATGCGCGCCAGTTTCCGTAATCTGGGCTTAAGCATAATAGAGATGTTAATTGCGCCGCGGCTGTCTAACTACGTAGAAATAAAAGGAAAAGAAAATGTTTCCAAAGAAGAAGGCGGGATACTCGTGGGAATTCACGAGGGTAATTACGAACTTTTCAACACGGTTTTTACTCGTGATTTTAAACTAGCCGTGCTGGCGAGAAAACAAAAAAATAAGAATTTTGATAACCTGCTGAACGAGTCAAGGCAGGAATGTAACATAAGCGTTTGTTTTTCCTTAAAAAACCTGATACGGCACCTGAAAAACAACGAAATAATAGGCTTAATCGTAGACCACGGAGCAGAAGATAACGCTCAACTAGTTGAGTTTTTCTCACAACTGGTCCCTACGCCGGGAG
>CP070797.1:1382314-1385600 GCA_020343495.1 Candidatus Omnitrophota bacterium | reverse complement strand
GCTCCCGTTGCGGCAACTATTCCTTTTGCCACGTAACGGCAATCCTGCGCATATAAATGTAAATGGTCCTTGTTATCTTCTATTTTGACAATATTTTCTTCTACAATGTCTATCTTTAAATCTGCGACGGTCTTAGCTAAAGTCTCTGCTAACTTTGAGCCTTTTGTCCCTGCCTCTATACCAACGTAATTGTCAATATTTTCCATAAAAAGAAGCTGGCCGCCTATAGCGTTGCTTTCAAAAAGAAGACAGCTGATACCTGCCCTTTTAGCATAAACAGCGCTGCTTACGCCTCCTATGCCGGCACCAATTATAGCTAAATCAATATGTTTACTCATTTATTCTTACAGACTGAAATAAAATATCCAACAGAACGGTCGTAAGTTTTCTCGGCCTGGGGAGGGAAAAAACACCCCGGCACCTCTTCTTTAGAAAGGTGATACCCAACACATTCACAACAAATCCCTTTTCTCGGACAGGAAGGATAGGAACATCCGCATCTTTTAATATTCTTATTTTTGTTCACACATTCCATACCTTGTCTCCTTTTCAATTTTTTTCAACAAAGGCCTGATTTTAAGCCTCGTCCAAAACGAAACCCTGTCAATAAAAGGTATCCCGTTAATATGATCAACTTCATGCTGAAACACTACTGCTAACATTCCTTCTGCCTGGTAATCTAAAGCCACGCCCTTTTCATTTAAAGCAGAAACCCTCACCCTTCTTGCCCGTTTAATTTTTAATTCTATTCCGGGAAAACTTAAACACCCTTCAATAAAATCTATTCTGCCCTCAGTCTTTACTATGCGGGGATTTACTAACTTTAAAATGCCTGTCTGTGTTTCTATTACCACCAACCTTAAATCCAGGCCGACCTGATTTGCCGCTAACCCTATCCCTTTATTGGCGCGCATTAAAAGAACCATCTGCTCAAAGAGCTGCTCTATCCTTTCATCAACAATTTTTACTTCCTTACACTTCTTTCTTAAAATACTTTCAGGCCATGTATGTATTCGTAATCCTATTCTCATCGTCTAACTCAACGTATTTAGGCTTAGCTGCCCCTGTTTCCTTTTCATTATAAAACCCGTATGAAATAATCACAATTTTATCTGACTTAAGCCCCATACGCGCTGCCGGCCCGTTCAAACAAATAACACCGCTGCCCGGCTTTCCCTTTATAACATAAGTTTGCAGCCTTGCGCCTGTATTAAGATTTAAAATATCCACGCGTTCTCCTTCAATTAGGTCAGCGGCCTCCATTATTTTTTGGTCAATAGTAATGCTGCCTTTATAATAAAGCTGAGCATCCGTTATAGTAGCAAAAGATATCTTAGATTTAAGCAGGACCCTCATCATTTCCTATCACTTCCTTCCCTTGCCAATTCATATGTTAAACCAGCTATCATTAACTCTTCATCCGTAGGGATAACAAAAACTTTCGTATCCGGCGAGGCAATTTTATAAATATCTTCTTTTAACCTGCCAACAATATCCTCGTTATTCTCGCCGATGCCGGCAGTAAAACAAACAGCATCTGCTCCTCCTAAAACCATAAAATAAGCACCGATATATTTCTTAATGCGGTAAATAAACATCTCTAAAGCAAGACGGCTGAGTTTATCGCCTCCTGCTGCCCTTTCCTTAACCACTCTAATGTCATTGCTTACTCCCGAAACGCCCAGGATACCGCTCTCCCTGTTTAGAATACGGCCCATCTGTTCAACAGTTAGCTTTTCTTTTTTCATAATATGAAAGACAGCAGCCACGTCTATGTCACCTGAACGCGTTCCCATCATAAGCCCCTCTAAAGGGGTAAACCCCATTGACGTATCTGTGGCTTTACCTTTATCTATTGCAGTGATACTGCAGCCGTTGCCTAAATGGCAGGTAATTAATTTTACCTCACTTAAAGGTTTAGCTAACAATTCTGCTGCCCTGCCGGCAACAAACTGATGTGAAGTCCCGTGAAACCCGTACTTTCTTACGCCGTACTTTTTATAATACTGCCCGGGTATTGCGTACATATATACGTGCTGGGCAATACTCTGATAAAATGCCGTATCAAACACTGCCACCTGTTTAGTCTCAGGAAGAATCTCCTTACACCCCATAATTCCCGCTAAATTAGCGGGGTTATGTAAAGGCGCCAGATCCGAATTTACCTTTATTTTCTCTATTACCTTACCATTGATTACTGTGGGTTCCCTAAAATGCTCTCCACCATGGACAACTCTATGCCCGACAACAGAAATCTCCTCTAACCCTTTAATTATCTTATTACCTAAAAGCTGGTTAATTACTACTTTTATCCCCTGGTTATGGTTGCGCACTTTTGAGCCTTCCTCGCCAATTCTTTCAATAATACCTTTGGAAAGTTGAGATTTAGAAGGAAACTCATAAAGTTTATACTTTATGGAAGAACTTCCGCAATTTACGACTAAAATCTTCATCATTACGCCTGTTTCTTATTTCTTGCCTCTCTACTCTGTGCTCTTACTACCGTAACTGCCGTGCAATCAATTATATCGTCTATGTTACATCCCCTTGATAAATCACTGCAGGGCTGAACCGTCCCTAAAACTATAGGGCCAACAGCTCTTGCCTTTGCTAAGCGTTGAGTTAACTTATAACAGATATTGCCCGCATCCAAATTAGGGAAAATCAAAACATTTGCTCTACCGGCAACGTCACTCTCATCTAACTTTATTCTTGCTACTTCCGGCACTAAAGCGCTGTCTGCCTGAAGTTCACCGTCAATAGAAAACCCGCTGTTTTTAGATTTGGCAATCTCAACGGCAGTCTTTATCTTGTCTACCCATCTGCCCTCAGCGCTCCCCTTTGTAGAAAAACTCAAGAGAGCAACCCTGGGATAAAATTCTAAAACATCTTTAGCAAAACTAGCGCAGGATATCGCGATGTTAGCAAGCTGTTCGCTGGTGGGATAAGGGATAACCCCGCAGTCAGCGTATACGAAAACTCCTTTTTCCCCGTAAGAACAATCAGGCACAGCCATAATAAAACAACTGGAAATAAGGCCTATTGACCTGTCTATTTCTAAAGAATTAATCGCTGTCCTTATCACTGACGAAGTTGTAAACTTAGCTCCGGCAACAAACCCGTCGGCATAACCGTATCTAGCCATCATTGCCGCATAATAAAGGGGGTTTTCCATCAGCTCCCGCGCTTCTTCAAAACTTACTCCTTTAGCGCGTTTACGTTCATAAAAAATATTAGCAAACTCTTCCTGCTTCTCAGGCTCTAAGTTATCGTGCGTCAGCAGCAA
>CP070797.1:1378895-1382214 GCA_020343495.1 Candidatus Omnitrophota bacterium | reverse complement strand
GCTGGTAAGCGAAGTTGAGATGCAGATACAGAAAAAGTTTGAACAGGAGGTTGAGTCCCGCTTTATCGGGGAACTGGTGATAGATAAGCTGTCTCAGTTAGATGAAGTTGCCTATGTAAGGTTTGCGTCTGTTTACAGGCAGTTTAAAGACATCAACCAGTTTATGCAGGAGTTGAGAGGAATTTTTAGTAAAAGAGCCAGATGAATTTTCTAAGTTGGGGTATAAGATGGTAGAAGTAGAGCTTTGCCGTATTGTTATTGATGAGGCGCATAAAGAGCAGATAATCGTGTTTAAAGAGAAATCAGGAAGCAGGACTATTCCCGTAGTTATCGGGTTAAATGAGGCTGCTGCTATCAGGTTGCAGCTCAACGGCTTTATCCCGCCGCGTCCGTTAACCCATGACCTTATGCGGTCTCTACTGGAAGTTTTAGGTGCCGTCTTAGAAAAAGTAGTTATAGATAATTTAGTTGATAATACGTTTCACGCTAAATTGTATTTAAAGATAGGCAACGATGGCGCAAGAATAGTTGATGCGCGGCCTTCTGATAGTGTTGCTTTAGCAGTGAGAATGAAATCGCCTATATTCGTGGAAGAGGAAGTTTTTGACAAATTATCATAAAATGTCGTTAGTAATTTAGGCAAAACACTTATAATACCTGCCCTATGAACCTTCAGAAGCATTTAAAAAAAATTCCTTACATTTCGGTTGTTTCTTCCATAGCTAAGAAGAAAGGCACCGGTATCTGGCTTGTTGGCGGGTTTTTAAGAGATATTTGTTTAAGAAAACAGTGCCAAAAGAATGATTTTGATTTTTGTGTTGAAAAAGACGTAGTTTCCGTTGCCAGAGAGTTTGCCAGAAAAATATCTTCAAAACTAATTGTTCTGGATAAGGAACAGGGTTCTTACCGTGTAATTTTGAAACGCAAGAACAATATTTACACTTATGATTTTACGCTTATGCGGGGGGCCAATTTCTATGAGGATTTATCTTTAAGAGATTTTTCTATCAATACCCTGGCGGTAAAATTAGGCGGGCCAAAGTATGAACTGTTTGACCCTTTCGCAGGCTGCCGCGACCTTAATAGAGGGGTTCTTAGGTTTATAAAAGAAGAGGTCCTTCTTCAGGACCCCTTGCGGATTTTACGGGGGTTTTCTTTTATGGTTAATTACGGGTTGCGCATAGACGCAAAGACACAAAAGTACATGGTTGAGTATAAAGGGT
Source organism: Candidatus Omnitrophota bacterium (assembly GCA_020343495.1). Lineage (GTDB taxonomy): Bacteria > Omnitrophota > Gorgyraeia > Duberdicusellales > 4484-171 > JAHISK01. The sequence continues at coordinate 1,380,991 of CP070797.1, read as the reverse complement.
TCCTAAAAAATGTTTCCGGAGAAAGAATAAGCGAAGAATTATTTAAGATATTTTCCTCACCTAAATCCTACAGCGCTATTAAGAAGATGAGCGGCCTTAAAGTAATAGATGAGATTGTTCCCTATATAAGACAGATGAGAGGGGTTTTTCAGGGGCCCTATCATCATTTAGATGTATGGCAGCATTCTTTAGAGACCTTGCGTAAGTTTGAAGAGTTGTGGGGCAAGAGGCTGTCAAAAAATAAAGATATTTGTAAGTATTTCAGCGAGGAATTAGCCAGCGGCCGCAGCCGCCTTCAGATTTTAAAATTAAGCTGCCTTCTTCACGATATCGGCAAGCCTTTTGCTAAAAAAAGAGTAAAGAAAAAAACGATTTTTCATTCTCACGAGAAAATCGGCAGAGATTTAGCGCAAGATATATCCGGCCTCCTGCGGTTGTCTTTCCGGGAAAAAGAGTTTTTAAAGAATTTGATTTTCTGGCACCTTCGCCCGGGTTATTTAGCTGATCAAGCAGTGCCTTCACAGAGGGCAATTTACCGGTTTTTTCGCGATACGCACCAAGACGGTATAGGCGTTATTGTTCTTTCTTTATCGGACTGGCGAGCCACGCGCGGGCCGTTGACCGATGCTAATAAAAGAAGGAAACATGAAAAAGTTATGCTTAAACTTATAGATTATCATCTGCGGGAGCAAGAAAAGAAACCTTTAATTAGAATCTTAAACGGATATGATATTATGCGAAAATTTAAACTTAAACCTTCGCCTTTAATAGGAAAGGTTTTAAAGAAGATAAAAGAAGAACAGACGTTAGGGAAAATCTCAACTAAAACCCAAGCTTATAAGTTAGCCAGAAAGGTGATTAAGTAGTTGTTAGGAGGAATAATGAAATTCAATAACACGGAAATTTTAGTAATAAAAGGCGATATTACGCAAGTTAAAGTAGAAGCAATAGTTAATGCTGCCAATAACCGGTTTGTTATGGGCGGCGGGGTGGCCGCAGCAATAAAAAGAAAAGGAGGCCGCGAAATTGAAGATGAGGCAGTTAAAAAGGGGCCTGTTTGTGTAGGAGAGGCGGTGTTAACGTCAGCAGGCAGATTGGCGGCGAAGTATGTTATCCACGCCTCAACCATGGAGATGGATTTTAAAACAGACGAAGATATTATAAGAAAGGCAACTTATAACAGCCTGCGTTGCGCTCAAAGCAACAAAATATCTTCAATTGCCTTCTGCGCTCTCGGCTGCGGAGTAGGAGGGTTTAGCCCGGCAGCAGCTTCTAAAATAATGGCACAGGAAGTGTTCAGGTATTTACGGACAGAAAGCGCACCTACGCTAAAGAAAATAGTTTTTGTTTTGTACTCGCAGGCCAGTTACGAGGTTTTTAATAAGAACGTTTGTTCCTACTTAGAGCATATTAACAAAAAAATATCAAGCGGCCCTTTCATTACCGTGGACGCAGTCATCGAGTATGCCGGAGGCATTGTCATGGTAGAGAGAAGCAACCCTCCTTTTGGCTGGGCTCTTCCCGGAGGGTTTGTTGATTACGGGGAAAGCGTAGAGACGGCTGTTGTAAGAGAAACCAAAGAAGAAACTAACCTTGATTTCCTTGATTTTAAACAATGGAAGGTTTATTCTGACCCTGATAGAGACCCTCGTTTTCACACAATATCGGTTGTTTTCATAGGTAAAGGTAAAGGTGAATTGAGGGCTGCCTCTGACGCTAAAGACGTTAAAGTATTTGAGTTGGGGGTGCTACCTCAAAAAATTCCCTTTGACCACAGGAAAGTGATTGAGGATTACATAAGAAGCGGCAAGTAAGAAGCTGGCGTCTTCTTCTAAGATTTATTATGCAAGATACTGCTGTCCGTTACATTAAAGGCGTAGGCCCTAAAAAAGAAAAGGGGTTTAATAGTTTAGGGGTTCATACTGTGGGGGATTTGCTTTATTATTTCCCTTTTCGTTATGAGGACAGGAGCGTTTTAAGAAAAATAAGCGAGTTAGTGGCAGGGGCAGCTTCTCTCGTTAAGGGAGAAGTTGTTGCCCGCAACTTAAAAAAGATACCTTACTTTCGGCGTTCCGGGAAAGTCAGGAGTATTTTTG
>CP070797.1:1375278-1378795 GCA_020343495.1 Candidatus Omnitrophota bacterium | reverse complement strand
TTAGGGTAGGAAGGAAAGGTCAAATCAAACGTCTCTTCTTTTTCGCCAACGCTCTTAACTTTTTCTTCCAGCAAAGAAGAAATCTTTACTTTCAAAGAATTAAGCTGTCTGCCCCAACGGCCTTTCTCATCGCCCTGCAACTGCGGAATCCGGGAAAACAACTGCGCAAGGACAGATTTGCGGCCCAAATACTTCACTCTCAAAGCCTCTACATCCTGCAAGGTCACAGCCGCCTGATAATCCCTCTGAAAATCTTCCTCTAAAAGTTTAAATTCTTGCTCCATTTCCATTGGATTGAGTTGTTAGGTCTTCTTTCTACACCCCAATTTTATAAAATAAACTGCCGCTGTTGTCAAACAAATTATAAAGAAGACAATTGCTAAGCGGATTTTGTAAGGGGCGATTACTTCTTTTCTTATGGCTCCTTCTTTTAAGACTTCTATGTCATCGGAATGGATGTCTCTTTCTTCATGGACAGGGCATTTTGAATAAAAAGTTCCTCTTATTCTTACAATGTCTCCGTCTTGCCTGTAGGAACCCCAGTAATTTATTATTTCATCTAAATCTCGGCGCTGGGAAAAGATACCGATGTTTGTTTCTTTGGAGGAAATGTTTATCCAAACGCCTCCCCTGTCTTTAATAAGGTCGCCGATAACTTCAGCTTCAACTTCTACGATTTGGTTGTCATATTCTGCAGGGTTGGTTAGTATTTCGTTAAGAGAAATTCCTGCGGCGTAGGTTGTAAAGGCTGAAAAACAGAGAATTAGTGCTATAATTTTTTTCATTTCTTAAATAAGGTTAAAATAAACCCTAATGATACAAAAATAGAAATAAACTCAAGCCGGCCTGCCCACATCTGAAAAATATACACAAGTTTTAATGCCAGGGGCATAGTAGGCGCGGTTATTCCCACTGACAGCCCTACGTTTGCCGTTGCTGACACAGACTCAAAAAGCGCCATAACCGGCTGATACCCGTAAATCATTCCGATAATTGCGCCGCCAATGTAAGTAACTAAAAAGAGCGTAAAGAATATATAGGCTTCTTTTATCCTTTTATCGGATAAAATTAGTTCCTGTAAATGATGGAACCTCTCTTTATAAACAGATTTAAACGGCATCATCCAGCGTTTAATTTCCATGAAAAACGTCCTGAAAATAATTCCTAAGCGCATTAACTTTATCCCGCCGGTGGTTGCGCAAACCCCTCCTCCGATCATCATTGCTAAGGTAATGCTAATAAGCGCAAGGGGGTGGAACTGGCTTAATTCGCCCATACCTAAATTAGAAAACCCGCACCCGGTATGCGCGGAAATTAACTGGTAAAACCCTTTACGGAAAATAGAAAAATGGCCCATACCTTTCAGGGAAAAATAAAGCAGCGCCTGTAGAGAAAAGAACGTGCAAAGAAACGTCTTTATTTCAAAGTTCTTAAAGATTTCCCGGCGCGACTTCATCCAGATCCAGAAATGAAGGTTAAAGTTCATCGCTCCCAGTATCATAAAAGTGACTGTGGCCATCTCTAAAGTAAGAGAGTGGTAATAAGCGATGTTCTGCGCCTGGGGAGCAAACCCGCCGGTATCAAACGCCGCAAAGAAAAGCCAGAACGCGTGAAACAAAGATTTATCAACGGGCAAGCCTTTTGAGTAAAGGATTGCCGAGAATACGCATACTCCCAGGATAAGGTATATAAAACATACTTTCCAGATAAACCGCGCTGTGTCAATAACGTTAGGCAGAATTTTCTCCTGGCGCGCTTCCCCGTAATAAAACCCCACGGCAACGGGCCTTGCCCTGGTTAACACTGAAAGGCTTGCTAAAATTATGCCCTGGCCTCCGATAAACATTGTAAGGTGGCGCCACATGTTATGCGAAAAAGAAAGGTGGTCTAAATCCTGTATAAGAATAAGGCCGGTAGTGGCAAACCCGCTCATTGCTTCAAACCAGGCGTCCACAAAAGAAATAAAATGCCCGGACAGAAAAAGAGGGATAGCCCCTAACAAAGACGAAACCAGCCATCCCATACTAACGGCAAAGAACGCGTGAATCCAGCCTACTTCTTTCTTTAAGGGGAAAAGGATTAAAAGAATAAACCCAATTGAGGCGGCAATGAGAAAACTGATAAAGAAATCAAAAAACGGAGACGTCTCTTTACGTATAATGGCAACGGCTAAAGGAATCAGCATAAACGCGCTCAAACCCAAAATCAGCCGTCCCAGTATATTTAAGATAGTGGAAAAATCGCTTCTGTTGGGAGAGATAATCATACTCTATTTAGAAAATTAAAGAAAGGGCGTATCCTAACCCGATAATAAAAAGGCAAAAAATAAGTTCTACAATGATTCCTGTTACTATCCTCATCTTTAAATCTTGCCGATGAGCGCCTTAATTAAATCTTTCTCCACGTCAATTAACGTTGCGGCAATAACTTCGTCTCCGGGAAAAATCCTCGTGGTCCCGGAAGGAACGATTATGTCCACGCCCCTTAAAATAGAAACAAGAACGGAGTTGGGAGGAAGGCTTATTTCCTGTAAAGACTTATTAACTACCGGCGAATCTTGAGGAATATCTACCCTGACAATGGATAACCTGCCCTTTTTTATGCTCAGAAGCGTCATTACGTCGGTAAAAGAGGCTTCTTCTTCCACGATACGGGCAATTATAGAAGTGGAATCTACCGGGTTATCTACTTCCATGTACTTATAAAGCGGCAGGTGTTTGGGGTCGTTAACAATAGCAACGGCGCGGCGTATCCCGAAAAGGTCTTTTGCTAAGTTACAAATAATAATGTTATCTTCATCGCAAGAAGTAGCGCTTACTAAAACGTCGGCTTTACCTATCTTTGCTTCTTTTAAAATATCGGGGTAAGTGGCGTCTCCCGATATAATAAGAATCTTCTTTAACTCTTTTGCCAGGGTATCGCATAACTTAGAGTTCTTATCAATGAGGCAAACCTGATGTTTATCTTCTTTTAATTTCTTGGCTAAAACCAGGCCTACCCTGCCGGCTCCAGCAATTACAATATACATATTAAGTAATACTTCTCTTTAAAACCCCCACCATTAAATTGGTGCGGTTAACAATAGTCAGGCCTTCCTCCTGGAAAGTCTGCCTTTTTACGTCATCGTTTACTAACAGGGAAACTTCTTTAATCTCGTATTTTCTTTTTACGACTTTTCCCACGACAAGATTAAGGTTATCGTTGCCTGTGATAAGGAACACCGAATTAGCCTCTTTTATGCCGGCGGCGTTTAAGGTGTTCATATCTAAGGCGTCGCCCCATATCTTTTTGCCGTTAAAGTCGTCGCCTAAAGAATTTAAAGCTTCCAAATCTTTATCCACCATAACGACGTTTTCAGTCTTAGATAACTGAACCGCCAGCTCTTTACCGATTTTGCCGCAGCCGACTATAACAATATATTTCATATACTTTAACTTCTAGAACTTTTAGCTGTTTCAACAATTTTATCAAAAACTTCTGCGTGTTCAGCAGCAATTTTTGCCAGAATATCGCGGGA
>CP070797.1:1371560-1375178 GCA_020343495.1 Candidatus Omnitrophota bacterium | reverse complement strand
TTTTCTGCAGAGATTACAGAACCAGATGGTTTCATTTATCGGCTCTCCCTTAGGCGGGGTGCAGATATTAGGGTTGTTTGAGACGCGCACGCTTAATTTTGACAATGTAATTGTGGTTGATACCAACGAGTCAGTATTGCCGAAACTGAAAGTTTATGAGCCGTTAATCCCGCGGGAGGTGATGTTGTCATTGGGGCTGAACCGGTTAGAAAAAGAAGAGGAGATTCAGCGTTACCATTTTATGAGGTTATTGGCCGCAGCCAGGAAAGTTTATCTTATCTATGACGGCAGCCAGGAGAAAGAAAAGAGCCGTTTTATAGAGGAGTTGTTGTGGCAGAAGCAGAAACAGCAAGCAAAGTTAGAAGTCTTAACCACACCGAAAGCCTCGTTTCCCGTAAATGTTTTTTCTAAACCGGCAGATATTGTTAAGACCGCCAAGATTATAGAGTTTTTGAAAGAGCAGACTTACTCAGCCAGCCGAATAAATACCTATTTGAGGTGCCCTTTACAGTTTTATTATCAATACGTTTTAGGCCTGAAAGAAAGCCAGGATTTCTTAGACGACCCTCAGAGTTCGCATATCGGCGATTTTATTCACAGTTTACTGGAAGAGACGTTCTTGCGGTTTAAGGGGGAAAAACCCGTAATTAATAAAGAATTCCGGAATTATTTCTTTAAGAGAACGGCAGAGTTGTTTGAGGAAAGAATCGGGCGGCGCATGAAATCAGATTCGTTTCTTTTGAAAAAGATAGTCACTAAACGCCTTGAAAAATTCCTTGATAATGAAGCCAGGCGCGATGTTTTTAGAATTATCTGTTTAGAAGAGCGCCGCTATGATGAGATTATATTGAATAACGAGAATATTAAGTTTATTTATACGGTAGACAGGGTGGATGAGCTTGGCGACGGCAGTATAGAGATTATTGATTATAAGACCGGCAGCGCAAGTTTTGCGCCAAAGAAGTTCGCAAAGCTTAAATTAATGGAAAATACGCGCCAGTCCATAAAAGAAAACATTAAATCTTTCCAGTTGCCTTTATATTATTATTTTATTAAGAAGCAATACCCCGATGTTGAGGTGAGTGCCCAGTTGTATAGTATACGTAATTTAGAAAGAACCCCTTTTATTTATGAGCAAGATTCGGCGCACACCCAAGAAATCGTTGATATCTGCATGCAGGCTTTGGAGGCAATTTTTCTTGAGCTGTTTAACCCCGCTATTAATTTTGAACCTGACAGGGAAGAGAGGAAATGTAAGAGATGCCCCTTTGTTTTGTTTTGCAACTAATCTCCGGGTGTTATTAGCCAGAGAAGCTAATTTCTCCTTTATATAAATATATAAGTGTGATATCATTGTTAGGCGCCAGTTGTATATAGATTTTGGCTACAGAGTTTAATAATGAAATATATAGCTTTATTTGATGGGATTAAATTAAAGTTAAAATCAAGAGAAGTTATAAAGTCCATTGCAATAGGGGCGTTCCTTTTTTGCATAGGGATAAACGTTTATTTAAGGGTATTTCCTGCCTATTTCCCCCAATATAAACAACAGGCAAAAATAAATCATAAAACCAAAATCTTAAATGAGATTAGAGAAAATATAGACCAGTTATACCCTCATTATAACCCTTATGCCAAGGAAGTGCTTTTGAAAGAAATGTATAAGGCAAGATTAAAAGATAAAGAAAAACTTAAAGAGGGAGTTAGGGGAGAATATGAAAAATTGAAAGATAAATATCAGGATGAACGGGGCCAGACTTATCTTCTGGAGCTGGATCCTTATCATTGGATGCGTTATACCGAAAACGTTCTAAAAAGGAGCCACCCGGCAGATAAGAAGGTGGAGGGTAAGCTTTATGATACCTACATGCTTGCTCCTGTTGGTGGTGTAGTGCCGCGGCAGCAGTTTTTATTTTATTTGTCAGCCTACCTTTATAAAGCATTTAACTTTTTTAATAAAGAAGTCAGCTTGCAGTCGTTTTTATTCTATTTGCCGCTTTTTTACGTTTTAATTTTTTTGGTCCTGGTTTATTTTTTTACTAAAAGTGTTTTTTCCCATCTGGCAGCTTTTTTTACTACCCTTTTTATCGGGCTTAATGCGATGTTTATCCAGCGAAGCGGTGTCGGATGGTTTGATTCAGACACATTAAGTTTAATTATCCCGCTGTTGATTGTGTGGTTTATACTGGCTGCTTTAAAAAATGGAGATAACTTAAAAAGATTAGTATTTTTTGCTTCTTTAGCTGCTCTTTTTCAAGGGTTATACCCTGCTGTCTGGATAGGATGGTGGTTTATTTTCTTGGTGGTGGTTGGGTTTTACGCCTGTAATATTTTAAATAATTACCTGATTCATAAGGATAATTTTAAGAAAGGGAACAAAGAAAATCTAAAATATTTATTGTCAGGAAGTATTTTTGTGGTAGGCAGTATTTTTTTTGGATTTTTAATAACAAAAACTAACTTTATATATATAATCTTTATTAGTATAAAAGAAAATTTAAAATTAGGCGAATCTTTATCTTCTGCTATCTGGCCTAATACTTACTATACTGTAGGAGAGTTGATGTCTTCTAACCTTTCAAGGATAGCAGATTATTTTTACGGGAAAGTAATCTTTCTTTTGTCTTTAATCGGCATGTTTTGCCTTTATCTTGAAGAAAGAAGAGGCGAGCGTAAAGACTTTTTTTATATAATGTTTTTCTGGTTTGTATTTATGTTATTTGCAGCATTGAGGAGCGTAAGATTCAGCATATTTCTTGGGGTTCCTTTAGGAATTTTCTTGGGAGGGTTCATCAGTAATATTCCTTACAAAATAATCAGGAATTTATCTGCCAACCCGAAATTAAAAGTAGGGGTATCGGTATTTTTCCTGTTGCTATGCGCGGTTTTGTTAAGGTCATTTTTAGCGGCAGGTTATATGGGCGCTAAATATAGCCAGCCTTTGATGAATGATGACTGGCAAAAAGCGCTTACGTATATTAAAGATAATACACCTGCCGATGCTATTATTAATTCCTGGTGGGATTACGGAGATTTGTTTAAAACTGTAGGCAACAGGCGGGTAATCTTTGACGGCCAGTCTCAAAATAGGCCTCTGGCTTATTGGATGGGCAGGGCTTTATTAGCTAAAGATGAGAAAGAAGCTTTAAGGATTTTACGCATGTTAAATAATGCTTCAGACAAGACATTTCAGGTATTAAATAAGCATATACCTGATTCTTTTGAGTGTTTAGTAAGTTTAGAGAGGCTGCTTTCTGTGGGGCAGAGGAAAGCAAGGAAACTTCTATCAGATAAAGGCGTTGGAGATGAGGACATTGAAAAAATTATTAGCGATTTACATAAAGAGCCTGCCCCCGCCTACTTTATTGTTGAATCGAGTATGTTGAATAAGATGCATAGCATTTCTTTCTTGGGTAACTGGGATTTTAGAAAACTTTATGTTTACCGTAACATTAATAAGCCGAGGAAGGAAATTATCGGCAATCTTATTGTTATTTTCGGGTTAACAAATGTTGAAGCCCGGAAGTATTACGAAGAAATCGTTATTACTCCTTCAGGGAAATCAATATTTGAGGCAGTATCAAAACGATATGCTTTTTATTGCCCGTTTATAGAGGG
>CP070797.1:1367715-1371460 GCA_020343495.1 Candidatus Omnitrophota bacterium | reverse complement strand
ATGCTTTAGAAGATTTAAAAAAAGGGTATAAAGCGTTTATTATAGATAAAAATAGAAATATTATAACCCTTCATTCAAAAAAAGAGCTTTTTAATAGCCTGTATAAACTAATTAAGAGCCGCAAACAAAGTAAAAAAGCTTAAGTTTTAAGGTTTTTTAGCCTTTTAAAAATAAGTTAGCCTACATTAAAAATCCTGTTATAATACTACCTGTTTGGGGCATTTAGCCCATATTGAGGCCGGTTATGAAAAAGAACATTTTGTTAGGTATATGCGGTGGAATTGCTTCGTATAAAAGCTGTGAGCTGGTCCGCCTGTTGATAAAAGAAGGTTTTGCCGTAAAGGTGGTTATGAGCCCGGCGGCTACAAAGTTTGTTACTCCCCTGGTTTTTCAGAATCTCTCACAGAATCCGGTATATTTAGATATGTTTGATTTATCGCAAGCAGATGTTGGGCATATCAGCCTTACGCAGTGGGCGCATCTTTGTGTTATAGCGCCTTTAACGGCAAACACGCTTTCTAAAATAGCAGGGGGAGTATGTGATAACCTTCTTACCACGGTTGTGTGTGCTTTAGCGAAAAATACCAAGGTATTACTTGCTCCGGCAATGAATGAATGTATGTGGAAGAACCCTATTATTCAGGAAAATGTCGCTAAATTAGAAAAGTTAAAGAAATATATTGTGCTCACACCTCCAAAAGGTGAACTTGCCTGCGGTATCTACGGCGAAGGCAGGATGCCTGAACCTCAAGATATCTTTAGACATATAAAATCTCTTTTAAAGAAATAAAGTTTTAATATGGCAGCAGTATTAATAATTCTTGTAATATTTTCTTTATTGAGCCTTTTGGGAATATTTATTTTGTTTATCCGCCCTGTGGATAGACAACGACAATTAGAGAAAAACCAAGAACGGCTTGAACGGACAGTAAAAGAAGAAATTTTCCAGAACCGCCATGAAACCAGAGAGGTATTAAAGACATTCCAAGATTCAATACTTTGCCGCATGAAGGAGAGCGAAAATTCCCAGAAAAACCAGGTAGATACTTTATTGAAGCAGTTAGCTTCCTTGATTATTATGAACGAGCAGAAGTTAGAGAAGGTGCGCGGCGTTGTTGAAGAAAGGCTTAAATTGTTGCAGGAGGAAAACACGCAGAAGTTAGAACAGATGAGAGTGATTGTGGATGAGAAACTGCAGACAACTTTAGATAAACGGTTAAGCGATTCTTTTAAGAAGGTTAACGAACATCTTGAGTCAGTCCATAGAGGGTTGGGCGAAATGCAGAGTTTAGCGTCAAACGTGGGAGATTTAAAAAAAGTGCTTACCAACGTAAAAACAAGAGGCACCTGGGGCGAAATTCAGTTAGGTATGCTTCTGGAGCAGCTTTTAACTCCTGACCAGTATGAAGTTAATGTGGAAGTGAAAAAGAATACTAACGAAAGAGTTGAATTTGCTATAAAATTGCCCGGCCGCGATGATGAGGAAACAGTAGTGTGGCTGCCCATAGATGCGAAATTCCCCCAGGAAGATTATCAGCGTCTGTTACAGGCGCAAGAGGAAACTGATATAAAGGGTATTGAGGAAAGCATCCAGCAGTTGCAAGGCCGCATTAAAGCAGGGGCAAAAGATATTAAAGAGAAATATATTGACCCGCCCAACACAACTGACTTTGCGATTATGTATTTACCGACAGAAGGGTTGTTTGCCCAAGTCTTGGGAATCAGCGGATTTTTTGATATGTTGCAGCGGGAGTTTAGAGTAATCGTTACCGGCCCTACGACATTGGCAGCGGTGTTGAACAGCTTACAGATGGGGTTTCGTACCTTAGCCATACAGAAACGCTCAAGCCAGGTGTGGCAGCTCTTGGCTAAAGTTAAACAGGAATTCGTTAAATTTGGCGACATTCTTGACAAGACTCAGAAGAAGTTAACTGAGGCAAGCAGTACAATTGAGCTGGCAACAAAGAAATCTCGGACTATAGAGCGCAGATTAAGTAAAGTTGACCAGGCGCCTGAGCAGGATGACCTAAAAATTTCTAATGGGACAGTAGGAGAGGCTCTAGAAGAAAGAGCCAGTCCGGCCAAAGATGTATTTTTTAGTAAATGATAGTAAATGTAAGAGTGGTCCCCAGAGCCAGAAAAGAAAGAATTGAGGAGTTTTACGGTGGTCTTAAAGTGTATTTGAATGAACCCGCAGAAGAAGGAAAAGCCAATAAAAAGTTAATAAAAGTTTTAGCAGGATTCTTTAGAGTTAAGAAGAGTAACATAAAAATATTAAAAGGGCTCAAGTCCAGACAAAAAGTTATCCAGATAAGTGAGACTACTTGAGGAAGAATATTGCTATATTATTGATGGAGTATTTCCTGACCATATTATTGCCGGATTTACCAAACCGAATTTAGAAGGGAATTTACCAGAGGATATCAAAGGAGCTCTCGCTTTTTTAGGAAACGATTTTAGCGTAAGTTACCTTAACCAGCAGCATTCAGACAGAATTAATTTTGTAGAAGAAGGAGGCATTTATAAGGGTGACGGGCTTTTTTCTGCGGGAGAAAACCTTGCGCTTGTTGTAAGGACAGCTGATTGTTTGCCTCTTTTTTTTTACGATATAAAGAAAGAAATTATAGGTATTGTGCATATGGGATGGCAGGGAGCAGTTTCCGGTATATTAAATAATATAGAAAGTGATTTTTCATCGGCGATTGTTGTTGCGGGAGTGGGTATGCGGCAATGCTGTTATCAGGTAGGAGAGGATTTTCTTGATTATTTAAACCTGTCTGATTTTCTAATAAGAAAGAATGACAGGTTATATTTTGACCCCGTTGGTTTTGTCAGGAAGAAGACCAATAAATCCAGTTTTTTTGACTTAGATATTTGCAGTTTTTGTTCGCCGTATGGGTTTTTTTCTTATCGCAAAACAAAGTGTAAAGATAGGACTTTATCGTTTATTGCCAAAGTATAAATGCCAAATAAAGGCATTAGATTTTTTTAGGAATTCCTAATATTATGTGGTAAAATAGAAGCCCTGAAAGCAGAGGCCCCTATAAAAGGCTAGAGTTTTTGGATGTAGAGAATATCCAAAATTTACAAAGTCAGGCAATATGGATTTAAAGAAAACTCCCCCCTATCAGAAACATATTGATTGCGGCGCTAAAATAATTGATTTCTGCGGATGGGCGCTTCCTTTAGAATACGGCAGCCAGTTAGGCGAGGCAAAGTCTGTTCGCACCAACTGCGGGTTATTTGATGCTTCGCATATGGGCCAATTTAGAATTGCCGGCCCCAGGGCTTTTGGCTTTCTGCAGAATCTTGTCACTAACGACCTTTCTTTAATAGAGAAGGGCCGCATGCAGTATAATCTTTTTCTCAATGCCGGAGGAGGAATTTTAGATGATTTGATGGTTTACAATTTAGGAGAAAGTTTTCTCTGTGTAGTAAATGCTTCTAACATTGAGAAAGTTTTTAAATGGCTTCAGGATAACAAAGAGGCGGATGTAGAGATTATTGATGAAAGCCCTGATACTGCCCTGTTATCTTTACAGGGGCCAACTGCTCACTTGGTTATGGAAGGAGTCCTGAAGAAAAAGTTAGATGATGTGAAATATATGTGTTTTATTGAAGAGAATTTAGAGGGCAGGCAAGCTTTAATTTCCCGCAGCGGTTATACCGCTGAAGACGGTTTTGAAATATATACTCCTTCCAATGATACTGGGTTCTGGTGGGACTTAATTCTTAAGGAAGGTAA
>CP070797.1:1363745-1367615 GCA_020343495.1 Candidatus Omnitrophota bacterium | reverse complement strand
TCCCTCCAAACGCAAAACTATTGTTTAATATTGTTTTTACTTCTACTTTTCTTGCTTGGGAAGGAACACAATCAATGTCGCATTCAGGGTCGGGGGTGGTAAAATTTATTGTAGGGGGGACAATCTGGTCTCTTAACGCCAGACAACAAACAACTGTCTCTAACGCCGGAGCTGCTCCCATACAATGGCCTAACATAGATTTTATAGCACTAACCGGTATACTTTTGTATCTTGCCCCAAACAATTCTTTTATCGCGCCTACCTCGGTTTTATCGTTTGCTGACGTTCCTGTCCCGTGAGCACTTATATAATCTATGTCGTCAGGCGAGACGCCGGCATTATTTAAAGCCTTCTGCATAGCTTTTCTAACGCCATCCTGCTTAGGAATAGTCATATGATAAGCGTCACTTGAAATCCCGTAACCTAAAACCTCAGAATAAATTTGCGCTCCTCTTTCTAAAGCATGGCCTAACTCTTCAAGAATAAAAATCCCTGCGCCTTCTCCTAACATCATACCTTTTCTATTCTTATCAAAAGGCGTACATTGTTTCGGCGCCATTGCGTATAACCGCTGAAACCCCTGGAAAGCTAATCTTGATAAAGCTTCTGCTCCTCCAACAATTGCCATGTCACTCTCGCCACGTTTTACTAAATCAAACCCGTACCCAAGCGCATAATTACCTGCTGCGCAGGCACAAGGAGCTAACAAATTGTTTCCCTTAAATCCTAAAAAGTAACCAACGTTTCTTGAAACCGCGGGAGCAAATATATTAAGTAAAACTTTTTTCGTAATATTATCCATATTTTTAGTTAACAGCATTTCCGAAGAGAAATCTATTACCCTGTCTTCAGGAATCGTAACGCCAATAACAATTGATATCTGTTTACCTCTCACTTCTTTTACTGTGAGGGAGGCGTCTTCTAACGCAAGTTTTGTAGCACTTATAGCTAATTGTGATGCGCGGCCAAAAAACTTAATTATTTTTGAAGGCATAAACCTGGAAGGATTAAAATTTTTAATCTCACCGGCATAATGACGCCTAAATTTAGAGGTGTCAAATAAAGTCACTTCGCTTATTCCGGACTTCCCCTTTATAAGGTTATTCCAAAACTCTTCCCTGCCTACCCCTACCGGAGAAATAACACCTAACCCGGTTATTACTACGCGCCTGCCCATAATTACTCCTTAACTCCTAAGACAATCTTTGCTTTTGCAACAACTTGGTCATCAACTTTCGCTACAGTTTCAACAACCCCCCCTCTATCTGTTAATTTTTCTTTGACAGCTTCTAAAATAAGTTTATCGCCTGGCTTTACTAGACCAATAAACTTTGCTTCTACTTTTCCTAAAAAATAATCGGGATTCTTTTCTGCGATATGCGGTTTTAATGCCGCGTAAAGAACTATACCTGCCTGCGCCATAGCCTCAATAATAAGCACTCCCGGCATAATAGGTTTGCCGGGAAAATGGCCCTGGAAAAAGTATTCGTTGATAGTTACATTCTTAAGGCAGGTTGCTTTTCCTTTTGTTTTGTTGACTTCTAAAACTTTATCAATAAAAAGAAAGGGATATTTCTGAGGAAGAATTTTATTTATAACCATAATTTCTTTTGCCTTTCTATTTACTCAGGGCTTTTTCCAGAAGAGAGTATACATTATTCAGAGTCCGGATATTGGGAATCTCTTCCTCTGGAATAACAACTCTATACTTCTTCTCTATAACTGCCAACATCTCCAGTGCCATCATACTGTCAACGCCTAAATCATCGGCAAACTTAGCGTCTTCTTTAAGTTCGTTTTCGGGAATTTCAATAATATCTGCGATTAACTTTCTTACCTCTTGTTTAATACTATCATTAAGTTTTCCACCCATATGTCCTCCTTTGATATTTAAAATTTATCCTATACCTTTAACTTATAAATTTCTATATTGCTAATCCACCGTCTATTTTTACTACGTCACCGCTAATATATCCTGCTTTATCTGACGCCAAGAAAACACAAAGTTGGGCTACTTCTTTAGGTTCGCCTAACCGGTTTACAGGAATACTTTTTATAATTTCGTCTTTGACCTTGTCTTTTAAAGAATTTACCATATCAGTTTTTATATAGCCGGGGCAGATAACGTTAACTCTTATATTGTAAGCAGCGACTTCCTTTGCTAAAGATTTAGAAAAACCAATAATCCCTGCTTTTGATGCGCTATAATTAGTCTGGCGGGCTAACCCCACCAACCCACTCACCGAACTTATGTTTACTATACATCCGCTTTTTTGCTTCAACAAAGTAGTAATAGTAGCTCTTGTCATATTAAAGGTGCCGCCTAAATTAGTATCGGTTACCTGCTTCCAGTCATCTAACGTCATCATAACTAATGCCTTATCTTTAACTATTCCGGCATTATTAACCAGCACATCTATTTTCTGGAACTTCTCAACCGTTTTTTCAATTACGTTACGGCACTGATTATAATTACAAATATCTGCTTGGATGCTTAAACACTCTGCTTCCAAACTTAGCAATTCTTTTTCTAATGTGCCGGCTGCTTCTTTACTCTTACTATAGGTAAAAACAACATTAGCGCCTGACTTTGCAAATTCCAAACAACAGGCTCTGCCAATACCCCGCGACCCTCCTGTTACTATTACTGTCTTTCCTTTAAATTCTTTCATTTTTCAACCTGTATATTTCTCTAAAACACAGGCGCTGTTATACCCGCCCTGGCCTAATGAAGTAATCAAGGCTATTTTTACGTCTTTTTTTTGCGCTTTATTGGGGACACAATCAATGTCACAATCAGGGTCTTTTTTTTCATAATTTATCGTGGGAGGGATAACTCCTCTATGCATTGCGCCAATGCAAGAAATAACCTGTAAAGACCCTGCCGCGGAAAAAGTCTCTCCTAGCATTGATTTTATGGAGCTGACGGGAATATTATCGAGTTGCTTTCCAAATATTTTTCTTAAAACTTTTATCTCTATCTTATCTACATCCTGGGAAGAATTAGCGCAGCTGGAAATATAATCTACATCTTTTAAACTCACCCCTGCTTGCTCCAAAGCTTCTTTTACCGCTATTTCTAACCCTCTTCCTTGCGGATGAATTCTCCCTATCTTAAAACCATCAAAAAAACTTGTTGTGCTTCTTACTTTAGCAACAATATTTGCCCCTCTTTCCTGCGCAACTTTCCTGTCTTCCACAGAAAACACGCCGGCAGCTTCTCCTAAGACAGGGCCGTTTCGGCGCCGATCAAAAGGACAACTTATTACCTCTCCATGAAACCCTGCCATATACTGTAATTTATGAAACCCAAAGAATAATGAAAACGTCAAAGAATCAACGCCGCCGACTAAAACAATTTTTGACTTTCCCGTATCTAACGCAATTGAGGCGTATTTTAACGCCTCTAAACTTGAAGTATAACCTGTACTTACTGTTGTATTAAACCCTTGTATATTAAACTTTATGGAAACCTGCGAAGACGCAGAATTGATCACATTGGACGGGAAAAGAGCGGGATTGGAAAACGCTAAACCGCCTTCAAAAACTTCGCGGTCAAACTCAGCAATAGACCAGAGATGAGAAAATGTTGTCCCGGTACAAATACCGATATTATCCGTGTTAGACTCGTCAATCACTAAATTTGCATCTTCTATAGCGCACTTGGCAGCCGTTAAAATAAAAAGCGTGCTTCGGTCTAAATTCCTTAATCCTTTCGGACCTAAGAAATCCTTTGGATTAAAGTTTTTTACTTCCCCGCCGAGATTAATAGAAAACTTTTCTGCTGAAAAAGATTCTATTTCTGATATAAAACTCTTTCCCTCTTCCTGGGTATTCCAAAAATTCTCTCTACCTATACCATAAGGAGAA
>CP070797.1:1359584-1363645 GCA_020343495.1 Candidatus Omnitrophota bacterium | reverse complement strand
TATTAAACGGCGGCTCGGTTCCGTCTTCTTGAGTCACTTTATATTGCAGGGGGGTTAATCTTTTCTTAAGCTGCGTTTTAGTGTCCCAGATTTCCTTAAGCCGCTGGTCGCGGCGGCAATTTAACCGGTACAATTTATACCTTATCGGGTTCTTTTTATAGTAGCCCTGGTGATAGTCTTCCGCCGCATAAAACCGGCCAGCTTTGATGATTTCTGTTGCTACTGGTTTCTGGAGGAGGCCGGATTTCTCAAGCATATCTTTTGATTGCTCTGCAAAATGTTTTTGATCTTCCGTGTGATAAAAAATCGCCGTTGTATATGCATGGCCCCGGTCACAAAATTGGCCGCCGGCATCAGTAGGGTCTATTTTACGCCAGAAAATATTCACAAGCTCTTTATAGGTAGTCTGAGACGGATCATAGTAGACCTCTACAGCTTCAATATGCCCCTTCTTGCTATAATCCTCATAAGTCGGATTCTCACCTGTTCCGCCGGTGTATCCTGAAACCACTTTTTTGACACCTTTAATTTTCTCAAAATCAGATTCCATACACCAGAAACAGCCTCCGGCAAACGTAGCCTTTTCTAACGTCTGCTCGGCAAACGAATTACTCTGCATAATCAACAAAAAACATAAAAGAAACATACTAAATATTTCCTGCATATACGTCTCCTCCTGCCTTATTATTTTTTACACCTCTTTTCATAATCTATTAAAAACGCCTTCTGGATTTCATTAAGGTGTGCTGACGGCCTTTTTTCAAAAACCAATCTCAATGCTTCATCCGCTGACATTTTATTCTTGCGGATAAAATAAGAAGATAAGAAGGTAGTGGTCCTACCGTGGCCGTTCTTGCAATGAACATATACTTTTACCCTTTCATCCAATACCTGGTCAAGCACTTTCAAAGCCAGATCAATAAGTTCTAGGGCAGGGGCGGTATCTTCTTTCCAGGGAAACCAAAAGAAATATTTCACCCCTTGAGGGTTATCCAGGCGCTCTGCTTCCAGTGATATATCAGCAGTAATTCCTTTAGAAAGCAGTTCCTCTTCAAAATGAGTCTGGCAGCACATATTATTTCCCGCATACAGCAAATCACTAATCTTGTTATAGCTTATTTTTACATGCATATGCTCCATATCACGAATATCTTCCGGCTTTGGACTCATCTCTACACCTCCTCTTTCTCTAACAACAACCACCAACTGCGTTATCGTAATCTTCGCTACCGCAGGGAAACGGACCGAAATGAATGCTTCTATCTCCTATTATCTTGAAATGCTTGCCATAACGAGTTTCTGACAGCATAGAAGCAGTATTACCGCAAACTAACACCGGCTTTGCAGTTTTAAATACGTGACGGTCATCAAGAATAAATTGATGAGGACACTGCGGTATAGTCCCCAGATATAGCGCTATCTGGCCGTAGTCCTCGCAAATATCTTCTAAAGCCAACTTAAAGACGCGTATAGTCATAGAATAGAAATCAACCATTCCCGCTTTTTTTTCTATCTCTTCGTTATTCAGTATAATCTTCGTTTTAGACATTACTCTATAATCCAGACAACCCAGCCCCCTTAGAATACGGCGCAAATCCTCAATATAAAGCGCGCCTCCCAAACATTCACCATAAAGGATAGGGTCGGCTTTAAGATTTTCTAGCATGCGCCTTCCAGTGAAGACATCCGAGAAGTACAACTCTCCTCCTGGTTTAAGCACACGCAAGATCTCGGAAAAACCAGCCCTTTTATCAGGCGAAAGGTTTATCACGCAGTTGGAGATTACCACATCTACAGAATTATCGTTTATTCCTATAGTTTTAAGGTCCTCAATATAACCTTTTTTAAATTCAACGTTAACTTTTGAGAACCCAAACTCCTCCGCGTGATATTCTTTATACTTGCGGGCAACATCAAGCTGTTCGTCAGTCATATCAACGCCTATCACCAAACCTCTCTCTCCCGCAAGTGCTGAAGCAAGATAGCTATCTCTGCCTGTGCCGCATCCTAAATCTAGGACCGTACACCCTTCTAAAAGCAGGGGGATAGGTGACCCGCACCCATAGAACTTGTTTAGAACTTGCGGATGTATTTTACTCAATATCGGCCTATAATGTTTAGGGACCGCCTCTACGGCGCAAGTACAGGCGTTTGTTTTTAAATCATCCGAACTTTTTAGCGTCTTACCGTAGTATTGTTTTACTGTTTCTTTAGTATCTGATTCTTGAAGTGATTCTCCACTATCTACTAACGCTCCCTTACAGCTTGACCCGTAACCGGCTGTGCAGGAAAGACAATGCTCCCCTACCATGATGTCTCTGCCCTCTAAATCTTGGGCAGCAATCTTATCTACTGCAAGAAAATCTCCCCTTTCATCCCTCAAAGCCCAGGAAAGCGACTGGTTGAAATCACAATCATAAAGTTTTCCATCATAACCCACGCTCAAAAACTCTCTGCACATAATATTTGCGACTACGTCCTTATTAAAATTGTCCTTCAGGAGATTAATATACTTATCGTACTCGCCATTTGAATCAAGATAGTCCTTAAATCTTTTTATGGGAACGTTTGTAATAGTAATCAGTTTATCAAAATCTATGCCATATTTTCCTTTTAGATGGGACTTGTATACTTTTTCCAACGTATCTTTTCTGGGCGGCAGCTGCGCTCCCGAAGGGTTATATACTAAATCCAACTGTAAAGATTCTTGCTTTGAATATCCCAGTTTATTTAATATCTTCAACGCATCTATGCTTTTATGAAAAACTCCTTTACCCCGTTGCAACTGGACCTCTTTTTCTCTGTATCCCGGCAGAGAACAAATAAGATGCACGTTATTTTTCTTATAAAACTCAGGGAGATACTCTTTGCCCTCCTCAAACAAAATTGTAAGATTTGTGCGGACAACTATTTCCTTTATTAAGGGGCGGGCACCCTCAACAAAATAATCAAAACCAGGGTTCAACTCAGGCGCGCCGCCGGTAATATCCAGGGTGAGCCCTTTACTTCTTGACAGAAACCCTAATATACTATCAATTACTTGCGCAGACATTACTTTATCTGCATTCGGCGAAGCGGCCACGTGGCAATGGCGACAATTCTGATTGCACAAGTTTCCCATATTAACCTGCAAGGTGGTTAATCTCGTTCTCCTGAGACAAGATTCTTTAGGTATTTTGCTATTCTCTAAAATACTTAAAAATGCGTTCATAATTTACCTCTCTCTAATCACATTTATCAGCTGGGCTTAAAGTTTGCTTATGTAACATAAGAGGCTGAATAATCTTTGTAAACAAAAGTGCTGCTACGCTGCCTCCGACAAACGGCCCCAGAACGTATACCGTAAGGAACCCAAACTGTTTATCCGGGAAAGCGGCATTCCTCCAGCCTGCCAGGTAAGCAAACATCCGCGCAGATAAGTCTCGCGCAGGGTTAATGCCGGCTTGAGTCAGCGGCGCTATAATACATATAATTGCTGTCACGGTTAATCCTATAAACAACGGCGCAAGGCTTCTATCGGGCCTTCCCACATTACATCCTTCGGTAAGCGAAAAAATTAGAAAAACCAACAAGAAAGTGCCAATTGCTTCAGCAAGAAAAGCACCAAAAGCAGTAATAGATATGCTGTCCCCACTCTGGCTATTAAGGTAAAACTCACCGAACATCCTTGCTGTTCTCACTGATTCAGGGCTGCCACGGACAATGCCATTTAAAGTCTCATATTGAACAATAGAGCTGGAAAATACTGCATAGAGCGCTGCTGCTGCCAGAAACGCTCCCAAAAATTGGCCTGCCCAGTATGTGCCTAGTTTCTTTAGCGGCATACGCCCGGCGATTACCATTGCTAAACTCACCGCAGGATTAATATGCGCGCAGGAAAGATGTCTTGTGGCATAAATTGCCAAAGTAACACCAACCCCCCAGACAATAGCCACCTGAAACAACCCCATCAGAGACGAAAAAAGAATTGTTACCGCAACTGAACCGCAACCGAAAAATACCAGTATAAATGTTCCTAAGAGTTCCCCTGCCAAATCATGCCATTTTTTTAACATACGCTC
>CP070797.1:1355326-1359484 GCA_020343495.1 Candidatus Omnitrophota bacterium | reverse complement strand
TCATTTTCAAGGAGTAAATCCAACGCCCTTAAAGAAGCGGCCTGGCCTGCTTTATCCGAATCAAATACTAAAACTATGTTAGTGGTATACCTTCGGATTAACCGAATCTGTTCTGAAGTTAACGCCGTGCCTAAAGAAGCAACTATATTCTTTATACCGGCCATAAAAGGAATTATCATGTCCAGGTAACCTTCCACAACAATAACGCAGTCCTCTTTTAAAATATGGTCTTTGGCAAAGTTAAGGCCAAACAAATGCTGGCGTTTACTATAAAGAGGGTTCTCTAACGAATTTATGTATTTGGGGGCAGAACTGCTCTGCCTCCATAGCCTTGCCCCAAACCCGACCACGCGGGCCCGGCTGTCGCAAACAGGAAACATTATCCTGTCGGCGAACAGGTCCCTAAACCCGCTCTCTCTGGCGATAACCAAAGACGATTTCTCCAGGACTTCCAAAGAAAACCCTTTCTTGCGCAGATTGTCTGCCAAGGCATTCCTGCCCGCTGCATACCCTATGCGAAACTGCTCAATCACTTCTTTACTAATTCCCCTTTTGTTTAAATAACTCATAACCGGAGCTGCTGTCCTGCTGAGAAGATTTTTATTAAAAACTTGAGCAGCCTGCTCAACTGCGTCATAAAGAATAGTTTTTAACTTCTGCTTTTCTCCGCGCTGATAAGGAATTTCTAAACCTAAGCGCCTTGCCAATATCTCAATAGCCTCAACGAAACTGGCTTTTTCATACTGCATAATAAACTGGATAACCGTGCCGCCCTGCCCGCACCCGAAACAATGAAAAATCTGCTTTTGCGGGCTAATCATAAACGAAGGCGTCTTTTCTCCGTGAAACGGGCATAACGCCTTAAAGTTTCTTCCTGCCCTTTTTAAAGGGATGTAACTGGAGATAACTTCTCCTATGTCTGTCCTTGTCTGAACTTCATCTATAAACTTCTGGGGAATCATTTTCTGTTATTTTTTACGCGGGATTCTCTTAAACCCGGAAAATTCGTAAATCTTGAATTTGCCTTTACTTTCCAGATAATCAAGCATAAGGTTTATTCCCAAATTATCTGAAGCAATGTGGGAAGCAAAGATTACGTTAATGTTCGCCTCCTTGCATTTTTTAAAATGCTCTTCAGACTGATGCATGGCAACTATAGTGTCAACTCCTTTTGACGCCAGCTGCTCATAAATGTCTTTTGAGCCCTCGGTGCCTCCGGTAAACTCAAGATGGATATGCTGGCAGCGCGACTCTTTGTTGCCAATAACTATCTTGGGAGGATTATTGTTTTTGGCTGCCTCTTTATACTCAACAATGTCATAAAGGATATCCATTATCTTATCTAACTTAGCCGGTTTTTCTTTATCTAACTTTTTTCTTAAACACTGATAAGCAAGGTTATCACAGGGCGTATGCATACATAAAAAATTAACCTTCAGGAGCCTGGCTATATCTACCCCCCGGGTATGGTTAGCAGCGTGCAGCCGCCGGGAAACCTGGTTCTTTCTCTCCAGGAGAAGATTTTCGGAAATACTTGCGCTGATGCCTTCCTTAACTAACATGTCTACCTGCAAATCCATAACTTCATAAAAGTTGGCAAAAGCCCTGCCGGCAGGATGATGCGATACTGCTAAATCTATTTTTATTCCCTTATCTTTTAACCTGTCAACCACCAACAACTCAGAGCCATCTACGTCAATACCCACGATCACTGATTTTATGTCGCTTCCTAAACTGCCGTAGAGCAGCCGCGTATCGGCAAACGGGTTGGATAACGAATCTACATCAAAAATTTCTTTTTCTTTTTTATCGCACTTCGCATAAGCCGCCTTTGTTTTTTTTAAAAGCTTATCAATACTTTTTTTATCGCGGATGTCTGCTTCAATCCCCTTCTTTATTATTTCCTGATAAAGGCGTTCTAATTTCATAATATTTTTTTACCTCCTTATTTGATCCCTTCGGGGAACCGATTTTATAAAAATTTAAAAAATCTAATGATACTAAATAAACTTTTGGAGCAACGTTCTTAAACACAGAATAAGAAATGCTCTTACTATAATGTCTTTGATTAAAAGAATACAGGTGCATAAGAAAAAATATTATGCTTGATAAAAAAACAAACCTAAGCCCTCCGATAATAAAGGAAACCCATCTCTCTTTGACGGATATCTCTTCCTTCTTATACAAAAAAGCCA
The DNA here is from genome assembly GCA_020343495.1 of Candidatus Omnitrophota bacterium. Classification (GTDB taxonomy): domain Bacteria; phylum Omnitrophota; class Gorgyraeia; order Duberdicusellales; family 4484-171; genus JAHISK01. The sequence continues at coordinate 1,357,289 of CP070797.1, read as the reverse complement.
CGATCTTTCTTACTATAGAGAAAACAGTCATTACTCCCAAGAAAATCAGGAGGAACAAAACAAAGGAGAGGTATTTCTTATTTAGAAACGGGAAATTAGCCTCTACTTTTGCAGCTAAATGAGGATAATAATGAAAAGCAAATAAAGAACCGATGAGAAGCCCGGTTGACTTAAATATCTCATTTACCAGCCCCCGCGAGACAGCAGTATAAACTACTTTCAAACACAGGGCCGCCACTATAAAATCTATTACGTATAATCTCTCGATTATCCCCATTAATAAAATAATTGCCTATTGAATTAGTATATAACATATTAAAAAGGAAAAGTCAAGAAAACGTTTACAAAAATCCAAAAAAAAATTCCCTAACCTACCCCCCTTCTAGCAGTTGCAGCTAAAGAGCAGCCCCTTTTTAAGCAATTTTTTGGCGTCAACCCCCTTCTCCTTTTAACCCCCAACAGCTACCACCTATTGATTTTTGGCAGTATTTGTGATAATTTAAAGCAGTAAAAACATGAAAAAAATCTGTCTTTATTTCAACGTTCTACTCTTTCTTCTTATCCCAAGTTATGCTTCTGCGCAGACCAAAGTAAAATTGTTAACTATAAAAGAAGATATTATCAACCCTGTTACCGCTGAATATATTGAGAGGGCACTTTCCCTTGCTTCCCAGACCGACTCTATCCTCATCATACAAATGGATACTCCCGGCGGGCTTCTTAAATCCACGGAAAAAATAGTAAAACTTCTGCTTAATTCTTCTGTCCCGGTGATTACTTATATTTACCCTAAAGGAGGCCGCGCTGCTTCTGCGGGAACGTTTATCAGTTATGCTTCCCACATACTGGTAATGAGCCCTTCCACTCATATCGGAGCAGCTCACCCGGTAGTGGGAGGAGGAAGGTGGGGGGCGTTGGATGAAGAAACAAAAGCAAAAATACTTAACGACACTCTTGCCTGGGCAGAAAACATTTCTAACCAGAGAAGGAGGCCTTTCTCTTTTATAAAAGATGCCGTTGAGAAAAGCGTCTCCATAACCGAAGTAGAAGCGCACAAACGAAAAATCTGCGACTTTATTGCCGAAGACATTAACGACCTTCTTAAAAAAATTGACGGCGTCAGCGTACGAACTGCAGCCGGCACAGTAAAAATATCAACCAAAGAGTCCATCATAGAAGAAGTAACCCTCACCAGGAGAGAACAGTTCTTAAATACTTTTATTGACCCTAACATTGCTTATTTGTTTCTAACCCTGGGGTTTCTAGGGCTGATTTTTGAGGTAACTCACCCCGGGTTCGGTTTCCCAGGGATAGCAGGAATCATATGTTTAATCCTGGCTTTTTATGCTTTAAGCATCTTGCCGATAAACTATGCGGGGCTCTCCCTTCTGATAATCGGCATAATCTTTTTTATTGTGGAAGCGTTCACTCCCACTTTCGGGATGTTTACTTTAGGCGGGGTGGTTTCATTTGTCCTGGGATCTGTAATGTTATTCAACCAGCCGGAATTCATAAAAGTTTCCCTGAAGGCAATTATTCCTCTAACAGCTTTTTTAGTAGGGTTTAGCCTTTTTGTCTTAACTAAAGTTATTCAAGCCCACTTAAAAAAATCTTCCTCCGGCAAAGACGGGCTCATCGGCAAAGACGGCGTTGCTCATACCAACATTTCCCCAAAGGGGAAAGTTTTTATCCACGGCGAAATCTGGAACGCCGTAAGCAAAGATTCCATAAAGAAAGGTCAAACAGTAGAAGTAATAAATATTAAAGGTTTAACTTTAACCGTAAAAAAGAAGGAGGGCTAAATGTTTAAACTCATTTTTGCAGTAATGGCTTTAATTTTCGTAGCGCCGCACTTTATAAGAATAATCAGAGATTACGAACGCGCCGTAATATTTCGGTTAGGAAGGGCTCTGGATAACCCCAAGGGTCCGGGATTAATTTTTCTCATTCCCCTTGTTGACAG
>CP070797.1:1351054-1355226 GCA_020343495.1 Candidatus Omnitrophota bacterium | reverse complement strand
GGAAGGCAGTATACACCACTCACTCTCACAAACAGGAGTATCAGTGTTACGATGAATATTTTTAATATGCTTTTTTGTTTCATATCTTCCTTCCTTTTATTCCAAATAAAAAACCCATAGCCTTTTTTGACTATGGGTCTTTAAAAATTCTTCTCTGTTTCGGCAGCTGACAACCATAGCCAAGTTAAGCTTTAGGTTCTTAAGCTTTGCGCCTCTGCCTTTCGGCAGATTTGCCTTTATCGTTGGGGTTATCATAGAACCATACCTTTATATACACCCCAGATTAATTATACCATATTATTATAATATATAACAAGGGGAGGGCAGAAAAGCTTTTAACTTCAGTATTATGAAGGGGTTAGGAAGGCTGTTTTTAAGATATAGAAAGGGACAGACAAACACAAAAAAGACTACTGCTCTAGGCGCTTACTTCTAATTGAGTGGGTCTACTAAAAATATTCGCTACTATCCAAGCTGCAAAAAAGGTAATTATAACTCCTATTAATCCTGCCAAACCCGTAGCTAACGGCTCGTTACTAATCGCCGCAACAGTATAATCGGGCAACGGACTTACAAAAGTCGGAACCGATTCATGAAGAAAATTAAATTTGGCCGCAACCCATTCTAGTCCGTCAGGTAACCCACTGGCGAAAGGACTTAAAACAAAAGCAATAATACCCGCTGCTATTAAGGGAACTGTCACCGACCTTTTCTGTGAACCTCCCATTAATTCAGAAGCAAACGCAAAACATGCTGCAACAGTAATGAGTGCTTCACCTATGGCGATGAAAGCATGTGTCCCAAGCATTGCGCCTATTACCTTAAAAAAAGGAGTTGTTCCTGAAATAGCCAACTCAATACTACAAGCTAAAGCGGCAATCATTATTGAAAACCACGAAACAACACTAATGCCTACAAAATACTGAGAAGATTTTAGCGAAAACTTCTTAGCAAAAGATTGGTAAATAAATCCTCCCAATCCTGCGCCTATAATTGCCATGTTCAGTATATTTGCCCCCAATACTGTAAATCCTCCATCAGAAAAAATTAAACACTGAATAGTCACAACAAGCGCCATTGATAAAATACCAAAAGGAACACCCAGTAAAGCAACTGCAAGTATGCCACCGAGCAAATGCCCGCTGGTTCCGCCGCTAACGGGGAAATTCATCATCTGACCGGCAAAGATTAAAGCAGTAATCGCCGCAAACCTTGCTGCCGACGGTTTATTTTTAGCGAAAAAAGCTCTGAACGCCGCAAATCCTATAACTATCGTGCTAACTACAGCAGTAACAGGACAAATCCCCCCTTGCAACATACCGTTTGGAATATGCATATTATACCTCCCAATGAATAGTGCTCTATCAAGCACAAATTACTAATATTCTTTCCTACCAGGCCAAAAAAGTCAAGAAAAATTTTAGAATAAAAGATTTGCAATGACGCCTAATAAAACCACCTGAGGAACGGTTACAATAGGCAGCCATATCGCAGTTCTTTTACCAACATTATGCCAAAGAAGACCTATCTCGGTATAATCAGTGGCTACACCGGCCATAAGAAATACGAAGCTATTGCCTAGTGCACCGGTTTGTTTAAAAATCTCAAATGCCATGGGCGCAGACCCCTCGGAGCACACCTCAATAACAGTAGCAACAAAAAGAGTTAGCATCAAACCTAATAGTGTGGGGCCCATATAATTTTGGAATATATTTGAAGGAATATAAGCCCCTGCTAAACTGGCAAGCCCCATTCCTATTAGAATCCACCACAGAACCATATTACTTAGAGAGACAGCTCCTTTATATATACCTTTTAGGTCTTCTTTTAGAGTTTTTAAAGAAAATTTATAGCTGCGAAATCTTTCTTTAATATCCGCTATTATGGAAAAACTCTCTTGGCTCTTTACCACGTTCTCATTCTTCTCAATAAGGTTGACCTTCTGGAGAAATTGGAAAATAAACCCTGTAATTACCGCAATGACAATAGCTGAAAGAATAATAAAAAGGGCTTTGACGCCGAAAAACCCAATAAGCATTATTGTCAAAGCCATATTCGCCCAGGGAGAAGCAAGTAAAAAAGCTACAACTGCCGGGTTTGACGCTCCTTTCTTGTGCAGTTCAATTGATAATGCCAAAATACCGTGAGAACAGGCGCTCATAAAAAATCCTAAAATTACCGAATAGAAAATTGTCCGTTTCTTCGGCTTTGCCAGGATATACGATACATATTCACGGGGCACATAGTGGTCAATAATTCCTCCAATAAAAAATCCTAGAAGAACAGCCCACCAGATTTTTTTAAAATACATCAGAAGCGAACTGCGAAACGGCTCTAAAGTAGGCACGACATAAGATAAAAGCATTAAACTCCCCAGAATGCCTGCGACAATAAAAGATTTATTTTTATAAAAAGGCGCCTTGGCAGGGACTAAACAGGCGGCTACGTGTTTTTCTGAAATTTTATTTTTTTTAGCAAACTTCTCCATGCAGTGACGGCTGCAAAAAAAGTAACTATTTCCCCTATGAACTAACTTCAACGCGGTTTTCTCATCAACGCTCATCCCGCATGTTGGATCTTTTAACATCTATCCTCTTTCTAAAGACTGTTTTAAAAACTTTATCTGCTTCTTCCCTTATTTTTCGGTTTTTTTCCTATACCATTTACCACTTTCATCTTTGCAGTATTGCTTCTTTACAGCAGCCCATGCTGTTTTGTTGGCAATTTCATCCAGTGACTGCTTTACCGACCGGCGCTTTTTGGGATTTTCATACTGTTTATAAGCATTATTAAAAACTTTCACATAAATTTCCTGTGCATGTTTAGGCAGTTTATCCCTTAAGTTTTTAGGAGCTTTTCTAAAAGGCATAGCTACTCCCCTTATCACTACCCTCAAGCCCTATCATCCCCTGAAGATGAACGTTGGTTAACCCAGCTTCTTTGGCCCAAAAAATTGCGTCTTTATACTCTCCTACCGTTATCCTGCGGGCAATCTCTGGATAACTAAAAGCTTTATAAAACGGCTGATACTGCGACATAAGATTAAGATAGGTATCTTTGGGAAGGCTAGATGCTATCCACTCAATAACTCCTTTTGTGCCGCTGACGCCGCCAGGCATAACCAAATGGCGAATCATTAACCCCCGGCGCATAATGCCGTCTGCAAGGGGACGGGCAACTCCCACCTGGCGATGCATCACAAGTAAAGCTTTTTGCGTAACTTCAGGATAGCTCTGCGCACCGGAAGAATATTTTGCTGACATCGCAGATGAAGAATATTTAAAATCCGGCAGGTAAATATCAATGATACCGTTGAGAACCTCTAACATCTCCAGCCGTTCCCACCCGCAGGTGTTATACACTAAAGGAAGCCGCAAGCCCTTAGCTGCAGCTTCCTCCACAGCAAGAACAATGTGCGGCAGATAATGAGTAGGCGTAACAAGATTTATGTTATGGCACCCCCTTGCCTGCAAGTCCAACATCATCTGCGCTAACTCATCTATACTGCGCACCCTGCCCCTGCCTTCCTGGCTGATTTCCCAGTTAATACAAAATACACACCGCAGACTGCAGTTTGTAAAAAATATGGCGCCGGAGCCGCCTTTGCCTACGAGAGGTTTTTCTTCTCCAAAATGAGGGTGATACGAAGAAATTTCCAATTGAGATGACGCCTGGCAAAACCCTTGCTTTCCTGCCAGCCGATTTGCCCCGCACCTTCTGGGACACAAGGCACAACTTTTCATTATCTGCCAAAGCTCTTGACCTCTTTTGCGTAACTGGCCGCTCTTATGAAGTCTTAAATAAGAAGGTTCAAACTTTGAGGTGAGGTTAGTCTTTTCTTTCCTGTCAAAAGAAGATAAATACAGAATTCCTAAACTGGAAGCAGCAGCATAAAAACACCATTTAACAAACTCCCGTCTGGATAACTTTTTCACAAAATCCCTTCTCTTGATTGTCTAAAACCGTTATCTCTTATACAAAAATAATCCCCTATCACTATTATTTGTCAAGATAGAAATAAGATTTTTCTACTTTTCGCTTATTAACACTGCTGTCGCAGCATACCCGTGGGGGTCTTCCTTTCTGACAAAAAGGCCGTCTGATTTTCTAAAGAAATAAATACGTTTATAAAATTTCTCACCAATGCCGGTTGCTGAACAATAAACCTTTAC
>CP070797.1:1346780-1350954 GCA_020343495.1 Candidatus Omnitrophota bacterium | reverse complement strand
AGTTAAGTATTAAAGTAGATGAGCTTACCAGAGAGAAAGACAGTTTAACAAGAGAGATAACTTTTAAGACAAGAACTATAGATATAATGAGTAGAGACGTAGTTAACGAACGGGAAGATAGAAGAAAAATGATTTTAGAAGTAGATCAACTGCGTAAGGAAAATGCAGATTTAAAAAGAGAAGTTATTTTAACGAACAAGGAAAGAATGCGGCTGCAGAATGCCATAAGAGAAACAAAAGGTAAAAAGGAGACTTTAGAAAAAAAAGTTTCTGAGGTAGAAAATTTATTGAAAGAAAAATCATTGGTTTTTGAAGAATTAAAAAATCAACTTAATAGAGTAGTTAAAACAGACAGTTCTATGGATGAAGTAGTAACGCAACAACCTTCGGCTGTAGAATTGCCGCCTATCGTAGTAAAACCGCAAGCCCCTAAACTTCAAGGTTTCCGGGGAGAGATAATAGCGGTTAATCGGGAAGAAAAATTTGTAGTTTTGGATTTAGGAGAAGCTTCCGGTATAAGGCCGGGAATGCAGTTGAGCGTTGTGAGAAAAGATAAAGAGATAGGCACAATAGAAATAATTGAGACAAGAAAAGAGATATCAGCCGCTGATATAAAGGAAAGCAAAGCCGCTATCAGAGAAGGCGATATAGTTGTTAGTAAGTAATAAATTCCATTCCTCAAAATAGAAACCAGACGGTAGAAATCATTGGATGTCAGGCAAAAATATTAGATTTTAAGGCAAGTTTTAGTGCTGATATCTGGTTTTCCAAAGGGTGAGAAGTGTCTTCCAAAAATACAATCAAAGAAGTTGCAAAAGCCGCCGGTGTTTCAATCGCTACAGTTTCAAGGTTTCTTAATAACCCCGCCGCTTTAAGAAAAGAAAACCGTATTAAAGTAGAAAAGGCAGTAAAGGAGCTTAATTATCACCCTTTTATTTTTGCTCGTCGTCTGGCAGGAGGTCGGCTTAATACGTTTGGATTAATTATTCCCGGATATGAAGGTATTTTTTATTCTTTTTATGCGATGGAAATAATCAGGGGGATATCAGCAGCTTTAAATGCTAAAGGAATTGATTTGCATTTACATATTTTTGGGAATAAGGATAATTTTAGAGCATCATTAGTTGATGGCGTTATTTTTGCAGATATCATAGAGAATGAAAAACAATTTGAAAGATTATTAAAAAATCGAACCCCTATTTTAGTAATGAATAAAAAGATAGAAAGACAAAATGTAAGTTATGTTGCTATAAATAATTTTAAAGGAGCATACGAGGCAACAGAATTTTTAATTCATCATGGGCATAAAAAAATCGCTCATCTTGCGGGTACTCTATTTGTTCAATGTGCTCAGGAAAGATTAGAGGGATATAAATTAGCTCTCCAGAAAAATGGAATTAACATAAATAATGATTATATTAAAGTTACAAATTTTTCTCGTAAAGAAGCACGGGAAAAATTAGAACAGTTATTTTCTTTAAAAGAACGCCCTACTGCTGTATTTTGTTGCAGCGATGAGGTAGCTTCTGAAGTTTTAAGCTTTTGCGAAGAGAAGAAAATTGAAGTCCCTAAAAAGTTAAGTATAATTGGGTTTGACGACAATCCCCATTGTCTTTATGGTAATCTTATGCTTACTACGGTAAGGCAGCCATTTAGAGAAATGACGCAACTAGCAGTGGAGATATTAAGAGAACTGGTTGAGGCAAAGACCGACCATAAAAAAATTGTTTTAGATACCGAGCTTATTGTCCGGGACACGGTAAGCTTTATATAAGGGGAGAGAGGCTCTTTAATTACACAACAGTTTCTGGTGCTTAGGCTTTTTTAGAGTAGATCTTTAGAAGAGCGAAAAAATGGCCTTTTTACAATATATTGTATTTTTAGCCGTCCAAAGCACCATATATAGTATTTCTTGACATACCTTTAGAAGCGTGGTATAAAGAAGTCATTCCCTTCGAAAAGTTGTTAATTGGAAAAAAGAATCCTCATTTAACCTGAAAATCTTTTAAAATTCTGTTAAGGGGGTAATAATTTCTTAATAAAGAGAAAGGAGGCTAGAGTTTATGGAAGATAATTCTAACTTTTCTTCAAATGCTCTCATTGTTTTAAAAAAGCGTTATCTTAAAAAAGACGAAAAAGGCCAGACAGTAGAATCTCCCCATCAGTTTGTTCAGCGGGTTTCAAGTGCGATAGCAGCAGTTGAGAAGAAATATAACGCCACGGCCGATAAGGTAAAAGAAGTTGAAAGAAGTTTTTTTAATATGTTATCTAATTTAGAATTTATGGCTAATTCTCCTACCCTTATGAATGCAGACAAAGAATTGGGTCAGCTTTCCGCATGTTTTGTTGTGCCGGTAAAAGATTCCATGGAATCTATTTTTGATGCCATAAAAGCAACCGCGCTTATTCATAAAACAGGAGGAGGAACCGGGTTTAGTTTTTCTAAACTTCGTTCAAAAAATAGCACAGTTAAATCTACGGGAGGCATTGCATCAGGCCCTGTGTCGTTTATGAAAGTTTTTGATTCGGCAACTCAAGCAGTAAAACAGGGCGGTACTCGTCGCGGCGCAAATATGGGGATATTAAGAATTGACCATCCCGATATTTTAGAATTTATAAAATGTAAAGAGAAAGAAGGAGACATTTCAAATTTTAATATTTCCGTAGCAATAACAGAAGAATTTATGAAAAAAGTTTTAGAGGGAGGGGATTTCAATCTGATAGACCCTCATACTAATGAAATAAAGGCAGTTGTAAATGCTAGGGAAGTTTTTGATTTAATTGCTAAATACGCTCATAAAAACGGTGAACCGGGAATTGTCTTTATTGATAAGATAAATGAGACTAACGTTACTCCAGAATTAGGTAAAATTGAAAGCACTAACCCGTGTGGCGAACAGCCTCTTTTAGCTTATGAAAGCTGTAATCTTGGTTCTATAAATTTAGCCAGGATGCTAAAAGTAATTGACGATGCCTTTACAATTGACTGGGAAAAACTGAGGATGACCGTAAGGTTAGCTACTCGTTTCCTGGACAATGTGATTGATGCTAATAAATTCCCTGCTCCTCAGATAAAAGAAAATACTTTAAGGACGAGAAAAATAGGTTTAGGGGTTATGGGTTGGGCAACAATGTTAGGGTTCTTAGGTATAGCTTATGATAGCGATGAGGCGATAGATTGCGCAAGGAGAGTGGCGAGGTTTATCTATGATAACGCAAGGGAAGAGTCCGTGCGGTTAGCAAAAGAAAGAAGCCCGTTCCCTGCCTGGAAAGGAAGCGTTTGGGAGAAGAGAGGAATAAGAATAAGAAATGCTACCCTTACAACTATTGCTCCCACAGGCACTATAAGTATTATTGCCGGGCCTACTTCGTCAGGAATTGAGCCGAACTTCTCTTTTTGTTATTTTCGTAATGTATTGGAAGGAGAAAAACTCCTGGAAGTTGACCCTGCATTGGAATATACGTTAAAGAAAAAAGGCTTACATTCGCAAGACTTAATGAAAAAAATCGCTGCCGGAGAAAGTATCCAGAAAATGGAAAGCATTCCCGATAACATAAAGAAAGTATTTAAGACCGCTTTAGAAATCTCTCCTTTCTGGCATATAAAGATGCAGGCTGCGTTTCAGGAGTTTACTGATAACGCGGTTTCTAAGACGATAAACTTGCCTAATACAGCCAGCGTTGAAGATGTAAAAGAATCGTACTTGTTTGCTTACAAATTAGGGTGTAAAGGGATAACTGTTTATAGAGACGGTTCCCGAAACGTGCAGGTTCTTATGGTAGATAAGAAGGCTGAGAGAAAGGAAGAAAGGACGCTTCTGGTATCTCTTCCTAAACCCCGGCCGGAAGTTATCTTAGGAACTACTACTAAAGTTACTACCGGGTGCGGCAACCTTTATATTACTGTTAATCAGGATGAAGAGGGGAATCTTTTTGAGGTATTTACGCAGATGGGAAAAGCCGGAGGCTGCGCTGCTTCACAGCTTGAAGCCATAGGAAGGTTGATTTCTCTTGCTTTAAGAGGAAAAATTGATATGAAAGTAATTGTTGAGCAGCTCAAAGGCATAAGGTGCCCTTCGCCTTCCTGGGCTAACGGAAAGAAGATATTTTCTTGTGCTGACGCAATTGGAAGAGTTTTAGAAAAACGCGCTATAGATCAGAGGAAACTTATTAA
>CP070797.1:1342465-1346680 GCA_020343495.1 Candidatus Omnitrophota bacterium | reverse complement strand
CGAAGATATGAGAGGCGGTTTTTAGATAAAAAGGCGCGTTTGACCTTCTTACGTACAAGCAGCAGATGATAGTACTCCTCCGGTAGTAATTGTAAAATCCTGCGACCCGGTAGTATTGCAAGTAGCAGCGACTGCTGTGCAAGAATAAGCTGTAGCCGTCATAGTGCCGCAAGTATAATTATACCCGCTAGTTACGCTGGTAGTATAATCAGTTGAAAGATATGCCGGTGTTGCATCGGTTAAATCACTCATTGCCGTAGGATAATTACCGTTATTTGCCGCAGCATAAGTTTCAGCAGCAGTGGATATTGTTCTTAAAGTTGCCTGTGCCTTTGCTTCGTTGGCCACTAACCTCGGACGCAAGAGGTTAGGTATAGCAATAGCAGCTAATAAAGCGATAATAGCAACTACAATCATAATTTCAACTAAAGTAAAACTCCTTCTTTTCATCTTTTTTCACCCCCCTTTACTTTAAATTCCCTTATAAAAAAATAAAGAACTTTCTTTCTTCAAATATAACATATCCATTGATTTTGTCAACATATCCCTATGGTATCGTCAAAAAACGTTTGATTTTATTACCTTTAACTATCATCCCAAATACTGAGTAATCTTAATTATCGGCAAAAATAAAGAAATAACAATGCCTCCTACGACAATACCTAAAAACAAAATTATCAAAGGTTCAATCATACTTGCCATGCCTGCTATTAAAGCTTCGGTCTGCTCTTCATAAAACTGCGCGATTTTTGAAAGCATTTCTTCCAGCCGGCCGCTTTTCTCTCCAATATATATCATTTTAGTAACCATGGGAGGGAAAATTTTGGTCTCTTCTAACGGCATAGATATGGGCTGGCCTTCCTGGATGAGCTTCTTTGACTTTAAAACAGCGTCTTCTATAATTTTATTGCCGGAAGTCTTTGCCACAATATCTAAACACCTCACAATAGGAACACCGCTTTTTACCAGAGTAGCAAATGTCCGCGAAAACCGCGCTATAGCTATTTTTTTTATTAAATTTCCAAAAACGGGAAGTCCCACCAGAACCCGATGGTAATTTCTCTTTCCCTTGGGGGTGCTTATATATTTTCTAAAAAGAGCAAACCCTCCTATAAAAAAAGCAGCTACGCCGATAAGAAACGCCTTTCTACTTACCATATCAGAAACTGTTATTAATATTCTTGTAGCTAAAGTAAGCTGGCCTCCTAACATATCAAATATGTTTTTAAAGGTCGGGATTACTTTTACCATTAAAAACCCTGTTATTCCTACCGCCATCAATACTATTACCACAGGATAATAAAGTGCTGATGCAACTTTTTTACGCAAAGCGCTGTCTTTCTCCAAATAAAGCGAAACTCTCTCTAAAATTTCCGATAAATTCCCCGAAATTTCAGCTGCTTCCACCATACTTACATAAATTTCCGGGAAAACTTTAGGGTGTTTTGATAACGCACTTGATAAAGCCGCTCCTTCTTTTACGTCTTTAAGCATTGCCGTAATAACATCTTTGAAATACTGTTTTTCTGTCTGCTCTTTCAGAATAGCTAATGCCTCAACTGCCGGGACATTACTCTCTATTAACGTGGTGAACTGCCGGGAAAAAATAACCAAATCATCAGCTTTAATACGCCCTCTTCTATGAGCTTTTATTTTCTTTCTTGCCTCTTCAATAGAAAAGATTACATATCCTTCTTTATGAAAATGCTCTATCAGCATTTCTTTAGCTTCAGCTTCCATATACCCTTTGATGATTTTACCCGCTTTATCTTTAACCGTATATGTAAATACAGCCATTTCTCCTCCTCTCTACTCAGTAGCAACCCTTAAAACTTCTTCCAAAGAAGTCATCCCTTCTATGCATTTATGAATCCCATCGTCTATTAAAGGCCTGTACCCTCTATTTTTATAAGCGTATTGAGCGATTTCATCTTCAGACCGCCTTTCAATAATCATCTCTCTTATTTTATCATCTAAACAAAAAACTTCTAAGACAGCTATTCTGCCCATATATCCTGTCTGGTTACAATAAGAACAGCCTTTGGCCCTGAAAAATTCTCTTTCTTTAATATCTATCTTTAGGTTATCTAAAACACTCTTCTCTATATGGTATTTCTCTCTACATTTAAGGCACAACTTTCTTACCAGGCGCTGCGCTGTTGTAGCAATTAACGAAGATGCTAATAAGAAAGGTTCTATTTCCATATCTACCAATCTTGTGATTGCGCCTACGGCTGTGTTTGTATGTAAAGTGGAAAGGATAAACTCTCCTGTTAACGAAGCCTTAATAGCAATATTAGCGGTCTCTGAATCTCTTATTTCGCCTACCATTATAATATCCGGGGATTGACGCAAGACGGCGCGTAATCCGTCTGAGAAAGTTAACCCTATATCCGGGTTCACCTGAATTTGCGTAACTCCTTCCATACGATATTCAATCGGGTCTTCAATAGTTACAATATTCTTATCAGGCGTATTTATCTGGTTAATGATTGAATACAGCGTCGTTGATTTTCCGCTGCCCGTGGGGCCGGTGACCAAAATTATGCCAAAAGGAGCTTTTACTGCTTCTTCAAATAGTTTAAGGGGCTCCTGCGAAAACCCTAAATTCGTAAGGCCTAGGGATAATTTCTCTTTATCCAAAACTCTTAAAACAAATTTTTCTCCGAAATGAGTAGGTAAACTAGAAACCCGAAAATCTATTTCTCTATCTTCAAACTTGACTTTAAACCTTCCGTCCTGCGGCATACGGGACTCTGTTATGTCTAAGGAAGAAACTATTTTCAGACGGGCAATGACCGCTTCTTGCTCTTTCTTAGGAAAAGCAAACTCTTCCTGCAAGACGCCGTCTATCCTGTACTTTATAAGTAACTTCTCCCGGTACGGTTCTATATGAATGTCCGAGGCTCTTTTCTTTAAAGCATTATAAACGATTAAATCAATTGCTCTTACAATGGGCGGCCGGCTGCTTTCGCTAATCAAACTCTCAAGAGATTCTTTCTCTTCTACCTCACTTACTTCAAAAGATTCCTCCTCCCCTTCCCCTTCTAACAACTGCGTAACGTCTTCTGTTGACTTATACAAGGTATTTAAGGCTTTCAAGATATCTGTCTCACTGGAAAGCACCAAATCAACCTTCTGGACTCCCGTAATAATCTTTATATCATCATAAACCATAAGGTCTAAAGGGTTAGCAGTCGTTATAGTAAGGACGCTGCCTATCTTGCATAAGGGTAAAACTTTATATTTAAAAGCTATCTCTTTAGGCAACAATTCCTGATTCTTGTAAGGAACCTTATATTTCTTAAGATCAAGAAAAGGCATTTTAAATTCCTTAGAAAAAATAAGAAGCAATTCATTCTCTGTAGTAAAGTTATTTTCAATCAACAACCGTTTAAAAGAACCGTAATCTTTTGACTTTTCTAAAATCTCCCGGGCCTTTCCCTGGGGAATGTCTTTGTTTTTCTTGATATAATTTAAAATCTTTTCTTTGACAGTCATAATTTTCTGCTATTTAACTGATTCATCCGGACCCGTTGTCTTCAACACTTCTTCTAAACTAGTTATTCCTTCATTAATTTTTGCTAACCCGTCTTCTCTTAAAGTCTCCATCCCTTCAAGACGGGCTTCTTTTTTTAGGGCGTGTTCAGACGCCGACGTATTTATCATATTCCTAAGCTTAAGAGACGATTGTAAATATTCCCCAAGGGCAATCCGGCCCTTATACCCTGCCTGGCAAGAGTTGCATCCCTTAGCTCTATAAACTTTCGCGTCTTTTCCTATTAAATATTTTTCTCTAATACTCTTAGAAACTTCCAGCTCCTGGCGGCACTTCGGGCATAGGCGGCGCACTAGGCGCTGAGTAAGAACTCCTATTAAAGTGGACGACAAAAGAAAAGGTTCAACTCCCATATTAATAAGACGCGTAACAGAGCCGGCACTGGTTGTAGTATGCAGAGTGGATAAAACCAAATGCCCTGTCAACGCTGCCTTAATAGCAATATCAGCGGTCTCTGAATCTCTTATTTCGCCTATCATAACGATATCGGGGTCCTGCCTCAAAACAGAGCGCAAACACGCTGCGAAAGTCAAGTTTATTACCGGTTTTATACTAACCTGATTTATGCCTCTCAACTGATACTCAATAGGATCTTCTACCGTAACGATATTCTTCTGCGGGGTATAAATATGATTTATTATAGAATATAACGTGGT
>CP070797.1:1338073-1342365 GCA_020343495.1 Candidatus Omnitrophota bacterium | reverse complement strand
ATTTTGTCGCTTCCACAACCCTGTCATCGTTAGCTTCAGGAAAAACTATTCTTTTTGGACTTCTTTTAGCTGTTTCTCTTAATTTGTTAATAATGCTATCCATAACTATTCTCCTCTCTTAACAAAAAACACTAAACCATACCTTTAACTTAACCCTCTTCTATAACTGCAAATAATAGCCTTTAATCCCTTTTAGTAGTTTTTCTTTAAATAAGAGAGTAAAATTATACCACTCCTTATATAAAAATCAACCGTTTAGCCCTGTTTTAAAAATTAAAGGTAAGATTTACCCCATTTCTCAAAAAAAACAGTTTTTCCCAAAGGCAACCTTTCTTTAGGATGGATAGGCTTTTTCTTAGAATAACCCAGGGTAAGAAGCTCTACTACTTTTATCGGAGACGGAATATCCAGAATCTTCTTCACTCCCTCCTCATAAAAAGCTCCTATCCAACAAGTTCCTAACCCTAATTCTGTGGCGGTTAAAACCATATGGTCAATAGCAACAGCAACGTCTATAGGATAAGAACGCTGGCCACAAGTCATTACGTGCTCGTCTGTCTGGGCGCAACAAGCAATTACTAAGGGCGCCTCTGCTACAAAGAGCTGATTTTTAGCTGCCTGTGAAAGGGCCTTTCTTTTATCTTTATCTTTTACGACGACAAACCGCCACTCCTGACGGTTATTTGCTGAAGGAGCAGCCCGGGCTGCTTCTAAAACTTTAAGGAGTTTACTTTCTTCTACTTCTTTATCTAAATAATCCCTGATACTTCTTCTTTTCTTTATCGCTTCAAATACGTCCATTATTCTAAAAATAATATGCTTTCCTTGAACCTCTTCTCACAACCGTAATGCCTGATGAATCCAAACAATACTTCTCTTTATCGCTATCTTTATTATAGCCAATCTTTGTCTTGGGGGAAATTGTATTGAAACGGTCAATAATCGTTCCCTTTATGGAAGATGACTTATCTATATGCGTGAAATCCATAACCATAGAATTCTCAATGGAACAACCCTCTTCAACTGTTACCGCTCTTCCTATAATAGAATTCTTAATTTTAGAAGCAAATACACGTGTCCCTTCACAAATAAGCGAATTATTTATATCTGAATCAACCGTATAAGCCGGCGGGCAGTTCAAATTAGAAGCGTAAATAGGCCAATCCTGGTTATCCAGGTCAAGTTTTGGCTGCCTGCCCAACAATTCTGCGTTAGCTTGCCAATAGCTTGAAATCGTTCCTACGTCCTTCCAGTAGTACTCTGCCTCGTACTTTTTTAAAGAAGGAATCCTGTTATTAGAAAAATCGTAAGCAAAAACCGGCGCTTGTCTTTCCACCGAATAAGGCACGATATCCTTACCAAAATCATGAGCCGTATTTTTTTTAGCGTCGTTTTCTAAAGTCTCCATAAGAAAATCCGTGTTAAAAATATAATTCCCCATTGAAGCAAGGACTGTCTCTTTCTCAGGCAACGCGGGTTTCTCCAGAAACTGCTTCACCCTATAGTCAGAACCTACTTTTACTATCCCGAACTGGTATGCATATTTAGACTCTACGGGAATAGTTGAAATAGTAAGCTGAGATTTCTTTTTTATGTGATAATCTATCATATCTTTTATATTCATCCGGTAAACGTGGTCGCCGCCAAAAACAGCTACCAGCCGCGGCTTAAAATCATAAATAAGGTTTATATTCTGGTAAATAGAGTCGGCAGTGCCTCTATACCATTGCTGCTGCATTCTCATCTGAGGAGGGACAACGCCTATAAAATGTTTGGAAAACCCTCCCTTTGTCCAGGCACTTCTTATGTGTTCAATTAAAGACTGGGACTTATACTGCACAAGAACATAGGTAGAGTAAATTCCTGAATTAACCAAGTTGCTTAAGGCAAAATCAATTATCCTGTATTTGCCGCCAAAGGGCACTGAGGGTTTTGTCCTTTCTAAAGTCAGAGGATACAGCCTCTCTCCCTTGCCTCCTGCCATTACCATAGCCAGCACTTCTTCCTTGTTTTTCCTCATTTTTAACTTATATTGTAAGGACGCAGATCTGCCTCCCCTACATATAACGCTTATTATCCTCTCTCAAACTTCTTAAGAATTTCTATAACCTGCTGGTGACTAGACGCAGAAAGAAGGTCTGCGCGAAAATGACTGTTCATAAGATATTTGGAAAGCTCAGCAAGCAGGCGTAAATACAGATTTAGTTCTTTAGGATTTGCTCCCATAACAAAAATAAGGTTAACCGGCTCCCCATCTAAAGCTTTAAACTCAACTCCTCTCCTTGACCGGCCAAACCCAATAACAAAATCTTGCACCGCATCCGTCCGGGAATGAGGGATAGCCACCTTATTGCCAATGCCCGTAGAACCTAACTTTTCTCTTTCTAAAATGTCAGAGATAAATTTATCTTTATCCTTAACTTTTCCGGAGTCAGATAAATGCGCTGCAATTTCTGTAATTGCTTCTTCCTTGCTGGATGCTTTCAAATCCATTATGCAATGCTCTTTTGTTAAATATTCGGATATCTTCATGTCATAACTCCTTGTATAAATTTTCCACTGCTTGAGCGTCTCTTACTACGACTACCGGACACTTTGACTCTCTAAAAATATCTTCTGCTTCCTCACAAAAGATTTTACCGTCGGGCAACTGCTTTGTAGGTTGCCCCATTACCAATAAACCTGCTTCTAAATCTTCTATTTGCCTCATTACCTGCTCAGCGACTACTCCCTTGCAAACCTTTCCCTTAAAGTCAACTCTTTTATCTTCTGCCAGCTTCTTAATCTTATCTAAGAAACGGCGGCCGGCCGCTTCTAAATCCTGCTCAAATTCTCTCACCTCAACTTCTACAAAAACTTTACTTTTTAATAATTCCTCTAAAGCTTTCGTATTAACAACACAAACTCCCGTTAAAGAAGCACGCAACAGCTTTGCCAGACAAACCGCATACTTTGCCGTAACCAAAGAATGAGTAGTCCCGCCAATAGCAACAACGATATTATTTACCATTACTTTAATTTATATGCTAAATCTATTAAAGTATTTACTAAGAAATTATTTATAAACAACTGTAATATGTAAATTAAAAGAATCGCAATGATAGGAGATATATCAATGCCTATCCTAAAATCTAAATGCAACATTCTTCTTATTGGATAAAGGATGGGTTCGGTTACTTTATTTAAAAACTGCACAATGGGGTTATAGGGGTCAGGATTCACCCAGCTAATCAAAGCCCTTATTATTATTATAATTTGTATCAACCAAAGACAAGGATACGAAATAAAACTTAATAATTTAGCTAAAAAAACCAAAAAATTACTCGTTACAAACATACTTCTTTTTATTTCCGCCCATTTAACCTGCGTTTACTGATAAAAATTATATGTCAATAAAGAAAGTTTCGCAATGAATTTCTTTACCTGCTTATAATTGCCGACGCCCCTGGCCAAAACGCAGATAACGTAATCTCCTTTGGGAGAAAAAATAATCCCTGCGTCGTGGACAACGCCTTTCTCAAGGCCGGTCTTATGCGCAACGCTTAAGCCTTTAGCCAAATAACGCGGGAGCCGGTCATTTACCTTTTGTTTCTTCAAAAAAGAAAGCAGCAGCTCTGATGCTTCCTTATCAATAAGGAGCCCCTTATAAATCCGCTCAAAAATAAGACATAGGTCAAGTGCTGTTGTGTAATTTTCAACGCCTTTCTTTCTGCTATAAAAATCCATCATTTTTCTTGTAAGTGTGGTCCGGCTCAACCCCAAATCTTTAAAGCTCTCATTAATATACTCAAACCCTAAAATACCGATTATCTTATTAGTTGCGGTGTTATCGCTTCTTGCAATCATTAACTCTAAAGTCTCTTGCAGGCTTAAGGAAACCGGCAGCTGCATTCCTTTGATTATGCCGGAACCGCCGGTTATATCTTTCCTCTTTATAGTAATTTTTTGCGAAAGAGAAAGTTTGCCTTCCCTGACAGCTTTCAATGCCACCGCGGCTAAAGGGACTTTTATTAAACTTGCCGCCGCGAACTTCTCTTTTTCTTTAAGAACTATCTTAAACTCCGGATAGTTAAGGTCTTTTATAAGGATAGAGAAATCTCCCTGCGCTTGGTTTATGTAATCCTCTACTCTCCTCTCCAGATTACCGAAGGCTTTGCCCTTTCTACTAACTAAGGTTACCTTCTCATAGAAAGGAATAACGAGAAAAATAGCCGAAACCAGAAAAGCCCCTGCAGCAAAAAGTTTCCTTTTATGCATCAATTCTTCTCTCTCGAAAAATACACGGATAAACA
>CP070797.1:1333650-1337973 GCA_020343495.1 Candidatus Omnitrophota bacterium | reverse complement strand
TAAAGTCAGCTCCTTGAAACCAAAGTTTACAGGGTTCGCTTAGGTAGAAGTAGAAGTTTTTACTTAGGGGACGTATTCTGAAAGTGCGTTCTTTGATGTGAATGTCTTTAATAACTTCAATAAGTTGGCGGCGCAGGCGTTTGATTTTTTTGTTGAGTTTTGGTCTTCTTTCGCCTTTCCTTGGTTCGTATACTAAAGCGGTTATTGTTATGAATAAGGTTTCCTCGTCAAGTTCATCAAGTATGCCTCTGTCAAAAAGTTCCGAGATAGGAAGTTCAAAACTGTAAACTCCGCAAGCAAGGTCAGCTTTCCAGCTGATGCCGCCGTTAAGTATGTACCCCGTATTTTTTAACAGGGAAATTTTGCGTTTAAAAAGCCCTAAAACCTCTTTTTTCGCCCAGCTGCGTCCCTGCTGGAAGTGGAAAGACTGGGGGTAAATATCGTAAATTTTGTTCCCCATTATTTTATACAGATTCAGGATGGTTGCATAGCAGGAGTTAAGCTGGCTTTTTATCGGTTCATAATCACCGTAAATAATATCTTCTAAAGAGGTCATATCTATATGGTGAGGGTTTACCCTTACTAATACAAATCCTTCTTTATCAATACCTCGTCTTCCTGACCGGCCGGCCATCTGGTAGAAGTCGCGGGTTTTAAGGTAAGAAGTGTAGCGGCCGTAAAATTTGCTCATTGTATCAAACACAACTGTTTTTGCCGGCATATTTATGCCTAAAGCGAAGGTTTCGGTAGTGAAGATTAGTTTTATTAAGCCGGTTGTAAAGAGTTGTTCAATAATTTCCTTTAAAGTAGGCAGTAGGCCGGCATGGTGATAAGCAATGCCTTTTTTTATTAAGGGATAAAGGAAATTTAGGTGGCTTGAAGTTATGCTGAATTTTTCTATTAATGAGTTAAAAATTTTTATTATTCTTTCTTGTTCGCTTGATGTTAAAAAGTTATAGTGGCCTACTTCATTGGCTAACTCTTCACATCTTCGTCGGGAGAAGGAAAAGTATAGGCAGGGGTGGCCGCCTTTTTTCTTCAGAAACTCAATAATAGTGTGCATGCGGTTGGGTTTTATAGGGATGTAGTTTTCTCTGTGAGAAAAGCTTTTTAGGCGGGTTTTGACTATCCCGGATTTTTTCAGTTTTTTAAAGTCAGTAAAGATTTCGTTGTTACACTGGAAGAAAAAATGCAGGGGCACAGGCCTCGTTTTTTCAACGATGGATTTGATGGGAAATTTATGCACCATGGAAAGCCACTTTATGAACTCGTCAATGTTAGGTATGGTTGCACTTAACGCAAGCATCCTCATATGAGGGGGAAGCAGTATGATTGTTTCTTCCCAGACTGTGCCGCGGTCAATGTCGTCAAGATAGTGGATTTCGTCAAAAATTATCCATTCGCGGTGGGTGAAACTTTGCGGTTCTACGAGGATAACGTTACGGAAGATTTCAGTGGTCATAATAAGAATAGGAGCGTCTCTATTTATACTCACGTCGCCGGTAAGAATCCCTGTGTTTTGGGGGTATTTTTTTGAGAAGTCCCTAAACTTCTGGTTACTTAACGCTTTTATGGGGGCGGTATAAATTACGCCTTTACCGCGTTTAATACAGTCGTCTATAATATGTTCAGCAATTAAGGTTTTACCCGCGCCGGTAGGCGCGCTTACAATTACGGAATGGTTCTTCTTTGTATAGCAAATTGCTTCTTCCTGGAATTTATCCAGCTCAAATTCATAATTCATATTTTTATATTATACCAGAAATATGCTTTTAGAAATAATTTTAGTTAACAAAGGAAGGGTACTCCACGCTAAAAATGCCGAGGGCGGGACTTGAACCCGCACGAGGTCGCCCTCACCGGTTTTTGAGACCGGATTGTCTGCCATTCCAACACCTCGGCTCTTCAGTTATAATATTCTGTAAGTTGTGAATGGAGAACTGTGAGCTAGTTAAATATAGCACCGCTTAATTTCTTTGTCAATTGACAATTTTTGTGAGGAATGGTAATATTTATCAACTATTGATATGCCGATATTAAGGAACAAGGTGGGGCCGTGGTGCAGTTGGGAGCACGTTTGCGTGGCACGCAAGAGGTCGAGGGTTCAAATCCCTCCGGCTCCATTTTTATACTAGGTGGTTAAAAAGTGCTTAAATTAGGAGTTCAGGTTTCCAGCGCAGGAAAAATTTATAGTTCTGTAGATAGAGCTAAGAAGTTGGGGTGCAATACCATGCAGATTTTTGCCCGTAACCCCAGGATGCTTAGAAAAACATCTTTAACTGAGCGAGATATAAAGATATTTAAAAAGAAAGTAAAAAAAGAAAAAATAAGCCCGGTAGTTATTCATATCCCTTACACACTTAATTTAGCTTCCGTTAGGTTCCGCTTTTATAAAATAACGATAAAAGAGTTTATTGACGATTTGATTGAGGCAGATAAACTCGGGGCAGATTATCTTGTTACTCACATGGGGTCTTTTAAAGGAGGAACGGAGCGCCGCGGCCTGTTAAGGATTGCTAATGCTCTGGGAAAGATTTTAGAAAAGGCAAAAGGTGTGAGAACTAAGATTCTCCTTGAGAATACCTCCGGCAGCGGCAGGTGGTTAGGGTATAAGTTTTCTCATCAAAGAGTTGTTTTAGAGAACATAGACTGGTCTGGCCGCGTTGGCGTATGTTTAGATACGGCTCACGCCTGGGCAGCAGGGTATAAAATAAATACTAAAGGGGGGTTAGAGAAGTTACTTGCTGAGATTAAGGAAGAAGTAGGCTTAGAGCGGCTTAAGGTAGTACATCTTAATGATACAAAAGAGAAGTTAGGGTCCAGAAACGACCGCCATTACGCAATTGGCGCAGGCTCTATTGGTAAAAAAGGGTTTAGGCTTATTTTAAAGCATCCCACACTTAGAAGGCTTCCCTTTATTTTAGAGACGCCTAAGAAAAGCGATGGAGATGATATAAAGAATTTAGAAGTAGTTAAAGAGATTTATAATTCTCATTAACGCAGGTGCAGGATGGATTACAGTAAAGAAGTTGATAAGAAGTGGCAGCAGTTTTGGCAGAAAGAAGGCCTTTTTAAGGTAGATACAAAAAAAGCCGCAAAACATAAGTATTACTGTTTAGTTATGTTTCCTTACCCTTCCAGCGAGCTCCACGTTGGCCACGCCCGTAATTACGTTATCGGCGACGCTGTTGTAAGGTATAAGATAATGCAGGGTTTAAAAGTATTGTCTCCCATAGGCTGGGATGCTTTTGGGCTGCCGGCAGAGAACCAGGCAATAAAACATAAAGTCCATCCAAAACAATGGACTCTTCGCAATATTGAGAAGATAAAGAAGCAGCTTAACAGTTGGGGTATCGGTTATGACTGGGATAGAGAAGTTACAACTTGCCTGCCGGATTATTATAAGTGGACGCAATGGATTTTTCTGCAGCTTTACAAAGCAGGCCTTGCTTATAAAAAGGAAGCAGCGGTTAACTGGTGCCCTTCATGTAAGACTGTTTTAGCTAACGAACAGGTTATCTCTGGAGGATGTGAGCGGTGTTCAACCGGTGTCAGACAGAAGAAGTTAAGCCAGTGGTTTTTTAAGATTACTGATTACGCCGAGAGACTTTTAAATGATTTGCAGTTTCTTGGTGAGTGGCCGGATAGAGTAAAGAGTATGCAGCAGAACTGGATTGGAAAGTCCTGGGGAGTGAGCATAAATTTTGCTCTTGAAGGTGAAAAAGATAAAATAGAGTGTTTTACGACAAGGGTAGACACTATTTTTGGGGCGACTTTTCTTGCGTTGAATTGGCAGCATCCTGTTTTAGAGAAGATTTTAAAAGACGCCCCTAATAAAGAAGAAATAAAAGTATTTATAGAGAAGCTAAGAAACCAGCCGATATCGGTGCGGTTGGCAGATAATTTTGAAAAAGAAGGAATTTTTACGGGTAAATACGCCGTTAATCCTATGACGGGTAGAAAGATTCCTATTTGGATTGCTAATTATATCCTTACTGAATACGGCAGCGGCGCGATAATGTGCGTGCCGGCGCATGACCGCCGAGATTTTGAGTTTGCTAAAAAATACCGCCTAGCCATAGTAGAAGTTATTAGGCCGCAGAGTCAACAAGGTCAAATAGACAATGTTTACGAAGGCGAAGGTGTTTTGGTTAATTCAGGCGAGTTTTGTGGGTTAAGTTCGCAAGAAGCAAAACTGAAAATTGCCCAGTTTATGGAAAAGAAAAAAGTGGGCCGAAGAAAGGTTCATTATAAGTTAAGAGACTGGTTGATTTCCCGTCAGAGGTATTGGGGAGCGCCTATTCCTATTGTTTATTGCCAAGG
>CP070797.1:1329185-1333550 GCA_020343495.1 Candidatus Omnitrophota bacterium | reverse complement strand
GTAGCTACCCCTGCATCGCCAAACCCTTCTACTTTATAAAAATCAGTTATCCTCTTGACATCATCATCTAAAGTCTCTTCTTTAAAAACTCCTTTATTTAACAACCATGCTTTTTTTGTCTTCATTAACCGCTTAATTCTACGAGCAGATATGTTCTTGTTTCCTTTTATATCTACGCGCCTTACCCTTAAAGCCCTTTTTTCATTTATAATAAAGGTGACGTGGGCCTCATTTTTGTCTTTGCGGCGGTCAAACTTATAGGTAACCTTTGTTTGCGCCAATCCTTTCTTAGTATACATATCTTCTATTTTTGAAACCGCCTCTTTTAAGGCGTAGGCATCAACGAAAGACCCTTCTTTTACGTCTATAGAATCTTTAATCTTTCTTTTACGTATTATGCGGGCGCCTTCAATAACAATCTTCTTTAAAACAGGTTTTTCCTTAACTTTAAAAATAAGTATAATACCTTGCGGCGAATCTTCTTTTTCAGCAGAAACGTCCTCAAAAAAACCCGTTGCATAAAGGTTCTTTATATCCTTATTAACGACGTTCTCGTTATAAGTCTGCCCCGGACGCAATTTTATCCGAGAGAAAATCGTCCCTTTACTGACAATTTTGTTGCCTTCAATATTTACACGATAAATACTATCCTGCGCAAACACACAAAAGGCTATTGCCAAAAAACATAAAATAAAAACATTCTTACGCATATTATATTTATTATAATTAGTTTCTTTCCTAAAGTCAACCTACTCTTGCCTTCCCCTTGCTAAAGTTATAAACTTCATAAACTCTTTCATAAACCCTAACGTCATACTACCTACAGGGCCGTTTCTTTGTTTAGCTATAATTATTTCAGCTACTCCCTTATTTTCCGCAGTAGGATTATAATACTCTTCCCGCAGAAGTAACACCACCAAATCAGCATCCTGTTCTATTGCGCCGGATTCTCTTAAGTCCGACAGCTGCGGCCGGTGGTCTACGCGGGACTCTACCGCACGCGATAACTGGCTTATTGCAACAACGGGAACGTTTAACTCTTTAGCTAACGCTTTTAAAGACTGGGAAATATCTGATATCTCCTGCTGGCGGCTGTCCTGCCTTCTTGTGCCCCTGATTAACTGTAAATAATCAACAATTATAAGCTGAATGTTATAATGCGCTTTAAGCCGCCTTGCTTTTGCCCGTAACTCAAAAACATTTATTGCCGGCGTATCGTCAATGTAAATAGGCGCCTCCGACAGGCGGCCAGCAGCACTGGTTAGAATCGGCCATTCTGACGGAGCCAGGAAACCGGTGCGTAACTTATGGATATCTACTTTTGCCTGCGAACATAAAAATCTCTGCATAAGCTGCTCTTTAGACATTTCCAGGCTGAAAATAGCCACAGGATTTTTTTCTTCAACAGCAACGTGTTCTGCTATAGAAGTAACAAAGGCGCTTTTACCCATAGAAGGCCTGCCGGCGGCAATCACCAAATCGCCTTTCTGTAAGCCCGCTGTCTTAATGTCAAAATCCCTAAATCCTGTCGGGATACCTGTAATGTGAGATTTTTTATGATACAAAGATTCAATAAGTTCTATCCCGTCTTTGATAATGTCTTTTATATGGACGTAGCCGCCTTCTGCGCGCTTCTCGCTTATATCAAAAATTAGCTTCTCAGCTTTATCTAACATATTATTGACGTCGTCTTCTCCTTTATATACCAAGGAAGATATTTTATTGGCGCTGTTAATTAAAAACCGCATAATACCTTTTTCTTTAACAATACGGGCATAGTGGGTAGCATTAGCTGAACTGGGCACAAAATCAGCCAAGTTAGTTAAGTATGTAACCCCTCCTATTCTTTCCAGCTCTTTCTTTTTAGTTAAGTCTTCCGATACCGTTAATATATCCACTTTTCTCCTTGCGTCAAAGAGAGAAATGATACTGGAAAAAATAACTTTATGTTCTTCTTTATAAAAAGAGTCTTCGCTTATGATTTCAAGAATCTCAGGGATAATATCTTCGCTGATAAGCATTGCCCCTAACGTTGCCATTTCTGCTTCGATATTTTGTGGAGGGATTTTTTCTAATTGTTGGGGAGGACTAACTACATCCATAAGTTCTACAGAGACTTAAGTTTTCAATTTATTTTTTTACAATCCAAATACGAAGGTTTGCTTCCACATCCGGACAAAGCTTTATAGCTATATTATAAACCCCTAATTTCCTGATTGGTTCTTCTAAAACAAGAGAGCCCCTCTCTAATTTTATGCCTTCCTCATCCAAAAGCTTAAGGATTTGCCCTTCGCTAATAGAACCGTAAATATCGTCGTTTTCTTTAACTTCAGCGGTTATAGTCAAAGAAATTGCCTCTAACTTCTCTTTTATTTCTAAAAATCTCCCTTTTAGGCGCTGCTGGGTTTTAAGTTTAGCTCTTTTTAATTCTTCTAACTTCTTATAACTTGATTTTTCAGATTTTAACGCCAGCCCCTCAGGGATAAGATAGTTACGACCGTAACCGTCTTTTACTTTTATAACTGAACCTTCTTTGCCTAATTTATCTATATCCTTAAGAAGAATTACTTCCATTGCTACCCCCTTTACTCTGAACTCTAAACAAACTCAAAATCCAAATGTTTAAACTCTTTTGGAAATCTTATCTGCCCACGTAAGGAATTAAATTCAGGAATCTTGCGCGTTTAATTTCCTTAGATATTTTTCTTTGATGTTTAGCACAGTTGCCGCTGATACGACGTGAAATCATCTTCCCCTTAGAAGAAACATAGCGTGACAACAACTCTATATTCTTGTAGTCAATCTCTAATTTCTTCTGGCAAAACACGCATTTCTTCTTAAACCTGACTATTCCTGGTCTTGGTTTTCTCCTCTTATTACTGACATTAACCTTTCTAAACATACTAACTACCCTCTCCTGATTCACTGTTACCGCTATTTCCCATACTCACAAATTCCTGCGGGCCGTCGCCTAAATCTACCTCGCGCGCCTCTTCTCTAACTGCGCGCGGCATAAACTGCACCCGCGCAGCCCTTACTTCAATAATACTTCTATTTTGTCCTTCGTTAGTCTGCCAGGAACGCGACTGCAGGCGACCCTCTACAAACACTTGCCTCCCCTTCTGTAAATACTGGTTGCACACTTCCGCCATCTGGCCCCAAACTACTACGTTGATAAAACAAGTATCTTTTTGTAACTGCCCTGTTTTATCTTTAAAAGGAGTATTCACAGCAATTCGTAACGTAATTACTGCTGTCCCTTGGGGAGTATACCTTAACTCCGGGTCTTTCGTTAAATTACCTACCAGAAACACCTTATTGAAACTAACCATCTTTCATCTACCTCCTTGCCAAACATTTGGCAAATACCCGCCTAGCGGATTTTTTCTTTTACAGCCTTCTCTTCTTTCTTTATAATAAGATTTCGTAATATCCTCTCTTCTAACCGAATCGTCTCTTTCAAATCGCCAAGTTTCGCTGTATCTAACTTAAAATCAATTAACCAGTAACATCCTTTAAAATGTCTTTTCTTCTCAGCTCCTCTGCCTCTAAGGGGATAAAAGAAGGTTCTTTCTTTGACCCATACTTTTGAAGAAGATACTTTGCCCTTTAACCCCTCAACCCGCTTGATAATCTTCTGGAAAATTTCTTCGTTCTCCTTATCGTCTAAGTTCGCCTTTAAAATCATCATGCTTTCATAAACTCTTTCCACGTTTAATCCTCCTATTATAATTCCTCATAACGTAGTTATTATCAAACTTAACCCAATCAATACATGCACTAACAGCCATCTCAATAACTGAACTCAGCAGCTCTAACTCACTCTTATCAAAATCTGAAAGAACGTAATCCGACAAATCGCCTTCTCTCTGAAGACGTCTAATGCCGACGCGTAAGCGGTTAATCTCCTCTTTTTTCAAAACTTCAATGATTGAGTCAATACCGCGATGCCCTCCGCAAGACCCACTTTCTCTGAACCTGATTGTTCCTAACGCCAAATCTACGTCGTCATACACAACCAAACAGTTATCGCTTAAAATCCCGTAACTGCGCAGGGTTTTTCTTACGCATATTCCGGAATTATTCATAAAGGTAAGCGGTTTTACTAATAAAACGCCTCTATCCTCTATGTCTATCTTTGTCAGGTGAGCATTTATTTTAAGCTTTCTTCTAAAGCGTGCGTTACTGCCTTGCGCTAATTTATCTAATACCTTATAACCGATGTTATGGCGGTTATTCTTATATTTTGCGCCGGGGTTACCTAATCCAAAAATAATTTTTGTAATTGGCTTCACTCCAAACTTCGAACTAACCTTTCTTCTCCGGTTTTTCTTTCCTACCTCCTCGTATGACATACATTATACC
>CP070797.1:1324660-1329085 GCA_020343495.1 Candidatus Omnitrophota bacterium | reverse complement strand
CGAACCTACGACCTATTGGTTACGAACTGACTCACATTACTGTGAGAGTCGGACTATACCTTTACCATATCCTCTTCGGACTTAGGTAGCGAGTGTCTAGTCTCTGCACCTTCCCATTTAGGGCTTGGCTCAGGATTGCCCTGATTATCTATCAGGGTTTCCCTGAATTTACTCGCTTTTTCATCCTGCGGTTTCCCGCAAGCGCTGCTAACTTGGGCATAATGCCCTTCGGCACAGCCAACCGCTCTACCTATTGAGCTACCGGGGAATGCCAAATTGTCTAAGAACGAAAAATTATAACTTATTTGTTGTTTATCGTCAAGGTATAGGTTTACACTCCATCAGCGCTTTTCCTAACGTTGCTGAATCAATATACTCAATTTGCGTGCCTAAAGGGATTCCTATGCTTATACGGTAAATCTTTACTTTATACTTTGATATTTTCTTAATTAAAAACTGCGCTGTCAGCTCTCCGTCGTTATCAGGGTCGGTTGCCATTATAACTTCTTTTATATCGCCTTCCTGGAGGCGGTTTAAGAGTTTGCCTATGTTTAAATCCTCTCCTCCTACATCGTCAAAAGGCGAAAGTGACCCTAACAAGACATAATAAAGGCCGTTGTACTGGGAAGTCTTTTCTATCGCAAAAATATCTTTCGGCTCCTCCACTATACAAATCATCTCTTTATTCCTGTGGAGGTTAGAACATATAGAACAGACCTCCTGCGTTGAGAAGTTGTTGCATAACTTACAGGACTTTACGTCCTGGTGAATCTCACTGATTTTAGAAGCCATATCTTTAACTTCCTGGGGCTTCATCTTAAGAAGGGAAAACACCATACGTTCAGCGCTTCTGCGGCCCACCCCGGGAAACCGTGAAAAACTTGCTACCAGCTCGTTAAATATCTCAGAAAACTTTCCCATAGTTTAATCGTTCTCCGTAGAAATTCTTCCGCCGAAAGAGTCTAACAAATCGTTTATAAACTCATCGTCGCCAGCCTGCTTTGAAGCTGCCTCTGTGACTTTCTCTGCTTCTTCCTCAACAGGCTGCTGCCGGACTGCCATTTCTTCCTGAAAAATGAATTTTACTCTTACCGGTTTACCTATAAACTTAGAAACTATCTCTTCAATAACTTTTGTCTTACCGATTTCTTCAACTATCTCTTTATGAAAATAATCTTTTTTAGAGAAGGCAACTTTTAAGAGGCTGCCCTGCGAAGAAACCGGCTTTGCAAAAGACAGATGAGAGGCAATAGCTGCCCTTACTTTCTGCATGTTAGCAATAACGTCACCCCAGCGTGGTTTTATCGCCTGGCATAAAATACCGTCATCAACAGAAGGTTTGGCCTCCTCGTCAATATTAAATGCCTCTTCCAGCGGCGCTTCCTCAAGGCTATCTATATCTAACCTAAAAGCATCTTTTTCTAACGCTGGCTCCTGATTTACCTGCACGCTATTGCTTGGGGCAGAGACCGGTGGTTCCTGCTCGTAATCGTAAGTAACTTTAACAATCGCCAGTTCCAGGGGAATCCTTACTGTATTTAGTTTACGGGATAAATCTTTCGCCGCGATAAGCGAATCTATAATATTTATAATCTGTGAAACAGTAATGTTTTTAGACAACTTAAGAAGGACTTCTTTACTCTGGGGAGATATATCCATGAGCGAATTAAAACTTCTTATACTAACCTTAGCTAACAGGAAGTTACGCAAATGTTCCAACAAGGCACTGACAAAAACGCCTAAATCTTTACCTTCTTTTAAAAGCTTATCTATAAAATCAAGGCTTTGAGCCAGGTCTTTTTCTACCAGACACTTAAGCATAATATTTAAGGTATCTTCGTCAATAACCCCTAAAAACGAAAGAACCTCTCCTACTGCGCCTTTTTCTAAAATCACAGGCACAATCTGGTCAAACAAAGACTCTGCGTCACGAACGCTTCCGCCGGCAGCCCTGGCTATCTCATAAAACAGGCGGCTTTCTACTTCTATACTTTCGCTGGCGGCTATTATTTTTAGTTTACTGACAATTTCCTCTAAAGATATCAAGTTAAACTGAAACCGCTGGCACCGCGACAAAATCGTAGGTAACACTTTCTGGGGGTGGGTGGTAGCAAAAACAAACTTAACATGCGCAGGCGGCTCTTCCAGAGTCTTAAGCAGGGCGTTAAACGCTTCCTGCGTTAACATATGGACTTCGTCAATAATGTATATCTTGTACCGGGAATGCGCAGGTGCAAGTTTAACGTTCTCGCGCAGAGTCCTTATTTCGTCAATTCCCCGGTTTGAAGCGCCGTCTATCTCAATGATATCTAAAGAAGTGCCCCTGCTGATTTCAAGACAGCTTGCGCATTTGCCGCAGGCAAATACTGTGGGCCCTTCAAAACAGTTAAGCGACTTAGCTAAAATTCTTGCTAACGAAGTCTTTCCCACTCCCCGCTGGCCGCTGAAAAGGTAAGCGTGGTGGACGCGGTTCTTTAAAATAGCGTTTTTTAAAGCTGCTACCACGTGCCTCTGTCCGACAACTTCGTCAAAGTTTTGCGGCCGGTATTTTAAAGCAAATGCCAGGTAACTCATGTTTATTTTAAGGAATAACTTTTTTCACTATGTGGCTAACGACGTCAAACCACCCTGGTTTTGACTGCTTATGTTCCGTATCAGGGACGGCTGTTTTGTTGTAATACTCCATCATAATCTGCACCTTACCTAATTCTTGCCTATCTAACCAGAACCCGTGTTTATCCGGGCACTTATCAAGAATTACGTCTGCGCCGGCATAGTTAAGTTCTTGCAGCGCCTGAAAACATTTAGGGCAGTTAAGTTTTCGGTCTATGCCCCACCGTTTCTTAAAAATCCGCAGTATCTGGTCGCTGTCTAACTCATCAAGGTTTATGTCCCGTTTAAAAGACTTTATATCTTTCATTAAGGCGTGACGGCTATTCTCTTCTTTTACCGCTGACTCTATCGCCTTCTTTACCTGGCCAACGGTAAACTTCTCTTCCTTAGTATTTACTATCTTTTCTAACTCGCCGCTGTCTAACCACACGCCCTCGCAGGATTTACAAACGTCAATATCTGCTCCTTCATAGTTTTTTACTGCCATATCGCTACTGCACAATAAACACTCCATTACTTCACCTTCGCAACAAAAAAATAATAAAAGTCACGTACCCTAAAAACATAAACACGCCTTCCCAGCGGGTTATCTTATAGTTTGTCCGCATAACCGTAAAAAGAACGCCGCTGAAAAGCAGTAAAACCGGCAGTTCAAACCTTAGTATCCCCGCCTCCAAACTAATCGGCCGTATTAACGATACTATCCCCAACACAAACAAAATATTAAAAATATTGCTGCCGACAATGTTTCCCACGCTTATACTGGGAACTTTTTTAACTGAAGCCGTTAAAGACGCTGCCAGCTCCGGCAGAGACGTGCCTATAGCAAACACAGTGATACCTATGAGCCAGGGGCTTACCCCGAACCCGGCTGCTAAAGAAGCGCCGCCTCTCACCATAAAATCGGCGCCGACAACAACGCCGAGTAACGCAAGGATTGTTACACTGAAAATTATAAAGGGCGAGTTTGTCTGCCTGACTAACTTTTTTAGTTCAAACTCACTGATTTCTTCGCAGTTATGCTCCTTTCTTGCCCCCAGGTAAGAAACGAAACAAAAAATCAGAAAACAAATAATAAAAATTGCGCCGTCTACCCTGCTGATAACTAAATCAATGCTTAAGAAGTAAAGCAACAGCGTTGCCGCTACCATTATAGGAAGCTCTCTTTTAAAAACCGCTTTGTTTACTTTTAAAGGCAACAAAACAGCACACACCCCTAAAATCAACCCGACGTTAGCGATGTTGCTTCCCACGACGTTGCCTAACGCAATAAGTTTCTCATTTTTTATGGCGGCGACTATTCCAATGCCTGCTTCCGGGGCGCTTGTCCCGAAAGCAACGATAACAACCCCGATGAATAAAGGCGTTAACTTAAAAATATGGGAAAGTTTCACGCACCCCTGGATAAGCCAGCCGGAACTATAAATCAAGATACAAAGCCCGACGACAAACAATAAACTGCTAACAAAAATCTCTGACATGTTTAACGTAATAAGAAAGGTTCACAAAACAAAAATGGCGGACGCGACTGCAACCAATTCGAACCGCCGCAGAAATAAGCGCCCACATCAAAATCCTACCCGCTAAGCGTATATATTTATATCAGAAACTAGCCCAAAAAGCAACTGAATTACGCTTGCTCGGAATATCCTATGAACAAATCGCTAAAATCTTACATATTAATCTAAGAACGGCTATGAATGCCTGTAAATATGGAACGCTTCGGCAAACTCATAACGAAAGGAGGTGAAATAATATGTTCTGGCCCTATATTCCCTATTTTAGATCTATTTATCCAAAGCAAAAGAGAAT
>CP070797.1:1320047-1324560 GCA_020343495.1 Candidatus Omnitrophota bacterium | reverse complement strand
TGTTGTCAGGCTTTCATAAAATTGGCGGTAGTTTTCTTTATCCGCACCCTTACGTAACGCCATTGCTGCTCTGGGATGTTCGTTCATCATTCCTGATATGGCATAGGGTATGATGTAGCCCCACTCTATTTTAGTTCTTAACGGGACTAATTCTTCGGATATCAGGTCTAAGATTGGACGTATGTCAAATTTAGGGTTTTTTAAAAATCCAATTAACAACTCTAAGGGACAATTACCGGCAGCGCGGCCAATTCCATAAACCGTGCCGTCAAGGTAATTTGCGTTGTGAATAATGGCTTCAATAGTATTGCCAAAGGCAAGCTGCTGGTGGTTGTGCCCGTGAAATCCCGTTTCTTTTGTTTTTATAATTTCTTTAAATAGTTTAACCAAGTGTTCGGTGGTCTCCTGATAGAGGGCGCCAAAACTGTCTACGATATACACTATGTTAGCACGGCTCTCTTCTTCAATTTGGTGAAGGGCTTCTGTCAGTTCCGGGCCTTGATTCCGTGAGATGGCCATAATGTTTATGGTAGTTTCGTAACCTTTATCAGCGAAATGGTTTACCATAGATATTGCTTTATCTATATCTTTAACGTAACAAGCAACCCGTATCATATCCACCGGGCTTTCGCTGGCTGGTTTTATATCGTCAATATTAACTCTTCCAATGTCCACCATTACAGAGATTTTAGTTTTTGATTCTATGCCGTCGGTTACTTTTTTTATATCTTCGTCATCGCAAAATTTCCACGTCCCGAATTCTTTAGGAGAAAAGAGGTGTTTTGAGTTTTTGTAACCTATCTCCATGTAGTCAACGCCGGCCTTTGAAATCCCTTTATAAAGCTGGCGGACAAAGCGGTGGTCAAAATCATGGTTATTAATAAGCCCTCCGTCGCGAATGGTGCAGTCTATTACTTTGATTTGTTCTCTGAACATATACCCTCCTCTTATGTATCACAGTTTATCAATTATTTTCATCATTTTATCTACATCAATAGGTTTAGTGAGGTAGTCAATGACACCTAATTCTTTTATCCGTTGTTTTGAAAAATGAGTAGAGTTGTCTATTGCTGACATAAAGTAAATTTTTGCGCATTTGTCAAATTCTTTTATTCGTTCTATCACTTCTTCGCCATCTATATCAGGCAATTTTATATCTAAAAAAACGCAGCGAGGTTTATTCTTCTTATAAAGAGTTATGGCCTCTTCTCCATTGGAAGCTATTAAGACTTTTTTGCCTTTTCGTTCGATCATTTTCCCTAACATATTTATCATCGCTCTTTCATCGTCTACTAATAAGATGACGGGTTTAGCCACGGCTACTCTCCTTTTTTATAAAAATATACTTCTATCTAAAACTTACTTTTTTCCCGTCAATTAAGTTAATAGCTATTTTATCATATAAATAGATAAAGCTCTATAACGATTTTTTCTGCTGTCTTATTCCCTGCCGGTATGGATTAGGAGGTAAAAAGGGTAAAATAAAAAGGCCGATAAGAGCCGTGGGTGTCATTGTTTTCCCCGAAAAACCCTCTAACCAGAGAGTTACTCTTACCGGTCACTTTAATTATATAATATTTTATCTACCTTTTTCAAGTATAAAGGCAAAATCATATAGATTTTATTACCTTTTTTTTAAAAAGCAATACTCCCTTTTGTGTTATTTTGCAGGATTATTTTGGTATTGTTCGCGTTCTATCTTTTTATTTTTTTCTACTATTCTAAACTTTTTGTTTCTTGCCTGCATTTTGGCTTTATGGATTCTCATTGCCCCTCTTTTCACGATGTTGCGGCCCTGCTCTAGCATTTGCTGCCCCTGGGTTATTTTTTCTTGATTTGCTTCTGCCTTGCCTTCCGATACTAAAAGTTGGCCTTGGATTATTAGTTTTTCTCCTTCAGCTATATGCATTTTCCCTAAGGCTTTTTCCATGTTTAGAAGGTCGGTTTTCCAGTCAACAACAGGCCTCTTTGCTTCAGATAAATTCTTGTCCTGGCTTGCAGTATACCCTTTAGGTAAACTTAGAGAGATAGTTAGAGCAGAAACATATAGAAAAAATTTTTTCATAATAATACCCTACGGCGAATATTTTAACTTCTGATACAGGCGTGTCAAGAGGGGGTATTTTAAGGTAAAAAAAAAGGGCCGATAAGGACCCTCGTTTAGTTGTCTTTTAAGTTTCTTTGCTCGGCAACCCAGCCACCATAGTAACCATTATTTATGAAGGGGAGGTATATTTTAATGGCTTACCGTAGGTCTGCGGCTTTGCGTCTCCGCCTTTCGGCGGATTTGCCCTTATCGGCAATTTAAGTATATAATATTTTACCCCCTCATTTCAAGCCAATTTCCCAAATTTAAAGGCAAAGGAGTAGATTTTTGTGAGGCTGGTTTAAGGGTATTTTTTAGGTTATGGAGGATATTTTTGGCAGTTTCACCAGTGGGGTCAGAAAGGGCCTTTATTAAAGAGACAATTGCCAGGTTCCTGCGCTGCCCCTGGGCTTCAATAAATAAGGTTTCCCCTGCCTGGCAGTAGAGGTTTAATATTGCAATGATGCTTTTTGCATTGATTTTTATGGGAGGTTTTATTAGATGAATTTTTGTGTCTTTAAACAGATTTGCGATTTGGACGAAAACAGCAGCCCACCTTCCGGTAAGAGAATATTTAGGTTTTACAGGCACCTTTAATGGTTTAAAAGGTTCTTTTATAAGATCCATTTATGAACTAATTATACCTCGCAGGTCCATATTTTTCCAATATTTTTTTGGCTGTAGAAAAAGGCCTAAAAACCGCTATTTTTGCCTTTAAACCACCTTTCCTCTGGAAGGAAGGGTTTCTCTTAAAATAAGGGTGTTTATGGGCTAAATTAGGCCTGTTTTGGCTTGTGTTTAGGCGCTTTTTTGAGGTTCTGGGCGCTTTTATATAAAAGCGGTTGAGGGCTGTTAGAAAGTGTGCTATAATAAAGCCTATGCTGGAAGATAAGATTTATAAAGATTACGTGGAAGCGTTAAAGTCTAAAGATAGACACAGGGTAGATTTTCTAAGCTTTGTAAGGGCAGGCCTTAAAAATTACGCAATCCAGTTAAAGAAAGATAAGTTAGATGACCAGGAAGTTATAAAGGTTCTTAAGGGCCAGCAGAAGCGGCTGGCTGATTCAAAAGAAAGCATTGTTTCTTCGGGACGAAAAGAGCTTCTTAAGAATCTGGAAACCGAATTAGCCATTTTAAGTGAGTATTTACCCCAGCCAATGGATGAGAGCCAGCTGGCGCGTATAATTGATGAAGTTATAGAAAGCAGCGGCGCTTCCTCTATGAAAGATATGGGAAAAGTTATGAAGGCTGTTTTAGAGAAAGTCGGCGCAGCTGCAGATAACCGCAAAATCAGCGAAATCATAAAAACAAAACTTTCCTCCCGATAAGACAAACCATATTTGCTTTCCCGGGTTTATGATTTTTAAGCAGGTTTTAATGAGGGCTTTGCGCTTTAGCGTGTTTTGTTCTTTTTACGCAGTTTTTGATTATCTTTTTTTCTTCTTTTTTCAGCTGTTGGAACTCTATCCCTGTGTTGAAGTAAATAACCGCTTCATCTTCTAGAAGGGTGTTTTCTTTTTCCTTTACCCATACAACTTTACCCTTAAGGATGAGGGGGGCATTTTTCAGGTAGATTTGCAGCCGGACGATAGATGCCGGGTTTATTTTTTCTTTAATAACAACGTTTACTCCTCCTTCGCTGATATTTTCTGTATAGGTGGAAATCATCTTTTTCCTGGAAGGGTAAATGTTTATCGTATAAGGAAAATTAAACCTTATAAACCGTCTTTTGTTTTTGGTAGCGTTGCTCATATAGCAAATTTATTCCTCAGGGATATGGGTTAAATGTTTTTCTACAAATTTTATAAT
The DNA here is from genome assembly GCA_020343495.1 of Candidatus Omnitrophota bacterium. Lineage (GTDB taxonomy): Bacteria > Omnitrophota > Gorgyraeia > Duberdicusellales > 4484-171 > JAHISK01. The sequence goes on along the minus strand of CP070797.1, from coordinate 1,320,665 downwards.
TTGAGTTTGCATCCGGGATGAAATATTATTAAACTCCAACCCCATGCCGGGAGATTCTAACGGCTGAATTTCTTCGTCAGCTACCCATACGACTTTAGTTTCAACTTTCAAAATCCCCGGTTTAGGCAAAAGATGAAGACGGGTAGATAATATTTCGCCGATAGGAAATATTTTATCGGCAATAATAAAGGCGCCGATAGCGCTTAAGTTTAAAATCTTTCCTTCATAGAAAGAGGCAGCCGGCTTTGATATGGGTTTATATTCTATGTTACTGTGTAAATCTATCCTTTTAAACCGCCGCCTTAGCTGTTTCTTCATAATTTTAGAAATTGCTTTTTCTTCTCTAAACTGCCGCAGGGCTTGGTCTTCGTTGTTATAACATTCAAATACCCTGTCTAGGCCCACAACAGAAAACAATTTTTTTACGTGGAAAGGAACATTGTAAATTCTCATTCTTCCCTTATGGTTTAAGACATTCTTGTAAGCCACGGCAATCACCGAGATTCCCACGTAATCAACCAGGTTTACTCCTTCAAAGTTGCACAAGATATCTTTGGACTTATTAGCAAGCACCCAGCCTATAGTTTCCACCAGGTCAGAAGCATTTATGTTTATATT
>CP070797.1:1315292-1319947 GCA_020343495.1 Candidatus Omnitrophota bacterium | reverse complement strand
TACCAGCCAGTTAGCTAAAAATAATAACTTAAAGAATGTACTGGTTACTGCCGGGTATTTAAATACCCCTCCCTTAAAAAAACTTTATGCAGTAACTGACGGCGCTAACATTGATTTAAAGTTTTTTGACGACGCAATGTATAGAAAAATTACTTCCGCTAAATTGGCGCCGGTTCTAAACTCTTTGGTCTTAGCTAAGGAAGCGGGAATTTGGTTTGAAATTACGCATTTGGTTATCCCCACGTTAAATGACGATTTTACCCTTATAAGAAAAATGTGCGTGTGGATAAGGGATAACTTAGGTAAAGACGTTCCTTTGCATTTTTCGCGGTTCTACCCGCACTACCTCCTGAAGAATTTGCCGCCCACAGCTGTGGAGACGTTACGGACAGCACGGCAAATAGCTGGGGAAGTAGGCCTACATTACGTTTACATCGGCAATGTCTGGGGCGAGGAGGCAGAAAATACTTATTGTCCTTACGACGGTCAACTTCTCATCAGGAGAGTGGGGTACAGGATTCTGGAGTATAACATAGAAAACGGTAAATGCAGTAAGTGCGGCGCCAGTATCGCAGGAAGATGGAGATGAGTAGATTAGGCCAAAAACAGAAAGAGATTAGCCGCAGGCGGTTTCTTATTTTGTGCGGCAAAATTGTGGTTGGGGCTATGTTTGCTTCTGTTATCCCTGTTAAACTTTTTGGAGGAGCGGGATTTATTATGAGAGTTAAACCGTTTAAGGATAGAGACCTTTATAGAAAACATAATTTAGCAGGATAAGATTTTAGATATATGAAACGAAAAGCCGTGCTCTTGTTATTTTTTGCCCTGGGATTTTTTTCCATACTCGCGCAAACCCTTATTATACGGGAATTTATCGTTTCCTTCGGCGGCAACGAGTTAGGTATAGGGCTGTTTTACTTTTTTTGGCTTTTCTGGGTAGGCGCCGGGTCCCTTCTGGTTTTAACGAAATTAGGCAGACTGTTACATAAGCATTTTTTAAAAATAGCTTTCCTTTACCCTGTAATTGCTTTTTTAGAGATAGTTCTTTTCGTCAGTTTAAGACGATTAGCGCACCTTTACTGGTGGGAATTCTTTTCTTTGGAGAGGGTGTTTCTTTACCTCCTCGGGTTTACTGCTTTAATATCTTTTTTTACGGGAATAATTTTTACCGTGGCAGTGCTCTGGTTAAAAGAAGTAAAAGAGGAGGAGACTTCCTCTCTCGTAACCAGAGCGTATGTTTTTGAATCTTTAGGAAGTTTTGCTGCCGGCGCGTTGGTAACTCTGCTGATTATAAAGTTGGTGCCGCCGTTAGTTATTCTTATAGCGGCCAGCATTTGTTTTTGTTGCGCTGGTTTCATCGCAAGCATTTTTTTCAAGAAGCACATAGCCGCAGGATTAAATGTTGGCCTGCTCATTGTTCTGCTGGCATTCATTTTTATGCCGCAGAAGGCAATCAATTTTTTTGATAACTTGCGCGCAAAGAATATTTTTCCTGAAGGCAAATTCCTAAGCCAAGTATACACCCCCTATCAGCATCTTTTTGTCACTAAACTAAAGAACCAGTTGGTTGTTTTGTCGGGAGGAGAGGTGGTGAGCAGTTTGCCGCAAGTAGTTGATGCTGATAAGCAAAGCGCCCTTTTTATTGCCCAGAACCCTTCGGCTAAAAATATCCTTATTTTTGGCATAGGCGCAGAGAATTTAATCGCTTCGCTCCTTAAATTTCCCGTTGAGAACATAACTTACTGCCTGGAAGATAAAGTTTATTACGACGTTATCTTTAATAACGCGCCAGCCCAGATAAAGAGTGCCTTGACGGATAAACGCCTCAATGTTGTATTTATGCCCCCACGCCTCCTCCTGCGCCAGAGTTCAGGTAACCCCTTTGACTTAGTTGTTGTTTATACACCTGACCCTTCCAATCTTGTTCTAAACGCCTTTTTTACTAAAGAGTTTTATCAGCTTTTAAGTAATAATTTAACTCAAAGAGGGATTTTTGCCACGCGCATAATATCAGCGGAAAACTTTATCGGCAGCCAGCTGCGAAATTACGGCTCATCGGTCTATTATACTTTAAGAGAAGTTTTCCCCAAGATTGTGATTACCCCGGGAAAAATTAACTGGTTTTTAGCGGGGAGGAAGGAATCTCTATTAGTTGATGACTCAAGAGTTTTAGAGGAGCGGTTTGAGAAGATAAAGCCGCGCCTGATTTCTTTTGCGCCGCAGGCCTTTGCCAGCATTTTCCTTAAGGAAAGAGTGGATTTCACCAAGCAGATGTACGTTGATAACGCTTTGTTTAAGAAGACTAAACTGATAAACACAGACAATAAACCTTTAACGTTTTTCTTAGACATTCTTGTTATGGCAAGGTACTCGCAAGGCGCGTTGGTTAAGTTTTTTAAGGGTGCTCTTTTTGTGGGGATGTTTGTATTCCTGATACCGGTTTTGGTATTTCTTATTGCCAGGATATATTTTCTCTTGAGGATTGAGAACGTAAAAGATAAACGGCTAGCGTTTAACAGTAAATTATTTCAGTTCTTTTCAGGATTTTTAGGGTTTGCTTTTCACCTTTCGCTTATTTTTCTCTTTCAGAACAGGTTTGGCACTATTTTTCAGCTAATCGGTTTGGTTAACGCTCTTTTTATGCTGGGGCTATGCAGCGGCGCATTTTTAGGAAAGTCCTTTTTAAGAAGGGTTGCGGCAGCGAAAGTAGTTGTCGCTGTTTTAAGTATAGAAGCTTTACTTATTCTATCGGCTTACCCGCTTTTTACGCAGGTAACAGTTGGTTTTGATAAGGCGCTTTTTGTTCTTTTTGTAATCTTTTTCTTTGTCGCCGGCAGTTTAACCGGCGCATCATACCCGTTAGTTTCCAAGTTGTTGCAGGATAACAACCTTTCTTTAACTAAAGTAGCCGTAAGTTTAGAGGCGCTTGACCACTGGGGCGGCTCTTGCGCGGGAATATTAGCGGGGTTGTTTATGCTTCCTTTGCTGGGAGTATTTAAAACCCTGCTGCTACTTTCCATTATTTGTTTAATTCTAATTTTTATTTTTGGCGCGGAATTAGTTCCCGTAAAACTCTTGCGTAAGGAAAGAGTGCCTCAAAGATTATCTTTTCCTTACATACGCACTTTCTATTGTTTGGTAGTTATATCAATATGTTTTTTGGTTATATCCTATTTATTAGAAAGAAAGAGTAACCTATGGAGAGAGCCGGCTCTACAGTTAACCATAGAGGGTCAGGATTGTAGGTGGCAGCAACACCCCTTTGCTGCTTACGTGTGTCAGAGTAAAGAGGGTAGGGAATACGTTTTAGATTCAAAAGATTACGCTAGCCACATAAAAGGCTTTGGCGGCCACATTAATCTTAAGATAAGAATAACTGACCGCGGCCAGATAAAAGAAATAAAAGTCATTGAACATAAGGAAACTACCCAGTACGCTAAAAATATAGATACGTTCCTGTCTCAGTTTGGTGGCCGGTTTATGAGGCAAGAATTTTCTTTAGATACGGTTGACGCCATAAGCGGGGCAACGGTTACATCCACGGCTATTGTAGATATCGTGAATGAAGTTAAACAGAAAGTTTTTACGCAGTTGGAGGAAGGCCCGCCAGAGCAAGTTGTTAGGCGCGGGGCGGTCGTTAACCTTGCTTCTTTATGCTTAATCTTTTTTACTGCTGTTTCGGTTATATTATATATATTTTTTCCTCATCAGGTATTTTGGAGAAAGATTTACCTCACTTTTGTCGTTGTTATTTTAGGGGTTGGGTTTAACCTTACGTTTTCTATATTTCATTTAGCCAACTTACTTACCTTTAACATACCAGCAGGTAAAATCCTTTCGCATATGCTCATTTACGCTACCCCTTTAGTTTTAGGGGTGTTGTTGGGTCAGTTTTGGTGCGGCTGGCTTTGTCCTTTTGGCTCATTGCAGGAACTCTTGGGAAGCAGCAGGCTTTGCAGCCAGCCTTCTGAAACTGTTGATAGACGGCTGAGGTTTTTTAAGTATATATTTTTAACGGTTGTTATTGTCGTTGTCTCTGTTAACCGAGACGCTTTTCTTTTTAAGCAGGAGCCGTTATCGGTATTTTTCTTAAACCCTTTTCGTTTTTCCAAGGATAAGGTTTTAGCGTTGACGGCTTTATTTTTCTCCATATTTTTTTTAAGGTTCTGGTGCCGTTATTTTTGTGCCTGCGGGGCAGCTCTTTCTTTGTTTAACAAAATTGCTCTTTTTCGCAAGTTCTTTATTAAAAAATATAAAAACTGCCCGCGCCGATTAAAGGATGTTTCTGATATAGATTGTATTCAGTGCAACGTATGTATGTCGTCGCCAGGTGATAGGGATGAGGTTAATGAAAAACGATAAACTTTTTATATTCGCTTTTTTTGTTACGCTTTTTGTGATGGCAGCGCTATTTTTCTCTAATGTGGATTTGGAGAAGCTGAAACCGTCTGCATTGAGGCCGTATTATAGAAAAGAGAAGGAGGAAAAACCTTCTTTTGAAAGAATAGATTACAGCCGCATAAAGCAGCTTATTAAAGAAAATAAGCTTTCCGATAAAGAGGCTTACTTTTACACTATCATAGAGGATAATTAAGAGCCTTTTTTTCTCCTTGCTGTTAGAACAAAAAACTCTTGTTAAATAAGCAAATTTGTAT
>CP070797.1:1310456-1315192 GCA_020343495.1 Candidatus Omnitrophota bacterium | reverse complement strand
ATGTAGAGGTGGTTGCGGTTTGTGATAAGGATTCGGCGAGACTAAAGAATATAGAGAATATGCTGGCTAATATACAGGTGTATACGGATTATCAAAAGATATTAAATGATAACACGATAGATGCAGTAGTAATTTCTACGCCGGCAGTTACCCATTATGAATTGACTAAAGCGGCGCTGGTAAGGAATAAGCACGTTCTTGTGGAAAAACCATTAGCTTTAAAAATTGAACAAGCGCAGGAGTTGATTGCCATTTCTGAGAATGTAAAGAAAATACTTATGGTTGGCCATACCTTTTTATATAATCCTGCCATAAACAAAATTAAGGAGATTATTGAAAAGGAAGAACTGGGAAAGATTTATTATATCCATTCCCGGCGTACAAATTTAGGCCCTTTACGTAAAGACGTTAATGCAATTTGGGATTTATCCCCTCACGATATTTCCATAATGAATTATTTGTTAGGGCAAATGCCTATAGAAGGCTCAGCCTATACTCAGAGATTTCTCTCGCATGATTTAGAAGACGTGGGGTTTATGATTCTAAAGTACCCTCAAGATATACTTTTACATATCCACGTTAGCTGGCTGGACCCAAAAAAAGTCCGGGAAACCACTATTATTGGTACAAAGAAAATGCTGGTGTACGATGATATAAACGCTAATGAGCCGATAAGGGTATATGATAAAAATGTCATGAAAAAAACGTACGACCGCCAATACACTACATTTGAGGAATTTCAGTTGATTATAAGAGACGGAGAAGTCCAGATACCAGAGGTTAAGACGCAGGAACCATTAAAAGTAGAGTGTCAGCATTTCATTGATTCTATTATTAACCGAACCAGACCATTAACGGACGGAGAAGATGGGTTAAGAGTGCTAAAAGTTATTGATGCTATTAATAAGTCAATTGTTAAGAGGGGAGAGTTTGTAAAGATATGAGCAGAGTGAAAAGAATTATTGTTACCGGCGCGGGGGGAAGTCCTTCAACAAACTTTATACGTTCTTTAAGGCTATCTCCTGAGAAATTTTTTATAGTAGGAGTTGACTGTGATGAGTATTATTTGCAGAGGGCCGAGACGGATTTAAAGTTTTTGGTGCCCGGCGCTGATGATAAGAATTATTTACCGATACTTAAGCAGATTATTAAAGAGACGCAAGCAGAGTTTATCTATTCTCAGCCGGATATGGAGGTGAATAAGATTTCGGCAAACCGGGATGATTTAGGGGTAAAAACATTTCTGCCGGCGCATAAAACAATAGAGATTTGCCAGAATAAATTAGAATCTTACAAGATGTGGAAACAGGCGCAAATAAAAACTCCCGAAACGATACTTATAAATAATGAGTCGGATTTGAAAGAAGCATTTTCAAAATTAGGAAAATCTGTTTGGTTGCGCGCGATTGTTAGCCCGGGAGGCGGAAAGGGGAGTTTTTTTACCGATGATTTTGAGGTTGCAAAAGCTTGGATTAAACATTGTAAGGGCTGGGGAAGTTTTACTGCCAGCGAGCGTTTGACGTCGCAAACAGTTGCCTGGTTATCAATTTGGAAGAAGGGAGAATTGATTGTTGCCCAGGGAAGAAAGAGGTTATATTGGGAATTTGGGAACCGTGTTCCTTCCGGCGTAACCGGGCTTACCGGTACAGGGGTTACAGTTTGCGACCCTTTAGTTGATGATATCGCGCAAAAGGTTATTTTTGCCATTGATAACAATCCATGCGGAATATACGGCGTAGACCTTACATATGATAAAGACCGGATTCCTAATCCTACCGAAATTAATATAGGCCGCTTTTTTACTACCCATTTGTTTTTTACTAAAGCAGGGTTAAACATGCCTTATATATTTGTGAAGCTTGCCTTTGATGAGGAGCTCCCCGATATAAAAAAGAAATTAAACCCGCTGCCTTCGGATTTAGCGTGGGTAAGAGGCATGGACTTTGAACCTATCCTTACGTCTTTAAAAGAAATTAAAGCCGACAAAGACAAATTAAATCAATATTTAAAAGGCATTAATTAAGCATAATGAAATTAGAAGGTAAAGTTGCTGTTATTACGGGAGCAAGCAGAGGGATAGGATTGGCTATCGCAGAAGCTTTTGAGAGAGAAGGCGCGAAATTAATCCTTACCGCGAAAAAGAATCTGGACAGTTTAGGCAGGTTTAAAAACGCGAAAACAATACCGTTAGATTTATCGAGTAACCAATCGATTAGTTTGTTTTTGGAGGAAGCTGTTAAAGTATTTGGGAAAATTGATATTTTAGTTAACAATGCGGGAATTTTTAAACAGACTGATTTTGAAGCTATTTCTGCGCAAGAGCTGGATGATTTTTTGGATGTTGATTTTAAAGGCCCATTTTTACTTACCCAGAAGATATTTATTCAGATGAAGAAACAAAAATACGGAAAAATAATTAATATTGCTTCCGGTGCAGGTAAAATGGGGTCATCTAAAGCTATTCATTATGCCTGTGCGAAAGCGGCTTTAATCTCTTTGACAAAATCATTGGCCAGAATAGGAGGCCAATATAATATAAGCGTTAATGCCGTTGCTCCGGGGTATATTGAGACAGATATGATTAAGGATATTCTTTTAGAAAAGAAGGCAATGATAGAAGGAAGTATTCCTTTAGGGAGAATAGGGCAAGACCGTAACGTTGCCGGGCCGGTACTATTTTTTGCATCGGCAGATTCCGACTATATAACCGGCCAGACGCTTTGCGTTGACGGCGGCCATTGTATGATTTGATATGGAATTAACCGGCGCACAAATTATTGTCAGAAAATTAGCCGAACACGATGTAAAAATCGTTTTTGAATACCCGGGAGGAACTATCTGTTCCATATTAGATGAGTTAAGCAAGGACGAATCAATAAAGACGTTTATGTGCCGGCATGAACAGGCAGTAATTCATGCTGCCGACGCCTATGCCCGCTTAACACAAAGACCGAGTGTATGTATGGTAACATCCGGGCCGGGGGCGTCAAACCTTGTAACCGGTATTGCTAACGCGTTTATGGATTCTGTGCCTATTGTTATAATCAGCGGCCAGGTCGCGGAGTGGGATTTAAAAAAAGATAAACCCGTACGTCAACGCGGGTTTCAGGAACTGGATATTGTTTCCGTAGTAAAAACTATTACAAAAGCTTCCTTTTTAGTAAACAAGGTTTCCGATATTGCAGAAGTTATTGATAAAGCATTTTTTATTGCCGCCGAGGGCCGGCCGGGTCCGGTTTTAGTGGATATACCCATAAACATGCAATATACCTCTTGTGGGGTTTCTGACCTAAGCTTTAATGAGAAAATAACAAAACCTCAACCCAGACATTCTGATATAGTTGATGTAGCAAAAAGACTGATTTCTTCAAAAAAACCGTTAGTTGTAGCTGGCGGAGGGGTTATTTTATCTAAGGCATCAGAGCCGTTGATGACTTTACTAAAGAAGTATCAGCTTCCCGCCGCCCAGACGCTAATGGGGGTAACGAGTGTCTCTTGCGATTATGAGTTAAACTTAGGGTTTGTTGGTTATGCCGGCAGCCGCCTTTCTAACAGGGCAGTTAAAGAAGCAGATTTTGTTTTAGGGGTGGGCTTACGATTTGATAACCGGGCGTTTCCGCAAGCTAATAAAGAGTTTGATGAGTCTGCCTACATAGTGCATGTTGATTGCGATAGGAATGAATTTAACCACCGCGTTACGGTTAATAAAACAGTTTTTGCCGACGCTGAAATATTTTTAGCGCAATTGCTTGGTGAGTTAGAGAAAAATAGATATGAACAAAAAAATGAATGGGTTGGCTGTATAAATTCTTGGAAAAAGGAATTGAAGAATTCTTTTCAGGAGGATAAACCAGAACTAAATCCTAAATTCATTTTGAATAGGTTATCAGAGTTACTCAAGGGTAGGAAAGCGGTTATTACTACAGATGTCGGCCAGCACCAGCTCTGGACAGCGCAGTATTTTAAGTTTAGAGACGAGAATTCTTTAGTTACCTCGGGAGGCATGGGAACAATGGGGTTTGGGTTGCCTGCTGCTATAGGGGCCCAGTAGCCTTGTTCATCCTCACGCTTCTTAAACACGATACGCCCGTCTGGTAGCTGAATTTTTTCCACTCTTACATGAACGGGAAAGAACTCTACTTTTTTCATTCCATAATTTTTTAGGAATCCCATAGTCTGTCGCCAGTAGGTCTCTAGGAATCTTTTTCGTTGTTCTGGCTTATACAAATCCATGCCACGTTCTTTAGCCCAAACGTTAATCATATCATATTTGCTCAGTAAGACTCAGATGCCCTCAACTTTTTTAGCTTCACGTTATTCTTTATACTCAAAGATTTTCTGCAGTATCCGGTAAACATTCAAGTCCGCATCTGTGTGTATGCTTTTTGCTTCTTTGTCACCTATGTCTTGAGGTAACGGTATAGTTGTGCGAGTAACGGGTGCAACAACCACGTAGCCATGACTGGCTGAAATTATTCTGTTCAGAAGGTCAGCTTCTGGCAGAGTTGGAATCTGATCATACATTGACTTGCGATGTGGCCCTATCAGATTTTCTATGTCTTCCCCTGCAGTTTCAGCGAATGGAAGTCTAACCGTTTTTTTTCCACGCCACCCCTTATTCTCCGTCATAATAATGTCTGCTTCATAGACTTGTCCTACGCCTCCTGGAGTGGCGGGTGGAAACTTGCCTTGGCACAAGTCTGCGGGTACTTGGCAGATGCCACTTGTTTTCTCCC
>CP070797.1:1305607-1310356 GCA_020343495.1 Candidatus Omnitrophota bacterium | reverse complement strand
GATCGCCTATTTCCATTTTTAAATCAACGCCTTGATGCGGATATTCGTACTTAGACTCTTCCCAAATTTCAACAACGCTGGTAATTTCACTTTCTAAAAATCCCTGACTGCGCAGCCTAGTTTTATTTATACCGTAAACAATAAATTCATACCTGCCTCCTACTACATCTCTAATCATTCCAATTTTCTTAAGAATATCTATCTTTCTTAAAATATTGTGTACTCCAACCTCCCGCTCTGCCTCAGGATGCTTTACGGTAGCGTAAGAAGAGGTTAAGAAAAATTCGCTAAACCCAATTCTTGATGCTCCCCACGCGCCGTTGCTGGTAATTCTTAAGCTAACATCAAAATCATCTTGCTGGTCTTGCTCCTCTATTTCTAATTTTATAGCAAGCTGACGCTGCGCTTTTATTAATAAGTCTTGCTCTAACTTTACGTATTTATTCTTTATAATATCTATTACCTGGTCCCTGGCACCTTCACTTACCCCTTTGAGAAACTCTATGCCTCTCTTGTAAGCTTCAATTTCATACTTAATTTCAACAATCTCACTGAACTGCTGTCTTTTCTTAACTTGTTCAGCTGCGATAGACTGCTTTAACAACGATATATTTGCCTGCCTGATAAGAGCATTTGGGTCAACAGCTAGAAAAGGCAACTGTGCATTGGGCATGAGAGGATGAAAGCTAGTAGCGTAAAAATCTTGTGCCTTCATTGCTGCAAAAACTTCCCTTAACGAATCTAAGGAAGTGCCGCTGATATTTAATGGTAGTCTAGCGTGGACTTTCAGATACTCCCAGTTTTCAGCATAAACAGCAGCGTGCCCCACTAACTCATGCGCTAAAATAGTGATAAGGCAAGCGTAACTGTCGTCTGTATCGTCAGGATAAACATTCTTATCTAAAACAATCTTTATGCCTTCTCTCTTGCCGTCAACCGGCAGCCACTCACCAAAGTAGCAAGTAATACCAAGCGGCCTGTTATTAATATAACTGTTCATCTTATCTTTTTCTTGCTGTAAACTACTGATTTCTTCAGTTATTTTCTTATCAACCCTGCCTTCTTTAGCTAACTTATCTGTTAAAACAATTATTCTTTCATCAATCTTCTTAACTATTTCTCTAAAGTATGCCGGGATATCTTCAAAGGAAATATCTATCTCTGCCTGTGTCTTAGACTCTAGGTCGCTGATAACTTCTCTAAATATAAAAACCTTTGCTGCCGCAAGAGCAATTTCTCTTTTTATCATTAAATCTAGCGGCTCTACCTGCCCCAGGGCTGCGGCTTCTTCAACTATCGCTTTCCTTACCCGCTTAAAGTAATCGTCAAACTCCTTCTCAAGAAACTCTTCGTCTTTCTCTATACCTTGGTTAACGATATTTTTATAGTCTTCATACATCTTAATAGAAGTCTTTCTATCCCAAGCGCCGGTTGCATCTAAACCGTTTACTTGCTGATACATCCTAACGTAGGCCGCTGTATAGACAGAATAGGCGTTGCTTTGAGCCCGGGCGCCTTCCAGTTTTACCAACCTCTGCCACTGTTTTATAAACTTAATCTTCTTATCAAGCTCATCTTTCCTCTTTTGGGCCTGCTCTTCTATGTTCTTTTGAGATTCTTGCTCCTGGGCTAACTCTTTCCTTGCTTTAGTAATCTCAACGTTAATCTTAGCGGCCTCTTTCTGCATCTCAGCCGGCGTCTGCGGCGGGCACGGTAAACTTACTCTTTCTAACTCAACCTCTAAAGACTCTATTCTTTTATTTAGCTCTTCTATCTTGCCTTGCGCTCCACTTATTGACTTTGCTTCCTTATTATCCTCAATCTTTCCATCTTCTTCAAGTTTAGAAACTTCCTTATTTGCTTGCTCAACAAACTTACTGATTTCTTCCTCACAGACAATCCCAACTATTTTGTTAACTCTCCCTGCCTGCGCGTTCCCATCGCCAGGGACAATTCTTTGTTCTCCAACCATGATAACTGTTCTGTCTCTTTCAAGCTCGCACTTTCTGTTAAACACCTGCTTTTTAATCTCTAACTTCTTTAACTTCTCTAACAAGACCGCGTACTTTTCCGCTAACGTCTCTATCTCTTGAGAGTTTTTAGCTTCTTTTGCCTCATCCAGCTTGTTCTTAACTTCTGCTGCCCGATACCTTAACCAAGCGATTCTTTCCTCTTCTTTTATCAGCAGCGGCTCTAACTTTGCCTTCAAGATGTCTATATCAATTCCCTTATCTAAATACTCCTTCACAATCTTCCATAAAAGTTTTTCTAAGTCATCTACCTTGTCATTAGTCTTCTTTGCCTGCGCTATCTTATCCTTTAACCCTTCTTTTATCTTATCTAAGTTAAGGAATTCTTCCTCACTTTCAGCTAACTCATTTCTCATATCGGCTGTATTAATCTTTACCTGCATCAGGTCTATTTGATAACTTAAGGCGCGGTATTGCGCAGAATCACCGGCTACGTTGTTTCTGTCAATAACTAAAGATTCTTTATCATTGTTAAGCAGCCTTAATTCTTTGGCTTTGCCGCTCAGCTCAATACCCTCCTCTTCAAAAACTTCTAAGATAGCTTGCTGCGTTGCTATTTTCCTGCTTAAGATTACTTTTTCCACAATCTTTCTCTGGTTATAGAACGGTTCTTTATTTGCATCTTTCTCTAACTGCTCAATCCTCTTATTTAGCCGGGTTAGTTCTTTACTGCTCTGATGCTCTTCTTCTAAATGCTTAATTAAAGCATTCAACCAATCATCGTCACCGCCACTGGCGCCATCGCTGCCAGCGCAGCCGCCATAAAGCTTCAACAACACCGCAACGGCTAAATCTGCCCCTTCTGAAGCATCTAACTCCTCTTTTGAATAACTATCAATCATCTCAACGATACTGGCAGCTTGGCCTACCTCTTGTGACGGATACCAGCCTACTACCATTCCTACCTGGATTGCTATCTGTTTCTTCACATTTTGCCAAGCTTCTTTAACCCCTTGAATTGAGAAATCCGCGTCTTTAAACTCGCCAAAATTAATCCGGCGGTACTGCTTTAAAGTGTTAATTGTCTCTATGGTTTGCCTGTTCTGCTGCAATTTGCGCATTTCAGCTTCAAAAGAGCTTTTTTGCTGCTCAACATCAGCTATTTTCTGTTCAATCTCAATATACTCTTTATGCAACTGCTGATACCGCTCATAACCGCTGTCTGCCTGTATATCTTGCGCCTGCAGGGTGAGCATTTCTTCAAGGATCTGGGTCAACTCTTCTCCTAACTTCTCCTTCTCTGCGGACGCTTTTTCATACTCCTGCCTTTGCTTATCATGCTCATGCCTTATAGCTTGATACTCGGCAATGGTATCCCTGTCACCCTCAAACATCAACTCAACTCTTGTATCTTCTAACTTATCTCTGCGCATCTGTTCTCTTTCATTAGCAACCCACATTTCTCTTAATGCTGTTAATTCTGCCTCGTCACTTTCGTACCTTAAAGCTAACGCAGCTGCTCTTATCGGTAACAGGCTCTTATTCATCTGTTGCCGGCAACCATCCGCAACCCTCTGCTGCGGGTTAACATAGAAATACGGCCTCGCCTTCTCTTTTTCAATTTTGGCCTCTATCTCCTCAATTCTGGATTCTATCTCTTTATCAGTTAACCCCAGCTTATCCTGGTTAACTTTATTAACTAAGTAAAGGTACGCCATCTCAAAAAGCCGGCGTCTCTCATTCCTACTTAACTCTACTGACGCGCCCTGTTTACCTGACCCCTGCAGGCCTGCTTGCCTGTTAGCTGGTGTCTGCGGCAGGCTTTCTCTAATCTGGCTTAAATATTTATTCATCCTCTGGCCGCAAATATAATAGTAATACGGCGATTCAGATTCAAGGGCTGGCGCAGGAATAAGCCCTAAATTTTTGTGTAAATTCTTTAAAAACAGCTCTCGCTCATTAGGCCTGCGAGCTTGCTCTTGCTGCTGCTGCACCACTTTCTTAAACAGGCGCCAACCTTCCTGAAGATTCTTCTCGTTCATTTTCTTTTCTATTTCTTTCTGTGCCTGGTTTATCTTACGGATGTCTATGTCGCCGCTCTTACTAACTTCTTTCCATGCTTTAAGCCGGGCATCTTGCTTGTTTATCGGTTTAATAAACCCTAACATCACAAGGATTTCCTCCTCTAACTCCTTAGACGGCCCAATAACTCCTTTTTGTAAAACGCTTTTTACTTTACCCAAAACATCACTGCCGTTTAAAACGCGCATAACTTTAACCAGTAAGCCTGCTTTTTCCATAACTTCTTTCTTCTGATTAATTTCTTTACCTAACTGTTCTGTTCTCTTCTTAATCTCCTGCCACTTCTCTCCTAAAACTTCTTTCTCTGTGTTCTTATCTAAACAAGAGCCTAAACTTATCTGTATTTGCTCCAAATCATCCTCATTTAGGCTCTTATTTATTGCCGTTACTCTCTCTATAAGCTTCTCATACATATCTTCCATAAAAGAATATAAGGAACTTAGGTCCTGATACAACCCATCTCTTGCTTCAAACCCTAAATCATTGCCGTCATCGTCCTGCTTTGCTTTTTCTACTTCTCTAAAAAACGCCCTAGCCTCCTGCACAAAACTTTCAAGACTGCCATAAAACTGCTCAACTTCTGCCTCACTTATATCTAACTGAAATACTCTTAAAACTTGGTACAAACTGTTCAACAAACCCACATCAAGAACCTGGCCTCCTTTATCATTTTTTGCCTGTTGCAACCGCATTATAT
>CP070797.1:1300737-1305507 GCA_020343495.1 Candidatus Omnitrophota bacterium | reverse complement strand
TTTGATGATTTTGGAGAAAGTTTAAAAGATTTAAAGACCCTCTACTCTTTAGGCATCCCCGTAACGATTTCTGTGGTGCCCGGCCTAAAATTTTCAAAAAATATCGCTTATATCGGATCCCGTTGCGGTTTTTCTATTTTTATACATCTTCCCTTTCAACCTAAAGAGCAGTTGCAGTTTAACACGGCAAAATACAAATTTATAAGCAGTGATTTGAGTAAAAGGGAAATAGACGCATTGTTGAGGTATTACCTTAATTCTATAAGAATAGCAATAGGCGTTAATAACCATATGGGCTCAGGCGCAACCGAAGATGACTCTCTTATGCAGTATGTGTTGGAAAAGGTTAAAAGAAAAGGATTAATTTTTGTTGATAGCCGCACCTCTCTTGATTCAGTTGCCTACACGTTAGCTAAAGAGAAAGATTTGATTTGCGGATATAATGAAGGGTTTCTTGACAGCGTGGATAATGTGGGGACGATAGAGAAGAAACTTTATAGTTTGATAGATAAAGCAGCAGAGAAAGGTAAAATTATTATTATCGCTCATCCTAAGGAAAATACTTTTAAAGTTTTAAGGGATAATTTAGAGGATTTAAAAAAGAAAATTGAGTTTGTTGCCATAAAGGATTATTTTGAACATTAAGAAATATTATGAAGAAAGTTTTATTGCATATCTGTTGTGGCGTGTGTGCGCTTGCCTCCCTGAAACGGCTTAAGAAAGAAGGGTTTTACGTAGAAGGGTTCTTTTACAACCCTAACATACAGCCCTTCACAGAATACCTAAAGAGAAAAGAAACTGCCTTAGCGGTTCATAATCTTAACAAAATAAACATGATAGAGGGTGCCTATAACCTTAAACAATGGTTAGATATTTGCCGCAAGTATAAGGACGAGAAAGAAGGCGGTCTTCGTTGCCGGCGCTGTTATGAGTTGCGCCTGAAAGAAACAGCAAAAGTATGTAAGGAGAAGGAGTTTGATTATTTTACGACCACCTTGTCAATAAGCCCTTACAAGAGAAGCGAAGCTATTATTGAGATAGGGGAGATTTTGGGAAAGAAGAAGTTTTTAGCTGTGGATTTTAAGAAGCAAGAAGGATTTAAGGAGACAATAAGTTTAGCTAAAAAACACCAATTTTACAGGCA
Organism: Candidatus Omnitrophota bacterium; assembly: GCA_020343495.1. GTDB lineage: Bacteria > Omnitrophota > Gorgyraeia > Duberdicusellales > 4484-171 > JAHISK01. The sequence goes on along the minus strand of CP070797.1, from coordinate 1,304,363 downwards.
AAACTATTGCGGGTGTATATACAGTAAAAGTAAACTAAAGGCCAAAGACCGAAAATAAAACCAGGTTAATTATAATGAAACAGAGGTATTATTCGTTTAGCAGCTATTTACGGGAAAGGTTCGGGGAGCGCGTGCATCGTATAAGTATAAATGCAGGGTTTAGCTGCCCTAATCTTGACGGCACAAAAGATTCAGGAGGCTGTATATTCTGCAATAACAAAGCGTTTAGTTATTTTGCGAATTTAGAAGGGTTCTCTTTAGAAGAACAAATTGCCGCAGGCATTGAATATGGGCGCCGGCGTTTTAAAGCAAAGAAATTCATTCTTTATTTTCAGAGTTTTTCTAATACTTACGGCGATATTAATTTTTTAAAAGAAAAATATTCTTGTATTAAGAAATTTGATAATATTGTCGGGCTGGCAGTATCAACCAGGCCGGACTGCATTGACGAGGAGAAATTAAATGTTATTGAAAGGTTTAAGGAAGACTATGAGGTTTACGTTGAATACGGCCTTGGGTCGGTTCATAATAAAACATTAGGGTTGATTAACAGGAATCATAAGTTTGCCGATTTTCAGAAAGCCGTAGCGCTAACACAGGAGTACGGCATAAATACAGGCGCGCATCTTATTTTAGGGTTGCCGGGGGAAACGGCTTCTGATATGTTTGCGACAATGCGTATTTTATCAAAAATGCCTTTATGGGGGGTAAAGTTTCATTGTTTACATGTGGTTAAAGATACGCATCTGGAACAAATGTACAGAAATAACGAAATAAAACTTTTGTCTGAAGATGAGTATGTTAATATATTGGTAAGGGCGCTGGAGTTAATTCCTAAAAATTGGGTGATATTGCGGTTAGTTTCAGATGCAGATAGAAACTTATTGGTTGCACCCTTTTGGTTGAATGATAAACATAGAATTTTAAAAAAGATAGAGGAAGAATTTAATAAGCGCAAGTCTTATCAAGGACTACGTTATGAAAGCACTTGTAACTAGAGTGAGTGAGGCAGAAATTATTGTTAATAATACAGTGATTTCTGCGGTCAAAGAGGGAGTAGTTGTTTTCTTAGGCGTAGAAAAGGGTGACCAAGACGCTCAGGCTCTAAATATTGCTAAAAAGATAGCAAATTTGCGTATATTTGAGAACGAAGAGGGCAAGTTACATTATTCCGTGAAGGAAAAAGGATATGAGGTCCTGTGTATTTCTAATTTTACTTTATGCGCTAAGATTGATAAGGGCCGGCGGCCTTCTTTTGAGCAGTCTATGGTTAAAGAGGAAGCTGATAAACTTTTTGATAATTTTACTTTACTCTTAGAGGGCCAAGGACTTAAGGTGAAAAAAGGGGTATTTGGCGAACACATGGATATAAAGCTGAATATGGACGGCCCGGTGAATATAATAATTGAAAACAACTAAAATTATTAAGGTATGTATCCGGTACTGATTAAGTTAGGGCCTGTTACTATTTACACATACGGCATTTTTGTATTTTTAGGGTTGCTCCTGGGGTATTTTGTTTCTTTAAGAGAAGCCAAGAGATTGGGAATAGATTGCACTAAGTTTACTGATATTATCTTTTGGACGGCAGTAATTGCGCTTATCGGCGCCAGGATTTTTTATGTTATTATGGAATACAAATGGTTCATCCAAAGGCCGTTAGAGATAATTCTTAGCAGGAGCGGGTTTGTTTTTTATGGCGGCGTTATTTTTGGTTTTATCCCCCTTTATTTTTTAACTAAGAAGTATAAAATTGATTCTTTGAAAATGTTAGATAGCTTAGGGTTAGGGTTACCCCTAGGGCATTCTTTAGGCCGGCTGGGTTGTTTTTTTTACGGGTGCTGTTACGGTAAGCCTACGGATTCTGTATGGGGAGTATTATTTCCACTCAATTCTCCTGCCGGCATGCTGGCAGAAAAAGTAATCCCCACGCAGTTAATTTCTTCATTTTTTCTATTTTTAATTTTTATAGTCCTACTTTTTATCCGCAAATACAAAAAATTCAGGGGCCAAATATTTCTTTACTATTTAGTATTATACGGAATATTTCGGTTTATAATTGAATTTTTCAGGGGCGATGAACGGGGCCAAATTTTATTTTTTACCACAGCCCAGATTATTTCCATAATTTTGGTAGGAATGGGGTGTTTTTTGTTCTTTAAGTGGCGAAAGAAAGCTTGATTGTTGTTTAAAAGAATATATAATGAGACTAATTTGAGGAAGGATTATTATGTTAAAAATTGTCCTGGCACAAATCAATTCGTGGGTAGCTGATTTAGAAGGCAATGCCGGCAAAATAATACATAATATAAGAAAAGCGAAAAAGCAGGGGGTAAACCTCTTGATATTTCCTGAATTGGCGTTAGTAGGGTACCCGCCGGAAGACCTTCTCCACAAACCGCATTTTATAGAGAAAAATATTCAGTATTTGAAAGTTATAACGAAAGAGGCTAAAGGTATCATAGTTTTAGTGGGGTTTGTTGACTGTTGTGACAATAAAATCTATAACGCCTGCGCCGTATTACAGGATGGCAGGTTAACCGACGTTTATCATAAAATACAGTTGCCTAATTACGGCGTTTTTGATGAAAAGCGCTATTTTAGTCCGGGAGAGAACCTGTCTTTTTATGAGTTGGAAGGGTATAAGTTCTCCATAAGCATATGTGAAGATCTCTGGGATAAAAACGCAATGGAGCTCTTGAAGAATAAAGGGCTTGATTTTATTGTTAACATATCTGCTTCGCCCTTTCATTTAGGAAAAGTAGCTTTGCGGGAGAAGATTCTTTCCGGAGCGGCAAAACAGACTAACGCTTGTATCTTTTACTGTAATTTAGTCGGCGGCCAGGATGAGCTTGTTTTTGACGGGACGAGTAAAATTTTCTCACCGGCAGGAAAGTTAATAAAGTATGCAAAGCGTTTTCAGGAAGACTTTTTAAAGTTCAGTTTTAATAAAAACAAGAAATACCTTTCTCAAAAAGTCTCTGTTAAAGAAGAAGAGGAGGCTTATTCAGCGTTGCGATTAGGGCTCTTTGATTACGTTAAGAAAAATGGCTTTAAGAAAGTTATCGTAGGGGTAAGCGGAGGGATAGATTCGGCAGTGGTTATTGCCTTAGCTGCCCAAGTCTTAGGCCCGGATAATGTATGCGCTCTCATTATGCCTTCGCAGTACACTTCTAAGGATACATTTAGTGATGCGAAAAAAATCTGTGAGAACTTAAAGATTAAATATTTTATTGTAAATATAGAGGAAATTTTGAAATCGTATCTTGATATTTTACAGTTTTCTTTTAAAGGCAGGAAAGAAGATAAGACCGAAGAAAACCTTCAAGCAAGAATAAGAGGCAATGTCTTAATGGCGTTTTCCAATAAATTCGGGTACCTTGTTCTTAATACGGGTAATAAAAGCGAAGTTTCCTGCGGCTATTGCACTCTTTACGGCGACATGGTAGGAGGCTTTGGCGTTTTAAAAGACGTTCCTAAGATGCTGGTGTACAGGATAGCGAATTATATAAATAAAATATCGGCAAGAAAAATTATTCCTGTTTCTATAATCAAAAGGCCTCCTTCGGCGGAATTAAAGCCTAACCAAAAAGATACAGACAGTTTGCCGCCTTATGAGGAGTTAG
>CP070797.1:1295787-1300637 GCA_020343495.1 Candidatus Omnitrophota bacterium | reverse complement strand
GTCGTCGTTATACTCGTTGCTTGACTCAGCGGTAACAGTTTTCTTCTCTGTCCTTAACTCTTCGCCGGTTCTAAAGTCGTATGTAACCCAAACAACGTTCATCTCGTCAAAATCCTCTTTATCTTTTCTTCCCGGTATGAAGAAAGTTGAGGAGCAATCCTGCTCTTCTTCTTTGGATAAGTTATATATACGTTCCGTGAAACTCACCATTTTAAGCTCTCCCTTAATGCGGTCATACCTGACGCCTTCTATTATCTTCCAGGTAGAGCTGTCTATACGGGTTTGTCCTTCAAACAACTCTTTCTTCTCCACCCAATAAACCGGCATATACTCGCCCCTAGGTGTGCCAGGGTAGTATTTATATTTAATATCCGTGAGAGTAACTTTGGTAACTCCCTTACTGTTATATAAAACGTAACGGTTATCTTTTTTGTCTAAATTGAAATCCATGTTTTCTAAAGACTGCATATCGCCGGCACGGCTGTCATTTAAAGAATCGTTTATCTTGATAAATTCCTGTAAAGTTTTACCCTGCTGCATTGCTGACATATAATTAAGCGGCCGTTTACCTTTCTTCCAGGACACCTGCGTCTTGCTGCAGACTTCTCCGGCAACCTCACCGTTTTCTTCATTATCTTGGGTGTAATATTCTAAATATAATATTTCGTTATCTTCATACTCGCCGATAAGGGTTTCATAATCAGTTCTAATAAATATTTTGTTGCTTTTGGTGTTTCCAAAATAATCTTTATGACTAAACGCAACAGCATCAGCGCCTGGCCCGGCCAAAGCATTAGCTTCTTGTTTACTTACCCTCTTCCATTTACCGGCAGCAAGACCGTTTGAGTCTTCATACATTGCTCTTATGTCACGGGCGTTATAGTAACCGGTGGCTGATAAAAACCCATATTTTCTTTTAGTTTTTGTATTGAAAAACTTCTTTACTTTTCTTTCTGTTTTCCAGCTTGTCTTAGCTAAAACATACACTGGTCTATTAACCCCCTGCGTATAAGAAATAACCGGTTTATCGTCTGCGTCATCAAAAAGATTCCCCTCATACACTAGCTGCCCATCAACAGGGAAAACCTGCGGGCCAAGGCCTTCAACAATTTCAACCTGGCTGCGGCTGGTAATTCTCTCTATCTCTGCTAAACTGCCGATTACGCCGTCTTCGCCGATAAACCACTGGTAATTTTTTCTAAAGCTGGGGTCAATACAAACTAACTCCTGGCGGGCACTTAAAAAATAATCGTTGCGTTCGTCAATAGAATATTCGCCGCCGCCTTCTATCTGGTGGCCGTAGGAGCCGTGGTAATATTTAAAATACCCTATCCGGCTAACTGCGTATATAAAGTCTTCTGTTATTGGTGAAATGCCGGTATCTGCAATCGCTGAATTCTCAAGCAGCTTCTGCAGCGACATACTTCTTGAAGTCATCTGCCAGACAGGTAAAACTACTTTGCTGTCTAATGCTGCTATGGTATCTAACTTAGCTTCTAACGAATCCGCAGTAAAAGTTTCTGTCCAGTACCCGTAATTTGCGTCATCAGGGTCTGAAGTTATTATCTTGTTGTTAATAAGCGCCTGCCACTGTGCGTCAGTAAACCTGTCCTTACTCACCCTGCCGGCAACTTTTCCTTCCAAATAATTCATTAAATATTCAAAGTCTCCAGGAGTAGCTGCCCTGACCATTTGTTCCAGCTCAAGGTAAGACAACCCGTCATCGCCGTAAGGGTAAAGCTCTAGTTTAGTTTGCTCTAACAGCTCTAGGAACCGGGAACGCTGCCATACGCCGTTAACGTAGCCGCCGTTAATCCAAATCTCCATTTCTTCATCGGCAAACCCTAAATGCGCAAAAGGGTTGGCTGACATTTTATCGCCTAAAGTAATAAACATCACTTCATAAAACTTCTCAGCAGTAACGCGGCTGCTGTACCAAGAACTGTCCATATAAACCGTCTGCATCCACGCTCCTATCTCTAAACTGCAGTTAACCGGCACTTGTTCTTCTATGACCCCTTTCCAAACGATATAAGTTATAAGGTCGCGCACTTCTTTAGGTAACTTCTTGACCATTTCCGCTTTCTTTAACTCTTGCGGGTAATCATCGCCGAACTCTTCCTCCCCAAAGAGTTCTACGGCGATTTTATAACATAACTCAAAAGCAACTTCCTCATAAGGAAGGTAATACTCAAAACTATCTTTAACGCTTAGCTTTCCTTCTCTATCAGCTTCTAAAACGTGCTTGGAAAACCCACCGGACTCACTGAAGGAGATGTCCACTCTTATATTAAACGTATCGCTCTGCGGCAGGCCTGTGATATCGTAAGTTTCAAGAAAACTCTGGCTATAATTATTAAAGAAATCTCTCTCCCCGGCAGGATAAGGCCGGCTCCAGCTCTTTGCGCCAAGGTACTCTTCGCTGGTTCTACATACTTTTTCTAATACTCTTATGAACGCAGCTATGCTATAGGGGTCATTGCTTGAACTGGCAATCAGTTTATCAAGAAAATCCCTGACTGCTGCTCTTTCTTCTGCGCCGTATCCGTTCTTATTCTTATCAAAATCTCTAAAATCAACGATGTATAAAGTCGGCCCGTTTTCTCCATTTACAAAAATAAACGCAACCAAATTATATATATCTTCTACGAACATCTCTTTCTTGCAATAGTCTTCTAAATAATCCTGCGTTTGGCTGTCTTTAGTGGCTCTCCAAGAGTCAAGAAGGATAATGTCAATGCCTTCCCCGTCATTAACCCAGCTAAAATCAGACGCTTTACCTTTTATCTGTTCCATTTCTTCTATTGAGAGTTCTACTGCTTGTGGGTTGAGAGCTTGGGAGGTTTTTGATATAAGCGCTATGCCCTGCCATTGAGGGACAACGGTCTTAGTAACCGGCTCAACGTGCGTGCTGCCATTACTTATATAGGTAACCGTGCCGGTATCTAAATCAATGCCTGTTACCCTGATATAATGGCCTATACCATTGGGCCGCGTAAGATGAAGTATGCAAACGCCTTTATTATCTATTATTTTTGCGATATCATTTAAAGTTAATCCTTTAACCCCCTGTAAATAAAGGTTGTTATCATTAGCTACCTTATATATTCCGTATAAAGACGTGCCGTCGTTATCAGTAAACTCTGGGTTTGATAAGGAAGCAGCGATCTGGCTTAAAGGCAAGTTAATTTGGCCTTCTAAAACATAAGGAGCACAATTAATATTAATATCTAAGAGGCTGGTAGAAGTGGTTTGTGGTAAAGATTTGCTGGTGGCAGGAGGAACAACAATCGCAGAAACCTTATCAGGTGGTGCATTGGGATGATAAGGTTCATATTTATTTGAGTCAAAAACATTATCATTATCATCTTTTAAGATAAAATTTTTCTGATTATTCTCTGGATTTGTCTGGCTTGAATAGAGAACTGGCTCTAATTGGTTTTCGGCAGAACTGTCAACTGTATCAACAGCTTTTTTAGTTTGAGATCTTGTTAGCGGAGGCCCATTAGCCGGCGGCCCGTATTCAAACGGGTCTGCTACACAATTTATTTCTTCATTATTACTAATGAAAACAGGCTGATTTTCTTCAAGAGTAAATTGCAACTGATAAGGCTCACTATATAATAACGGGGCTGTATCAACCGTATCATTATCATAATCTTCTTCAACTACAATGCTATTATCTGCCTGCTGGGCAACGATTTCCTCTGCTTCTTGGACAACATCAGCAGTACCATTATCTGAATCTTGAGCCTTAAAATCATCAAATGATACCAACCCAAAAATAACCATATCACAGTAAAGTTTCCAGGCATTGTAATATCTTCTAACAAGCTCTTTCTGCACCCAATCTTCTGAATCTGCATCTATATCATCCATATCATCTTCATCTAGCCCTAATTCACCTTTCCTGCCGATTATCGGCTGTGACAAAATAGCTATAATAGGCTGCCAATTATCAGGAACAGCAGTCTCTTTAACATCATCATTTATTGGCTGTTCTAATTCATTATATTCTAAAACTCTTAATAAATTATTGACAAATTCCAGAAAATCTAATTGGTCTTGTTCTGGGAGTTCAATAAAAAGTGATGATTTCCTAATAGAAATCTCAAACGAATCCGGGATATAATGATAAATTTCCCAATTTATACCGGATGGCATATATTCTATTACGGATATATTACTATCTTTTAACCACCATTCTCCTACCTCAGCAGCCCTTGCCGAAGGCATAACAAGATTAATCACATCCTGAAATAGGCCTTTAAAAAAACTCTTTTTGGGCTTTGTAACTGTATCAGAACCGTATAATTCTGATATGGTTTTATAAACTTGATATAATAATTCAGGATTAGCTTTTAATTCATTCAGCTCTTTTGAAGTGAGGGATAATTTGGATAATTCATTTATGAGGTTATCTACTGGCAGGATTTGCTTAAGATTAGCTGCTGAAAGCAGGGGTATATCAAAACTACCGCTTCGTGCCCAGACAACATTGGAAACAATGAGGGAAAAAGACAGAAATAACGCAATAACCCTCATCCAGGGCTTAAAACGAGGCTGCTGTAAGTCGCTTACAGACAAAAAGCCCTCTTCTTTATTGTCATTATTATCTTGATTATTTATATATTGGGAACTCCCCGCGTCCATTTTCTCTTTTATACGTTCGCGCCGCCTATAAATCGACGCTCAGTATCAATTTCAATAACCTTTAGCCTAGGAAATTGATTTCCGGCCAAAAAAAAAGCCGGATTACCTTTTTGAGGTAACCCGGCTATCCTAAAAAAACACCTAATTTTTCCCTAAAAGCCTATAAAGCTTTTTAGGACCCGTGGCTTTGCGCCCCC
>CP070797.1:1290717-1295687 GCA_020343495.1 Candidatus Omnitrophota bacterium | reverse complement strand
ATAATTGTTTCCGGTTCAGGAGGCGGGGCAAGGATGTATGAAGGGCTGCTCAGCTTAATGCAAATGGCAAAGACTTCCGGTGCGTTAGCCCGGCTTAGAGAAGAAAACATTCCTTTTATATCGGTGCTTACTCACCCTACCATGGCAGGAGTTTTAGCTTCTTTTGCCGGGTTGGGAGACGTAACCCTTGCAGAACCGCAGGCTTTAATTGGATTTACCGGCCCCAGAGTAATAAAGCAAACGATAAAGCAGGATTTACCAAAGGGGTTTCAGACTTCGGAGTTTAATTTAGAGCACGGCCTTATTGATATAGTCGTGCATCGTAAAGATTTAAAGTCAACGATAGTTGATTTGTTAGAATATTTAGTTCCGCGAGGTTCCCGGCAGCAGGAAGAAGCGGGGCCGGTTTCTTCGGATATGCCCGAAGATTCGGATTCGCAAGACGATAGTATTCAGTGGTCTGAGTAAAAAAGGAATTAATAACTTGACAGGGCTGCATTTAAAATTTAAAATCTTTTAACACAGATTACACAGATAAAAATATTCCCGTTAAAAAATAAAAAAATATGGCACAGGTAAGTTTAAGAGAGGTAAGTAAAGTTTATAAAGGTGAGGTGCATGCTGTTAGAAAAGTAAGCTTAGGGATAGAGAATAAAGAGTTTGTTGTTTTACTGGGCCCTTCCGGGTGCGGTAAGTCTACAACGTTGCGCATGGTTGCTGGTTTGGAGGAAACCACCACTGGCGATATTTATATCGCCGATAGAAAAGTAAACGACGTTCCTGCCAAAGACAGAAACATCGCCATGGTTTTTCAAAATTATGCCCTTTACCCTCATATGAAGGTTTACGATAACATGGCGTTTGCTTTAAAATTGCGGAAATATTCAAGCAGAGACATTGATAAGAGAGTTAAAGAAGCTGCCACGATTTTAGGGATATCTCATCTCTTAAACCGTAAACCCCGGGAAATTTCCGGAGGAGAGCGCCAGAGGGTTGCCGTGGGCCGGGCGATTGTAAGGAAACCCATAGTGTTTCTTTTTGATGAACCGTTAAGTAACCTTGACGCTAAACTGCGCGTGCAGATGCGCACAGAGATTCATAAGCTTCATTTAAAAATTCAGACGACGATGATTTACGTAACTCATGACCAGACAGAAGCAATGACGTTAGGCGACAGGATTGCCGTTATGAAGGACGGGCTCCTCCTGCAGTTTGATACGCCTTTAAATGTTTATAATCAGCCCGTTAATAAGTTTGTAGCCGGGTTTATCGGTTCTCCTCCCATGAATTTTATGGAAGGTAAAATTATAAAGAAAGACGGCGGCTTATATTTTGATGAGGGAGGGTTTAAAATCAGAATTTTGGAGCCGATGTATAAAAAGTTAGACAAGTACATAAACAGAGAAATTATCTTTGGCATTCGTCCCGAAAGTATTTTTGACAAATTATTTGCTTCCGCTGCTACTCCCGATAACACCATATCAGTTATATGTGAAGTTGTGGAAACTATGGGGTCGGAAAACTATCTTTACCTTTCCACGGGCACCCATACCTTTATTGCCGTGGTTGAAGCTTCCAATAAGCCTGAAATAGGCAGTATGGTAGAGATGGTTTGCGATATGAAAAAAATTCATTTTTTTGACCCCGCCACAGAAGAAACAATTGTATAATTTTTCTTGCGGTTTTAATCCCATTCTTTTTTGTCTTCGTTTTTAAATTTATTTATGGATAAAATGAACGTTAATCCTTTTTTTGTTATATTAGGCCTGGTATTAGTATTTTTGCTATTTCGCAAATTCAGGACGAGCATTTTTTATAAGTTTCATGGAAAGCTTGATGAAATGGATGTCCGCCTTAACCTTTTAACTGAAAGCATTGAAGAAAAGAAAAAAGTCCTAGATAGACTGCCTCACCGTTGCCGCAAGATTTCCTTTCTTTTTAATATCTCTCAGCAGTTAATTGAGTTGTACGACCCTGACGAAGTTTTTAAGTTATTAATTAGCGGCTTAAAGAATTTATTCCCGGGCGCCGCTAATATTTTACTTTTTACGCTGCGCAAGAAAACGGATTCCCTTATTCTTGAGAGTTCTTTTAAGGGGAAGGACGCGGTAATAGAGGAAAAACAGGGAGACATTTTGGATAAATGGGTCTTAAAACATAACCATTCCCTGCTGGTGAAAGAACTTAAGAGCGATTTCAGGTTTGATTATAACAAGGTAATCCCTTTCATTAAGAGAGGAATGGCCTCTTTTATAGCCAGCCCACTTTCTCTGGGTGAAAAAGTAATCGGCGTGGTGAGAGCCGAAAGCAGGGAGTTGGCCGCTTTTTCTATGGAGGATTTGCGTATTCTGCGCAGTATCTGCGATTTAGGGGCAGTGGTTTTAGAAAGAGCAAACCTTTTCAAACGGACGCAGGAATTAGCAATAAAAGATTCTTTAACCGGGCTTTTCTTGAAAAATTATTTCTTTGAAAGGTTAGATGAGGAAATAAACCGCGCGCATACCAAGGGAGCAGATATTGGGTTGCTCATGGTTGATATTGATGATTTTAAGAAAATTAACGATACTTACGGCCATGTTGTGGGAGATTTAGTCCTTAAGAAATTAACCAAAGTATTAAGAGAGGTCATCGGCAATGCCGGCAACGTTATATCCCGTTTTGGCGGAGAGGAGTTTGTTATATTTTTTGTAGAATGCAACAGGGGCCGACTCCTCAGTATAGCAGAGCAGATCCGCTGTTTAACGCAAGAAGCCGTTATTACTTTTCGCCGGCGCAGGGTTAGGTTTACTGTTTCGCTGGGCGTTTCCTTTTACCCTCAAGATGCCAGGGACGGTATTGAATTAGTAGATAAGGCCGATAAACGCCTTTATAAAGCAAAGGCAGAAGGAAAAAACAGGGTATGTTTTAGTTAGTATAAGGAGTAAATATTTTTATGATTTTTGTTGTGGCAATTATCTTTATTGTGTTTTTAGTTTTAGAGATTATATTTCTGAAGAAGTTTAAGGCTAGATACTTTCGTGAAGAAGAGCAGGCGTTATTAAAGATTAGTAGTTTGAAGGAGCAGAACGATTCTTTAGAAAAACAAATAAAAAGTTTAGAAAGCGAGGAAACAGCGCAGTTTTTGTTTTATGATTTAGCCAGAAAAATTGCCCCGTCTTTAAATAAAGAGGAGATTTTTGGGTTGTTTGCCGAAGAAATAAAGCATTTAGGAGGTATAGAAAAGATTAGTTTCGGGCAATTCCTTGGAGCCGGTAATTATTTTAAATTTGACCTGGGTAAATATAATAATAAAGACCAGGCTTTGGCAGTCAAGACAGCTTCAAAAAGGGTTATTGAATTTTTGCCTCTTTTTGCAAAACTATTGAAGTTATGCCTGGATAAGATTAAACTGTACGAGAAAATTCAGCGCCTTTCTATTTACGATTCTCTAACGGACATATACAACCGCCGGTATTTTATGTACAGATTTCTTGAGGAGTTTGAGCGCGCTAAGAAGTTTAATCTTAACCTGTCTTTTTTAATGGTTGACGTAGATCATTTTAAAAATATCAACGATAGCTGCGGGCATTTAGTCGGAGATGCCGTATTAAGAGAAGTGGCGCTGCGGATAAAGGAAAGCGTAAGAGAAATAGACTGTGTCGGCAGGTTTGGCGGAGAGGAGTTTTCCGTAATTTTGCTTGATACGGAAAAAAGCGGGGCAATAATGGTGGCAGAAAGGATTTGTTCAAAGATAAGAGAAAGAAAAATAAAAGCTTTTGACGAACAATTGACGGCGACTGTCAGCGTGGGCGTTTCCTCTTTCCCGCAGAACACCATACATTCCGACGTTTTGATAGAATTGGCGGATAAAGTGCTTTATAAAGCAAAAGTTTCCGGAAGGAATAGAGCCTGCTGGTTTTGATAGGCGTTAATTTATAATTGCCAAGAGCATTAATTTATGGATAATATAATTTCGTAAGATAATTATGGAAAGTCAATTAGGTAAATTTCTTATTGAAGCCCAGGGAAAGAGTAAGAGCCAAGTTGCTGCGGATAACCCTTACCGTAAAATAGGGTTTGACGGCACCAGTAAACGGTTAGGATGGATGCGCATAGTCCCTTTCTCAAAAATTGAGGAATGGTTTAAGCAGGCTGGCGACATTTTACTAAATAAAGAGAACTTTATTTTCGTGGGGATGGGCGGTTCAGTTAACGGGATAAAATCTTTGCTGGCATTAAACGAAAAACACTGCTGTTATACTCTGGACAGTTTAGACCCGGCAGCGCTTGCGCAGATAATTGAGAAGATAAGAAATAACCCCTTATCTGTCGGTAAATTAAAAAAAACCTTGGTTATCCCAATTTCTAAATCAGTTACAACTAAAGAGACGCAGCAGCTCAGCCATACCTTAAGGCAATTGCTTTTAAGTGAAGAGGGCCAGGATACCCATTGGCAGAAAAATTTTCTGTGGTTAACTGACCCTGCTTCTTTTGATAAGCTTGATTCTTTAGGGTGGGCCGACGTTATGAAGTTACCTATTCAGTTTGACGCAGAAGCCGACATCGGCGGCAGGTTCTCTTGCCCGCATACCGCCATATTTTATCTGCCGTTATTTCTGATTTTAAGTAAGGATTCAAAAAGGCTGCAGGAAGTTTATTTAACTTTTAATTCTTTTTTAGAGCAGGTTAGAGAGCAGGCCTGGCAGCTTTCTGTAAAATATAAAAACCGGCAATGCGCTTATTTTTCTCCCCTGGTGGAAGAGAGGCTGGGAGAGGCGTTCTCTTGCTGGGCGGTTCAGCTATTTCAGGAGTCGCTGGGTTCTAAGAGAGAGGATTTAGCCGTGAAGACTGCCGTGTCTTTTCAGGAAAGCAACGATATGTTTTTGCCTCTGAAACTTGATTTGGAAATTACAAATTCGGCCGTTTACCTGATGTGCCAGATGTATTTTCTCCAGGTGTTCGTAGCATTTTTTTCGGCACATAAATCCGTA
>CP070797.1:1285600-1290617 GCA_020343495.1 Candidatus Omnitrophota bacterium | reverse complement strand
GGCGGGCAAGGTTTAATGAGGATAGGCAGGATTATTGCCAAAGCCGCAATTAAAGATGATAAAAACACCACCTGGTTTCCTTCATATGGCGCAGAAGTTAGAGGAGGCACCGCTTTTAGTTTTGTTAGAATTTCCCATACCCTCATTGCTTCGCCCCTGATGGAGAGACCAGACGTTGCCGTAATTTTAAACCAGCCTTCTTTTGACCGCTTTGAGAACCAGGTTAAAGAGGCGGGCCTTCTTATTTATAACGGCGATTTGGTGCAAAGAGCCCCTGCATGCGCAAGCTTGCAAGCGTTAAAGCTTCCTTTAAATAAAATTGCTTTAGAATGCGACAACATAAAAGTGGCAAACACAGTTGCTCTGGGAGCGCTTTGCGCGGCTAGGCCGCAAATTTTAAAGCGCGAGTGTGTAATAGAAGTTTTAAAAGAAACGTTCGGCAGGCAAGATTTGGTGTCCCAGAACATAAAAGCTTTTTATAAGGGAGAGAAGTTAGTCTTAAGTAGCCGGGAGAAACAATGGTAAAGGTAAGGTTTGCTCCTTCGCCCACAGGGTATTTACATATAGGCGGGGCACGGACTTGTTTGTTTAACTGGCTTTACGTGCGCAGGCTCGGCGGTAAGTTTGTTTTAAGGATAGAAGATACCGATATAGAACGGTCTAAGAAAGAATTCTTGGATGAGATTTTAGAAAGCATTAAATGGTTAGGTTTGGATTGGGACGAGATTCATTACCAGTCTCAGAGGTTTCAGCTTTATCATGATTATGCGCAGAAGCTGATTGACGAAGGTAAAGCTTATAAAAAGGAAGGCGCGGTATTTTTTAAATACCAGTTCAGCGAGATTAAAATAGACGATTTAGTGCGCGGTAAAATTGTATTTACTGAGTTGCCTAAACCAGAAGAGGTCATTATAAAAAGCGATAATTCCCCCACTTACAATTTTAGCTGTGTGGTTGACGATTACTTAATGGGAATTAATTGTGTCATAAGAGGGGAAGACCATATATCTAACACGCCTAAACAGATTTTGATGTATAAAGCGTTAGGGTTTAAAATCCCGCAGTTTGCCCATCTGCCTTTGATTTTATCTGCGGCAGGAGGCCGGCTGTCGAAACGCTTTGGCGCAACTTCCATAAGAGAATACCGCGACGACGGTTATTTAGCAGAAGCGCTCCTAAATTACCTTCTTTTGCTGGGGTGGTCTCCCGGGGATAACCGGGAGATTATTTCTCTGGAGGAAGCAAAGAAAATCTTTGATATAAAAAAGGTAAATAAGACGGGAGCGGCGTTCTCAGTAGATAAGTTAAATTGGGTTAACTCCGAATACATAAAAAGTAAAAGCATAACTGATTTAGCAAAGATAGCCGCCGGTTATTTAAGAAGCAAGAATTTTCTGCCTCCCGACGTAGATACCCGTTACATTGAAAGAGTCGTTGAGTTGTTTAAAGAAAGAATTTCAAAGTTATCAGACCTCATGGCATGGGCCAGGTTCTGTTTTTATGACGATTATGCCTATGGCGAAGATGCAAAGAAGGTTTTAGAGAAAAACTTAAACCGGCAAGTTCAGGTCTTAATGGAGAGGTTTTCTTCTATGGACAGTTTTGATAAAGACACGATTGAGAAGGAGTTCCGCGATGTAGCCCGGAGCCTTTCTTTGAAGGCGCGTGATTTAGTCCATCCCGTAAGAGTTTCCTTAACGGGGGAAAAAGTAGGCCCGGGCCTGTTTGAGACAATAGAGGTTTTAGGAAAAAAACGGGTTTTAAAAAGGTTAGAGAGATTGTGTAAATATTGGGCCGGTTCAAAAGAATGATTTGTATAAGAAAGGGGGGGTAATGAGGAGATTATTAGTCTTTGTAATTTGTATCAGCGCGCTTGTTTTAGTTTGCGGGTGTGCGGCTATGAGAGACGTTGCTACCGGAACAGGCCAGGCGCTTAAAAATACCGGCAGAGGAACAGTTGCTGTTGCCGCAGGAGCTGGTAAAGGGTTCCTTTATGGTTTAGGAGAAATTGGTAAGGTTATTTTAAAGGTTCCAGAGGCAACCTGGAAAGGGATAAAGAAGGCAGATGAGTGGATAAAAGAAAATGCGTGGTAAGAGAAAGTGGTTAGTATGAAGCTGCCGAGAGATAATTACAGGCTCACGGAAGTCTTTAAAACAGCCGGTATTCCTTCTATCTATGAGTTTGAAGGAGAATATGTTGTGGATATGTTGACTGTCCTCCCCAGTTTGCGCAAGTTTCGCCATCGTAAAGTATTTTATACCAAAAACAGCCGTGTGTTAGGCTATAACATTATTTTTAACCAAAAAATATGGGGGCATTTTTTTGTTGAAGAAGGCATATGCCCCAGCCTTGGTTTGGGTAAAGCTGCTGTTATAAATTATGATAGGGCCCAAAACTCAAGTCTAACTAATAAGATTAGAGATTACATCAGGCGCCTGGATAAGGCAACTTTTCTTGGGCGGTTTATGTATTTAGTTTTAGGCAGGCAGTATTTTTTAGGATACTTTTCTTTATCAAAAGTAATGTGAAAAAAAGAATGACATGAGAGAAGAACGTTTAAAAAAAGGGCTCTCGCTTCTGGATGTTTTCTGTGTTGCTACCGGCGCAATGATTAGTTCGGGATTATTTATCCTGCCGGCCTTAGCGTTTGCTAAAGCCGGGCCGGCAGTAATACTATCTTATATTTTAGCAGCTGTTTTGTGTATCCCCACGGCGTTAAGTAATGCAGAGTTATCCACGGCTATGCCTAAAGCAGGGGGCGATTATTATTATATAACCAGAGGGTTTGGCCCGCTTCTGGGAACCGTTGCCGGGTTTAGTTCCTGGTTTTCGTTAAGTTTTAAAGGCGCGTTTGCTCTTTTGGGAATGGGGGCATATTTGCGCCTGTTAACTGACATACCTTTAAACATAATCGCTGTATGGTGCTGCCTCATTTTTATTGTATTAAATTTAGTAGGCATAAAATTTGCTGCCCGGTCGCAAGTGGTTTTGGTTGTTGGCCTGCTGGCGATACTTATCCTTTATGTTTTTTTGGGCGTCAAGGCAGTCAGTTATGAAAGGTTCACTCCATTTTTTTCTGGCGGCGTTGGGGTTTTATTTTCCACGGCAAGTTTTGTTTTTATCTCATACGGCGGTTTGACTAAAGTGGTTTCGTTGGCAGAGGAGATAAAAAATCCCGGCAGGAACCTTCCTTTAGGCATATTCCTTTCTTTAACGGTAACGGCTTTATTTTATTGTTTAGTCATCTATGTTACGGTGGGCGTCCTGGATTCGCCTGTTTTAAGCAATACGTTAACTCCTATATCCGACGCTGCCGGCGTTTTCGGGGGCAACTTTTTAAAAATAGTGATAATCGTTGCTGCGTTCCTGGCGTTTATTTCTACGGCAAATTCAGGAATTATGACTGCTTCCCGTTATCCTTTAGGAATGAGCAGGGACAAGTTTTTGCCTGTGCAGTTTCAGAAGATAAGCGCCAAATTTAAAACTCCCTATATTGCGATACTTTTTACCGGCGGCTTTATGGTCGCTGTCATTTTATTTTTAAGATTAGAGTTATTGGTAAAAGTGGCGTCCAGTGTTTTGATTTTACTATTTACCTTTGCCAACCTGACGCTGATTTTGTTTAGGGAAAGTAAAATTTTAAGTTACCACCCTAAGTTCCATACCCCGTTTTACCCTTATTTACAGATTATAGGAATATTGGGAGGCCTGTTTTTGTTGATTGAAATGGGAACGTTTATTATTTTTCTGACGATGGGGTTTCTTCTTCTGGGGTTTAGCTGGTATAAGATATACGTGCAGAAAAGAGTTACTAAGGATTCTGCGCTTATTTATCTTTTAGAAAGAATGGTTTCAAGAGATAAAGAGCTGACTTCTGAGAACCTTCTTACAGAGTTAAAAGATATTGTCATTCAGCGGGACCAAATTGTGGAGGACAGGTTTCATAAGCTCATTGAGAGCTGTCATGTGTTGGATAAGGAAGAGCCGGTGCAGATGCAGGATTTTTTTAAGGAAATTTCGTCTATTTTAGGAAACCAGTTAAAAGTTAACCCTGACCTCCTGTTAAATAAATTTATGGAGAGAGAAAGAATTTCCAGCACGGTTTTGCGGCCGGGTTTAGCGGTTCCTCACATAGTTATTGAAGGACGAAAGGTTTTCCAGGCGCTTTTAGTCAGGGCAAGGGGAGGCATAATTTTTCCCCATGATAAAGTAGTGCATATTATATTTATTCTTGTGGGGTCAGCAGATGAGAGAAACTTTCACCTTAAAGCCTTAGCGGCAATTGCCCAGATTACGTTGAATCGTGCGTTTGATAAGAAGTGGTTTGATGCCCAAAATACCGATGAGTTGAGAAACATTGTGCTTTTAGCTGAAAGAAGGAGAGTTTAGGTAGGGGTTAATATGAAGAGATTATGGGGTATGGCGATAGTACTTGGTGGGAGTGTGATGATGGCAGCTATTGTGCTAGCAGCGCAGGTTGCCGTAACAACCAGCGGCAGAGAAGTTATTTTAGAAAATAACGGAACCTGGAGATACGTAGATGAGGATGAAGAAGGCCAGGAAGTTGTTCGTATGAACGAGCAGGTTAAAGATGACCTGCGCTATTATATACAGCGTAAAGATAGCTTATTCGCCAAACGATTTGATATCCACATAGATTGGGGCCTGTCTTACGAAGAAAAGTATATGCAAGTTATGGAAGAGTTTTACGCTATTTGGGACAGTCATCATAATAAGCGGTTTTTTGATGAACTGGCCAGGTCTTTCGGCAGCAAAAAAGCCGAGAAGATAATATGGATACTGGAAAAGTGGCGTTTGTGGATGGGGTTTTGCAGATAAATTGAAACTTTAATATTTTGCCCCGTAGTGTAATTGGTAACACGACTGATTCTGGATCAGTTATTCATGGTTCGAGTCCATGCGGGGCAGCCATTCTTTTCTAAAAAACTAATATTTTCGGAATTTTCGCCTCCTTCGGAGGCGATTTTTTTATTTTCGGCGGCGGGGAAAATATAT
>CP070797.1:1280482-1285500 GCA_020343495.1 Candidatus Omnitrophota bacterium | reverse complement strand
TAATATCTTTGTCAAAATGTCTTTTATTCCCACGCACTCACATATTGCCCTTATATGAGAAGAGGCAATTACGCCCGTCCCCCGTGAAGCCGGTTTGAAAAGAATTCTTATGGCGCCGAATTCTCCCACAACTTCGTGAGGAATAGTTGAGTCTTTTTTCTTTACCGCAACTAATCTCTTTCTTGCTTTCTTCATTCCTTTTCTTATAGCTTCGGCAACCTCGTTAGCCTTACCTAAAGCATAACCAACTTTTGAGGCGCCGTCGCCTACTACCACTAAAGCAGAAAACCCTAAGTTTTTTCCTCCTTTAGTTACTTTAGTAACTCTATTTATGAAAATAACTTTCTCAATAAACGCAACTCCCTTTTGTTCACTCACCTTTTTGTTATTTTTTTCTTTCATTGCCTGACCTGCTTTCATTATTCCCATAATTAAAACTTTAACCCTGCTTCTCTTGCACCGTCAGCAAAAGCCTTAACTCTGCCGTGATATTTATAGCCGGCGCGGTCAAAACTTACTTCTTTTATCTTTAACTTTAAAGCTTTCTGCGCTACCAATTTACCTATTGCCGCCGCTGCCTCTTTATTCGTAGATTTAGCTTTTTTTGTCACGAACTCTTTATCTAACGTAGAAGAAGCCGTAACTACGCGCTGGTTACTATCATTTATCAGCTGGGCATACATATGTTTGCGGCTTCTAAAAACCACTAAGCGAGGACGTTCCTTGCTGCCCCTTAACTTCTTGGTAATCCTTTTATGCCTTCTCTGCCTTCCAATGTTTTTCATTTTTATTATTGTTTTGCTAAAGCTTTACCTAATTTCTTTCTGACCTCTTCTCCCGAATGCCTTATTCCTTTGCCTTTATACGGCTCAGGAGGATAAATCCGCCTGACTCTTGCGGTGAATTCTCCTACTTTCTGTTTATCAATACCTTCAATTACAATACGATTGGCTGCCGGCACCGAAACTTTAAGGTCTGGGGGTATACTAAACTCCACGGGATGAGAAAATCCCATATTAAGAACTAAACTTTTGCCTTTCATTACGGCTTTATATCCTACCCCGATAATTTCCAATTCTTTCTTAAACCCCTGCGTTACTCCTTCTACTATATTACTAATTAAAGCCCTTACCGTCCCGTGAAGGCTTCTTACTTTTTTACTGTCATTATTTCTTTTTACGGTAATCTTGCCATTATCTAACTCTACCGTTATTGCCGGCGGAATTTCTAAACTGAGTTTGCCCTTCTTGCCTTCAATAAGCAAAGAGCGGCCCTCTTGTTTTGCCTTTACATCTTTAGGTAAATTTACCGGCTGTTTCCCTATCCTTGACATCTTACTTGCCTCTTTCTACCATACCATCCCTAAAACTTCGCCGCCGACTCCCTTTTGGCGTGCCTCTTTATCTGTAAGGATACCGCTGGATGTTGATATTATAGCTATACCATATCCTTTCAAAACTAAAGGGACTCCCCTGCTCTGCACGTAAATCCTTCTTCCCGGCTTGGAAACTCTCTTTAACGTAGCAAATGCGCTCTTTTTACGGTCATATTTTAGGTAAACTTTTATCTTCTTAAACCGCCCTAAATCAATCTCCTTGAAATTCTCTATATACCCTTCTTTCGCAAGAATTTTGCACACACTTAAAACAAGATTAGACCAAGGGACTAAAACTTCCTCTTTCTTTGCCCGGCCTGCATTTCTAATTACAGTAAAGGCATCTCCTAAAAAATCTGTCTTACTCATATTCCTCCATTCCTAAAAATTATTACCAACTGGCTTTCTTCACTCCCGGAATTAATCCGCGCCAGGCAAGCTGTCTAAAACAAATACGGCAAAGTTCAAAATCACGAATGTAACCGCGCGGCCTGCCGCATAACCGGCAGCGATTCTTCCTGCGAGTAGAAAACTTCGGTTTCTTTCTTTCTCTTCTCCACTTCTCAATTTTTGCTGTAGTAGCCATATTTACTCCTCTATACCTTATCTTCTGAAAGGAAACCCAAAAAACCTCAAGAGCTGTCTTGCTTCTTCATCGTTTCCCGCATTTGTATGAAAGCTAATATTCATGCCTTGAACCCTTGTTACCCTATCAAGATTCAGCTCTGTAAAAATATTCTGCTCAGCTAATCCTATGGTATAATTTCCTCTTCCGTCAAAAGACCTTAAAGAGAAACCTCTAAAATCACGAATACGGGGAATAGCAACGGTAATTAACCTATCTAAAAACTCATACATCCTGTATTTTCTTAATGTAACGCAACAA
Source organism: Candidatus Omnitrophota bacterium (assembly GCA_020343495.1). Classification (GTDB taxonomy): domain Bacteria; phylum Omnitrophota; class Gorgyraeia; order Duberdicusellales; family 4484-171; genus JAHISK01. Next base: position 1,283,239 of record CP070797.1, on the reverse strand, counting down.
CCAATGGGAACCCCTTTTTTAAGTTTAAAATTAGAAATGGGCTTATTCGCTCTACATATTTTGGCCTTCTGGCCCGCAATAAGGGCTAGCTGCTCTGCTGCCGCTTCTATAAGTTTGACATCGGTAGTTGCAACTCCCACTCCCATATTAATTACAATTTTAACCAACCGGGGAACCGCTAAGCCATTCTTATACCCAAACTCACTCTTCATTTTAGGGATAATTTCATCCCTGTAGAAAACAAGCAATCTGGGAGTATATTCTTCTTTTTTTATATCGGCTGCTGACATTTTTTACAAATCCTTATTTTGCTTTTATCTGCTGATATCTTTGTGCCAAACCTGACGCCTTTGCCGCAACTGGAACAAAACAAACTAAGATTAGACATGTGAAGAGAAGAAGGAATTTCTTTTATGCCCCCGGGTTCATTTTCGGAACGCCGCCTAAAATGCTTCTTTACTAAGTTCACGCCCTCAACAACAACACGGCCTCTGTCAAACATAACCCTTAAGACCTTGCCGGTCTTTCCCTTATCTCTTCCTGTAATAACAACTACTTTATCGCCTTTTTTTATTCTCAAACTCATCTCTTAATCCTTATATGACTTCCGGCGCCAGAGACAAAATCTTGCTGTAACTAACCCTCAATTCTCTGGCAACAGGGCCAAATACTCTCGTTGCCCTGGGATTACCCTGTTTATCAATAATAACACAGGCATTTCTATCAAATTTTACCATCATGCCGTCTTTGCGTTTAATGGGAAACCGTGTTCTTACTATCACTGCCCTTACAACTTCTCCTTTTTTTACTGCGGCATTAGGAATGGCTTCCTTAACGCTGCCGGTAATAACATCGCCTATATCCGCATGGCTTTTATTTTTCTTGCCAATAACGCCGATCATGGCAACCTTCTTTGCTCCGCTGTTATCTGCTACATCTAGCCTTGTCCGAATAAAAATCATTTTTAGCCTATTATTTGATAATCTCTAGGAGCCTGAACTTCTTTTCCTTAGAATAAGGACGCGACTCAATTATCTTTACTCTATCTAGTGTCTTTGCTTTATTTTCCTCATCATGGACTTTATATCTTTTCCTTTTAACAATTATTTTTTTATACAAAGAATGAAAAAGCTTTTTTGTTACGGCAACAACAATTGTCTTATCCATTTTATCCGAAACAACGATTCCTTCTAAAATTTTCTTTCTTGGTCTTTTGTGTTCCATCTTATTTCTCTCCTAATATTGTAAAAATACGGGCAATATCTTTTTTTATCTGTTTAAACATATGCGGTTTCTCAACCCCCACTTTGCGCTTAAACTGCAATTCCATCAATTGCTTCTTTAAGCTTTCGGATTTTTCCAGCAATTCTTCTTTTGATAATCCTCTTAAATCTTTTGCCTTCATCTCTTTCTCACCACAAACATCGTCTTAAAAGGAAACTTATAGGAAATTAATCTGAAAGACTCGCGGGCATAATCTTCAGGAACTCCTCCCATTTCAAAAAGAACCATGCCTCTTCTTATAACTGCTACCCACTTATCAACGTCTCCCTTTCCTTTTCCCATGCGGGTTTCTGCCGGCTTCTTGGTTATGGGCTTATCGGGGAAAATCCTTATCCAGAGTTTGCCTCCCCGACGCAGGCGCCTGGTAAGAATAACCCGCACTGTCTCTATCTGGTTATTTTTAAGCCATGCCGGCTCTATTGCTTTTAGCCCGTATTCGCCAAAACAAACTGTGGAGCCGCTTACGGCTAATCCCTTCATTCTGCCTCTTTGAGCTTTTCTATATTTTACTCTTTTAGGAAATAACATATTATCTCTCTTCTTCCTTTATCAGATAATGTCCTAAGTTCTTCTGTCCCTTATACATCCACACCTTTACCCCGATTGTTCCGTATGTTGTCTTAGACTCATGAAAACCATAATCAATGTCTGCCCTAAAAGTTTGCAGAGGCACTTTTCCGTATTTATAAACTTCACTACGGGCAATTTCCAGCCCTCCCAATCTGCCTGAACACCTTACCTTTATACCTTCGCATCCTAAAGCAGTTGCCTGCTGAATAGCTTTCTTCATTGCTCTTCTAAAATTTACCCGCCTTATAATCTGAAAAGATATAAGCTCTGCTACTAACTGCGCTTCCAGTGCCGGGTCGGTTACCTCTTCTACGTCAATAACTATTTCTTTCTTCGTAACCTCGCTTATCTGCTGTTTCACTCTTTCAATATCCTGGCCGCGCCTGCCAATAATTACTCCCGGCCGCGATGTTCTTATTCTTATCCGTATAAGAGCAGATGAAACTCTTTCAATAATTATCGCGGCTATTGAACCGGAGGGGTAACTGCGTTTGATAAAGTCTCTCACATTTAAATCTTCTTCTAAAAAATCGGCGTATTCTCTTCTCCTGAAAGAAAACCAGCGTGACCCCCAGTCTTTTCCAAATCCTATTCTTAAAATATACGGGTGAACTTTTTGTCCCATAACACCTCTTTGTTTATTATTTTCTCTTTGCTTGTTTAATTATTTTTTCATTTGTTTCTAACTCTATCAAAATATGCGAAGTCCTCTTTTTTATCATTGTCGCCCTGCCGAAAGATGCGGCACGAAATCGTTTTAATACCGGCCCCGGGTTGGCAATAACGTTGGAAATAAATAATTTGTTTTCATCGTATCCCCTATTCTTTGCATTGGCAACAGCAGACTTTAAAATTTTCCCTAAATGAACGGCGCCTCTTTTATTCAACGCCGCTAAAACTGCC
>CP070797.1:1275351-1280382 GCA_020343495.1 Candidatus Omnitrophota bacterium | reverse complement strand
AATGCACATATGTGCATTATAGAGAGGGTACGATGAGGCTTAAGAAAACCCGATGGATAAAATGTGAACCTGTTGAATGTTGTTTTCGGCCGCAGTGTAAACCGCTATCTAAGTTAAAAGGGGTTTATATGACGCTTGATGAGTTTGAAGCTGTAAGGCTATCCCATCTGGAAGGGCTCGATCAAGAAAAGATTGCCCAAAAGATGAAAGTCCACCGCTCCACAATATCACGTATTTTAAAATCAGCGCATAAAAAGATAGCTGACGCGCTGGTAAATATCAAGGCAATAAAGATAGAAGGCGGATGTTGCAAAATCATAGAGAAGAACCGATGGAACGAGTTATACACGAAGAAAGAAAGTTAAGTTTTTTTGAAAAATATTTAACGATATGGGTTATCGTCTGTATCGGCATTGGTATCTTACTGGGCAAATTATTTCCCCGCCTTGCCACCACTCTTGATAATCTCTCAATATATCAAGTGTCGCTTCCGATTGCCGTATGCCTTTTTTTTATGATGTATCCCATTATGGTAAAGATAGATTTTGCGGAAGTAATCAAGGCGGGTAAAACTCCCAAGCCGGTTCTACTCACATTATTCGTAAACTGGTGTATTAAGCCGTTTATGATGCTTGCGATTGCTACTTTATTTTTAGGAGGCATATTTAAAAGCTGGCTTCCCGGGTTTGAAATTATGCGAGACGGCAGCCAGGTTGAACTCTACCGCTCCTATATTTCAGGCTGCATTCTTTTAGGAATCGCTCCCTGTACGGCAATGGTACTTATCTGGGGGCATCTGTCTAAAGGCAATGACGGCCATACTTTAGTTATGGTTGCGATTAATTCATTTACCATGCTTTTTCTTTATGCTCCCCTCGGCGGGTGGCTCTTGGGTATAAATAAAATGCCTATCCCATGGCAGACTATAGTATTATCCGTTGTTATATACGTGGGCTTGCCTCTTCTTTTAGGGTATCAATCACGCAAATGGGTAATTGCCAAAAAAGGATTTAAGTGGTTTGAAGAGAAATTTATCCATTATCTAACGCCGGTCTCAATCTTTGCGCTACTTATTACATTGATTTTGCTCTTCTCTTTAAAAGGGGACCTCATTATCAACTACCCTCAGGTTATCTTTCTGATAGCAATACCGCTTCTTATTCAAACGTGCCTAATCTTTGTTTTAGCATATGTATTAGCAAAATGGCTGAAGTTAGGATATCGCGATGCTGCTCCGTCAGCTTTAATTGGAGCAAGCAACCATTTTGAAGTTGCCATAGCAACGTCCACGATTTTGTTTGGCTTATCATCAGGCGCTTCTCTTGCCACTGTAGTGGGAGTTTTGATAGAGGTACCTGTTATGCTGATGTTAGTAAGAGTGTGCCTGAAGACAAAACAGTGGTTTAAATAGCCTATTCTTTTTTTACTTTTATCGCCTTTAGCGCGCTCTTTTCTTTATCTTTTATTTCCAGCATAATATCAAAATCAAACCCTTTAACGGATTTAATGAATTTCTTAAAATCGCGCATATCTATATGTTGGGCATGCTCACCGGGTTTGCCGCCCTTAAGCTGTGAGCTGTAGTCCACCATGGGTAATCCGTCCCTCTTTCCCCATGTTTTTGCCACCTTTTTAAAAATATCTTTTAACGGCAAATCAATCTTATTAATTGAATGATGAAACACATCAAAGAGTACCGGGATACCGGCCTTATTATGAATAGAAAGGCAATCTTCTACATTATAACAGGTATCATCGTTTTCAATAACCAGCCTTCTTTTTATTGCGGGGTTTAATTTGCGGTATCTGTCAACAAACCTTTCCGTTGATTTCTCCTTATTGCCGTATACTCCGCCCACATGTATCTGAATCTTTGCGCAAGTGTCTAACTTCATGCCGTCAAGAACCCGGGCATGATACAACAACTCTTTCTCGCTTCTTCTGAATATGGCTGCATCCAGAGAATTAATTAGCGTGAACTGATCAGGATGCATGGAAATCCGGATATCATGTTTCTTTATAAAAGCGCCTATCTGCTTAAACTTTGCCGAGAAATGTTTCTGCCAGTTAAAAGTGCAAACCGGATGGGAAGCAAAAGGAATAAGGTCTGAGGTTATCCTGAAAAAAAGGATATTATGCAAAACGTTAAACCGAAGGATTAAAAGCAGGCAATCAAGATTATTTTCTACCGTATCAATCAGCCTTTCTTGCGAATATGATTTCAGGCGAAAGGTTTTGCCTCCTTTACATTTTAGCCTCCAGTTTATGCAAGGGTAGCCGATCTTCATTATCCCTCAAAAGCGGCTAAAAAATTAATATCCTGAATCTTTATACCTTCCCTAATTGTTATGTTCATTAAGGCTCCAGTCGTATTTCTTGTATCTTATCCGCCATCGGCCAGGATCATCCCGAATATTATTCGCGACACTTTCCGGCAAAAACTGAGCGATAAATTTAAGTCGCGCCTCTTTGTCAGTGCCGAAATCCCGCGCATACCATGAAAAAATACTAGAAAGAAAAGCTTCATTTGTTCGTGTATCAAAAAAATTATTCTCTACATCGGCAAGAAAAATTTTACCCTGATCATTAAGCTGATCATCCAGTTTAGCGCCGCGGTACGCCTCATTGCGTAACGGCGGGCATCCCTTAGCCGCACACACCAGGGCAAAATGAATCCGAGGATCTTTAAACTCAGGACGAATGATTTTGTGTTCAATAGTATTTAATGTGGTTTTCTCGTTATTGATTGCAACTAATTTCTTATCCCATATTGTTGTTTTAAACACCGTACCGATGATAAGCCCTCCGGCATGTAAATCATTAATGCTATTTAGGGGATAATTATCGCATATAATTTTTAAAGTATATGCGTTATATGCATTAATCCAGAATGCTAACTGATCGTTACGCGATCCAAACTTTCGGGGGTCTGTTCGGGTAAGCTGCTCGATATAGACATTCAACCGCTCATCCTTATACAACCCTTTATAATTAACCAAGCCGTCATCGGTTACGTAATCCCGTAATATCCCGGTAAAAAGATTATGTTCATCAGCAAAACATACTCTCATGGCGCAAGATAAAAAAAGGAACATCATCATACAAACACAATGCTTTATTCGCGTTCTTTTATAAACCATACTTTCTTGAATTCCCGCTATATTCCCGCGCCAATAGATGCGGCGAGGCGCCGCATAAATACCTCAATAAAAAAATACCGTTATGAATCTGCTGTCGTAACAATCCGTTTTTAATAAATTTTCTTGCCGACGTTATAACCGGACCGGGTAATGAGACTATTTTGGTCCGCCCCCTTGCTTTCTGAAGAATTCTCACATCTTCAAATAACGGCCAATCAGGAAATCCTCCGATCGCCTCAAAGAAAGATTTTCGCACAACAATACATTGATCACCGAAAAGGGTGAATATGGAATCAAAACGCGTAAAATATTCGTAACATTGAAGCAGCCAATGGTTGAAATCAAATTTCATGCGAAAAGTAGCAATCTTCGTTCGCCCATTCTTAAAAACATTGTTTATCTGCCCAAAGGCATCAAAGGGGAGTTTCGTATCTGCATGGAGAAACAGTAAAATTGAACCTCTCGCACGTTTCGCTCCATAATTGCACTGTGTGCCTCTGCCTAGCGGCGAGCTGTATACCAAAACAGCCTCATCTGATACAACCCCAACCGTATTATCAGTACTGCCGCCGTCAACGATAATGATTTCCACGTCTTTTTGAATTTTCTTAATATGGCATACACAATCCCGTATAATATTATTTTCATTAAAAGTAGGAATGATAACTGAAAATGTATACATCTATTTACATATTACCCTTAAAATGTTATTATAACAGTAGCATATAAAACAGCAATAAAAAACTGATTTGTAATGAACACCATGAAATGAAATATATTTTGCGAATCTTTACTATCCTGTTCGCAATAGCTATTTGTGAATCCGCATACTCCAATGACATATCCAAAGCGTTCATGCCTGAATTCGAAAATGCTACCGTTGTTTATATAGACAAAAATAATGCGCAGTATCGCTCCACGGTATCTTTCACTATTCGGCAAATTTCTCTATTTCCGAAACAAATATACAAATTAGAAAAAAAAGGTGAAGGGGCTTGTGATAAATATGGAGAGATTTTCTGGAAACAAAATGCAGTTATGGAAGAAATAGATGGTTTTCTATATACGCAAGAGAGTAATTGTGCGATAAAAGATGCAAAAGGAAAACTCCTTACCCGCTATGAACGCCGATATGACTACCTTAATAAAAAAATATACTGGCGTCAGTTTAACGAAAATAATACGCTTATCAAAGAAGCCGTTTTCCCCATAAAGGGAAAAACCTGTGACGATATAACTCTCCCGTTTTTCCTTAAACCATACGTGGCTCACCGCGGTGAAAAAAGATATCGCAGTTACTATCTTCTTTCCAATGAACCTAAACTCTACAAAGTTATCATCTTGCCGCAGGGAGAAGAAAAGCTTTCATTACCGCTGGGAGAAATAAAAGCTGTTAAGCTGAAGCTTCGCAGCGACATCAGTATCATTGATGATGTCCTAGACAGGTTTGTTCCTCAAACATTCATCTGGTACAGTAGCACAGAACCCTATGTATGGCTTAAATATGAAGGATTGGAAACCGGATTCCCCTCAGCATATGTCACGACAATCTTAACTGATTACAGCGGCAAAATTCCCTAACCAGAATATTCCCGCAACTTCACCTAAAAATATATCTACTACACCAGGGCTCCTTTCCCAATCTCCCGCTTGATTTATCAAGATGTAAAATAAAATACTTTGTAGCTTATCTTCTTCCCTTTCTCTTTTTCCCTTTTCCTCTAGCCATTTTCGCTCTGGAAACATCCCCGCGCTTATCAACGAAATAAAGATAACCAGGCTCTTTCTTTATCCCACATTTGCAAATTTTCTCAGACATACTCGCCCCCTCCTTTCAATAATTAAACATTTTCCTTATCCCCATCTATATTACATCTAAAATATATTCTAC
>CP070797.1:1270191-1275251 GCA_020343495.1 Candidatus Omnitrophota bacterium | reverse complement strand
CAGTTTCAGTATTTTAAAGAACCAACGTTTATTTACCCTGTAGTCCCTGCTTCTGCGGCAACTCTCCTGAAAGAGACGGGGTTGGAAGTTAAGTGGCTTGATTGTATTGCCGAAGGTATTTCTAAAAAAGATTTTTTTAGGATTATAAAAGAAGAGAACCCTGACCTGATTGCCATGGAAACCAAAACTCCCGTGATAAAACAGCAGTGGCAATTGATTAATGAGCTTAAAACGTATAACGTAAAACTTAAAACTGTTCTTTTCGGTGATCACGTTACTGCTTTAACTCAAGAATCCTTTGATAATTCAAAGGTGGATTTTATTTTGACGGGAGGTGATTACGATTTTCTTTTTTTAAATTTGTGCCAAAATTTAAAAAATCGAACTAAGAACTTTGAGCCGGGCATCTGGTATAGGGAGGAAGGGCAAGTTAAAAATACCGGCAAGTTTAAATTAGACCATGACCTTAATACATTGCCCCTTATAGATAGAGATTTGACTAAATGGCAACTATATGCTTATAAGAACGGCAATTACCGCCGCAGGCCGGGAACGTATATAATGAGCGGCCGTGACTGTTGGTGGGGCAGGTGCAGTTTCTGTTCCTGGCCGCAACTTTATCCGCAGTTTAGGGTAAGAAAAGCAGATAATGTCTTAGATGAAATTGAGCAGCTAATAACTAAATATAAAGTTAAAGAAATAATGGACGATACCGGTGCTTTTCCTGTTGGAGGATGGCTACAAGAATTTTGTAAAGGAATGATTAAAAGAGGGTTAAATAGAAGAGTTAATTTGAACTGTAATATGAGATTAGGAGCAGTAAATTATCAAGATTATAAACTTATGAGAAAGGCGAGTTTTCGTTTCCTCCTTTTTGGTTTAGAATCAGCAAACCAAAAGACCCTTGATAAGATAAATAAGAATTTAAGAGTCGAGACGATTATTAAATCCTGTAAAGAAGCAAGAAGAGCGGGATTATATCCTCATATAACAGTAATGTTTGGTTATCCCTGGGAGACTTACCAGGATGCTAGAAAAACTTTAGAGTTAGGCAAATGGCTTCTTCAAAAAGATTATGCCTACACTATGCAGGCAACCATAGTGATTCCTTATCCAGGAGCGTCTTTATTTAATGAATGTCAGCGTCAAGATTTGCTTCAAACTTTAGATTGGGATTACTATGATATGAAAAACCCAGTAATGAAACTGCCGTTTCCTGCGGAAAAACTTCTTGATCTTGTTCAAAGCATGTATTCGGTAAGTTTTTATCCAGAATTTATATTGAGAAAGATTTTAAGTATACGGGGCTGCGACGATATAAAATATTTCAGTAGAGCATTTTTTAAAGTTTTAGGTCACTTAGTAGATTTCAGAAGAAAAAGGTGCAAATGTGATAAAGAGATTTAAAGGGCTCTTAAAAGACGACCTTATTTTTCATGCGGCGATTGTTTTTTTTGGAACGACATTAGCAGGGGTATTTAATCTCCTTTATCATCTTGTTACCGTAAGGTTGCTTAGCCCGCAGGATTACGGTGCGTTTAATGCATTAGTATCTTTTATTATGTTTACCTCTATGGCAGTAACGCCTTTAGGAACGACGCTGACGCGGTTTTTTACAGAGTATATAGCAAAAAAAGAGTTTATCTATTTAGTTTCTGTTTTTAAGAAGTTAATTAAGAGGTTATTATTATCTTCTCTTTTTGTATTTTTATTCTTTTTTGTTTTCTCCCCTCAAATAGCAAAGTTCCTAAAAGTTGAAACCGGATATGTTACGCTTTGCGGGGGGATAATTGGGTTGTCTTTGGTTGCACCAGTGATTATCTCTCTCCTGCAAAGTTTTCAGAAGTTTAAGAGTTTCTCTGTTATAGGGATTCTTTCTTCTTTGGGAAAGTTAGTTGTAGGCGGTGCATTAATGTTTGCGGGATTTAAAATTTGGGGCGGGATAATGGGGTTTTTAGTAGGGCCTATAACGATTATTTTTGTTGCTTTATTCTTTCTGCCGCGTCTCTTTAGGCGAGAATTAAAGTCGGTGTCATTATCAGATTATGCGCCAGTTAATATTGTCCCTATATATAAATATTTCTTTCCCGTAGCGGTTGCTTTGCTTTCTTTTACTTTTCTTACTACTATGGATGTTATTTTAGTTAAGCATTTTTTTTCAGCATTGGAAGCCGGATATTATTCAATAGCGCAAATGGTTGGAAAAATTGTTTTGTTTCTGCCTTCGGCGTTAGCAATCGTGATTTTGCCTAAAAGTACCAAAGCGCATGTTACTAATAGTTCTTCAACACGAATTCTTTATAAGTCTCTTGGTTTAGCCGGGATTTGCTGTTTTTGTTTTATAACTGGCGCGTTTTTATTTCCCGGCGTACTTTTAAAAGTCCTTACAGGGGCAGTTAATCCTGTGAGTAGAGAATTAGTGGGATTATTTGCTTTATCAATGGGGTTTTATGCTCTCACATGGATAGTGATAAATTTCTTATTGGCAACCCATAACCTAAAATTTGTCTTGCCTTTACTGGTAATAACCATCCTTGAGGCTATGGCTATTTATAATTGCCACTCCAGCCTAACTATGGTATTATATATACTTTTAGTTTTCTCAATAATTTCCCTGTTTTCTTCGCTTTTTGTGGTAAAAATCAGCCATAAAAGATAGATATGAACAGCAAAATTGCCTTAATTACAGGGTCTTGCGGCCTTATCGGAGCCCAATCAGTAGAATTCTTTATAGAGAGGGGTTTTACCGCGGTTGGGATTGATAATGATATGCGGGCTTACTTTTTTGGCCAGGAGGCAAGTATTAAGAATAATAGAGAATATCTGCAGTCTCGGTTTAAAGATAAGTATATTCATTTTAATGTTGATATTCGTAGTAAAGACGATATTGAGCGCATATTTAAAGAGCATAATTTTGACGTTATAATTCATGCGGCTGCTCAGCCGTCTCATGATTGGGCAGCAAGGCAGCCTTTTACGGATTTTGAGATTAATGCTAATGGAACGCTGAACTTATTAGAAAGTTGCCGTAAGTATTCTGCGCAGGCTGTATTTATCTTTACTTCTACTAATAAAGTTTATGGAGATAGGCCAAATCAGTTGCCTTTAATTGAGTTAGAAACGCGGTGGGAATTATCTAACAGCCATCCTTTTTTTAAGGGAATAGATGAGAGTATGTCTGTTGACGACTGCCTCCACAGTCTTTTTGGCGCTTCTAAAGTAGCTGCTGATATTTTAGTTCAGGAATACGGAAGGTATTTTGGCATAAAGACAGCAGTTTTTAGAGGAGGCTGTTTAACCGGCCCCTTGCATAAGGCAGCCTTGCTGCATGGATTCTTAGCTTATTTAGCTAAATGCGTGGCAACGCAGACAGAGTACACTATTTATGGATATAAAGGAAAACAGGTGCGCGATAACATTCACTCTTATGATTTAGTAAATGCTTTCTGGCATTTTTATGAAAAGCCGGCCTGCGGTCAGGTTTATAATATCGGAGGAGGGAGGCATTCTAATATTTCCATGAAAGAAGCAATCTCTTATTTTGAGAGAGCACTTAATAAGAAGGCAAACATAAAGTATTGTGAGCAAAACCGCAAAGGTGACCATATTTGGTATATATCGGATATGGGTAAATTCCATTCACAGTATCCGCAGTGGGAGTATGTGTATGATATTTACAAAATTATGGATGAAATTTGCGCCAAGGGGGCACTGGTATGAGAAAGGAATATAAAAGGATATTAATAACCGGCGGAGCAGGGTTTATTGGTAGCAACCTTGCGGTATCTTTAAAGAGCAAATACCCGGCAGTAGAAGTTATTGTTTTAGATAACTTAAAAAGGAGAGGTTCAGAATTTAATGTTAGGCGACTTAAAGAGATGTGTGTTAAGTTTATTCACGGCGATATTAGGAACCCCGAAGATTTAGAAGTTAGTGGGAAAATAGATTTACTTATTGAATGTTCTGCAGAACCGTCAGTTTTGTCCGGGTACGGAAAGAGTCCCGCCTATCTTATTAACACAAATTTAGTGGGGACAGTAAACTGTCTGGAATTGGCGAGAAAGAATAAAGCTGATATTATATTTCTTTCAACGAGCAGGGTATATCCTTATGATTTAATTAATAACCTTGATGTTATAGAGGAGCCGACCCGCTTAATCTGGCAGAGTGCGCAGCCGCAAAAATTAGCCGGCTGGTCTGCTGAAGGAATTGATGTTGAGTTTCCTTTAGAGGGGACAAGATCCATGTACGGAGCAACAAAGCTTTGTTCGGAGGTTATCCTGCGGGAATATATAAGTATGTATGGTATACACGGTGTAATTAACCGCTGCAGCGTTGTTGCCGGACCGGGTCAGTTCGGTAAAGTTGACCAGGGGGTATTTACGTTATGGATGCTTGCACATTACTTTAAGAAGCCTCTTTCCTACATTGGGTTTGGCGGCCGAGGTAAACAGGTAAGGGATCTTCTGCATGTTAATGACCTTTTTGATTTAGTAGATAAGCAAATTGATTCTATGGATAAGGTTAACGGTAGAATATATAATGTGGGAGGAGGAAAGAATGTCAGTTTGTCTTTGCTGGAAACAACGCAAGTATGTGAGCAAATCAGCGGCAATAAAGTAGATATAAAACCGGTACAGCAGATGAGACCAGCGGATATCGCTATTTATATAACTGATAACAGGCGAGTTTATAGTGATTTAGGCTGGCAGCCTAAAAAGAGTTCTTGCCGGATTCTGGAAGATATATATAAGTGGATTCAAAATAATGAAAGCGTAATGGCAGATATAGAGTAATGCAGGTAGTTAAAATGATACCTTTTGTCGATTTAAAAACACAGTACGAATCAATCAAAGAAGAAGTAACCGTGAGGATAGGAGAGGTCCTTAAAAAAACCAATTTTATCTTAGGCGATGCCGTATCTGAATTTGAAGAAAAGTTTGCTGATTATTGTGATTCAAAATATGCCGTAGGCGTTGCTTGCGGCACGGATGCGCTTCATTTAGCTTTGAAGGCCTTGGGTATTGGAGAGGGTGATGAAGTATTAGCCGCGGCTAATA
>CP070797.1:1264990-1270091 GCA_020343495.1 Candidatus Omnitrophota bacterium | reverse complement strand
CGGCGAGATGAAGCACGGCCCTATTGCTTTAATAGATGAGTATCGGGCAGTCGTGTGTATTGCGCCAAGAGACCAGTTGTATGCAAAGATGCTTTCCAATATGCAGGAGATAAAAGCGAGAAAAGGTAAAGTATTAGGCATTTTAAATTGTAAAGATAAGGAAGCTTCAACATTAAGCGACGAAATTATTTATATCCCCGAATTTAATAATCAGGATTTTGCTCCTTTTTTGGTAGCTGTTTGCCTGCAGCTGTTCGCATATTATGTCGCAAGGAATTTAAGATGCGAAATAGACCAGCCTCGTAACCTTGCTAAGTCAGTAACCGTAGAGTAACTAAGAGGGTAAGTAATGTTATATATTGTTGCCACCCCCATCGGGAATTTAGAAGATATCACGCTGAGAGCGTTGCGTATTTTAGGAGAAGTAGATTTTATCCTTGCTGAGGACACAAGGAAAACAGCTATCCTGTTAAAACATTTTGGCATAAAGAAAAGATTAGAGAGTTTTTATGAACACAACGAAAAAAGAAAAATTCCCTGGATAATAGAAGAACTAAAAAAGGGCAGAAACATTGCCCTTGTTTCCAGCGCGGGGACACCCACCATTTCCGACCCGGGGTATAAGCTGGTTCGTGAGTGCAGGAAAAATTGCCTTATCGTTACAGCAACGCCGGGGCCTTGCAGCGTTATTAATGCCTTATCTGTAACGGCCCTGCCGCATGATAAGTTTGTGTTTTTAGGGTATTTCCCCAGAAAAGCAGGCGAAAGAAAAAAATTATTAGAGAAAGCCAAAGAGTTAACAGCAATAGCGTTTTTAGAATCGCCTTTTCGGATAATAAAATCCTTAAAAGATATAAATCAAGTTTTAGGCAACAGAAGAGTAATGATTGCCAGAGAAATGACTAAGAAGTTTGAAGAGATTTTTGAGGCTGATTTAGAAGAGGCTATCAGGCATTTTGAGAAGAAAAAAACAAAGGGCGAATTTACGGTTATTGTAAGCTCACAGAAAGATTAAAAAGATAATCTTTAAGAGAAATTACTATTGTGTTTTTAATTATAACGTGTACAATAAAATAATTTATGGCCAAGGTCTCCCTTAAACCTTACCTGACGATTTCGTCTGTTTTTATTTTCCTATACCTTTTTTTAGTAAGCATCGCTCTTATGGGGGTTGCTTTTAAGGGGTTCGGCAAAGATTTTGCCGAGAGCTTAATTAGAACTACTTCAAACCCTTTTATCGGGTTATTTATAGGAATTTTAGCAACAAGCATTGTCCAGAGTTCATCAACCACAACCGCTATTGTCGTAGGCATGGTTGGCTCAGGCGTTATAAACATAGCCAACGCTATCCCTATAATTATGGGAGCAAACATCGGCACGACAGTTACCAACACCCTTGTTTCTTTAGGCCACATCGGCCGGCGCGAAGAGTTTAAGCGGGCTATAACCGGGGGCACAGTACATGATTTCTTTAATATGATGTGCGTGTGTATTCTTTTCCCTCTGGAACTAACTTTCGGGATATTAAACAAATTAGCTTCCTGGATGAGCAATCTTTTTATTAACATCGGCGGCATTCAGTTCACCAGCCCGATAAAGCTGGCAACAAAACCGGCAATTCTGTTCTTAAAGCATCTTCTCTTGAAATTACCCATTACAGAGTTTGCCGTTTACAGCCTGCTGTTAATCACCGCTTTTATATTGTTATTTCTATCTTTATACTTTATAGTAAGGATTATGCGGTCATTAACGATAAAAAGGGCAGAAATTATTCTTAACAACGTCCTCGGCAGAAACGGCGCAGTAGCTATAGTTACCGCCTTTATCTTTACTGCCGTGGTGCAGAGCAGTTCCATAACCATTGCTTTAATGATTCCTCTTGTCGCTGCCGGCATATTAACGGTTGAGACAATGTTTCCTTTGATAATGGGCGCTAACATCGGCACAACTGCCACGGCAATTCTGGCTTCGTTTGCCACGGGCAACGTTGCCGCAACTACGGTGGCGTTCGTTCATTTTCTTTTTAATACCATAGGGGTATTCTGTATTTATCCGATAAAACCATTAAGAAAAATACCTGTCAGCTTGGCAAGGTATTTAGGGAGCCTTGCTTTTAGAAAACGCAGATATGTTATACTATACGTGTTAACGCTTTTTTTCATAATTCCGGGGATTTTAATTATAGTATCAAGAATTTTAAAATAAAGGAGGCGGTTAGTATGTTTAAAAATTTATTGCAATTCTGGAAAGGGAAAGATTTCTTAAGCCACGTATTAGACGATTTTAAAGGTATGTTAGACGACACCGAAGAGATGTTTCTTATAGTATGTAGAAAACTGATTCATAACCAGGAAGAGCCGGGGCTAAGAGATAAAGTGTACAGCCTTGACAGAAAGGTAAACGCACTGGAAAAAGATATCCGCAAGAGAGTTCTGGAACCGATAGCTGGGAAGACATTCGTCGTCGCGATCGCATCAGGTCGGGAACCCGGACCCGGCATGTGGCGTCAAAGTGACTGGATCGAATACTTCTCCCCAACTCGCTGAGGAGACGACCGTGCTGCGGTGGTGCACCAGACGCGTGCAGCGATTCCTGGTCAGCTTTGTGGCCTTGGCCACGGTCTTCGGATCGGCACCAAGTACCTCCGGAACCACGATCCGCCCGAGGTTCTGGGAGGAACTTGTTTTTCACGCCGACTTCGTGGGGATCGTCGAATGCACAACCGCCGGCGGAGTCGTCGCCAGGTACAAAGTCGTCGAATGCTGGAAGGGCGACCTCGCACCAAGCACGGTCATTTCCATCCGCGTGCCGCCGGACTACTGGGGGCCGCGGTTCCCCGTCGCGCTCTGTGAAGAGCAGTACCTGGTCACCGCATTCAAGAAGCCCCCTTCGTTTAAGATCCTGAGTTATACCCAGCATGGCCCGGTCCCGTTGTGGTGGCGTGACATTCCCGCCGATTATTCCGCCCCCCTCTTCCAAGGCTGGGCGAAGCTTCCCCTCGGAAACAAACTGCATGGCATCGATCCCTTCGGGCCAATCGACGGAGATTGGAAGACGCTCCGGCGCGACTTCCAGGAATTCACCGCGTTGCCACCGTCCCAGCAGGAAGCTCGCCTTCTCAAGCGCATTGCCCGCGAGTACTTCACCAAATCCGGAGAGGAGAAGGACGAGTACTTTGAGGCTCGAGCCGCGGAGGTGTTGGGCAAGCTCGGCAGAGTTGATGACGTCGATGACGTGCTGGACGAATTGCTCAGGGCAACCCAATCGGACTCCACGTTACTCGAGCGACGCGCACGGGGCACCTTGATGCGGGGTGGTGGTTCTGTCACGCTGAAGGTCCTTGAAGCTCCGGACGGCCCGGCATGCGCTCTGGACAAGGTGAAGCGCGATGAGATCTGCCAGCAGATTCGCAAGCGCCTCACACATTCGGCACCGAAGCCGCATCCGGAAAAACCAGAGCCCACGCGGGAGAAGCTCGACCAGTTACGGGCCTCGCTTACGGCAGAGGATCCTCTTGCATACATCTACGAGGTCTGTGACATCCTGGCACGATACGACCCAGCTCCTGTGGCCCGCTTCCTCGTTCAGTGGGAAAACCCGTGTAAATCCTGGTCGGATGACGACGAGCGCTTTGGCGACGAGGATCTGGGCTACGTTATCGGTTCGCAGTTCGCAAGAAACTGCGGACAGGATCGCGTGAAGAACTTGCGCATGCTGCTGACCGCGCGGGATGACTACGTCCGTGTTGCCGGGGCCACCTATTTGTGCTTCGAAGACGAAAGAGAGGGTATCGCCCACCTTAAGAGGTTCGCAGAACTCCGTGGCGATCCGGGCGTGTGGGCAGCGCTCGACTTGGCCCGCCGTGGCCACAAAGACTTCGTGTCCCGCGCGTTGGAGGCCCTTGCCGACGTCGACCACGACATCCCATGGCGCGGGCGTACACATCGCCAAAGCCTCCAGGATCGCATCAAGGTCTTGCTTTCCAACAGCGCCGAGGCGAGCGGCCTACCCCAGCCCGCCCCGCCCACCGCCCCGCCGGCTGACGTACACCGATACTACGCGGACTGGTGGAAAGCACACCGGGAGCCCATAACCTTGTCTGATCCCTGGTTTGCTGTGCTCGCGGAACAGAAGGTCGACTGATGCCTGAAATCCCTCTAGTCGACGGCGTGAAGCCCTCGTGAGCCCACCTTAAGGCCGCCCGGCCGTCAGCCGGCGCCCGAACAGAAAACATTCGACTTCCCTTCACTCGCGCGTACACTACGAGAGACGTGGCGCGTAGCGTGCTCACGCGCATCGCCAATGGACTGGTTGTGAGCCGATACCCGATCGGAGGAGCGACGTCTTTGAGCAACAACATCCAGAAGCTTTACAAAAGCGGCCAGTCGATCTGGTGTGACAACATCAGCCGGGGCATGATCGAGTCCGGTGAGTTGCAGCGGCTCATCGACCTCGGCATCGTCGGCGTTACGTCCAACCCGACGATCTTTATGAAGGCCATCACCGGCACTGCGGACTACGATCCACGGTTCAAGGAACTGCTGGCCGGGGGTAAGGATCTCGGCGGCATCTATGAGGGGCTTGTGCTGGCGGACATTGCCGACGCGGCGGACATCCTCCGGCCCGTATACGATCGCACCAAAGGCGTCGACGGATACGTGAGCCTCGAAGTCGACCCCAAGCTCGCCCACGATACCGAAGGCACGATCGCAGAGGCCCGCAGGCTCTTCGCGGCCCTCGATCGCCCGAACATCCTCATCAAGGTCCCTGCGACGAATGCGGGCCTTCCCGCAGTCGAGACCCTGATCGGCGATGGCATCAACGTCAACGTCACCCTCATCTTCGCCATCGAGATGTACGAGAAAGTGATGGACGCCTACCTGGCGGGTCTGAAGAAGCGTCTGGCCGCCGGTCAGGACGTGTCGAACGTTGCATCAGTGGCCTCGTTCTTTGTCAGCCGCGTCGACACGCTGGTCGATAAGCTGCTCGATGCCAGGCATTCGGAGGGAGCACGCGTCGCACATCTCTACGGCAAGGCGGCCAACGCCAACGCCAAGCTCGCCTACGCGCGGTTCCTGGACGTCTTTGACGAATCAGGCGG
>CP070797.1:1259725-1264890 GCA_020343495.1 Candidatus Omnitrophota bacterium | reverse complement strand
AAAATAAAAAATATAGGGCCTTTAGGAGGAATTTTTTCAGCACTTTCCTATTATACGGCGGGAGAAAGTGTTTTTTTTGTGGGCTGCGATATGCCTTTTTTGCATAACGAGATGATTCAACGCCAACTTACTTATTTTAACAAGATCAGCTGTGATGCCCTTATTCCCAAGATAAGCTCTTTTATAGAGCCTTTACATGCCATATATAAAACGTCTTTAAAAGTTCCCCTCCGGGAATTTATAAAGAATAATACTACATACTCAATCCGCGGTTTCTTAGAGAATATTAACGTAAAATATATGCATCTGGAAAACACTCCTTATACCCGGCAGGTGTTTAGGAATATAAATACGCCTCAAGATTTAAAACAAATATTATGAAAATAGCCATAAAATCAAAAATCTGGTTTGAAAAAGACAATAAAAACGTCTTTGGTAAGGGCAAATACCTTATTTTAAAAGCGATTGATGAAACCGGCTCATTAAATAAAGCCGCTAAAAGGATGAATATTTCTTACCGCCGGGCCTGGAGTTATATAACCGGCGCGGAAAAAAGGTTAGGAAAAGCGCTCATTACAAAGGTAAAGGGCGGAAAACACGGCGGAGGAGCAATACTTACCGAGTACGCAAAAGATTTAATTGGTAAGTTCAATGTTCTAGAAAAGGAAATTAACGTCTTCACAGAAAAAACATTCAAAGATGTTTTCTTTAGAGGTTCACAAGAAAAAACATAAAAATGTTCCCTAAAAGGCAATAAATATGAAAATTTTACGGCAAATATCAGTAACAGAAAAAGCAAAGATTACAAGAATAACTAAAAATACGAAAAGAAGCGTTAAAGACTCGCTGGTTAATGAAATCCCTTTAAAAATCGTCGTAAACGGAAGGAAACTATTAACGCTTATGTGTTTGCCGGCTGATTTAGAGGATTTAGTGTACGGATTTCTTTTTAGCAGCGGTATTATAAGAAAACCTGCTGACATAAAAAAACTCGTTATCAATAAACATACTGCCAATGTAAGGTTAGCTGCTTCCTGCAAAATAAAGAATATCTCTTCTTACAAAACTTACTCATCCAGCGGAAGCAAAGAAATTACTACTTTACCAAAAACACCTAAAATAGTTACCGCCTTTAAAATAAGCTTCTCTGACATTACCGCTCTGATGGATAAATTTCTAAATACGTCCGGTATCTACTCAAAAACAGGAGGCGTTCACAGCGCTGCCTTAACCGACGGCAGGAAAATACTGATTTTTAAAGACGACGTGGGCAGGCACAACGCAATTGATAAAGTTATAGGGTGCATGCTCACCAAAAACATCCCTTTCCATAACAAAGCCATAATAACCAGCGGCAGGATTTCATCAGAAATTGTTTCAAAAATACAAAAATGCGCAATCCCTGTAGCAATATCTAAAAGCGCTGTTACTACTAAAGCCGTAGTTTTAGCAAAAAAAGGGGGGCTAACTTTAGTTAAAGCCAACAAAAACTCTTCATTAAACGTTTACTGTAACGAGACAAGGATGAAATAACCAATGAAACAGCTAAAATTTTATTTGTTAATTATCTTTCTTTTAACGGCGTTTCTCAATAACAATGCTGGCGCAGAAGAAATCCTGCGGATTGCAACAACCACCAGCACTTACGAGACCGGGCTCCTAGACTACATTTTCCCTCCCTTTGAGAAAAAATATGACACAAAAATCCATATTATCTCTGTAGGAACTGGTAAAGCTATCAAGCTGGGAGAAAACGGCGATGTTGACGTTATTTTAGTGCATGCAAGAGAAGCGGAAGATAAATTTGTCAATGACGGGTTTGGCGTAAACCGGCGAGACGTAATGTATAATGATTTTATTATATTAGGCCCTCAAAGCGATGCAGCAGGAGTATCCGGCCTTAAAGATGCAAAAGAAGCGTTAAAACGGATATACTACACAAGGCCGACGTTTATATCACGAGGGGATGACTCCGGTACCCATAAAAAAGAAAAACACCTCTGGGAGAAAGCAGGAGTTACCCCTAAAGGAAACTGGTATTTAGAAACCGGCCAGGGAATGAACGCAACTTTGCGGGTTGCCGATGAAAAAAGCGCTTATGTTATGATTGACAGGGCAACTTACCTCTCCAACAAAAATAACATTACATTAAAAAAGTTAGTGGAGGCGGATAAAGACTTATTCAACCCTTACGGCATAATAGCAATAAACCCGTATAAATACCCTCACGTTAAGCATAAATTATCTATGGCGTTAATTGGGTGGATAACATCACCGCAATGCCAGAAAATGATTGAAAATTATAAGAAGGGTGGTCATCAGCTTTATTACGCAAATGCAGATAAATAGATTATGGAATACATAATTAACGCAATTACCGGCGCAGTAAAAATCATTCTCTCGTTAGATTCCGAATTCCTAGGGATTGTGTTTACGTCCTTAAGGATTTCCCTTACATCTACGTTTCTGGCAGCTGTTTTAGGAATTCCTTTCGGATTATGGGTAGGCACGGGAAAGTTTAAAGGCAAAAATTTCTTACAGGCTGTTTTAAACACTCTAATGTCGCTTCCCACGGTTGTCGTAGGGTTAACGCTTTACTCGTTTCTTTCAAGGAAAGGGCCGTTAGGGAACTTAGGCATACTGTTTACGCCCACAGCCATGGTTATAGGCCAGCTAATCCTGGCGTTTCCCATTATTGCTGCTTTCACAGCTGCAGGAACTAAAAATTTAGGAGAGGTGCCCTTAGTTGCTGCCCGGCTCCTGGGAGCGAATAAATTCAGAAGCAGCCTGCTTTTTTTTAACGAAGCAAAACTAATTATTATAACCAGCACGTTAGCCGGCTTTGGCAGGGTGTTTGCTGAAGTAGGCGTATCAATGATGTTAGGCGGCAACATCCGCTTTTACACAAGGAACATAACCACGGCTATTGCCCTGGAAACTTCGCGGGGCGAGTTTGCTTTAGGCATAGCTTTAGGCATAGTGCTTATCAGCGTAGCTTTTCTGGTTAATATTGCCGTGTTTCAGTTTCAAAGAAGGAAATCATGATACACTCTGTAACTTTAAAAAACATAGTAAAGATTTATAATCCCGGGTTGTTTTCTCTTAAAGTAGATAAGTTAAACCTTACCAACGACCGCATCCACGTTATTAACGGCCCCAACGGCTCAGGCAAAAGCACCTTACTTAACCTTATATCTACCATTGAGAAACCCGATAAAGGCAGCGTTCTCTTTAATAATGAGCCTTTAAACGGTTTAGGCAAAAAAATAGGGGTCCTGATGCAAAAGCATTATTTGTTTAATTTAACCGTCTTTGAAAACGTTGCTTTAGGCTTGAAACTAAGAAACTATCCCAGAAGTAAAATTACTCCCGCGGTTACTAAAATGATGCAGAAACTAAAAATAAGCCACCTCTCAGACAGAGGAGTCAAGACCCTTTCCGGAGGAGAACGCCGGCGCGTCTCTATTGCACAAATTCTGGTATTAACCCCCCGGATACTGCTGATGGATGAACCCACTTCAAACATAGATGCACAAAACATCTTTGCTATAGAAGAGGCAATAAAACAAATTCACAAAAAATTTGCTCCCTTAACGATAATAACAACCCATTGTTTAAACCAGGCGTTCCGGTTATCTTCAAACATTATCTCCATAACTGACGGTAAAATTACGGATTTCCTGCATGAAAATGTTTTTTTTGGAGAGGCAACAAAAACCAACGAAGGCTTAAAAACCATAAAAATTGCCAAAGACAAAGAAGTTTCCTTTATAACGGAAAAACAAGGCAATATTTATATTGCAATTGACCCTCAAAACATTATAATCTCTAAGAATATAGTACCCACAAGCGCAAGAAACCATCTATGCGGTACCGTAGAAAAAGCAGAATTCTGCGGGCCGTGCGTGCGCCTTCTAATTGACGTAGGCGCGCCCCTGTATGCGACAATAACAAGGCAATCGTTTAAAGAGTTAGGCATAAATTTAGGCGCAACCGTATGCGCAAGTTTTAAGGTTAATTCGGTGAAGGTGTTGTAGAATGATAAGTTTTGAGCAAGCTTTAACAAAAATACTACAAAATACACAGGTATTACCAGCAGAAAGAATAGCCGTTGAAGAATCCGTAGGCAGCGTATTAGCGCAAGACATCTATTCTGCAGTAGAGATGCCGCCGTTTAACAAGTCTGCTGTGGACGGATACGCCTTAAAATGTCCGGATTCCGTAGAAACTGCCGTAAAACTAAAATGTATCGGCTCTATAAAAGCAGGAAGCACTTCTAAAATTCAAGTGAAGAAAGGCCAATGCGTAAAAATAATGACTGGTGCCCCCATACCAAAAGGCGCTGACAGCGTGGTAATGGTAGAATATAGTGCCCAATCAAATAATTACGTAAAAATATTAAGGTCCGTTAAAAAAGGCCAAAACATATGCCTAAAAGGAGAAGACGTTAAACTAAGGCAAAAAGTAATGGCCAAAGGCACAAAGGTTTCTACCTCGGACATAGCGCTTCTTGCTACGGTGGGAAGGCGCTTTATAAAAGCAGTACGAAAGCCAACTGTTGCCTTCTTAAACACAGGCGACGAAGTTGTTCCTGTCGGCCGTAAATTGCCGAAGAACAAAATATATAACAGCAACGGCCCGCAACTGCAAGCACTCTTAAAATCAGAAGGCCTCCCTTATAAATCTTTAGGAATAATCAAGGACGAGCCTCAAAAACTATCTAAAGCCGTAGAAAAGGGGTTAAGTTATGACGTTCTGCTTATTTCCGGAGGGGTGTCAATGGGCGATTATGACCTCATTCCGCAGATTTTAGAAAAGCGAGGAGTTAAAAAGGTTTTCCATAACGTAAAAATCAAACCCGGCAAACCTCTTTTTTTCGGAAAACATAAAAAAACGCTTATCTTCGGTGTCCCGGGAAACCCCGTATCAAACTTCACAACGTATTTGTTGTTTATCCGGCCTGCTCTTTACAAAATGACGGGATACAAAAACTACATGCCGCAGTTCTTGGAAGGCACTATTGAGGAAGATTTCACGCACAAACGCGGCCGCACCCATTTTGTGCCGGTTAAGGTATTAAAAAAAGAGGCACAATATACGCTTATGCCTCTAAATTCTCACGGGTCTGCTGATATAGTTGCTTTATCAAAGGCAGATGCCTTTAT
>CP070797.1:1254410-1259625 GCA_020343495.1 Candidatus Omnitrophota bacterium | reverse complement strand
CGGCCGCGTAGATTTAGGTAAGGTGGATAAGATAGTTCAGCAGTGGGATGTTTTAAAAATATATCTCAAAAACATTTTAGCGGAAGCGGGGGTATCTAAATTACCGTTTAATGAGAAAGTGAAAATAGTTGAGCAGAAGTTATCAGCCATGAACTTTACGCCGGCACTTATTTATATTGCTGTCCATCAGTTTTTCTATAGTAACACTTATTTATCTTTAGATGAGAGGCTCCAGAGCTGCTGTGACTTATTAAGGTCAAGGGCGCCGCCGGCATTACTATATTTTTATGTTTCACCATTCCAAAATGCCCTGCCACTTTCTGTTTACAGTTCTTTATTTGCGCAGAACAATTTCCCTACCATAACCGTAACCATTGATTTCTCAAAAGATAAAAAATCAGCAAAGGTTATTTATCAGGAACAAGTAAACGCAGAAGAAAGAGCCAGGTATGAGACGCAAGTAACTGTGTTTGGGAAATTAGGCAGTTACTTTATTAACAAGAACCAGCTCTTGCCATGGTTTGCCAGTTTTGACGAGCAGCCTACAAAAACTGTGTATCACGGCATAACCGGCAGTTCAGCAGAGTTTAAGACTAACCTTTTTGCCAGCGGCGGGCCAAATAATCGCCGCAACGGCACGACAGTTAATGCGCAGTATTTGTCGCTTTGGGGCAGGTTAGTTTCTTTAGATAGTGACGTTGACGTTCAGGAGATATCTAAAACCATAGCTTCAGCCAGCGTTTATAACCTTATCGGCGCCGGCGGCTTTGGGTTTGCCAGCATGGGGTTTGCTCCGGGCTACTACACTGAAGGCGCAATTGCTATTGATGATGACGGCCAGGTAACGTTAACTTCGGATATGGCAGTTACGCCTTACTTAGCGAGTTTTCAGAAAATAATTGTGCGTAACCGTAAAGTAACCGATGAGGCAGGGTTTATATACCAGAGTTTAAAACCTTTCTATCAATACAGCATTATAAGTAGTAATACCAAAGGTGTCCGGTTTTATTCTAGAGACGGTGTTAAGGCAGGCAGCAAGTTAGTGGACAGCTATTTTGTTACTGGCTTATTTATTAGCGGCAAAGTTTTGCCTTTAAACAGTGAGATGTCCCGTTATTCTGCGCATGCTGATAGGCAGAATTACACTTACGTGTTTAACTCACCCCAGAAGCAAGGTTATATTATTTTTGATTACTCGCAGCCTTTCTATGATGATAACCTGGCGAATAACGTTTTTAAAGATGAAAAAGTTACCCACACAGTAATCGGCGGCAATGAAGATACCTATATACCTGATGGCGTTATTGCCAACTACGGGGAGCAGGGTGAGCAGTCTGTAACCTTAAACGCTTCCAAAGATTTTCGTATAGCTTATACGTCAATTTACGGACCCGGCGCTAGTTTAATTGCTGCCCCGGGCCAGAAAGATACTACTACCTATATTGCCGGCCGGGCAGGCGTAGGTAGTTTCCTGGATGGGAAAGAGTATGAGTATGACAGTCAGGTATGCACAAAAGAAAACTTAGTTAAGGCATTGAGAAGTAAAGGAATCGCTATTGATGAGTCCAAGAACGCTTTCTCAGTGCCGGCTGAAGCAGGCCTGTATTTGGTTGGTAAGTTTGTAGTAAGGATTAGCAAAGACGGTGAGTATACCTATAAAGAAGGAACAGGGTTGGTTTCGCTTAAGAAAACAAAAGCAAGTAAACAGCTTATTATCGGGCAGTTTAGCGATACAGAAGAGACCAGAGGCAGGCGTAAAGAAACACTGTCAGAAAAAGGGTTTTTACCGAGAAAGATTTTCTATGTGCATGAGCAGGGCAGTTACAATGTAAGAAGCATAAGAGTTTTCTTTCAAGAAATAGAGGTTATGCTTTCAAAATCAGATTCTCTAAAAGTAGGCATAACCAACGATATCAGTTTAACTCAAAATAAACGGCTGGTTTTGTTTTCTGAATCAGCGGCAATCCGCCAGGATTTAAAAAGAGAAGTTTGGCTGCCGTCGAAACAAATAAATTACGGTCTGTTGCGGTCAGAATATCTGCCCTTTAATAACCCGGAACTGGGTCCTTACCTTAACAAGGAGTACGCCTTTTCTTTAACTGTAACCGGCACTGTTTCTTTAGATGAGCTGCCGCAGGATGTTGTGCGGGATGTAATAAATAATCATCCTACGCTTATGGACAACGGCCGGGTTCAAACCCGAGTTTATACTCAGGAACTATTGATATCGCCGTCAGGCTTGTTGTCGGAATCAAAAGCGTGCGCCAGAGAAGGCGAGTTTATCGGTGAGAGTTTCCTTCACGATTTCTATAGGGTGGGAGCGAATAATTCAGCAGATGAAGCAGCAAATCCCTATGTGTTAGAGCCTCCTTACTCTACAAACTGTCAGATTACGCCGTTAATAGATATGGCTGGTTTAATTGTTTACAGCGTAAGAAACTCTCAGGAAGGCGCGCGCCTTGCTTTAAACATAGGAACGTTTAATACGCCGGCAACAGTTAATTTAAGCAAGGCGGTGTTAACTTTACCCCAGGGAAGCAGGATTATGGGAATAGTTGCTGATGAGAAGAGCGCGGTTACTTCTGTAAAAACCCTTAAAGGAGCGAAGTATCAAGGCAGTGTTTTAGGGTGGGGCAGCTTTGTCGGCGGCAGGATAGAGTTTGATTCAAGGGGGCTGATAAAAGATACTCCCGGTGTAGAAGAAAATGTGTTTTATCCGGGGATAGACAGCGCGTTGTTTATACAGACAATAGGAGCGGCTAACAGCAGCGGCAATATTTTTTCTATGGCAGTAAAAGAATATTTTGAGCAGGCCGGCGTTAGCGAGGAAGATATGGTTATTACGCTCTGGTCTGGCAGTAAAAACCCTCAGATAAGCATAAAAGGAGAAAAAGGCGTAAGAAAGAGTTTGCGTAAGGAAAAGTTTGTAGAAGCAACAGTTTCTTCTCTGGCAACAGCAGCTGCTATGGCAATGGAGGAGCCGAGGGGATTTATGGATGCGTCAGCGGTTTTGCCTGCCAGTGTGGTTGATTTAGTGGTTGAAGGAAAAATATCAGAACGAGTAGAGGATGTTAAGACGCACTTTTACCCGCGCTACCTGCAGGTAGTAGATGTTTTAATCCGGTGGGTTTCGCAAATAAGAGACCCCAAAATGGTTGATAAGCTGAAGAAGTCGCTGACAGAGAGAGAAAGAATCAAAGAATTTTTATTTAAGAACAGCGATTTTATCCATGAAGTAATTATAGAGGACATTTTAAGAGGCGCCACTAAGAGTATGTTTGAAGATGATTTTGATACTAAAATGCAAGAAGTTGATTCTAACCTGCTTGGCACTTATGAGGGACGGATGTATGTTTTTAGTCAGTTAGTTGGGTTAACCTGCAGCGGCGTAGTTACAAAAGAAGGATTGGCAGGGTCAGGCATAGAAGTAAAGGAGAACACTTCAGAAGAAAGAATTAAAGACATCACTCAAGGGATTATGCACGAGAAGCAGGCTGACATTGTTTTAGGCCAGGATGAGCAGGATGTGATTTTAAGTGTGTGGGAGCATTTTTATGACGGCCTGGTTATTAAGAGAGACAAGAAGCAGCAGTTAGGAGCATTTATATTTGAAGGGCCGCTACAGCCGGGCCAGGCGCGGCAGTGGCTGCTTAACATTGGCGGAAGAATTAAACAAAAACACCTGCAGGCAACAGGTGAGAAGTTAAGTTACAAATTTAAATCAACGGTTATAAATAAGATTACATGGATTAAGACCAGTAACATCAAATTTAAAATTAAAAAGCTGTTAGGCTGGTTCCATATAAAAGTTGATTTTGACCTCGTCCAGGAAGACGTAAGTAAACTATCGGAGGAAAAGCAGGAGCAGATAAAATGTTTGGAGACGTTCCTGGCTAAGTCAGACCGGACACATTCGCAGTACCAGCAGGATAAAGATTTAGATTCGTTCAGGATAAACCACGCTCAGCTCGTTTGCGATTATGGGAAAGCAGTTTATCAGATTAACGAAGTAAACAGTGTTTTATCAAATATTACCACAGCGGCGTTTTGTATTGTTGCCGCGGTTCTCATCGCGAAGTTTTTAGCAGTTGCTGCTATAGGAACAGCGATTTCTCTTGTAATCCCGGCGTTAATTGGTATAGGCAGCGTGGTTATGATGAAAGTCCTCACCTATAAAAAACAGAGCAGCGAGGAAGCTATACGGCATTCTATTCAAAACCAGCTTTCTCTTGACAGCTTAGGTTACGGCGTTGAGTTTGGCGTTCCTTTCGACGTTAAACGCGACATTTCCTCCGGCACGCGGTTCATTGTGGATACCTCACAATTTATTAGAGACGCGGCTTTTATATTTCTCATCGCTACAGCAGTCCAGTTCTTATTCGCGGGATTTATGAAGGGTGCGTTTGGATGGATGCCGAATTCTTTAAACGCTTTCAAGACTTGGGCAAACGCGCATTGGAAGCTGCTGTTAGCTAGCGGTGCTGTAGCCGGCGGCGTGTTTGAAGGCGGCCGCCGCCTTTTTAAAGGAGGAAATATTAATGGAAACGATATGTTTACAGGAGCATTTTTGGGCGCACTTATTGGTATGGGGCTCGCCTATTATGGCGGGGGATTTGTAGTTTGGAAACTGGCAGTTGGCGGTGTAACCGGAGGTGTAGTTATAGGAACGCTCTATGCTCTTGCAAAAGCGAACTTAAGGCAAGACATTAGTTTACGCCAGATAAGCGGGGATGTTGTTAGGGGAGCAGCAGTTGGTGTAGTAGTTGCTGGATTAACATTGGCAACCGGCGGCCAGTTTTTAGTCGGCGCTGTTATCGGCGGCGTCATCGGCGCGGGTGTTTACCCTGCGGTAGCTGGTAAAGAGTATAACTTAGACAATATTGCTACAGGGTTTGTTATTGGCGCTTTGTTAGGCGGCTTAGCAGCGTTAGATATGAATTATGTTAATCTTATAGCCGAACACAAGATAGTAGAGGCAATTACTGTCGGTATAGGAATAATCGTGACTAATTTAAGCCTAACAGCAAAGATTAAGCATTCAATAACGGGCAGGAGTTTATCGCGAAAAGAAGGAGTGTTAGTTTTGTTCATTACTTTAGTAAGCCTTTTGTTGCCTGGCGTTTTTGCTTATTACGGCGGAGAAACATGGCTTACCCAGGCTAACTTTTTTAAAATGAATAAAGGAATTACTAATGGACAGATTCGGCAAATATTA
>CP070797.1:1248973-1254310 GCA_020343495.1 Candidatus Omnitrophota bacterium | reverse complement strand
TTGTTGAAGAAGAGATAGATAAGCTCATAACTTATTTAAAAGGAGAAATGCCTCCCACAACAGCCGCCGGGCCTACGCCTTTAAGCGAAGAAGATTTGGAAAAGATAAAAAAAGATTTAGCAACTTATACGAAGCTGCCCCCCTCGGCAAGAGAAAAGATTGATAAGATGTTTAAGGAAGCCAGTAAAGACATTACCAAAGCCAGTAAACTAAAAGATGAACTTGACCATTGGAACGTATATAAAGAATACGAAGACCGGTTCTTAGATTTGTTTAAGAAAAAGGGCAAGAAAAAAGAGACCCATTAATTTAATACCCTCTAATAGAACTAACCTGGTTAAAATTCTTATAAAGATTAAAAATGACAAGTCAGAGTTTAGATACCGGATACATTAGAGCGTTAGAGAAAAAAGCTAAAGATATAGGCTTAAGCGAGAGAATGCTTATTGAAAACGCATCTTCTAATTTGTACGAAGCAGTTAATAAACTTAATTTAGGTAAACGGGTAGCAGTAATAGCCGGCAGGGGAAACAACGGTGCAGACGTATTAAGTTGCGCCAGGAAGTTAGCCAGCCGCTCTTATAAGGTGAAAGTAATAGTTCTGGGAGAAAAAGAGTTGGGAGCTGAGGCGGTTGCGCAGCAGAATATTTTAGAGCAGATGCGCCTTCCCGTAAAAGTTATTAACAGCAGTAATTTAGGCGACCTCAACCCTATATTGGAAGAGGCGGATTTCATTCTGGAAGGGATATTAGGAATCGGCATTAAGGGGGAAGTTTCTGCGTTCCTGAAGGAAGTTATTAATAGGATAAACTCCAGCAACAAGAAAGTTGTTGCCTGCGATATTCCTTCGGGGTTATCTCCTGATGAAGGCAAAGTTCTGGGAGCGGCTGTAAGAGCAGATTATACGGTTACTTTTATTGCGGCAAAGAAAGGGTTTCTCACCCACGAAGGCCCCTCTCACTGCGGAAAGGTAATTGTCACGGATATCGGCATATCAAAAGAAGCTCTCCAAAAATAGAGGATGTATGTACGAACAAAGAGTTTACCGTAACCAGGTATTATCAAAATGTTGCTTTGAAGTCTCTTATAAAGAGAGCGACCTCTTGATAAGTGCTGATAAGGATATCAAAAAAGATTTAGCCAGAAACCTCCTAATAAAGTATTATAGAGAAATAGAAGAATATGGAGAAAAGAACCCTCCCTTTTTAACTTCTCTGTCGCCGTTAAAAGTAGAACCAGAAGCGCCTTCTATTGTAAAGGATATGCTGCGCTGTTCCCGGGTTACAGGAGTGGGGCCGTTTGCGGCTGTTGCCGGTGCGGTTGCGTTTTATGTGGGAGAAGAGCTTCTAAAATTTAGCGACGAACTATTTATAGAAAACGGCGGCGACATTTTTCTTAAAATAAATGAAGATAAAAGAATAGGCGTTTACCTGGGCCGGAGCCTGGGGCAGGTATCTTTGTTAGTAAGAAAAAGAGCTCACTCTTTTGGCATTGCCTCTTCGTCTTCATTTATGGGGCATAGTTTGAATTTCGGTAAGGCCGAGTTAGTTACTGTTGTTGCAGGAAACTCAATACTTGCTGACGGGTTTGCCACTTCTTTATCCAACCGTATAAAGACAAAAACCGACGCTCAATCTGTGTTAGAAGAGGCCAGAACCAATTCCTTAATAGACGCCTTAGTCGTAGCTGTTGGCGGGCAACTTTATTTATGGGGAGACGTTGAGATTGTTGGTTAGTGTGGTGCGAGGGGGGGGATTTGAACCCCCACGATATCGCTACCGCTAGCCCCTCAAGCTAGTGCGTCTGCCAATTCCGCCACCCTCGCAAAATTTGATTTTTTAGTTATACCATAGAAGCTTTTTGTTTGCAATTATTTTCCGTCACGGATAAAAATATTGGTTAGAAGTCTTCAGGGATTCTTTTATCAAAAAGATATTTGCTTTCAGGAAATTTCTTAGCGAACCCTTTTATCTCTGCGCCCAGAGAGCTGATTTGGGCGGTATGAGTGAATTCTCTGTATAAATTGGTAATTATTCCGATGGATAAAGTAAGAAACTTGAATTTGTGAAGGTTGCTTTCCCGGTTTTTTGTTTCAATATACCCTTTGATTCTGTCTTTTTCATCAAAAAATTTAGGGGAAACTTTATCAAACTTGCTGATGGTACTTTTTGCAATATTTTCTGCTGTTTTGGGAGAAGTTATAATTACAAAGTCATCTCCGCCGATATGGCCGATAAAATCCGTAACTGTCCCTTTTTCCTGCACGCAGTCTATAAGGATACGGGCGGTTTCCTTGATTACTTCGTCGCCCCTTTTAAAACCGTAATAGTCATTTAACGCTTTAAAGTTATCAATATCAATGTAGAGGACAGCGGTTTTTTCTTTACTGCTGATTTTAGCTTCCAGTTCTTTAGTAATAGAGACGTTTCCCGGCAGCCGCGTAAGAGGGTTAGCGTCTAAGTGGATGTTAGAACGCCGGATTAACATTCTTATACGGGCGAGTAATTCTTGAGGGGAGAACGGTTTTACCATGTAATCGTCCGCGCCGGCTTCAAGGCCGGTTACTTTACTTTCAACTTCGCCTTTTCCTGTAAGCATAAGAATCGGTAAATGCAGAAAAAGAGGGTCTTTTCTCAGTAAAGCGCAGATGGCTGTACCTTGGGAATCAGGAAGCATATAGTCTAGAACTAAAAGGCCGGGCCGTTCCTCTTTTATTTTAGTTAGAGCCTGCTCTCCGGTGGCAGCTTTAACTACCCGGAATTCGCTCTCCAGGGTAGATTCAAGGAGTTCCAGGATATCAGGGTCATCGTCAACTATTAATACTTTTAGTTTATACATATCAGGTTTTTTCTAATTTTAAAGTAAAGTAGAAAGACGTTCCTTTGCCGATTTCTGATTCAACCCAGATGTTTTCTTTATGGGTATCAATAATTCTTTTTACCAGGGAAAGCCCGAGCCCGCTTCCTTGTATGTTTTTAATTTTAGGATGGTTTGTCCTGTAGAACTCTTGAAATATTTTTTCCGCGTCGTCTTTTTCTATGCCGTAACCCGTATCGGAAACCTCAATGGTTGCGTGGGTAGTTCCTTTAGTGCAGCTGATGGTAATACTGCCTGCGGCAGGAGTGAATTTTATCGCGTTGTTCACCAGGTTTGTAAGGACCCTCTCAATAAGATGTTTATCCATATAGACATTGAGGCTGGCCGGTAAGTTTAGCTTCAGTTTTATTTCTTTCTGGTGTGCTTGGGGAAGGAGGAAGTCGGCTACGTCTTTAGTTAGTTTTACGATGTCAGCAGGAGCAATCTTAACTTCTATTTTCCCCGATTCTATACGCGAGATATCCAGGAGAATATTTACCATATTTACAAGTTTATTTACGTTTTCATCTATTTTCTCTAACCTTTTTTTTGCTTCTGCCGGCAGTTTGCCGAATTTTTCCTCCACAAGAAGAGAAGAAAACCCTTTTACGGACGTAAGAGGCGTGCGCAGTTCGTGAGACACGCTGGAGATAAAATCAGACTTGGTTTTGCTTATTACTTCAATTTCGCGCAAGCTTTTGACTAACTCGTTAGTCCTTTCTTTAATTTTTTTCTCCAGAACATCTTTATTGTGATAAAGGTCTTCAAACAGTTTAATATTGTCTAAGCATTGGCCCAGATACATGCATATTATAGAGAATATTTCTTTTTCTGCCCGCCGGATGTCTGTAGGAATGAGCAGGTTTGAGAGAATAAATATTGCGTAGATATTTTCTCTGGCCTTTATGGGAGCAACGAGGATATCTTTTGACTGCATGGCGAGAGATAACTTTTTGCAAATTTCGGAGTCCGCCGATATCAGAGGCAGCGACAGCAGAGCTTGTTTTTTTGCCGTAAGAAAGTCCTGGATTATTTCTGTTTCTTCGGAATTAAACCCGATATTGAGTTTGACGTCTAAGTCGGTAAAATTTAAAATCGCACCTTTTTTAAACCCCAAATCATTCACTATTTTTTCGTTTATCTGCAGGAAAAGTTCTTCGGTGTCTAATATGTGAATTGAAGAAAGGATTAAGTTTTTTAAGAGGGTCAATTTATTCAGTTTATCTTCTACTTCTTCCTGATAGAGTTTCAGTTCCATGTCGCTTTTAATAATTAATTTTGCCTGCTGGTCTAGTTCCTCAATGGTATTGTTAAGGTAATCTATGTTTTTTTTGAGGATGGGAATCAGCTGGGCTTTATTTAAAATGTAGAAAAAAAGAGCAACCAGTATAATAACTAAAACAGCAGTTACGCTTAAAAGGGGGTTTTCTAAAATTAGAGTAATTACGCTTATTCCCATAGAGTTATTAGGAGGTTGCTGGTTTCCATAATACTTTTCCTTAACTCTTTGTCGGGAAAGAAAGAATAGTCGGCATATATCCCGAATAGTTTGAATTTATTTCCCAAGAGATTATGAACTGTTTTGATTTCTTCCGCCGCGGCATCGCGTAATATCTTTTTCCTAGGTAAAGAGTTTATCATAAAGATAAGGCCTCCACCAATATTTTTTAGAGGAGCTAAACAGTCCTTTAGAGAACGCATTAAAGAAGAAGGGTGAAAAAGCATAAGGTGGCCCTGGGTATTTTTTTTGACTTCTCCCATGCATACTAAAGAGCCGTCTTCCAAGCATTCTCTAATGTTTACTAAGTAAGTTTCCCCCCCCTCTTTTATCCCTAAGGGATAGAGAGGAAAGAGATGGTTTCTCTGGAAAGTATCAAATTTTTCTTCAAGGTAATTTTTGTAGATATTTATTGCCGGTTCGCCGTTTATCTCCATAATGATATTTCGGTCGCTTATAACCCTGGTTATGGTAAACGGTTTTCCTATGGGGAAGAACCCGCCGACCTTTAGAAAGGTAAGTTTAACGCCGCTGCCGATGATATTCAGTAAGCCTTCGTCCACAACTTTATTTATTATCTGGTAATTCTTTGAGGCGTACCTTTTTGTGAACCCGGCTCCTAAAGCATTGAAAGCTTTTCCTAGAGAAAGAGTTAATCCCCGTAAATAATTGGAAGGCGAACATTGAGGGGGCAGCGCTGAAAAGAGGAATTGTTTTTCCCTGCCAAACTTTTGTAGCGCTTTGCGCAGGGCCGACTCAATATCTTGAGGCTCGTATTTTTTCAGGAAGATTTCTTTCAGGAAAGCTTCCTTTTTATTAATGCAGCAGGCAATTACTCCTTTCTCTATAATCCTGTCTTTAAAAATTAGCAGAGGCGCTTGTATCCCTAAGACCATTTGGGGGTTTAAAGTAAAATCTATGGTTTTAAAAAGGGGGGAAGGCTTATATTGGGGAGTAAAGAATATAAGAATATATTTTATCGC
>CP070797.1:1243463-1248873 GCA_020343495.1 Candidatus Omnitrophota bacterium | reverse complement strand
CACGGGGCAATTATAACTGTGTATAAACATTCCCCGGGATAAAGAACATTCGCCGATGGCAACGACGAAAGCGGGCTTAGGCATTTGGTCGTACAGTCTTTTTACGCGTTCCATGGATTTTCGGTTGCCTGAACCGGTAACTAAAAGCACGTCAGCGTGTTTTATGCTTGCTGCCAGCAGCATGCCGAACCTCTCAACGTCAAACCGCGGAGTTAAACAGTCTAATATTTCAATATCGCAGTTATTACAGCTGCCCGTTGACAGATGAAAAACCCACGGCGATTTCAATAACGCTTTTAGTTTTACACTCATTTTATTTACCTATCAACGCAAACATAACTGCTATTATAGCAATTATTGTCATTGGCCCCCAGAAAAATCTTATTGCCTGGTCAATTCTTACACGGGGATTGGTATTGCGTATAACCGTTATAACAGCTACTATTCCTACGTATTTAAGTATCCCGAAAGCAAGGGATAACCCTTTGAGCTTTATTCCTCCCATGAAGATAATTATCAAAAAGAACGGCAGCGTAAACAGAAGCATGTTTTTCATCAATTTATAGACGGCAAGCCCGGCTCCGGAATATTCTATTAACGGGCCGCTTACTATTTCTGTTTCTGCTTCGGGAACATCAAAAGGAACCAGCGCTAATTTTGCCTGTACGCACATTATAACTACAATAAAAGATAAGAACCCTGACAGGCTCCCGATGATAACGCCGTCCTGGGCCTGGAAGGTTAAGATTTCGCCAAGCTTAATAGAAAGGCCGGATTTTATAACCGGCACCAGCACTGCCAGTATAAAGGGCAGTTCATAACTTAAAATAAGCTTCATTTCCCGGGAGGCGCCTAAACTTGCTAAAGGATTTCCTGATGCAAAACCGCCCAGGATAATACTCAGCGAAGGAATTGCTAACAGGTATAATACCACGATCAAATCTCCTAAAAATGTTTTTGAAGGACTAAAGTTATTCAGCCATAACAAAGTAGTTACTAATGCTACGCTGGCCATGCCGATAATAGGCGCTAATAAAAATGTTATTTTTGATGAGCCTTGGGGAATAAGTGTTTCTTTGCCTAAAAGCTTTACGATATCTATGAGCGGCTGCAGCAAGGGCGGCCCCACGCGGTACTGGACTCTGGCAGTAACTTTTCTGTCTATCCAGCTTGCGAGCAGTCCGATAACCGCGGTCAATAAAAATCCCAAAAATAAAAAATAGAAGATATAAGTCATATCATGCTTTCTCTCTCTGCCAGTGGGTAGAGTGTATTATCAGGTTATCACCCACAAGGAAAGTATTTTCGCTCAATTCAATATCGCCGTCTTTTAAGCTTAACGCCCCGTAAGGGCAGGTTGTAATGCACAACGGTTCTTCTTTTTCGTTTCTTCTATCAAAGCAGAAATCGCAGTTATGAATCAGTAAAGGGACGTTTTGCGCATAGAGAACTCCGTAAGGACACGCATGCGAACACGATTTACAGCTTATACAGCGCATGTTATGGCGTACCAATAGGTTTTCTTTATCTTCTTGCTGCTCTAAAGCTTCAACCGGACAGGAAGCAATACAATGGGGCGATTCGCATTTGCGGCATATAAGAGCGTAGGTGGCAAGTTCTGCCACGGAAATAATCCCGTTGTTTTGGGGTGCCTGTTGATGATAGTAATAACTGCACTTAATCACGCACCTCTTACATTGGCCGCCGGCACAAATGTCAAGGTCAATAAAGAGCCGTTTATCTTTACTTTTCTGGGGTTGCATATTCATTTTATTCTGGTGAATTTGTTCTGCGCTTGAATACATTTTTTATTAATCCCAGATTTGATGGAAATTTTTTATTTTAGAATACTTAAACACAGGGCCGTCTTTACAAGCGTAGTATGTTCCCAGCCGGCAATGGCCGCATTTTCCGATTCCGCAGGACATATTTTTTTCCATGGAAAGATAAATGTTTTCTTCTTTAAACCCCATCTCAAGAGCTTTTTTGGTAATGAATTTCATCATTACCGGCGGCCCGCAGACAACGGCAATACCGTTGGCATAATCCATAGCTATATCGTCTAAAATAGTAGTTACAAGGCCTACGTTTCCTTTCCATGCAGCATCGCCTTTATCAACGGTCAGTTTTAAGTTAAGGTCGTCTCTTTTTGCCCATTCATTTATCTCATTTCTGTAAAGCAGTTCCTGGGGGTTCTTACAGCCGCCCCTAAAAAAAAGGTTTTTGAATTCTTCGCTATGGTCAAAAAATTCATACATCAGGCTTCTTAAAGGAGCAAACCCGCATCCCCCGCCGATAACTAATACTTCTTTTCCTTTAAATTCATTTATGGGGTAACCGGTGCCTAACGGGCCTCTTACGCCGATGGTGTCACCTTCCTTTAGCTGATGTATTTTATCAGTAACTTTACCGACTTTCATAACGGTTACTTCCATTATATCTTTTGCCGACGGCCTTGATGACGGCGTGAACGGCGCCTCCCCTACACCGGGAATAGTTAGTTCTATGAACTGGCCGGTTTGGAACGTTATCGGCTCTTTAGGTTTAAACCTTACGGTTTTTATAGTTGGCGTCTCCGCTATAACTTTTATCACCGTTGCTTCAATAGGCCGATAAGGATTGCTAATTTCTTTATGCATTTTCTACAAGCTTTTTCAGCACTTTTCGTATGTCTATTTTTGCCGGACAGGTTGATATGCAGCGTCCGCACCCGGTACAGGCGTAAACATCGGCAACTTTCGGGAAAAAATCAAACTTTTTCTCAAATCTATTTCTTAACCGCATCCAGAGTTTAGGTCGGGGGTTAGCTCCCCCGGCTACTCTGGCGTAATCTTTTATCATACACGAATCCCAGGCGCGAAGACGGGCCATATTTTTTTTATTGCTTTGGTCATAAAGAAGGAAACAATGACAAGTTGGACAAATTGCCGTGCAAGCGCCGCATTCCACACAGGTTTTTGCTTGGTCATCCCAGATGGAAGATTCATAGTTTCGTTCAATGATATTCTTAAAGAGGTCTTGGTAAGGAGTATCATGTTCTTTGATATTTTCCTCCACTTTTTTTATAACTCGGTTTCTCTGTTTATTCCGGTTAGTAATTTTGTTTTCTTGCGCCTCCTCAAATAATGAAGAATACTTTTTGATAATTGTTTGACCCTTGGCAGAGCCGCATTCTATGGTAAACCCGCTTTCAAGAAAGGAAAGGTTAATGTCAAAATCTTCCTGGGGGTAAGGTTTAATGCCAGCCGCAAGACAGAAACAGGTGTCTATAGCAAGAGTGCAGTCTGCGGATATGATGAGGGTATCTTCACGCGTTTTGATATAAAAAGGGTCGGGGTAATCGTGGTTTTTAAAGACGTAATCTTGGACTTTGAAACTCTTAAGGTCGCAGGCTTTAACCCCTACAATACAGAAAGGTTTATCTTGGGAATGTGGTATATCAGGCTTAAACCCTCGGGCAACTATTTCTCTGGCACGTGAAAAAAAAGACTTTAACGGTTCAACCGGCCGCACTTCCCCGATAACAATATCGTCAGTAAAATCAGCATAGGTTTTATAAAATCGCTGGTCGCCTTTTTTTACTGGCGTAAAAATGTGGTAGGTATTTTTTAGATTATTCAGAAGGGTAGCAAAATTGCTGAAAGAAATACTTTGCATCACGCCCTTTTACTGAAAAACTTATCTTTAATAATAAGATAAATTTTAGTGTGCAGAGGTATTTATTGCTTTGTGGATGAAATCACAATTAAGTGATCTAATTGTACCATTCAGAGGTTTATTTGTCAATGTTTTTTGTTCTTCTTATACTGTTTATTTATAAGTAATAGAGCTTTTTCTGCTACCTCTTCAGGATAGACTTTTTTTAAGCATAAAAATTTTTTCGGGCACCGGTGCGCAAAGCATTTAGTGCAGCCGGCGTCTTTATGAAAATAAAATGAATTTTTGCCCCGCGGTTTCCAGCGTTGAGGCGATAAACCGGGGTCTTTGCGGCCGAAAATAGATATTACCGCAGTATTTAAACTCGCGGCAATGTGCACAGGGCCGGAATCGTTGGAAATGAACAAAGCTGCTCTTCTTAGGAGCGAACCTACTTCTGATATAGTGAGTTTTCCTCTAAAATCAATAACGCCGGCTTGATTTACAAGTTGCTTGCCGAACTGTTCTTCTCCTTTAGCCGTAATTATGACGGTCTTTAAACTTGTTTTTTCGTTCAATAACTTAATTAATTCAGAAAAATACCCTTGAGGCCATTTTTTAGATAAACAGGACGCGCAGGGATGTATGACAATAAATTTTTTGCCTTCCTTTAACCCTTCTTTGATAAGTAAGTTCTTAACTTTTTCCTCTGCCTCCTCTTTTATAGGGAAATAAGTTGTTTTATCAACAATGGGTACCTTTAGTGCCCTTAAAATATCTAAAGTGTATTCTAACTCATGTTTTTTCCCTTCCTGCTTTTTATGCGCAAGTTTCTTTGTAAGCAGCCAGCTTGCCTTTCTGTCCCATCCGGCTCTGGTAGGTATAGCAGCTAAAAAAGATATAATATGGGCGCGGTTTGTAGGATGCAGGATAACTGCCCAGTCAAATTTTCTTTTTCTTAGAGAAAAAGCGAACTTAACCGTTGCAAAGATATTTTTATGTTCACCGTACTTATCGTAAATAATAACTTCGTCAAGATATGGGTTTTTCTCTAATACGTCTTTTGTATAGGGCCGGCACATAAAAGATATGTGTGCATCAGGAAAAGCTCTTCGTAAATTCGTAATCACCGGCGTAGACAGAATAACGTCTCCTAACCGGTCGGTTCTTATGATTAATATTTTTTTGGGAAGGTTATTCATACGTGTTTCTTGAGCAGCTCATTCCGTATTTGCGTTAAGACCTCGTTTACGCTTATGTTCTTCATGCAGATATTATCTTTACATTTTAAATTATAGCAAGGGATTTTGCATTCAGGCTTCTTAGGGGCGTTGCTGCAGATTATTTTAACGGCTTTGGAACGAGGGGCGGTTAACTGGCTGCTGGTAGGCCCGAAAAGAATGAACGTGGGTATGTTTAAGCTGGCAGCTAAGTGTGCGGGTCCTGAGTCGTTTGATAAAAATAGGGAGAAACTCTTCATTAATGCCGCCAGTTCACTGACAGTAGTTTTGCCGCACATATTGTATGAGGTGTGATGCATATGTTTTAATACCTGCTCTGTTATTTTGTTGTCTTTATCTGTCCCGATAAAAAAAACAGCACACTTAAGTTGCTCAATTAACTTATCAGCCACGTAAGCGAAGTTAGCTGCCGGCCACCTTTTAAGTTTCCAGTTTGCCGAAGGGTTAATGCCGATGATAAATTTATGTTTTTTGCGCACGCTCCTTAAAAATCTATGCATCTTATCTGCTGCTTCCTTAGAAATAAAAACAGC
>CP070797.1:1237868-1243363 GCA_020343495.1 Candidatus Omnitrophota bacterium | reverse complement strand
TTTATCTTCGGCAATCAATTTAAAGGCGTATTTTATTATTTTTTTGTAAAACTCACAATAAGGCGAAATTGTATTTAGGTTCCTTGAGAGCGAATAAACTTCTGCCGGGCAGGGCGCTCCGCAGATATTTCTATAAACACAAACGTCGCATTCGGCAATTTTTTCAACTATCCTGGCCCTTACTTTTTTGAATGCCTGTGAAGAAATAGCTTTTTCAATTGAGGAATGGAAAATATTTCCGCCGCAGAATTCCGGCAACCCTGTGAATTCACCGCAGGGAATCATATCGCCGCTGGCTGTGACAGCAAAAAAACAGCGCCCCCCTCCTCCGCAGGGAGTAATATCACACATAAGCCTGCGGGCTAAAGGAGCGGTTATTCCTAAAACAATATTGGAAAAATTACCGATAATAATTCGTCTTTTTGACTTTTTTGAGAGCTCTATCGCTTCCTCTACTGCTTTTATAAAATGGGTAGTTAACGTTTCTTGGGCCGGCCGCAAGTTTACAACGCAGGAGCGGCTGGCACGGACAGGATTAAGCAGGAGGCAGGAGACTCCTTTAGAATGTAGAAATGAGACTATTGCGGAGAGATTTTTAACGTTATATTTCGTTACAGTTGTAATTACATTTAAGCCTTCATAACCGTTGAACCAGTCAATTGCTTGTATGGCTTTGTTGTAATTGCTGCCCTGGGGTGTTTTTCGTGTGCGGTCATTTATTTGAGAGTCAAAGGAATCAAGGGAAATGCCCACGCTTACTTTATGAGATTTTAAGAATTCCACGTCTTTTTTCTCAAGTAAAATAGCGTTGGTCTGAATCCCAAAATGGAATTTTTTACTGAATTTCACCATAGAAGAAAACAGCATATCTTTCACTAAAAGCGGCTCGCTGGCATGGTATATTATTATTGGTTTAGTAGCGGTTTTATTTTGCTTGCGGCGGAAGTAACTATCTATTTTTTTCAGAACGCCGGTGAGTTGAGCTTCGTCCATTTGTCTGCCCCTTTTTCTTATTGATGCCGGAACATAACAATAAGGGCAGTCGGCATTACAAAGGTCCGTGGGGTTAATATATACCGAATTTAAATCTGTCTTAAACCGGAAATCTTTCATTGAGGTATCGAGTTTCTTCTGAAATTTTGTATATAAAGAATGGACTTTCTTATCGGCATCGGCCTTTTTACCGGATAAAAGAGCCCAGAATACATTATCAGGATTAATCAGTAGTTTATTATCTCTATCAATACGTTTTTGTTGCAATAACGGGTTTGTTGATATTTTATTTTGCATAAGAATTTCCTCCTTGGAAATTAAGCCCCGTTAAAGATAAATCTCTAACGGGGCTAAAAACAGTTTTATACTAAGGCTTTCTTTTCTGACGGCACATAATGCGATAATCCATTAGCGGTTCTTTCGCATTTTATACGGTAAGAAATGGCTTTGCCTTTCTTTCCTTTTGTGCTTTTTTTACTGACTTTTTTTCTCACGTTTCACCTCCTTCTTACAATATAGCAGTAAACAAAAGGGTGGAAACTTCACCTATTTCATTTACCGCTCCAAGGATATCTCCGGTTATACCCCCAATTTTCTTCTCTGAATACTTCACAAATAGAAATACAAAAATCCAGGACAGGATAAAGACAGTCACTCCTTTGGTTCCTATAAATATCAAGAAAGTAGCTAGAGTAAATATCCCTCCTGCCAAGACAGCTCTTTTATCGGCATATTTTATAAAGAATTCTGCTTTACCTTTCTGACGGGCGTATTTTGATAAAGAACAGGCAAAACTTAATGCCCATCGCGAAAACACCGCCATTATAATTACCGCCCTCCATAGTAAGGCGGGAGAAAAGGAACTAAGAAGAGCGAATTTTAAAAGAAATACACATACTATCCCAATTACCCCCATAACTCCGATACGGCTGTCTCGCATAATTTTCAGAGTTTGCTCTTTGGAATGGGAAGCATAAAACCCGTCACAAGTATCGGCAAAGCCGTCTAAATGAATTCCGCCGGTCAAAACAACAGATACAACTAGAATGACGGCAACACTTAAAAAAGGCGCAAACCTGCTAAAGAAAAACGCAGTTATTGATAGAATAACCCCTATTATTAAACCTACTGCCGGGAAATACAAAAGAGACTTACCGAAGTCTTTATCTTCAATTTTAGCTTTAATCTTTACAGGTAGAATGGTTAAGAATTGTAATGCAATTAGAAAATATTTCATAATAAGCCGGTTGCAACCCCTTCTTTTTCAGACACTCCCGCATCTTTAAACGTTGCCATTTCATTCAAGATTTTTACGCCGGCCTCTATTATGTTCATCGCTAATGCTGCGCCGGTTCCTTCACCTAACCGTAAGTTAAGGTCAAGAAGGGGCTCTATCCCCATATGTTTGAGAATAATTCTATGCCCTTTTTCTACGGAACAGTGAGCGGCAATCATGTACTTCTTTACTTTGGGAGCAAGGGTGTAGGCTATCAATGCTGCCGCAGCGGAAATAAAGCCGTCTATTACTACGGGAACCTTTTTTGAGGCAGCAGCTAAAATAATGCCGGCTACCCCTCCTATTTCAAACCCGCCGACTTTTGATAATACGTCCAGAGCGTCTTTTGAGTCAGGCTGACGTAGCCCAAGCGCTTTTTTAATTACTTTAATTTTGTTAGATAATGCCGCTTCATCTATTCCTGTGCCTCTCCCCGTTACATCTTCAACAGGGGCGCCGGTGATAACTGCACAAATCGCGCTTGAAGCAGTCGTGTTTGCAATACCCATTTCTCCCGTGCCAACGATATCTATGCCATTATTAGCGTATTCTTCTTCAAATAGTTCTATGCCGGCTTCAATTGATTTTATCCCTTCTTCTCTGCTCATAGCCGGTTCGGCTATGATGTTTTTTGTCCCGTATCCTATTTTTTTGATTTTTAATTTTGCGGTTTGCATTTTTAATTCTTCCGCTACTCCTACATCAGCTACAACGACTTTTGCTCCTACATGTTTAGCTAAAACATTTATAGCCGCGCCTTCGTTTATAAAATTGTAAACCATCTGGGCTGTTACTCCCTGAGGGAAGGCGCTTACACCTTCTGCGGCAACACCGTGGTCTGCGGCTAAGGTAAAGATAACTTTATTCTTTAGAGAAGGCGCTTCTTTCTGTGTAATACTTACAACTAATTTAGCTAAGTCTTCTAACTTTCCTAAACTTCCTTGAGGTTTGGTAAGGTTATCTAAGTGCTGTTGAGCTTTTTCCATAAGAGAGGAGTCAATATCTGTGATTCTGTCAATGGTTTCCTTAATTCTGTCCATTTTTACCTCCTTTTTAATGCCATCGGTATGCCGCAAGCTATAAAGGTTACTTCGTCAGACCGGGTTGCCACCAGTTGGTTAATTCTGCCGGCTAAATCGCGGAACCGTCTTGCTAACCGGTTGTCAGGCACAACCCCTAACCCCACTTCGTTAGAAACAATGAATACGTCAGATTTAATTTGTTTTATTTCCTCAATTAGCGAGGATACTCCTTTTTCAATAGTGTTATCTTCAGCTCCTTCCAGTAAAAGGTTAGATACATAAAGGGTTAAACAGTCTATAATAATAGTGTCAAATTGGTTGCCTATTCTTTTTATCAGCGGCGCTATATCTTTAAACTCTTCAAAGGTCTGCCAGGTTGGCGGCCTTATCTTTTTGTGGAGCTGGATGCGTTCCTCCATTTCTTTATCAAGGGCTTGCGATGTAGCAACAAAAGCAACTTTACCAGCAGCCTTTTTTGCTGTTTCAGATGCAAACCTGCTTTTTCCGCTTCTTGCCCCGCCGATAATAAATTTAAGTTTCCCCATAAGTATCTAAATGATCTTGCCTACACCCTTATCAAATTCTATTTCCCGCACGCTCCCCAGAGCCGGCTCTATCTGCCAGATTTGGTCCAAACTTAAGTTTAAGACGTTACATAGAATCGTTTTTATCGGGCCGCCGTGTGTAACTATAGCAACAGTTTTATCTTTATTTACAGATAAGATACGGGTTAGGGTTCTCCTTACTCGTTTTGCCATCTCATTCAGGCTTTCGCCTCCGGGAATAGTAATGTCGCAAGGGTTATTCAGCCATTTCTGGTAAACATCAGAATACTTTTTCATAATTTCCCCGTAAGTCAGTCCTTCAAACACGCCAAAGTTCATTTCTTGCAGGTCAGGCGTCTTTTCTACGGGGGTATCCTTAAAAACTATTTTTGCGAAGTTAAACGAGCGTTGGGAGTCGCTGGAGTAAACTTTAGAGATATCTTTTGCATTTAATTCTTTTGAGAGTTTCTCTGCCTGCCTGCGTCCTTCCTCATTTAAATCTATATCTGTTGAGCCGCAGTACTTTTTCTGGATGGTATAATCTGTTTGGCCGTGCCGGATTAAAATTATTTTTGTAGCCATTAATTTTTTAGTTAAAGATGTTTGTCCATAAAATAAAAATCCCCCGTCTTCATTTAAGAACGGGGGTTGCACCCTGGTTTATCTTGGCCCCAAAATAAAAAGTTTTAGGTTATTATAC
This sequence comes from Candidatus Omnitrophota bacterium, assembly GCA_020343495.1. Lineage (GTDB taxonomy): Bacteria > Omnitrophota > Gorgyraeia > Duberdicusellales > 4484-171 > JAHISK01. The sequence continues at coordinate 1,238,827 of CP070797.1, read as the reverse complement.
CTCGTAAAACCTAAATTCTTTCTTTTTTTCGGAAGGTCTTCTGACTCCCCTTCTTTCCTAACTGCCTTCCCACCCGCCTCTGGCAGACAGTGGCATAACTGTTAAGAAAGTTTCTATACACAGTTTATCTGCGTATAAAGGGTTACAGCTCCGGGAGAGTTGCCGACTTTCCGCTTAAGAAGAGCAGATCACGGCATTCCCTATTACGCCTCAACGGCACCGAAAAAACTTTAGATTTATTTTAAAGAACACTATAAATATATACCCTGGGAGAATATTTTGTCAAGATTTAATTTTTGCTTCCAATTTTTTTAATATTTCTTCTATCGCCGGCACATAGTTATTTTTGACTCTATTAACAATTTCTTCCGAGGTTTCTTTATCATATATATGAGAACTTTTATTTCTGTCTTCCAGCATATTAAGGAAAATATTTTCTTCCTTTAACCACCCTATGCGGAAAGCTTCTTTTAGGCTGTCTTTGGGAGTGTTGGTTTCTATGCCGTTCTCACGTAAAAATATTTTTAGAGTCTTCCATAATAGTTCAAAAGTAAATTCAAATCTTTGGATTACACCGTCCTTTTCTAATTCATCTTCGGCAGTTTTAACGCCTTCTTTTAGTTTATTAAAGGCATCAGTTAATTTTGAAAGCACATATTTAAGTCCTTCTTTCATAAATTTCCTTTCCTGTTTTTAAGATAATATCTTTAAATTTATCTTCCACAGATTGAAGATATACAATATCTATTTTATAGAGCCCGCTTATCTTCTCAATGGCATCGTTTATTTTTCTCTGAATAGAAATTTCAGGTTTTTTACAATCCACAGCGATGTCAAAATCGCAAGATTTATTTCCTTTGCCTTTTGCTCTTGATCCAAAAAGGATAACTCTTGAAGGCTTAAGATAGGTTTTTAGAATGTCTATTATACCTTCCAATATTTCATCTTCTCTTTTAGTC
>CP070797.1:1232166-1237768 GCA_020343495.1 Candidatus Omnitrophota bacterium | reverse complement strand
GGCAATTTTTAATGCCTGTTCTAACTCATCTAAAATAATAATGAGTTCCTTTAATAAAGAAAAATTGGCAAACCTTATGATTTCTTCTCTTTCTTTTACCCACCGCTTGCGGCTGTTATCAAACTCAGCGCATAACCGCACATACTTATCCCAGAGCTGGTTATATTCAGCTGCTTTTTTATCTAACTGTTCTTTTTCCGATAAAGGAACTTCCTCTTTCTTAGGAATCTGGTCTTTCATTTCTTTATTGTGCTGCTCCTCTTTTTTCTTACTGCTGTCTTTACTCATACCAGCGCTCCCATCACTTCTTTAAACTGACTGCTGATCGCGTTTAAACAAGAGGCTGCTTTTACGTAATTCATCCTTACCGGCCCCAGTAACCCCAAAGCACACATAACAGGCTCTTTCCTCAACCCGGAAACCACCAAAGCGCATTCCGATATCTCCTCAACGCCGATATCGTCGCCGATAAGAATACTGACTCCGTCGTCAAGATACCTGAAAAGCACCTGCTGAAATTCATCTATTTTCGTTTCAAAAACGCAGAACAAATCCTTAAGCATTCCGATATCTTCAAACTCCGGCTGTTCTAAAATAAACCTCGTCCCTTTAAAAAACAATTTGTCATCCCTGCCGGATATAGCCAGCAGCGAGGTATAACCGCTCATTTCCGCGAGAATATTAAGGATATAATTAACCGGCTGGCTCTCATCGTAAATACGCTGCAAATATAAATCTATATCAACAGAATAATCTTTAATAAAATCCTCCTGTTTCAGGCGGTGAACGTAATATTTAAAACCTTCCTTGGTAGGAACTCTTCCTGAAGAAGTGTGAATATGCGAGAGATAGCCTTTTTTCTCCAAAGATACCATAACGTTCCTTACCGTAGCAGTAGAACAAGGCAGATTATATTTTCCGCACAGGTAACTGGAACTTATTGGTTTAGACTCCTCAACATAGCTCTCTATAACCAAATCAAAAATTGCTTTTTCCCTTTCTATATTATCTAAAAACCTTACCATACCCGTATCTGACCTCCGGAATTAGCTTTCAAAAAATGACCAAATATCCTAACATACACTTCCCCACTAGTCAAGACGCTCATCCTTATTCGCTGATTACTCTGCTCGCCTTTTCTCTTCTTTTTTTTAAATGCGCCTCTAACTTATATTTAAACCTGTCCAATTGTTTAATCAGCGCGGCAAAACTTTTATTTATCGCTATAGAGAAATTAGCGCCTTTCTCCTGGGCTCTTAAAACCTTTGAAGGCAAATACACCTGCGTGCGGCAGAAATACTGCTCCCGGTGAGGGTTCTTCTCTACGTGCGCAGAAATATGTATGGGAGAGTCTTTCTTAAACATTTTTATTCTTCTTTCAATCTTTTTTATATTCTTTTCTAAAACATTATCAATAAACTCGCTTCTTTCTAAATACTTAAAAGATACCTCTATACGCATTACTGCCTCCTATTAAACAATATTTTCCTTTTCTTTACGTCAATAATAATTTTATCTGACTCTTTAAACTCACCCTGAATTAGTTTCATGCTTAAAGGGTCAATAACCAGTTTCTGTATTACCCTGTTTAAAGGCCGGGCGCCGTATTCAGGGCTAAACCCCCGGTCAGCAAGAAACTGTTTTGCCGCAGAAGTCAATTCTATCTCTATTTTTTTATCTTTCAACCTTTCTCTTAAAATATCCATCTGAATATCAACTATTTTCTCTATTTCCGCTAAATTCAGGTGATTAAAAATAATTATCTCATCTAACCGGTTTATAAACTCCGGCCGGAAATATTTTCGTATTTCCATCCTCACTCTTTCCTCTATGCCTTTCTTGCCTAAAGTAATATCGTTAAAATATTCGCTTCCGATATTAGAAGTCATAATTACTATTGTGTTTTTAAAGTTCACTACCCTGCCTCCTGAATCAGTTAACCTGCCTTCATCAAGGACCTGCAGCAGGAGATTAAACACGTCAGGATGGGCTTTCTCAATTTCATCAAACAAAACTACCGAGTATGGCCGGCGCCTCACCTTCTCGGTAAGCTGGCCTCCTTCATCGTAACCGACATACCCCGGAGGCGCGCCGATCAGCCGCGACACGGAAAACTTCTCCATATATTCGCTCATATCTATTCTTACTATGTTCTGCTCGCTGTTAAACAAAAACCATGCAAGCATTTTTGCCAGTTCAGTCTTGCCCACGCCTGTCGGCCCTAAAAACAAAAATGTGCCCTGCGGCCTTCTGGGGTCAGACAAGGCAGCTCTGGAGCGGCGCACGCAATTAGCAATTAACTCAATGGCTTCTTTCTGGCCTACCACTTTCTTTTTTAACTGCTCTTCCATGCTAACAAGTTTTGCCACGTCTTCTTCCATAAGGCGGTTGGAGGGAATCCCCACCCAGCGGGACACGATATAGGCAATATCTTCTTCATCCACCTCTTCCTTAAGCATTTTCATTTTCTTCTGCAGAGCAATGAGTTCTTTATTAGACTGTTCTAACTTTTTAGTCAGCTGGGGAATCTTACCATACCTGATCTCGGCTACCTTCTCTAACCGGGCGTCTTTCTGAAATTCTATAGACTTATTTTTAAGGGCTTCTATTTCTTCTTTAATTTTGCGTATCTGAACGATTAACTCTTTTTCTTTCTGCCAATGTTCTTTTTCTACGCTAAGTTCTTTTTCCATCCCTTTTATTTCCTTCTCTAACTTCTCTAACTTCGCCTTTACTGCTTCGTCTTTCTCTCTTCTTAAAGCCTGTTTCTGAATCTGCAGTTCCATAATCTTTCTTTCCAGTTTATCTAAACCCTGCGGCTTACTATCAATCTCTATACGCAGCTTTGACGCTGCTTCGTCAATTAAATCTATCGCCTTATCCGGCAGGAACCGTTCGGTGATATACCTGTTTGAAAGCACTGCCGCGGCAATTAACGCCGAATCTTTTATCCTCACTCCATGGTGAACTTCATACTTTTCTTTAAGCCCTCTTAATATGCTTATTGTCTGCTCAACCGTAGGCTCGCTGGTATAAACCTGCTGAAACCTTCTCTCCAGGGCAGCATCTTTTTCTATGCGTTTTCTGTACTCATCAAGAGTCGTTGCTCCGATACAACGAAGCGTGCCTCTTGCCAAAGCAGGCTTTAACATATTAGCCGCGTCCACCGCGCCCTCAACCGTTGCGCCGGCCCCTACTAAAGAATGCAGTTCATCTATAAAAAGAATTATCTGGCCGCCAGCAGCTTCTATTTCCTTCAATACTGCTTTAAGGCGCTCTTCAAACTCTCCTCTAAACTTTGTCCCGGCAATTATGCTCCCCATATCAAGAGCAATTATTTTTTTCTCTTTCAGGCCTTCAGGGACATCTCCGGAAGCAATCCTCTGTGCCAGCCCGTCAACAATAGCAGTTTTTCCTACTCCCGGGTCTCCGATTAACACGGGATTATTTTTAGTGCGCCGGGAAAGGACCTGAATAACTCTTCTTATTTCCTCGTCCCTGCCGATAACAGGGTCTAACTTACCTGAGCGCGCTAACTCCGTTAAATCTCTGCCAAATTTTTCTAATGCGCGATAAGTATCTTCAGCAGATACTGAATCTGCCTTATGCGACCCTCTAATCTCTTTTACAACTTTTACAACGTCATCTAAAGAAATACCCTGTTTAACCAAATAATTATTTAAAAAACTATTTTTTTCTTTTGCTATGCCTAAAAGAATATGTTCGGAACTGGTATATTCATCGCCGAATTCACGAGCGTATTCCTGCGCAGAACTTATTGCCTGCACAAACCTGGGGCTGGCATATACGTTCTTATTATTACCATACACTTTTGGCTGTTCTGAAAGAAAACTTTTTAACTGACCTGCCAAATCTTTTGAGTTTATCCCTAACTTGGAAAGAATTTCCGAAATAATACCTTTTGGCTCCTGCACCAACGCAGAAAGAATATGTTCCGGTATAATAGCCTGATGATTATACTCTCTGTTCAGATTAATGCCTTTAGTAACGGCTTCCTGCGCTTTTAAAGTAAACTTATCTAAATTCATCCTGTTATCCCCCTCATAATACTATATTATAATATAATAAGCATAAAAATTAAACCCCTCATTTTTAGCACTCTCAAGGCGAGACTGCTAAAGCAGGGGCAAAAAAAAACTCCTTTACAGGATTATTCCTTTTTTATCATAATCTTAAATCTTTGTCAAGGTTTTTGTTATACCAACAAAGGTATTTCCCATAACTCCTTGATAAAAAACGAGTTACAATAAAACATCTCTTCATACTTCCTTTACATTCACTCCCTTTTTCCTTAAAAAATCAATGTTTTTCTTGGTTATCCGCACCAGGTAAATAACTCCCCCCTGGCTGTAATCTACCTTTAACACCTCGCAATTGTTATGAATAAAACTGCTAATTGCCATCTGGTTAAAAGGGACCTTTATTAACCCTTCAATTAAATCGCCAAAAATACCCTCATAAATTTTCTCGTTCAGCAAATTGAGATTCATCTCTCTTAAAGCGGATATAAACACAGCGTCAGGGTATTGCCTTTTTAAGTCCGCCAATTGCTGGCCGGACAATTCATCAATCTTATTAAAAATAAGAATTGCTGGTTTTAAGTTAAGCTCTAATTCTTTCAATATAGAATTCACCGACTCCAGTAATCGGGAAATTTCTTTACTGGAAGAATCAATAATATGAAGAAGCACGTCAGCGTAATGCAGCTCTTCTAAAGTTGCCTTAAAAGATTCTATTAAATAGGGTGGCAATTTATAAATAAACCCTACCGTATCCGAAAGAACTATTTCTAAATTGTTATGAACCGCAAACTTGCGGCTAACCGTATCTAATGTAGTAAATAAAGACTGGGCAGTTCTTTCTTCTGATTTAGTTAACGCATTAAAAAGCGTTGATTTACCGGCATTGGTGTATCCTACTAAAGAACACATATTCACTTTTTCTTTCTGCCGCTTTTTACGCAGAAGAAGGCGGTGCTGTCTTACTCCTTCAATTTCTTTTTTTAACCTTACAATGCGGTCGGCTATTTTACGGCGGTCAACTTCCAGCTTCTTCTCACCCGGCCCCCTTGTCCCAATGCCTCCTCCTAACCGTGAAAGGGCAATGCCTTTCCCTGCAAGACGGGGCATAAGATATTCTAACTGCGCCAGCTCTACCTGCAGAATCCCTTCCCGCGTGCGGGCGTGAGCGGCAAATATGTCAAGAATCAATTGGGTGCGGTCAATAGTTTTAACGCCAAAGACTTCCTCTAAATTCCTCTGCTGGGTAAAACTTAAGTTATTATTAAAAATTACAACATTTATGTTCTTCTCCTGAACTAAAACTGCTAATTCTTGAGCTTTTCCTTTTCCGATAAAAAGAGAAGGAGTAATTTCTTTTCTCTTAAAAACAACCAACTCCTGGGCGCTGATTCCTGTGGAAACAACTAAATTCTTAAACTCCTGCGCCAAAGACTGAACCGGCCACTTCTCTTTTGCAAGTTCAATCATAACCAGCAAAGCGCGTTCTTCTTTTATAGTTGAGTATAAATTATTTTTCATCAGACACTTTCCTTAGAATTATCTCTTTAATCTGGCCGGGC
>CP070797.1:1226359-1232066 GCA_020343495.1 Candidatus Omnitrophota bacterium | reverse complement strand
GTAATATGCGTAGTAAGCATGTGCCCGGTGATTGGGATAAAATTATAGATACGGTGAGAAAGAACTACAAGGGTGACTTTCAGGATGTCCGTAGAGAGATTGCTAGCAAGCATTTGGGGATTGACCCTAAGAAAATAATATTCATCAACCATCATCGGGCACATGCTTACTACGCATATTACGCTAGTCCATTGAGAGATAAAGCACTCATTCTTACTGCTGATGCTTGGGGCGATGGGGTAAATGCCTCGATAAATGTAGCGGGAGACAAAATAACGAATCTATGCAACTTTTCTAATTTTATTATCGGCCGCCTTTATCGCTATATAACTTTAATTTTAGGGATGAAACCATCTGAGCACGAATATAAAGTAATGGGATTATCTGCCTATGCTAAATCTAAATATTATCAAAAAGCTTTAGATGTATTTAAAAAACTTATGTACGTAGATGGATTGGAGTTCAAATATCGAGAGGTCCCCTCAGATCTTTACTTTTACTTTCGTAATAAACTGGAAGGATTTAGATTTGACGTTATCGCTGGAGCGCTCCAGCAATACACACAAGATATTCTAACCGATTGGGCTAGCAATGCCCTTAAAATAACAGATACCAGAAAGATTTGTTTCAGTGGCGGCGTTGCTATGAATATAAAGGCAATAATGGAGATAGCAAAACTTCCTGCAGTAGAAGACATATTTATTTGTCCCTCGCCTTCCGATGACTCTTTAGCTATGGGGTCAGCCTATGTGGTTGCAGATGATTTTTTTAAAGATATACCGTTGAAGTCATTAGATAATGCATATCTCGGTTTAGATATTAATGATACTGAAGATGTAATTAAGCAAGCTTATTCGAATGGGTACAAGATTAGCCGATATAATCCTAAAGAAGCTGCTGATATGATTGTTAAGGGAAACATAATTGCAAGATGTGTAGGAAGGAATGAGTTTGGGGCAAGAGCGCTGGGCAATCGTTCAATCCTTGCTAACCCTCAAAAGTTGGAGATCGTTAAGACTATAAATGAAAAGATAAAAAGCAGAGATTTCTGGATGCCTTTTGCTCCATCTATTCTGTCAGAGAAGGCAGATGATTATCTGGTCAATCCCAAAGGTCTTAAATCTCCCTACATGACGATGGCTTTTGAGACTAAACCTTCTACCCGAGGAGATTTGAAAGCCGCTTTGCATCAATATGACCTAACCACTCGTCCTCAAGTTCTGGAAAGAGAAACGAACCCCCAATATCACGAGTTGATCTGGGAGTTTTATAAGTTAACCGGCGTAGGAGGGGTTCTTAATACTTCTTTTAATGTTCACGGAGAGCCGATAGTCCAAACGGCAAAGGACGCTTTTGATGTATTCGAAAGAACAGGATTAGATGCCTTAGTACTTGGCGATAATTTAATTCAAAAGAATGAGCAAAAATAAATTTATTAGATATACGAGGATAGGAATTTTAATTTTTGAGAAGGTTAAAATATGAAACGTTCTATTAGGGAGAAAAACTTAGCGGCTAACAGTCAAGGAGTACCGGATATTCGGTCAGAGGTGCTAGAGAGCAACGGAGAAAAAGGGGCCGGGAAGGTAATTTATTGTAAGAGGTGCCTAATGCCTAATAGCCGGCCAAGGATTGTCTTTGATGCCGAAGGTGTATGTAACGGCTGCCAGTACGCCGAAAAAAAATGGAAGAGTATCGATTGGGAGGCGAGAAGAAAGGAGTTCCTCCGGCTTATAAACCCCTACAGGTCTAAAAGTGGTTGCTGGGATTGCGTTGTTCCTTGGAGCGGGGGAAAAGACAGCAGCATCATAGCCTACAAATTAAAATTTGAGTTTGGCATGAATCCTCTTTTAGTTACCTTTTCACCTCAGCTTACTAATGAGGTAGGAAACTATAACAGGGAAGCTCTTATCCAGCAGGGATTTGACCATTTGTTTTTCCGTCCTAATCAAAAGGTGCATAGGCGTTTGGCTAAACGATTTTTCATTGAACGGGGTAATCAAAAAGTTGCCTGGGATGCTGGCATTAATGCAATTCCTGTAAGGGTAGCAGTTAAGTTTAATATTCCTTTGATTTTTTATGCTGAACACGGCGAAAGTGAATACGGCGGAAAGGTGTTAAATGAGGAATCCAGAAAAATGCGGGATTTTACTGAAGTCATTGAACATCAGATAGGAGACGATCCCCGGAACTGGGTTGATGATGAGATTACCGTTAAAGATTTAGAACCTTACCTGTATCCGGGGTTCAAAGAGGTACAGAAGGCAGGTATAAAGGCATTTTACTTCTCCTATTTTTTTAAGTGGAGTTCTTATGAGAATTACTTATATATTAAGGATAAATATGATTTTCGGATTTGCCCTCAGGGTAGAACTGAAGGCACCTTTACTAACTTTGACAGTTTGGATGATAAATCTGATAATCTTTTTTATCATATGCAATACATAAAATTTGGATTCGGAAGGGCTTTACGGGATGCTAGTAGGATGATTCAGAATAGGCAATTGACCCGGGAGCAAGGGTTAGAATTAGCACGGAAATATGACCATGAATTTCCGGCGCTTTATTTTAAAGAAATGCTTGAATATTTGCAACTTACCGAGGAAGAATTTTATGACATCGTGGATAAACATAGAAATTCTGAAATCTGGAAAAAGGAGGGTGGTCAGTGGAAGCTAAGATATCCGCCGGAATGAAGAGGGAAAGAAAAATGGATTTTCAGGAAAGGGTAAGAAGAAGAAATGAGTTTGATGCCGGTATTGCCTACGGGGTAAAGAAGTTTAATTTATTGACCGGACGCGATAAACATGCTGAATACAGAAAGAAAAATGATAATCAATGGATAAATCTAGAGACAGGCGTTATTGATGATAAATTTGCCGAATGTAGAAATTGTCCTTTGTGTGGAGCCAATGAATTTGAAACCCTGTTTGTAAAATGTGGTTTTCCTCATGTAAAATGTAACCGATGTAACCTCGTATATGTTAACCCAATTTTGAATCAGCAGGAGTATGAAAAGCTGTGGCAAGCAGAAGATTCCTGGGAAAGCATTCTGGAAAGTGAGCCTCAAATTAAGATGCAGACACTGGAGGCACGCTATAGCTTAGATATTGCGGAATTATGTATTAATAATAAAGATGACATTAGTATTTGTGATGTTGGGTGTGGACCAGGAAGGCTATTGGGAGAAGCTAAAAAAAGAGGTTATTATGCCTTTGGAATAGAGCCTAATCGCAGAAGTCACAACTCTTTGCGTGAGAAGGGGATCGATTATTTAGGAGACTTCTTCCCTTTAAAAGAGGAAATCAAGAAGAAATTTGATTGTATATTTTTATTGAACGCCCTTGAACACATGAGAGATCCGATGCAAATCGTTTTGGAGGCAAAGAAATTGCTAAGACCATCAGGAATTATATATATCTCTGTTCCCTGCATTGACGCTTTGGTTAATAGAATTATGCATGAGAAGGCCGGTGTTTTTGGTGGGCATTCTCACTTGCAATTTTTTAGCATAGGAACGCTTTCAGTGTTTTTAGAAAAGGCAGGATTTAAAGTTTTAGAGTATGAAACGATAATTACCGAAATCGGAGTAATTAAGAACTATTTGAGCTTTAAAGATCCTTATTTCGGAGATAATGTTGATCTGCTTGATTTTCTTACTCCGGAATTAATCTATAAAAATCACTTAGCCCGGAATCTGAATATGGTGGGAAGGTTAGTGTAGGGTTATGCTTTGTAAAAGATTATATATAAATACACCTTAAATAAATTTATAAAGGAGATGAGAGATGATGTTAAGTAAATCCAAATTAAAAAGATATAAGAAATTGGCCGGTGAGAAGTGTGACGATGGATATAAAGAATTTCCTTGCGATCTGTGTAGAAGTACCGAGGCAATCAAAGTTCCTTACGCTAGTAGATACACGAAGGGGCAGGATATTCATATTTGTAAGAATTGTGGGTTCGTCTATGTGAAGAAGAGAAGGTCTTATGATCGGATAGCTCAGGTTTGGTCTAAAGAATTGTTCGGTAAGGCCTATACTGCAAAATCACCGCTCATGCTTGCCCGGCACAGCTATGTTGCTGAGTTTATTGATCAGAATTTGTCTTTGAAGAATAAAAAGATATGTGATGTTGGTGCCGGAGAAGGGCAGTTTTTAAATCTCATAAAGAAAAATTACCGTGCCTCTGTTTTTGGAATAGAACCATCCTCGGTGAATTGTAAATTAATGAGAAGCGAGGGTATTAAATATTTCCAAGGCACTCTCCAAGATTATCTTGAGAGTTTTAAGCATAAGCAATATCGGGCAGATATTGTGACGATAATGTGGACTCTGGAGAATGCTACATCCTGCAATGATTTGCTTCTGGGTGCACGAGAAATTCTTAAGGACAACGGATTCTTAGTGGTAGCAACCGGGAGCAGGCTCCTTGTGCCATTTTCTAAGCCTCTTTATCTGTATCTAAGTTCTAATCCGGCAGATACACATCCAGCACGTTTTAGCTTCAATACGCTTATTTCTTTTCTTAACAGGACTGGTTTTAAAGTGATCTGTGCCAATCATTATTTAAACGATAGTTTAGCCTTGTGTGTGATTGCAAAAAAATGCAAGATAAATAAGGCAGCAAGAATCAAAGGCGACGATTTCAGGGAAGTCCGGGATTTTTTTAAAAGATGGCATAGAGAGACTCTGTTCCATAGAGAAAATCAATAAGAAGTCAAAGTAAATTATGAAAATTTTGCTGATAAATATTTCGCTGAGACCTGAATCAAAGGTTATCTATATACCCTTAGGACTTGCCTACATAGCTTCAGCGATAAAGAATCAGGGGTATGATTTTGACCTTTTAGATATTGACGCCTATAGGTATCGCGATGACTATGTTGATCAGTACCTTAAGGAACATCAGTATGATATTATCTGTATGGGATGTATTGTGACCGGTTACAAATATATAAAAGATTTAGCACAACGTATCAAACGAATCAATCGGCGCACAACAATCATTGTTGGTAATTCTGTGGCTTCATCTATTCCTGACCTTTTGTTAACAAAAACCGACGCTGATCTAGCAGTTATCGGCGAGGGAGACGTTACTATCGTAGAGCTTCTTGAGGCCTTAAAAAATTTGCGGCCGTTAAAGAATGTGGCCGGTATCGGTTATAAAGAGAATGGAAAGATTATGAAAACTGCGCCCCGGCCAGTGATAGAGGATATTGATACTATTCCCTTTCCGGATTGGGACTTGTTTAATATGGAAAAGTATATCGAGGCATGTTCAAAATATGGAGCAAGTGAACCTTTGCCTCTTCCTCGCGAGAGAATCCGAGCATTTACTATAAGCACAGCAAGAGGGTGCCCTCTCAGGTGTTCTTTTTGTTACCATGTTTTTAGAGCTGCCAAATTCAGGTATATATCGCCCAGCGTCCTTGCAAAGGAGATAAAGAGACTAAAAAGTAAGTACAATATTAATTATTTTATATTTCATGATGATTTGTCGCTTGTTTCTAAAAAGCATGCGTCAGAAATCGCCCGGTGCTTTTTGCAGGAGAAAATAGATGTTTTTTGGGCGGGAAGTTGTCGGGCTGACCTTTTTAACCGAGAATCAGACATTGAGTTAGCAGAATGCCTTAAGGCCGCAGGATGTGTGGGGTTAGGCTATTCATTAGAGAGTGCTAGCCCAGAAATTTTAAAAATGATGAATA
>CP070797.1:1220485-1226259 GCA_020343495.1 Candidatus Omnitrophota bacterium | reverse complement strand
AGCACGGCCAAGTTAGCCTTGAGCAGTTAGTAAGCGGAGTGGATAAACCACAGGAATTAATTCTTATGAGCTTAGGATGGCTGGCCAGGGAAGGCCATGTCTTAGTGCAGGTAGAGGGTGGCAGTTATCTGATAAGTTTACGATGCGAAAAAGTGTAGTACTGCTTGTGGTTATGATAGTTTTGGTAGTGCTTTCTGCGTTTGCTGTTATTGCTTTGTATTTTATGGTTAATGAAGCAACGGTGGTTGAGCATAAAGTGCGCAGAATGAGAGGGTTTTATTCGGCTCAGGCAGCTATAATGTACGCACAGAAACGGTTAGAGGAAGGAGCTACCGCCGCGATGCTTAATAATACAATATACAATATAAATAATTTAAATGTAACTCTCATCGTAGAAGCAGCAGGGACAGGAGGCTGTGCTGCCTCTAGCGGGTTTTGTGTAGATGCTGAAGTTGACTATTAACCAGCCTTTTTTATTCATTCCCATATTTTGTGATTTATCCCTTTCTTGACATAGACGTTTTTTTCTGACACAATTATATAGAAAGTAGATAGAAATACACGGGAATTTAATCTCGGGCCGGTAGTTCAGTTGGGAGAATACTACGTTCGCAACGTAGGGGTCGGGAGTTCAAATCTCCTCCGGTCCACCATTAAAAAATTAAAAATGATGAATGTAAAATTAAAAATAATTAGTATTTTTTTTATTTTAATTTCAATGACAGCGAGCGTGTATGCAGGAAATGTAAAGAAAGCGGAGTTTGCCGGCTCTTTCTATCCCGGGGATAGAAAGGCTTTAAGTTCCATGATAGATGAGTTTTTAGCAGAAGCAAATGCATGGGCAGTTGAAGGAAAAATTTTAGGAGTGATTTCTCCGCATGCCGGCTATATTTATTCCGGGCCGGTTGCTGCCTATAGTTTTAAGAGCTTACAGAATAAAAAGTTTGATACGGTTATTATTCTCGGTTCGTCGCATCGCTACCGTTTTAAAGGCATAAGTGTATATGGAAAAGGTGCTTTTAATACTCCTTTAGGTAAGTTAGGGATTGATAAAGGCGTTGCTTCTAAATTCAGCTCTTTAGAGTTTGCGCAGTCTAACAAAGATTATTTTAATAATGAACATTCCTTAGAGGTGCAGCTCCCCTTTATTATTAAAGTTTTAGGCAGGCCGAAAATAGTCCCTGTTCTTTTTGGAGAGGTAAGTTTTGGCGATTTAGAGGAAGTCGCTGCTAAATTTGGTGAAATTTCTCAAGAAAAAAGAATCCTTGTTATTGTTTCTACGGACCTTTCTCATTACCAGGCGTATCAGCAAGCAGTAAGAATCGATTCGCAAACCCTTGATTTGATTAAGAATAAGGATGTTTCTTCATTGTGGCAATCCTGGAGAGGAGGCGAGGGTAGAGCCTGCGGGATGTGTCCTTTGATAGCATTTCTGATGTATGTAAAGAATCAGGCGGCAGATATTGAAATCTTAAAGTATGCTAATTCCGGTGATACGGCCGGTGATAAGAGCAGGGTCGTAGGCTATGTCAGCGGGATAGCTTTTAAAATCAATAATGAAAAATTGAAAATTAAAAATGAGAAGGCAGCAGCAGAAAAGGAGGTGGGTATGGCCGGATACAGTTTAAATGACGACGAGAAAGTTACTTTGTTAAGGATTGCCAGGTCTACTTTAGAGAGTTTTTTAAAAGACGGCCAGAGGCCGCAAGTCTCGGTGAGCTCGGGTAACCTTAAAGTTAACAAGGGCGCTTTCGTTACCTTGCATAAAAACGGACAGCTTCGCGGCTGTATAGGAACAATGGTTGCTGATACTCCTTTATATAAAGTCATACCTGAGTTCGCGGTATATTCAGCTACTAGAGATAGGCGGTTTACTCCCGTAGTGTATGAGGAGTTAGCTGATATAGAGATTGAAATTAGTGTTTTAACCGACCCGCTATATTTAGAATTCAGTTCAGCGCAGGAATTATTAGATAAATTGCAGCCGTTAAGAGACGGAGTGATAATTACAACCAAATACGGTTCATCAACATATTTGCCTCAAGTCTGGGAGCAGATACCCGGTAGAGAAGAGTTTTTATCTAATCTTTGCGCTAAGGGCGGGGCGCCTTATGATTATTGGGAGAGGAATTTTAAAGATATAAAAGTGCAGACTTATCAGGCGATCGTATTTAACGAGTCGCAGTTTTCCGATAAATAGTTTTCCGGAATTCCCTTTTGCCTGCCGCCAGCTAGAGTTAAGTTAAAAGATATGTCTAAAGAAAGAATTTATTGGCCTTTGGGGTTAGATAAGAGCGTAACCATAACGGAAAAAGCTTTAGTTCATAAGATAAAAGACGTCTGCCGGCTAAGAATTAGCCAATCTCTGTATCTTTTTGACGGCAAAGGAGAAGAAGTCCGGTATTTTATCGAAAAAGTCAGTAAAGGCGCGGTTGTCCTTACTAAAGATAAATCTATATGCCGGCAGGCTTTGCCTAAAAAAAGAATATACTTAGGGTTTCCCTTAACCAGAGAAGAGAGAGTTGATTTTATCCTGCAGAAATGCGTGGAGCTGGGGGTATCGGGATTTATTCCTTTTATTAGCGAACGCAGTATCAGTAAATTTCCTTCAGCAAATAGAATCAGGCGCTGGCAGAAAATCATTGCCGAAGCAACGCGCCAGTCCGGACGGTTATGGCTGCCCATAATTGAACAAACCGTAAAATTTAATGATTTGATAAGCCGGCCGTACGCGTTAAAAATAGCCGGCTCCATTGAGGGAAAAATTATTAAACAGGATATCAGCCCTGCGCTAGGCGAGGTGCTTATTGTCGTGGGCCCGGAAGGAGATTTTTCGCCTCAAGAATATGAAGCGTTAGCTAAAAGCGGGTTTCAATTTATTAAGTTGGCTTGCGTTATCTTAAGAGTAGAAACCGCCGCTGTATTTGCCGCCGGATTAGTTAATTATTTTACCATAAGCAGATGAAAGTTAAATTTTTTACTCTGGGCTGTAAAGTCAACCAGTATGAAACACAGGCGTTGAAAGAAGAATTCCTAAGGTGCGCATGCGTTGTAACTAAAGATAAAGAAGCTGATATCTACGTTATTAACACCTGCACAGTAACTTCTCGTGCTGATAGGAAATCTAAGGAATACATTTTAAAGGCGAAAAAAGAAAACCCTCGCGCTAAAGTCGCTGTTTGCGGATGTTTAGCCCAGCTTAATAAAAGTTTTTTGGAGAAGTTAGGGGTTGATTACATTATCCCTCAGGAAGATAAGCAGTCTCTGGTAGATATCGTTTTAAAAGGCAACGTAAATCATAAGGATATCTGGTCTTTGGGGATTAGCCGGTTTTCTAATGCCCGCGTTTTTGTCAAGGTGCAGGACGGCTGTGACAGTTTCTGTTCTTTTTGTAAAATTCCCTATATCCGCGGCCGCTCTGTAAGCCGAAGAAAAAAAGAAATACTCGCTGAAATCAGAAGGTTATCGTCTCATCATAGAGAAGTTGTCCTATGCGGGATAAATTTGGCCCTTTACGGGAAAGATTTAGGAGAAGATGCCGGCTTAGATAATCTCGTGGAAGACATTTTGAGGATTGACTCGTTACAGAGAGTGAGGTTAAGTTCATTGCAGGCAGATTTAATAAGCGACAGATTAATTTCTTTATTTTCGCACCCTAAGTTATGCCCGCATTTGCACCTTCCTTTTCAGAGCGGAGACGATTTTATTTTGAGTGAAATGAATAAACCTGAAACCGTATCTTTATATGAAGATATTGTAAGAAAAGCAAGAAGCAATCAGGCTCACCTGGCTTTAAGTTGTGATATTATGGTGGGGTTTCCCCGGGAGACGCAGGAGTCATTTAGAAAAACAGTTGATTTTTTAAAGAGAGTTAAGCCGATGCGTATGCACATATTTACGTTTTCAGCGCGCCAGGAAACAAAGTTTGCTAATATAAAATCAAGAAATTCTAAAGTTGTGCATGAGCGGTTTAATTTATTGAGAGATTTAGCCGTCCGTCTTTCTTTCCAGTATCATAAGAAGTTTTTAGGAAAGACGCTTTATATGGTAGCGGAAGAAAAAAAGAGCGGATACGTAAGCGGTTATACCCAGAATTATATAAAAGTATATGTGAAAGGAGAATTATCTTTAGGCCAGATCTATCCCGTAACAATAACAGAGGTTGGCAAGGATAGGGTTTTGGCAGATATCAGCTAAATTATGCGGCTTAACCTTTATATAGCAAAAGGGGGAGTTGTTTCACGAAGAGGGGCTGACCGGTTAATCAAAGAAGGAAAGGTGCGTATAAACGGCCGTATCGTAAGAGAACCTTTTTACAGGGTAACAGAGAAAGATTCAGTAACAGTAAAAGAGAAAAAAGTCATTTTTAAAGAGAACATTTATATTATTTTTCATAAACCAGAAGGGGTTATTACTACTTTGAAAGATAAATTTGCCGATAAGAAAATAATGGATTTATTGCCCGCAAGATTTGAAGGGGTTTATCCCGTAGGCCGGTTAGATAAGAATTCTTCAGGGTTGATTATCCTTACCAACGACGGCCAATTATGTTATGCATTGACTCATCCGAAGTTTGAGGTAGAAAAAGAATATTTAGTAAGGGTGAGAGGAAAATTGAGCCAGGATAGCTGCCGCAGAGCGGAAAAAGGCGTGGTTGATGAGGGAGATCTTTTAAGAGTCAAAAAAGTAAAGATTATAAGGGCCAGTGCAGAGAGAAGCTTATGTAAGGTGGTAGTAAGCGAAGGTAAAAAAAGGCACCTGCGCCGGTTGTTTAAACAGTTAGGAT
The DNA here is from genome assembly GCA_020343495.1 of Candidatus Omnitrophota bacterium. Taxonomy (GTDB): domain Bacteria; phylum Omnitrophota; class Gorgyraeia; order Duberdicusellales; family 4484-171; genus JAHISK01. The sequence continues at coordinate 1,221,473 of CP070797.1, read as the reverse complement.
TGCCGGTCTTACAACTTAAGAGAGTAAGGATAGGAAATTTACGGTTAGGCAGTTTAAGAGAAGCAGAGTATAAAATAGTAGAGAAAGAAAGAATATACAGGAATGCTTTAGGAAATTTGGGTTGAAAAGAGCAGGAAAGATGATAGTATAGAAAATTATGGAAGTGCCGGTAAGCGTAGTCGTGATTACTAAAAATGAGCAGGCGCGGATAGAGGATTGTTTGAAGAGCGTCTATAACTGGGCAGGAGAAATTATTGTCGTTGATGATGAAAGTTGCGATAAAACGCGCCAGATTGCTTCTTCTTATACGGATAAGATATTTGTGCGCAGGATGGACATTGAAGGAAAACACCGCAACTGGGCTTATGCAAATGCAAAGTATGAGTGGGTTTTGAGTTTAGATGCCGATGAGAGGCTGATACCGTCTCTGCGCCGGGAGATAAAAGAAGTTTTAAGCAATAATCCCGGTGAGGCGGCATTTACTATTCCCCGCAAGAATTTTTTAGGTGATTATTGGTTAAGAGGGGCAGGCCAGTACCCCGCGCCGCAGTTAAAGTTGTTTTGTAAAGATAAATTTAGGTGGGAGCAAGTTCAGGTTCATCCCCGGGCATTTTTAGATGGAGCCTGCGGCCACTTAAAGAACCCGCTATTGCATTATACTTATAAAAACTTTGCCGATTTTCTTCGTAAGTTAAATAACCAGACTACTCTTGAAGCTATGAAATGGATAGAAGTTTATAAAGCCGACCCTAAGAAAGCAAATTATAAGATGAACTTACTTCACGCGCTATGGCGTTGTTGGGACAGGTTTATACGAGCCTTTTTGGTTAAGCGGGGCTTTCGCGACGGCTTTATCGGCTTTATGGTATCAGTTTTTGCTTCCTTGTACCAGATAGTTTCCTATGCAAAATATTGGGAAATTAAGAGTAAGTTAAGATGAAAGTAATTTTTCTTGACCGCGACGGCGTAATTAACCGGTATCCGGGAG
>CP070797.1:1214499-1220385 GCA_020343495.1 Candidatus Omnitrophota bacterium | reverse complement strand
GTCTTTAAACTTTTTAACGATTAAATCCTTAGCCCGCAGGGAAGTCATCTTTTTATTATCCACGTCACCGGTAATGGATATAAACCGTTTACCGTCAATATGGCTGATGGAACGCAGGCTGCGGGAAGTAGTGCGTTTAGTAACTTCTGCTAAGGGAATAAGGTTATCAAACTTGTTTGAAACAACTATTTTTTTAAACACGTCTAAATTGTCGCGCTGCGCCTGCGGCAGGCGCACCACCACTTTTATCTCTTTCTCGGCTTTCTCTCTTTTTATTGTCGTGGCAACAACCCCGGAAAAAGAAGCTCTCACGGCAAAACTAATATCTGAATTGGTAAGAAAGGCTTCCTGGGCGCGTTGTTCATCTATAACAATATTTATTTCCTCGCTTCCTAAATTATAACTATCGGATATATCCTTAACTCCCGGCAGCTTAGAAAAATAACTTTTAATTTCATCGGCTATCTTCATTATGACGTCAAAATCCTCGCCTCTAATCCGCACGTCCACGGCTCTGCCTACCGGCGGGCCTTCTTTAAACTCCTGAAAATAGAGTTTGGCAACGCCCTCCTCCCTAAGCCGGCTAAATACGCTGGTTAAGCCGGGTCGCAACATCTCAACAATTTCAGAAGCGCTTCTGTCGCGTCCCCCTGACGGCGTAAGATAAACATTCACCTGGGCAAAATTGCTGCCGCGTTTAGCGTTGGGGTCATAGCCTCTCTCTTCCATGATATTACCTACAACCGTCTCATAAGCATCCAGGTATTTATCCGGCAAGGTTGCCACTAACTCTTCAACCGGCCTGATGAACTCATTTGTCTTTTCTAAAGACGTACCGGTAACTGCCTCCAGCCTTATAGAGAACTGCTCTACCCCGCGTGACGAAAAAAGTATAAAGGGCATAAAGAACTTGCCTATCGTAATGGTAATAATAAATAAAATACAAACTCCTCCTATCACTTTATAGCGATGGTCCAACGCCTTCCTTAAAATACCGGTATACCTGCTAAGAACCCACTTAAACCACCGGCTTTCTTTTTTAGAGGGCCTGCCCTTTAACGGCCTGGCAAAATCTGCCAAATGCGAAGGAAGAATGAAAAACGCTTCAACCAACGACGCCAGCAGCGCAATAATAACTATAAACGGTATGTACTTTACAAACCTGCCCATCAGGCCTCCCATAAGCATAAGAGGAGAAAAAGCAACAATCGTAGTAAGAATCGTCGTTAACACCGGCCGCGCCACTTCGTTAGTTCCAACCACTGCGGCTTCTCTGGGAGGAAGCCCTCTTTCAATATGGCGGTTTACGTTTTCAGAAATAATTATTCCGTCATCCACAATCATGCCCAGCACAGTGATTAACCCGAACATCGTAATAAGGTTTATCGTAAGCCCTAACCAGTTCATAACCCAGAAAGTTGTGCACATGGCAATTGGTATTCCAAAAGCAGTCACCATAGCAGGTAGCGGCGGCAAAAATACAAAAAGAACAGTAATAACAAGTATGGACCCGATAATGCCGTTCGTCTTTAATACATTAAGCCTTCTTTTCACGTAGTAAGATAAATCATAAACAGTAGCAACTTTCAGCTGGGGGTGCGCCTTCTTTTTAAATTCCTTTATAGTCTTATGGACGTTATCAACTATCTTTATAATGTCGCCGCGCTCTCTCTTTATAACGATAAGCGTAACCGCGCGCGTGCCTAAAGATTTATTTAGAATAACATCATCGGCGAAGGTATGCTTAACTTTTGCTACGTCGCCGACTTTAATCCAGTTACCCAGATCGTTAGCACGAATAACCGTGTCTTCTATATCCTCTTTTGTCTTTAACTCTCCTTTTATCTTTATTAAAAACTCCCTACCTTCGGTTTTAAGTTTACCTCCGGGAACGTCCACGTTTTGAAATCTTAAGCTTTGCGCTAACTCCGAAAAAGATATGTGTAACTGGACCATTTTATCTACGTCCGGCTCCACCCTGAACTCTTCATCCCGCCAGCCAACCCTGTCCACGGAAGATACCCCTTCAATATCCTCAAGTAAATCCCGCAAGCTATCGGCGTATTTGCGTAAAGTAAACTCATCTACATCACCGCTTACCGCAACCTTAATAACAGGAATCTGGCCGCTGGTAATCTCGGTAACTACCGGCCTCTCATCAACATCTTGCGGCAAAGCAGTTACCCTATCCACTGCCTTCTGCACGTCATTAACTACTTTCTGTAAATCTTTAACGTCGCTGCTTACTTTAACTATTATTGTGGAAACCCCGTCGTCGGAGGATGAAACTATTTCTTCAACATTACTTACTTCTCTCAACTCTTTTTCTAAAGGGACGGTTACCAGCCTTTCAACTTTCTCGGCGGAAGCCCCTCTAAAAGAAGTCGTTACTGTAACTACGTCAAATGAAACCGGAGGAAACGCCTCTTTCCTTAACTGGGTCAGGGAAAAAAGCCCGGCCACGATGATAAACACAGAAAAAAGGTTAACAAACAGTGAATTTTTTACGGAAAACTGCGCAAATTTCATAAGTTATCAGCCTCCCAGTATTTACTGAGAAGAGTATTCTTATCCAAATCAAGGCCGATATTATTCACTCTATACCTGTAAAAAGCGCCGGCCTCTGACAGCCGGGCATCTAACAGGTCTTCTTCATACCGGATAATTAAATCAGAGCTGGAACGGCCGTATCTAAGCCGTTTTATTTCTTCCTGCAATTTATCCTGTTGCAGTTTTACAATCGCCGAATAGAGTTCTACCTCATTCTTTATTATGTTTACCTGCGTAACCCTGTTATTAATTTCCTTTAATATAAGGCGCTCAGCTCGTTTTAACGAAAACAGGAGCTGCTGTTTTTCCAGACTAACTGCCTCAAAATCAGCTTTCGCTTCTCTGTTCTCTATGGGTATGCGTAAGCTCAACCCCACAAAAATCTCGGGATTATCTTCGCCGCCTACATTACCCCAGGCCTGCCTTAAATTGCTGTCTAAACCGTTCCTTTTATAAGAAGCTTCTAAATCTATTTGCGGCCAGAGAGCATTCTTTTTTATCACTATATCTATATCGTTTGCTTTAAGTTCATTCTTAACTTTCTTATAATCCCGCCTCGTTTCTATAGCTTCTTTTAAAGAAGCATATAAATCTACCCCCAAAGGCGTGACTTCTAAAGAATCCAAAGGTTTTATCTGTAAATTAAAATTGCTTTCGCTCAACAAAAAAAGCAGCTCATTCTTTGCGGTTTCTTCCTGCAGTCCCGCTTCTGCGACATTATTTTTGTGCACCTTTACGTTAACTTCCGCCGCTAACAAATCTACTTTTTCCACAAGGCCCAGTCCATGCTTCTTCTGATAAATCTCATACAGTTTTTCCGCTTCTTTATACATATCTTGCGTTATAGCCAGCTCCTCAACTTTAAGGACAAAATTCCAGTAGGCAACCTGGGCATCATATAAAGCCTCCTCAATATCTGCCAGAGAGGTATGCTCGGCATTCTCTATGTCAATGGCAGTAATTTTTATCTGGCCGCGGTCAGCTATGCCAAAAAAGTTCTTGCCTAATTCCTGAACGATAGAGATTTCTGCTGTGGCTTCGTTAGCCGGATTCATAGTCCTGATTGAAGAATCTGACTTAGTAGTTACGTTTGAACCGCCCAGCGTTAAAGTTGTCCCCGTGGGCAGCTTTCTTTCCAGGTCAATTGAATAAGTTTTCTCAATTATTTCATTGCCTAAAAGCGACGATAATTTAGCTTTTTTATCCTTATTATATTCTATGCTCGCATTAATAAAGGCGTCAAAAATTGATTCTTCTTTGGATAAATCCGTCCTTTTTATATATGCATCAAATTTCGCAATCTGGATATCCAAAGAATTTTCCAGTGCTAATTTACTTACATCTTCTATAGATATTTTTTTTATACTACAGGCTTTCTTTTCTGGCTCATTAAAAACTTGAGCATTAATTTGTCCTTCTTTAGAAATAAAGCATATCAAAAATAATATAATTATATTTTTTTTCATTTTTTCCTCTTTTTTTTCGTTTTATCAGGATAAATTATTTTCATAAGCTTTTTTAATATCCGCAGATACTCTTTTCTTTCTTTTTCTGTAAGTTTCCCGAAAACATTTTCAATAATTTTTTTCCTCACGACCCTTATCTGATCAACCAGTCTTTTCCCTTTAGGAGTCAATACTATCCTTATTATACGCCTGTCTTTTTTATCATAAACTCTTTTTACCGTCTTCATGATAAACAGCCGGTTAATTAACCCCGTAGCCGCCGGCAGGCTTACGTTTAAACCCGCTGCTATTTCTTTCATTTTCAAAGGGCCGCCGCTGTCTATCAAATTTAAAGATAAATATTGGGGGACGGTAATTTTGCCCCGCACTAAATCGTCCTGCTTATTCTTAAACATCCCGCTCATAAGATGCGGCATCAGGCGCAATATTTCACCGGAAAAGTAAGAGACATTTTTTCTGGCCATTATCAACCTCCTTCTAAAATCAATTAACTTACCAAATAGTTAATACTCTAAAAAATCGACTTTATTAATAGTTAATATCCTTAACTATTAACCCAATTAAATTATACAATACCTTATTAAAGATGTCAAGGCTAAAGAGAAAAATATTTATACTTAAAAATCGCCTAAAAACAGGCCTCTTTTAGAAAGGTTGATCGGCGGGCAATTTTGAGGCTAATTTTGCTCTTATTTCACAATCCTGTACGTGGTATAAGCAAAATTAATGTTTTCTTTCTTATTAAAATCATCCAGAATAGCCTGGCAAAGCCTGTCCTGGGTCATGCGCCGGCTTTGCGTTTCCGTTAAGTAACGAAGGGTCAATTCTACCCCGCTGTCTTTAATGTTCACATATACTATGGGGGTCAGATGCTCATAGTAAATCATATACTGCCTTGTCATAGCGTCAATTTTTTTCTTAACTATCTGTTCCAGCCCTTTTGCTTCTTCTTTTCCCCGCGTTAACATAATTTCCTTAGCTTTCTTCCAGTTACTCTCAAAAGTTACTAAAATCCTTATTTCGTTCCAAATAAACTCAAATCCCCGGTTGTAATTATAGTTTTCCTTCTTAAACATAGCGCTGTTAGGAATGTTAACTATCCGGCCGGTGCTCTGGTCAGCTTCTACCCAATTGCCTACTTCTAATAAAGAAGTCTGAAAAAGCCGAATGTCTATAACGTCTCCTTTAACGCCGCCTAATTCAATCCTGTCTCCTACTTCAAACGGCCGGCGTATAACTATAAGAACCCAACCTGCTATACACAACAACGCTTCCTGCAATGCCAAAGCAATACCAGCGCCAACAACACTAAGAAATATCGTTATAGAATTGATATTCTGAAGCCAGACAAGAAATATTACTACCAATATCACAAGATTAACAAAATAAGCTACATTTTTTCTTACGATATGTTTTCCTTTAACATCTTTAATGCGCCGGTTTATGATATTGACCAAAATAAACAATATAAAATAACCGATAAAAATAACGGCTAGAGTTTGTATAACTTTCTTCTGCGTAATGCTAAAACGGCCCCTTATCTTTGCTTCGGTAATGGCTACTTTCTCCTGAGCAAGCCTTAGTTCCTCTTCAGCAATTTTTGCCTTATCCTGCGCTTTCTTAACCTCTTCTCTTGAGGCGGCAACTTCTTCTAAAAGTTGCGCTTCTTTTTTAACGCTTGGGGAGATTTCTTGAGCAGTTTCTGCTTGCGGCCCCACCTCGTTCTCGCGGGAAATATCCTGGCTTTGAGCATTAATACAAACATTTAAAGCTCCCGTAAAGAAAACAAACATAAAAACCAAGAAACTTTTCCTAATAAGAAAAATCATAATAACCTCGCCTGATTTAAAATATTTTTTATAATGGATTA
>CP070797.1:1208378-1214399 GCA_020343495.1 Candidatus Omnitrophota bacterium | reverse complement strand
GTAAAAGATATTAGAACTTTATCTCTAGTATTTATTGAAGAAACCTCAGAATATTCTTATTTGAGCCCTACGGATAAGTTAGCAATATTTTTATCTTCCATTAGCGGGTCCCAGGGAAAGGGGTTTAAAGAGTATGTGCGGATGAAAGCAGAGCAGTATAAACAGCTTAATGAGATATATGAAAGTACTACTGTAGGATGCAAGATTTTAGTGAGGGGTGACGTAGGTAAGCCGCCTATTTCTAAAATTAAAGAAAGGATAACAAAGTTTAGTGATTTTGGCGTGTACATGCAGGATTATCCATGGCAGAGGGCAGAGTGGCAGGGATTAAATATTATGAGGAAAGTGCCGGCGACTAACTGGATGGTTCTTTTTGATATTATTAAAGGGTTTTTGGATTTAGGGGTGTTTGAGGGATTGGAGTTATCTCAACTGGTGATAACTTCAGGTAATGATATAGTTGAGAAAATTACGCCGTTAGAGCTTCAGCTTACCTTTGGCAGGAGTTTCTTTAAGGGAGGGGAACTGATAGAAGAGGCGAAATTAATCGGCCTTTTGTTAACATCGCTGTATCCATATAAACGCGAGTATAAGGAAAATGTTAAATTAACCGGAGTGGATACTTACGGCCTTTTAGTTGAGAGAGGAAAGGTGTTGAATGATAGGCAAGGTAATCAGGTGAGCACTGCGCATAATGGCGGTACTGACCTTATCAGTGTGGGATATGTCTTCATGGAAGATTTAGATGCAGAGGTGCCTTATTATATGAAGATACTTGCGGGCTGGCATCTTCTTTTAGAACTTGTGAGCGTAAAGGATGCGCAGGATAATGTTAGAGATTACTTCAGGCGCGTTAGAGAGTTGTTTGACGGACAGGGGTTAACTGAACTGTATACGAAGAGTTGGCGTAAAGGACAGTGGCGGTCTACTGCAGAGCTTCTTAACCGGTTAGAGGCAGTAAGAGATGAAGAGTTTATTGTTAGAGCGAGCGCCCTTTTAGGGGAAGGTATAGGGATAGCGGTTAAAGTTAAAAAAGACGGGTATAGCTTGAGGTATTTGGGGGTTAAAGAGGAAGTGCCGGTGAAAGATGCTTTAAGTTTAGAGGCTGAGTTAGTAGCCTTTAAAGAAAAACTTGTTAGTGTAGGCGGATGGCAGAGGATGAAAGTTAACGATAAGCTTGAGTTGATAGAAAAGTTGTCGCGGGAGGCAAACAAAGAAAGAATTGATTTTTTTACTGTGGCATACTGCCTTTATGGAGAGGTAATACTTTTTAAAGAGATTTACGGGATGTTTTATGAGGAAAGAGCCAACCTTGCGCAGGCAATGGAGAGAATTAAAAGCTTATATTTTATGTATTATGAAACGCCACTGCCTCAAAGAGACGAACAGGCTATAAAAGAATTTTTCGCTGAAAGCTCCAGCGTGGTAACACGCCATTCGTTTGCGCGTTGTGGGGAAGGGTGCAAGATTCTTATTCTTGGTGAAAAGAAAGTCATAGAGTTAGATAAAGTTAAGCCAAATAGAGAGGACAGCCTTCGGGAATATCCTGATGACAAGAAGCTTGGTTTCTTAGCGTTATTATTTAGTAGTAAAAATACCAGCGGCTCTTGTTGTGACGTCTCTCTGATTCAGACAGGTGGGTTCTTGGAGATAGTTTCAGAGTATTTAGTAAGCTCGCCGATAAGAAGAAAAATATCTTCTTTCGATATTAAATCAGTAACAAATAAGTTTGGAAATGTTTGGAGGATAAGCTGGCCGGTGATTGTTTTTTCCTGTTTGCTTAGAGGTTCGGGAGTTTTAACTAAATCTTTTATCGGAGGGGTTTCAGTATCTGCATTAGCAGCAGTTTCTGCCGCAGCAGTTTTAAATGCTATTTTCCTGGAAAAGCCAGGGCGGGTAGTAACTTATGGTTTAACAAGTTATCTTTCAGACAAAGTAGGTAAACTTAAAGGATGTATTTGTGAAGATTATAAATTAGTTTGTTGTATCCGAGATATAAAAAGTTTAGTTTCACAAGGTATAGTGTTGACTTTTGCTGCTTCTTTTATTTTTGGAACAGCGGGTTTGTTGCTAAATAGATGGTTTTTGGCAGGAGTGATGCATTTAGAAGGTGAAGCGTTACGTTTAAGTGTAGGGTATATAAGGATAATTTTTCTCGGCAGCTTATTTGGTATAGGGGATTTAGCGAGCCGGCTAGATTTTTTATTCCGCTTACTGGATCAGCATAAATTAGCTACAATGATTTCCTCTATAGCGGAAGTATTATTGGTATTGTTTTCTTATCTGTTAATTTTTGGTTTAATATGTCGGCCTTTAGGAGTGTATGGATTTGCTATTGCGATTGTCTTATCTAGCTCTATAAAGATATCGATATTCATGTATTTCCTTTTTAAGAAAGGCGTTAAGATAAAAATTAATGAAGAGCATACTTGCCATATTCGGTTAAGTAAGCAATATTTTAAAGAAACAGATCACTTTAGGAAAATCTTAATTAGAGGACTACCGACGTTTTTTGAGCAGGGCTCGATGGTTTTAGCAGATTTATTTCTTTTTAGATTCGTCGCCGGTTTTGGAGAATTTGCTGTAGCGGCATACGGTATTATGAGAGAAATTTGGATGGTTATTTTGACTCCTGCCTTTGGTTTTTCTCAGGCCGCAACTATTCTGGTAGGAGAAAGTAGAGGAATGAATAATGATACATTGGCAAAAAAAATTGGATGGTATTGTGTCTTTTGTCAAATGATGGTGGGAGTTTTGTTGCCGGCAATTTATTTATGGCCGGAAATAATCATAGCATTTTTCAGCTCCAACGCCGATGTTATTAATATAGCGACGTTAGGAATAAAAATACTGGGGTTTGGGTTTATGTTTTCAAGTATAGGTGAAATTCTAAGGAGAGCATTTTACGGTGCCGGCAATACTATGTTTTCTATGGTAATGAGAGTGTTTGCCCGGTTAGGAATTACAGTTATATTGGCATATTTTTTATCTATTTTATTAGGAGTTAAAGGAGTATTTATAGCAGAACTATTAGGTCAGGCTGTTGCCGTCGGCGGGTTGATTTATGGTTTTCAAAAGATCCTTTTCATGGAGAAGTCCTCACTGTCTGATTCTGCCGCCTCTCCGTTGAATATTTGTACTTTTGAAGAATATGTTACTGATTTTACAGAAAGTAGAGTAGAAGAACTTACAGAAATAGAATTATTGTTAATGAGACAACGATATTTTCAAGCTTTAGATAAAGCTTTTATCGGTGCCGGTGATTTTAGAGAAGCTTATAGGTTGCTTTACGATGTTCATGAAAAACATTTGACAGAAGGTAAAGTTAAACCAAAAGCAGTAAAGGCTTATGTTTCTATAGTAAGAAGGCCGTTTTCAAGTGTTAAAGAAATTAAGGATATAGTTGATGTTGATGGAGAATGGAGTATCAGCTTTTTACCTGAGCCAGATAATTGGAAGGGGTTAAGGCTTTATAGTTTTATTTTGTGTATCGTTGGTGGCCAATTACATATGAGTTTTTATGATGGTAATGGCCTTATCAGAGAATTTAATACAGATGAAGAAACTCAAACAGCCCTACGAACTATCGGTCTTATAGGGACTAGAGGGTTGGTTGTTCTTGTGCGGTCGTCTTTTACCGAGCAATTAGAGGGTAATGTTATTTTGGGTGTGGCGTCAAGAATAAGTTTGGAGGGCCATTCTCATCGAAAAGGATGTGGTGTTATTCCCTCTAGAGCGCACGGGTTAGATGATCTTGCGGATGTTGAGTTGTTTGCTTTGATGGTAACAAATCTACCCGCAGGATATCCGGTAGATAAATATATTCCCGAGGTGGCTACACGTAAGCAACAAGATTTAGATAAAGATAAGAATAGAAAAATATACCCAATAAAAAAGACAACTAATACTTATCTACATAAGAGGGGAAAGGACATTGTTGTGAGGCGTGAATCCTTACCAGTTAATGAGTTGGTTTTGTATTTTAGGTGTTTGAAAGCAATGTATGAGGAAACTATTGGAAGATATAGGGAGCCCGTAGATGGTAATGCATATGCACATAAATATAGAGCGGAGTTTGCCGGAGAATTAGCCTATCATTACTCAAGATTTTCAACCTGTTTACGAGAGATGTTGAAAGAGTCTTTTGAGGGAGCCTTTAAGATATTAGCAAAGAAGATTCCTGCCAATCCTATGAAAGGACCAGGCTCATTAGCCCAAATGATGGATATAGTCAAGCAGATTATATTAGAATGCTCAACTCACCCCGATTTAAGACCGATAGCAATAGCGTTAATAAATGATCCTCGTACATATGGTTTAGGTGATTTTGTTTGGGCCGAAGCAGCTGTAGGGGAGATAGAAGGTAAAAAGACAGCAATGTGTGCTACGTTTGCTCAGAAAGTTCAGCGATTAATAGGGGGTGTCGAGAGAAGGATAATCGGACAAGGTAGGGCGAAAACAGGGCAGAGTAAAGAGAAAAAAGCGGATAGTATGCTGTTCATACCTGCAGATATAATCTCAACTGAGGAATTAGTACGAAGATTTGAATTGTTTAGAGAAAACATAAAGGGCAAGAGAGAGACAAGAGATGAGCAAGAACCAAGCTTTGAAGATGTTATTTTGGCTATGGCTGAGCGGTTATTAATTTTAGCCGATGGTTCTGTTAATGACGCCCCAGAAATAGCTGAAATTGTCTTAAGAAAGTATGCAAAATTAGTAGCAACATTTGGAGAAGGGATCCGTTTCTGTGTTAATGTTATGTTAGATGACCAAGAAAATATTATGAAGAGCCAAGCTTTAAGGCCCGCTCTTATAGAAACAGCTAAGAGCGTTCCCGATATAGAGGATAGGAATAGTATATTAGCGCAAATAGCTATACAACTTACAGACGAGGGGGATATTAAAGGAGCATTGGACTTGTTAGAAGGGATTGACGGCGTAACACGTTATGTATTCTCAGACGCAGTGGAGCAATTAGCGGATTTACTTTTGGTGTCTGGTGAACGAAATGAAGAAATGATACAGCAACTCGAACGTATTATTGAGAAAATGCCCGTTTTTAAATTTCGAGTAAGATTTGAATATGATGAAAGAAAAATGGAATTATTTATTAAATTAGGCAGTAAATATTATGATCTTGGCATGAAAGATGAAGCAAATAATAGGTATAGAAAGGCTTGGGAACTTTCTGCGAGAGCAGAACAACCAGCGGTAATTAGATTAAAATATTTTGTGCCTCTTATGAGAGAAAAAGGATTACGGTTCCCCTGTAATAAAGAAAAAATTATTAGCGAAGCAAAATGCGTTGGTGAATCAGAGATTTTAAACGATCCTTTAAGACGTAGCAAGATATTAGTTATGGTCGTAAGGGCGTATGCATTTGACAGAAATTATGAAGCAACAGAAAGAGTTATGCACTTTATAAAATATAATATGGCCTATCCAGAAGATTCCTTAAATTACTGTTATGGAGCTATTATTGAAGCTGCTGCTTTGCACGGTGATAATGGAAGGATTGACCTGGCTGTTTCAAAGATGACTTGCTATGTTAAAGACCATTTTGAAGGCGCGGCAAAATTATTAGTTGAGAGGGGGAAATATGTTAAAGCAATGGAATTCGCTAGTTTCGCTATGAAACGAGGCTATTTAGGTAGCCGTACGGTTAACTATTGGGGATTAACACAAGTAAGAATTGCTGAATATATATTAGAAAGAGATAGTACGCAAATAGAAATAGTTAGAAAGGCTTTAGGGATAGCAATTGAAAAAGAAGGAATTGGTGCGAAAGATTTAAAACAAATAATTGATATGATTGTAAAGTATCCCCAGCTGTATCCTGATAGCCAAGATACATTAGGAATTCTTCAATCAAGTTTTGAACATAATAGTTCAATTATTGCCCATAATATATACCGTGTAATTTTAAAACAATTACGAAAGATAATTACAGAGAGGGTTCGCGGTGTCAGTAATCTGCCAGGCAACTTCCCAGACGCATCGCCTGATTATACCGCCTCTCCG
>CP070797.1:1202247-1208278 GCA_020343495.1 Candidatus Omnitrophota bacterium | reverse complement strand
AAGTTAGAGTCTAACAAAAATAAATTTTGCCAGGATTGCCAGCGCCGGCTGCGAAAAAATCCCTTAAGAATACTTGACTGTAAAAATAAAGCATGTCAGAAAGAAATTGCTTCTTTTGATATAGGCAAAAATCATTTATGCCGTAACTGCCAGGGACATTTTGATAGTGTCCGCTCATTACTTGATGAATTAAAAATCAGCTATACATATTCGCCTTATTTGGTAAGAGGGCTTGATTATTACACTAATACGGTTTTTGAGGTTACGTCATCCGGCCTTGGTTCTCAGGATGCGGTAGGCGCCGGCGGCAGATACAATGATTTAATTAGATGTTTAGGCGGCCCCTCTATTACTGCTATTGGGTTTGCTTTAGGCATAGAACGTATCATGCTGGTTTTAGGTAAGGGGCAGGCAACTAAAAACATAAGAGTTTTTGTAGCTACCGTAGATGAGAGTTTAAAGCCGCAAGCAGTTAAGTTGTTACACCAGTTAAGAGCAGAAGGCCTCTCTTCAGATACGGGTTATATTAAGAAATCTTTAAAAGGGCAATTACGCTACGCTCAGAAAGAAGGAGCAAAGTTTGTGGTTATTTTAGGCGAGAGCGAACTTAAAGAAGGCTGCCTCATGTTGCGGGATATGGATGCAGCGACACAGCAAAAAATAAAGAAGCAAGATTTAATCAGCAAAATTAAAAGATAAAGATATTATTAGTCGGTAACGCTTATTTTATGGAGGAAAGCATATGTTAAGGACGCATACTTGCGGACAGTTGAATGAGCAGCATTTAAATAAGGAAGTCGTTTTATGCGGATGGGTTGCTGCGCGTAGGGACCATGGCAAGATTATTTTTATTGATTTACGGGACAGGTACGGTATTACTCAGGTGGTGTTTTTCCCTAAACCGGATGCTTCTGTATATGAGAAAGCCAGGAAGTTGCGTGCCGAGGACGTTATAAAAGTTAAAGGAGTTGTTAGTAATCGGCCGAAAGGGACAGAAAACCCAAAAATACCCACGGGTTTTGTTGAAGTGGGGGCGGCCGGTTTAGATGTTTTAGGCCCGGCGCAGGATTTGCCGGTTACTGTTGAGGATGATATAGAAGCAGGAGAAGAGGTAAGGTTAACTTACCGGTATCTTGATTTACGCAGAAAGAAAGTATTTGATAGGCTGCTGCTGCGCCATAAGTTTAACCAGGCATTTAGAAGTTATCTTAACTCAAATCAATTTTTAGAGATAGAAACGCCTTTTCTTACAAAATCCACCCCGGAAGGAGCCAGGGACTATTTGGTTCCGTCACGTCTTAACCAGCATAAGTTTTATGCTTTGCCGCAGTCTCCCCAGCTTTTTAAACAAATCCTTATGATAGGAGGTATAGATAAGTATTATCAAATCGTCAGATGTTTTCGCGACGAAGATTTACGCAAAGACAGGCAGCCGGAGTTTACCCAGCTTGATATTGAGATGTCTTTTGTGCAGGAAGAGGATATCTTGTCTTTAACGGAAAGCATGTTTGCCTATGTTTTTAAAGAAGCCCTGGGTGTTGATTTAAAATTGCCGTTTCCCAGGATTACTTACAGGCAGGCAATGCGCAAGTATAAGAGCGATAAGCCGGATTTCGGAAAAGGCAATTATCGTTTCTTATGGGTCCTGGATTTTCCTCTTTTTGAATATAATGACCAGGAGAAGAAATGGCAGATGAGCCATCACCCCTTTACTTCTCCCAGAGAAGAGGATATTGTTGCTTTAGATGGCAAAGATTTATCTAAAGTGGGGGCGCGTGCTTACGACCTCATTTTAAACGGCGCAGAGTTAGGCAGCGGGTCTATAAGGATTCATAATCCCGCGGTACAGAGAAAGATATTTGATGTTTTAGGTATGAGCATAGAAGATGCCGAAAGAAAGTTCGGGTTTCTTATACGGGCGTTAAAGTACGGAGCGCCTGTTCACGGAGGTATTGCTTTTGGTTTAGACAGACTTTATGCTATAATAAGCGGAGCAGACAGTATTAGAGAAGTGATTGCTTTTCCGAAAACACAGCGGGGCTGGTGTCCTTTAAGTGAAGCACCGTCGCCTGTTTCAGAGGAGCAGTTGGCAGAACTTCATATAGAGTTGTTGGAAGAATAAAAAAGGAGGTCATATGAAAGTTAGTTTAGTAATAATTGCTATTTTCTTTTTAGTAGGGTGTTCAGTAAGGACATATACCGTTGAGAAACAAAGAGTGGATACTCAATTGGAAGGAAATCAAGGCTACCTCTCAGGGACGCCTCCTCCTGATGCCGGCAAAAAGAAGAGTCACCTAGGCAGCACGCGTAAAATGTCAGTTATGGAAGTAGAGTTCGGCGCTTACCACCGTAAAAAGAAAGGTAAAAACATAATTAAAACAGAGTACGTCCCTAAAAAGAAAGAAGAGCCGGTGCAAGAAGTTGAAATAGAGCAGGTAGTAGTAGAAGAAGAAACATACCCTGAAGTTGTTGAGGTGGGAGACAATTACCAGTGGTATACCGTTGAGAAGAGTGATACTTTGCAGAAAATTTCTTACAAGTTTTATGACACGACAAAGAAATGGTTTATCATTTTTGAGCAGAACAAAGATACTTTGAGCAGCCCTGATAAGATTTACCCCGGCGCAAAAATAAAAATTCCTGTATTAGATTCAGAGCAGAAGTATGGAAAAAATAATTGATATTACTGAAAGCTCTTGCATAGAATACATTTTTGGCGTAAAAGACGAGAAGTTAAAGTTTCTTGAGAAAGAATTCGGGGTTAATATTTCCCTGAAGCCCCAGGGCCTTTGTGTGGGGGGCAGTAAAGACAAGGTAAGGAAAGCTTCAAACTTCATAGAAAAGCTTCTGGCGCTAAAGAAAGAAGGGGTAGTTTTTAGCAGGCAGGAGTTGGCCGAATATGTAAAGTCCAGCGCCTGGGAAGAAAACGAGGCTATTTTTCAGCAGCAGGGGCAAAAGCATAAAGAAATAGGCATAAAAGTATCTTCGGCCCGCCGCAAGTTCGTTTTACCTAAAACAAAAGGGCAAGGCGATTATATAAAATCTATAAGAGAATATGATATGGTTTTCTCTATTGGGCCGGCAGGCACGGGTAAAACATATTTGGCAATGGCTATGGCAGTAAACTATTTGATAAATAAAAAGGTAAGGAGGATAATTCTGGCGCGGCCGGCAATTGAGGCGGGAGAATCTTTAGGGTTTTTACCGGGAGATATGTATGAAAAGTTAGGCCCGTATTTGCGTCCTTTATATGACGCAATTTATGATATGATGGAAGTAGACGTTATAGACGATTATTTAGACACCGGCGTTATTGAGATAGTTCCTTTAGCTTATATGCGGGGAAGGACGCTGAATAACGCTTTTGTTATTCTGGATGAGGCGCAAAACTGCACTTCAGAACAGTTAAAAATGTTCCTTACGCGGTTAGGGTTTGACTCTAAAACAGTAATTACCGGAGATATCACTCAGAGCGACCTGCCGGGAGGTAAACCCATCGGGTTGATAGAAGCCGTGAAAATTCTAAAACGAATAAGAGAGATAAAGTTCGTTAATTTAACCAAAAAGGATGTGGTAAGGCATCCTTTAATACAGAAAGTGATTCAGGCTTATGAAGATTTCTATAGCGAGAAGGCAAGTTAGTCTTAATAGTATAGTAGTGGGAGGATTATTCTTCCTTGTTACCGGTTTGATTTTCTTTATATACTCCGTTGATTTTTCTCCTTTGATTCTGGTTGCCCTTCTTTTAATTTACGCTAAATTCCTGCGCAAAATTGAAAAACTGCCTTCTTATCTTGATTTAGCTATATTAAGCGCAATTGCCGTTGTGGTATCTCTGCTTACCACGGCAACATTTAAGATTTCAGGTTACGGAATACCTGTTATCGGGTTCGTTATTTTAATTACTCTGTTGTTTGACGACTTGGAGCTGTCGTTATTGTTTTCTATTTTTGTCGCATTTTTAGGGGCAAGCGTTGACGGCGGTAATTTCAACGTGGGAATGAGTTTGTTCGCCGGCAGTTTGGCAGCGGCAATACTTTCTTTTCGTGTGCGCCGCCGCTTTCAGATAATAAGGGCAGGCATTTTAGCCGGTCTCGTTCAGTTTCTCGTGGCTTTTATCATTGAAAGAGATTTAAGCTTTTTTATTGCTTCAGCCATGGATTTAAACCTCTTAAAGATATGTTTTGTTAACGGAGCGTTGTCAGCAGGTATTGCCCTGACCTTTCTTCCTATTTTTGAATACGTGTTTAAGGTGGTTACTAACGTATCGCTGCTTGAACTTTCCGATTTTAACCATCCTCTTCTGCGGCGGTTAATTCTGGAGGCGCCGGGCACTTACCAGCATTCCCTTGTTGTAGCAAATTTAAGCGAGGCAGCAGCCGAATCTATCGGGTCAAATTCGCTTCTGGCAAGAGTTGGCGCTTACTATCACGATATCGGTAAAATGGAGAAACCCAATTATTTTGTGGAAAATTTAATCGGGTATAAAGATGTGCATAAAGATTTAAAGCCTTCAATGAGCAAATTAATTATTATTAATCACGTCAAGGAAGGGGTTGACCTTGCTAAGAAGTACCGCCTTAACCCTAAGATTATTGATTTTATTACGCAGCATCACGGCCGCACGTTGGTATATTATTTTTATCATAGAGCAAAAGAGCTGGAACCGGAAGCAGAACACGAAGAAGAGTACCGTTACCCTGGGCCGCGCGCCTGTAATAAAGAGGCTGCGATAGTTGGGTTAGCTGATACTATTGAAGCGCAGTCGCGCACGTTAGAAGAACCCACGCCCTCGCGCATAGAAGAAATGGTAAAAGACGTTGTGAAGAAAAGGTTTATGGAAGGAGAGTTAGATGAGAGCGACCTCACTTTGAAGGATTTAGAAAAGATTACCCAGAGTTTTATCCGTGTTCTTAATGCTATCTTTCATACCCGCGTAAACTATCCCAGAGAGGAAGCCTGATATTCTTTAGCTTGTCAGCTGCCAATGAAGATAGAAATAACAAACCAGCAAAAAATAAAGAAAGTAAACTCTCAAGAGTTAAAAAAATATGTAAGAAAGACTCTTAATCTGCTCGGTGCTTCGGGCAGCGTATCTATCTTGCTGTGCGATAATAGTTTTATGAAAAAACTCAACAAAAAGTTTTTTGTCAAAAACCATACCACCGACGTTATCTCTTTTCCTTTAGGAGACGTTTGCACCCCTTATTATTTAGGCGAAGTAGTTGTTTCGGTTCAAGAGGCAGTAAGATTAAGTAAAAAGTACGGTAACAGCTGGAAAGAGGAACTGCTTCTTTATGTTATTCACGGCATTTTACATCTTGTCGGTTATGACGACTGCACTAAGATTAAGAAAAAGGTTATGGAGAGAAAACAACAGCAACTTCTTAAACTTTTAACTTCTTAATGCATATATGATCGAGAAAGATTTAGGGTTCGTTATAAAACGGCGCGATTTCAGGGAAACCAGCGTTATTGCCGACATTTATACTTTACGCTTTGGCAGGATAACAGGGATTTTAAAAGGGTTCTATACCTTAAAGAAAGAGTTCTCATCGCCTCTGGACATTCTTACGATTAACGAGTTCGTCTTTTACCCCAAGAAGCGCCAGATCTGGCTTGTTTCTTTTGTTGATTTTGTCTGCGGATACTCTTTTCTAAGGCAGGACTTACCCAGAAGCAAGATAGCCGCCCTGTTTTGTGACCTCATTGATAAGACAATGCAGCTTTGGGATAAGAACTCTTCGGTATTTTATCTTCTCAAAGATTGTTTAGATTGGTTGGCTAAAGAAGAAGATTACAGGGTTCTTTACGTTTTTTTAATAAAGTTTTTAACAATTTCCGGCTTTAAACCGCAGTTTCATTGCTGTATTGTTTGCCATAACGAGTTGGAAGATGAGATTTCTTTTAGTATATCCAGAGGGGGCCTGGTGTGCAGCCGTTGTTGCGGGGCTATAACAGATTCTAAGAGAATCAGCAAAGAAACTTCCTCTTCGCTTCTTTATATTCAGCAGATGACTGCTCCTAAAGT
>CP070797.1:1195949-1202147 GCA_020343495.1 Candidatus Omnitrophota bacterium | reverse complement strand
GGGAGGGCGCACTTTCGTCAGGAAAACTTTTTTTGTGTCAATTTTTCCTTTTCCGGAAGTTAAAGGGAACCGCTGTTTGATAAGGAGGTCTTTAATGATAAAGAATTTATTTCTGCCGGGATACTTTGCCAATTTTGGGTTAGTTTTTATCTCATCAATTATGGCTGATAAAGAAAGGTTTTGGCGCCTTATTATTTCAAAGATTAACCTTTCTAAGTCTTTTAGTTGATTCTTGTTAGGACTAAATGTCAGCTCTCCTTCTATGGTTTCTTTCGGTAAGTTAAACATATTTGTTAATAAGGTTTTTATAAAAGGCTACTTCTTTAGTTTTCTTGCGTTTCTTTGCTCCCGACATATAAATATAACATTTATTACGTAATTCTGCCACGGCACAAGCATAATCTTCCCTGGTTAACTGCAGGGTATCCAGAATTTTAACTAAAGACTGTATTCTAAATCTGTCCATTGCCGGATATTTTTTTGACTGTTGGTTGGTATGGCCGCCTTCTTTAATTGTAAGGTATTGCCGGATAAGGTAGACGGGAAATTGCGCCGTGGTTCTTAGCCAGAAGTCGTAATCTTCGCAGGCATCTAAATTTTCGTCAAACCCGCCGATTTTTTTAAATATATCCTGGCTTATCGCGGCAGTAGAGATGCTTATACAGCAGAGTTTTACTGCGGTTTTAAATACAAATCCATGAGGTTTTTTATGGTAGATTTTTTGAGCGAGGACGCTTCCGTTACGGTACCATATTTCTTCAGTGTGAAAAACCTTGTAATTTTGGTATTTTTTTATGTATTTATAAGTTACTTGAAGCTTTTGTGTTCGGAAACGGTCGTCAGAATCCAGAAAGCATATAAATTCGCCCCGGGCATAATTTATCCCGTTATTGCGGGCAAAGGATACGCCTTTATGCGGTTGATAAATATAGCGCAGTTTATTTGAGGAAAGAAGGCGTTCATAATTTTTCTTGATTAACTCCTTCGTATTGTCGCGGGAGCCATCGTCAACAATAATTAGTTCAAAATCGGTAAAAGTCTGGTAAAGCACCGATTCTATAGCAATCCCTAAAAACTTCGCACGGTTATAAGTGGGTATTATAATACTAAAAAACGGCCTTTTTCCGTTAGATGAGTTCAGTTTCATAGTTTATAGAAGATTTATAAAATTCGTTAAAGTCAGGCACGATATAAAAGACTTTACATTTATACTTCTTTTTACGATGCTCACTCTTAATGGTTTCCTCCAGAGTTTTTGCAAAACTTAAATAGTTTAATTCGTTTAAATACACATGGATCAGTTTTTTCGCAGTATCAGTGTTTAGATGTTTCTTTATTCTGCGTAAGATTTCACTGAAATTACCCATTTTGTGGTGGTAGAGCTCAACGTCAATTTCCCTTATTTGTGCAGGGGCAATATTCATAATATCTTCAAAAGACGAAATATAAGGTATAAACGGGCCGATATGCAGCCGCAGAGATATGTTCCATTTTATAATTTCTCTTATTGCTTGCAGCCTTTCTTCCAGGGAAGGGGATTTCTCTTCCAGAAGATTTATTGTTTTATCGGATGAGCAGTTTAAGGTAAAGTATATTTTGTTTTTGGGATTCCGAGCAATTAGCGGCAGGTAGTTTTTTATAAGGTGAGATTTTGTCAGGATAGTGTAAGGGATTTTACGCGAGTTTAGGATGGAGAGCAAATTCTCGCTTATTTTGTAAGTTAGCTCCTGGTATTGGAAACACTCTGTGGTTGAACCAAAAAGGATGCGGCGGGGTTTCCTGTATTTTAATTCGCGCTCAAGAGCGACGGGGGCATTGATTTTTATTCCTAAAGACTTTTTGTTGCCTTTTGTGTTTTTATTGAATTGACCGTAACAATAAAGGCAGTTGAATTCACAGCCTCTGTAAGGATTTATAACGTAATCAGCCAGGCTTATTTGCGTGGGAGAGAGAACTTTTTGAGTATTTATAAGTTTTATTTCCATGTTATTTTTGATAGATAAGGTTGTTAATAAACCCTTTAGTATAGCGGATTTTTTCGCTATTTAAAGTATTTATCATAGTGAATAGCCGTTTTGTTGCTTGTTTGCCGCCCAAATTATTATCGCCATAATTGCCTAAGTAGTCAATGAAAGGATTTATTTGGGCTATTTTAGGAATGACTTTTTTGTTTTTTACAATGAAAGCCAGGGTTTGCCGGAAATCTTCTTCTGATTCCTGAGGGTAGCCTAAAATCAGGCTTACTTCAAAATGAAGGTTAGCAGCATATAACGTTTTAAAGAAATCTAAGGCATCGTCTGCCGTAAAGCCTTTATTCATATTTTGCAGGGTTTTGTTGGAGCCGCTTTCAAGGCCGATGAACAGGTTATAACAGCCGCTCGCCTCCAGCAGCTTTGCTAAAGACAGAGGCACCTTTTTCTTAATGCGCATTTGCGCTTCCCATTGTAT
The DNA here is from genome assembly GCA_020343495.1 of Candidatus Omnitrophota bacterium. GTDB lineage: Bacteria > Omnitrophota > Gorgyraeia > Duberdicusellales > 4484-171 > JAHISK01. Next base: position 1,199,699 of record CP070797.1, on the reverse strand, counting down.
TTTTAGCCCGCCAGTTATCAGGAGGTTACAGAATTCTGTCAGCCATTCGTTGCTGTGGTTAATCATAGAGTCAGTAAAGATAAAGCGGGTTATTTTATGTTTTTTTATAAGATACTTTATCTGGTCTCTCATATATTGAGGACAATGGCATCTGAATTTGCGGTAGAGGTTCTTTTCAGAACAGAAATTGCATTTATAAAGGCAGCCTCTAGAGCTAATAAGAGGGATGCACCAGGAATAATTGCTTAAGTTTACCCCTTCAAAGTCAATAAAAGGGATTTGGTCAAGGTCCTCAATTTCTTGAAAACGGTAGATAGAGTCAGTTTTATTTTGAACTATTTTGTGGAGAGGAATTTCTCCTTCGCCAATTACCCATTTGTATTGAGGGTTTAGGTTGTTTTCTTTATCTAAAAGAAGAGTTTGCGGGCCTCCGAAAATTATTTTTTTTGAAGGGAATTTTTCTTTTATCTTTTCTGCCAGCAGAAAAGAAAAATGCATGTTCCTCTTGAAGATAGAGAAAGCTATAAATTCGGTATCTTTTATTCTTTCAAAGAAATCATTAAAGATAACGGGGAGTTTTTCTTCTGCGATAAAAAAGAGGGTTTTCTCAAATTCCTCGTTTAATGTAAGCCACTGGTTTTTTGAGTAAGGCAGTAGTTGGAAAATAGTGTTATTGAGATCAATTATTTCTGCGCTGACCCCTTTTTTCTCCAGATATTTTTTCAGATAGAAGGGCCCCAGAGCAGGGCTTTTAAGCCAGAAAGGAGGCGCCTGTATTATGTGGACTAATTCTTTCATTTTTGTATAATATTACAGATATCACGCTATAGATATTAGCTGTTTTTGGACATAAGTATAACACAAATTGGGGAAAAATTATAGGGTCTCATTAGGGTAGAGTAAATGAACTTATATATCCATATACCGTTTTGCCGCAGGAAGTGTTTTTATTGCGACTTTTATAGCGTTGAGTATGATAAGGATTTGGGTTCAGCGTATTCGGGCGTTCTTTGCCGGCAGATAGAGAAGTTAGAAGGAAAGTTTTCTACTATCTTCATTGGCGGAGGCACGCCTACGGTTTTGGATGTTTTTTCGTTAGAAAAGATATTGAAGAGATTAAGCAGACTTTCTGCAGGGATGAGTGAGTTTACTATTGAGGCGAATCCGGAAAGCCTAACCAAGGAAAAGGCAGATTTGTTTATTAGCAGGGGATGTAACCGTATAAGTATTGGAGGCCAGTCCTTCTGTAGCGAGAAATTAAATAAGTTAGGAAGAACTCATTGCCTAGCAGATGTTGCCCGGGCTGTAACCATAGCCCAAAAGGCAGGGTTTAAAAACATAAATTTAGATTTGATTTTTGGTGTATGGGGCGGGGATTTAGATAGTTGGATGAAAGAGTTGCGCCGGGCAGTTACCTATCCGTTGACGCATATTTCAGTTTATGCGTTAACGCTTGAGAAAAATACTCCTTTTTTCAAAGCTGTAAAGAAAAATCAGATTACTCCTTTAGATGACGATATTGTAGCGAAGATGTATGGTTTTGCTATGGATTATTTGCCGCGGCGCAAGTTTCACCAGTATGAGGTATCAAATTTTTCTAAAGAAGGGCACAGGTGCAGGCATAATTTAAATTATTGGGAAAATAATTCTTATGTAGGGATAGGGCCGTCGGCTGTATCTTTGCGGCTAGGCCTAAGGGAAAAAAACGTTGCCGATATAAAGAGTTATATAAAAAAAGCCAAAAGCGGAGAAAGCGTGGTTAGTTTTAAGGAAAAACTGTCGCAGGTAAAGTCGGCTAAAGAGTTTGCTGCTGTTAAGATAAGGACAAAAGAGGGAATAGATTTTGCCGCGTTTAAACACAGGTTCGGCTTTGATTTTCTGGATTTGGAGGCAGATGCAGTCAGAGATTTACGTAAGCAGAAGCTGCTAAACTATAGATTAAAGAAAGGCATAAAAACAGGTGTTTGTTTGACCCGTAAAGGTTTCTTGTTTTGCGATGAGGTTTCCAGCAGTTTCCTGTAAAAAAAATAGATAGTAGAGAGTAGAAAGTAGGGATAGCTTAGCTATTGCGAATTATACATTTATATGATAAAATCCTTGCCTGTATGAAGGTAGATAAGAAGAGGCTTAAAAGCATTATTTCCCGGTTTAAAAATAAGCGGATTCTCGTTGTGGGAGACCTTATTTTAGACCATTATATTTTTGGGAAAGTTGACAAAATCTCCCCTGAAGGCCCGGTTCCCGTTGTATGGGCCAGAGAAGAGAATTTTGTTTGCGGGGGAGCAGCTAACGTGGGGCTTAACCTTTGCGCCTTAGGGGCAGGGGTGAGTTTATGCGGTGTCTTGGGTAGAGACCATTTTGGTAGTGTAGTATTTTCTCTTATAAAGAAGAAGGGAATAGATACCGGCCTTATTGTTAGAGAAAAGAACCGGCCCACTACTTTAAAAACAAGGATAATCGCTCATAACCAGCAGGTAGTCAGGGTTGACTGGGAGTCAATAGAATTTTTGTCTTTAGAAACTAACAAGCTAATTTTAAATAAAGTTAGAAAGCACATTGATAATTTTGACGCTATTATTATTGAAGATTACGGCAAAGGAGTTATAAACCCTGCATTGGTAGGTGAGTTAGTTAACTTATGTAAGCAGAAGAAGAAAATAGTTACTGTTGACCCTAAAGAGGAACATTTTGACTATTATGAGAACGTTACTGTTTTAACGCCAAACTTGAAAGAAGCTCAAGTTGCCGCAAACATGAAAGTAAAGAGTAAAGAAGAACTATTTCTCTTAGGAAAAATAATTATGGGTAAACTCAAACCCCAGGCCTTGCTTGTTACTCTGGGAGAAGAGGGTATGATGCTGTTTTATGACGGTGGGCGCCATCATATACCAACAGCTACCTTGGAGGTGTTTGATGTAACCGGTGCCGGCGATACAGTAATAGCCACTTATACTAACGCGTTAAGTTGCGGGGCTTCCTATTTGGAAGCAGCTATTATTTCGAATTTTGCCGCTGGAGTTGTAGTAGGCAAGCTGGGAGCAGCAGCTATAACAAAGAAAGAACTTTTTAAGAAGATTGATGAAAGTAAATTGGGGTAAATGAAGTCTCGGACGGCAAGTTCTCTCTCCCCTAGGGGAGGGCATTGAAGGAGGTTAGTTAAATGAGTGTTATAGGTGTAATCCCGGCAAGATATCAGGCTACCAGGTTACCCTTTAAATTATTAAGAAAGTTATTCGGTAAATCTTTGCTTCAATGGACCTGGGAGAGTGCTTGCAGAGCCACTCTCTTAGATAGGGTTATTATTGCCTGTGACGACCCTAAACTGGAAGGTATCGCTAAAGAATTTGGGGGAAAGGTTGTTCCTACTTCTGTGCAGCACCTTTGCGGAACAGACAGAATTGCTGAAGCAGTAAGAGACATGGATGTAAGTGTGGTGGTAAATATTCAGGCGGATGAGCCGCTTATTCATCCTTCTACTATTGACGGCCTGGTGCAGGAGATGGTAAATAGTTCCAATTTGGTTATGGCTACGCCTAAGAAAAGGATTGATGACGATAATGAGATAAGCAATCCTAATGTGGTGAAAGTTGTCTGTGATAAGGATGATTTTGCACTTTATTTTTCGCGTTTTCCTATACCCTATTACCGGGAAAGCGATATTTCTAAAGTTTATTATAAACACATAGGAATTTACGCTTATACGAAAGATTTTCTCTATACTTATGAAATAACCATCTCCTCCAGCAGATT
>CP070797.1:1189574-1195849 GCA_020343495.1 Candidatus Omnitrophota bacterium | reverse complement strand
TAGAGTATTCCCTGGACAGCGGTAAAACTTATAAGGTGATTGTTGAAGAGACAGAGAACGACGGAAGTTATTTATGGAAAGTGCCGTCTATAGAATCTAACAAGGCAATGATAAGGGTTTCTGACGGACATGATGAGCATATCTATGATACCTGCGATACTCCTTTTAGAATCGCAGGAGAGTCGCAGATTACTGCAGATACTACTCCTGCTGAAAAGACGAGGTCGTCTAAGAAGACATCAACTGGCAGTAAGGGAAAAGCTTCTAAGACAACTAGCGAAACTACCAGTGATGGGGCTTCCTCTTTGATCGTAAGAGGCAAAATTAATCCTAAAGGGCAGTGGGTAGTAGTTAGCCGCGGACAGTTAATACAGGAAAATAGACGCGAGCAGGTAATAAGCGAAGATGTAGTTATAAAGGATGATGCCGGCGGCAATGCTTCTGAGATAACTACCGAAACTATCAGTGAGGTAGAAAGCCGCAAGACTTCTCCTCTGATATTAGACGGGGAAGTTAATCCTAAAGGGCAGCAGCGGATAATTAGACGCCGCGGCAATGCTTCTGAGATAACTACCGAAACTATCGGTGACGGAGAAAGCCGGCAGGATTCCGTTCTGATATTAAGCGGGGAAATTAATCCTGAAAACCAGCAGCGGATAATTAGACGCCGCGGCGATACTCTTGAGATAACTACCGAAACGATGACTACCGATGATATCTTACCTCTGCCTGTCGCAGGATATGATATAGGAACTTATGTTGAGGATTACAGTATAACCTGGGAAGTAGCCAGCACCCTTGATGATTCTGTAATTGCTGACTATGATATTGATACTGATGATGATGTTGATATGGATGTTGATACTGATGACGCTGCGGACGATGAGACGATGGAGGCTGAAGAGGTCGGCCCAGCTAGTAAGGTAGTAATCCTTAACCCCTCTAACAGCACAGTAGGCGTGGATATCCCTGTAACCATCCAGATACAGGATGAGGATGGCAATGTTGTAGACACTGCGGCTGAATTAGTAACCATAACAGTAGATGGGAATGCCATAATCAGCGGAATAATTACAGGAAGGGGAATTTCCCCACCTTATGACTCCAATTCAGAAACAGCAATCTCTGTCAGCGGCGTAATCGTAGTAACTTTGCATAATGAGACCGCAGAAACAGTGAACATCAACGTAACCCACGCTGCTCTTACAGATACCTCTATTCAAGATGTTGTCTTTGATAATGACACAACTACGCAGGTAGTGAACATCAATTCAACCGACGGCACAGTAGATGCGGATATTTCAGCAACCGGTAATAACGTTGTAGATGCTGCACTATAACTGCAGACGGTAGTGTTTTAATCAGTGGTCTTTAGTAAGTAATAAGCAAGAGCCACAAAGATTGAGTTTATAAACCTACCCGGCCATCATCAACGGCAGCCGCCGGTATACCTATTTATACTTACGTTAACTCTTTGTTTTTTAAAATAGGATGATATAATAAATTAGGGTAACGATATTATAATCGGTGTAATCCGGATTTAATCTGCGTAATCATAGTTTCTACATTTTTTTAGTGGAAACTAATTAGGTTACTCTAAAAACGAGGTGAAAATATGCGTAAGTTATTTTTAAAATGGACGGGCGTGTTGTTTTTTTGTTTGTTTACTCTTTTTTTTATTTTTGTTTCATTTTCAGAAGCAAGTGTTGTTTTAAAAATAATGGGGGTAAACCCTTCTAAAGAGCAGACGCAGAAAGTAATCCTAAAAGCATATCTGCCTAAAGAGATAAAACCGGAACATATTATTGATAAGGGAGATTTAGACCTCATCTACGATACTAAGGAGGGAGCTTACTATATATACGGAGAATATGACATTGCCCCGGGAGAAACTATATCAAGAGAAGTAGAGATGAAAGATATTTGGGTTATTCCCGAAGATGAGTTAGCTACTTTACGAGGCGAAGCCGTAAAGAATGCCGAGCTTCTGCAGGATACGGATTTTGAGGACCGGGTTAATTTCCTAAAGCAGAGTATAGAATTAAAACTGGACAAAATTGAAGAGAAACAGAGTATTCCCCCTTTGAATTCTCAAAAGCACATTTCTGATTACCGGGATAATTTAGAACTTCTAGAGTCAGTTAAGGCGGACCTTTTTCTTGCCAGGAGCCTCCTGACAAAAGCGAAAGTATTGCCTTCTGTTACGGTCTGGAAGATTTTTATTGCTGTCATTGGTTTCTTAACTATTATAGCAGTGGTGTTATACTTTGTATGGCATAAGCAGTTAAGAGGCATGGGAAAGGCTCACGAAGGCGCAGAAGAGGGGGCGGAAGAAGTTATGCCCAAAGAGCATAAAACAAAAAAAGAAGAGGAAATTAAGCCGGAAGATATTGAGAAGATAATTAAAGAAGAGGAAGAGCAGGAGTAATTAGTTCTCGCTGAAAAACTCAGTGAGAACTTGCTCTAATAAAAATATTAAATAAAATGAGACAACGACAATACATTGTCTTTTTACTTATCGCAATTTCCCTCCTTACTTTTTTACGCTTACCAGAATGTTTAGCTCAAAAACAGAAAAACGATTGGATAATTAAAAAGGGCAGCCATTTCATAATATACCACGCCGCCAATTTTAGTTCAAAAGATGTCAGGCAACTTTTGAGAAAAGCAGAGAGTTATTATTCTTCTATCACGGAAGAGTTTGGGTTTAGAAGGTTTAATTTTTGGACTTGGGATAATCGTTGCAAGATTTATCTTTACTCTTCATCAGAGGATTATTATAATAATACAAAGCAACCTCAATGGTCAAGAGCAAGTGTCCATGTAAAGGAGAGAGCAATACACGCATTTTCAATTAACCAGTATTTTCTTGATACCATATTGCCTCATGAGATGGGGCATTTAATTTTTAGAGAATTTGTTGGGTATTATACTTCCTTGCCGTTGTGGTTAGACGAAGGTATTGCTACATTCGTAGAAAGAGATAAAGGAGAAAATCGTCTGGCTCGCGCCAGGGAGATAGTAAGGTCCTTTTCCTTTATATCTCTTAAGGGATTAACGGAAGTTAACTCAAGTAACATTAAGTCGCCTGATGTTTTTTATGCTGAAGCAGCCAGTATAATTGAATTTTTACTTAGAGAGTATGGAAGAGAAAAGTTTGTGGAGTATTGCCGTTACCTGCGTGATAAGAAAGATTGGTATGAAGGGCTACTGGATGTTTATGGTTTCACGGACCTTTATGATATGAATAATAAGTGGATGGATTTTTTGCTGGATTAACCTGGTGGGGGGGTAATTACCAATTAACTGATTAACCAATTAACCAAATTATGGAACCAATAAATGTTTTGGTTATTGAAGATAAAAAAGGCGATTTAGTTTCTCTGGAGAAAATTTTAAAAGCATCGGGTTATAAAGTATGGAGCGCATCGCGCGGAGGAGAGGGAATAAAGTTAGCAAAGAGCGTATCGTTCGCTGCGGTAATTACAGAGTTGCATATGCCGCGAATGAATGGCATAGATATAACAAGAGCGTTATTAAGAGTTAACCCTCAGATAAGTATTGTAGTTATTACGGCTTATACCTTTATTAGTTCTGCTATTGAGGCGATGCAGGAAGGCGCTTACGGCTACGTCACCAAACCTTTTAATTCTTCAGAGATAAGAATTGTTTTAGAACGGGCTGTTGAAAGATTCTATTTGTTATCATCGGATAAGAAAAAGGAACGCTTTGCTGAGTTATCTGTAAAAGACAGCCTTACCGGCGTTTATAACCGCCGCTTCCTTAAGATGTACGTAGCTAACAGGATATCGTTGGTAGAACGAACCACTGAGAGATTTTCTCTGTTGATGGCGGATATTGATTATTTTAAGAAGTATAACGATACAAAAGGGCATTTAGCCGGTGATCAGTTATTAAAGAGGATGTGCGAAGTATTTAGAGAATCGATTCGTCAGGAAGACGTTATTTTTCGGTACGGCGGAGAAGAATTTATTATTTTTTTGGCTCATACAGATAAAGAAGGAGCTATTTTAGTCGCCGAACGCATTCGCACGGTAGTTAATTTATATATGCCCACAACAGTAAGCATAGGAGTGGGAACTTTTCCTGACGACGGCGCAGAATTTGAGAAGTTAGTTGCTAAAGTTGATAAAGCTTTATATAAAGCTAAAGAGAGCGGGAGAAACAAGGTATGCATTGTGTAATTGGTTAAATAGTTAATTAGTGAGTAGTTAGTTACCAGTTAACCAACAGATGAGGGTTACGATATTAAACGCTAAAAAGACCTTGTATGAAGGTAATGCCAAAGAGGTGATTTTACCTGGCGAGGACGGCGAATTTTCTGTTTTAGACTTTCATCAGACATTTTTATATTCTTTAACAACGGGAGTTATTAGAATTATTGCCAGTATCTGGGAGGAAGAAGTTTCTAAAACGACTTCAAAAAAATTATCGCAGGTGCGTATAAACATCAGTAAGGGAATAGCAAAGATGGTAGGCAATGAATTGGTGGTAATGGTGTAGAATGGAGAATTTTACTATAACATTAATTATGTTTTTAAGTACGTTGGGGCCGGCAGTGGTAATCGGGCTTGTTGGGTATGCTTCCGTAAAAGCTTTAGGGAGAAACCCGGCGGCAGCGTCAAAAATTTTGATATCAATGATTACGGCTTTTCTTTTTGCAGAGGGGATAGCAGTTTTGGCATTGTTGATTGTGTTTATGCTGTTTAAATAGGGGAAAATATGGAAATAAAAGATATTATCAGGTTGATTCTAATTCAGGTAGGGACGTTTGCAGCTTTAATCATAGCGTTGAGATTGTTGTTTTATCAACACTTGAATTCAGCGTTAAGGCGGCTTAAGAAACTTCAGGAGGAGGCTTTAATTAAAGAGGAAAACTTACGGGATGAGTTAGAGCGTGCAAAACAGGAGAGAATTGCTGAAGTAGAAAGAGGTAAGCGGGAAGCAAAAGCCTTGATCGAGAAAGCAAAAAAGGAGGTTGAAGTCATTCGTTCCAAGACCGAAGACCGGGCAAAAGAAGAACGCCGCAAGACCCTTCTCTATGGTAAGGAGGAGGTGGAAAAGTTGCGGCAGAATCTTTTAGCGGACATTGAGAAACAAGCAGTGGGTTTATCGGTTGAGATGATTAAATATGTATTTACCGAGAAAGGCAGAGATATTTTACAACACCAGTTGGCCGAGGAGCTTATTGAAGAGATGGCCGCCCTTGATAAAAGGAATTTTTCCGTAAAGGCAAATAAAGTAAAGGTAATCACCAGTTTTCCCTTGAGCAAAGAGGAAAAATTGAAGCTTAAGAAAATATTAACTGCTAAAATAGGTTCTGACGTCGTTTTAACCGAAGAGGTAGATCAGGATTTAATTTCCGGTATTATTGTAAGAATAGGCGAATTCGTTATTGATGGCAGCCTCCAGAATAAAATACAGAAAGTTATCCCATTTATAAAAGGTAAGAAATGAAAATTCCAATTAACCGGTATGGCTAAACAGATAAAAGTTCCCACTTTAGATATAAAAGAAGTAGGCCGCGTAAAAGAAGTTAAGCATGGAATTATTAAGGTAGAAGGCATGCCTTCTTGCGCATACGGGCAATTCGTTCAGTTTTCCGACGGCAGTAAAGGCATGGTTATGGGGTTTAATCCGCAGGAGGTGTTGGTAATTCTTCTTAGCCAGCATTCCAGAATATCCGTGGGGGATGTGGTAAGTTCTTTTTCAGAATTAGTGAACGTGCCGGTGGGAGAAGAATTCTTAGGCAGGATAGTTAACAGTTTAGGTCAACCACTGGATGACAGAGGTGAGATTCGTATGGCGGACTTTCTTCCTGTTTTTCAAGAGGCGCCGGGAGTTATGAAAAGAATCCCCCTTAGTGAATCTCTTCTTACAGGGATAAAGATTATTGATTTAGTTATTCCTATCGGCAAGGGGCAGCGCGAGTTGATTATAGGGGACCGCCAGACCGGTAAATCAAGTATTTGTTTGGATACGATTATTAATCAGAGAGATAAAGAAGTTGTGTGTATTTATTGTTGGATTGGCGGCTCGCAAGGTGCTTTTAAGAAAAATCTTTACACTTTAAGTCAAAATGGAGCGTTAGATTATACTATAGTAGTTTCTGCGGCCGCGGATACTTCTGCTGCTGAGCAATATTTAGCTCCTTATACTGCCGCCACGTTAGGCGAATATTTTATGAATCAGGGCCGCGACGTTTTGGTGGTTTTTGATGACCTTACTAAACACGCCTGGATGTATCGCCAAAC
>CP070797.1:1182911-1189474 GCA_020343495.1 Candidatus Omnitrophota bacterium | reverse complement strand
CCGGCTTATTTCTTCTCCCGTGGCTGGGGATAGGCTGGCTGCTGCCGCAGCCTGTTCGATAGAAAGTTTGGCTTGGATGATATTAATAAGTGGTCAAAACCTTGCCAGTAAGGATAGATGGTTGGATTATTTTATAAAACGTGGGTACATTGATTGTTTCTTATGCAAGGAACCTTGGGATGATTTTAAAACTGCTTTAGAAAGAATTATGAAATCGGTTATAGAAGAGATTTTAGCTTCTTCGGCTATAGTTGTAAATATAAGGGTAAAGATGAAGTATATAGAGTTACTTGATGGAAAGAAACCCACCTCTTCATCTTCAAACAGTCCCTCAAAGTTCAAAAAGATTCTATTAGTTTCTTTGCTTATGGTAGTTGCAATTTATCTTTGTTGTTTTGTAAATAATGGAGTCACTGAGAAGACTATCAGTATTATTTGCCGCTGCAGCCCTTATCTTGCCTTAGGAATGTTTTATCTTATATTCTTCTCAATCGGTATTTTTATCGGAGTTTTATTAGATTCTTGCAGAAGAGCAATAGATGTCTGTGAGAAATTTACTGATTTTTTCCAGGGGTATTGTCTGATAGCAATAGGAGCAATTATCGCTAAGATTGGGATAATAATGTGCGATATAATAGTTGCCTTTGAAGAGGTAGGCTACGATATTTTCGATATTGACGCCTTTGTTCCTTTAGTTTTAGGCTTTCTGGCGCAAGCATGGATAAAGACGGTAATAGTTAGCAAAAGAACCGATAGAAATTCGTCACCTCTAGGGTATAACGAGGAAATAATCAGAAAACAGTGTGAGGTTTTGGGGTATTCTGATATGGAAAAAGATCAGTTTATCAATATTTTTCTTGCTGACGGAAAGCTTCTTAGTATTTTTGATACGTTTAAAGATTATCTGGAGGAGGGCATAGAAGGAGAAGATAAGACGAAGAGAGGTGTTTTCTTATATGGTGAGCTGTGTCAGGAAATTGAAGAAAAGATAATGTCTAACTTAAGAAAGTTATTTATTATGTTAGATAAGAAAACTGTTGAGGATTTGGAAGATACATTTATTCCTTTGGGAGAATTTTTCGGAGGATTCGCTGAAAAATTGCATACAGAGGTAATTTATATCTTAAGTAAGATAGCGGGTATGGCAGTGCAAGTGTATATGACTACGCCTTTAGAAACTATCTCTTTTGACATAGCCCATACTTTTTGTGTTTTTAAGATAGGTCAATTCAGGTTTATTTGTGATACAAGCGATAAAAATTTTGTTTTGTTTTCAAAGCAGAATAATGAGCTTTACTGTAAAGCAGGCAACTATTTGGTATTAAAAGATAAAAATGCAAGAGAACAATACCCGCATTTTTATAGGCGTATTTATCCTTTAGTTAGTAAATTTAAGGCTTTGCGCTTAATGGTATTAGCAGATATCTATACTAATATTTGTTACATGCAAACAATAAAGTTTTGCTCTGAGGCAGATAAGATATACGGTAACGGGCGCCTTATCTTTGTTAGCATGAATATTGGCACCTGTTATGGAAAGACAGACCAGTGGGATAAAGCTATAGAATACTTTCAGAAGGAGAAAGACAGGGGATTTTTTTCTACAGGATTATATTTTAATATGGCTATTTCTTCTACAGAAAACCATTGCTATCAAGATGCGCTGAAGTATTTTCGCAAAATCCTTAGATTTAACCCATCAGAAGCAATAGTAATACTAATATATCAGAGAATGGCCAGAGTTTACTATTTATCAGGAGATTACGATGCCGCTATTCAAATCCTGGGAGATGTCAAGAGTTTGGTAGAGAATGTTCAGGAATGGCAGAATATACTTTTCTCAGTTGTACAGGATATAAGAGAAATACAAAATGAAAGAGATGAGCTTTCTTCTTGTGTTAATAGAGAGAAAAGAGCAAAATTAAATCGTAGAAAGGCAGAGGCCATTGTTGATGATATAAGAAAGCAGATAAAAGATTTTATTGAGACGTTGTATTACAGGCTGTTAAGTGAGGGTTATCCAGTGGCTCTATTTGATATTAGAGTGCCTCCGGTAGAATTTGTCCGTAAGAAATCTAATAAAGAAAAGGTAATTATTAAAGATGGGACGCTAATATTTAATTTAGCTAATATAAGCGATGTTAGAGAGATGAAGCAAATATGCTGGCAGGTATTTCGTCAAGATTATCGGCAGCGGTTAAGAAAATATTATGAAGATATGAAGAAAGAAAGGATAGTAATAGGTGTCTCAGAGTATAAAGCACGAATTAATAGAGAACATTTCTTAGTCTTAGGTAATTTAGATGGCAAGAATGTTGTTTTAGATTTAGGGACAGGCGGTGGCGGTGTTGCCATTGAACTTAAAAAGGAAGGAGTAGAAGAAGTTTTTGCAGTTGATACCTCTAAATATGTGCTTGATAATGCGCGCCTAAATGCAGAGTCAAAGGAAGTTAAGATTCATTTTGCGCTTGCGGACGCGCTGAAACTGCCTTTCCCTAATAATTCCTTTGATGCGGTGTATGCGTTTTTGCTATCGCAATATTTACTTTGGCCGGACAGGATAAAAATGTTGAAGGAAATATCCAGAGTATTAAAAGAAGGTGGAGAAGCTCACTTTGTAGGTTACCGTGAAAAGTGGAAGGTAATTTTTTATTGGGACGGTAAAGAAATTCCGAGCTATGAATATTCACTAGAATGGCCTGAAAAATTGTGGAGGAAGCATTTTAAGAAAAATGGTTTTGAGAATATCCAGTTTTTTTATATTGAGGACGACCCTGAGCTTAGGCCCTTCAGAAAAATTGTCGCAATTAAAGGGGAGGCAGGATCGCCGGCCAGACCGAAAACTTTGCCGTCTCTATTGGAAATTAAAAGCAAAATTAGAAAGAATATGCAAGCAATAGCAGATGAGCCTTTAATGGCTGCAGACGAATATAAGAAGATTTTGGGTTTTTCTTCTATGAGTACAAAAAGTTTTTTGGTGAGTATTTTAGAGCCATTGGGCGGTTATGCGTTAATAAGGGCAATAGTAATACTTAGAAAGTTAATAATTGAAGTAAACAATAGGCCTGATTCCAAATTAACCTGGGATGAGTTCTGTAAGATATGTGAATATAAAAAGGAAAGATGGAAGTTTAAAATAAACGTAACAAAGTTGTTGAGTAAGCTGAATACTTCTTTTGATGAAGTTGTGAATAAAGAATTTGAACCAACCCCGGGGTTAGGCAGAAAATGTTTTCAGTGCGGCCTAGACTTAAAAGAAGAAGATTTCCTGTACAGTTCGTCAGTTGTTTTTATTGGGTTGCGTCAGAATAACAGCCGGCTTATTTCTTCTCCCGTGGCTGGGGAGAGGTACCCTAAACATGTAGCTAAAGTAAGAAAAAGGTGGCTGATAAGCTTATATAAGGCTAGAAGACGTCAAATCGAGGAAAAGAAGGGCCCCGGTAAGGTAGGAAAAAAACAGAGAATTAAGGGGTATAAAGTTGGGAAAGAAATGAAAGTTAAAGAAAAGGTATCGAATGTTACAAAACGGATAATTCCGCAGATAGAGGCACGTTATAGGCCAGAATCAATTATATTGCCAGTTGGGTTTTCAGTTAAAAAGCAAGAAAATATTATAGATATCTTTGAAATTTCTTCGCCGGTAATCAGCTATGCCCATCTTTGGGAAATAACACTAGCGACCATATTGCTGTGTCTTTTTTCTTGGCACATATTTAATAGGTGGAAGCTTACTGGAAATAAAGTGAACCGCCACGAAAACTCCCCAGAATTATTGTTTGATGAAGAAGACAGCCACAGCATACTAACGAATAAAAGGGAGATGATTCTAATATTTCTTAGCCCTATTATCCCTGGAGTTTTTTGTGCTGTTGCCTTGTTTATGCCCCTAGAGTATTTAGGACTGATTTCTGCAGCCTTGATGATATTCTTTTTAGCAATGGGTGTTTTTTCTTATATTATATCCTATAATAGTTTCGCTAGTCTGCGGGGTAAAGGAAAAATTGTGTTTTATTCGGGGTTTAGCATTGCTTGGTTGTATATTGCAATATACGTAGCAGCTATGGTTATGAGACTGAAAGGCGAAAGTTATATGATGGAGATTGAATGTAGTGTGAGAGAGAAATTATTTAGAATAGTTACTTTTGGTTTTGGTTGGCTGGCCTCTCGCCACTCCACAATGATGTGGAAAAAGAAAAAGAGTAGTAGTTCCTCTCTTTTAAAAGAATATCAAGAAGCGAACAGTGGATGGGCGGTTAGGAGCCCGCCGCAATACCAAATCTGCTCTCCGGCCATAGACTTTTTAGTTCTTTTTTATTCCGCATCCTTATCCTCTCCTATTGTATATATAAGTAAAGTAATTTTTACGTTATTCCGCAATAACCCCCAGGTTATCGCCGCTGTTGTACTGGGGATGGTGGGCCAGGTGAGGAACCCCGTAGAAGAAATAAACAGAGAACCCTTAAAGTATAATCGGCAGCCCATTTTCTGTCAGATGATTATCTTTATTATAGGATGGCTTTTGCCTTTGGGATTAGTAAAGATTAAAGAAATAGTCAAAGGAGAAAATGATAAAGGCAGCTCTCCTGCAGCGCAAGAGACCCCAAAAGTTTCCGTTGAGGATGTTATTGAAGCATTGAGAACACTGGCTAAAGACTTGCCGGAAGTCAGAAGCCCTGATAAGGATGAGCAGCAGGCGAAATTTGTGGTTTATGCTGTCCGGCGCGGCTTAAGAGAGAATTGGCCGCAGTGTAAAGAAAAATTTATTAATATTGCAATAATAGTTTATGTTTTCTACTGTTATGTTGAAGATAGGTTGAAAAAAGCAAAGAAGAATTTTGTGGTTGCTGAGGCTGAGTTAGTTGGGTCAATTTTAGAAGTTGTTAAATTGTTTAAAGAAGTAGGGTTAAGTTTGGATTGGAAAGAAAACAAAACTGTTAAAGAAAGGATTATTGATGTTTCACTTATGGTTTATATTATTGCTGTTTATTGGTGCAGGCTTTATGATATGGGCAAAGAAGTGAGTTGGAGAATTATAAATGATAAAGAACTGAAAAACGTAATTAAATTTTCTGATGGCGAGTCTGCCGAGGACGGCGCTTTGTTTTGGATAGAAGTAGTTTCTCGGGCATTATTATATGGGTTTAAGAAGTGGGCTCTTGGTCACGTGCGGCCAACAGACTATCTTGATAAGGTTATTTGCGTATTCGCAGAGCTTATATTAAAGAAGCCTGAATATACTGGCAAAATCTTAAATAACGTGCCTTGGCTTAGAACCGGCGTATATAGCAATGAGGAGTGGGTGGTTTCGCTTATATGTAGTCTTATAGATGGAATTGCCATCGGTCAGTCGTTTGAGCGAATAGTCAGTCCTATTGATAAAATTGGTAAAGTTGTCGCACAGT
This sequence comes from Candidatus Omnitrophota bacterium, assembly GCA_020343495.1. Lineage (GTDB taxonomy): Bacteria > Omnitrophota > Gorgyraeia > Duberdicusellales > 4484-171 > JAHISK01. Next base: position 1,184,072 of record CP070797.1, on the reverse strand, counting down.
TAGGGCAGAAACGTGTATTTGAGATATTTTATGAAATTGCCTTTTCACGTAGTTCCTATATCTCGGAGAAAAATAAAGGATTACCTTTAATATTGGCAATTTATAATGCTTCTCTTCAGAAGGCAGGGACGTTGATTGCCGACATAAAAGAGCATATTAGTAAGGCCCCTCCGGAATCTGAAACTGAGAGGCGTCATTGGGAGAATGAAATAAAAATTGCGCAATGTATTTTGGATGACCTGCCGGCTGCCCGGGTTTATGAAAGTTTGGTTAATGAGGTTTCTCTATCTGTTTTAATCCCTTTCAAATACAAAGCAGTGTCTTTTGAACAGCTACCTTATAGGGAGAGGTTTGTTTTTGCTATTGTATGTAAATATAGAGGAAGCCAAGAGTTTAAGAATCTATTGTTTGATAATTGGTTAAGACGAGATGCTGAGATATTGAAGAATAGTCGGGAAATAGAAGACTCCGAACTGAAAGAATTTATTGCCGTAACAGAGAAGTATTTAAAAGTATATTTTGAAAGAGAGCGCATAAACTTTAAGCCTTCTAAAGTGTTAATAGGGCCTGTCCCTATGCCGATAGCGTTACCTATTTATAGAGTAATAGTTTGTCCCTACAGGGATTTGACTGATATGATTGGGTTCATAAGATCTATAATTTATGGGCTGATCCGGATTCATGCGCAAGGAGTCCCTTCAGTAGTCTTGGATAGAGGGCTTAACCAGTTGATAACTATTGTGTTATGGACAGAACCATTAGTAGAAGGTTTTTCAAATTTTTATTCTAAGATAGGAGGTGAGAGAATTAGGTATTTGATAGAGGTAAAACACGCTTATTTGCTGGAAAGAGCAAAGAAGAATAAGAAAGAGAGCTTTCAAGAGGAAGATTTATGGTGCGCCTTGAAAGTATTAAAGCAAATAGGAGAAAAAACTATTATGGATGCCTATCTTAGAGGCGAGTATTCTCAGAGAATGTCATGCATTTTTAGTGAGCAAATGTGGGAAGATTTGATGATGATGGAGAAAGCTGTTTTTGCTTTGCAGAAAGGGAGAATTGCGGCGTTATCAGAAGTTTTAAATAAAACAAGGGTAAGCTTACTCAAAAAGTTAGGCAGGGGTAATATTAGTTTAGGATTAAGAGAGTATATAGTTCGTACGG
>CP070797.1:1176142-1182811 GCA_020343495.1 Candidatus Omnitrophota bacterium | reverse complement strand
AAGGCGGTTGTAAGGGTCGGGCCGGTTCCTGCATCTAATTTTCAGCATGCCGTGAGGACAACTGTGGAGTTAGATATAAGAGGTAGTGTTGATATAAACGGCGATACGCAGGATTATGCGACTTTAAATTTCCCTGATTTATTTGAGAATAGTAAAGCAGAAGTAGAAGCAGCGGCTGATAATTCATATACGGACCCAGCTAATAACATAACCCCTGTTAGTGGCATAACCTGGGTTAACCTTTCAGAAGGTGTTGAGTTTAAAGTAAACGATAACGGCTGGTCAGGCAGCGGGATTTTGGTAGTATCCGGAGACATGCGCATAACCGGCGGCACTTTTGGCGGTATTTTATACGTAATTGGCGATTTGAGAGTTTCCGGTAACCCTACAATTAATGGGACTGTTTTAGTTGAGAGCGATACTTCAGTAGTAGATGATGCCGATATTACAGGAAACCCTACCATAAATTATGACGTTGATGCGATAACAGATGCTTTAGATAATTTAGGAGATGTCTCAGCAGAAATTGTTTCCTGGCGGGAACAGTGATTTTTAAAGAGCTATCTGCCTACCTATATTCAATCTTCCCTTAATATTTTGGTTTCCTTCATAGTGAAATAATTTGTTGCTCAAACAGGCTTTTATCTTTATAATAATAGCTCGGGAAGGGTTTAATTTTGCCTATTTTAGGGCAGCTGTTATAACTGCTTGATAAATAAGAGGGTTAGGTTATTATTTGTATGGAAGGGTTTTGGGTAGAATTATTAAAAAATAAAGTTCTTTGGATTTCGCTCCTGAGTTCTTTAATTGCGCAGAGCATAAAGGTTATTTTAGGAATAAAGAAAAGAAGAAAGTTTAGTTTTTTTTGGCTGTTAAGCACAGGAGGGATGCCCTCTGCCCATAGCGCAGCAGTTGTGGCGTTAACTGTTTGCATAGGAAAACAATTAGGCGCAGCGTCGCCCTTTTTTGCTTTTAGTGTTATTTTTGCTTTTATTACTATGTTTGATGCTCAGACCTGGCGTCGGTCCATAGGAATGCAGGCAGGAATTTTGAATAAGATGATGGAGGACCTTCAAGAGAAGAAAAGAATAGAAGATTACAGGTTAAAAGAATTAGTCGGCCATACTCCCGTAGAAGTTTTTGTCGGCGGCCTTATCGGTATAATAGTGCCTCTTATATTTTTGAGATAAGAAGGAGGTTTTATGAAGAAAGTATTTATAGGTGTTTGTGCAGGTATTGCTGTTTTGATTATTGTGGGTTTGAGTTTAACCATGGTTACAAGAAGCAGGCGCAAAGCAGAAACAGCTAGCGTCTCACAGAGGCAAATTGTGGAAGCAGCAGAGGAAGCTTTCTTAAAGGGGGATTTTCTAGAAGCAAAGAAGTTATATAAAGACGCAATGAACCAAATTAGTAATTTAGCTAAACTGGATATCGTTAAGAGAAGACTGGAAGATATAAATATGAAAATCATTTTTTCGGCGTTAGTTGATGAAGGCAGTGTTAAATATGTAGTGCAGCCTAACGATGCTTTGGTAAAGATTGCCAGGAAGTTTAACACAACGGTAGATTTAATTAAACGCGCAAATAATTTAGAGTCAGACGTGATAATCCCCGGGCAAGTGTTAAAAGTAAATGCTGATAAGTTTGCTATAGCTATTGATAAATCCCAGAATATGCTGTTCTTAAAAAGAAGGGGAGAGATTATCAAAAAGTATCCCGTTGCTACAGGCAAAGACAATTCTTCACCTGTGGGGAGTTTTAAAATTATAAATAGATTGGTGAACCCTACTTGGTTTAAGACGGGAGCAATTATTTCTCCCGACAGCCCGGAGAATATTTTAGGGTCAAGGTGGATGGGATTTGATATGAAAGGCTACGGCATACACGGGACAACAGAACCCGACGCAATAGGGGAGCAGGTAACTTTAGGGTGTATAAGAATGAAAAATACGGATATAGAAGAATTATTTGCGATTATTCCAACAGGGACAGAAGTGGATATTGTAGATTGACTATAAGGAGACTTGTTATGGTGCAGGGATGGGATTTTGAGAAGCCAATTATAGAATTACAGAATAAAATTGAAGAGTTAAAGAAGTTTTCTGCGGATAAAGATGTGGAACTTTCCGGAGAGATCCGTAATTTAGAGAAAAAGCTGATAGAGCTTAAGAAGGAAGTTTATAGTAAGTTAACTGCCTGGCAGAAGGTGCAGATTTCCCGGCACTCTAACAGGCCTACCACCGTTGATTATATTAATATAATAATGGAAGAATTTATTCCTCTTTCCGGAGACCGCCTTTTCGGTGAAGATAAAGCAATAGTATGCGGGTTTGCTAAGTTAGAAGGAAGGAGAATCGTTGTGGTAGGGCACCAGAAAGGTAAAGATACCAAAGAGAATATTGAGAGGAATTTTGGCTGTGCCCATCCTGAAGGGTACCGTAAAGCCATGAGGATAATGAAGCTGGGAGAACGTTTTGGTATGCCGATAGTTTGTCTTATTGATACACCGGGAGCATATCCGGGAATTGGAGCGGAAGAAAGAGGCCAGGCCCAGGCTATTGCCGAAAACATTAGAGATATGTTTTGTTTGAAGGTCCCCATAGTAGTTGTGGTTATAGGCGAGGGAGGCAGCGGCGGAGCATTAGGGATTGGGGTTGGCGATAAAGTCTTGCTTATGGAGTATGCCTATTATTCAGTGATTTCTCCGGAAGGGTGTGCGGCTATTTTATGGAAAGATGCTGCTATGAGAGAGGTGGCAGCGCAAGTTTTAAAGTTGACTTCTTTAGAGCTGCTTAATTTAGGAGTTATTGACGGCATAATTCTTGAGCCAGAAGGCGGTGCCCATCATAATTATCAGGCAGCAGCGAATAATTTAAAAGAGGCAGTGGTTAAGAATTTAGGAGAACTTTCTTGCCTTCCCATAGAAGAATTGTTAGATAAAAGATATGCAAAGTATAGAAAGATGGGAGTCTTTTCAGAGACAGCCGGCTCTTAAATATGCAATGAGTATCCAGAAACTTATAATTTTAGGCATTTTAAAAGAAGGCCCTAAACACGGTTATCAAATAAAAAAAGTTATCCAGACTAAATTAGGAGTATTTGCGTCTTTAGAGAACAAATCTATATATTATCCCCTTAAAGTTATGGAGAAAGAAGGTTTGATAGAGAAAACCACGGATTATCTTGGAGGGCATCTTACCCGTCATATTTATTCAATAACTGCCGCCGGTAATAGGGAATTTTTAAAAGAGGCAAATGAGGCTTTGCTTTCCGAGAAAAGGCCGTTTATAGAGATAGATATACCATTGTATTTTTTGCCGTATCTGAATAAGCGGGAAGTGCTGGCCCGCCTTAAGGTGCGAAAGAAGTTTTTAGAGAAAGTAAAACAGTGGCTGCAGGATAAACTCCAGAATAAAGAGGAAGTTTTATCCCACCAACGGCATTTGCTTAAACATCATCTAAACCTTTTAAATGCGGAAGATAATTTTTTAGGCGATATCTTAGAGAGTATAAAAAACAACTAAAGGAGGCTTGGCGTGAAGAAAATTTTAATCGTTGAAGACGAGAAAGAGACTGCTTACTTTTTGAAAGACCGTTTAGAGAAAAATGAGTTTAAAGTCGGTATTGCTTTAGACGGGGTGAGCGCCCTGAAAGGGATAAAAGAGTTTGAACCCGATATTATTATTTTAGACATTGTCTTGCCTCAATTAGACGGATTGGAAGTCCTTAAATGGGTGCGGCAGAATAAACCTAAGATTAGTGTGATAGTAACTACGATAAAGAAGGATCTGGAGGATTTTAAAAAAGGGTATTCATTGGAAGCGGATTATTATATAACTAAACCTTATAGTTTAGAAGAGGTGTTGAAGGGCGTAAATATAATGGTTTCTTTAAAAGAGGAATAAGAGGCACTTTAGTTTACGGGGAGCAATTGACACGGATTATAAAAGATGTTAACCTTTTAAAAAGGAGATGGGGGTATGGTGTCTAGAAGTACTTTGGGGTTAAGAAGAAGAATTTGGATTGCCGTCTCTTTAATTACAGTCATTCCCATAATTATTCTTTTCTATTATTTTTCCGGCTATTACATTTCTACTATTACTACAGTGATTTTAGGTCTGTTGATATTCTTAGGGTGGTGGGTTGTTTTTGAGGTTTTCTGGTCCGTTATTAGAATTGCCAATTATACTCGCAAAACCTTTGAGAAGTTAGGAGAGCAAGCCCCTCCGCTTACTAATGAAGTAAAGAGCTTAGAATCAATAATGGAGTCACTGTCGGTTAAAGTAAAAGATAATTTGGAGCAGCTTAAGACGTTTAGTGAAAAAACCGATGAGTTAAATAAAGAGATTTCAAAAAAGGTTTTTATTCTCTCAACGGTATTACAGGCAAACGATTTGTTCCTGAAAGAGACTCCCGACGAACAAATAATAAACTTCCTTATGGAGAATTTAAAGGAGATATTAGAAATGGATGTATGCTTTTGCAGTTTGAAAGAAGACACTCAGGATGAGTTTAAAACTATCGTTTGCATGGGAACCGATGTCGGAAATGTTGAGAAAGGCATTGTGAAAGTCAGAAAGCAGTTGGGTAAAATTAAGAAAATTGTAAGGTTTGACAGGGAAACCAGGGTTCCTGTATTTGAGGCTTTATTGAAATCTTTGGAGGTCCAGAATTTGGCGGTAATTCCTATAGTTCCCAGAGGCAGACTGGGAGGAATACTCGGAGTGGGAAACAATAAAGCCGGTTTTGTTTTTAGCAGGGACTATATAGAAATCCTGGATTTGTTTGCTAAAAATATTGCCCTTATCTGGGAACACAAAAAATTATCTATAAAGGTTAAAGAATTAGAAATAGTTGATTATTTAACGGGGTTGTACAATAGAAAGTTTATAATGAGAAGATTAGATGAAGAAATTGAGAGGTCTATTATTTATCAAAGGCCTTGCGGTTTTATGTTGATGGAGATAGTAGATTACGACCGATACCAGGATGAATTCGGCTTAATTGAGGCGGAGAACTTATTGCGCAAAATTTCTCAAATTTTTAAAGATACAGTGCGGCCCATTGATTTTATAGGCAGAGTCGCATCAAATAAAATAGGCGTGATCTTAATAGAGAAAAATAAGAGGCAGTCTCAACAGAACGTAAAAGAGATAAAACATAAGTTAACAGACCAACTGGGCGAAAAAGTTTGTTTAGCTTTTGCTATAGCTGAAAATCCTATAAATGGAGCAACCGCGGCAGACCTCACTAATTTTGCGCAGGGACAGATTGATAAAGAGTTTAAATCCCATGGAGTTTAACAGAAAAATCAGTAAACCGCTTGGTGAGATTTTAGTAGAGAGAGGCATTATAACTAAGGGGCAGCTCGAGGAAGCTTTAAAAATCCAGAGTAGCGCCGGAGGTTTGTTTGGAGAGATTGTTGTTCGTTTAGGGTTCGCAAAAGAGGAAGATATTGCACATTGCCTATCGTTACAATTCGGCTTTCCCTATTTACCTTTAGAAAATTATGAAATATCAGCGGAGATGGTAAAACTTATCCCTAAGAATGTAGCTACGCAATATTGTGTAATGCCTATAGATAAAATAGGGAACGCTTTAACCGTTGCCATGGCTAACCCTTTAAATACCCAGGCGATAGAAGACTTAGAAGATATGACCGGATGTGAGATACAGATTTTTGTGGGAACGCCCTCGGACATCCGCGCCAGTATAGAGAAATTTTACGGAAAACAAAAGCCGTAGGGGCGGTTTGCCGACCACCTTTATTTTTACTAATGGCCAGAAAAAAATTCACCGATTATATATTAGAGAAGAAGTTACTTTCTAAAGAAGAATTAAAAAAAGCCCTGGCTATTCAGAAAGCAAAAGGGCTTTCTTTAGTTGAGGTTCTCGTTAAGTTAGGCTATGTTCAGGAACAGCAGATATTGACTGTTTTAGCAGGCTATCTTTCAATCCCTCCTATTCGGGTTCTTAATTTAAGCATCGCCGGCGAAGTTTTAAATTTAATCCCGGAAACAGTTGCCCAGAAATATAAGGTGCTGCCGATAGGTAAGATGGGTAATACCTTAACCGTTGCCATGGCAGATCCTTTAGATATCTTGGTTATTGACGACTTAAAGAAAATTACTAAATGCGAAATTAACCCTGTTATTGCACTTCTTTCTGAAATACAGCAGGCGATAAGCAATTATTATACCCGAATTTCAAAAGAATCTCTGGAAGAGATCGTTAAAGGGCAAAAACCGCAAAATTTAGAAGTAATAAGAACTGAAGAAGAAGAAGTCTCGGAAGATGAGATTGTCCGGTTTCTGGAAGATGCGCCGGTTATAAAATTCACGGGATATCTTTTTAAAAAAGCTGTCGGTGATTTTGCTTCCGACATATTAATAGAACCGCTGGAGAGTATAAGCAGAGTCCGTTTTCGCGTAGACGGAATTTTAAGAGAAGCAGATAACTTTCCTAAGAAAATGCACCCCTTTGTGGTGTCGCGCATAAAAGTAATGTGTAATTTAAATATCGCCGAACACCGTCTTCCTCAGGAGGGAAGGTTCAGAAATAAAATATTAAACCGCGACATAGATTTTAGAGTTTCTATTTTGCCTTCCAGTTTAGGGGAAAAAGTTGTCTTGAGAGTCCTGGATAAAACTGCCGCGCTCCTGGATTTAG
>CP070797.1:1169257-1176042 GCA_020343495.1 Candidatus Omnitrophota bacterium | reverse complement strand
TTTACTCTCTAAATTAAAAACTTTAAGAATATCTGTATCGGAATCTATACTTAACACATGGGTATTTTTCCCATTAACAACTTCCTCGCCTAAATACGCCCACTCTATGTTTCCTACGGGAATTCCACTGAAATAAACTCCGTATACCAGCTTCTCTTCTCCCTGGAAGCGTTCTCGGATATTTTCACAAAGAAGAGGCCCTGATAAAGCTAACAAAAAAACCAAAAACAAACTTAACCCTTTTATCTTCATAATAACATTAAACAACTTATATACCATAATTATCAAAAATTAACAAGTAAAATTATTTCTCGTATTCTCGCTTATGAAACAACCAGCTTCTTGACTTCTTCTATTTTCTGGCGGGCAGCCTCAACCCCTTTTTCTATAAACTCATGCGCCTTATCAAACTCCATCCACCCTCCTACTCCGCCAAAGTCAGGGTGAATAACAACGTCGCTTAATTTTAATGCCTGAGCAATAAACTCCCTCTGCATTGTTTCAATGCTCCCAAAAATAAAATCTAAAATATGGAATTTGCGGGTCTCTCCATACCCTTTTATAATTTCTTCGCGCGAAGGGGTAATATTAACGGCTATTATCTTATTCGCCCCGTAATTTAGAAGTATCCGCGTAGGTAAAGGGTTTAACACCCCGCCGTCTAACAAAATATCTTTTTTAAACTTGATAGGCTCAAACATTCCCGGCATGGCGCAACTGGCGGCAACCGCTTTATAAAGTGAGCCTTCCTCTAAAATTTTTGCCTGGCGCCTTATAAAATCAAAAGCAACTATCCTAAGGGTATGCTTTAAATCATAGAAAGTCCTGTTTTTAAAAATACTTTTAAAAATGTTTTCTAGGCGCCGCGCCCTTAAAAACCCTTTAAAAGGCAGAGACATGCCTGTAAAGGGAAACATACTTAATTTCCTTCCAACCCATTTTACTATTCTTTCCATTTCTTCAATGGTAAAACCTGCTGCCCATAAAGCAGCAACTAATGCTCCTGTGCTTGAGCCGCAAATAACATCTATGGGAATATTATTCTCCTGCAAAACCTTTAAAACACCTATATGAGAAAATGCATACGCTCCCCCGCTTCCTAAAGCTACCCCTAATACTACGTCGCCAATCTGACGAGAAATCCTCCTTACAGCCTTAGAATAATCTTCGTTGCTATAATGAGGCAACGTTGCATAAATAGGGTGCCCTAATAACTTTTTTTTCTCTTCATAAGAAAAATATTCCTCTTGCCAAACTCGCTCAGAAGAACTTTTATCTTCTCGCCATTGGCAGGGGTGTTTCTCAACCGGCGTATAATATCGCCTAATGTCTTTAACTTGCCTCTCTCAACGCAAGTAATAAAATGCAGGAGGTCAACGGGATAAACGAATTCATCAAGGCGGCCTTTCCAAAAACCATAAGGAATTTCATAAATAATGAAATGGTAATTTTCCGAAAGGAAGTTCAGGAGTGCGCCAAAGTCAGCGCCTGCTTCTGTCCGCACTAAAAGATAATCAATCTTACCTTTTACAATATACTGGGAAACGGTCTCTTCAGTAAATTCTTTAAGGTTTAAAACCTTACTACTTACAACTGTCCCTGCATTTTTGGCTTTTTCTAAGAAAGGTAACACAAAGTCCTCCTGAGACGAGAGTTCCAAAGCGATTACTCGTTTCCTGGTCTGCTCCTGCATCTGCGTTGCCAGATTAAACATATACGTGGTTTTACCTGAAGAGGCAGAACCTGACACAGCTATTTTCTTACACTGAAAAATCTTCTTGGGGTGAGACCGCCGCTTAACCCGCTGGGAGAAAAGACGAAAAAACTCCGAGAAAAACACAGGGTGTTTATTTAAAAAATCTTTGAATTTATCTTTCTCTACCCTCAAAACAAAAGACGTCTCAATTGATTTGGCCGTCACAGAATGGGTCTCACCGGTAAAAATAGAAATCATTCCAAAACAGGTACCCCGCTTAAGCAATTCAATTTCGGATTCTTTTCCCTCAAACTTAGTTATGGCAACGATTCTGCCGCGCAAAAGAAGGTAAAAATAATCCGGAGGGTCTGACTCGTTATAAATAATCTCTCTATTTTTATATTCTTTAACTTCGCATAAACTTATAAATGCATTAATTTCTTTCTCTTTTAACTTATTGAAAGGAGATATGTTACTGACGATAAATTTTATTTCTTTTGTGTCCATATCAGTATAGTCTATTCTCTTTGCATATCTTAGCATAGATATAAGCGAACGGCTTTATTTTTCTTCTCAACGTATTATAATCTACTTCTATCAGCCCGAACCTGGGGCCAAACCCTTTATCCCATTCAAAATTATCTAAGAGCGACCACCATAAATATCCTTTTATATCTAGGCCTTCTTCTAATGCTTGCGCTAAACTCTTAAGATGTGAAACCAAATAATCCTGATAAAAACAATCCCGGGTTTCTGCGGTGCCGTTTTCGGTAATTATTACCGGCAGGGAGTATTTCTTTAACTTCTTAAGAATTTCATAAAATCCGTAAGGATAAATATACCAGCCCAGATAATTACGGTGTTCCTTATGAAAAGAGTGATTACACTCTTCTCCCAGCGGCAAGCTAAACCGTACATACTCTTTACAATAGTAATTTATGGCAAGGTAATCTAAATATTTCTTTTTACTTAAATAATCGTAAACGGGATAATTAAAAATCTTGTCTCTGATAAAAGAAGAAAAGTTATTCAATCCCAGATTATATTTAGGGCAGGGGGAAAAAAGGCGCATATTCTTCGCCAAAGAAATCTGCGGGATAACTTCGCTATCCTTATATATCCTCTTTATCTCCTGGTAACCTGTTATATATGCAGCAATAATATTTTTAAAAACCCTTAAAGCAGTTTTTAAAGAACGGCCTCCCGGCGGCCAAATCCCGCAAATAAAACTATTATAGATATAAACTAACGGCTCGTTAAAAATAAGCCAATAATTAACCTTATCTTTTAAAGCACCAACTATTTTCTGCAGATAGTTAAGAAAAGAATCAATGTTTTCAGAAGAAGCCCACCCTCCCCGTGCACTAAACCAGATAGGGTTAGTAAAATGATGCAGAGTTATAAAAGGAGTTAAGTTAAACTTACAAAGTGTATCAACCACTGCGCTATAGTGGGTTATCTCTTCATCTGAAATGACTGATTTCTGCGGGCAAACCCGTGCCCACTCTATAGAAATCCTTAAAGAATTTAAATTCAGGCGGCGGGCTAACTGAAAGTCCTCCTCAAATAAATGATAGTGATTACACGCTGTCTCTGCTCTTTCTAAGGCTCTTTCTTTCTCCCAGAGGCACCAGTCAGAATTATAATTTTCACCTTCGCATTGATAACTGGAAATAGCAGCGCCCCATAGAAAGTGGGATGGGAATTTTAATTGCATCTAAATATTATTAGGCAAATTTATATATACGCTCTTGGCGATTAGTTACTAAGAAGAAATAACCTCTAATGCTTTATTATTATTGTTGGAAGAGAAAATAATGTTTGCCTGTTGCCCGGCCTTAACGGTTGAACCGTAAATATAGGCTAAATCTATATTAGCATCTTTTAATTTGGCAGCAAGGCTGTAAAGTTGGCCTACTTTATCGCTCATCTCAACTATAACTACTTCTCTAGCCTCAACTTTACCTATACTCTTTAAACCTTGAGCTGCTTTGGTATTATCTGAAGTGACCAATCTAAAAAACGCTTTATTTGCTACAGCATAAGCACTTATTGCTCTAATATTAACATCGCTATCCTTTATCAATTTAGAAACTGCACATAACTGCCCAACCTTATTTTCGGTTGAGACAAATAATTCTTCACCCTTTACTGCTTTCATAATCAACCTCCCCTTTTATTATCTTTCTACTTTAGAACGGACCTCTTTCTCTGCCTTAATCCAATTATTAACATCCTCACCAACAGGCCTGCCTTGCTCTTCCCACAAAAAGTAAGCTTTTTCTCTTATCATCTGATTTAATTTTTCTTCATCAATACCTCCTTTAGCTCTCTTGGCTGCGGCTCTCCTTGAAAGAAACCCTCTTCCTTTACGAGGAATCATCATCTCCCACCCCCTTTTTTCATTTTCCTTCTATATTAAAAGCAAGATTAAAATTTTCTTTTTTCTCTTTAACTATAAAAAGAACCACTATCTGCTGATAAACCTTTTCAAATCCTGATTCCGAAGAAGAAACCGAGTACAGCGGTAAAGTATAAACATCTGCTCTATCAAAGTTAAATCTTAAAGTTATATTCTTATAATTATCAACTATCTCTAAACAATCGGCATTCTTAGTTACTGTTGGTTTATCTAAAGGAGTTTTTGCCTTCTCTTCGTTCTTAAAAACGTCCTGGGGTGAAACGAACGCTAAGTTAAATTCTATACCAAAATCATGATTATTTAAACCTTTTTTTTCATTTTTTGAAGAAAATTTATAACTAACGTCCAGACCGCATTTATGAGAGAACTTTATGATTTTTGAAAAATCCAAATATTGACTCCTGTAGCAATAATCTAAAATGACTTCTTTCTCCCCCTTCTTCAAAGAAGCCTCATAAAGGTCGTTACTAAAAGTTTTTACTCGCTTTTGTGCTGCGAAATCATCTATAGTTAAATCTTTATTTAAGAGATGATCCACCAGACAAAGGCGCTCGTATCTATCATAGATTAAAAATTGTTTTAGATTATCTTCTTTGGCAGTAAGAATATCATGGATAGAACGGATAACACCTTTACGGATTGCTTTATTGGTAACTCTTTTATGGTAAGACTCCTGCTTCCTTGTAATAGTATTAATAAGATTAAAGGCAGGGTCGCGCAGACTCAACTCTAACAACGTTGCTCCTTTAGAAGAAAAACAACAAATAACTTTGCGGTTCTTCAGAACAATTTCTTCTACTCCGTCAAAATTAAAGTCTTGGCACTCTACGACAATATCTTCGCGGCTGAATTTCTTATCAAATAAATTCTGCGCTGTAATCAACTTCTCATAAACCGAGCCCCTTATATGGCTCAAATAGAACCCGCCAAAAATACCGTGCCAGTAGCCGCAGTTAGTCTGGGCCTTCCATAAATTTATAAATATATCTTTATCCTGGCTAAAATTTGCCTGCTCATTTATTTTTTTGCTGACGGTGAGCATTCTCTTATGCATATAGTTAAGCCGGCTATATTTTTTATAAAAGTTTCTAAAAAAACCTCCTCTCACAAAATCCTTGAATTTGTGAAACTTACGGGTAGATTTTAAGAAGTTGTTCAAATCTTCGTAGGCAGAAAAACTCTCCGGTTCAAGCACCCACTCTCCCATCTCTTCGTAAGAAGCAGTTGGTAAATATATGATTCCGCAGGAATTAAACTTCTCCTGAGCTTGATAAGGGGTAATTGTCTGAATATTTTTTGCTTCTTCTAGAAAAGAGAAAAATTTCTTAAGCCAACCCCTGCGGTGTACCCATTCAAAAGTACGCGGCCACATACCAAACTTTTCTCCGTCATCAAAAAGCGTAACTAACACATCTTCCTCTTTACGAAAACTATTAAGAAGTCCTATTGCTTCACGGACATGTGAAAATGGTATTTTATACCTCAATGCCTTACTGATAGGGAACACAGAAATAGGCAGAGCCTGGTCTTCCGTAGTATAATAGCCGAAGAATTCTTTCTTACCACAATCGGCATAACGAAAATGCGTATCATCAAGGAAAGTATATTTCAGGCCGCACCGGTTAATAATTGCTGCCAAATAAGGCTCCCACACCCGTTCAGCCAGCCAGAACCCTTGCGGCTTAAACTTAAACTCCTCCTCTATAAAATCATTCATCAACTTCACCTGGCCTTCTCTATCCTTATCAGAAATTAATGGTAAAATAGGCTCATAATAGCCGCCGCTTATAAGTTCAACCTGTTTATTATTAACCAAATTATTTAAAATAGTTATATATTCTTTACCGTTATCCTTCATCCAGTCATAAAGAGGGCCGCTGGTATGAATACTGCATTTTACCTTAGGAAATTCCTGCAGGGTTGAAATAAAGGGGAGATAACACTTCTCATACGCCTGTCGAAAAACGTAGTCAAAATTGCCAACCGGCTGGTGGTTATGAACTCCAAATAAAAAATATACTTTACCCATACTTTTTACTTAATATCCTAAATCACTTACTCCTTTTAGATAATATATATGAAGGCACTCTTCTTCCTAAAAGATTATATATCTTCTCTATATAACTGAAAAATATATTTTTAAACTCACCCGTCGCGTCAGCAAAAGTGTTCCACCAATACCAGTCGCTGCCCTCCAACAAATATAGATATTTCTTAGCTTCCCCTATCTTCGCTGATTTTCTTTCTCTTTTTTCTATTAAATCTTTAAGTTTCCTCAAAATATTCCAATAAAAATTATTTTTCTCATGCCCCACCCATACTCCAAAATCGCCGTTAATCCAGGAACCGGGTGCTAAACGCTCCAAACTTCTGCTGCGATTTTTCTTTAAAAATTCCCCGGGGGTAGTAGTTGCCAAAATCTTACTTTTATCTAACTCTGTATAGACAGTCTCCAGGAACTGCACGCCGTTATTATTATAATATTCCCAGGCGTTCTCTCCGTCCATAATAATAGTAATTACTTTCTCTTTAGAAATACTCTTAATATGGCTGTGAGTGCGCTTAAAATGCTGTAATAAATCGTGAGCTGCTGACACGGTATTATCCCATCCCTGATAAATAAAACTTATTGCGTCAGATAAATTTCTATCGCGAAAAAATATATTT
>CP070797.1:1162225-1169157 GCA_020343495.1 Candidatus Omnitrophota bacterium | reverse complement strand
AGAACAACTTTGATTACGGTTCGTTCCAGGGCGCTGTCAGGCAGGAGCCGGTGGTAGTTATTAAAACTTTTGATTTCGGCGGGTTCCGTAAGAAATGGTTCACGATTAAAATGCAGGATATTAAAGGTAACCTTTTACGTATCAAGAAGGGCGAGGTGTTCCTGCCGTCCAACTACTTAGTTTACGACGCCCGGGAGATGTTAGAGTACGCCAACAACCGTAAAGCAGGCGCCAATTTCAGAAGGAAAGGAAAACTGAAGTATCAGAAAGGGTTATTTTCTCCCAACGCGTCAGGTAACTACGTATTTTTAACCCAGCCGGTGGTTTTTCTGCCTTTGAAGACATCAAAGAAAGACATCCCTGTTAATGACATGTTGTTTAAGGTTACTCTTTGTTCCGGCCAAAGCCACGTTCTTTTAAACAGAGATATGTATACCGGCTCAAAGAATTATCTTTCCGTAGGTAGAGCCGGGCAAGACAGCCAAGCCTGGGTGTTGGATATTGAGACTAGCGATAACGATATTACTATTACCCGTTACTGTATGCCTATACCGGGGTACCCCAGTTCCTGGTTTATGAAGACAGGTAAGTACGCTTACATGGTTAAGTATACTGTTAGCCGCGGGGCTGCAGTGTTAGATATTAATAACGCTGCCGGCCTGCCCACAGCGAGTTTAGACCCGCTTTACGGGGCGCCAAAGGTTGTAACTGACGGCACAGACTTTAAAGTATTGTATCCTGACCGCAGTGGTGTTATGCAGGAGTTGCGTCAAATCAGGGGCCGCTGTTTAGGCGCTGTTGCAAGGGGCAGAGATTGGGCGCCGCTAATAACATTAGCTGACGTCGGCGGGACCTCAGGAGTAGATGCGTTAGCAAGCAAAGGCGGTAACGTGTTTAGGATTTACGGGTTGCCGGATGACCAGTTACTAGAAGCGTTTGCTGACAGAGGGCTATATATACTGGTAGAAGTTGACATTTTTAAGAAAGCCGATCATAAACAGTTTATTAAGGATCATAGCGATAAACTGCAGAAGAAAAACTGGCCGATATTAGGGTATGTTTTTGTTAATGAACCTGATTTAAAAATGAAGAAAACCGACGTGCCTGCTTTCTTAAAGAAGCTAGAGCCGTTTATTTCCTGGGTGAACACAACTGTTCCTCATCTTATTACTGCTATTGCCTGGAGGGATTTACCTGACGCCCAAACCGTTGCTCTATTGCCGCAAGTTAAGCTGTGGATAGCTAATGTTTACCGGTGGGATAATCCTTACTCAATAAATGAGGAGTGGCGCAGGATTTTAGTTGAAGCTAACAAGATTGATTCTAAGGTAGGCATTAAGTTGCTGCTTGTTGGCGAGTTTGGCGCTGACAGTTTTGACGGGACAACCCTTACACCGAATGAGCAGAACCAGGCAGCAGCAGTGTTTAATCAGTGGTTGAGTATAGACAGAATCAGCACGGTTTATAACGGCGCAAAGAAATTAACAACAATTAAAGAGTTGGAGAGAGATCACGAGATTAATTTAGTTGTCGGCGGCCTGGGATGTGAAGAGTACGACCAGCTGAACAAAGTAAAGAAAGGCAGTTTAGCAAAACAGGATTTTGATGCCGTAGGTGTAGGCGACGGAGCATACGATAATTTAGCGTTACACGATGAGTGGTTAGGGTGGAACACGTGTTTAACAGTAGAGCCGTTAACAGGAAAAGTTATCATAGGAATGCCTAAAGTTGTAGCGCTTCTTATGCAGGCGGTTTGGAATACGTTTCCTGTAGGTAGTGAGTTTGATAAGAAAGATCCTCGCTGGGCAGCGCTTAATATAGAAGTTGAACAGCACCTGATTCGTAAGACTACCGAGCCCTCAGAGATGTGGTTTGACGCAAGGGGCATTACGCCCAGCTCCATAGATAGAGGGTTGAACGTTAAAGGAAACAAGTTACAGAAAGACGTAATCTTTATCCCGCCGTTATCAGAAGAAGTTATGGACAGAATACCTTTTATGCCGTTACGTAAGAGAATGACGTTGCCGGCAGCAGCAGACTCGCATGACTATGACTGGGCTTACCTGTACACACCGGGGTTAGCTTCCGGTAACAGTATAGAAATTATAGCAAGAGATGTAAGCGGTAGAGAGGTAAAAGTTCTGCCGCAGGCAGGCATTAATAAAAGCAGAGAGTTTAAGAAGGGCGAGATTACTTTCTGGTGTCCTGTGTCAGTAACTAAAATGGAGTTTAGAGAAGTCCAGATGACAGATCCCAGTAAAACGTTGTCTTCTGTAGATAAATTGATGGATCGGGCTAAGGCTCTGGTGCATAACGAGTTTAGCGATGAAGGCCTTGGGCGTAATTCTATTATCCAGTCTTCTCAAAGAGCAGAAATAGGCAAAGAGTTATGGGTTATATCTATCCCTATGTTAGAAGAAGCAGGTATTACGCAGATTAAAGAAATAGACGTTATTGTTAGCGGCGCCTTAGCTGCCAACGCCAGGATCTCTAATTTTAGAGTTGCTAATCCGCGGCCAGCTAAGGAAGATCTAAGGAAAGATAAAGTTGATTTTATCGCCGCGTTAAGTTCATCCCGAGACGTTGACGGCAGAACTTCTGTTTATGCTAAGGACAATCAGGGCCGTGAAGCTACTTATATTTTGTCCGTACCGCGTAACGGCGGCGAGGAAGACAGGTTGTACACTGAACTTGAATGGTGGGTGCCCTACAGGTTCACGAAAGAGTCGTTAACAAGAAAAACGCAGCAGCCGGAAATTACGAGAAGAGGCACAGCGAAGGTGTTAGGAGTAAGAGAAGAAGCAATTCTTGTTTATGACCAGCAGAGCCCTAAACAGCCTAAAGAAATCAGGTTTGTGTTTGAATGCGGTAACGGTTTTCAGATAATGTGCATACCAACAAGTTTAGCCCGGCCGGTTGTGATAGCAAAGTTTTCACATTCCGGCAGTTTTTCTGACCCTGTTGCCCTTTGTTACATAAGCCCTAAAGACCCTGAAAATGACATTGTGCATGATTTAAGCGCACAGACATTACCTACCTTAACAGCGAATATGATAGCTTCCTTCTATATGCAGATACTAAAGAAAATAGACCCGGCCATAGACTTGCCGGTTCGTCTTACTTTGCGGCAGAGAGAAATAATCCAGCATTGCGCCAGGCAGAAGAACGTGGATGAAATGGTTCGTTCTTTCCGGCCGAATATAGCAGAGGAAGAACCAGCTGATTTTGAAAGGACTAAACCTTACCTTTGGTGGGAGAAAAAAACTATAAGTTCTAAAATGCCTGATTCAGCCGCTCCCCGTCCCGGCCATACTATAGAAGAAGTTTACCAAGAATTTAGCCGCCTGCGGGAGGAAGGGTTCCCTGGGTTTAATGTCGTGGACAGCAGGTTCGTTGATTGGGAAGAGGCTTTAGATTTAACGTTATGGGAAGTTGTTGGTTATTATAAACAACGCGACCCGCAGAAGCTTGCCATGTTGGAAGAACTTATTTCTTACGGAAAGATTACGAAAGAAGGCCTGCAAAGAATTATTGATTCCTCAAGCGTGTATTTTGATTTCGGCACGGCAGATGATTTGTTCGCTGATTTAATGTTAGTAAAGGGTGAGACAGGCTATATTAATGAGGAAGGCCAAATCCTGCCTGAGTTCATGAAAGTATCCGGGGCTGACGATATGGTTTTATCCAGTAAATATAAGCTTATAAGAGATCAAATATATATGTTATTCTTTATGAGTTATATGAAGGCATTATCCTCGCGCACTGTACGTGATCTTTATAGGGAATACAGTAGGGTAGTTGAACCCAGCGATTTTGAAGGTATTGTTGAAGATGTTAAGGCATTATTTAACGACTTAAAGGAAGAAAGGGAAGGTAAACCTGCATATATCGGGCAAGATAACGAGTTGACCCTGGCGTTTGAGCAGGTTACTGATTCATCGGATTTAATAGTTGCTCCCGCTTATAATAAATATAAAAAACACGATATATTTAATGTTTTACGTAAAAGGTATTTAAGAAAGTATCTGGTTGATACGGCTGTTTTAAAAGATATTGTCTTGGAAGGATGGGTAACAGACGCTTTAGAGTATTACAAAGAAGCAAATCCGGCTAAATATGGCGAGTTAAGGGCTATTGTCAAGAGCGGCAGGTTAAGAGCTGGGCCGGATAATAAAGAGATTTTCTGGGGCGCAAACGATTATCATGATAAAACCGTTCCTGCCGATAAGAAGATCTACCTTACAGCTACTAACATTCCTTATGAGAACAAAAGATTTGCGTTAAGTTACCGGTTAATTCAAGAACTTAATGCAGATGAGGATTATGAGAATAACGAGAAAGCAGCGCAAGAGTATGAAGTGTGGAAATGGGAGAAAGAGGTTTTAAAGCATTGCGATAAATTTGCTGAACAATTTGATGAGTCAGGAGCTGATTTGTTCCTTATCCCGCCGCATATAGGGCTTTATAAACAAGAGAGGAAACAAAATTTAAAACACGCAATGGAAGATGTGAAAAATCAGGGATGGGAAGCTGTTGTAGATACGGCTGCCAGATGTTTCCGGAAGGGAGCAAAGTCTGTGGTAGGAGCAGTACAATGGTTTTTGAGCATGCTTTGGCGTAATTTCTGGGGGTTCTTAAAAGAGATAGGCAAAGTTGCCGGCACCTTTTGGGGTGAGTTTGAGTTTAGTTTGAATATCCTGCCTTCCATTGGTAACGGCGTTATTGAGAGTGCCTTAGTTGTCTATGATGACGGTGGCAAATATATAACTGGGGTGTTGGCTAAGGTTTCAACAGGAAACCGTAAGGTGGTAGAATTTCTTAAGAATGAAAAGCAGGAAATTAATGTCTCAGATTACGTTGATGTTCGCCAGCTGTTGGTGTTAATTGAAGACCTCCTTGAATATGACCGCCCGCTTTTAGCTAAACGTAACATAGATGCGTTGATGGAGGTAACTAAGTGCGGTAAGTATCCGGTAGTTGATTCTTACAACCGATATAACGGCGATAAAGAGTGGTATAACCCTAGAGAAAAACAGGTAGAAGTTGTTAAGGCCACTTCTGACCTGCAAAGTAAGCTGGCGTTACTTGCCTTAAAAGTAGCGCAGAGAACAGGCGAGAAGAAGTATTACCAGTTTAGCTACAACTTAACTGCCAGGTTGTTAGAGTTTAACCCCTCGGTACGTCAGTACGTGGAATCCAGGAAGTTTAACTTAAAGATATTGAGTGATAAGACAATAGGGTTTTTCAAGAATAGTATAGCAAAATGGTTTAAGATAGCGGTTAGATTTGTCATTAACTTATGGTGTTTTAGGAACCCTTTAACAGGAATAAATAGTATTAGGCAAGATTACGACTTTGAGAAATCTATGAACATTGCTATCCCTTCTTCGCAGATAGCTAAGGTTTTCCCCGGCGGGTTTGCTGACGACGTTACCATACGGCCGCCTATGCCTATAGCGCCGAAAGGCAAAGACACTGTTCAGAAAAACATATACGATAAAGGCATTAACAGCCGTATTTATGAGGCGGTTGGCCAAATGATCGCTGAACTTTGCAATTTAGACGAAGGTGTAAGTCTTACTGAGAAGCAGGGGTTTTATTCTTTATTAAAACTTATTTTTGAGCGTCAGCAAGCCCTTCTTAAAAAGACCGTTTTTGACGAGTTGGATGAAGCTATTAAAGCGTTAGAGGCAGGAGAAAGGCACCTCTTGCCGTCAGACGCGTTTTATTACGAGAACATTTCAGAAGATAATTCAAAACCCCAGGAAGAGGAAAGAGTCCTCCCGGCGTATTACCAATCGTTGAAAAGAGGCATGACTTTTAAGTTGCCGCCGGACATTAATTATTGCGACTGGTTTTCTTTTGAAACTTTAGGCATAACCAGCCCTGATGCAGTAGCATTAGAAGTTACTGACCAGAGGGGTAAAACCGTGACAGTCATTCCCCAGCAGAGCGTTAATTACAACGGAGAACACAAGATATGGAAAGTAACTATGGTTTCCTTGCGTAAGAAAGGTATTAAAAATATATCCGAAATAAAAGTTAAGTCTACATCAGGGCTTAAGATTTCCGGCATTTATTTGGATGGGAAAAAACAAGATTCGTTTAAGTATAGACCATTGAGTAATAACGGCGCAGCGTTGAGCTTGCCGTCTGACATTAATGATGCCGGTGAGTTTTCTTTCCGGACCCTAAGAGTGGGAGATGAGAATGAGTTGAAAGTTGTTGTTACAGATCCTTCTTTACCTGAACCCGTAATAGTTGTCCCGCAAGTAAAAGCTATAAGCGATTGGGAATGGGAGTGGACCGTGTCAGTTTCCAGTTTAAAAGAGCAAGGTGTTAAGGAAATCTCGCAGGTAAGAATTCAGGTTATAGAACCAAAAGTTTCTAAAATATCTATTGCTGATTATGAATTTGACGGTTCTCTGCCCCAGTTATTTAAATATATTTGGGGGATGTTCGTGCAATACAATATGGGCGTTAAAAGGCGGGTAGATAAAACAAAGAACATTGGCAGTTCAATTTATGAATACCTGCGTGATAAAGCATTTATGCCGGCTTTAACTAAGATGGCAAGCACTAAAAAGCGGGTGTTAGGCGATATCCAAAGCCAGATTCTTGATGCTGAAAGGTTGGCAAAAAGGGACGTTATACCTGTTCATACATATAGTTTTAATACAAGGTTATCTACGATTGTTGACGGTTACCTTTACTATTTAGAAAGAGAAGGCCCGCTGCAGACCGAAAGGAAACAGCAGGTAATAATGCTGCTGCGGGAGTTGTTCCGGCGCCACAGCAATGCAGATATTGAGGGAGTAGCTGGGTTTGGGTTCTCTTTGGATAAGCTGTCAGGAGCTTTGTCAGGAGAAAACGTTGTTTATGCTTACGAAGCAGCGCAGCGGCTTGGGTATGACACAGTGTTACCTGAAGTC
>CP070797.1:1154902-1162125 GCA_020343495.1 Candidatus Omnitrophota bacterium | reverse complement strand
AACAATTGAAAATCATCCGCTGCCGTACCTTCAAATTCCGGATTCTTTATATCAACCCCTCTTACCCAATAACCTTTTTCTTTCAAATATTTTACAAGATGATGGCCGATGAACCCTCCGGCTCCGGCTACTAATACTTTAATATCGTTCATTTGTTATACCTCCTTGCATTCATGGTCAAGTAGTTTGGTTAGGGTCAAGATGCCGGCTTTACTCCATAACCAACTCTTTACAGATCGTCAATGCAACTATAAAAACGTAAAGGCACGCTTGCCTTATCCTCTTCCTAAATATCTAATATTTATTCCTAACTCCCTGTCTTTACTAAGATTCCAGCAATCCAATACCGCTAAATCCTTTTTACAACCTGACAAATCTATATCTTTGAATTCTTCCCATGGCGTTGTTATTAACACCACGTCGGCAAGCCTCATACACTCTTTACTGCTGTTAGTATACCTAACGCTATCACCGAAAACAGACTTTGCTAAACCTTGCGCTTGCGGGTCATACACTGTTAATTTATACCCTTCATTAATCAGCTGCTGGACAATATCTATAGCCTGAGAATCTTCTATAATATGCGTATTGGGTTTATATGATAACCCTAATACACCGATAACCGTTTCTTCTTTTGTCTTTTTGTCAGAGGAATTGGCAGGCCCATTCCCTACGGATAAATCATTTATTATTTTTGCTATTCTTGTTACCTGATCTCTATTAACTTCATCAACCATCTCTGCTAATTTGGCTTTTACTCCCACCTTGCGGGCAAAAGCAGCAAAAGCAACGTTATCACGGGGAAAACACGGCCCTCCGTAACCTAAGCCCGGTTTTAAATACTTTTTGCCGATACGAGAATCTAACCCTATGGCGCTGGTAATAACTGAAGCATCTGCGCCGGGGACTTTTTCACAAATAGACGCTAATGAATTAGCGTAGGTTATTTTCATCGTAATATAACAGTTAAGCGATATTTTAGCAATTTCTGCGCTAACAAGATTCATCCGTCCAAACCGAGGGGTATTTTCACAGGTGTTTTTATAAATATCTTCTAAAATTTGGCCGTCTTTCTCGCTCATTTCTCCTATTAAAATAAAATCTGGATTTAGGAAATCGCGTATCACTCTCCCTAAAGCGATGAATTCCGGATTATAAGCTATACCAAAATCTTTACCGCACTTCTTTCGCGATGTTTCTTCTAAAACGAATTTTGCTACATGTTCTGTAGTGCCGGGCATAACCGTTGAAGTAATAACCACTAAATGATAAGCCTGCTTTTCTCTCAAGGCTGCGCCGATTTGCTTTAACGCTACTTCCAACTGTTTATTAGAAAAAGTCCCGTCGGCTTCCGACGGCGTGGCAACCACAATAAAAGTAACCTGCGAGTTTAATATCGCCCGGCGATAATCAGTTGTTGCTTTCAGATTCTCTTTATACTTACTGATCATTTCACTAAGCCCTGTTTCGGAAATAGGGGTCTTGCCTTGATTTATCAAATCTATCTTATCTCTATCAATATCAACGCCGATAACTTTATATTTTTGAGCAAAACAGCTGGCAGTACACAACCCCAGCTTGCCTAACCCAACTACCGATATACTATTGACTTCTTTCATTTAGCCACCACTCCTTCCCAAAAAAGATTCCTTAAGCAGTCCGTGAAATTAAAAATACACCTAAGCAAATTATTATAATACCTGCCCAGCGAACAAAAGTTATTGTCTCATTGAACATATATTTTGATAATATAGCAACCAGTACATACCCTAACGCTACGCAAGGATAAGCTAAACTTAACGGTAATCTGGAAATAACAATCAGCCATATTAATGCGCTAAAAAAATAAAAAAATAATCCTATCAACACAAAACCATTAGTAAATGCTTTTAAAAAATACGCAAGAACCATAACGTTTTCAAACGAAAATACACCAACGGAAATCATGCCCTTCTTTAAGAATATCTGTCCTATTGTGGCAGAAAAAATTGCAAATATTAATAACCATATAGACAACATCTCAACATACCCTCCCTAATATTCTTCTTAACTTTTTACGATATATTCTTATTCCAATTTATAATGGCATCTATCTTATCAATAAGAGAATAACGCGGTTTATACCCGATAAATTCTTCTGCTCTTGTTATATCAGCAATGGAACTTCCCGGCTCACCTGGTTTAGGCGCAGTGTATTCAGGAACAACCCCTGAACCCAGACGGTCAATAATAACCTGCGCGACTTCATTTACCGTAGTGCCTTTTCCGCTTGCGATATTCATTACCTGTCCATTCCTACCATGCTGCATAGCTAAAATATTGGCATAGGCAATATCTGAAACTGAAACAAAATCTCTTACTTGTTTCCCGTCACCGAAAATTCGCGGGGGTTTGCCCTTTAGCATCCTATTTATAAATATAGTAATCACTCCAACATAAGGGGTAAGCGTCTGTCTTATCCCGAAAGTATTAAAATATCTTAACGAAACAGCATCAAAACCAAAAAAGTTAGACATCTGCAGGCAATACTTCTCAGCTGCCAGCTTACTTATTCCATAGGGAGAGGTGGGTTCTAACTTTTGCGTCTCTTTAATCGGCAAACTTTCTGCTTCTCCATATACTCCCATGGAAGAAGCATATATTAATTTCTTAATTCCCTTTTTTATAACTGCCCCGATAACGTTAACCGTTCCCATAATATTTGTATAAGCATCGTTATAAAAATTATCAATGGAATTTCTGATGCTAACGTGCGCAGCCTGATGAAATACGATATCCGCTCCAGCAAAAGCGTCTTCTAACTTCTGTCTATCCAGAATATCCATTTTTATAAATCTTGCCCCTTTAGGTATATACTCCTCTTTGCCCATATAAAGATTATCAATTACAACCGTCTCTATATTATCTTTAAGGAGTTCTCCTGCTATATGAGAGCCGATAAACCCCGCCCCTCCGGTAACAACTGCTTTCTTAAATTCCATATATTTACACCTATTATAACTTTAAGAAACTAACCTGATTATTGACGTAGATGAGACCAGATTGTTGTTAAAATCATTTTTTTCTTTTATTTTTACATTATCAAGGATAACAGAATCTTTTATTATTATGGGATGATGAATTTCAACATTTTTGCCAATAACGGAATTTATTATTTTAGCATTTGGCGCTATCTTAGCCGTTTTACAGATAACATTATCTTTACATATATATTTAAGCTGCCTGCGGTTACACAATAAAAGATCCTGAGGAATAGTTACGTTCATATCCCACTCCACAACTTCGGATGTATAAACCGAACAGCCGTCTTCAATAAGTATCTGTATAGCGGTTGTAATCTCATACTCATCACGCATGGCTGTACGGGGAGTGCACCTTATTGCATCAAAAATCGCCTGATCGAACAAATATATACCGCACCCTTTTAAATCAGTCAAAAGAAACCGCGGTTTTTCAATGACCCTTTTAACTCTATTAGTTTGCGGATAAAGGCTAACCGTGAAATTTCTCTTTATTGATTCGCAATCTCTCTCTTTTTTTACGGCTAAAACTGCCCCTGCCTTTTTCCTCTGAAAAGCCTCCACCATCCTATTTAAATTCTTCGGCACAATAAATATATCGCCTAAAAAAAGCATAAACGGCGCATCCACATAATTTTCCAACTGCCCTACAGCATGTGCTATCCCGAGTTTTTCTTTCTGTTCAACATACCTGATATTTACTCCCCAGGAATTGCCGTCGCCAAAATATTTTATAATTTTTTCTTTCAAGTGCCCAACGACAAACACATAATCTTTAATACCCAGGCGCATCATATCCTGAAGCTGGTACTCCATTATGGGTTTATTGCAAATAGGCAAAAGCGGCTTGGGCAAATCAAAGCTTAATGGCTTAATCCTATCGCCCTTACCGGCAGCAAGAATAACTCCGTACATTTTGTCTTTCATATTTTTTTGTTTACGCATTTTTATCTTTCTTAATTCAACATTAGAGAGCTGCAATAATTTTCCTGCGATAAAGGTGTATTTTTAACCTTAAATATAATAAAAACGTAAACATCTTATATATAGTTACTAGAGGGCTTAAAGCGGATTTTCCTTTCTCGCGCGCGTAATGCGAAATGCCAACTTGACCGATACTATAACCTAAAGTATGCAGTTTCATCAATATCTCCGTAGGAGCTTGATATCCCCGCGCTTCTATTTTTATCCGATCTAACACTCCCGGGCTATAAATTTTAAACGCGCAATTCGTATCCCGGTAATTCACTCCAAACATAATTCTTACAATAATATTCAACCCTCTATCAGCAATAATCTTAAACAATGAGTCTTTCTTCTTTTTACGGTAACCGCTTACGATATCAAATCCTCTATCTTTCTGTTCAATAAGAAGCGGTATTTCGCCTATATCAAACTGTCCGTCAGAATCTATACTTACAATATATCTGCCGCTGGCAGAAGATACGGCATCTTTTAATGCCGCGCCATACCCCTCATTTTTTTCATGGTTAACTACTTTTAGGCGAGGAAATTCTGCAGCGAGAGAATTTAAAATCTTAAGAGTATCATCAACCGAACCATCGTCAGTAACAACAACCTCGCCTTCTATGCCTAAAGTAGCTAACGTAGAAAAACAGCTTCTAACAGTTTCTTCAATGTTTTGGGCCTCATTAAAGGCCGGCATCACAATGGATATATTATATTTGTGTTCTTTCATAATTAGTCCCTCAGTTAATCAACAATTTTAACAGATGGCTTGATATAAGTCAATTTGAAGGCTATCTGAATTGAGGCACCCCTACTTCTCCAAATAGCTTTAATTTCCCACTCCCAAGATACATCTTCTTTAAAAGGCTAATATCGGATGTTTTCCTTTCCGACTGGATTTTTCTTCGTAACCTCAATGTCTCCAATAAGTTACCTAAATTCCATCCATAAGCCCTAATATAAGCGCCGAAAACAACATCTAAGCGTCCCTTAAATAGAAAGAGTAACATTTCCATGCAATTAATGGCCATATATATAGGGAAAATACCCAAAAGCGCCAAAAAACTATAGTTTTTAAGTAACAGGCGAATAGTAAAAGCTTCTCCCATAAAACGTTTACGGATATTCGTATTTAGTCTACCTTCACCATCCACAGCGCAAAAACTATCGTGCCTAAATACCGCTGAATCAACAGCCACAACTTTATAGCCATAAAGCCAACACCGCCAGCATAAATCACGGTCTTCACAATATAAGAATAACTTAGGGTCAAACCCTCCTATTTCATCAAATACCTCACGGCGGATAAAAATTGCCGCATCCACATAAAAACACTTACTCTCACCATAGGGGTAGCCAAAAATATCTAAAGGCACACCGCAATTAGTTTTCTTCGCTCCGTCATAACTAAGTGTTTTGCATCCGCAAATACCTATTGTTTCATCTGACTCCATAGTTTTTACTAATTCTGACAGCAAATTTTGGTCAGCAATAGTGTCATTATTATAAAAAAATAGATATTTACCAGCGGCTGCTGCCCTGCCTCTATTGCTGGCAATAGCAAGGCCTAAGTTGCTATCTAAAGCAATAACTTTTACCTGGGAATATTTTACTCTTAAGAATTCTACGCTTCCGTCACAAGAGCCGTTATCAACTACAATTATTTCAAAATCAGCCAGGGAATTCCTGTTAAGCGAATCAATACAATCGCCCAAATATTTCCTGCCGTTATAATTTGTAATAATTATGCTAATTAAAGGCATTTTCCACCTTTTTTCTTCTTAAAAAAATACTAAAGAACTTTACCGCGGCAAAAACAAAAGAGTTCCAGTCCCGCATATAATCAAGCAATACTCTAAACTGCAAATTAAACTTAAACACTATATCCTTACGAATATTACTAAATTCTTTAAGAGTTATTCCCGAAGGAGCATAGGTTACGCTATCAGTAACAAGCGAAGAGAAACTGTAATTAGTTGGCAACTCGGCATTCTTCTTAAGATATTCATATATTTCTGTTCCGGGAAGTATAAGCAACGGTGAAAACGCTGCCCGGTAAAGTTTTAATTCTTTAGCAAACTTTAAAGTTTCATACATCTCTTTCTTAGTTTCGGTAGGAAACCCTAAAATAAAATATCCTATCGGCCGAAACCCTGACTGCCGCAGGAGCCGCACCTTTGTTTTAATCATTTCTTTATTTAACCCTTTTTTTATCAGTTTTAAAACTCTTTCTGACCCTGACTCAATACCAACGGCAATATTGGCAAGAAATCCCGCTTTTTTCATCAGCGATAAAAGCTCCTTATCCAAAGTGTTAAGCCTGACGCCGTTGGGCAGGAAAAACCTCATCTTAATTTTTTCTTGAATTATTTTATGGCAAACAGCTGCCGTATGCTCCTTACTAAAGGTGAAATTCTCATCCATAATCGCAATCCTTTTTATGCCATATTCCTCTTTAAGCAGCTTAATCTCCTTTATAATGTGGCCTGGCGACCTAAGCCTTATTTTACGCCCAGAGACTATATGGGGAGAACAAAAAGTGCAAAGATAAGGGCATCCTCTAGAAGTAATTATCGGCGCTGTATCGCCTGAGACAATTGTTCCCTTCTGAGCATATTCAGCAGGCCTAACTAAATCCCATGAAAGAATTCCAAAGTCATCTAACCGCTCATAAAATATCTGTTGATTAACTATCAACTGCCCGCGCTCACGCCAAAGCAGGCCGGGAACTTTACTTAAATATGGTTCTTTTTTATTAATTAAACCGTCTACCAACATCGGCAAACCAATTTCAGCCTCTCCTTTAAACCCAAAATCAGCGCCCGTAAAATAACTCATTGCTTCATACGGCACAGCTGAAGGATGAGGGCCTCCCACAACGGTAGTTATTTTTCTATCTACCGCCTTGGTAATTTCAAGCATTTCCTTAACTTCATTAACCGAACAAGACCATGAATTTATACCGACAACATCCGGCTCTTCTTCCAAAAGATACCTTCTATATTTAGAAGAATCTATTTGCGCCTGTAGACAATCAAGGATTTTTACGGTATAACCCTGTCTTTTTAATGATGTCGCTAAATACCCTAAACCTAAAGGAGGAAACTTGGCCATTCCTAAAAAAGAATTTTTATATGGCGCCACTAAAAGAATTCTGAAATTTCTGTGTTTAACCATTACTTAATCCTATAAATTTTAATTACCGGCCCTAAATTATTCTTACCGGGAGATATT
>CP070797.1:1147567-1154802 GCA_020343495.1 Candidatus Omnitrophota bacterium | reverse complement strand
ACCAGGATACTAACCGCCTGCAATTTGAAATCCTGCGCAAACTGTCTTCTTACCATGAAAACATCCTCGCCGTAGGAGACGACGCTCAATCAATTTACTCTTTTAGAGGTGCTGACATCAACAACCTCCTGGAATTTCCTTCCGTCTTTGAGGCTGCTAAAGTTTTTAAACTGGAAATCAACTACCGTTCAACCCCGCAGGTGCTTTGTCTTGCCAACGAAATCATAACGCACAACATAAACCAGTTTCCCAAGAAACTGCAGGCAATCAAAGAACCGCAAGAGCTTCCTATGGTAGTTAAAGCTAAAGACGTGTACCAACAGGCAAAGTTCGTGGCCCAGCGTGTCATAGAACTGCATAACGAAGGCGTGCCTTTAAAAGAAATGGCAGTGCTGTTCCGGTCGCGGTTTCAGTCGTTAGAGCTGGAAGTAGAGCTCCTTAAAAGAAATATCCCCTACGTTGTAAGAGGAGGAGTGAGGTTCTTTGAACAGGCTCACATTAAAGACGTGCTTTCCTACCTTAAGGTCTTAATCAACCCAAAAGATGAGCTTGCCTTTAAACGGGCGCTATCCCTTCATAAAGGTATTGGCAGGGGGTTTGCCCATAAAATATGGGAAAAAATGGTAAAAGAGAAAAAAAGTTTCACTGAAACCGAGAAACTCCTGCCTAAAAGAACGCAGCAAGGGTTTAAAAGGTTCGGCGAAGTTGTTGAGTCTCTGAAGAAAACCTCAAACCCTCAACAAGCAATAAAAGAAATACTGAAATTTTATAAAGACCATTGTTACTTATCGTTTGAACGGCCGGAAGAAAGAATTCTTGATTTGGAAGAACTGGCAAAAATGGCGGCAAACCAGCCTTCCGTTAGAAGTTTTCTCGCTGATCTGGATTCGTTTGAATCTTTCAAGGGGCAATCGTTTGCTTCTGCTTATGATAAAGAAGAGATCCTTGTGCTTTCAACAATTCACCAGGCCAAGGGGCTGGAATGGGAAGCAGTGTTTATCATCGGCTTTGGCGACTATGATTTCCCCCATCCTAAAGCGTTAAATTCTAAAGATGCCATGGAAGAAGAACGCCGGCTGTTCTACGTAGCCAGCACGCGGGCAAAATCTTTACTGCACATAACTTACCCAGAACAAAAATACACTTTTAAAAACGGCTTGATTATCTCGCGGGCTTCAATGTTCCTGTACGAGCTGCCTAAAGATGTTTATGAAGAATATGACTTGCTGGAAAGTTACTAACCCTTTATTTTGAATAAATAAGGCTCATTGCTTCCTGGCGGGTTTTTGAGTTGGCCCTGAACACCCCTCTTACCACAGAGGTAACCGTAACCGTTCCCGGTTTCTTTACCCCGCGTATAGTCATGCAGTTATGCTCTGCTTCAATGACAACCATAACGCCTTTGGGTTTTAGTTTATCCATAATCACGTCAGCAACTTCGGTAGTAAGGCGTTCCTGCACCTGCAGGCGTTTGGAAAGCACCTCAATCACCCTGGCAATCTTACTTAACCCCGTTATCCTTTTATCGGGAATATAGGCAACATGCGCCTTGCCGACAAAGGGAAGGAGATGGTGTTCGCAGATTGAATAGAGGGGAATATCACGCAGGAGAATAATCTCATCGTGGGTTTGCTCTAAAATAACGTCTAACTCTTTTGAGGCATCCTTAAACTGGCCGCTTAGAATCTCTTCGTACATCCGCGCAACTCTGCCGGGAGTCGTGGCAATATCTTTTCGCTCTAAATCAGCTCCCACGGCTTCTAAAATCATCTTAACAGCCTGCTCTATTTTTTTCTTATCCATAACCCACCTCTTCCTTATTTTCCTATACAAAAATTACTAAAAATACTCTCTAAGACTTCCTGCGATAAAACCTCGCCACTTAATTTACCTAAACTATCCAGGCTTTCTCTCAAAGCTAAATTTATAAAGTCTATGGTATAACCCTGCTCTAAAAACTTGGCTGCCTCTAAGATTTTGTCCCTGCTTTTTTCTAAAATTTGGCGCTGATACTGATTGAGGAAAACTATATCCTGGCCTTCTATTCCCTTGCTGCAAACACTATTATAAATAACTTCTTCTAAATCGTCTATGCCGATGTTTTTTAACGCACTGCATTTGGCTTTTAACCCTTTAAACCGGCGAAGATGACTAAAATTTACCTTCTGTTTAAGGTCAACTTTATTTATTATTAAAACCGCTGACTTTTCTTTTACTTTCTCCAGCAAAAACAAATCATCTTTATCCATGCGCCGCGTTGCATCAAGCACAAGAATAACCAGATCCGCCTTATCAAAGGCCTGCCTTGACTTCTCTATTGCCTCTTTAGCGATAAAATCCTTTGGCTCTAAGAACCCGGCGGTATCATAAATTCGCAAAGGAATTCCTTTTACGTTTATTGTCTCCTCAACCACATCGCGGGTGGTCCCCGGCCATTTACTTACGATAACGCGCTGCTGCTTTAAGAGGCAATTAAAAAGAGTTGATTTGCCAACGTTACTTTTGCCGCAAATTACGCATCTGGCGCCTTCTTTCAACACCTGCGCCTGTTTGCTTGCCTCTAAAAGGCGGTTTAGTTTAGCTTCAATATCTGCTAACGATTCCTTTATATCTCTTGATAAAACCGATACCTCGTCTTCGGGAAAATTTATAACTGCTTCTGTCTGGATAAATACATTCCTAAGCTGGTCTCTAACTTCCCGAATTTTTCCGGAAGCGTCTCCTTTCAGCTGTAAAGCTGCTAAATTTAAGCCTTGGCGGCTCTGCGTATCTATAATACTAAGGATACCCTGCGCCTGCAACAGGTCTATCCTTCCTCCAACCAACGCCCGATAAGTAAACTCTCCCGGTAAAGCAAGGCGGGCTCCTCTATCTAAAACTAACTCCATAATTCTATTGGTAACAAATGCTCCTCCGTGAGAAGAAATCTCAACAACATCTTCTCTCGTGTAAGAAGCCGGCCCTCTCATAACGCTCACCAGCACTTCATCAATGATTTCTGTGTTTAGTGGTTTGTGTTTAGTGGTTTGTGTATTCCTCGTTCCTCGTTTCTCCACAATCCAGCCGTAATGAAGAGTATGGCTTTTTACTTTCTTAATATTCTTCTTGCGGTGAGGTGCAAAAATCTTAGAAACAATATTTATCGCCTGCTTACCGGAAATCTTAACCACTCCCAGCGCTGATTTAGCAGGGTAAGTGGCCGGCGCGGCAATTGTATCTGCCAAATTGTAATCTTTTATTTTAAAACTACTCATATATCATT
Source organism: Candidatus Omnitrophota bacterium (assembly GCA_020343495.1). Lineage (GTDB taxonomy): Bacteria > Omnitrophota > Gorgyraeia > Duberdicusellales > 4484-171 > JAHISK01. The sequence continues at coordinate 1,151,540 of CP070797.1, read as the reverse complement.
TCATCTTCAATATTTCAGCCCTGAAATATAATTATTACCGTTATCCTATGTATATTACCTATTCCCGCTTAAAAATCAATGTAAATCTTTACACTAACCTGGACCTGTAGTAGATCCTTCAAACACCAATAACACGCTCTATTTTAGAACACACTGATTCATCTTTATGCAAAACCCAGAAATAACTTGCAATTTTCATAAACAGATGCTATACTTTATTTATGATAACCAGAGAAGCACAAAAAACGCTGACAAATCTTGCCAATAAATATAGCATAATTATGCTAACCGGTCCACGGCAATCAGGAAAAACAACTTTATGCAAGCAAACATTTAAAGAAAAACCCTATGTTTTATTGGAAAATTTTGACCAACGAGACTACGCTATAAATGACCCTCGTGGATTTCTATCTCAATTCCCTAACGGAGCTATATTAGACGAAGTTCAAAAAGCGCCTAAACTCATATCCTATTTGCAAGGCATAATTGATACTTCTCCTAAGAGAAAAGGATTATTTATCCTTACCGGCAGTCAAAATTTACTATTACTAAATCGTGTCACTCAATCACTTGCCGGTCGAACAGCAATTTTAAATTTACTTCCTTTCTCTTTCAATGAAATTAGCCGATTTACAAAATCCATATCTTTAGAAGACAGTCTTTTTAAAGGATTCTTTCCTAGAATCTATGACGAAGATTTACCCCCTACCGAAGCCTTAAGTTTTTATTTTAAAACTTATGTAGAAAGGGATATACGAGATTTACTAAATATTAAAGATATAATACGCTTTCAAAATTTCGTCCGTTTATGCGCCGCGAGGGTAGGTCAGGTTTTAAACCTTTCTTCTCTTGGCAATGAAACAGGAATATCACATCAAACCGCGCGCGACTGGTTCTCTTTGCTCGAAGCAAGTTTTATTATTTTTAGGCTATCTCCTTATTACAGAAATTTTAATAAACGCGTTACTAAAAGCCCTAAGTTATATTTTTATGATATTGGCCTTGTATCATATTTATTAGAAATAAAAAACAAACAACATCTTAAGTTTCATCCTTTAAAAGGTAATCTATTCGAAAATATGATTATATCTGAGTTAGTGAAATATAGATGGAATCGCGCACAAGAGCATAATCTATATTTCTTCCGAGATAGTAACGGCAATGAAGTCGATGTTATCACTCAAACGGCTAAAGGGTTAACAGCGATAGAAATAAAGTCAGGCCAAACTATCATTCCTAATTTTTTTAAAGGCTTGGATTATTTTGAACGGATATGCAAAGATACGATATCTGGTAAATATGTTGTTTATGGTGGCAAGATAGAACAAAAACGTTCTCAAGGATACGTCCTTAATTTCAAACACTGCTCACATATTTTTAAACAGCAAGACTAAATTTTTGAAAATTTCCTAACCCTTTCTTGCTCTGGCTCTTAAAAACCGGCTTACAACTTTTTTTGCTTCGCTCACTAAAAACAACGACCCGCTGATAAGAACCAGCGAATCTTTATTATATAACTGTCTCGCTATTTTTAAAGCTTTACTTACGTTCTTTGCAATGAAAGCATTCTTTAAATTATACTTCTTCTTTATGCCTCTAGCAGAAGCGCAACGCTGGTTTCTAAATTCAGTTAATATAAGATGCCGGCACCTCATTATCTCTAACATCTTTGCTATGTTTTTATCTTGCGAGGCAGCAAAGATTAAAATAACTTCTTTATCGGGAAAATATAACTTTACGTTTTCTCTCAGCACCAAAAACGAAGGCTCGTTATGAGCGATATCCATAACGGTGAGGGGATTTTTTCTTACAACCTGGAAGCGGCCTTCAATAAAGGTATGGCTTAGGCCTCTTTTGAAATCAATTTCTCTTTCTAACACCTTATTCTCTTTCAATAACTTAACCGCGGCTAAACAAAGAGCGGCGTTCTCTACCTGGTGCGTTCCTTTAAGAGGAATTTTCACGTTTTGACAGTAAAATGCGCCAAATTTAAAATCAAACTTAGTATAACTATTGTTTAATTTAACTGACTCAACGCCAAAATCCCTGCCGAAAAGAAATAAATCTGAATTTAACTTTTTACATCTGTCCTTAATTACGTCATAGACGCTGCTTCTCTGGCGGGAGGAGACGACTAAACTCCCTTTTTTGATAATCCCTGCTTTCTCATAAGCAATGTTAGATAACCGTGTGCCTAACTTATCTGTGTGGTCATAGCCGATAGTTGTAATCACGCTAACCAAAGCGTTTACAACGTTGGTAGCGTCAAGCCTGCCCCCCATACCGGTTTCTAACACCGCAAAATCCACTTCTCTTTCAATAAAATACTTAAGAGCTACCGCTGTATAGACTTCAAAAAACGTCAACTGGCCGAATCCTTTGCGTTTCTCTAAATAAGGCTTCATCTCTCCCACAATCCTAACAATCTCGCTCTTGGGAATCATCTCACTTTTAATACGGGATGGGACAAGCCCATCCCCTACATATTTTATAACGATTCTCTCGCGAAAATCAAAAAAATGAGGGGAAGTGTACAACCCTACGCTAAAGCCGGCAGCAGCCAGCAAATCAGCGCACATCGTTGCCGTAGAGCCTTTGCCCTTTGTCCCGGCAATATGGATGACTCTTAAAGTCTGGTAAGGCAGGCCTAAATCTTCTAAAAAATATTTTACTCTTTCTAATTTTAAGGATTTCTTGTATGAGAACAATACCTTATTCTCATAATTTATAAACGAATCTAAATATTTTCTTGCTTGCTGATATTCTTTCATATTAGGGGTTCTTACGCTGAAAAAATCAGTGACGAAAATGGCGGATATTAGTAAGAAGCATTGTTATGCCTAACTTATCACAGAGTTCTATAATATCTTTATCTTTAATAGAGCCTCCCGGCTGAATTATAACTTTAATCCCCTTTTTATAAGCAACTTTAATGGAATCTTCCTTGGGGAAAAACCCGTCGGAAGCCAGCACCCCTCCTTTAACAGTTTTAACTGCTTTATTTAAAGCGATTTTTACCGAGCCTACCCTGGAAGGCTGGCCCCCTCCTATACCTAACACAGAAAGGTTCTTGGCTATGACGATAGCGTTGGATTTTACGTGTTTAACTACTTTCCAGGCAAACAAAAGGTCTCTTTTCTCCCTTTCCGTAGGTTTTCTTTTAGTAACAACCGTCAAGCTATTCTTATCCAAAGTTAGAGTATCTTTATCCTGAATAAGGTAACCGAACTGGGTTGTACGGATATCTTTAGAATCGTCTCTGGTGAAAAAATCAACCTCTAAAACCCTTAAATTCTTCTTAGCGGAAAATATCTTTAACGCTTCTTTAGAATAAGAAGGCGCAGCAATACACTCTTTAAACTCGCTCTTTAAAATCTGGCGGGCAGTTTCCCTGTCTACTTTTCTATTAATACCGATAATGCCTCCAAAACTGGAAACAGTGTCTGTTAAATATGCTTTTTTATATGCCGAGGCCAGCTTCTTATCTATGCCCACCCCGCAGATGGAAGCGTGTTTAACAATTGCCGCTGCCGGTTCGCCAAACTCTCTCACGCAAGCGAGTGCGGCATCTAAATCAAGAAGGTTGTTAAACGACAATTCTTTACCCTGAAGCTGGCGGAACTTTACGTTATTAAACTCAATGCGTTTATATAAAGCTGCCCTTTGATGAGAGTTCTCCCCGTAACGCAGCGACATTATCTTTTCTAAGTTCCAGGTTAATACTTCTTTGCCTTTAAAATAGTTGTAAATGCAGTTATCGTACTCTTTGGTAACGTAAAAAACCTCTACTGCCAGCCGTTTTAAAGTCTCCTGAGACAGGAACCCTTTATTCTTCTCTAATTCTTCTAAAACAGGCTTGTATTGGCTAATGTCGCTCACGGCAGCAACATTTTTGAAGTTCTTAGCTGCTGCCCGCAACATTGACGGCCCGCCTATATCAATATATTCTATGATTTCTTCCAGGCCTAACTTA
>CP070797.1:1140116-1147467 GCA_020343495.1 Candidatus Omnitrophota bacterium | reverse complement strand
AATTATGCGGGTTAGGAGCCAGGGACATTTTGAGAGTAGAAGCCGGATACCCTTTATACGGCCATGAAATAGACGAGGGAACAAATCCTTTTTGTGCTTCTTTAGGCTGGGCGGTTAAGTTGAACAAAGATTTCATCGGGAAAGAGGCGCTGCTTGAATTCAAAAGGGAAAGGAGCCGCGTAGGTTTTCTCATGCTACAGAGAGCAGTCCCGCGGCAGGGCTATGAGGTATATTGTAGTGGCGATTCAAATAAAGAAGTTATCGGGAAGGTGAGCAGCGGTATTTATTCTCCTAACTTGGATAAGTTTATCGGTATGGCTTATGTAGAGAAAAGTTTTGCCTGTGTTGGTACGCCGGTTGAACTAAAGATAAGAGATAAGTTTTATAAAGCAAAGATAGTAAAGTTCCCTTTTGTGGAGATAAGGACATATAATAGAAAATATAAAGTGCAAAGCATAGAATGTAAACTATCGTAAGGAGGGGATTGAGTGTTATGAAATTTACTAAATCGCATGAATGGGTAAAAATAGAAGCTGATGTAGCTATTATAGGTATAACTGATTACGCTCAAGAAGCGTTAGGAGATATTGTTTTTATTGAATTGCCGTCAGCAGGCGAGCAGATAGTAAAATCCTCCCGGCTTGGCACGGTGGAATCCACCAAGGCAGCCAGTGAAATCTACGCGCCTGTAAGCGGGCAAGTTATTGAGGTTAACAATGAAGTGGTTGATAGTCCTCAATGGATAAATGAGTCTCCTTTCGGAAAAGGATGGATGATTAAGGTTAAAGTAAGTGATCAAGGCCAGCTTAGTGACCTTTTAGATGAGGCAGCTTATAAGGAGTTTATAAGTAAAGAAACCCACTAACGTAGTATTATGCCGTACATTTTAAATACCAAAAAAGAAATTAAGGAATTGTTAAGAGAGATCGGAGCTTCTTGCGTTGACGATTTATACGCGCATTTGCCTCCAGAGGTAAAATTAAAAAAATCTTTAGATTTGCCCGCCGGCCTTAGTGAGCAACAAGTGAGAAAAAAGATTAAGGGGCTTTGTTCCCGAAACGTTTCTTTGGAAGAATTCAATTCTTTTTTAGGCGCTGGTTGCTACGACCATTATATACCCTCGGCTCTCCCCTTTATAGTAAATCAGCCGCAATTTGTAACTGCGTATACTTCCTATCAAGCGGAAAGTTCTCAGGGGATTTTGCAGGCAATATATGAATATCAGAGTTATATTTGCCTTTTAACGGGGATGGATGTTTCCAATGCTTCTCTTTTTGACGGCGCTTCCAGTTTTGCCGAGGCAGTGCTTATGTCTTTAAGGCTTACGCGAAAGAAGAAAGTGATTATATCTGCGGCAATTCACCCTGAGTACAGGGAAACTCTTCAGACCTATTTGAGCGGTTTTGATTTTAGTATAGAAGAAGTAGGGTTTAATAAGGAAGGGTTTATAGACAGGGAGGCGTTAAGTGCAGCGCTTGATCAGGGAGGAGGCTGTTTTGCTTTTCAGAGCCCTAACTTTTTTGGGCTTATTGAAGATGCCAGCAGGCTGGCATCGTTAGTTAAGGAAAAAGAAGCTTTGACGGTTATGGTTACCAACCCTTTTTCTTTAGCAATTTTTAAGGAACCGTCTTCTCAAGGAGTAGATATTGTATGCGGAGACGGCCAGGCCTTAGGCGGCAACACCAGTTTAGGAGGTCCTTCTTTTGGGTTCCTGGCTGCCAGGAAGCAATACCTAAGGCAGATGCCCGGTCGCATTGTCGGTAAAACGCAGGATTTAGAAGGTAAAGTTGCTTATTGTCTTACTTTACAGGCAAGAGAGCAGCATATAAGAAGAGAGAAAGCCACCAGCAACATATGTTCTAACCAGGCTTTAAACGCCATAGGAGCAGCGGTTTATCTTTCTTTACTGGGAAAAGAGGGGTTTAGAGACATGGCTTTATATTCTTTTAACCTCGCTCAGTATCTTTATGCGCGTTTAGGAGAAATAAAAGAGGTGAAACTGCCATTTCCTCGTCGTATTTTTAATGAGTTTGTCTGGGAGATTAAGGATGCCAAAGATTTGATTAATAAGCTTTATAAGAAAAAAATAATTGCCGGCCTGTATTTAGGAGAAAGGTATCCGCAGTTGGAAAATTGTATTTTAAGCTGCTGTACAGAGAAGAAAACAAGAGAAGATATTGATAATTTTATAGAAGCAATCAAAGAAATTTTACATAGTAATTAAAAATATGGATAAAAAACTTATTTTTCAAAAGGGGAGCGCAGGAAGAAAGAATAATTATATAAGAAAGCCTTTTTTCTACTTGCAAGAGCCGCATCAGATAATCCCTAAAGAATTTTTAAGAGAAGAGTTAAGCCTGCCGTCGTTAGGGGAACTTGAGGTAGTCAGGCATTACACTAATCTAGCCAGGTTAAATTTTTCCTTAGATACAAATTTTTATCCTCTGGGCAGCTGCACGATGAAGTATAATCCCAAAGTAAATGAAGAATTAGCAAATTTAGAAGGATTCACGCAATTACATCCTTACCAGAAAGAAGAAGATATTCAGGGAGCTTTGGGGCTTATTTATAATTTAGAGAAGATTTTGTGCCAGATTACAGGAATGAGTAAATTTACTTTCCAGGCATCAAGCGGAGCGCAGGGGGAATTAATCGGCATGGCTATAATAAGAAAGTATCATGACATTAAAGGAAACAGAAGAAGAAAAGTAATTGTTCCTGATTCTTCCCATGGCACAAACCCGGCTACTGCTTCGCTTTGCGGCTATGAGGTAGTAGTGGTAGACAGCAATAAAGAAGGGTTAGTTGATATAGATAAGTTATACAAATTAGCAGATAAAGACGTAGCGGCTATTATGCTTACAAACCCTAATACTTTAGGGTTATTTGAGGAAAATATTTTAGAGATAAGCGACATTATTCATAAACAAGGAGGGTTTCTCTATTATGACGGGGCAAATTTTAACCCTCTCCTGGGAATTACCAATCCTGCTTTAATGGGGTTTGATGTGATTCATTTGAATTTTCATAAAACCTTCTCCACCCCTCACGGCTGCGGAGGGCCGGGAGCGGGCGCGGTGGGGGTTGTGCCTGCTTTAGCTGATTTCTTACCCGTTCCTGTTGTAGAGAAGAAAAGGAATAAGTTTTATTTTAATTATAAAATAAAACTTACTATCGGCAGAGTCAGGAGTTTTTATGGTAACTTCGCTGTCCTTATTAAAGCCTACGTGTATTTATTGATGTTAGGTAAGGAAGGCCTTTTAAGGGTAGCTCAAAATAGCGTGATTAATGCAAATTATATAAAAGAAAAACTAAAAGATTGTTATAAAGTTGCTTATAATAAGAGGTGTATGCATGAGATAGTTTTTTCTTGCGATAAACAGAAGGAAAAAGGCGTAACTGCTTTAGATATTGCTAAAAGACTTCTTGACTATCAAATACACCCGCCTACCATGTATTTCCCTTTAACTGTAAAAGAAGCACTTATGGTAGAACCTACTGAAACGGAAAATAAAGAAACCCTCGATTACTTTGTTAAAACAATGATGAAAATAGATAAAGATATAAACCAGGACCCTATCAGGATTAAAAATTCACCTCACACAACGCCTGTCAGAAGAGTTGACGAAGTAAGTGCCGCACGCTCTCCGAATTTGCGCTATGATTACACTAATGAAACTTAGGAACTTCTAATAGAAATATAAAATGTCAGAGAAGTGGCGTCTGATTTTAAATAATAAAGGCGATGGATATTATAATATGGCTGCCGATGAAGCAATCTCACTTAACTATGCATCTTTTAAGATGCCCACATTGCGAATTTATGGGTGGGAGAGGCCTTTTATTTCCCTAGGGTATAATCAGAAAATTAGAGACATTCTAAAACCCGGTGCAGAAATTCCTTTCATAAGGCGTATAACCGGCGGAAGCAGCATTTTTCATCATAATGAGCTGACCTACAGTATAACCTGTTCATTGCAAGATTTAAGCTTGCCTCGCGAGGTTAAAAAATCTTATGAGAAAATATGCGGTTTTCTTATTCGTTTCTACTCAATGTTAGGTTTAGGTGCGCGGTTTGCCAAAGATATTTTTGAAACAGCCAATTTAGGCCAATACAGTGATTTTTGTTTTTCTTCTTGCCAGCATTATGATTTAATTATAAGAAGGAGAAAGATTGGCGGTAATGCGCAGAGAAGAACAAAAGATATAATTTTTCAGCACGGCAGTATTCCGCAGTTAATTGATGTTGCGCAGGTAAGAAAAGCGATAAATAATACAGAATTATTTGAGGATAAAATAACTTTTTTAGATGCCCTCTTGAATCAGAAGACGGATTTTAAGAAACTGCAATTTCTTTTAATGGAATCTTTCAAGGAATCTTTTAATATAAAATTTAGGGAAAAGGGTTTCTATCAGCAGGAGAAAAAAACCATAGAGTATTTAAAGGAAAATAAATATCGTCAGAAGGAATGGAATTTATATAAATAGGTCTTATGAAAAAGCCAGTTTGGTTAAATAAAAAAATCAATTTAAGCGGTTGCCGCCAAATGAAACAGTTATCAAAAGAATTAAATTTATATACTGTCTGTGAGGAAGCGTTTTGTCCCAATATTTGCGAATGTTTTTATGAACAAGTAGCAACTTTTATGATTTTAGGCAATATTTGCACGCGCAATTGTAAATTTTGTGCTATAACTAAAGGGATTCCTCAAAAAGTTGATATTAATGAACCGGCAAGGATAAAAGAAGCAGTTAAGAAATTGAATTTAAAGTATGTTGTTATAACTTCTCCCACGAGAGACGATTTAGACGACGGAGGTGCCGGTATTTTTTGCCAGACAGTTAAAGAAGTGAAAAGCTTAAGTTTCTCTCCCAAGGTAGAACTTCTTATTCCGGATTTCGCTGGTAATATATCTTCTTTAAGAGAAATATCTGTATGCGGGGCAGATGTTATTTCGCATAATTTAGAGACAGTGCCTTCTTTATATCCCGAAGTAAGAAATAGCGCCGATTATAACAGGTCTTTGGGAATTTTAAGAATAATTAAGAGTATAAATAACAAAGTTTTTACTAAATCGGGAATTATGCTGGGATTAGGAGAAAAAAGGCAAGAGATTATTAATGTTTTAGAAGATTTAAGAAAAGCAAATTGTGATTTTTTGACATTAGGGCAGTATTTGCCGCCTTCCTTAAGCAGTTTAGCTGTAAAAGAATACGTATCTTTAGAAAAATTCAAGTATTTAGAGAAAGAAGCTTTAAAGATTGGTTTTAAAGAGATAAAAAGCTCACCATATACCCGTTCCTCATATCTGGCGCACACCTTTTTGAAAGAAGAAACAAGAAGTAAGTAAGGGGTAAGAAATAACTAACTTAGAAATCTTATTTCTTGCATCTTTTGTTTATGTCTTGCTTTTTTCTTGTAAGCACAATATATAGTGTCGTAAGTATAGAAGCACAATATATAGAAAATTATAACAAATTATAACAAATTATGCTTGACAGTAGTAAACAAAAGTATTTTAATAAAAATATAGAGAGATTATAAGGAAAAAATGAAGAGAGAGAAGATTTCAAGATTAATGAGCGTGGATGAATTAGCTGATTATTTAGGTTTGCAGAAGCAAACTATTTATAATTGGCTTCATCATAAGAAAATATCAGGAATAAAAATTGGTAAGGTGTGGCGTTTTGACAGGAATAGCATAGATAACTGGTTGAGAAAATGTAGTAGAATGAAAGATGAGTAGAGGTAAAGTCGGTTTATATTTAGGTGTGGCTTCGGCCGGCGCAGTAGTTGTAGATAATAGGAAAGTTGTTTCTTTAGCTAAATTTGATTTATCTTCTTTTGAGGAAGAGACTCAGGATACTTTGAATGAGGAGATACGGTGGGAAGCTTTAATAAATAGAACGTTAAGAGAAGCCGGTGCGCAGGCGAAAGATATTTATGTTTCTATCACGGATAGAGATTTTATTTTTAGATCTTTTGAAATACCGCTTATGAAGAGGAGAGAAATAACTTCTTCTTTGATATATGAAATAGAAAAATATATTCCTTTTAAAATGGGAGAATTGAGATGGGATTATAGATTTGTCCGTTTTCCTAAAGAGAAAAAAATAGATATTTCTTTTGTGGGAATAAGAAACGATAATTTTCAAAAAATTAAAGATATTTTGAAACGATTAAATCTTAATTCTATTTATACAGAACCCTCATCATTATCAATTATAAGAATTATTAAATCATTGCCCCGCCTTTCACATTTGAAAAATTTTGCATTACTTGATTTTACTAAATCCGAAGTATATCTTACCTTTTTTTATTATAATCTCCCTATATTTAATCGTTATTTAGTAATTCCCAAAGAAGGCGATAATATTAATTTAGATAAACTTATAGAAGCTGTGCGGTTGTCTTTTTTATATTTTAAGAGAGAATATAAATTTTTTGAGCCGGAGAAAATGCTTGTAATAAGTAATTCTCAAAATGAGAATCTGGTAGCTTCTTTAAAAGGAGATTTGCAAATCGAGACTGAAAATGTTCCTTTGAAAACTTTTATCCGCCGGGAGAACGCAGAAATAGAGCATCTAAAAGCTTTAGGTGTTGCCGAAAGGGATAATTATCCCCTGAGTTTTGCGCCATATTTGTTAACAACCCAAGAACAACTTGCTGGTAAGGGTGAAAAAATTGCACCTTTAAGAATAGGGTTAATAAGTTTTCTCGGTATATTAGGTGTTCTTATGAGCGTTTTTCTTTCTTCTTTCATGGAGAATAGATTATCGGCAGAAAGAGAGTTAGTAAAGAAAGAGAGTAAATTGGTTTTGCCAGAAGGTATTGCTTCGTGGTTGAAAATTGAACAAGAAATAGCAAGTAAAAGTAAGCGGGTTAGTTCTTTAAAGAATTTAGCGGCGCCTTTAAATAAAATCTCCCCTTTTTTAGAGAAATTGCCTTATTTCCTTCCTCAAGGGTTATGGCTGGAGGGTTTAGAGTTAGCCCCTTATAGAGATAAGTATAGAGTAATTCTGCGGGGAAATATTTTTCTTAGCGATGCGTATCAAGAGAGGTTAGAAATAGATAAATTCATTTCGGATTTAAAAAACAAAGAAGAAATAAAATCGCTTTTTTCAAATATAGAAATGACTTCGTCGGAAAGACGCAGAGCAAGAGAATTTATGATAACTTTTTTTGCCATAAAATTAGAATAAGATTATGATATTAAAATATATTTTACAATACCGGAATCAGATAATCGGTATAATTATTATTTTAATTTTTGGAATAATTATAATAAATATATTTTCGCATTATTCAATGGAAATGAAAAAGATAAATAAAGAAAAGAAACAAATAGAA
>CP070797.1:1132586-1140016 GCA_020343495.1 Candidatus Omnitrophota bacterium | reverse complement strand
GAGGGGAGAGGATTCGAACCCCCGGTGGGTTTAACCCCACAACGGTTTTCAAGACCGCCGCGATAAACCAGACTCTGCCACCCCTCCATTAACGACTTTTGATTATTATATCGCCTTTACCAAAAAAATAAATAAAAACCTCTTTTTACTTACCCTGCTTTCGTTTACTTAAAAAAAATTCTTTTAAAATTTGCGCGGATTCTTTTCTTAAAACTCCCCTTTTTATCTTCACCTTATGGTTTAACCTTAACGTGTTTAGGTCTACTTTTGCCCCAAACGCTCCTGTCTTGGGGTCGGATGCGGCAAACACTACCCTCTTTATCCGGCTCAAAATTAACGCGCCCGCGCACATACAGCACGGCTCTATTGTAACGTATATCGTGCAGTTATGAAGCCATTTGGATTTTAGAAAAGTAGCTGCCTGCGTAATAGCAATAATCTCTGCGTGAGCAGTAGGATCACAAAGCCGCTCTACCTGGTTATGCGCCCTGGCGATAACTTTATCGTTATAAACTATAACCGCCCCTACAGGGACTTCGTCTTCACCAAAAGCGTAGCCAGCTTCCTGCAACGCTTTCCTCATATAAGTTTCGTCTTTCTTTAAACTCATTCTATCGCTAGATTTAATTGCGAATTTATCGGGTAAGGTATGACTATTTTATCTTTTTAATAACTTTTAAGAACACTTTCACTATGTTGGGGTCAAACTGTTTACCGGACTCTTTTTTAATAATTTCTATTGCTTCTTCCCTACTGAACGCTTTACGATAGGGCCTGTCTGAAACCAACGCCTGATATACGTCGGCAATGGCAATAATTCTTGCACTTAAAGGAATCTCTTCTCCTTTAAGGCCTAAAGGATACCCTTTTCCGTCGTAACGTTCATGATGGTATAGAATGGCCGGTATCATACCCCTTAAAATGTGTATGCCTCTTAAAATTTCCGCGCCGATAGAGGGATGCGTCTCTATCATCTTTCTTTCATGGTCAGTTAAAGGGCCTTTCTTTGAAAGAATACTTTCCTCTATCCCTACTTTACCTAAATCGTGTAAAACTGCTGCCGGCTTTATATTTTCTATCTCGGCTTCAGGAAACTTAAGTTCCCTGGCTATTTTCTCCACAATAGATGCGGTATCTTCCACGTGCCTTCCGGTATAAAAATCTTTAGCTTCAATTGCCCGGGCAAACCCGTAAATTACTTCCAGTAAGTCGCGCGTTGATAAAATATTTAATTTTTCTATCTTTGCTTTCAACTCATCAATGCCCAGTTTTTTCTTCTTCTCCTTCAACTCTTTTTCCAGTTTAGGATGCGAATGTATAACAATGTTGTTGCCTCCCCGCCTTTTTGCAGTAATAAGGCATCGGCTTAACCGGTTAACTATATCGCGGCTGTTAGAAATTACGTCTTCGGGAAAAGAAACTATCCCCATGCTCACTTTCATGTTTATCCTCAAGTTTTTATAGCGAAACTTGTGATGGGATATTTTATCTTTTATCCGCTTTGCTATCTTACAGGTGCCGTTGAGGGAAACGTACGGCAAAATAATAAAAAACTCATCTTCTCTCCAGCGGCAAATAATATCCTCTTTTCTCAAGCATTCCTTAAAAATATCCACCATTTTTCCTATTACGGCATCGGCAACTTTAGTGTTGTACACTTCATTTATCTGCCGGAAATAATCCATATCTACAACAAGAAAGGAAATATTATAATGGTAAGTGCGGGCGCGCTGTAACTCCTGCTGTGCCCGGTGCAGAAAATACCGCCAGTTATAACAGCCTGTCAAGGGGTCAACTAAAATAAGGCTCTCTATTTTCCTATCTTTAGATACCAATTTTGTTTCTAAATCGCTAACTTTACTTTTATACTGCAGAAACTTCTCTGCTCTCTCCAGCTTAAAAAGAACGTCTCTTTTTTTATCCTCGTCAGTAAAATAATCAAAAAAATTGTATTTTTTTAGAATTTTAAGGTTATTGTTACCTTCCTCGGGAAAGTGAATAAAACATACTTTACCGGCGAGGTGGGAGTTTTTTATATTCCTTCTACGCAGGAATTTCTCGTTAAACACCACTATAGGGTAATCTTTATTATAAACGTCTTTTAACTTGGAAGTTTTGGTAACAGCAAAAGGTAAGGCTCCTCTGCCTGAAGGTTTATCACTGCAGTAAAGAATTTTTTTCATAGATTCCCAATTTTATCATAGCCCGTCTTACTTTACAAGCAAAAATACGCACTCAAAATATTAGAAAAGCGTTGATTTTTATAAAGTTTTAATGCAGAGACGTCCTAATCAACTGGGGCGGGTTGCCTAACCCTCTTATATCAACGACACTGGCGTCCTGCAACATAATGGTGTATTTTTTGCTGTTTCTTTCCCTATTAATAAAGCGGCTGGCTGCACCAACAATACAATTAGCAGTCTCTTCAACGATATAATCAGGCACGCCGCTGGGCGATTCGGATTTAGTAGTCATATCGCACTGGTCATTTACGTAATCAATAGCAACAAACCTCACCTGGCCAAACTTCCTGTCAACTGCTATCTCCGTTGAAAACCACACCATCTGGGTTACCGCGGCTATTTTAGAAACAATCTTAGCTAAAGGAAACAACCTGAAACTATTAAGTTCTTCATAAGTCAGGTGGTAGTAGCGGTGAAGAGTATCGTCCCACCAGCAGGGAATAATTCTATTAAAAACGTTATACACCCGAAACCACGCCCGCCTTGAGCCTAACTGTATCGGGGAAATCCTCTCCTGAAGCAGGAAGTTGTCTCCCCTGTCAAAATTACGCGCTCTGGCAATCTCAACTATGGAACCTCTGGCGTCTCTTACCACTCCTAATTGCCCGTACCCGGAAGCGGGTTTAATAACTAAAGGAGCGCCTAACTTTTTCTTTTCATCAGCCGTCAACTTAAAAGAAGCCGGTTCCCAGTTACGCACAATTACCGTGTAAGGCGTATCTATGTTCTTATTTATCAACTCATAATGCATAACAGACTTATCCACGGCAACTTTAGTACGGTCAGGGTCGTTAATTATTGTGCCGGCGCCGTCTTTAACTGCGTAACAAAGCCGGGCGTAAATATTTCTCTCCTCATTGTAAGTAGCCTCGGTATCTAATAAAACTTTTATTCCCAGATGGTGGGTTTCCAGTCTCTTTACGGTATCTTTAACGTTATCATCGCAAATCCATAGAAAAGACAGGCGCATTCTTCGGCAGGCCTGCTGCAAGTACTTTACAAAATCTTCTCTAATATTACCGCTCCAGCTAAGGCCAAAATCATACGTTTTCATATCTTTCCCTTTATAAATTATACAACTGCCGGCTCATCAATAGATACCATTGATTTATGTGTGTTTATACTCACCCCTACCCCTAACGGTAACGTAAAATGAAGTTCTCCCTTTTTTTCCATATGGCCGGAAGGGAACCCATAAAGTATGGGAAACTCAAAATCGGCAAATACTTCTTTAACTATACTTTTAATCCCGTTACTTTGCCCGCGGCGATTAAAACATTTTACCATTTTACCTATAATCAGTCCTCTTATTTTTCTAAATTTTCCTGCGCGTTTCATAAGCTTAAAAAAATTGCTTAAAACTCCGAAATTCTCTCCTATCTCCTCTAAAAATAAAATTTTATTATCAGTGTCTATCTCATAAGAACTTCCAATTGTAGCAACAATCAAAGTCATGTTCCCTCCCACAAGAGGGCCTCTGCCTACACCCGCCTTCAGAGCATGCAAATAAGGAAACGTTACCTTGCCAAAGGCAGACGGTTTAGCAATTAACCGTAACAAATAACTTAGCGTATGCTGATTCATTTTTTCGTGTATCTCTCCTGACACAACGGGGCCGTGAAACACAACCATGTTAGCTATTTTCTGCAAATACAGCAGCAGCACTGTTATGTCGCTGTAGCCGACAAAAACCTTGGGGTTTTGCCGGATAACCTTCTTATCTAAATACGGAATAATATCAATGGACCCATACCCTGCTTTAGCGCACAGTATTGCCTTTACTTCTTTATCGGCAAACATATGGTTGATTTGTTCAGCTCTTTTTTCATCGTGCCCGGGTATAGCCCAGTACTTCCTGAACATGGACCGCTCAAACTTCACTTTGTAGCCGATCTTTCTTAAGTGTTTAACCCCTTTTTTAAAATTATCAACTTCAAAAGAACTGGCGGGAGCGACAATACCAATGGTATCGCCGTAATTAAGGCATTTTGGTTTAATTATCTTATGGCGGTGTCTCTTCATTACACCCGTATTAGCCGTTATTCCTGTTTAAGTATATCTATATAGTTTTTATACGCGAACATTCTATTACGTTCTTTACCTGTTATTTCTTTAAGGATATTTAAGTTGATAAGCTTCTTACATATATCGTCCGCGGTAGGAAATGTTACATTCATTATTTTAACTATATCTTTAACGGATACAATTGGCCTATCAAATAATCTCTCATGCAAAAGGATTATTTTTGATGATTTTTTATAAATTTTGTCAATTTTTGCCTTATCTTCATTTTGAAGATTTATTATTTTATGAGATGTTTGCGCAGCTTCATCCGCAATATAAATAATGCCTTTTAGAAAAAATTTTATCCAGGATTCAAAATCACCGTTATCCCTAATAACCATAAGACAGTCATAATATTCCAGCCGATTTTGTTTAAAATAATGACTTAAATAAAGTAATGGTTTCTTTAGTATTCCCTTATAGCATAAAAAAAATGTTATAAGCAATCTTCCTATCCGTCCGTTCCCATCCAGAAAAGGATGAATACTCTCAAATTGATAATGTATAAGGGCGCATTCTATTAATAAAGGATATGTTAAGTCAGAATGCATATATTTCTCAAGTTCACCCATGGCTTGCATCATTTCATGCGGCGGAGGAGGCACAAACCGAGCGGTATTTAACGTGCATCCTTTAGGCCCTATCCAATTCTGCGTTTTTCTAAACTCGCCGGGAGTTTTATTTTCCCCTCTTACGCCTTTCATCAATTCAGCATGTATTTCTCTAATCAGCCTCAGAGACAGAGGTAATTTATCTATCCTTTTTAAACCATAATTCATTGCCCGCACATAATTCACTACCTCGGCAGTATCGTTCGCCAAAATCTTAGGCTTACTTTCAACCTCATATTCTAATATATCTTCTAATGAAGCTTCTGTCCCTTCTATTTGTGAACTCAGCACCGCTTCTTTCCTCACATACATAGCAACAAACAAATCCGGATTGGGTAAGGCCTCTGATATACCCGAAAGCCGGCCTATAGCCGTATCTGCTCTTGAAAGTAATTCTATCGTCTCGGCGTCAAGATTTAAAGGGGGGGTCGGTGGAAGCGGCTTTGGTATAAATGCCTTATACCCTTGCTGTTGAGCTACATCTATCCCTGCTCTATTTCTATCCATAGTACCTACAAGTATACCCTACTATTAAAGAAATGTCAAGTTTTCTTTAATAATATTTGCACTATTAAATCTTTCTTTAATACCGCTGTAGGACTCTGCACTTTATTAAAGATATATGCTATTTTCTTTAATTAAAAGACTTGGATAGACCGTCCGCCTTAGGCGGACTTTGCCATTCTTCACTTTGCGAAAAATGGCGGAGGGGAGAGGATTCGAACCCCCGGACCCTCACGGGTCACACGCTCTCCAAGCGCGCGCGATAAACCGGACTCTGCCACCCCTCCGTTAAACTCTAAAACTGCTAAATGCGCCTGGCAGGAGTCGTATGTACTCTTGGGCGAAGCCCAAGATTTCTTTATAGTACATCCGACATTGCCAAACATTACAATATTATGCTTTGTTTATCAATCAACTCTACAAACTATATGAACGTACGCGCCTGGCAGGAGTCGAACCCGCACCTATGGCTCCGAAGGCCACAGCCCTATCCGTTAGGCTACAGGCGCTCTTCTCTTATAACAAAAAAACACAGATTATCACAAACTCTATCCTTTGCGACCATCTGTGTATAAATTCTAGGCTGCTTAACGACTCCTCAAAGATCCAGTAATTTTTTCGCGTCTCTTTTATTTAAAGCCTTTTTAAAATCGTCAAAATCTATAAAAATCATGGCGGGGTTTTCTTGCCTCACTTTACGCAAGTAATTTATCTGGTCCTTTCGCCGAAACCCTGTATACTTAAAAGAGATACCGCAGCAAGGGCACTGCTTTGATTTGGAATCTATCCCTATTTTATGGCAAGCAAAACACTCCGAAGAAAGCTCCCCCACAACGATTAAATGTTTCTCTATATCAGTTAAATCCAATTCCTGCCATACTCTCAAGAAACCTCTCATTTCTTCTTTCTCTTAGCAGACAGTTTCCTGCCTTTCTTATAAAATGACTGTATGGCTCCTAAGGCATCCCGCGGTGTATCTACAATCTTAAATAAGTCTAAATCCTGCTTTGTTAAGGTGCCTTTCTTTATTAACGTCTGATTAAGCCAATCAATAAGGCCCTGCCAATAACTGCTGTCCACCAACACCACCGGTATGGGGTCTATTCTGTGCGTTTGAATAAGAGCAAGCGCTTCAAACAACTCATCCAGCGTCCCATAGCCTCCGGGTAAAACGACGAATGCGCAGGAATACTTTGTGAACATAACCTTTCTTACAAAGAAATAACTGAACTCTAAGAGGTAATTTATGTAAGGGTTTGGCGTCTGTTGTTCAGGAATAAGGATATTTAACCCTACGGAAGCGCCTTTAGCGTCAAAACAACCCCGGTTTGCTGCTTCCATCACTCCCGGCCCGGCGCCGGTTATTACGCTGTATCCTCTCTTTGACAAAAGATGAGCTGTTTTATAGGCGAGTTTATAGTAAGGGTGTTTGGGTTTAACCATCTTTGACCCAAAAAAAGAAACCCCGTTCTTGATACCGGAAAGGCCTTCAAACCCTTCAACAAACTCGCTCATAATGCGGAAAATACGCCAGGGATCTGTGCGCATAAAGTCATCTTTAAAAGATGCATGGGGAACTTTAATATCGGAAAAGATTCTTTTCTTCATTATATCACCATTTTCTGCGCCAGGTCGCTAACCAGAGAAATTCGCGACATCTTTCCTGTGAGAGCGGAAAATATCCCGCATAAAGAGGCAACAAACAAAATAATTAATCCTATGCGGCAGAAGAACTGCCCTATTAAAGGAATGGCAAGTAAAAAGAAACAAATCAGTTCTCCCACAAAAATAACAATCCCCTGCCGGGCATGGAAATGGGCAAACTCGTTGGTATCTTTCTTAAAAATAAAGGTTAAAATACACAAAAAGAACACATACGATAGCGCCGCATACGGCGCGCCCTCTCTTATCTGGCTCTTACTTAACGTTACTTCTTCTCTTAAATCTAGGTCTTGCATCTCACTCCTCCTATTTTATTAATTTTAATTTAAGACATTATAATACAATT
>CP070797.1:1125017-1132486 GCA_020343495.1 Candidatus Omnitrophota bacterium | reverse complement strand
CCTACCAAGGAAGGCTCCATATGTTCATACGCTAAAGGATTCTTTATCACCGCGTCACTATGGATTCCTCCTTTATGCGCAACAGCGCTTCTGCCTACAAAAGGATAGTTGTCATGATGAACCATATTACTTACTTCACTCACATAATGGGATAACCTTACCAAACCTTCCATGTTCTTTGCAGGAATAATATTATAGCCCATCTTAAGCTGCAGAATGCCTATAACAGGTATCAAATCAGCATTGCCGCATCTTTCTCCATAACCATTAATCGTCCCTTGAACTTGGATGCATCCTTCTTCTATACAGCTTATAGAATTAACAACCGCTAATCCTAAATCATTATGACAATGTATGCCGAACTGCTCAGGGCCGACTGTTTCTCTAACTTCTTTTACAATCTTTTTTATTTCCCAGGTAAGAGTGCCTCCGTTAGTATCACAAAACACAATTAAATCCGCTCCGGCTGCTTGCGCTGCTTCTACTGCCTTTAAAGCATAAGCGGGATTTGTCTTATACCCATCAAAAAAATGCTCTGCATCAAAAAAGACTTTTTTACCTTTCTTCTTTAGGAATTGCACGCTATCAAAAATTATTTTTAAATTATCTTCCAGTTTTATCTTTAAAACTTCTCTTACATGCAAATCCCAACTCTTACCGAAAATAATAACGTATTCGGTATCTGCCTCCACCAGACTGAGAAGATTCTTATCCCGACTAGCTGGGTTAGAGGGATGAGCGGTTGAGCCGAAAGGAATTAACTTTGCTTTCTTTAACTTTTTCTTTCTAAAGTAATTAAACAGATCTTTTGCTTTTGGGTTAGAATAAGGCCAGCCTCCTTCAATAAAATGTATGCCAAACTCATCCAGGCGCCGGGCAATATTAATTTTATCCTGCAGAGAGTAAGAAATCCCTTCAGTCTGAGCTCCGTCTCTTAAAGTAGTATCATAAATAAAAATTTTATTCATAACTCTCCTAAATGTTCCTTATTTATTATACTTTATAACTTAGCTGCATTCAAATCAAAAGCCTTATGAAGAACTTTTAACGCTCCTTTCCCTGCTCTTTTTCTAACTACGCACGAAATACTTATTTCTGACGTAGAAATCATCTCTATATTAATCTTACTTCTCGCTAAAGCTGAAAAACATTTTGCCGCAACTCCCGAATGAGATTTCATCCCTACGCCGATAACGGAAACTTTAGCGATGCTTTCATCAAACAAAACTTCGCCGGCACCGACCCTTTTAGCTATTCCTTTAGATAACTTAATTGTCTTTGCAACGCTGGCCTTTGGGACAGTAAAAGAAATATCTGTTATCTTCTTATGGCTGACGTTTTGGACTATCATATCTACGTTAATATTTTCTGTGGCTAGTCTATCAAATATTCTAGCAGCAATTCCGGGCTTATCAGGAAGATTACAAATCGTGACTTTAGCTTCATCTTCAGTAAGAGTAACCCCTCTTACTACTGCTTCTTCAATATAGGGCGCCTTTTCCATAATTATTGTCCCCTCCTTTTTAGAAAAACTACTTCTTACATTTAAAGGAATATTAAATTTCTTTGCCACCTCAACCGCTCTTGTCTGTATAACCTGAGCTCCTCTGGAAGCAAGCTCAAGCATTTCGTCAAAGGTTATATAGCTTATCTTCTTAGCCTCAGGGATTAGCCGCGGGTCAGCAGTGTAAATTCCCTCCACATCAGTAAGAATTTCACACATATCAGCGCCGGTTGCCACCGCTAAGGCAACCGCGCTCAAATCAGAGCCGCCTCTGCCTAATGTTGTTATTTCTAAAGCTGTGCTTATCCCTTGAAACCCTGCTACAATAACGACTTTACCCTGTGCTAATTCTTTCTTGATACGTTCGGTTTCAATTTTTAAAATCTTTGCCTGTGTATGGTAAGTATCTGTAATTATCCCCACTTGGGGTCCGGTAAAAGATATTGCTTCTACTCCTTTCTTATGAAGCGCCATTGCTAAAAGAGAACTTGAAATTTGTTCACCCGTGGAAATCAACATATCCATTTCCCGCTCTGAAGGAGAAGGGTTTATTTTCTTTGATAAACTAACGAGCTCATCGGTAGTATCGCCCATCGCAGAAACTACTATCACCAACCTATTGCCGGCTTTAACATAAGAATCAATTCGTTTTGCTACGTTGGTAAGCCTTTTTACGTTAGCTACAGAACTGCCTCCATACTTTTGCACGATTAACTTGCCCATAATTCTAGCTTCCCTAACTATTTTAAGAAAAACTTAAGCAAATCGCTGCCCGTATTAAAATAAAGTGAACTGCTTTGTGCTTCTACCTCTGAATAACCAGAGAAATCCTGGCCTTCTATGCCGGCACCGTAAATTAAAAAAGGAACCGGCTCATCAGTGTGCGTCCTTTTAGAAATAGGCGTGGGGTGGTCCGGCGTAATCAAAATCCTAAAATTATCGCCTTGCAGGTTTTCTACTAACGTGCCTATAACTAACTTATCTATGCGTTCAAGACAAATGATTTTCATGCGTAAATCCTGATTATGCCCTGCTTCATCAGTAGCTTCTATATGAATAAAAACAAAATCTACCTCCCTTAACGCATCTAACGCTGCCTGGGCTTTACCCTGATAATTAGTATCGTAATAGCCTGTTGCGCCCTCAACTTTTATTGCCTTAAATCCTATTATCTTACCGATCCCTTTTATAAGGTCCACGGCAGAAATCACCGCTCCTTCCAACCCGAACTCTTCTTTAAAAGAAGGCATACTTGGTTTGCCCCCGACTCCCCACAGCCAAATCATGTTAGCAGGGTTTTCGCCTAAATCAATTCGGACTTTGTTTATCTCATGTTCGGCCAGAAGAACCTGAGACCGCCTAATTAAATCAATCAGAACATCGCTGTTACGGCCGCGCGGCAGGTGTTTTTTTACATCTTTACCTATGATATCATGGGGAGGAAAATACTTTAACTTATCAAGTTCAAGGTTACGGGGAGCGCGGTAAACCATAAGATTACGATAACTTGTCCCGTGATAAAACTCCACATTCTTTGACCCTAAACTCCTGTTAAGGTACTCCATAAGAATTTTTGCTTCCCTGTCCGAAATATGGCCGGCACTATAATCTAATATTTTACCCTCTGATTCTGTGATTAAGTTACACCTAAACGCTAAATCTGCTTTTCCTAACTTCACACCTAAATTGGCTGCTTCCAGAGGCCCTCTTCCCGTATAATATTTCTGGGGCTCGTAGCCAAATAAAGAAAGGTTAGCGACATCGCTTGAAGGCGTAAATCCGGGGGGCACTGTCTTAACTCTGCCTAAAATGCCTCTGGCAGCTAAAGAATCCATAAAAGGAGTCTCCGCTACCTCTAAAGGAGTTTTTCCTCCTAAAGCTTCAATAGGGTAATCACTTGCTCCGTCTAAAACTACAACGATATACTTCATAATATTATAGACTATAGACTATTGACTATTGACCGAATTTTTCTTAGAAAATATCGAAAAGTCTATAGTCTATGGTCTATTGTCTATAGTCTGATTAAGAGTTTAATACAAACCGTATGTTCTTGCAAGATTTTTTTAAAATGATATATTGATAGATTAAACTGTAGGGATAGACCTCTACAAAAAAATAATACCAATGATAAAAGAAGGCGATTTAGTATTTCTTTACAAAGACGACAGAAGAAACTTTCTGATTAAAACTGTCGGCGGCCGGCTGCATACGGATAAAGGCTTTATAGATATAAATAAAATAATAGGCCGCCAATTCGGCGAAAAAATAGAAACTAACCTGGGAGAAAGCTTCTACATTCTAAAACCTTACCTTCACGAAATGATAATGAAAGTAAAAAGGCAAACTCAAATCCTTTATCCAAAAGATATCGGAGTAATTCTTACCCGCGCACATATCTTTCCGGGAGCACGGGTAATTGAATCAGGGGCTGGAAGCGGCGCGCTAACAACTGCCTTAGCAAACTTCGTAAGGCCCAACGGCCGTGTTTACAGCTATGAAAGAAACGAAGATTTCCTGAAAAACGCTAAAAAGAATTTAGAGAAAAACGGGTTAAGTGACTGGGTTGAATTCAAACACCGCCAGGTTACTGATGAATACGATGAAAAAGATGTTGATTTTGTAATGATTGATATCGGCAGCCCCTGGGCTTTAATTGACGCTGCCTATAAATCATTAAAGGGAGGCTGCCGGTTAGCTACCATTTGTCCCACTTTTGAACAATTAACCGAAACTGTTTTTACCTTAGAAGAAAAGGGATTTATAAACATTGAAACTATGGAAGTGCTGCTGCGAAGAATCTTAGTAAGGAAAGGTAAAACCCGCCCCGAACAAAAAATGCCGTCTCACACCGGCTGGCTCGTTTTCGCCACAAAAATAACTCCTTAATTTTTGGGGACCTACTTTGCCCCTCTTTGCCTTTTTCGCAATAACCTAAACGAGGAGACTGTTAAACATAAAAAATAAGGGTAATCTAAAAATATTTTCTCAAAGAAACTCCCCCTTTTATGCCCGCAAATTCCTCTTCTGGAGCCGCTAATAAACTGTGCAATTTCTTGAGCTTTCTGGGAATTTATACACTGCAATCTATTTAAAGCGTTCTTTACTGATAATCTCTTACGATAAAGAATATTATATGCTTTTTTTGTATCTTCTATTTCACTCTTTGAAAACCTTTCTCTCTTAATTCCCACAAGATTAAGGCCCCACACTTTGGAATTGCCTACCACCATCATAAATGGCGGAACGTCCTGATTCACCCGTGAGAGGCCCGCGATCATTGCTAGGCGCCCAACCCTTACAAACTGATGCACTACAACATTTCCCGATATAAACGCGTTACTTCCTACATTGATATGTCCGGCTAAAAGCGCCCCATTGCAAACCACTATGTTATTTTCTAAACGGCAATCATGAGCAACGTGAGAAAACCCCATGAGATAATTATTATCTCCCACAGAAGTCATCTTATCAGGGCTGCTTGAGGTATGAATTGTAACGTATTCCCGAATAATATTACTTTTTCCGATAAAAAGTTTGCCTTCATTTTTTCTTATCCCTAAAATTTGGGGTGCTTCTCCAATAAGAGCGCCGGTCCCGATAACTGTATTATCTCCTACTTCGGTTTTACCTTTCAGGTGAGCAAAAGGCTTAACAGAAACCCCGTTGCCTAATTTAACGCCTTCTTCAATAACAGCGTAAGCGCCAACCTTAACGTCGCTTCCTAAAACAACACCTTGATCAACTACTGCTTTGGGATGAATCATACTAATTCATTTCAAAATGTTTCCCGTTTATCTACAATCCTACCCCGGATATTTTCTTACCGCAATATTGACATTTGCCGCTCTTTATATCCTTTCGTTTTATAAAAAACGCCAGCCTCTCTATAACCAGCTTAGAACAAGAAGGGCAATAAGTATTTTCCCCGTAATCAGTATGGATATTGCCGATATATACATACTTCAACCCTTTCTCTTTGCCAATCAAAGAAGCCGTCTCTAAAGCAGAAGCCGCCGTAACGCTTTTATTAGTAAACTTATAATTAGGATAAAAACAAGAAATATGCCAGGGGATATTTTTATCTAACGAAGCAATAAACGAAACAATATCTGACAATTCATCTTCACTATCATTCTCACCGGGAATAATTAAAGTAGTCAGCTCAACCCAAATACCGAGTTCCTTCATTAAAGCAATATTTTCTAAAACGGGAGCAAGCTTTGCCTTACAAATTTTACGGTAAAACTCCTCTCTAAAAGATTTCAAATCCACATTAGCTGCGTCTAAGTAAGGGCTTATATGCCTTAGGGCTTCTTTACTCATATACCCGTTAGTAACGAAATTATTATAAAGCCCTTTTTCTTTTGCAAGGATAGCGCAATCATAGGCAAACTCAAAATAAATCGTCGGTTCTGTATAAGTATAAGAAATGCTCCTGCATTTATGCCCAACGGCGGCCTCAACTACTTCCTGAGCAGATACACTGATAGTTTTTATCCCTAACTCTTTAGCTTCTTTGGCCTGAGAAATCTGCCAGTTCTGACAAAAACCGCATTTAAAATTACATCCTATAGACGCTATTGAATAAGCGCTGGAGCCGGGGAAAAAATGAAAAAGGGGTTTCTTTTCAATAGGGTCAATGTTAGCGGCAACTAATTCTGCGTAGTTTAAAGAATAAAGCACTCCTTCTCTATTAAGGCGCACACCGCATATCCCTAACTGGCCGTTTTCAATATTACAGTAGTGATTACATAAGAAGCATTTTACTTTTCCCCCCTCCTCTTTTCTAAAAAACAAAGCTTCTTTCATCATTCAATCAATTAATTTTTTTAACATCCCTATGATCTAATTTAATTATATAGTTGATTTTTAAAAAATTCAATGCTAATATATTCTGCGTGGGTAAAAGAAATCAGCTTTTCCCTTCCTATGAATATTTAGATTCCCAACGCCTGAAGGATACCTTCTTTTCCTCTCCCTCTAAGAAAATACCTAAAAAATACTTTATATTTATTTTATTTACTATTCTTTCTCTAATTATTATCATTTTCCTCTCAATAAATTATGATGTTATAATTATCCGCCGCAGAACGATAACTGATAAAGCTAATTCTCTTATTAGGAATAAAGATTTAGCTTCTATCCACTGCCTTAATACAGGAAATTCTCTCCCTGATAAAAATGGTTCATTTATTCATCTGCCCCTACCTATCCAAGAAAAAACCGGTATAAAAATAAATCTAAAGAAATTAATTAATCTAAACACCAACCATCTCATTCTTTGTTTAAAAACATCAACCGCTCCTTTAAAAATCGGCTTCGTAATAAAAGATATCTACTGCCACTCAAATTCCCTAAACCCTATGATTCTCGACATTAAAAAAGCCAAAAGGGTCTCTATGCAAATCCCCATAAAATTCAAAGATACTTTTGTGCAAAACACAAAGTTATCTAAAATAAATCAAATAAATATATATTTTTACCCGCAGAATAAGGAAAGACCCGGCTGGATATTAATTAAAGATTTAGTAGTAGCAAACAGCAGCCGTTAACAAATTAAAATCTATTTACTGGATACCTCTTTAAATTCTCTTTTTATAATAATTTTGCCTACTAACAGGAGAAACTCCATGCGAAGGGGTAGCCTCTCCTGCGTATCCAGCCAAAGATTAAATCTTTTATTTCCTTTTCCTGAAAGGAAATAAGCTTCTTTTTCGTCTCCGTTAACATCCAGCTTTTTGTGGGAAACCATCTTTATTTTCACCTTCTGAGTAGGAAGATTAAACAGATGCATCTTGCCTGACTCCAAATCTATGCCTTTTGGGAAAAAATAAAGAAGAGCTAATATATTATGGATTGGTCTATCCTGAAGGAGGACTTCTTCTTCTTTAGTAGAATTACTCTTTACGATTCTTACAGAACCTGTCTCCTGATTGTAAAACTCGCGGATTACCTCTTTCTT
>CP070797.1:1117298-1124917 GCA_020343495.1 Candidatus Omnitrophota bacterium | reverse complement strand
ATCATTCGCCGGATTTAGCTCAAGATTTAGAAGGGCTGAATATTGATTTATATCTGGCGGGACATACACACGGAGGCCAGGTGAATGTGCCTTTTTATGGTGCATTGATTACCTGTTCAAGATATGGGAAAAAATACGAATCGGGTAAATATAGGGTTAATAATATGGTTTTATATGTAAATAGAGGGATTGGTATGGAAGGGGGAGATGCTCCCAGAGTAAGATTCTTATGCCGGCCTCAGATTACAATTTTTGATATCGGGCCCGCAAGTTAGGGCAGGTAGTTTTTAATTGAAAATACAGAATTATCAGATAAAATAGGGAAATGAAGATGTTTTTAGGCGTTGACTGGGGCGGAACCTACATCAAGGCAGGGGTAGTTGATTATAGAGGTAAAATAGTAAAAAGTGAAGTTTTTGCCTCTAAGGGATTGAGGAAAAAACAAGTATTTATAAGGGAAATAAAAGGGTTATTAAGTAGGTTCCGAAAGTATAAGATAAGAGCTGTTGGGATAGGCGCACCGGGCATAATAGATACAAAGAAAGGCTTTATTTATTACCTTCCTAATATTCCCGGATGGAAAAATTACCCCTTAAGAGGTATTTTACGAAGGCAGCTGCGGTTACCTATATATATAGATAACGACGCTAATTTATTTGCCTTAGCCGAGGCTTCTTTAGGTGCGGGCAAAGGTGCGAAATGCGTAATATTCTTGACTTTAGGGACAGGGTTAGGAGGAGCAGTTATATTAGACGGTAAAATCTTAGAAGCAGCGACTAGTGCCTGCGAGTTAGGCCATACCCCCCTTAGTATTGGCGGCCAGGTATGCGGTTGCGGCGGAAGGGGTTGTATTGAAACTTTTGTAGGCAACAAATATTTATTAGAAAATTACAGGAAACTTAAAAAAAACAAAGCCGAGGCGCGAGGAGTTAAAGAAATTTTCCAGAGAGCATTGGCAGGAGAGGCAGAAGCAACAGTTGTATGGGAAAATTTTGCCGAAGCATTAGGTATGTTTTTATCTGGAATGGTAAATATTTTTAATCCTGAAGTTATTGTTTTTGGCGGAGGGATTTCAGGAGCGTTTAGGTTATTTAAGCCTTTAGTAGCCAGAGTTATAAAGCAACAAGCAATGTGGCCGCAGGTAAAAGGGTTAAAATTAGTAAGAGCTAAATTGAAAGATGCCGGGATTATTGGCGCGGCTTTGTTAGCAAAAAGGGGGCATTATGAAACTATTCATTGATACAGCTAATTTGGAAGAAATTAAAAAAGCTAATCTTTATGGTGTTTTAGATGGCGTCACTACAAACCCTACTCTTTTGGCAAAGGAAAGAATTCAGCCAACAGTGCAACTTAAAAAAATATGTGACATCGTAAAGGGGCCGGTGAGTGCTGAAGTTATTAGTTTAGACAGCGAGGGCATGGTTAGCCAGGCTAAAGAGTTGATAAGAATCGCTTCTAACATTGTAATAAAAGTTCCTTGCACAGTTGAAGGCTTAAAAGCTGCAAGGGAGCTTTCTTCGTCAGGAATAAAAACTAACTTTACTCTTTGTTTTTCCCCAACGCAGGCGCTTTTAGTTGCCAAAGCAGGAGCAACTTTTGTTTCACCGTTTGTAGGAAGGCTGGATGATATTTCCCATGAAGGCATGGATTTAATCAGGGATATAAAAATGATTTATGAGAATTATAAGATTTCTACTCAAATTATCGTGGCTTCAATCAGGCACCCTATTCATTTCCTGGAAGCAGCCAGAATCGGCGCTGATATTGCCACGGTTCCTTTTGGTGTTATAGAGAAATTGATGAAGCACCCTTTAACGGATATCGGGATACAGAGGTTTCTTGATGATTGGAGAAAGTTGAACCAGGCTCTAAGTAATTCTGGCATAGAAATATAACAATAATGAGAACGAAAATTAGAAGAATTCCCATCATAAGGAGTTTTAAATGGATTTTGGTATTTGGCATTTGGTGTTTAGTGTTTAGTCTATTTAGTATTTTTGCGCAGGAGCAAGAACAGGAGCAAGAAGTAGAGAAAATACAAATGTCTGAACAACAAATACAAGAGAATTTACAAATACAGGAAAATCAGGGAATAGAGCAGGCACAGCTGTCGCAGGAACAGGAAGCTCCCGAAACCTGGGAACAAAAGAAAGAAAAATTAGCTCAACCAAAAGGAGAGAAAATCCCTGTAATTATTGACGGCGATGAACTTAATTATCTTCATGGCGAGGGAAGAGTCATTGCTAAAGGTAACGTTAGAGTAACTCATAAAAATATGGAACTTTTCTGCGATGAAATAGATTACGATGCTAATACATATCTGGCTCATTTAAAAGGAGACGTCAAAATTGTAAAGACAGAGATAATAATGAATGAAGATAAAAAGGAGGAAGAAGAGAAAATATCTACTCTTTACGGACAGGATGTAATCTTTAATTTTGAAACCAATGACGCTAAAATGGTAAATGTTAGATTAGAAGACCCCCCTGTTTATGGAGAAGCAAAGAAAGCGGATAAAATTAGTGACCAGAAATATATTTTTAAAAAGAAAAGCCATGTTACTACATGTGAGTTAAAAAAGCCGCATTATAAGTTGACAGCGCGCCGTATAACCGTATATCCGGAAGAAAGAATTGTTGCCAGAAACGTTATTTTTAAAGTTTTGGATCTACCCCTGGCATATTTTCCTTATTTTGTGCAATCGCTTAAAGACGAACATTTCCCCGTGCAGGTAGTTCCCGGGAAAGATAGAGATTTAGGAGGCTATTTTGTGTTGAACAGTATACGCTATGACCTTAATGAAGATAATAGAGGAAAACTGCACGTTGACTGGTATGATAAACGAAAATTAGGGCTGGGACTATCTCATAAGTCAGATTATGGTCCGTTAGGAGAAGCGCTTTTTAAATACTATGCTATTCAGGATGAAGCCTATGATTTAGAGTTAAGAGAAGATATGTTTAAGCGGTATCCGGAAAGAAGAGGAACCGCCGATAAATATTTAGAAGATGACCGCTATAAATGGCAGTTTTCACATGAATTTAGCCCTTTAGAAAATTTATCCATAAAGAGTGAGTTTAACAAATTCTCTGATGAGAATTTTATGAAAGATTTTTTCTTCAGAGAATATGATGTTGAACCGCATCCGTTATCTTATAACCTTATTGATTATGCATTCTCTCATTCGTCAGTTTCCGTGCTTACGCAAAAAAGAGCGAACCATTTTTATTCAGAAAGCGAATACCTGCCGCAGTTAGAATATAATTTTTTCCAGCAGAATTTAGGAGAAAGCAATTTTTATTTAGAGTCGCAGGCAGCTTTAGGTAATTTAACCAGTAAAACTGCGCATTCAGATGAGGATAGCGATGTGGTCCGATTGTATTCCCATGGGACATTAAATTATGATAATAGAATAAGATGGCTTAGTGTTAACCCTTATGTGGGAGGCTATGCTAATATTTATTCTAAAAATAGTTTTGGCGAAGAAGGTGTTTGGAGAGGAGCATTTGAGACCGGAACGGATTTAAGCACAAAATTATATAAAATTTTTGCCGCAGATTTTAATATGTTAGGAAAAGAAATTAAACTTATGCGCCATGTAGTAACACCAAATGTTACCTATACATATAGGCATGATCCTAACATATCTGATAGTAATATTTTATCTTTTGATGGAAAAGATAGTATATCTAGGACGGAGTCGGTTGTTTTTACCCTTGGCAATAAATTACAGGCAAAAACAGATGAAGATAAAGTATGGGATTTTTTATATTTCAGCCCATCCATAAATTATATCATTCATCCCGAGGGAGATAGCAGCAGGTTTACCACGGTTAACACAAGTTTAGAAGTTTATCCTACGGATGGGATATCTTTAAATGCCAGTAAAGTTTATACAGTTTCAGATAGAAGGATTACATCTGTAAATGTTGACCTTAGTATTGCAGATACCAGCGAAGAGCAAAAATACGGTATCTCTATAGGGCATCGTTACACCCGCCATAGCAGTACACAGGGCACTTTTAGTCTTGACTGGCAAGTTTTGCCAAAAGTGCATTTTAGAAATTATCTAAGGTATGAGTATAATACAGAGGATATGTTGGAGAGGATGTTTGGACTAAAGATAGATTTACACTGTTGGTGGTTAGACCTAGGAGTCCGAATCGATAAGCAAAGAGCAGGAGTGAATAATCATTCTTTTTGGATGATATTTAGTTTAAAAGCGTTTCCTGATATGGAAGTTGAGTTTGACGAAACTTATCGAGGAGCAAAAAGGAGATATTAATTATGATTCAGAAGAAAAGCGTTAAAGTGCACAGGCTTTGTGTAGTGGGCGCCGGCCACGTTGGGTTAGTGGCTGCTGCCTGTTTTGCTGAGCTGGGGCATAAAGTTATTTGTGTGGATAACAATAGAAAACGAATAAATTCTTTACGAAAAGAAATAATGCCTTTTTATGAACCAGAAATGGAAGCATTAGTTAAAAAGAACTTAAAGCGAGGGACTCTGATTTTTTCTGCTTCGTTAGATGGTGCGATAAAGGAATCAGATGTTATATTTGCCGCTGTAGGCACCCCTCCATTAGATGACGGTTCAGCAGACCTTACTTCTGTTGAAAATGTTGCCAGGGCTGTTGCCAGAAATTTAGACGGCTATAAGTTAGTAGTGTCAAAATCTACGGTTCCGGTTCAGACCGGCCAGCGGGCAAAAGAGACAATACACCGTTATAGAAAGAATAATGCTGAGTTTGACGTGGCATCGAACCCGGAGTTTTTAAGGGAGGGCAAAGCTATATATGACTTTTTTTATCCTGACAGGATTGTTATCGGCGTTGAGACTAAAAGGGCAGAGACGATTTTGAAAGAAATTTATACCACGATAGATGCGCCAGTAGTCGTGACAGATATAAATACAGCAGAGCTTATAAAACATGCTTCAAATTCTTTCCTGGCCACAAAGATTTCTTTTATTAACGCTGTATCAAGAGTTTGCGATTTAGCAGGAGCAGATGTGGGTAAGGTTGCTCTTGCCATGGGGTTAGATAAAAGAATTGGCAAAGAATTTCTTAATGCAGGGACAGGCTATGGAGGTTTTTGTTTCCCGAAAGACTTAGAGGCTTTTATTTACATTTCTAAGAAATTGGGGTATGATTTTAGGCTGCTTAAAGAGGTTCAGAATATAAATGACGGGCAGCGGCGATATTTTGTTGAGAAGATAAAGGAGCATTTATGGATTTTAAAGGGTAAAAAAATCGCTGTATTAGGGCTTTCATTTAAACCCGATACTGACGATATGCGGTTTGCTCCATCTATTACTATTATAGATATTTTGTTGAAAGGAGGGGCAAAATTGTCTCTTTATGACCCTCAGGCAAAAGGTGAGGCAGAAGAAATTTTTAAAGAAAAGCGAGTTAAATTTGTTAAAAATCCTTATGAGGCGGTAAAAAGAGCAGATTGTGTTTGTTTTTTGACGGAATGGCAGGAGTTTAAAGACTTAAATTTTAAGAGAATAAAAAGAGCCATGGCATACCCTCTTGTTGCCGATGGCAGGAATATGTTTGATAAAGAAGAATTACATGGTTTAGGATTTGAGTACATTGGAATGGGAAGATAATCTAGTCATCAGTGGATAGTCGTTAGTCAATAGTAATAAAAATACCCAGTAAAAATTAGTTAGGGCAAAACTATGAGCAGGTATAAGATATTGAAAGAGAAGATTGATAGTAAGAAGGCAAAGATTTGTATAATTGGTTTAGGTTATGTAGGATTACCTTTAGCTGTTGCTTTTGGAGAAAAAGGATATTTTGTATATGGTTTTGATACTAATTTATCAAGAATTAATAAATTAAAAAAAGGAGATAAGTATATAGTTGATATTGAATCCCGGAAAATATTAGAGCTAATTAAAAATGATAAGTTTTTACCGACAGCTGATAAGAAAGTTTTAGGTGATTGCGATGTAGCTATAATTTGTGTGCCTACACCATTAAGGAAGGTAAAAATTCCTGATATTTCTTACGTTGTAAAAGCTAGTAAAATGATACAAAAATATTTAGAGAACGGGCAATTAATTGTTTTAGAAAGCACTTCTTTTCCTACTACGACAAGAGAGGTAGTGTTGCCTATTTTGAAGAAGTCCGGACTAAGGGAAGAAGAGGATTTTTTCCTTTGTTTTTCGCCGGAAAGAGTTAATCCCGGAGATAAGAATTACCCTCCCACAAAGATCCCTAAAGTTGTAGGGGGGCTTTCAGAAAAATCAGCTCAGTTAGCAGAGTCTTTGTATTCTACAATTATGGAGAAAGTTTTTATGGTTTCAACACCGGAAGTGGCGGAAACCTC
This sequence comes from Candidatus Omnitrophota bacterium, assembly GCA_020343495.1. Lineage (GTDB taxonomy): Bacteria > Omnitrophota > Gorgyraeia > Duberdicusellales > 4484-171 > JAHISK01. The sequence continues at coordinate 1,118,582 of CP070797.1, read as the reverse complement.
AAAATTATTAGAGAATACCTTTAGGTTAGTAAATATCGCGTTGGTAAATGAGTTTGCCATTGTGTGTAATAAATTAGGCATAAGCATATGGGAGGTAATTGAAGCAGCAAAAACAAAACCGTTTGGTTTTATGCCTTTTTATCCCGGGCCAGGTAGCGGCGGGCACTGTATTCCCTGTGACCCTTTGTATTTATCATGGAAAGCAAAGAAATTAGGGTTTAAGACAAAAATGATAGATTTAGCTTCGTATATAAATCATTTTATGCCCAAGTATGTTATTGATAGAGTAGAGGAGTTATTGACGAAGCAAGGTAAATCTTTCAAAGAAGCAAATGTTTTGGTGTTAGGAGTTACTTATAAGAAAGACGTTAAAGATTTAAGAGAATCGCCAGCTTTAGATATTATTGAAAAGCTACAAAAGAAAACTAAGAAGGTCGATTTCTATGACCCTTTAATTCCGTATTTAGAGATTGCCGGTATTCATTTGAAAGGAGTCCCTTTGTTTAGGGAAAGTTTAGAAATATACGATTGTATTATTATTACAACCGATCATTCAAATATAGATTATGATTTTTTACGGAAGAATGCTAAATTTGTTTTTGATACGCGCAATGTATATAAGCAAGATTTTGATAACGTAAAGAGGATTTGAAGTGAAGAAGATTATACAGGAGAAGAATATTTTAGTAACCGGCGGAGCGGGATTTATTGGCTCTCATATTGCCGAGAGGTTAATAAAAGATGGTAATGCTATTAGGATATTGGATAATTTTTTTTCCGGCAAATACGAAAATTTATCTTTTGTTAACGACCTTTCTTTAAAACAGGGTCAATATAGCTTAATAGAAGGAGATATTAGAAATTATGATGTTTGTCTTGCGGCGTGTGAAGATGTAGATATTGTTTTTCATCAAGCGGCGTTGCGAAGCGTGCCCCGGTCATTTAATAACCCTTATGAGTATAATGAGGTGAATGTTAATGGAACGTTGAATATATTGAAAGCTGCCCATGAAAAAGGGGTTAAGAGGTTAGTTTTTGCCTCATCGAGTTCTATTTACGGTGATGTAGATAAGTTTCCACAGAGCGAAGGCCAATACCCTGAGTTAATTTCTCCTTATGCATTAACTAAGTTAACCGGGGAGTATTATTGCCGTATTTTTAGCAAGAATTTCGGGTTAGAGACAGTTTCTTTGCGTTATTTTAATGTTTTCGGGCCGCGTCAGGCTTTAGATGATGAGTATGCCGTAGTTATCCCTAAATTTATAAATTGTATTCTTAACGATG
>CP070797.1:1109392-1117198 GCA_020343495.1 Candidatus Omnitrophota bacterium | reverse complement strand
TTTTGATCCAATTATAGATATATTTATGCCTAGAGAGTTTCTAAATAACTTAAGGTCTATTTCTTTAGGATTACCTGCATTTGCCCAGGATACTATCAGCGTTGGAGAAGCAATACTGACTAAACAGCCCCAACCCTTTACTCCTTTGGAAGGAGCTCAACCCGTTGATGAGTTTGCACCACCGCAAGAATTTATGCCTTCGGAAGAGACCCAGGAAGAGGTAGGCCAAAGAAAAAAGAAATGAAAAACATTATTTTGTTCCCTGCGGGTTTTAAAAATTATCATTCAACGATAGGTATCAAGTCAGAGGATATTTGAGGTAGTCCTTTAGAAGAGTAAGTTCTTTTTAAAACAATTATACTTTCAATAACCATCCAGACTTCTAACGTAAATATAGCAATACCAATGCCCAGAAGCAGCCAGTTGTTCTGGTTGTAAAACTGGCCCAGATTAAAAAGCATAGCCCAGCCGGTTAGTGTAATCATAAATACCATAGGGATAGCTGCAACTAATACAGATACTTTTTTCTTTGCAAGGTAGATAGTGATTACCAGTAACGTCAGGCCGCCTAATAACTGGTTTACTGACCCGAACAGCGGCCATAATAGCATTGCGCCTTTACCGCTGCCGTTGGAAAATGCAAGCAGCATAGCTGAACCAACAGCAACAGCTGTGGCAGGGTGTTTTCTTTTTAAGAAGTTTAATTTATAGGCGTCAGCTAGTTCGCAAACTACGTAGCGCTGGATACGCGCTGCTGAGTCAAGAGTAGTAGCAGCAAAAGATACCAGAAAAACGCCCAGTATAGTAATAGCTATGTTTACAGGAATTCCTAAGCTTACTATAAGGTTTGAGGCGCCGCCTACAAATGCGTTTAGTTTAGATGCAAGACCTGAGGCAGCTGTCCAGCTCGCGTAGTGAGTGGTGAAAGCTGCCGTTCCTTTCAGAATAGCTCCTCCTTTAGTGGTAAAGCCCATGCCTAAACCAGCAGCAATAGCAATGATTACTAAAATAGCTAACGTTGCTTCTATTAACATACTCCCGTATCCGATAAAAAGAGCGTCGCCTTCTTTACGGCATTGTTTAGACGTTGTTCCTGAACTTACCAGGCTATGAAACCCTGAAAGAGCCCCGCAGGCAATAACTACAAATATAAAGGGCAGCATAGGCGGAGCGTCGCTAACAGCAGTGTTAATTGCCGGTGCTACAATCGGCGGGTGGGCAATGATTGTCCCTAAGATAAGAAGCCCTATAGCAATCAGGAGTTGGTGAGAGTTGATGTAATCTCGGGGTTGCAGAAGCGCTTGCACGGGAAGAGTTGAAGCAACGTAAGTATAGATAAAAAGTATAATCATCCATAACAGCAGAGGGTTTATATTAAATATTTTTGGCAGCGTTACAGGAACGTAAGCGCCGATAAGGACGGTTAGATACATTATAGCTACAGCAGCTATTCCCAGTTTGGCAGCGCTGAATCCTTTTTTGTAAATAAGGTAACCTATCGCAACAGCAATAGGGATTTCAAACCACACAGGGATAACTGATTGCGGGTACATAGTAAAAAGAATAGCGATAATCAAGGCAAAAATAGCAATGACTATCCATGTAGCAAAGAAAATAATTAGAAGAAAAAGTGTGCGCACGCGTTTATTTATAATACCGGATGCAAGGTCTCCGATAGATTTGCCGCCTCCTCTTAACGACAGCACCAGCGCGCCAAAGTCATGCACAGCTCCCATAAAGATAGAACCGAAGAATACCCAGATAACCGCAGGCACCCACCCCCAGATAACGGCAATAGCCGGCCCTACGATAGGGCCTAACCCGGCAATTGAGGTGAAGTGGTGGCCGAACAAAACTCCCTTTCTTGTGGGGACAAAATCTTTGTCGTCGCGCAGTTTAACGCTGGGGCATTTATGTTTTGAGCTTAACTTAAATATTTTGGCCCCTAAGAATTTACCGTAGGTATTGTAAGCGATAACGTAGCCTGTTAATGTAATAATTACGAGTAAGAGTGAATTCATAGTTTTAAAATATATCATATTTTTAGTGAAATATCAAGGTAGAGGCAGGAGAGCTAAGTTGGGAAAACTCTTTATTCAATAGAGGGAGTGCGGTATAATAACACCCTTAATATAAACTATCAGCGTTTAATAAGTTGATACCTTATGACTGAGAATAGAAAAGCAATATGATAACAATAGGCGGCCTTTCAAAGAGTTACGGTGGCAAAGTCCTTTTTGACAATATCTCTTTGGCGATAAACCGGGGAGAAAAAATCGGGCTTATCGGGCCTAACGGCTCCGGAAAGTCCACGTTTTTTTCTTTAATTCTCGCCACGACAGAACCCGGCAGCGGCCGCATCCATATTAATAAGAACGTTCGTATCGGGCATCTGCCTCAGGAAGCAAGTTTTAAATCAGACCGCACGGTTTTATTGGAACTAACCGAAGGCGACGATGAGATTATCCGGCTCAAAATGGAAAAAGATAAACTTGAGGAAGGAGATGACACTGCTGCTGTGCGTTACGGCGAAGTCCTGCACCAGTTAGAGGTTCTGGGGTACTTTGAGTTAGAGTATAAAGCTAAGAAGGTTTTAAGCGGTCTGGGATTTAAAGAGAAAGATTTCAGCAGGCCTGTATCTGAACTTAGCGGAGGCTGGCAGATGCGCGTATTATTAGCAAAGTTACTTGTGCACCATTACGACGTTTTGCTTCTTGATGAGCCGACCAACTACCTTGATTTAGGCGCAGCGTTGTGGTTTAAGGATTACCTGATCGGCTTCAAAGGCACGTTTGTTATGATTTCTCACGACCGCACTTTTTTAGACGAAGTTGCAAATTACACTTTGGTTTTAGAAGAGGGCGCAATCGCAAAAGTTAAAGGCAACTACGAACATTATCTTAAAATAAGGCAGCAAAAACGCAGTCATGCGCTGAAGCATTTCAGGGAACAGGAGAAGAAAAAAGAACAGTTAAAGAAGTTTATCAGCAGGTTTCATGCTCAGCCGAATAAAGCAGCGCAGGTGCGCGCTAAACGCAGGTTTCTGGAAAAGATGGAGAAAATAGAGGTGCCGCAGGATTTGCGTGAAAGCATAAGGAAATTTCATTTTCCTAAAAGCAGAAGCAGCGGGCAGAAAGTTTTAACGTTAGAAAAAATATCCAAGTCTTACCCCGGTATCAGAGTTTATAAAGATTTTGATTTTGAAGTCCAGAAAGATGAAAAAGCAGTGTTAGTCGGTGAAAACGGGGCAGGAAAATCCACCCTTCTTAAGATTCTTGCGGGAGTAGTTGATACTGACAGCGGCAGCCGCTACCTCGGGCATAACGTTGATATCGGGTATTTTTCTCAAACCCGCATGGAGGTGTTAAATCCTTACAACACGGTTCTGGAAGAAGCTCATTCGGTAGCAGGACCGGATATGTCTGCTGAGAGCGTGCGCACGATTTTAGGTGCGTTTTTATTCAGCGGCGACGACGCCGATAAGAGCGTGAAAGTTCTCTCGGGGGGAGAAAAGAGCCGCCTTATTTTAGCAAAGCTGCTTATAAGGCCGCCGAACTTTCTTCTTCTTGACGAGCCCACGACGCACCTGGATGTGGACGCTGTAGAAGCTTTGATAAAAGCATTGAAGGAATTTAACGGCACGCTTGTTTTTATAAGCCACGATATACATTTTGTCCGCTCAGTCGCTAACACTGTGTTTGAGGTTAAAGAAGGCAGGGTTAGGAAGTTCCCCGGTAATTTTGATTATTATTTAAGCCGCAAAGACAAAGGGCAACTTTACGCTGAAGAGAGAAAACAAAGGGGAGCAAAATTAAAGAAGGATAAAGAAGGAGCGCAGGAGATTCTTTCCCAGCGGGAGCGTCGGGTTCTTAATGCCCGGATTTCTGATAAAATAAGGAAGTTACGGCTAAGAAGGGAAAAACTTCAAACTGAGAAGTACGTTGTTGCGCGGGTGTTGTCTAACCCCCGGCATAGTAGGGAAACAGTCCGGGAGTATGAGAAGAAGCTTGAGAAAATAGAGAAAAAAATTAAGACAACCGATAATAAAATTAACGAATTAAAAGTGAGGTTTGTATGATAGAATGGAGTGTAGAGGTTGACTTCTGTGTCGACCCGAATAGATATAATTACCGGGATAAAAATATTTTCAATAATGGGCAGATACAGAGGTCTGCCCTTACAATAGCCGTTAGGAGGGGATAATGAAAGTAAAAGATATAATGACAAAGGATGTTATTACAGTGAATCCTTCAATGGATTTGCACCAGCTTGCCAAGCTGCTTATTGGGGAAAATATCAGCGGCGCCCCGGTTGTAAACGATGAAGGTAAATTTTTAGGGGTGGTGTTGGAAGAAGGGCTTATATTTCAGGATAAGAAAGTGCATTTGCCTACGGTTATTACGCTTTCAATGGGGTTTTTAACTTTAGGTATGCATAAGTTTAAGGAGGAAATAAAGAAAATAGCAGCAACTAAAGTAGAAGATATTATGGAAAAAGACGTGGTTACTTTTTCAGCCGATACTTCTGTTGAAGATGTTGCTACTATTATGGTAGAGAAGAAAGTTTATTATTGCCCTGTTGTAGAAGAAGGCAAGGTAGTAGGCGTTATTACGAAAAAAGATATTGTGCGCACCATTGTCAGGGGAGACATTTGGTAGAGAGTAGTTAAAGGATTTAAGGAGGCAGTAATGGAAAGCAGCGATATTAAAGTATGGCGGCCGATATATAAGGGAATGTCAAAAGAAGCAATAGAGACGTCTTTTCGCAATAACCTGCAATACGTTCTTGCTAAAGATAAATATACCGCAACCGCTTACGATAATTTTATGGCAATGGCTATTGCTATACGCGACAGAATTGTTGAACGCTGGATTGCTACCCAGCAGAGGTATCATAGAGAAAACGTTAAGAGAGTCTATTACCTATCGATGGAGTTTCTTATTGGCAGGTTGCTGGGAAACAACATCTTAAATCTTGGCCTGTGGAAAGAATCAAAGGACGCCTTGAAAGATTTAGACCTTGATCTACAGCAGCTAAGAGGCCAGGAACAGGACGCCGGGTTAGGCAACGGCGGGTTAGGCAGGTTGGCAGCTTGTTTCCTGGATTCAATGGCAACGCTTAAGATTCCCGCGCACGGTTACGGGATACGTTATGACTACGGTATTTTTCGTCAGAAGATTGTTAATGGGTACCAAGTTGAGTCTCCCGATGAATGGCTAAAGTTAGGAAACCCCTGGGAAATTGTAAGGCCGGAGTATAGCGTAACAGTAAAGTTTTACGGAAAAGTAGATATGTTGAAGGACAGCAGCGGCCGCCTGCGCCCGGATTGGAAAAACACCGAAGACGTTTTAGCTATGCCTTACGATGTTCCTGTCCCCGGATATAAAAACGACGTTGTTAACACTTTAAGGTTATGGTCAGCGCGCAGCACTGAAGAGTTTGATTTTAAAGATTTTAGTAAAGGAGATTATGAAGGCGCGGTTTATAACAAGGTGCATTCAGAAAGCATCTCTAAAGTTCTTTATCCCAGCGATATCAGCACGCAGGGTAAAGAGCTGCGCCTGAAACAGGAATACTTTTTTACTGCTGCCTCAATAGCAGATATTATCCGCCGCTTTAAAGTAGAAAACAAAGATTTTAAGAGTTTCCCTAAAAAGGCTGCCATTCAGCTTAATGATACGCACCCCTGCATTGCTATTGTTGAGTTTATGCGGATTTTGATAGACCGCCAGAATTTGGATTGGGATAAAGCATGGGATATAACCGTTAATACGTTTGCTTATACCAACCATACCGTAATGCCGGAAGCTTTGGAAAGCTGGCCGGTTCCCCTCTTAGAAAATATGTTGCCGAGGCATGCCCAGATTATTTACGAGATAAATTCCCGGTTTTTAAGAGAAGTGGCAGATAAATTTCCCGGCGATAACGCAAGATTACAGAGGATGTCGATTATTGAGGAAGGCAACCCTAAAAGGGTAAGAATGGCAAACCTTTCCATTGTGGGCAGCCACTCTGTTAACGGCGTTTCAAAACTGCATTCGCATCTTTTGGTAACGCAGTTGTTTAAAGATTTTTATGAGTTTTGTCCCTCCAAGTTTAATAATAAGACAAACGGTATTACTCAGAGACGCTGGTTGACTAAAGCTAATACCAAACTCACTGAGTTAATCACGGAGGTTATCGGCGACAGATGGGTAACTGATTCCTGCGAATTAGAGAAACTGATGCAGTTTAAAGATAGCAGGCCTTTTAGGAAAAAATGGCAGCAAATTAAGAAGGATAATAAAAAGAACTTATCAAACTATATTTATAGAACGCAAAACGTTTTAGTTAACCCCGATTCGCTGTTTGACGTCCAGGTTAAACGAATCCATGAGTATAAACGCCAGCTTCTGTTTGTTTTATATATTATTTCCCAATACCTTACATTGAAAAATAACCCTAAAGCATCTTGCCTGCCGCGGACGTTTCTTTTTGGCGGTAAAGCCGCCCCGGGATATTTTATGGCTAAACGCATTATTAAGTTTATTAACAGTGTTGCCGACGTCATTAATAAAGATAAAGTTGTCGGCGATAAGTTAAAAGTCGCCTTCCTTAATAATTACCGCGTGTCATTAGCAGAGAAGGTGTTTCCTGCCAGCGATTTGTCCGAACAAATATCCACTGCCGGGATGGAGGCATCAGGAACAGGGTGTATGAAATTTATGATTAACGGAGCTTTAACTATCGGCACTCTTGACGGCGCAAATATAGAGATAGCAGAAGCAGTAGGCCCAGATAACATTTTTATCTTTGGGTTAGAAGCAGGCCAGATTCAGGAGTTAAAGCAGCAGGGTTATAACCCTCAAAGCTATATAAAGGAGTCGCCGTTGTTGGCTGAGATTATTTCTTTAATTCAGAAAGACTTTTTTTCAGCCTCTGAGCCGGCAATTTTTGAACCTATTGTTAAGAATTTGACCGAAAGCGACCCTTTCTTTATTTGTGCTGATTTTGATTCTTACTGCAAACGGCAGAGAGCAGTTTCCCAAGAGTTTTTAAATAAAGAAAAATGGACAGACTCTTCCATTATTAACGTTGCCAAAGCCGGCAGGTTTTCCAGCGATAGGACTATTAGAGAGTACGCTAAAGATATATGGAATATTGCAACGGAATAGATCAATAAACTTACTTTGAGATAAGTAGTGCTGTGGAGAAAGTAAAGTATCAAATTGATAGAGAAGGCAGACTAGTAGTTAGCAACATTAAAAAGAAAGTAAATGGGAAGTTCAGTTTAGATGATAAAAATAGATTAGTATATCTTGTTAGCGAATCCGGGCAGTTTAAGAAAAAATACAGCCTTCCTTCCGAAATTACTTTTGAAGGCAAGTGGTCTTTAGATTCCAGCCACAATCTTATATTTACGTTAAGTGAAAAGGCTAAACCCTTAGGCCGCAAAGACTTTGTTTTTAAGGGGGAGATTATAGACGTATCATGGGGTGGGCTTATCTTTACTGTCGGCTCCAGGAGTAAAAGAGGCACCCAGTTAATACGCCTCCTGAAATTAAAGGGGCGCTGGCAGGCTGATAAAGCCAACCGTTTAACTTTTTTAGTTAAGAAAACAACTGCTAAATACGATACGCTTACTTTTGAAAATGCCTGGAAGGTTAATAAAAGAAATTCGATTTGTTACCGTTACAAAAAGACTTATTTAAAAACAAAACAAAGACAGGAAAAAATACTCACTTTTAAAGGGTATTGGGATATTGACGAGAAAAACAGGATTTCTTATGTGTTGAATAAAAAAGAACGTTCTTGTTTTTCTTTTAA
>CP070797.1:1101257-1109292 GCA_020343495.1 Candidatus Omnitrophota bacterium | reverse complement strand
AATAGGGTCGTGCTTCATCTCGCCGGCAGGATAACCCTCGGCAGGGATATAAGAAATCTCCTTAAGTTTTAAAGCCCCTTCTAATGCTAAGGGGTAATTTATGCCCCGGCCTAAAAACAAAAAGCATCCGAAACGGGAGAATTTCCTGGCAATTTTTTTTATCTTTACATCATCTTTAAAAATTCCCTGTAAGTAGGTGGGGAGCTTCTCAAAATCAGCTAAACCTTCTTTAATTTTTTTCTGGTCTACGGCGCCCTTTAACTTTGCCAAATAAAGAGCAAATAAATAGAACGCGCTCATCTGGGCGGTATAAGCTTTTGTTGAAGCAACGCCAATTTCAGGACCGGCTAGGGTGTGAATGAAAGAGTGGCTTATCTTTACCAAACTAGACCCTAAAACATTGCAGATGCTTAAGATTCTTGCGCCTTTATTTTTGGCTTCTTTTACAGCGGCTAAAGTATCTGCGGTTTCTCCCGACTGAGATATTGCGATAAGCAAATCGTCTTTTCCTAACGTAAACTTTCTATAACGAAACTCCGAAGACGTATCTATTTCTACGTCTAAATTACAATACTTCTCTAAGAGGTATTTGCCAACGTAGCCGGCGTGGTATGCCGTGCCGCAGGCAGTTATATAGATTTTTTTGATGTTTTTAAAATAGCTCTCCTTAAAATCTACATTAGGAAAAGCTATACTGTTATCCTTCACATAGAGAGCATAAATTCTCTTAAACACCTCGGGTTGTTCATAAATCTCTTTCAACATAAAATGAGCCAGCCCTTTTTTCTCTGTGTCTTCGGCTTTTATAGTAATTCTCTCTGATTTTACCTCAACGGGCTGACGGCTAAAATTAAATACCCGGATATCATCTGCTTTTAACACTGCTAATTGTTCCTCGTCTAAATGAACCACTTTTTTTACAAACGGCGTTAACGCCGGCAAATCAGACGCTAAAAACTGGCCTTCTCCGCCTAAGCCAATTATTAAAGGGCTACCCCTTCTTACGACAATGAGCTTCTGCGGCTCTTTCTTGGAAATTATACCTAAAGCATACGACCCTTTTAAAACCTTAACGGTTTCATACACGGCCTCTTCAATTGACCCTTTATAAAAATTCTCAATCAGGTGGCTGATTACTTCGGTATCCGTATCACTTAAAAACTTAACTCCCTGGCGGCGCAGTTTCTCTTTTAAACTTAAATGGTTTTCTATAATGCCGTTATGGACAACAGCAACGCAGCCTGTAGCACCTAAATGCGGATGGGCATTTTTCTTATTGGGCTGGCCGTGAGTTGCCCAACGGGTATGTAAAATAGCGGCGCGAAACTGCTCACCAAGTACAGGCTTTAACTCCTTTCGCAGCTGCCCAATCTTACCCGGCCTTTTTCTTAAAAAAAAGTTGCTTTTCTTAATCCCGGCAAACCCGCAAGAATCATACCCTCTATACTCCAGGCGCCCTAGCCCCTCTACAAGGGTAGACACATTTACATCTTTACCAATATAACCGAAAATACCACACATAACCGAAAATTACTCCTTTTTTGGAATAGAATTAATACTTATTATACAGGAAACACAGGGTTGATACCAGAATATTTATGATAGAAAACAGAAGCGGATAAAAACGACCCCAGCCGGATTTGAACCGGCGCCGTCGCCGTGAAAGGGCGATGTCCTAAACCAAGCTAGACGATGGGGTCAATGAAATGGTGTTATTTTAAATAAACTTCTTTATTTGTCAATAAGAACATGGAAACTTAACTTTCCGGAACAATGCGGGCTATGGTAGCTAATTTATCGCCTTTATCCAAATTAATTATTTTTACTCCCTGGGTGGACCTGCCGGAGGTGCGGATATCTTTAACTTTTGTACGGATAAGAACCCCTTTCTGTGTAATACACATTATCTCATCACCGCCCCTGACCAAACTAATGCCTCTAACTTCGCCTATTTTAGGAGACAACTTAACATTGATAACTCCTTTACCTCCCCGGGATTGGGTGCGATACTCTCCAACCTTGGTCCTCTTGGCAAACCCTTTCTCTGTGGCTGTAAGCAAACACAAATCATCTATCTTAATCGCATCACGAATAAGCGCCATTCCTAAAACGGAGTCTGCCTTTGTTAACTTTATTCCTCTTACTCCCTGAGAAGTCCTTCCGGTGGGGCGAATGGTTTTTATTTTAAACCTTATGGAAAACCCTTTCTGAGTCGCTAAAATTGCTGCGTTATCTTCCTTGCAAACAGCAGCTCCCATAAGCTGGTCATCTTTCATCAAGCTAATCGCTGCTATGCCGCTTCTACGCATGTTAGAAAACAAATCCAGGGAGGTCCTTTTTACCATTCCTTTCTGCGTTGCCATGAAAATAAACTCGTCAGGAGCAAACTCTTTTATAGACAAAACAGTGGTAATGTCTTCTTTACCGCTTAAATTCAATAAATTAACAATGGCTCTTCCCTTTGAGGTGCGGGAACCCGGAGGTATTTCGTATGTCTTTAAAGGGTAAACCTTGCCTGAATCCGTAAAAATTAACAGAGTATCTTTACTTGACGCAATAAAAAGGTGCCGGATAAAATCCTGCTCTCCCGTGAAAGCTGCGGTTACGCCTCTGCCGCCTCTGCGCTGCTGCCGGTAACTGGTTACCGGCATTCTTTTTATGTAGCCGGAGCCGCTTATCGTAACTGCCATATCCTCTTCTACAATTAAATCTTCTATTTCAATTTCTTCTTTCTGCGCAACGATTTCCGTGCGGCGCGCATCGGCAAACTTACTCTTCACTTCCTTCAGTTCTTCTTTGATTAACTCCTCCTGCTTCTTCTCCGAGGCAAGAATATGTTTTAGGTATTCCATTCTTTTAAGCACCTCCAGATATTCCTGCTCAATCTTTGACCGCTCTAGGGCGCATAACCTCTGCAACTGCATCTCCAAAATGCTTTGCGCCTGTAAAGAACTTAAAGAAAACTTTTTCATCAGCCCCTCTTTAGCATCCTGGGGCGTTTTTGATTTTCTAACTATCTCAACTACTTTATCTAAAAATTTTAACGCTATCTTTAACCCTTCCAAAATGTGTGCGCGGCGCTCGGCTTTCGCCAATTCATATTTTGCCCGGCGCACGATAACTTCTTTACGGAACCGTATATGTTGGGTCAGCATCTCTTTCAAATCAAGAATCTGCGGCTTCCTGTTTACCAACGCTAACGCTATGACGCCAAAAGTCGTTTCTAAATTGGTATGTTTAAAAAGCTGATTCAACACTACTTCCGGATGCGAATCTCTTTTTAATTCTATTACTATCCTTATGCCGTCTTTATCCGACTCGTCGCGGATATCGGAAATTCCTTCTATCCTTTTATTATTAACGAGGTTAGCTATAGTTTCCAACAAATTGGATTTGTTTAACTGATAAGGGATCTCGCTGACAATTATCTGTGCTTTAACCTTTCCCCGTTCAATGGTTGCTTTGGCTCTTAAAGTAAGTTTACCCTTGCCTTCCTGGTACGCTCTATAAATTTCTCCCTTGCCGCAGATGGTCCCACCAGTAGGAAAATCCGGCCCTTTAATAATCTTATGTAAATCTTTAACTCCCGCTGCAGGGTTATCAATGAGATATTTTATGCCGTCGCAAACTTCTCCTAAATTATGCGGGGGGATATTAGTTGCCATGCCTACGGCAATACCGCTTGCTCCGTTAACTAAAAGCGTGGGGACAACGGTCGGCAATACTTCCGGTTCTCTCAACGAATTATCAAAATTAGGAAAGAAATGAACGGTTCCTTTTTCTATGTCCTGTAAAATGTAATCGGCTATTTGCGCCAAGCGGCATTCCGTGTAACGTTGAGCCGCAGGCGGGTCGCCGTCAATTGAGCCAAAATTACCCTGCGAATCTATAAGCGAATACCTCAAAGAGAAATCCTGGCCCATTCTTACCAATGCATCGTAGACAGCAGTATCTCCGTGCGGATGATACTTACCCAAAGTTTCGCCCACGACTCTGGCGCATTTCTTATGCGGCTGGTTATACCTCATATGCAACTCATGCATGGCATAAAGAATCCTGCGCTGAACGGGTTTAAGGCCGTCTCTTATATCGGGAAGGGCCCTTCCTACGATTACGCTCATAGCGTAGGAAAGGTATGAATCCTGCATTTCTTCTTCCAAATATTTAGGAATAATTTTCTCTGGAACCTGTGGTTCGGTCATATCTATCCTTTTTACGTTATATGTCTAAATTCTTTACTTCATGCGCATGCGCCTGAATAAACTTTCTTCTTGGTTCGGGTTTCTCTCCCATAAGAAGCGTAAAAATCCTCTCTACTTCAACGGCGTCTTCCATGGTCACTTTAACGAGCGTCCTCTTCTGCGGAGCCATTGTGCTTTCCCAAAGCTGCTGGGGGTTCATCTCTCCTAACCCTTTATATCTTTGAATGTTCATTCCCTTAGTTGCTTCTTTTTTTACCTCTTCTAAAACATCTTTTAAACTTTTCATTTTTTTCTTTTGTTTTGTCTCCTCGTTTTCTAAAACAAAGACGTCTTTACCTGCCGCGATGTATTCTCTCAAAGATATATTTATCTTATTCAATTCTTCTTCCATTTCTCCTATACGGTAAGACTCAAACAGTTCAATTTTATCAAGCTCATCCGCCTCTCCGTAAGAAGCAAGCTCTTCGTCATCAAAAGCAAAAATCTCTTTATTATGCTGTGTTATTTTATATAAAGGGAATTTATTCTTTTTCTTCTTCTTGGGAGAAGTCGCCTCTAAATATCTCTTTACTGAAACCCCTCTTCTCTCCAATACTAAAATGAGTTTTTCAAACTCAATAAGACACATAATTATCCTTTCAAATTCTTTTGGAGTAAAGAGCCGGGAGGATTTATTTTCCATTTTAGAAAACTTGGTTGTTTTTGTCCCTACTCTTAAAATAATATCGTTCATCTCTTTATCAGTATGTATATACTCTTCTAACGCCTTTCGTTTTATTCGATATAAAGGAGGCTGCGCAATATAGATATAACCTTGCTCTATTAAGATGGGCAGCTGCCGGTAAAAAAACGTCAGCAGAAGCGTGCGGATATGCGAGCCGTCAACATCAGCGTCAGCCATAATAATCACCTTATGATAGCGTAATTTACCTAAATCAAAATCTTCGCTTATACCTGTGCCTAAGGCGGCGATAATAGTCCTTACTTCTTCGTTGTTTAAAACTCTCTCCAGCCGCGCTTTTTCTACGTTAATAATTTTTCCCTTTATCGGCAATATTGCCTGAAAATTCCTGTCACGCGCTTGCTTGGCGCTGTTATGAACAAATATACCGCTTGCTAAAGCAAAATTATGCGTATTAGGAACTTCTATATCGTAAACATCTATTTTTTCTCCGACATATTCTATTTTTTTAATCTTGTGATTAAAATTATTAACGGCTTCCTCTAGTTTTTGTTGATCGTTTACGAAGAATCTATTCAATAATGTATTCATTTTTAAAAGATTGGGGTTTTTAGGTTTGAAAGCTACTCTTTCCCTATCATAATGATCTATATTCCCGTGTTTTTTTAAAACTTCTTTCATAAAAGATAGGCTACACAAAAGATATGTCCTATCATACGCTTCTTTTCTTTGCTTTCTAAATTTATCTGTCCATTGTTCCTTTGTCTTTTCACGCCTCCATATCAAGAGATCTTTATTTTCCCATTGTTGTCTTGCTTTTAAAGAAAGGTGATTTTTCCTTTCTGGATATTTTTGAAAGAACTCTCTTGTCCTAATACTTTGTATCTTCCGATTTTTTTTCTTGCTCCAATATTCTTTCTGCATAGATAAAAGTCTTTGTTTTAATCTTTCTCTATATTTTGCATTTTGTCTGTAAAACTCTTTATATCTTTCTAACATAAATTTCTTATAGCCTTCATTCTCCCATTGTTTTTTTGCTTTCTTTCTTAGTTTTTCCCCATATTTTTCTTTAATCTTTTTAGAAATCTTTTCTCTATATTGTTTTTCTCTTTTTTTCCTATTGCACTTCTCAATAGCATCTTTTCTATGTAAAATACGTTTGCAATGTTTTCTATGTAAGCTCAAATGTTTATATTCCTTCATCCGTATAATATTATTAGGATTGTTGTTTTCTTTATTGAAATTTATATGATGTTTATGTGTGCCTTCCTTCTCTGTATAGACTGAATGCTCCAAATTATACCTATCCGATAGAAGATGACTAAATATCCATCTATGTACGGCGGGATCAAAAATCATATGATATCCTGCAATGGTAATCCTTCCTTCTATTTTAGATAGTTTTTTCTTAAAAGGCATCAAACTCATATTTTCTTGTAGATTTTGTGCCTCGATATAAGTGCCGTCTCTTAGCATAAATTTGTGCTCCGGGGTACAAATTATTTCCTCATTATTATCTAAAATAACTTTTATAACTTGGGTATTTTTCTTTGTAAGTCGTGGATATAAAATTTTTTCAATCCCGATCTTTCCACTCGTCTTTACAGTGTAACAAAAATTTTCTTTCCCTTCTTTATGTTCACTGACTAATTCCCTAAAACTTAAATTTCTTCCATCAGCTAATGCTACTTTTGTGTCTCCTGAAAAACACCCACCAGCGGACTCGCCCTCCACAATGAACACCTCACAAACCGCAGGGTCTTTCTCAGAGCAATCTGCAAGCTTACCCGGCAAACTGGAAGCCTCCAATACTCCTTTTCTTCGCGTTAATTCTCTTGCTTTTCTTGCTGCGTCTCTGGCGCGGGCAGACAGGACAGCTTTTTCAACAATCTTTCTGACTACTGAAGGGTTCTCTTCAAAAAAAGTAGTTAATGCTTCAAACACTACCGAGGAAGTCAACCCTTCAACTTCAGAATTCCCCAACTTAGTTTTTGTTTGGCCCTCAAACTGGGGGTTAGATACTTTTACGCTAATAACCGCGCATAACCCTTCTCTGGTGTCTTCTCCGGAAATAGAACTAATATCTTTTAAGATATTCTTTGCTTTAGCGTACTGGTTGATAGACCGTGTAAGGGCTGTTTTAAACCCGGTTAGATGCGTTCCTCCCTCAATAGTATTAATATTGTTGGCAAAAGAAAAAATGTTTTCTTTATAGCCGTCATTATACTGCAGCGTTCCTTCAATAATAATACCGTCTCTTTCATTAATAAAACTTATTGTTTTATGCAGGGCGTTTTTGTTTCTGTTTAAATATTCCACGAAACTAACCAGTCCGCCTTTAAACTTAAAATTGGCTTTCTTCTCTGTTGCTTCGTCAATAAGTTCAATATCTAAATTTTTGTTTAAGAACGCTAACTCCCTCAACCGGAGTGAAAGAGTGTCAAAAGAAAATTGAATTTCCTTAAAAATATCCTTATCCGGCCTGAAAGTAATTTTCGTTCCTGTTGTTTTAGCTTTACCAATAACTTTTAGGTTTGTTTTAGGGCTGCCTCTCTCATACCGCTGATGATATACTTTGCCGTCTCTTTTAATTTCAGCTTCCAACCATTCACTAAGCGCATTGACAACGCTCACCCCCACTCCATGCAAACCGCCGGATACTTTATATACACGATGGTCAAACTTGCCCCCGGCATGCAAAGTCGTTAAAACCACTTCCACTGCCGGCCTTTTCTTTGTTTTATGAATATCTACGGGTATTCCCCTGCCGTTATCTTCTACGGTAACGCTGCCGTCAGAATTTACGGTAACCTTTATTTTATCGCAATAGCCTCCACTGGCTTCGTCAACGGAATTATCCACAACCTCATAAACCAAATGATGCAGCCCTCTGACAGAAGTATCTCCGATATACATTGCCGGCCTTTTTCTTACAGCCTCAATGCCTCCTAAGACCTGAATTGTCGTTGCGTCGTATCTTTGTTTTTTAAGTTTCTCGTCCATATCTACTCTATTTTTACATGAATATCTTCTATTGCGGGAAATTCCTTCTTTATTACTCCTAAAATTTCTCTTTTCTTTAAATTCAGTTCGTACTTGACGCTTGAAGAGTCGGAAAAAATAACAACTTTATTCTTATCTATTCCGCGCA
>CP070797.1:1093019-1101157 GCA_020343495.1 Candidatus Omnitrophota bacterium | reverse complement strand
TTAGTCTTAGACCAGAACACCGTATCAACCAGTTTATAGAAGTCAACGCCGGTTTTAAGGAGCTCATTGCACACTTCAAAAGAAAAAGGCCTGACGTTAGGCAGCCGGAAGGAATTAGTCTCTACAATTATGGAAGTTAAAATGTTCTGGGCGATATTTTTAGTAATAGGAACTCCTAATTCCCCTAGCAGTTGATAAACCATCTCTCCTACTGCCACGGCTTTATGGTCCACGAAACTTATACTGCCAAAGGGACGCCTGAACTCATGATGGTCTATTTCTAATATATCTGCGGCTTTTTTAAAAACGTCAAACCCGGCACCTAAAATTTCTCTGTTGCTGCAATCAACGGCTATGGCTAAATCCACTTTCTTTTCTATTTTACGGACAATTTTTTCTGCGCCGGGAAGCTTCTTATACCGCTTAGGCACGCCGTCTGCACTTACCATAAAAACGTGTTTACCTAACTTCCTCAACCCCAACCCTAAAGAAACCAGCGACCCTATAGAGTCGCCGTCGGGATGGACGTGCCCGAAAATAGCGATATCTTTTACCTGTAAAATTTTGGCAGCTGCTTTATTAAGGCCGCTGTGCATCTTTGCCTCCCGTTAAAAAGGGCAGGTGCCAACAACGCATCCGCCGGAATACTCTGAATCAGCAGTAATTAACTCGCTCCCTTGCCTGCCGGGTTTACGGTCTTTATGCTCAAAAGATAAAACCTGTTTATCTTTACTGGCGTATCTATAAACCGTTATTCCTTTAAGCTTTAACCTGTAAGCTTCTAAATATATTCTTCTTATATCCTCGGCAGTTGCTTGCGGCGCCAAATTTATAGTTTTAGATACCGCGTTATCAGTGTGCTTCTGGAACGCTGCCTGAATTAAAAGATGTTGGCGGGCAGTAACGTCAAAAGCAGTAACAAATACTTTTCTTACATCAGAAGGAATCTCTCCTATACCCTGTATTGAGCCCTGCTTGGCAATCTTTCCCAAAATACCTTTGTTATAGAACCCTGCCCGTGCTGCTGCCTCTAAAAACAGGGGGTTAACCTCAACTAACTTTGTGCCTGATAAAATACGCCTGACGAAGCTTACCGCAAACAAAGGTTCTATGCCGCTGGAGGAGCCGGTTATAATACTTATTGAGCCGGTAGGCGCTATTGTGTTGACGGTTGCGTTTCGTAACCTTAAATTGTTCTTGGCATAAACCGACTGCTTGAAGTTAGGGAAAACCCCTCTTTCCTGAGCCAAGGCGCAAGAAGCCCTTAATGATTCCCTATGAAAAAACTTCATAAGTAAAGAGGCAAACTCCACTGCTTTCTTTGAAGTGTAAGGAATACCTAACTTAATCAGCATATCGGCAAACCCCATAACTCCTAACCCGACTTTCCTGTTTTTGCCTGTAATTGCGGCTGTTTTAGTTAGGGGGAAGTTGTTTACTTCAATGACGTTATCCAAAAACCTGATTCCCCATCTTATAGAGTCTGCCAGCTTACCCCAGTCAACAGTGTTTTTCTTTACCATCTTAACTAAATTAATCGACGCTAAATTACAACTCTCATAGGCCAGAAGCGGCAACTCCCCGCAAGGGTTTGTCGTCTCAATCTTTCCTAAAGGAGGCGTGGGGTTTTTGGCATTTATCTGGTCTAAGAAAATAAGGCCGGGGTCGCCTGTATGCCAGGCAGCGTTAACAATCATGTCAAAAACAGCCCTGGCATTAATTTTTGTTACAGCTTTTTTTGTCCTGGGGTTTACTAAACTGAACTCTTTGTTCTCTTTTACTGCTTCCATAAATTTAGAAGTCACGCCTACCGACAAATTAAAATTCTCAAACCCTCCTGCCTCTAACTTCGCTTCAATAAAATCTACAATGTCAGGATGGTCACAGCGCAACAGCCCCATGTTTGCCCCGCGGCGCCGGCCGCCCTGCACGATAACTCCTGTGGCTTGGTCAAAGACTTTCATAAAGGAAACCGGGCCTGAGGCCTCACCCCGCGTAGAGAGGACAATGTCTCCTTTAGGACGCAGGTGCGAGAAATTAAACCCTGTGCCGCCGCCGCTTTGATGAATTTTTGCCATATCGCCTAATGCGTTAAAGATGTCAGCTATTGAATCAGCCACAGGTAAAACGAAACAGGCGCTAAGCTGGCCTAAAGAAGTGCCGGCGTTCATAAGCGTGGGTGAGTTAGGCATAAACTCTAAGTTCTTCATCATCTGGGAAAACGTATCCTGCGCTTGACGGAGACTGACTTTAGATTTGAAATTCTTCTCTGCCTGCGAAACAGAATAAGCAACTCTTTCAAAAAGCTCGCCCGGCGTCTCAACTATATTCTGGTTCTCATCTTTTAGG
Organism: Candidatus Omnitrophota bacterium; assembly: GCA_020343495.1. GTDB lineage: Bacteria > Omnitrophota > Gorgyraeia > Duberdicusellales > 4484-171 > JAHISK01. Next base: position 1,098,808 of record CP070797.1, on the reverse strand, counting down.
AGGTACCTCATTTTTAACACTTCTATACTATTTAAAGAAAGCTTTAAATCATCTTTAACGTCTAAGACTTCTTTTATCTGGCGGATTTGGCGGTGCTTCTCGCGGTAAAGGATATAGCTCTTTGCTACGGCAGCGTACCCCTGCTTCATCAGCGTTGCCTCAACTATATCCTGGATAGACTCAAGTGGCGGGGTTCTGTTTTTGTAGACTTGCGATATTTTTTTAATTACCTCATCAATTACTCTGGCGGCTACGTTCTCGGCTCTGGTTTTATTTTTAAACACCTCATAAGCGGCTTTGCAAACTGCTGATTTAATTTTTGCCGCGTTGAACCTAACAAGCGTCCTATCTCTTTTTTTAATTTTCGCAGGTAAAGCCATTGGTTCACCCTCCTTAAGCTCTAACTATTATCTTGCAAAGATTTTTAAATTTGTCAATACCAATATTTTCCTCATTTGTCTAAAAACACCTTTACAAAGAATTTGACTTCTCCCTATTAATATTTTATAAATACACTATGAGCTTACTTGCGCCTTTTGACCCATGGAAGAGCAAAATATGCACCTGCCCTAAAAAACTAAGCCTCTCTGCCTACACAGGGTGCAGCCACCGCTGTCTTTACTGTTACGCTTCCTCTTACATAAGGAATTTTTATTGCCTACGGCCGAAAAAAGATTTCCTGCAGCGATTAGGCAAAGAAATAAAAAAAGTGCCTGCCAATTCTTTTATAACTATGTCTAACTCCTGCGACCCTTACCTTTCTTTAGAAAAAGATTTAAAATTAACCCGTTCTTGTTTAGAGATACTAAAAGACTACAATCTAAGAATAATGCTCGTTACAAAATCTTCTCTCATATTACGGGATTTAGACCTGCTAAAGAAACTCAAAAAATTAGTCGTATGCATTACTGTTACGACGCTAAATGAAGATTTAGCGAAGAAACTTGAGGCCGGCGCGCCTCCTGTCTGCCAAAGGCTAAAAGCGATGAAGAAAATTTCTCAATTTGCTCCTGTTGTCTGCAGGTTAGACCCCCTGATATACCCTCTCAATACAAACGAAATAGGAAAGATAATCAAAGAAGCCAAGCGCGCGGGCAGCTGCCAAATCATCACTTCAACGTATAAGGCAAAACCGGATAATTTCAGGAGAATGATAGAAAGTTTCCCTGAACTCAAAAGTACCTGGAGCAGGCTGTATCTTCAGGAAGGACAAAAACGAGGCCGCTATATTTTCTTAGCAAAAGAGTTAAGGAAACCCCTTATAGAAGAAGTACGCAGGGCTTGCCTGCGGGAGAGTATAGATTTCTCCAGCTGCCGGGAAGGGTTCGCTTCTCTAAACACAAAAAGGTGCGACGGGTCGTCTTTCTTTTAGATATTTTGAACTTAATCGGAAAAAGCTAAATACCCTATCACAACAAGGTTAACTATCGGCGCCAGCATCAGGATACCCAGCCAGTTGTCTTTGCCGCGTGCTTTTGCTATCTCCATAAATAAAAGAACCACAATTACTAGATTTACTATAGGAATAAACATTAACAATAACCACCACCAAGGTTTGCCGGCAATACCGCACATTAAATAAATATTTGCAACTGGAATCCAGGCCAGCCAACTGTTTCTTGCATTGGTTTTATTTGCTATGGTCTGTAACGCAAACGCAAAATAAACGTATACCCCAATCCATAGTAAAAGCTCCATTTTAACCTCCCCTCTCTTTTATTAAACCGCCCCTAAAAAACATACCCTACACTTATTTTATACCATCGGCCAACGCCTTCAATATCTTTCATTTCCCAGTAGTCATTATTAAAAATGTTTGTGCCTTCCAAGCTTAAAACAAAATCCGATATTTTCTTCTCAAGTTTCATATCAAAAGTAACGTATTCCTTTCTCTCAATAGGCCTTAAGAAATTACTAATTAAGTTTAAAGAAATACCGCCGAAATCCAGGCCCGCCATACTTACGGCTTTATGGCTGCTATAATCAAACACATACTTGGAAATGTTATAAGGGTTATCTTTAGCTAAATCCAAATAAGTGTAATCAACCCTTAACTTTCGCAAATATCCGGCGTCAAACTTCTTCTCGGCGTAAAGGTCAACGCCGTAAGCTTTTAAGTTTCCTACGTTGCGCGCTCTGTAAGCAGCGCTAGAGCTATTTTTACACCAGTCAATGGTACCGTGCTGATCCTTTAAGAAAAGGGTGCCTCCTAAATTTAAATCATCCTGCGTCAGGTAATCTAAACCCCATTCAAAACTGTTTGTCTTCTGAACAGAAAGGCCGTCGTTACCTATACTATAACCATCGTTATAATACAATTCCGTAAAAGAAGGCGGCCGCCAGAACCGGTTAAAACAAAATTTCAGTTTTAAATCATCTTTTAAAAAGTAGCCTGCCTTCAGGTGGGCCTTTTCTAAATATTGCCACCGCTCATAATAATCAACTCCGGCTCCGGCATCAAAAATAAAATCATTGATTCTTCTTTCTTTAATCCCCGCTGCTACCCCTTTTCTTAAACGGTAATGCGTATCTATGTTAGTGCTGGTTACTTTTTCTCTTTCTATATTAAAGGAAAGATACAAATCATCATAAAAATCAAAACTGGTTTGGCTACCGTATACGTAAGTAGTATGGTAGTTAGTATAAAGAGGCTTGTTATGGCGGTCTAAGATGTATTTGTCGCTATGCCTCCTAAAATATATCGTATTATCTAATTTGGAGTTTTCCTGCAGCAGGGCTGACCGCAGAGAAAAAAATCTCTGGGTTATATGTTCCTGTTCGTGCGGCCGGCTTGTCACGTAAAAGGCGTCAGCGCCGAAATCTCTTTTTGTTGCGCCAAAAAGAAACTCAAGCTCTTTAAACTCGTCTTCCAACAAGGAGTGGCATGAAAAATTATAGATATCAAAGTCTGTATCCTGCCTGCCGCCCGAAGAAACTTTATGCTCCACAGATATTCTATTGTTTACGTCTTTCAAAGGAAAATTAAAAGACAGCAGCTTCTCCCATAAAGCGTGCTGGCCGAAAGACGACCGTAAAAGCACTCCCTTATCTTTAGGTTTTTTAGGGACGAAGTTTAGTTTCTGGGCGTCTTTGAAAACTTCAATCTCTTCCAAATCAGCGCTGGTGAGAGGTATTTCTAAACTAAAATGGCCGCTTTGCGGGTCGCTTATATCTATGCCTGCCAAAGAAACAAAGTTATCTTCAAAAGTAGAACCGCGTAAAGAGATGTCCTGTTGCACGCCAAAAGGAGCACGGCTCTTTAAGTTTATACTTGAACAGTAATCAACGATTTCCTCTAAAGAGTTAAACGGTGCCTGCGCAATTTCATATTTAGAAAAATAATCTGTAGTTTGAAAAAGGCTCTCATCAAAACTCTTTTTTACAGTAATCGGTTCTAACTCTATGCTCTGGGAAAACGATAACGAAACAAAAGAACCCACCGCTGCTAAAAAACAAAAAAAATGTCTCATCATAAAACTGATAAATATCTTTCTGCGCTGTCGGCAAATATTACTACAATACGTTTGCCTTTATTTTCTTCTCTCTGGGCAACTCTTAAAGCTGCGGCAGCGACAGCGCCGCTTGAGACGCCAAGGGCAATACCTTCTTCTTTTATAATTTTCTTCATCGTTGCAAAAGCTTCCTTGTCGCTGACAGTAATAACTTCGTCAATAACTTCTCTGTTTAAAACTTCAGGGATAAACCCTGCGCCTATTCCGGCAATTTTATGGCTGCCGGGCCGTTTACCTGACAGCACTGCGCTTTTGGCTGGTTCAACAGCAACTACATTTACCTTCGGGCTGCGTTTTTTAAGTTCTTGACCTGCGCCGGTAATGGTTCCGCCGGTTCCCACTCCTGCCACGAAAATGTCAATTTCGCCGTCAGTATCCTGCCATAACTCAACGGCTGTTGTCTGCCGATGAACCCCAGGGTTAGCAGGGTTACTAAACTGCCGCGCTATGAAAGAATTAGGAGTTTGCTCCTTAAGCTGCTCTGCGCGCCTAACAGCGCCGGCCATACCTTTACTTTTTGGCGTTAAAACAATTTGCGCTCCAAACAGGGTTAAGAGTTTCTTGCGTTCTCTGGATACGTCTTTAGGCATAACCAACACCAGTTTATACCCTCGCTGGCTGCATACAAAAGCTAACCCAATACCAGTGTTGCCGCTAGAGGCTTCAATAATTGTCGTATCTTTATTAATTAACCCTTTGCTTTCGGCATCTAAAATTAAAGCTAGGCCTACCCTGTCTTTTACGCTTGCGCAGGGGTTAAAAAACTCCAGTTTAGCTACCAAATCAACTCCTAAATTGGCCGCAATCTTACTTAACCGAACCAGAGGGGTTTTACCTACTACTTCAGTAATATTATTGGCTATCTTCATCATTCCTCCTTAATTCTAAATATATTAACATATTTATGTGAAAAACTTAAGATATTTTATATTATAAGCTGTTTAAGTTTCCCTGCGCTTATCACTCTAACTTTAATTATTTTCTGAGAGCTATCTGTGCTCACCTTTATTCTAACTTCCTCCTCCTGTGAAGAAGTGTATTTTGCGATTATTTGCGCAGCCAATATTTTTACGTCTTGGCAAACCCTGCCTCGTCCCAACCCTGAAGGTCCGGCTAAATCCTGCGGCTCAAAATATAAATCGTCTTCTTTAAGAAATTCTTGTAACTGATTGTTCTCCGCTTCATCTCTGCCAACAACAAACTTAAATGACGGCGAAAAACGAAAATGCCTGCCTAATTTTAACAGTTGTACGTTATCCATATTTAATTCATTATGGGTGAGGAGATCTTCTACTCTACTGCAAAAGGACGCATCTGTTAACAGGCACCCTCCTGCCGGCTGGGGGTATTCTTCTATCCCAAACTTCTTTGCCAGTTTTATCTGCAAAGTCCTGCCCCTGCCGTAAATATCGTACAATTTATCACGGTTAACTATTTTTTCGCTCTCAGCGTAAGTGGGCGGCAAAATTTTCGCCGATAACGGCCTTAAAACCTTTCCTTCCAACCCGCTGCATTTATCCATCATCGCAAAAATAGATTTATTCTGAGATTTTGGCCGTTGCCCAACGACTTCGCCTGTAACAATGAATGAGGCGCCCTTTTTTTGCATAACTTCTTTTGCTTTCTTAAGCATAAACATTTTACAGTCTATACAGGGGTTTAAGTTCTTGCCGTACCCGTATCTGGGCGTCTTTACAATCTCTAAGTACTCCTGGCCTAAGGGGGCAATTTCTAAATCAACCCCTAGAAAAGAGGCCCATTTCTTAACTGCTTTCTCGCAAGTATCTAGCGCTTTACCCTGTATAAAAGGAACCAAAAAATGCAAGGTGGTTACAGAAATTCCTTCTTCCTGGGCAATCTTTACTGCTAAAATACTGTCTAATCCGGCAGAAAACAATGCTACGGCTTTGCTCATATCCTGCGCATTTTATCATAAAATTATTACTAAGCATATTAATAATTAGGGGGAATTCTCAAGGAAACTTTTGCAGGAATCTCTAATGAATGCGGGTTGGGAAAGGACAGAACCCCTAACTGGATTGGGGTTTATTGCCAATAATTTTAATAGTAGCTTTTTTAAGATCACTAATGAGAATAAGATGCATATTGCCTTGTTGGTCTTCAATTACCCCTCTGGACAGGCCAAAGCCTTTTAAGGTGCCTTTTAAAAGCTCACCCTGGATTTTAGCTTCAATAATTTTTCCCTTACGCATAGTAGGGCTGAGCCTAAAGGATAAGGCAGCCCAGATATTGCTAACGGTTTCTTTGGCAGCTAAG
>CP070797.1:1084548-1092919 GCA_020343495.1 Candidatus Omnitrophota bacterium | reverse complement strand
TCGCTCAGGGTCAATTCTCCGCCATAGGCGGATCATTGATTTACTTTACTCTTAACGTATGTAATTGTCAACCTGTCTTGCTAAGGCTACTTTCATTTCCATGACCCAGTTGATTTCCATTCTTTACTAAACTCTTGGTTTCTGTGAATTGCATCAAGCGGCTTAATAAGAAATCGTTCTATTTCTCTGGCTGTTGTACACAATTCTTCTGGTACGTATTTAATATCTCCCTTTTTTAGAAAAGCCTTCCATAAGGTTTGGCGATCGGATTTCTTATCGTAAATTTCTTCAGCAAATAGTGGTTCAAGCTCTGGCAAAGGAGTTTTACGATGTTTAAATGTCCCTTTTAAAGCCTCAACGAGCTTTAGACCACCGAAATTAAACTGACGCATCAGGAGCCAAATATCATAAAAATCCTTCATGCGGCTGTTTAAAAGACCTAACTTAACCATAGCTTCAAATTTTTCACTAACTACACTTTCTACCGGATAGCCTTTAAGGTGAGGCTTAGGGAAATCCAAAATAACCGGATAATTAATAATTTTAGGTTTTGGATAGATAACATCACCGAAACCAACATCAATCTGCATCGGAATACGTGAACGTTCTAGAAACCCTTTAAATTTAACACGTACACCTTCGTAATCAGCAGCTTCTTTTATTTTCTGTCCCTTTACTATCTGCGGATCAAAAATAAGCCCGTCTGAAATTACCGAAACCTTACATACATCTTTGATTACTTTCTCGATAGTTGCTATCTGATTGTCATAACGTGCTGAGAAATCTATATCAAGCGTTATTCGTCTTTGGGGGACTTGCCAAACCATAAACATCAGCGCGCCTTTCAGGATAAATTTATTCGCATATTTAGAACGGCTAAACCTATAAAGAAATCTCTCCATCCCATAATATTGGAGAACTTCTGCAAAAGGACGCTTGGCTTCTTTCGCTTTATTTTGAAGCTGAGCCCGAACCGAAGCTTGTATATTTTTAACATTTTTTCTCATAACATGGTTTCCAATATCGGCTTAATAATTTTATCCACACGACAAATCTTAGCGTGTTGCATAATTTCTTTTGGTGTTATGTTTTTTTCTGTAACAGCAACCTTGAGGGCATCTCTGGCGACATTCATTCCTATTTTATTGCGAAATTTAAAACAATCAGCAACCGTCTTAGCGAGGCTATAAACTTTGATTTCATGTCCTTCAATATCATACTTTTCAATCCCTACTTTCCATACTTTAGGTGCAAAACGGTAAAATTTAACTGGAGGATATTTTATTTTATTAGCATACGCTCCACGCTGAATGGCTATATCCACATATTGAGGGATTTCATTTGTTGCTTCATGAAAAGCAAGTGCAGAAAGCAGGCAAACCGTCCCTTTGGGAACTTTAATCGACACGGCTACAAGGTCTGGGTTTGAGAGTGGCGTGCCGTCCGATAGTCTATATAGACCACGGTCGACTTTTTGCATCCAACCGGAATTCAAACCAGCCTTAAGGTGAGTTTTACTAAACCCAGCTCCAATGATTTCTGCATAGCTGGCTACTCCGCCTCTCTTCTTAAGAAAGTCTACAAGTTCGTTTTTTTTAAATCCCACAGCGCCTCCCTATTCCTATACATTTATTAACAAGTGTATCGTATTAGGGGATTAATGTCAAACGCTATTTTATGTGAGATAATCTGGTTGGCCCTTCTATTTAATCCTCTTAACTACTTTTTTTACCAACTCTGAATTAGGGATAATTACCTGCCCCTTCTCACTTTTTATTTTTGTAGTTATAAGATCTATGGACTCTATCTGCCCGGATACCGAATCAAACTCTATTATGTCTGCTTTAGTATATATTTTCAAAAGGAACCTGCCGGCTAACATACAGGAAACTATCTCTCTTGCACCAATGAGAAAAATCAAAGAAACGGCTAAAACTATTACGCCAAAAATAATCACCATGTATTCCATTACAACGGTCGTTGTTACTCCTAAATATTCTAATGCAAACATTACCGCCAACCCAACGATAACATACTTAGTTAGCTTCTCTAAAAAACGATGGAAAGGTATTTTGGCAAGGCGCGCCGAAGCGCCCACGAACTGAGCCATGAATTGACTTAAGAACATTCCTAAAGCAACAAAAATAAAGGCAACAATAATTTTGGGAATGTAAAGGACCGCCGCCCTTATTAACTGCGAAGCTGCCGGCAACTCCAACGTATTAAACGCCATCACCAAAGCACTAAACATAATAAGCCAATAAAACCCCGACCCCACAATCAACGACGGCCTTTTACTAACGCCGCCTTTCTCTAAAAAGTTCTTCAACGCTAATTTCTGCGCCAGGACATCAAACCCAAATGCTTTAAGAAGTTTTGCAATAATCTTCTTAAGAAGCAGGGCGCAAACCCAGCCAATAAGTAAAATGAATACTGCCAGGAATATTTTTGGGCCAGTATTCACGGTAAACTGATATAACTGCTCTATGCGTCTTACAACCAACTCCTGAAAGATACCTGCAAACTCTACCATACTAACACCTCCTCACTCATCAATCGCTTTTTAAAAAATCCTTCAATTTATCAAGAGGCTTTTTTATTATTTTCTCTGCCCTATCTAAAACCTTCTTAATTTTTCCTTCGGACTTTTCTGCCAGTTCGTCAGTAACTCTATCTGCCTTTCTCAATATACTCTCTCCTCTCTTAAGTTCAACCATCAGGAAATCCGCAGTCCCGCCGATGCCTGCCTGGGGGTTTAAATCATTTCTAAGCTGCATAATAACTGCTACCGGCGTTGCCGCTGCCGGTTCCCGGACAGCAAAAATCAGAAATATTGTAATCAGCTGTAACCCTGCGGATATAAAAAATATTAAATGCATGTTGGAAATATTATAAGCCAACACGGTCATACTAAACTCTTCAAGAAGTTCTGAAACGCTGCCGCCGATAATTGGGGCAACCGCTCCCGCTACTCCTGTAATTGCCGCAAACAACGCCAGGTATACTGAACGGCCCTGTTGTGCAGACAGTTTAATCATCACGTTAAACTGAGAAAGCGTTGCTCCCGCCATAAACGCACCTGAAAGAACATGGGCAATAAGCAGCGGTAAATAATAGTGGTTGGGTAAAGCTATGACCCAAACAAAAGGCACAACCACCAACACTGCCGAAGAAACAATAATAACGGGTTTATTACCCAACTTATCAGATATCGGCCCCCATATTTTCATCATAAAAAGCGTCGCTAAAGTAGCAGCGGCACCCAGAATAGTTATAACAGAAAAATCTATCTTTAAATACTCAATCATAAACACCCCGTAAAAGGGAGCTGCTATTTGTACGGAAAACATCCACGCTGAAGCAAAAATAATAAGCCTTAAAAAATTTTTATCTTTAAGCGGCCTAAAAAACATTGCGGGGTTAAACCTGTCTTTACTTATCTCTCCTGCGGCTTGAGGCTGCGGTACCTGTGATAAAAACCAAAGTGCCGCTACCCCGGCAGCTAAGGCGGCTAAAAACAGGATGATAAACCCAAAAGGGTTGCCTTCTGAAAACTTACTCTCCCAGAGAGAAATAAATTTTCCCCCTAAAAGAATTACTGCCATGCCGGCAGCCGAAGCAACCATATTTCTCCTGCCAAAATAACTGCCCCTGATATCTTGAGGAACTAAATCGCTCATCCAGGAAAGCCAGGCTACCCCGGATAACGAACCAAAAACACTTGAGAAGCCAATAACCCCAACTAATACCCATACTCTAAAATCATTCATACCGGCAAATATCTTTAAAGGAAGAAGTATTATAAAAACCCACAATGCCCGGCTTAAAAGCACGCACACAAAACACATTGCTTTCTTCTTTCCTGTCTTCTCAATAATATATGCCCCAAAAATCTGAATGAGATTGGCAAACATAGGAAGAGCTGCCAACAACCCTATCTGTTGAGGTTCTGCTTTCAAAATTTTTATGGCAAACCCCATCAAAAACATACCGCCGGCCAGCGACCCCATGACTGCCGAGAGCGCACCATCTATAATTGAAAATTTGAGCGCTTTATTTTGAACTGCGGTATCCATTTCTTGCCTTTAAGCTTCTACCCCTCCTCTTTCCCCTATGTCCCCTCGAAGATAATTTTACTCTTTTTTACATTCTTTATCTACACAAATATTTTTAGCTGCTTTCCTGCGGATACGTCAAAACAGGCCGGGAGCGCGAATAAACCACAAATATATCTAAATCTAGGGGCAATTATCTAGGATATAAAGGCAAGCCTTGAAAACGGCTTTTACTTTCTGAATTCTAAAGCCTTTTCTATCGCAGCAACAATTTCTTCTTTCTCTACGGGTTTTACAAGATAATCTACAACGCCGGCTCTATAGGCTCTGAGTTTATCTGCGTCTTTATCCAGAGCGGAAAGAATAATAATGGGGATTCTTCTGCCAACGGGATCATTATTTAGCATTTGGCAAACTTCAATACCTCCTATTTTCGGCATAAGAATATCAAGTAAAATAACATCCGGCTTAAACCTATGTACGCAAGATAGAGTTTCCTTTGTGTTTTTTACTGTCCTAATTTCATATTTATTTATCTTTTCCAAATTTAGTTTTATTATTTTCAAAAAATCTTCCTCATCATCAACAACCATTACTTTCCTCTTTTCCATGTTATCCTGTCTCTGATACCTTCAATACTACTTTAACCCTTGTGCCTTTAGCCTCGCTACTTTTTATTCCTATAAACCCTCTGTGCAGGTCAATTATATTGCGGGTAACCGAAAGACCTAACCCGGTCCCTTCACCCGGCTCTTTCGTCGTGAAAAAAGGGTCAAATATTTTGGTCAAATTCTCCTTGGAAATACCAGCTCCGGTATCTTCTACTTCTACTACTACTGCTTGCTCTCCCATTCTAAAGTAATCGCTTTTTCTGTTCCCTACTCTATCTGCGAATAATGCTCTATTCACTTTAACTAAGTAGGTGCGGACAAATAGATTTCCCCCCTTAGGCATAGACTGAACGGCATTAAAAAAGATATTAACAAATACCTGTTCCATTTTTCTCTCATCAACTAAAACTTCGGGTAAATCCTTAGCTAACTCTTTATGAACTGTTATATCTTCCAGTTTCACCATGTGTTGTATTAACTCAAAAGAATTCTCTAATATAGAATTAATATCTTTGGGTTTTAATTCTAATTCTGATATTCTGGAAAAGTCAAGGAGCAGATGAATAATACCGTCGGCTTTCTTTATGTATCTTTTTATCGTCCGAAAGACTTCTAAAATATCCTGGCGCTGACCGGGCAGTTCCTTCTCCAAATAATTAATCCCTAACAGTATTGCTCCTAAGGGATTCCTTACTTCATGAGCAATACCGCCTGCCATTCGGCCGACCATTTCCATCTTCTCAGCCTGAATAAGCTGACACTGAGTTTCTATAAGCTGGCTGTAGGCTTCCTGTAATTTATGCTCCGCTTTTTTGCGCTCGCTGATATTTCTCATAACCCCCTGCACTGCGATTACTTTACCGTTTCTTTTCACGGGAGTAACATTAATTTCCACAGGGATAAGTTCTCCTTTACTGTCCAACTGGTTTATCTCTAAATTTATAACTTCTTCTCCTGAGAGAACTCGCTTTATTGCTCCTAAAGCTTTGGGGACATCACTAAGGGGAGTTGTTTTCTTAAAATGTTTTCCGATCAGAGATTTAGGGTCGTATCCGTAATGCTCCACAACCTTTGAATTCACATACTGAATAAACCCATGCGGCGATAGAAGAAAAATTATGTCATTAACATTTTCTACTACATTTCTATATTTTGCTTCTGAATCACGTAATGCCTTCTCCATTTTTTTGCGGTCTGTAATGTCACGGACTATGCATTCTGCGCCTATTATCTTACTGTCTTCTCTTATTGGCCGCATACTCATCTCACCCAGCCAGTCTGAGCCGTCTTTAGTAACCACCTTTACCTCAACGGTATCTATTGATTTTCCTGAGAAGATTATCTTAAACTTTTCTTTATTCGTCTTATTGTCTATAGAAACAATAAAATCTGTTGCCGATCTACCAATTAAGGATTCCCTCTGATGAGAAGTCACTTCCTCCAGCTTTTTATTAACCGAGGTAATAATAGCATCCTCATTAACAGTAAAAATGACGTCATTAGCTAACTCAACTAAATCTCTATATTTACGTTCAGAGCGCTCTAATTCTCTAATCTTAAACTGCAGTTGTTTGGTCAAATTCTCATTCTCATATACTAAATTATAACTATGAACTGCTTTATAGATAGGGTTGAGTAATTCATCAATGCTCTCCAGAGGTTTCAGGAGATAATCAGCAGCATCCAGCCTAACGGCTTCTTTAGCTGACTCTAAACTGGGGTAACCGGTAATAATAATGACGGGCAGATACTTTTTGGCTTTCCTCACTCTGGATAAAAACTGTATGCCGTCCATGCCGGGGAGTTTAATATCTACCACAATAACGTCGGGGTTAATTCTTTTCAATTTACTCAAAGCATCTTCTGCTGATGCCGTTAGCGTAACTTCAAAATTGCTCTTAATCAGCCGTGCGGTTACTAATTCGGCAAAATCCTTATCATCTTCTACGATAAGAAGGCGTTTCTTTTTATTATTTTGTTTCTTCATCTAAAAACCCCTAACTCATCAGCTTTAACTTATTCTTTACTTTCGTATCTAACCGCTCTCTTTCTAAACGACCTCAAGCCGCCTTCCATCAGGTCAATAAGGTGCTGTTTCTGGTCCTTCTCGTCAATAGAAAAACCTGAGGTAATATCAGTTAATTTCTTGCCCCTTGTGTTTAATAAGATGTAATTCTCCGGGTCGGAATTGACGACTAAAATCGGGTTGCCCGTAAATAATATGACCTGGCGAAAATCCTTATACATCCTGATGATAGGAACGAGAAGATTGGCAATGTCTTCATTATCAAACTTGCTTTCCGGCGCGTCAATGATTAACGGCCCGAAACCGCCGCTTACCACTATCATGCAGACTATGGCAACCCTTCTTAAGCTATTGCTTAATTTGAAAAAATCTGTCATCTTCTCCTTGCCGGTATGCCAGTTGACGTTTAGCTGCAGCTTGTATCTGGCATTGGTGCCCTGGGCATAAAGAAGCCTTTCTTTTTTTGCTTCAAGAAAATTAGGAATAGAAAACATCTTGTTAAAATTACTGACGTTGGCCTTTGTGGGTTTTCCGAAATGTCTTATTAAAAATGCATTTAAATTCTTTCTGGAGGAAATTAATTCTTCAACTTTTTGAGAGTGGTAAAATTTAGGCTTTATCATAAGGTCATCTAACCGGCTCACATCAACTCTGGCTGCCGCCCTCCTACCTTTGTCTATGGAATATAAATTCAGGGCACTGTCCTCATTCTTGCTGCAAAAAGCGTAATAATACGATTTTGCATTAATTATCTTCTCAACAAATAGCATAACATCTCCCTTAACTTCTAGGGAACTTGGCGTTACCGCCTTCTGCATCAACTCAAAAATCATCGATTTACCCGATTCCTTCTCTCCCGTAATACAGTTAAGGTGGCGGTTAAACCTTATAAACTGTTTGCCGAAATATTCATTTTTTATTTCTATGCCGTATATATATAATCCCTCCATTACTCCTTTGTGAAACTGAGAAATCCTCACTCTTGAGTAAGGGATGTCTATTGCCGTTCTTAATCCGGCAAACGATGGAGCCGTCATTTTCAGGAACGTGCTTCTTTTTCCTATTGACTTCAAATCATGGGCATCAGAACCCTGAAGATAGGCAATGGAAGAAAGTTCCTTCTCATTTCTTAACGATTCAATCCAGACCTTTATTGGTTTTTTTAGTTTACGGTCTTTCCTGATAAACTTTGCCGGCGCTACGATTTCAACCGCTGACAATTTATCGTTATAAAACACGTTTTTCATTGCCCCGCTGTTAAGTTTATACAATTTTAATAATGCCTGGTCGCTCCCGTCTATGTGGGCAATAATGGGAACTCCCCCCTTCTGCCGGATTAAATTAACCGCGTCTATCACGCTTCTTTTACCAACTTTAGGGTTCTTTCCCCACTCGTCAATGGAAAAACCAATTTCATCTAAAAGTTCGCATATTACAAAATGAACTGCCCGCCGCGGACTAAGCAGGGGAAATACCGCCAGAATGTGAATTCCCGTACAGCTTATCTCCACTCCCGGCAATATGGTTAAAACTCGTTTGCCTGCCTGTGCATTTATCTTTCTGGCTTCATCATCAATTATTTCGTACCAGGTAGGAGCTTTTAAATCCATCACGCGAGTTTTAGAACCTGCGTCCGGCCACAAAGTCCCTATGGCATTATGGTCGGTTACGGCAACCAG
>CP070797.1:1075954-1084448 GCA_020343495.1 Candidatus Omnitrophota bacterium | reverse complement strand
GGTTAAGTCTTACTTTGTTTTTTTATATTTTTGTGGCAGAGAAAAAGGGAGGTATAAAATGCGGTATTTCATTATAATTCTCACCATATTTTTAGTTTTCCATCCTACATCTATATTTGCTCAGAAAGAAACTCTTGAGATAAAGACAGTGTTTGGCAAACCAGGGGTTTACCCGGAAGAGACGAAGTTAGCTACTGAAAGCGGCGGTGTTAGTGTGGGGTATTCAGAGGCGGAAGTATTGATAGTACCTGAGGATGTGTTGATAGTAAAAGACAAAATTGGTATAGGAAAGATTAGTCCCGATAATCAGTTAGATGCGGCAGGTAACGCAGTTATTGGGAAAGGTTACGTTGATTCCTCAATAGTAGCGCCAACTAACGGGTTGATAGTAGAAGGAAACGTGGGGATAGGGACAACAGCTGCTTCAGCAGTTTTAGATGTTCATGGAGAGATCAGTTCTGCAGCGGATAATTTAAGTGTTAGCGGCATAAATTTTGAACCAGAATTAACAGCGGGAAATAATTTTAGTAATTTAATTGCTCTACGTATCAACCCTACGTTTGATAGCGCATCATATACAAATGTTAAGCATCACGGATTAATAGTAGAGAGTGGTAAGGTAGCTATGGGTATAGGAAATGCTTTCGGTGATTTTCATCTTCATGATAAATCAGGAGACGTAATACAATATATAACCACAAAGGAAAATACAGCAGCCATCCATATAGGTGTAAACTATGGTGAAGCCGGCGTTAAATACGGGACGATAGGTTTAGATGTAAATGGAAAGTTACATTTAGGCGGTAATACAGGTACACCTGGTACAGATCAATTAGTAATAGATGACGGCAAAGTTGGTATTGGAACAACAGGGCCAAGTACTGAGTTGGAAGTGAACGGAGCTATTAAAGCGAATAGTATTAGTGTGAAGAATATAGCGAAGGGTAAAACTGTTAACACGGCAGGGTGGGATAAGAACAAGCATCCTGACGATAAGGAGAATGCTGTGGATTCAGATGAAGACACAGTAACAACATGGGGAACAACGTCGTCAGAGGCAGGAACATTGGAAGTTGATTTAGGAGCTGTTTATAGAGGGATTGCTTATATAAAATTTGCCGGAAGAATACTGACCGGGACAGATGTCATAGGGGAGTGGTCAGTGTATTCAAAAATTAGTGATGTTGCCATTTGGACGACAACTATTTGGAGTACAGGAGAGATTGGCCTTACTCCTAACATTGCACGAATATGGTATGTTGCTGTACCTTTTTGGGGACAGATTGTTGGAGTGAAGACCTCGCCGCCTATACAAGGTGCACCGCAACTTCGAGTTTATGAAATCTATGTAAGCCCTTACGATGTTGAACCATGAATAAGTAGTAATACCTGCCTTTTATTTTATTAAATCTTATTAGAGGCTTAAAAAGGGACATTTTAACTTTGGCTTGACAAATCATAAAAAATCTATTGATTTTTTCCGATTTTTCTTTATAATAGATACTTTTCGTCAATAGAAGGGTAGATAAAGGGTTTTTAGAGGAGAGAGTAAGTGTTATGGCACGTCAAATTAGCTTAGAAAAGGTAAGAAATATAGGGATTATGGCGCACATTGACGCCGGCAAGACTACGGTAACCGAGAGGATACTGTTTTATACCGGCAGGTCCCATAAGATAGGAGAGGTCCACGACGGCGCCGCGCAAATGGACTGGATGAAACAGGAGCAGGAGCGAGGTATTACTATAACTAGCGCAGCAACTACCTGTTTCTGGAAAGACCACCGTATTAACATTATAGATACCCCCGGCCACGTTGATTTTACCGTTGAAGTAGAACGAAGCCTGCGCGTGTTAGATGGTGCGGTTGCCGTGTTCTGTGCTGTAGGAGGGGTTGAGCCGCAGTCAGAGACAGTGTGGCGTCAGTCTGATAAGTATAGCGTCCCTAAATTAGCTTTTATAAACAAAATGGATAGAGTGGGAGCAGATTTTTTTGGCGTTGTCAAAAACATTGAAGCTGACCTTGGCGCAAACGCTATTGCTTTACAGATACCCATTGGCGCTGAAGATAACTTTCGCGGTATAATTGACCTTATGGAGATGAAAGCTTATATTTACGACGACGAATCTTTCGGCAAGAACTTTCATGTAGAAGAGATCCCCACGGATTATATAGAGGTTGCGAAGAAGTATCACCATATTATGGTAGAGAAAGCAGTGGAATTAGAAGATTGCCTTATGGAGAGGTATTTAGAGGACGAAGACACGATAACCAAGGAAGAGCTAATCGCTGTCATTCGTAAAGGAACGATTGCCAACAAAATTGTGCCTGTGCTTTGCGGGTCTGCTTTTAAGAATAAAGGAGTGCAGAAGCTACTTGACGCAGTGACGTTTTACCTTCCATCGCCGTTAGATATTGCCTCGGTTGAAGGGTTTGAGCCGTCAACCCCTGATAAGGTTATTAAAAGAAAGCCTGCGGATGAAGAGCCGTTTTCTGCCCTTGCTTTTAAAGTGCAGAGCGACCCCCACATGGGTAAACTGGTTTATTTCAGGGTTTATTCCGGTGTGCTTCAGGCAGGAACGTACGTATTGAATTCAACAAAAGAGAAGCGCCAGCGCGTAGGCAGAATCTTACAGATGCACGCCAACGAAAGAGAAAGCCGCCAGGACATTTTTGCCGGCGACATCGCTGCTGCCGTAGGCCTAGACCGTACTGTTACAGGAGATACCCTTTGTACGGAAGACGCCCCCATAGTTCTTGAAGCGATAGAGTTTCCCGCGCCGGTTATGTCAATCAGTATTAAACCGCAGAGCCGGCCTGACCAGGATAAACTGGGTAAAGGGTTATCTAAATTGTCGGAAGAAGACCCTACTTTTACGGTCCAGACAGATAAAGAAACAGAAGAAACCATTCTTTCCGGTATGGGAGAGTTGCATCTTGAGATTATTGTGGATAGGTTAAAACATGAGTTCGGCGTTGCCGCATTAGTAGGCAGACCTAAAGTAGCCTATAAAGAAACAATTCTAAAGGCAACGAAACACGAGTATAAACATATAAAACAAACCGGGGGAAGAGGCCAGTACGGCCACGTGGTTATTAAAATATCGCCGGCAAAGCCCTCAGAAGGTTTTGAGTTTGAAAATAAGATAGTAGGCGGCCGCGTTCCCAAAGAGTATATCCCGGCAATAGAGAAAGGTATAATTTCCGCGATGAAGAGAGGAATTTATGCCGGCTACCCGGTTGTAGACGTTAAAGTATCTCTGATAGACGGTTCTTACCACGACGTGGATTCCTCAGAAATGGCTTTTAAGCTTGCCGCCAGCGCCTGTTTTAAAGAAGCTTTTATGCAGTGCGCACCGGTTCTTCTTGAACCGTATATGTCAATTGAAGTTACCACCCCTCAGGAGTTCGTCGGCGGGATAGTCGGCGACATTTGTTCACGCCGGGGTAAAGTGTTAGGTATGGAATTAAAGGCAAGCCAGCAGGTTGTTTGCGCGCAGGCTCCTTTATCAGAGATGTTCGGGTATGCAACGGGCCTGCGGTCATTAAGCAGCGGAAGAGCTAATTACTCTATGCATTTTGAGAAGTACGTAGAAGTCCCTTTTGAAATAGCAGAAAAAATTATTGCCGAGAAACAGAGAGAAAACGGCAAATAGAATTTCTCCTAAATCATCTTACTTCTTTTTTATATCCCTTGACCCTTCCTTTTTAACCCATTAAAATAACCAAAGAGAATAAATTATTGAGGGACAAAATGTTTTTATACGGAAAAAATTCTGTTTACGAACGCCTTAAAGCCAACCCCGCCAGTGTAAGAAAAATATTTTTGCAGGATAACTTTGACGATGAGCTTATAGTAAAAAAAATCAAATCTTTAAAAATCCCTTTAGAGAAGGTAAACAAAAGACGCCTATACAGGATTAAGCGCGCCGATAACCTGGGCGGGGTAGTTGCCCAGGTGCAGCCTTTTCAATACAGTTCTTTTGAGGATTTAATTTATAAACCAGAGCCGGCAGAAAAACCAACGTTTATATTTTTAGACAGGATATACGACCCGCAGAATTTAGGCGCAATAATACGCATCGCAGCATGTTTTGGGAATTTTTCTGTCGTTATACCAAAACATAAAGCCTGTCCCGTAACAGAGACGGTTTTACATGTTGCTTGCGGGGCAGAGAACTTTGTGCCGGTTTGTTTAGTTACAAACCTTTCCGCAGCGTTAATAGAAGCCAAGCGTTGCGGCTGGTGGGTAGCTGGCGCTGTCGTAGAAGGCGGCCGCGATTTAGGTGGCTTTGAGCTGCCGCAGCCTTTATGTTTGGTGTTAGGGTCTGAAGGCAAGGGGCTGCGATACGGGGTGCGCAGGCACCTTGATTTAGCAGTAAGTATCCCAATGAAAGGAGCGCCTATTTCTCTTAACGTAACGGCAGCAGCAGCTATTTGTTGTTACCAGATAAGTAAACAGAGTAAAGGATAGTGAAAAGATTATTTGTCAATTTTTTTGTTTTGTTGTGTGTTGCTTTCTCCTGCGGAGGATGCGATCTCTTACTTAAAATTGTGCACCGGCCAATGGCGCAGGAGAAGCAAATATTTGGCAATATAGCCGAATACAACCCTAAAGTGAAGGAAGTTCAGGGAATTTTAAAAGAAATCGGGTATTCTCCCGGCGCTGTGGATGGCAGGTTAGGGTCAAATACCAGAAGCGCGGTTGAGGCGTTTCAGAAAGATTACGGCTTAAACGTGAACGGTTACATTGATAAAAAAACCTGGCAAGAGCTGAATATAATTCATAGCGCAAACGTTATTTCTCTCAGCGAAGTTGATATGAAACAAATCCAGCGCGCTTTAAAGAACGCGGGGTTTGACCCCGGGCCCGTTGACGGCAGAAAGGGAGCTAAAACCAACAAAGCTATAAAGAGTTTTCAGAAAGCCCGAAGCTTAAAAGCAGACGGCGTAATCGGGCCTAAGACGTGGGAGGAGTTAAGAAAGTATTTGTTTAGAAAAGTCAACTAATAATAGAGGTCAATCTGGTATGTAAACGTTTTCATCCGTTTCTTCTTCAAAGATTGTTTTACTATTATATATATGGTATATTTTAATGAAATTGTTATGGTACGATAAGGGCATTTTTACCTAATTTGTTGGGGTAGTAAATGCAAAGCCACGGGTTCAATTTTATTTTTTTAGGATAGCCGGGTTGCCGAATATCATAAGTATTCGGCTTTTTTTCTATCCGGACAAAAGGGGCAAGATATGATTATTTTACTAATAATACTGATGGTTTCAGCAGTTATTGCAGTGGCTTATGCTCTGTTTTCTTCAGATAATGCAGGGGCTGTAACCGCCGCCCCCCGTAAAGTCACTCCCAAGGATTTAGAAAACCAGCAAGTTTTAGAGCTTCAGAGACAGGTTAAGTCTTTAGAAGAAAGGTTAAAGGAGGAAAAAATCCAGGAAGAATGTTTGAAGGTTGAGGTTGAGAAGGCAGGAGCCGATTATAGTAGCATGGAGAAGAAATTTAAAGCCGCTAAAGATAGGGAAGCAGATTTAAAAGTTGAAATAGAAAGGCAGCAGGAGTGGGTTGATAGAGGACAGGATGCTATTAAACAAGTGCAGGAGAAATACACAGAGTTGCAGAAGAACTTAGTCAGCAAAGAAAAAGAGCTGGAGAAAGAATTTTCTAAGAACGTGAGAGCCGGCAAGGAATTGAAAGAAAAAGAGGATTTAATTAAATCTCTGCAGGATAAGAACAAAGAAATGATTGACCAGATCCAGGTCTTAGAAGTAAAAGCTTCAAAATATGTCCAGGAGTCAAAAAAATATGCTTATACCATCGCCGAACTAAAGAAAAAACAGGAGGAAAGCGGCTGGATTGCGAAAGAGGAGTATGAGCAGTTGGAAGAGAAGTTTGATAAATTACAGGAGGAATACGACCATTTTGATACGCGGTTTAAATTATTAAGAGAACAATTGGATAAGAGAGAAGAGGAACTCAAAAATTTACAGGCAGAAAAAGTTATGCTGGAGAAAAGAATCGCAGATGGAGCCGAAGTTGAAAGTGAAGAGCTTGTAGAGGCAGGGGCAATAGTTTCAGCCCAAGAACATTGCCAGCAGACGCAGAGTCCTGAAGGTTCCCAGCAAGAAACTGTAACTGCTGATAGTGACGTTAGTGCGCAGAAAGATGAAGAAAGTATTGATGAGGTTTCTGCTGTTACAGAGGACGCGGCCACACCCATTCAAAAGAGTGAGGAGCCGCAACCAGAAGAGGATAAGCAGAGTGAGGATAAAACCGCCAAAGAGAAAGATTCTCCTTCCAGGAAGTTTAATTTAGATAAGTTGCGTAACATAGGTATTATGGCGCACATTGACGCCGGCAAGACTACTTTGACTGAACGAGTTTTGTTTTATACCGGTATATCGCATAAGATAGGCGAGGTCCACGACGGCGCTGCGCAGATGGACTGGATGAAACAGGAGCAGGAAAGAGGAATTACTATAACTAGCGCAGCAACTACCTGTTTTTGGAAAGACCACCGTATTAACATTATAGATACCCCCGGCCACGTTGATTTTACCGTTGAGGTAGAACGAAGCCTGCGCGTGTTAGATGGTGCGATTGCCGTGTTCTGTGCCGTGGGAGGGGTCCAGCCGCAGTCAGAGACGGTGTGGCGCCAGTCTGATAAGTATAACGTCCCTAAACTAGCGTTTATTAATAAGATGGATAGGGTAGGCGCTGACTTTTTTGCCGTTTTAAAAAGCATTGAAGACCAGCTCGGCGCAAATGTTATCCCTTTACAGGTTCCCATAGGAGCAGAAGATAAATTTTCTGGAGTAATAGACCTTATTGAAATGAAAGCTTATAGTTACAAAGACGAAACTTTAGGCAAAGATTGTCAGATAGAAGATATTCCCAAAGATTATGAGGAGGTGGCAAAGAAATACCGCCACATTATGGTTGAGAAAGCAGTTGCTTTTGACGAGAGCTTGACGGATAAGTATTTAAAGTCGCAAGATTCCGTTACGGAAGAGGAGTTAAAAGCAGCTATCCGTAAAGGGACGATAGCTAATGAGTGCGTTCCTCTTTTATGCGGGTCAGCCCTTAAAAATAAGGGAGTGCAAAAGTTGCTTGACGCGATAAACTTATACCTTCCGTCACCGGTTAACCTTCCGGCAGTTGTGGGGCAGGACCCTGATGAGGTTGATAAGAGTATAGAGAGGCAGGCTAAAGACAGCGAACCGTTTTCTGCCCTTGCTTTTAAAGTGCAGGCAGACCCTCATATAGGTAAACTGGTTTACGTAAGAGTTTATTCCGGCGCGTTAGGAGCCGGTTCCTACGTATTAAATTCCGTGAAAGGCAAAAAAGAGAGAATCGGCAGGATTTTACAGATGCACGCTAACCAGAGAGAGAACAGAGACAGTATTTTTGCCGGCGACATTGCTGCGGTAGTCGGGTTATCTAATACAATAACCGGCGATACCCTGTGCGACATTGATCATCCCATATTATTAGAATCCATAGAATTTCCCGAACCGGTAATTTCAATTAGCATTAAACCAAAGAGCCGAACTGATCAGGACAAGCTTAGTAAAGGGTTAGTTAAATTAGCAGAGGAAGACCCCACGTTTCGAGTTCGCACCGACGAGGAAACAAAAGAGATTATTCTTTCCGGTATGGGAGAGCTTCATCTTGAGATTATTGTGGACAGGCTAAAAGAGGAATTTAAAGTAGATGCCCAGGTAAGCCCGCCTAAAGTCGCTTACAAAGAGACTATTTTAGCAACCACTACTTGCGAGTATAAACATATCAAGCAGAGCGGGGGAAGAGGCCAGTACGGCCACGTTGTTATTGAAATGTCGCCCGGCCAAAGGGGCGCAGGTTTTGAATTTAAAGACAGCATTACCGGCGGCAGGATTCCTAAATCGTATATTCCCGCCATAGAAAAAGGGTTCAACCAGATTATAGCCAGAGGCGTTTATGCAGAGTACCCGGCTGTAGACGTCAGTATTAATTTGATAGACGGTTCTTACCATGACGTAGATTCTTCGGAAATAGCGTTTAAATTAACCGCTATCGGCGCTTTTAAGGAAGCTTTTCTTAAGTGTTCTCCTATACTGCTTGAGCCGTATATGGCGTTAGAGATTTCCACGCCCGAGGAATACGTAAGCAATTTAGTAGGCAACATCTGTTCGCGCAGAGGCAAAATTTTAAATATTGACGCCAGAGGCAGTCAGAAGATTATTTCGGCTGAGGCTCCTTTAGCGGAACTGTTCGGCTACGCAACGACTTTTCGGTCTCTAAGCAGCGGCCGCGCTAATTGTTCAATGCAGTTTAAAAAATACGAACAAGTCCCTTCTGAGATAACAGAAAAAATTGTAGCCCAAAAGCAGCAGGAAAAACGAGAGAAACAATAATCCGGCAATTAATTTGCTCCCTACCCGCCACGTATCTTTAATATAAAAAATATCTTTAAATCCGCGTCGTTTAGATTTATAATATAAACG
>CP070797.1:1067151-1075854 GCA_020343495.1 Candidatus Omnitrophota bacterium | reverse complement strand
AATTCTGAACCTAAGGGTCTAACCACCCACAGACCCGAAGTACCCCCAAGCCTTGAAAACTCATTCAAAAAGGAATTCTTATACGGGATTGTTCAAACTTCAGAAATTTAGGCCCTAAATTTATCCGTGTTGCTGTGCGGTCGCATAATCAGAACCAGCGGCTTATTGCCGCTTTAAAAGGAGTTTTAGATGAGACCTCCTGAACTGAAAGAAATATTAACCGAAGCCGCAAAAAAAAATCAAGCAGACGGCCTGCTTCTTTCCGGCGGCCTGGATTCAAGCATTTTAGCATTCCTCTCGCCGGGAATTAAGGCCATTACCATTAGTCTCTGGCCGTTCGGGGAAGATGTTCAATATGCTAAACTGCTGGAAAAAAGCCTGAATTTAAAACTTTACCATAGGATTGTTGGGATAGAGGAGGCTTTAGGTGCCATTCCCGAAGTAATAAGAATTCTTAGAAGCTTTGATCCGGCAATACCTAACGATTTAGTTGTTTATTTTGGTTTAAAATACGCTCAGGAACTAGGGCTTAAGAACGTGATGACCGGAGACGGAGCAGATGAGCTTTTCGGCGGCTACGAGTTTATGCGTAAAATTAAGGATTTGTCCAGTTATATAAAAAAAATAGTTAAATTTATGTCATTTAGTTCCGAAATTTTAGGTAAGGTTTTCCGAATCCAGATAAGCCAGCCTTATCTGGATAAGAAAGTGGTAGACTTTTCTTTGAAGATTCCTGCGGAGTTAAAGATAAGAGAAGAAAAAAATTCAGTTTTTGGTAAATGGATTTTGCGAAAAAGTTTTGAACCTGATTTGGCCGAAGGTATTATATGGCAAAATAAAAGGCCGCTTGAATACGGTTCGGGGATGAAGAGGATAAGAGAGTTAATCAGCACTAAGATTCCCGATAAGGAATTTGATAAGGCAAAAGAGTGGGGAGTGAAGTTTATGAATAAAGAACATTACTATTATTATAAAGTTTACACCGAAGTAATAGGGGGAATCCCTCAACCTGAAGGTAACCAAAAAGCCTGCAAATATTGCCGGGGAGCAATGGAAAAAGAAGCTTTCCATTGTAAACACTGCGGATGGGTTAATAAGGATTGTTACAATGGGAAAAATTAAAGCTTTTTGTTCATGGAGCGGAGGCAAAGAAAGTGCATTTTCCTGCTACAAAATAATGCAACGCCAAGACGTTGATGTTAGTTATCTTTTAAATATGATTTCCCGGGACGGCAAATACTCCCGCGCTCACGGAATTGGTGCCAATTTGTTAAAATCGCAAGCAGAAGCAATAGGAATTCCTATTGTTCAGAAAAGAACTACCTGGAACACTTACGAAAAAGCACTCAAAGAAACTATCTCATACTTTAAAAAAGAAAATATCCGAGCCGGTGTGTTTGGAGATATTGACTTACAGCAACACCGTGACTGGACTGAAAAAGTTTGCCGGGAATCAGGAATTTCTGCCATTCTTCCTTTATGGAAAATGGAGAGAGAAAAAATTCTTCGCGACTTTATAAATTATGGGTTTGAGGCGACTATCGTTGCTGTCAGAAGTGACATTTTAGGAGAGAAATGGCTGGGGCGCAGAATAAATGAGGAGTTCATAAAAGACTTGAAAAAGTTAACCAAGGTTGACATATGCGGTGAATCCGGCGAATACCATACTTTTATTACTAACGGGCCTATCTTCAAGAAAAAAATAAAAATATTAAAGACAAAAAACGTTTACAGAGAAAAAAAGTGGTTTTTAGATATTTTAGATTATGAAGTTATTTAAAAGGGTCCTCTTTATCTTTTGTTTTCTGTCTCTGGTTTCCGGCATGGATTTCCTGCTGTTTGCCTCTGCCGTAAATGCCGCAGAAAAACCAAAAAGAATAATTTCTCTTGCGCCGTCAATAACAGAATACTTATATGCCTTAGGCGTGCAAGATAATTTAATCGGCGTTACAACTTATTGCGACTACCCTAAAGATGCTAAAAATAGAACTAAAATAGGGACGCTGATTAACCCTAATGTTGAAAAGATATTGTCACTCTGCCCTGACTTAATTTTAACGGTAAAAGATATAAACCGGCCGCATTCAATAGAAAAATTAAAAGATTTAGGATTAGAAGTTATCGCTCTCAAAGAATGTGAAACTTTCGATGATATCGTAAGTAATCTTTTACAATTAAGTAAAATAGTGGGGAAAGAAGAAAAAGCAGAGGAAATCATAGAAAAAGCTAAAAGGAAAATGAAAGAATTAACTGACGATATAAACGATACTCTTCCTAAAAGCGTCTTTTGGCAAGTAAACGCAAAACCCCTGGTTACTGCGGGAAGGAGTACTTTTGTTAATAATATTATCCGGCTTGCCGGAGGAATAAATATATTCGCAGAGATAGACTCTAAATATCCCCGCCTAAACTGTGAAGAAGTAATCTTAAGGAACCCTGAAGTTATTATTTTAGTTACCATGGGCGACGTAACGCCGGCGCAACGCCTGTTCTGGCAAAAGTTTAAACAAATTGATGCGGTCAGAAATAACCGTATCTATGTTGTTGACGCTAATCTGGTTTGCCGGCCGACTATACTGCATTTTTTAGAGGGGCTGGAAACAATAAAAAATATTTTACATCCAACAATTAACTTCTCAAAATCCGAAAGTAATGAGTAAACGGCACGCTTTAATTTTTATTTCTCTGACGCTAATGTTAATAGGCATTTTTTTGGCTTCGCTTACGCTCGGGGCCGGTTCTCTAAAAATAGGACAGGTAATTTCTCATATTATTCATCCCGGCATATCAAGTATGGAAGGAGATATTATCTGGAAACTTCGCCTGCCAAGGATTATTTTAGCTTTACTAGTAGGTGCGGGGTTGGCGGTAAGCGGCGCAGTGCTGCAGGGGATGCTGCGCAACCCTTTAGCAGAACCTTACACAATAGGAATATCGGGAGCATCTGCTTTCGGCGTAAGCTTAGGGATAGTTCTCGGTGTGGGCACATCTTTGCTGCCGGTATTCAGCGCCGGTGCGGCAATAATAACTATGTCGTTAGTCTACATAATTGCCTGCAGAAAACGTTTTTCTGCTTCATCAATAATTCTCGGCGGGGTAATTTTAAGTTTCTTTTTCTCATCGTGCGTCCGCCTAATTTTTTCTTTAGCAAAAACGGAAAAAGTCCACAGCGCAATTTTATGGTTAATGGGCGACCTTTCCTGCGCCGACCCTATTTTAATCAAAATCATTTCTTTCATCATCCTAGGGGCAATTGCCTTACTTACTATTTTTAGCCGTGACATAAATATCTTAACTTTAGGAGAAGAAAAAGCCACCTACCTGGGAATAAACATAGAATTTCTAAACAAACTCTTATTTATAACCTGTTCAATCATTATTGGGGCCGCAGTAGCTGCCAGCGGCATAATCAGTTTTGTAGGGCTGATTATTCCTCACCTTATGCGTTATCTGGGCGGGGCAGACTACCGGTTCTTGATTCCCGCTTCGGCGCTAGCCGGGGCAATTTTTCTAACCCTCTGCGATACGTTAGCTCGCACCGTAATTCTTCCCTTAGAATTTCCCGTAGGGGTCATTACCGGGATTATCGGCGGCGTATTCTTTTTAATCTATCTTTTCCTGTCTAAAACAAAAAAGGTTTTTTAAATGAATTCACTGGAAATAAAAAATATTGTGTTTGGTTACCATAAGGAAGAAGTATTAAAAAACATATCCTTCTCTGTAAGAAGGGGAGATTTCCTGGGTATTGTCGGGCCAAACGGAGCAGGAAAAACCACTGTTTTTAAATTAATCTCTAAGTTACTGAAACCCTGGAGCGGCGAAATTCTGTATAACGGCACAAACTTAAACAACATATCCTTACAAAAATTAGCCAGGAGCGTAGCGGTCATCCCTCAGATTTTAGAAACACCTTTTTCTTTCACTGTTGAAGAATTTGTATCCATGGGCAGGTTTCCTCATTTAGGCAGGTTTCAAAGTCTGAAAAAACAAGATTATAAAATTGTAGAAGAAGCACTCCTGCTGGCTGACGTCTCTCACTTAAAATTTCACAGATTATCAGAGCTATCCGGCGGCGAAAGGCAAAGGGTAATTTTAGCTCAAGGGTTCACTCAAACGCCGCAGCTCTTTCTTTTAGACGAACCAACAGCTCATTTAGACATTACTCATCAAGTAGGTATTTTAGACCTGATAAAACGGCTGAATAAACAAAACGGCTTAACCGTAATTGTCGTCCTGCATGATCTGAATCTGGCAAGTGAATACTGCGATAAAGTAATTCTGCTCAAAGACGGCAAAATCTTTAAAGCCGGCAGCCCCTGGCAAGTCTTTACGTTTAATAATATTGAAGAAGTATACAAAACAACAGTAGTAGTAAAGGAGAATCCTATTTCTTCTAAACCCTATTGTTTTTTAGTTTCCGAAGAAGAAAAACAGAGGAGGTGAGAGAGCCCATGAAATAAAATAACGAGAGATTAAAGGGATTGAATAGTAAGTATTCACAATTAATCTATATGAAAAGGAGGAGTTAAGTGAACAAAATAATTGGATTTATTACGGCGATTATTTTATGTGTTTCATCATCAGCTATGCTAAAATCATGGGCGGCTAATCAAACTTCTAAAAATATTACTATGGAGATTAATTATGGAGACGTCCAGCCTTCACGAACAGTTGAAATTCCCTGGATAGAAGGCAGAACTGTTCTTGAAATGCTACAGACCGTTGCCGAGGTGGAAACACATCCCGTTGGAGAATACGTTATGGTTACTTCCATTGACGGCATCAAAGGAAAACGAGGAGAAATGGCCTGGTATTATAAGGTAAATGGCAAATCAGCGGATAAAATAGCCTATTCAAAAATCGCTAACGGTAGCGAACATATACAATGGGTGTATAAAGAGGACGTCTGTTCCTTGAAGGTAGATTCTAAAAACATGGCAAAAAAAGGCAATTAACCAAATAAAATATATAACCCAGATAACCAAAGGAAGTCTTCGTGAAACTCGAAGCGCTGCCCCGCAACGGTAATGATTAGCGTATAGCGCCGAGGGGAGGGTTTAGGTTTTCTATACGCTAATTTAGCCCGGACAATTGGTTATTATGGAAGTATTCTCGAGGGAGGAAAAAAATGAAAAAGAAAATTTTAATTTTAATGGGAACGTTGGTTTTGCTAACCCCTAATCACATTTGGGCGCAAGAGAAAAAGGAATCCAGTGCCAAATATGATCTGGGAGAGGTAATCGTTACCGCTACAAAAACAGAACAGTATCAGGCTGAAGTGGGAAGTTCTTGCACTGTAATTACTGCAGAAGATATAGAAAGGACAGGTAAAAAAACTGTCCATGAAGTCCTACGGGATGTTGCCGGCGTGTCAGTGGCGCAGAGCGGTTCGTTTGGCGCAACGACTTCTGTCTATCTTCGTGGTTCAAACGTAGGCCATACGCTGGTTTTAATTGACGGCATAGACGCAAAAGACCCTATGCAAATGTATGGAGGATTTTTTGATTTTGCTCATTTAACTACTGATAATATTGAGCGGATAGAAGTTATAAAGGGGCATCAGTCTCCTCTTTATGGTTCAGATGCCATTGGCGGGGTAATTAATATTATTACCAAGAAAGGTAAAGGCAAACCTAAACTTGAAATTTTTTCCGAAGGCGGTTCGCATAATACTTTCAGAGAATCTATGGGAATAAGCGGCGGCACAGAGAAAACAGACTATTCTTTTTCGGTGTCTCGGCTGGATTCTGATGGCATCTCTAAAGCAGTCGATGGAGCCGAAGAAGACGGTTACCAAAATACTACTATTTCTTCAAAGATAGGATATAAGATTTCTGACAATAGCGAATTGAACCTGACGGCACGGTTTACCGATGCTGAAACTGACGCTGATGACGGTTCTTATAATGACGACATCAATCATACTACCTGGTGGAAAAATTTTGTCGGCAAATTTTCATTTAAACAGGCACCAACTTCCCTCTGGGACCACAAACTATCATTTTCCTATTCTGGAACAAGAAGAAAATATAAGAACGGCCCTGATTCTGTAGATACGACAGAGAATACTCATAACTGGTATAAAGGCGAGGCGAAAAAATTTGAATGGCAGCACAATGTTTACCCTGTTGATTGGGATACGTTAACTTGCGGTTTTGAATATGAAGATGAAAGAGGGTTTAAAGACGGCCGAAGAGCAACGGATAGATTTGACAGAAAGAAAGTAAATAACAAAGGTTACTACCTTCAAAATCAATTCAAACTTTGGGAAAGTCTATACTTAACACCCGGTTTAAGAATTGATGACCATGAACTTTCCGGCACAGAGACTACTTATAAAATATCTAATCTTTACCTTATTTCTCAGACAGGAACCCGCCTTAAGGCAAACTGGGGAACAGGGTTTAAAGCACCGTCGGTTTACCAGCTTTATTCAAATTTGGGAGATTTAAACCTAAAGCCTGAGAAAAGTAAAGGTTATGATTTTGGGATTGAACAGAATTTTTTTAATAATAACCTTTCTCTGGGTGCGGCTTATTTTCATAATGATTTCAAAAATCTGATTTCCTATAACTCTTCTACATCAAAATATGAGAATATCAACAAAGCAAAAACAAAAGGGGTTGAACTGGAATTTTCTTTCAAACCGATAGAAACCTTAAAAATAGGGTCAAATTATACTTATACTAAAACTAAAAACAAAGACACAGGTAAAAAATTGACAAGGAGGCCCCAGAACCAAATAGGCTTTAATATAAATTGGGCATATTCCCAAAAAGGCAACCTTAACTTAGGAACCTCTTATACGGGGCATCGCTGGAATAATTCTGCCAATACCAGAAAGATAAAGCATTATGTTAAAATGGATATTTCTACATCATACAATCTAAGCGATAACATTCAAATCTTTGGCAGAATAGAAAATGTCTTTGATAGAAAATATCAAGAAGTCCTCGGCTATGCTACGCCAGGCCGGTCTTTTTACGGAGGAAGTAAAGTAGTTTTTTAAGAAAGGAGAAACTATGTTTAATTTTTTTTCAAAAGGGGGGCTCCTAATGTGGCCGATTCTACTGTGCTCGGTAATATCAATTACTATTATTGCAGAGCGTTTTTGGCGTCTGCGTCAGGCAAGGACAAAAATTCCCAACATTTTTTCTCAAGTGAAAAGCCTTCTGAAAGAGGACAAAGCAAATGAAGCACTTAAATTATGTGAGGAAACTTCCGGCCCTGTTGCTCATATCTTAGCTATAGGAATTCGCATCCGCAAGAAAGGGATGGAAGAGAAGGAAAAAATAATCATCCGTGCCGGTTCAAGACTGGCACGGCAATTAGATAAAAATTTACGCGGATTATCTACTATAGGCAATATAACTCCGCTCTTAGGCCTATTGGGAACGGTTACTGGAATGATCCGCGCCTTTATAAAGATTCAGGAATTAGGCGGCAGAGTAGATGCTTCGGTTTTAGCCGGCGGCATCTGGGAAGCACTAATAACAACAGCTTTTGGCTTATCTGTAGCAATCCCGACACTTGTTGCTTACCATTATTTTGAAAGCAGAGCGGATAACATCGTTTCTCAAATGAAAGATATCGCTTCAGAAATCCTGGAGATATAATGGAATTTGAAAGGAGAAAAAGAGTAAATACCCACCTGAATATCGCTCCCTTGATAGACGTTGTCTTTTTGCTTTTAATCTTCTTTATGCTTTCCTCTCACTTCCTCACCCAACCGGGCATAAAGATTACTTTACCCTCTGCAGTTACAGCCAAGCCGCATCCAGAGGAAGATATCCTTATTTTTATTGATTCCAATGACAAACTATATCTGAATGACGAAGAGGTAACTTTAGAAAATCTTATGAATAAACTAAAGGCAAAACTAACCGAGGCAAAGAAGAAAACCGTAATTATTAAAGCTGATGAAAAAATAGATTTAGGTTTAGCGGTAAAAGCTATGGACATTGCTAAACAAGCCCAAGCGCAGGGGGTAATAGTTTCAACCAAGACGGCAGAAGATGTTAAATGATAAAGTAATTAGAACCGCATTTATATTTTCTTTTATCGGACACTGTTTGTTTTTAGGTATGCCTGCAATCAATATAAGTCCCTCTCAATTTAATAAGCCGCAAGATATTACAATTAGAGTCGAAATAGAGAAACCTGCGCTTCTGCCAAAGATAGACGTGTTAGGTGAAAAAAAGAAAGTAAAAAAATCTGAAGAGATTAAAGAAGAGCATAAACTGTCTAATCCTGAGATTCCATCTCAAGAGAAAGCGATAAAAAACCGGGAACCTGAAATTAAAGAAAAAATTGAAGTCCTAAAGCCGGATAATGAAGCAATGTTTCGCTACCAGGATACGGTGAAGCAGAAAATTGAATCCTGCCGCAGATACCCGCCTTGGGCGAAAAAACAGGGCTTTGAGGGAATTAGTTTTCTTGCATTTACTTTATTATCCAATGGTATGGTTTGCGATATTAAACCTATTAAATCCTCAGGATTTAATATTCTTGATAAAGAAGCTATTTCAACAATTAAAAGGGCTTCGCCATTCAAGCCGATACCGGAAAAATTTAACTGTTCCAGTCTCGCGATGGAAGTAGCCATTGTATTTCAAATCAAATAATTAAATTTTAATACATATAATTTTAGTTTACACTCATTAAAAATGAGGGTATAATTATATGAGATGTTAAAAAAAGTAG
>CP070797.1:1058251-1067051 GCA_020343495.1 Candidatus Omnitrophota bacterium | reverse complement strand
AAATACTTTATTATGGCAGGGAGAAGATGAATCAAACATCGTAGATTTAATAAAGAAGGCGGTGCTTTATTGCTCGCAAGTAAAGGCTATTGCGCCTGAGTTATTTGACGGTCTTGTTAGTGGAGTGGGGAGGGCTATAGAAAGAGAAATTGATGGTTTAGGAGAGTTTCTCTACCGCGGGATAGACGGCCAGGACATTTGGGATGAACTAAAGCAGGCAGTTAGGAAGATATCTTTAAAGAAAGAAGATATCGTCGTTGTGGATAGCCGATCTTTACAAAATGTGCAGAAACAAATATCTTTGTTTTTAGATAAGACCTTTTTATATTGGATGGTTCTTTTTGATACCGTTGTAGAAGGAAACCACCATTTCTGCCGCGAATATCTTAAGCATATATTTGAGAAAGTGATGGGAGAAAATGTAATGATGAGTATACCGACAAGATTTAGAGATAGAACTGTGCAGGAAGCATATCTGTTAAGCAAGACTTATGGTATTGATGAGGTTAGCCCGCCCTTCGGTAAAAATTCTCTTAAACTATGGGAGTGCGGCATTGAGTGTATGACGAGTTTATTTTCAAAAGAACTCCTGAAAGACCCGACAAATCAGGATATTTTAAGAAAAGCAATAATTTTCTATGTTGAAATAGCAAACTTTTATAAGGCAAGAAGATGTGCAGAAGCGTTAAGCATTTTAATAGAAAAATCAGGATTAGTAAGACAATACGATTATTTATGTGGTGAGGTTGGGTGGTTGGAGTTGTCTTGCCGCAAAGCTTATGAGGAGAAAATTCGGATGCTGTTAGGGAAATTTCCGTTAGCTTTCTTTGATTTTTTAGAACCGGGTGGATTTTTTTATGAAGATTTACCCTGGGATATGGCAGAAGCAGAGATGCAAAGGAGATTAGAGGTAGGAGAAGTAGAAAAAATAGACGAGAAAATTATTATACGATTCACGCAAAAGAAAGAATTCATGGAGTGGCTTAATCACAGGCCGTCAAAATTAAGTTTTGAAGAAGAAGAGGCGTATAGGTTAAGCAGACAATACGGCATCTCAACTGTTGAGGTTTTCCCTAATAATCTATGGAGATGTCTAATACGTTATATAGTAAGTATAATGAGGAGGCAAATTATAACTGACCCCGGTACTCTTCTGCCAGTAAAGCAATTAGCAGTTTTTTGTAAGCAGGTGGGCTGGTTTGATTTAGCAGAATTATATGATACAAAGTCAGAAATAGCTATGCACAGCATAGAGCGTGATGCTAATGTGGGTTGGCAGATTCCTTTAGGCGAAAAAGAAAATAGGGGGCGAGTGTGGGATCTTGAACTGCGTAAATTTAGTATAAAAAATAAGCTTGCTAATTCGCCGCTTTTGTCGTTTGCCAGCAGTAGCGCGCCTGTTTTAGATGAATTAGAAGAAATTAAAAGAAGTCTTGAGAGGATTAGAAAGCTGTTTGAAAAAATGTTGAAAGAGCAAGATGGTTGGCAGGGTGAAATGAAAGTAATCTTAACAGAGCAAAAAAGAACAAAGGAGCTACTAGAAAATATAAAAAAGGTTAGGGAAGGAGGTGAAGACGAAGAAATAGTTAGTGGAATAAAAGAGTTAGGAACAGCTTTAACTGAGTTGTTTCAGGAATGTTTCTGGACAGTAATAGAGAGTAGAGATAGAGAATCGTTGCGCTTAATCAAAGATGAGATGATACCGGTTATACAGAGGGGTATTTTTAGGATTTGTTTGGAATCTGCGCATGGCTATTTTTATAGGGAGGATCTTGATAGTATGTTTCGGTTAATTAAGATGGCTGTTGAGATTAATCCGGAAGAGAAACGCCTGCTTGTTGATTTTGCCGTTGGTTATTCTGAGCAAGATAAACTGCCGCAGGCCATTGATATTTTACAGAAAACCGTTGTCCTTTATCCAGATTATCAGCCGGCATATTATTTCTTAGGGGTGTTCTTTAGCAAACAAGGCTCAGAGACCCCCACAGCAAAGGATAGAAATGATTCTTTTCAACAGGCGGTTGAGTATTTCATTGAAGCAATAAACCTTAATCCCAGCTGTATTGGATCTCAAGTCGGGATAGGTAACGCTTACATCTCTTTAGGGCAGTTAAATAGAGCAGCAGAACGGTTTGACGATGCCTGGAGATGTTATGAAAAGATGCTTTCAAATAAAGATACGCAAACAATAGCGTCTGTTAGGAGCCTATTAGGTGGCGGGTATAGTTTTTTAACAGAGGTGTATTCTATAAGATTAGATGGACTCTTAAAAGAAGGCAAAAAGGATGCTGTGGATAAGCTAATTTTGTATTGCTCAAGAGTCGGTGAGCTTTTGCCTATGTTATCGAACAGCCTGTTGTTTGGATTGCTGGAGAATATAAAGAATGAAGAAGCAAGACAGAAAATCAAAAGTTGGCACAGCAAAAGGCAAAAAGAAATAGCAGAAGAATTCCCTATGAGGGAAATAACAGGAGAATTACCTATGGTGACATTGCTAAATCCTGCAACAGGCGATAGGATTCTGTTCCCGATAAAGCAGAGACCGACAGAAGGATTAGATTACCCCGAGTTTGATTCCAGCTATTATTGTGAGGAAGAAATGCCTGAAGAAATGCCTATGGAAAAATTGTTTAAATTGTTTAAAAGGTTATATTATCTTGATGATGTCGCAAGCAAAGTATCGGAGGAAGAGAAGATAAGGTTATTTTTAGATCCTTATGCTACTTTAATTATTCTCTATGGCTTTTACGGGTTAGATAAGATATTAGAATATTTTCTGATGGAGGAAGAAAGTGGTTTTTATAGCATCGGCGTAAAAGATCATATATCAGATAAGTATAAGAAAATAATAAAGAATATTATGTCATCAATAGATATAAAATTTGGAAGATATCTTATATCTGATAAAGCTTGTGATATGGAGGTAACCAGTATGTGTCGTGAGAGCCAGATAGAATTTCTCAAATGGTATGATTATTCGCCTGATTCGCTCATAGAGGAGCGAATTTTTGAGATGTTTGAGGTCCAAAGCGTAGATTGTTCTGAGTTGACGGCGTTGGCAGGAGTAAAAAACAATGATTTTTTTATCCCTCCAACAGGACAACTGATTAGAGAAAACCATCTGAAAGATTTTCGTAGAGTGCTTAGTATTATCCCCGGGCAATTGTCTGAGGAACTAGAGGCAGCATATAAATTCGCGCAGGATAATCGGATTCGTAACATAGAAATTTTTAAAGATCCCTGGCTGCAGCGGTTGTTGCGTTGTACGGTAAACGCCCTTTTGCGGTTGATTTCAATACAACTTATTAGAACCTCTAAGGATAGGGATTGTTTATATAGAGACACTAAGGATGATATACAGTGGTTAAGAAAAGCAGTGGTTTTGTTAATTGTCAGCGGTCGCTTTCATGAGGCGCAAGAGTGTTTGCAGTTAGCAGAACAATTGCAAAGTGGCCAAAAACCGTTTTTTATATCTAAAGATTGTAAAAGCGAATACATGCATTCTCCTCTCTGCAGCGATTCCAGAGATAATCATATATCCCAGATAAAGCCTGAAGCTAAATTCCTTGCTTCGCCTGCTTGCGCGCCGCCGGTTTCTTTTCATTTTTTAGAGAATAGAGAAGCCAGCAGTTGCCTTGTTTCAATTATCAAAAAAGTCTCCCTCACCTTGTTTCGCGTAGCCTTTCATAATGTTGTAATCATACCTTTTAGCGTAGCGTTTTCTGTAGCCGCATTTGAGTTATTGAAAATATTAAATTTTAGAAGTGTAATTCTGCGGTTGCCCGGCGGCTGGCGCTACGCAGTTATAGTTGCAATTTTATTATGTATTTCATTTCTCATTAGCGATTATTTCCATTTATGGATAGATAGTAGAATAGCGTTTTTAGAGAAATACACTTATAATTTGCTTTTTTGCGTGTTAATCATTGCGAGCGTGTATTACCATCACGTTTATTTTAAATACAAGTATATGCTTTGGGATAGAAAGGAATTAGAGATATCCCTAGACAGTAATCATAAAGTTGTAATTTACGGTATGCCCGGCCCTGATAGCAGGGGGTTATCTGATTTAGAGCGTTCATTTAAGGCGTTGCCTCTAGGAGCATTTAAGAATACAGAAGAGGTATTCTACTATCCTTTCCCGCCAGAAAGTTTCTTGTTAGAGGGCGTGCGGTTTCCTTCTTGGGTAATAGTTGTGCCCGGCCGGCTACCATATAAAGCAAAGCCGTCTCCGAACTCTTTAAAGAGAGAATTTTCCCGCGTTAGATGGGAGGTGGTATCTGTAGCTGGTAGGCGTTTATATGAGGAGTTGCCTGATGAAGATAGATCTGAATGGGTCGGATTGTTCCGTCAGTGCCTGGCAAAAAATATTAATTGGGCGCAAAATCCAGAAGAAGAATTCTTGAGATGGTTCAGGGTAGCTACCTATGAAAGTTTTGACTATTTAAAGATGGCAAAAATA
This sequence comes from Candidatus Omnitrophota bacterium, assembly GCA_020343495.1. Taxonomy (GTDB): domain Bacteria; phylum Omnitrophota; class Gorgyraeia; order Duberdicusellales; family 4484-171; genus JAHISK01. Next base: position 1,062,589 of record CP070797.1, on the reverse strand, counting down.
AGAGTTTTAGATAGGGTTGAATGGGAAATGGTGTTGTTTATTTTTTCTAGACTGTTTGTTGAAGAAATACAAGGAAAGAAATTTATTAAACTTAATTCTCCTGCATGGAAAGGGCCGCGGTTTGTTCCTTTATCTGAATGGGGAATTGAGATGCGGCTGCTTTTAGAAGAAACGGGCAGAAAAGATGTTTTTCGCAGAGAATCATCGCCGTTATCAATGGTTTTTCTAACCTTGGCAGGGTTGGTTATAGGAACAGACCAAGCACTCAAATTTGCCGTAAAAGATATGCCTCTGCATCATGAGTACCTTGACTATAACAAAGGCGGGCAGTTGGTAAATCTTAATAAACGCGCTAAGGTGAGGTTAAGGGCAAGATTGTTTCTTGTTAACGGAAGGCGTGGCAGCGTCTGTATATGGCGTAACATTGAAGTTGGTTTGTTTTATTGCTTCTTTGGCGCAGTGTTGTTTTTGTGTTCTTTTTTTAAGCTCCATTATTTGCTGGCGGCATATTCAGGGTTGGCTGCCGGCGGCTGTATCAGTAAAGCTATTGATTTATTTAGGAAGGCAGAGGTAATACATACTTTTATGTATAAAGAGAATTATAGCAAATTTGTCGCGTTCAGTTTTGCCGATATGTTTTTACCGACAAAAGTAGCTTTAATATTATGTTTTAAATTAGCGCCGCTGTGGCAGGATTTAAAGATTAATCTTTTAAGAAAATTCAGAACACCGAGCATCTGTAAGAAGTTTTTAGATGGAGGCGCTACGGTTTCAAATATTGAGAACCCCCTGCGGCCGGATATAATAGAGACGCTTCGTGAAATTAATCAGGCCCGTCTTCAATCAAGCCCAATTTTAGAGGTATTTATTGCAAGAATGTTGCCGGATTATAAAGCGTCTGCGCGCAGGTATATAGACAAAATAATGCAGGAGCAAGCAGCTGATTTACCATTGGAGATTGTAGAGGTGTTGGTGCTTTTAGAAGTTGCTGCTGAACAGATACGAAAGAGGCATAAAATACAGGCAGAGGCAATACAATATGCCAAATTTATAGAGGAAATTATATCTGCTTATATCTTTTCTATAAATAGTATCATCACACAGTATAAGCAAACAGTAAGGAATAGGAGTGATTTAGCAGCATTAGAAAAGGCTAAAAAGGTAATAACAAATTATATTGAATTTTTGGATGGAGTGATTTTATTGCCAATCAGCAATAAAAAAGAGTATCTATCAAAAGTGGTGTTATTAGCAGCGTATTATTTCTGTTTAATAGATATGGCGTTTCTATATGACTTTATATTGTCTAGGGAGGAAAGAGTAGAAATAGATTTTGTGCAGAAAAAATTAGAGGAAGATGTGAGCTGGCCCAGTTATTCGCAGGAAGAAAATTTAATATTGTACCTTGGTGGAGTGTGTAAAGAGTTAAGGAATTTAGGCGCAGAAGATATCAAGCATCTCGATTCTATAAAAAAATTAGCTGAATGGCTTATTGGGCTAATAAGATATGCAAAAATGATAGATAACAAGAGAGAACGGGGCAAAATATTGCCGGCTGCTATTGCTGATAAGATTAGCGATTCGCCTGTAACTAGCGTACCTGGCTTTGAGTTGAAATATGGAACGACAGATTTCTATATATTTGCCGTTAGACAGAAAGCTTTAACGGATTTAATAGACCCTTATAGTGAGAGGGTTGACCCTAAAGAAATACCCGAGATTTTAGTCAATGCTGTTGAGGGGTGGTTTAATAATACTAAAACGGAAAGTAAACAGGCTCTTATCGCTACGATGGCAAAGCAGGGCTTAAGTGAAGAAGAACTTAATGGTATGGAGTTTGACCGGTTCAGGCAGGTGTTTATAGATGTCGTTAAGTATTGCCGAGAAGAAGAGACAAGAATTAACTTGCAGCGGCTGGCCTGCGCCTTTTTGCGAGATTTGGTTACGAAAAATATAAGGTATTTTATTGGAAGCGATTTAATTGAAAACTGTCTCACATTTGCCTTCACCAACTGTTACGGGTATGTTCTGTGGGTTGTTGCTCTGGCGCGCTTCTTTGAGATAAACGCAAAGATGGTTTATTTGCCCCACGCCAAAGGATACTTGGAATGGCAAGATGCCGGAAAACGGCGGCGAGACCTTTTTGGATATCATTTTGGCGTTATCGTTAATATTACAGGAGCCTGGGATTTTTTAGATGATTTAGTGACTTATTGGTATAAAGAAAACTTCCCTGACGTTGTTGACCGGATAAATCTATACAAGGTAATGATATTTTTTGACGGTAAACCGTTATATATAAAATGCACAGAGTTAGGTGATTATGACCCTGATAAAGTTAGCGGAGTTGACAGTGACGAAAAACTTTTACTGGATTTTTGGGTATCGTATGTAAGCGAGCGGTTTATAACGAGGTTATCTGACAAAAGAATACCTGAGCCTGAACAAATGAAGATGAAGAAAGAAGGTATTTCTCTAGCAGAGGAAATGTATAAGATGGTTTTTGAGGATCACCCTTTTATAATAGATTTTTGTTTATATATGGCAGATTATGTAGATATAAAATGTTCTGATATAGCTCTTGTATTGCCGTATTTGAATAGAGCAAAAGAGTTGGATGAAGATAACCCGCGGGTATGGGGTCATTTTGCGAAGAAGTATGCATTAAAAACAAAAGATTGGAATACAGTTTTAAGATACGGGTTAAAAGCATTTGAATGCGGGTGGCGAGATGAGATTTTAGATAATCTGGCATGTTATTATTCCTATCAAGCTAAAAGGATGATAGCCAGCGACAGGTTAGATAGCGCATTGCTAAAGAAATACTTAACTGCGATAAAAGACGAAATACTGGTTTTCTTCCACGGCAAGGAAGGTGCCGATGACTTTATCCCTCATATTTTCGGACAGGAAGACGCCAGCCCGGCTGCAGTAGTAGAAATAAGAGTATTGATAGCTGATGATGAGAAAGACCAGAGAGAATGGGTTAAAGATGTGCTTTTAAAAATAGAAAGCGTTAATGGAAGGCCTATACGCTTTAGTTTTGGCGAGTGTGATAATGGCGAGTCTGCCTACGACGAATTTAAGGAACAGTTAAGTAAAAGTCCTTACCATATAGTAATAAGCGATATGTGTATGCCTCGCAAGGTCGGAAATAAACTTGCAGAAGAAATCTATGAGTTAGTCCAGCCAAAAGGCAAAAGATATTATATGATATTGATGAGTAGCGATAGTTTAGGCCGGCTGGCTCGGGCTTATCATCAGCGGGGGATTCTGGATTATTTTATACTGAAGAAGCCTTACGATAAGGATAAGGAAAAGTACTGGCTGCAGACAGTGGTAAAGTTAGTCATAAAAAAGTTATTTGAGAATGAAATAATTTCCAGCCCCTTAGAATATACGGCATTTGAATCCTTAGATGAGGTTTTATTGAACGTAAGTCAACATATGATTGCCATAGAAACCGGCGACTGCCTTACTCCGGAAAACTTTGACTCTAAGCTTGATGAGTGGCGTTGCCGTATAATTAAACTTAAATTTTTAAACGAGGATTTTTTAAAGAGATTGTTAGTTACCGCTGTCTCCGACGGCTGTTTTAGCTCTCTGGCTCAATATGTGTTTAACCGGATATTGGATAAAGCAACAGTTGCGCTTGAAGAAAAAATCAATAGTATAGTTGAGCAATTAAGTAAACTTCCTGAATTAAGTAAAAAATTTAATGAAGTTTTAACTGACGAAGATATAGATGCATTTGTTGATACTAACCAAAGATTGATTTTTTATACGGTAGCTAAATTTCAAAATAGGCAAAGATGTAGCCAACCCCTAGAAATTATTGAGAAAGTCAAAGATTGTTTTAAAGAACATAGGCAAGAATTTAAACCGTGGCTGGGCAATAAAAAATTGTTTCTTGTTTTAATAATACAGCGAGTAGTGGATCAAGAAAAACAGGAATATAAAAAAGAAAAGAAAGAAAGAGAAGACATAGAATCAAAGCCTTGCCCCTGCGAAAGCATTTATGGCCAAATATATCATATGACATTAAGAAAATGCGCCGAGGAATTTTATGGGCGTGATGGGAAAATTCGCTGGAAGATGTTAATTATGCGGTTAGATGGCGACAGCGATAAAGAAATTGTTGAGCATTTTAATTATCAATGGCCAAAGCATAAACAGCTAATAAATTCTAAGATAATTCATGCGTTGGATAGGGTTCATATAAAGATTGGGGTAGCTAAAAATAGGAAAGAGATAGCCGAACAGAAAAGAATAACCAAGAAAACAAGGAAAGAGATTTATCCTTTACTGAGAGGTGAAAAGACAGAAATGGGCAGAATA
>CP070797.1:1049023-1058151 GCA_020343495.1 Candidatus Omnitrophota bacterium | reverse complement strand
ATAATTGAAACTACGCCGCAGGGGGGGCCGCCACAGCCTAAATATTTAAACGGTGTCGTAAAGATAAAAACTCACCTTTCAGCGCGCCATTTATTAAATGTTTTACAAACCATTGAGAAGAGGTTAGGCCGCCGGCAGCTAATAAAAAATGGGCCCAGACCCATAGATTTAGATATTCTTTTATATGGAGATGAAGTTTTCAGAGAGCGGGATTTAGTGATTCCCCATCCCCGCATGCGAAAGCGTGCCTTTGTAATGAATCCGCTCTTAGAAATTGAGCCGGATATTAAACTACAGGCAGGACTTAAACACAATGATAGTATCGGGTAATATTAGTAAAGTAAGAAAAGTTATAAAAGAAGCAAAACGTCGCAATAAACTAGTAGGGTTTGTGCCTACCATGGGCGCTTTACACGCTGGCCATATGTCTTTAGTAAAAAGAGCAAAGAAAGAATGCAGCTTTGTCGTGGTAAGTATTTTCCTTAACCCTACGCAGTTTGGGCCAGGGCAAGATTTGCGGCGTTACCCTAAATGTTTTGCTAAGGACACGCACCTATTGCGGCGGGCAGGCATAGATTTGCTTTTTTATCCTAGACAAGAGGCAATGTATCAACGGAACCATTCTGTTTACGTGCAGGAGGATTCCTTAAGTAAAGGCTTATGCGGTAAATTTCGCCCCGGCCATTTCAGGGGGGTATGTACTGTGGTTGGGAAGTTATTTAACATAGTTGAGCCTGACATCGCTTATTTTGGGCAGAAAGATTATCAGCAGGCCCTCATTTTAAAGAGGTTAGTGAGGGACTTAAATTTTTCTTTAAAAATAAAAATATTGCCTATAATAAGAGAGAAGGATAAGTTGGCATTAAGCTCGCGTAACAGTTATTTAAGCCCCGGAGAAAGAACCGATGCCCTTTCTCTGTATTCTTCTTTAAGGGAAGCAAAATCTTTAATAAAGAAAGGAGAACGCAATCCTCGTAAGATTATAAATGAAATGAAAAGGATTATCCTTTCTAAAAAAGGAGTTAAAATAGAATATATAAAAATAGTAGACGCTCAAAATTTAAAAGAATTAGATAAGATAAGGGCGCCTGTTTTGATTGCTTTGGCAGTTTATATAGGTAAAACCAGGTTGATTGATAATGTTATTATCAATGTGAAAGGATAAAGATATGAAAAAAGTTAAGATTGGAATCGTTGGCTGCGGCGCCATAGGACAGGGATTAGCGCCTTTTATTGATAAAGAGTTGTCTGATAAGGCGGTGGTTGTCGCGTTAGCGGATAAAGATAAGAGGAAAGCGCAAATCTTGCGGGAAGAACTTTCTTCGCTCCCTGAAATTCTGGATATAGACACCCTTATCGGTGAGACGGATTTAGTAATTGAGGCTGCCTCCATTGAGGCGGCAGAGTATATCTTGGAGAAGGCTTTGTTGTTTAAGCGGGACGTAGTGATTTTGAGCGTGGGAGCTTTAATTAAAAAAGAATCTGTTTTTACGCAAGCGCAAAGAGAAGGAATTAAGATTTATATCCCTTCAGGAGCGATTTGCGGAGTAGACGCCTTAGGCGCATTAAGTTTAGGAGAGATTAAAAAAATATCTTTGACTACGTCTAAACCTCCCGCAGGGTTAGCCGGCGCAGATTATTTAAAGAAAAAAGACATAAAGGTGGAAGGCCTTCAGCAAGAAAAAGTTATATTTAGAGGAGGAGTGAAGGAAGCAATCAAGAGTTTTCCTCAGAATATAAATGTTGCCGCTATTTTACTCCTGGCTTCGCCATTTAAGGATGTGCAGGTTGTCATAAAGGCTAACCCTTTTATAAAAAGGAATATTCATCGTATAGAAATTGAAGCAGAGCAGGCAAGAGTAAACATTGAAGTAGAGAACGTCCCGTCAAGAGTAAACCCTAAAACGAGCACGTTAGCGATTCTTTCTACAAAGTATCTCCTGAAGAAGTTATTTTCTTCATTTAAGATCGGAGGATAGCCGGGTTTTAATAATAGGTATAATCCTGATTGTGGAGTCTGCAGTGATGAGTGAGTATATAGTAGTAAGAGGAGCAAAAGAACATAATTTAAAGAATATTGACTTGAAGATCCCCAAAAACAAGTTGGTGGTTGTTACCGGCCTTTCCGGTTCAGGGAAGTCTTCGTTAGCTTTTGATACTATTTATGCTGAAGGCCAGCGCCGTTACGTTGAGAGTTTGTCTGCCTATGCCCGTCAGTTCTTAGAGCAGCTTCCCAAGCCGGACGTTGAGCACATAGAGGGCCTGTCTCCGGCAATCGCTATTGAACAAAGGGCAGCGGGCGCTTCTCCCCGGTCTATTGTTGCTACACAGACGGAGATTTATGATTACCTGCGTTTATTTTTTGCCCGCATTGGCAAGCCGCACTGTTACAATTGCGGTCGGCCTATCCGCAAACAAACTTCTCAGGAGATAATTGAACGGATTTTTTCGTTGCCGCAAGATAATAAGATATTTATTCTTTCGCCGGTTGTGCGAGGCAAGAAGGGCCGCTACAGCTCGTTATTTTCGCGGCTGCTTAAAGAAGGATTTGTGAGAGTAAGGGTGGACGGCAGTATTTATGATTTAAGTGAAGATATTAAACTCCAGAAATATAAAATACATACCATTGAAATTGTCGTGGACAGGATAAAAGTTTCGCCGCATTACAGAAAAAGAATTACAGATTCAGTAGAGACTTCCCTTAAGTATTCCGACGGTTTAGTTTTAGTATTTGATGAGACACAAAATAAAGAATTCCTTTTCAACACAAAATTGAGCTGTTCCTCCTGCGGTATATCTTTAAGTGAGCTTAGCCCGCGGATGTTTAGTTTTAATTCTCCTTACGGAGCCTGCAGCGCATGCAACGGGTTAGGGACAAAACTGGAGTTTGACGAGGACTTAATTATTTCCGATAAAAGTAAGACGTTAAGAGAAGGCGCTATTGAAGCTTGGCGAAGGGGCAGCCGCGGTTATATTATGTATTATCGCGCTTTATTGCGCGAGCTGGCAGATGAAGCGAAGTTTTCTTTGGATGTGCCGTTTAAGAAATTACCTAAAACTATCAGGAAGATAATTTTATATGGAAGCCCTGATATTTATGTGTGGGGTAAACCTTTTGAAGGAGTCAAGCCTCATTTAGAGAGGTTATTTAAGACTACGGACAGTGAGTACGTTAAACACCGCGTTGCCGCCTATATGTCAAAGTTATCCTGCCCGCAATGTTCGGGCTCGCGGCTTAATAAGGAGAGTTTGTCCGTATATATTAAAGATAAATCTATATGGGATATAATAAAAATGGATATAGATACATCTTTAGACTTTTTTTCCAAATTAGATTTAAACTCTTATGAGGAGAAAATTGCCCATCATATTATAAAAGAGATAAAAAGGAGGCTCCTTTTCTGTAATAACGTAGGTTTGGGGTATTTATCGTTAGACCGGCTAAGTTCTACCTTGTCGGGAGGCGAAGCACAGAGGATAAGGTTGGCTACGCAGGTGGGGTCGGCTTTGTCCGGTGTAATCTATATACTGGATGAGCCTACCATAGGGCTGCATCCTAGAGACGATAAAAAGTTGATCGCGACTCTGCAAAACCTAAGAAATTTAGGCAACACCGTTATTGTCGTAGAGCATGATGAACAGATGATAAATGCCTGCGACTGGATAATAGACCTTGGCCCCGGCGCAGGAGTAAAAGGGGGCAGGGTGGTTTACTGCGGCCAGAGAGCTAAAATCAGCCAGGCCAACACTATAACAGCAAGATATCTAAAGGGGCAAGAAAAAGTGCAAGTCCCCCTAAGCTTGAGGCCGTATAAAGATAAGGCGGTTCTTTTAATAAAAGGAGCCTGCGAACATAATTTAAAAAATATTAATGTAAAGGTAATGCTGGGAGCTTTTAATTGTGTTACGGGAGTCTCCGGTTCAGGCAAATCCACCTTAGTAGAAGATATTCTCTATAGAGCGTTAGCAAAGAGTTTATATAATTCCAGAGAAAAGGCAGGAAAACATGAAAGCATAGAAGGTTTAGAAAATATTGATAAAGTCATTATCGTTGACCAGTCTCCCATTGGCAGGACTCCTCGTTCAAACCCTGCTACTTACACCGGCGTATTTACCGGCATAAGGAATGTTTTTAGCCAGCTTCCCCAGGCTAAAATGCGGGGGTATAAGCCGGCGCGGTTTAGTTTTAATGTTTCGGGGGGCCGCTGTGAGGCGTGCCGCGGTGAAGGCACTAAAAAAATTGAGATGCATTTTCTTCCCGACGTTTATGTCCAGTGTCAGGTATGCAGAGGCAAGAGGTTTAATGAGCAGACTTTAGACGTCAAGTTTAAAGGCAGGAGTATTTCCGATGTTTTGGAGATGAACGTAGATGAAGCTTTCGGATTGTTTGAGAATTTTCCCCAGATAAGAAATATTTTGCAGACGTTGCGCGATGTGGGGTTAGGTTATATTACTTTAGGCCAGGCGGCAACTACTCTCTCCGGAGGAGAGGCTCAGAGGATTAAACTGGCAGCGCAGTTAAGAAAAAAGGCGACGGCAAAGACTCTTTATATTCTTGATGAGCCTACCACTGGCCTGCATTTTGACGATGTGAAAAAGCTGCTTTCCGTATTGCACAGGTTAGTAGATAAGAAGAATACAGTTTTAGTTATAGAACATAATTTAGACGTGGTAAAATGTGCCGATTATATTATTGATTTAGGCCCTGGCGGAGGAGAAGCCGGAGGCCGGATAGTTGCCTGCGGCAGCCCCCGGGAGGTAATTGAGTGTAAGGCTTCTTATACGGGGAAGTTTTTAAGAAGTAAACTGATTTAAACAATGAGAGTCGTGAGGGTATTTATTATATTTTTGGTCCTTTTTGTTAGTTTCACTAACACGGCCTTTTCTTTAAATGAAGAGGAAGAAAAATTCTACGTAGCCAGCAAAGCTTTTTCGGATAGGTTTTATAAGGCAGCCGCCTCTCTCTTTAAAAGGTTTATCAGAGATTTTCCCGAGAGCACTAAGGTTTATGAGGCTAAACTCTTTATTGCTAAATGTTATTATTTTAAAGATGATTATAGCAAAGCGTTAGAGTATCTTAATGAAATTACAGAAAAGAAAGTGGCGGCCAAAGTCTGGGGCCAGGCTTATTACTGGCTGGCAGAAGTTCATTTTAAGGGGAAAAATTTCAGGGATTCGCTTAAGTATTCTCTAAAAGTTATAGAGAATTACCCTGGGTCAAACTATCTATGGTGGGCTTATATGTTAGCAGCTAATAATTATTTGGAATTAGGCCGGGAAAGGTCAGCCGAGGGCACCTTTGTTAAGATAATTGATGAATGTAAAGAAGATAAACTCACTGAAAGCGCCTATGACCACCTTTTAAATTTCTACTTTCAGCAGAAAAAGCATTCTCAACTTATGGCTTTGGGAGCCCAATACTTAAGAAAGTATCCTAAAGGGAGCCTGCAGGCCAAGGCTTATTTTTATCTAGGCGAGGCTTTATATGCTTATAAAGAGTTTGATGAGGCAGTTGCTAATTATCAGTGCAGTTTAAAATTTAAAAAGGATACCGAATTAGTTGATTTGGTTTATCAAGGGTTAGGGTTCAGTTATCTTGGAAAAGAAGATTTTCCTAAGGCAAAGAATAATATTGATAAGATAGAAGGGAGCCAGCTGCGTCTTTTTTCACAGGGAATTTATTATTTTAAAATAAAAGAATATAAGCGGGCATTAGAGATATTTGATGATTTCATAAATGCATTTCCTAAAAATAAATATCTTGTTAATGTGTATTTGAATAAAGCCGATACTCTTTATGAAATGGGCAGGATTCACGATTCTTTATTGGTGTATCAGTATATTCTTAATAATTTTAAAGGTCCTTCATACGCAGATGTTTCTGATCGGGCCCATTACGGGTTGGCATGGGGTTACTTAAAAACAGGAGAGTTTAAATACGCTATTGAAGAATTTAAAAAAACCTTGAAAGATACAAACAACCCTGTTGTTAAGATAAGTTCGCAAGTTCAGATTGCCGATGCTTATCAAGAAGCTGCCGATTATGATAAAGCTTTGGAGCTTTACAATGATATTTTGCGTAATAACCCCAATACCGTATACGTTGATTACATTCAGTTTCAGATAGGAATAATTTTCTTAAAGACAGAAAGGTTAGAGGAGGCTCTCCTTGCTTTGAGGAACCTTAAAGATAATTTCCCTTCTTCAAGGCTTATCCCCCAGGCGCAGTATTATTTAGCCGTGGCTTATTTTTCTAAGGGAGTATATCGGGAAACGCAGCAGTTGCTGGAAGATTTTATTAAGAAGTTTGGCCGCAATAGTTTAATACCAAAGGTTTACTATCTTTACGGGAAATGCTTTTTTAATAATAAGCGGTATTCTAAAGCCATAGAAATATTTAAGAAGGTTTTGGGAAAATTCAATGATAAAGAGATAGAGGAGCTCCTCTATATTGATATGGGCAACGCCTATTTAAATTTATCTTTATTTGATAAGGCAAAAAAAGTCTGGGAAAGATTCCTGTCAAGATTCCCGCATTCCGAATACGGGCCTTCGGTATCTTTATATTTAGGCGGATTGTATGAGAAAGAAGGCAATCTCCAATTAGCGGAAAAGTATTATAAAAAAACCATCACGGCTTTTAAAGAATCTTCTTCTAGTCATGAGGGGATGATTTCTTTAGGGCACCTTTACTGGCAGGAGGGTGATTTGGCTAAGGCCAAGAAATATTTCCAAGAGTTAAGTGAAGCAAATACCCCGCTCTCCTTTAAAGCAAAGATGTATTTAGCTAAAGTGTATACACAGGAAGCAGAGTATAGGAAAGCTCTGGATATTTACGAGGAGCTTATAGCTTCTGATTTTGCTTCTTCGGGGAGTATAATTTTAGATAAGGCTTTTCTTTTGAAAAACATGAAGGATTATGAATCTGCCGTCAGTTTTTTTGATAAAGCTGTTGAAGAAGGCATGGATTCTTCCAAACTAAGGTTTTCCAAAGCATTGTGTTTGGAGAAAATAAACCGGAGTAAAGAGGCGATAGATGAGTATTTTAAGGTTATCTATATGTTTGATGACCAGGATTATAAGGTTAAAGCATATTTTCGTATTGGCCGGTTATATGAGAAAGAGTCAAATTTCGGCGCGGCAAAAGAGATTTATCGTAAAATCGCTGATTCGGGAGTAGAAGAAGCTAAAATCGCACAGGTGCGCTTGCAGGATTTAGAGTAGGTATAGAGGCTTTCAGCCGTCGGCTGATAGCTAAAAAAGGAGGAAGAATATGTTACATTTAATAGTTAAGGGCGGATGGTTGATGTTGCCGATATTAATCTGTTCTATATTTTCTCTGGCAATTATTATTGAACGGATATTTTTTTTCTCAAGCATTAAATTTGATACTCACTCCATTATCCCTCAAATTTTAGAGTTTGTCCGGACAGGCAGAACTGCCGAAGCGGTTGAGGTTTGTGATAAAAAACCTTTCCATGTTACAAATATTTTAAAGGCAGGGTTTCTGCATTACGATGAATCCAAAGAAATTGTTAAGGAGTCTATGGAAGACGCTTCCCTTTATGAAATCCCCAAACTGGAGAAGAATCTGCATTTCTTGAGTACTATTGCTCATATAGCGCCTTTAATAGGCCTCCTGGGGACAGTTGTCGGGTTAGTTAAATGTTTTTACGTCATTGAACAGAAAACAGTAAACATGATGGGGGTGGTTAATCCGGCTGATTTAGCAGGAGGAATATGGGAAGCGCTTCTTACTACCGTGGCAGGGTTATGTGTGGCTATTCCTACCTATATTGCCTATAATTACTTTGTCCAGAAGGTGAATTTACTGGTTCTTGAGTCAGAGAGAGCTGCCACAGAGCTGCTGGAAGTCCATTCGGAAAGGAGGTATGCCTGTGAAGTTTAAGAAAAGATTAAGAGTAGAAGCAGGCTTGCGCCAGATAGATATAGCGCCCTTGATTGATTGTATATTTCTTCTTCTTATATTTTTTATGCTTACATCCAACTTTATAGTTATGCCGGGAATAAACGTAAAGCTTCCCAAAGCAGTAACGTCAGAAGAGGTTAATACTCAGACTTTAATGATTGTTGTATCCAGCGAAGACATACTGTATTGTGACGGGGCACCTCTGACACTGGAGGAACTAAAAAGCTTGTTGAAAGATAAGAAAAACAATTCTATTTTTATAAAGTCGGATAGAGACGCCAGTTTAGGCGTGGTAGTTAAAATTTGGGATTTATGTAAAAGAGAGGGAATAGAGAGGATAGGAATTGCAACTACGCATCAGGAGTAAAGACCGTTAGTTTATTTGAACATTAAGGTTTATGAGTAAAAAAAACCTCTTTTTTTCAGTAGCCTTATCTTTCCTTATTCATTTTTTTGTAATTTTTTCTTTTTCCCCCTATTTTAGTATAAGAAAAACCCCGGTTATTTATTGCTGGTCAAGTATTCTTAAAAAAGAGGATTTATTTGTTAGGAGCGGCAGGGTTGATTTTCCTAAAGGGGTAGACTTTTCTTTTGGCGGGTTAAGAGAAAAATATTTCTCTTCCGGCTGGCAAAATAGAAAAAATTTTTATCAAGGAGTAAATAAAAACGATTATCCATCGTCTCCCCGGGCAAATAGTAAGAATTATTTAAAAGAAAGCAGAGATTATTTGTATTTATGGAAAAGGCGCAGGGTTTTTCCTTCCAAAGAAAAAGAAAAGATCCCTTATAAAGTTTTATGTTCAGCCTCCGGAAAGGTCATTTTTTTGTATCCGCAGAAGCTTTCCCTTGATTCAAAAAAAAATATAGCTGTGCAAAAATACATCAGGGAAGCAGTTTTTCCCTTGAAAGATAAATTCTTCTGGACAAAGTTAGAGGGAGTGATAGAATAAAAATGAAAGTAGAATTTGCGTTTTTAGTAAGTATTTTTTTTAGTATCGGGATTATAATAGCCCTTTTTATTGAGTATATAAGAGGCCAGCGGACAATTAATATAAGAAAGAAAAGTAACCTGTGCAAGCAAGATTGTGAAGTATGTACTACAGTGTGTTTTGTTCTACCTTCCTTAAATTATTGGCAGTGTTATTTTTGTGGGAGTATAAATAAAAGAGATGATTACCGAAATAGGAATAGTAGCGGG
>CP070797.1:1039782-1048923 GCA_020343495.1 Candidatus Omnitrophota bacterium | reverse complement strand
ATCTCAACAAAATATCCCGGTTACACTCTACGCTTCAGCGGTGAAGCCGAGGAGACTCTAAAGTCCGTAAAAGACCTTCTCAGAGCTTTTTTAATAGCTGTGCTTCTTATATTTTTAATTCTCGCCACGCAGTTTAATTCTTTAGTTCAACCCTTTATAGTAATGCTTGCCATTCCTTTTGGAATAATTGGCTTTATTCTAGCGTTTCTTATTCACGGAGAACCTTTAAGTTTCTTAGGTATAATGGGGTTTGTAGGGTTAATGGGGGTTGTCGTTAACGACTCTATAGTTTTAGTTGATTTTATCAATAAGAGAAGGAACCACGTTCCTGTAAAAGAAGCAGTTGTTGAAGCCGGCGACCTGCGGCTGCGGCCGGTTCTTATTACCACAATTACGACCGTATGCGGCCTTTCAACCGTTGCTTACGGGATAGGAGGGTTTGACCCTTTCCTTAGACCAATGGCGTTAGCTATCAGCTGGGGCCTGTTATTTGCTACCGCGCTTACGCTTATTGTTGTTCCTTGCGTTTATTTGATTGTTGAAGACGTAAAGAATTTAGTAAAACGTAAGGTTAGTGCTAAAGTGCATAGTCTAGGAGCTCATCTCAAATAATTATCCCCCCTTTATTTCCAAAAAATAGTTGGTATAATTAATAAGACAAAAGTTTTTTAAATATTTCCTGAAAGAAGGGAGGAAGTATGGACAGAAAAACCGCTGTTGTGGTTATCCACGGCATTGGCCAGCAGGAGTCTTTTGAGGCTTTAGACGCTTTTACACGGAACTTCAGTAAAACTTATTCTGAATTATGCCGTGACTCCAAACAGTCGGCTTTCTTACAGAAGAGGCATTCTCTCAGGAGGTTTCCTGACTGGATAGAAAGTTATGTTTCACTTAATCCCGGCAGTGCCGATAAAGGAGCAATTGATATTTATGAATATTACTGGGCACACCTGACTCAGCGTAAAATCAGTGCTTGCGCAGTTATGCAGTGGCTGATAAAAGTATCCGGGGGCGCTCGCGAGTTTTATAAGAGGCAGAAGTCCCATATGGCTAATAAGCCTAAGAATGACAGGTTGTTTAGAAAAGACGGCGAATTTAAAAATTATGAGTATCTGGTATGGCTGTTAAGTTTCGGGAACTGGATTCGGTATATTTTTTTGGTCTTAGCTTCCCTGTTTAAAATTAAGCGTCTGGGCTTCTTGGATATTATAAAAAATATTGCCATGAAACCGTTAGAGAGTTATTTGGGCGACGTTACGATTTACTCCAGTTCCGACAAAAAGTCAGAGTATTTCTATGTCCGCAAGAAGATTCTTGACGGAGCTTTGCGGAAAGTAAAATTTCTTCTTGAGTGCGAGCAGTATGGCAGGATTATATTAGCCGGGCATTCTTTAGGAAGCGTTATTGCCTATGATGTTCTGGATAGGTTAAATAAGGAGATGAATTTAGATAGTAATTTGCGCAAGCTATCCTCTAAAATAGAAGGGTTGGTAACTTTTGGCTCGCCCCTTGATAAAGTCGCTTTTTTCTTTGACGAACATATTAGTAAGAAAAAACAAAGCATTCGCTATGCTTTGGTATCGCAGCTGCATTCTTTTAAGAGAGTAAATGTTGATACCACTACCGTTGAAAACAGCATAGAGCAGTATTTTGAGGGGACCAGATGGATAAATTTCTGGGCAAAGACAGACCCGGTAAGCGGGCATTTAGACGTTTATAGAGGAGTTGAGAATGTTGAAATGGATTTCTCCCCCAGGGTCAGAGGGTTTAGTTTTTTCGGGTCTAAAAAATATTTGTTAAGCCATCTGTTATACTGGGATGATGAGCGGATGTATAAGAGAATAATAGAGGAGTTTGAGTTAGTAAAAAAGGAGGTGGCAGAGTGAGGAAGGTGGTTATATATATTTTTATTATATTTGTTGTAATTATATCGCTATTTTTAATAAGAAACATAGCAGTAAAGACAGCGATAACAAAAGGAGTAAAAGTTATTGCCGGCCTGGATTTGAAAGTAAAGAGAGTAAATATAGGGCTGATAAAGACGTTCGTAAATATAGGCGATTTAAAGTTGTTGAATCCGGTGGGGTTCGTTGAGCCGGTAATGGTAAGTATCGGGCGAATTTATTTAGATTACGATCCGGCGGCATTTTTTAGAAAAGAAGTGCATATTAACCAGATGAAGCTGGATTTAGAAGAGTTTGTGGTGGTAAAGAACGAAAAAGGTGAGGTTAACCTTGATAGTTTAAGAGTTGTTAAAGATAAGAAAAGAAAAGTCTCGCAAGAAAAAAAAGAAAAACCCAAATTTAAAATTGACGTGTTAGACTTGAAAATAGATAGAGTTCTATATAAAGATTATTCGCAAGGCACTCCGCCGAGGACGAGGGTTTTTAATGTAAATATTAATGAGCGTTTCGTAAATATAACTGACGCCAGGGCTTTTGCCCGGTTGATTGTTGTTAAAGCGCTCATCAACACCACTATTTCCCGGTTAGCCGACTTTGATTTAGACTCTCTTAAAGAAGACCTTTTTGATGTATTAGGGCAAGGCCAGGATATAATTACGGATATTGGCGGTAAGATTTCCGAAGTGGAGAAAGAAATAAAAGATACTGTTGAGGAAGCAGTAGAGGCGATTAAAAAAGTTATTCCTTTCCCGGAAGGTGAATAGCTAAAAGTAAGAGAAGTTGACAGAAGTATGGCGGTATGTTATCTTTAGAAAGAACGATATCGGATAGAATGAAAATACTTATTTATTTGTGTGCTTTTTTTTGCTTAAGCGGCTGCGCCATAATAAGGCATAGGGAGCAGTTATCTACTTTAAAAAGAATTGGCGCAAACCGCCAAAAAGCTTCTCAATACATAGAGAGGCAGGAGAAGCTTTTTTATGTATTATTGGGAGACGTCAGGGATAATAAGTTAAAGAAAGGTTCTTTAAAGAAGCGTATTTTAGGTGTTTATGGCGACCCTGTTCTTTATAGAGACGTTGAAGGCGACGCCGGCGGCGCCGTAGAAGAGCTGTTGTATCGGCATCCTACAAAGTATTTTTCGTCCGAGAGAATATATATGTATTTTGATAGCGAGGCAAGATTAACCCGCTGGGAGTATTATCCTTAGTAAGAAGTTATCAACAAGGAGGACTGTTATGAAGCGCCTGCATTTGACCAGAGAAGGGTATGAAAAGCTGGTGGAGGAGTTAGAACATTTAAAGAACGTAAGAAGAAGGAAGATTTCTAAAGATATAGCGCATGCCCGTTCTTTGGGTGATTTGAAGGAAAACGCCGAATACCATGCAGCTAAAGAAGCCATGGCGTTAAATGAAAAGAAGGTTCATGAGTTAGAGGAGAAGTTAAGTAAAGCAGAAATCATAGATGAGAAAAGAATCGCTAAAGACAAAGCGTATTTAGGAGCAAAGTTGAAATTGAAAGATTTAGAAAGCGGGCAAGAGTTGCAGTATTGCCTTGTAAGCGCGGAGGAAGCAGATGCGTTATCAGACCTGATATCAATAACTTCTCCTGTAGGAAAAGCTTTGTTAGGCCATAAAGTCGGCGATGTGGTAGAAATAAGTGTCCCCGCGGGAATTTTAAAGTATAAAATAGTAGCAATATCAAGGTAACGGCCGTAGCCGGAAGGAAAGGATGATATGATTAGTGAAATTGTAAAATTAACTTTTTTGGGTAACGCTATTTTAGATTATATAATAGCAGGGCTGATAATTTTTGCCGGCATCATCGGGATTAAGATTTTTAAGTTTATTGTATTAAAACGGCTTAAAAAATGGGCAGAAAAGACCAGAACGACTTTTGACGATTTTGTTATTGATGTTGTTAGCAGAATAGTTGTCCCTTTGTCTTATTTTGGGGTTCTCTATTTTAGCATTAACACTTTAACTATAGATCCCTTTTTAAAGAAGTTTATAGTCATCATCGGGACAGCGGTTCTTACAATATTTGTTGCCCGGCTGGTTGTAGAGTTCACCCATTATGGGGTTACGGCTTACTGGGTAAAAGCGGGTAAAGATTTAGCATTAGAACGCAGCCTTAAAGGAATCTTGAGCATAATAAAAATTATTGTATGGGGGCTGGCTATTGCTTTTTTCTTAGATAACTTAGGGTTCAAAATTTCTACGGTAATTGCCGGGTTAGGTATAGGAGGCGTTGCCGTTGCCTTAGCAGCACAGGCGATTTTAAAGGATTTATTCAGTTATTTCTCTATAATTTTTGACCGGCCGTTTGAGATAGGCGATTTTATTATTATCGGCGATTATTTAGGGACAGTTGAATACGTAGGAATCAAGACTACCCGTATTCGCAGTTTAGGAGGCGAACAGGTAGTTTTTTCTAACACCGACCTTACGGATTCGCGGGTGCGCAACTATAAAAGGATGGAGAAAAGAAGAGTCCTCTTCAGGCTAGGCGTGACTTACCAGACCTCTTTAGAGCATTTAAAAGAAATGCCTAAAATAATTGAACAAGTTATAAAAAAAGTAAAGGACACCACTTTTGACCGCGCGCATTTTTTATCTTACGCTGATTTCAGTTTAGTCTTTGAAGTTGTCTATTACGTGTTAGGAAGCGACTATAATAAATATATGGATACGCAGCAGCAGATAAATTTTGCCATAAAAGAAGAATTCCAGAAACGCAAAATTGAATTTGCTTATCCAACGCAGACAATTTACTTAAATAAAGAACATACTTAATTAGCGTAGCTATACGCTAGTTATAAGGAGGTGAATAGCGTGGCAGAGCAGGGTAAGGCTAAGCCAAAACCTTTTAAGGTGGCCGTAAAAGTTATTGTTGGGCTGGTGCTTATTATTCTTGGAATATTAGCGATAATTCGCTGGTGGGATAGCCTTTGGACAGTAGTAAGAGGGTGCGCAGGTTTATTTTTATTTTTAGCAGGAGCAGTTACCATTCTTATTGCTAAGGAATAGTAAAATTTTTCCCTAAAGAGGATAGGTTATGAAGGTAGGGTTAGCTTTAGGCGGCGGCGGCGCAAAAGGATTTTTTCATATAGGTGTTTTAAAGGCTTTAGAAAAGTTAAAAATAAGGATAAATTCGGTTGCCGGCACTTCCATGGGAGCACTTATCGGCGGCCTTTATGCTTTGCGTCCCGATGCCGGGTACGTAGAGAAAGTTATTTTTGAAGTTTTTAATAAATATCATAAGAACGTCTTTGCGCTTAAGAACTTTTCAGATTTAAAATCAGCGGACGGCAAAATAATATTTTCACAAAAATACTTAGGGTTATTAAAAGAGTTTTATCTCTGGAATGCAAGAATATTAAAGCCGTATATTATAAGTTCCCGGCCCTTTTATAAGATTTTCAGAGAGATTTTTGGCGATGCTCTTTTTTCTGATTGTAGGATTAGTTTTGTTGCTACCGCCGTAGATATAAATAGTGCTGAGCCCGTTCTTTTTAAAAAAGGGTTTTTATACAAGGCAGTCCTTGCTTCTTCTGCTGTGCCGGGAGTTTTTTCTCCGGTAAAATGGGGAGAAAATACTTTTATAGATGGAGGGGTGCTTGCGCCTGTGCCGGTTAGCGCCATTAAAGGAAGGAACACTTTTGTTATCGCCAGTAACATAGAAAACGTTACTCATGATAATTCCAGGAAAAAAAGCGCGCTGGACATCCTTACCATGGCGGATAAGATACGCTATAGAAAGATTGTTAAAGATTCCGTAATAGCCGCGGATTTTGTTATTTACCCCTTTTTGGAGGGAATTTTGTGGTCAGATTTTGACCGGGCAAAAGAGTTAGTAAAGGTAGGAGAAACAGAGGTGCTTAGTAAGGGGCCAGACCTTATTAAGAGATTGAGAAAAGCAAGGCTTAAGAAATTCTTTTTTTAGATAGCAGGGTATTTAAGGGTTGCAATTTTATTATATCTCTTGATTTTTTATGGGATATGCTTTAAAATAAGTGCTTTGCTGGAATTGGTTTGGTAAATCGGGACCATGTATTCATTAAGGAGTAAAGGTTATGAAGACAGTTTCATATAGCCGGAGCCGTTCACAATCTTCTACGATTTTGCTTATATTAACGTTTACGTTTCTTATGGTTATTTCCGCGCACATTCGTATCCCTTTATTTTTTACTCCCGTGCCTATAACCATGCAAACGTTGGTTCTTTTTTTAAACATTCTTTTACTTAAAAATAAGGCTTATTTTTCACAGCTCATATATATATTTTTAGGAGTAGCCGGGTTACCCGTATTTTGTAAAGGAGGAGCGGGCCTTTTGTATTTGTTGGGGCCTACGGGCGGTTATCTTTTAGGGTTTTTAGCTGCCGCGGTTATTCTGCCTTTTTTTATGCGGGACGCCGCTTCGGCGGTTAAGAATTTTCTCGTTTGTATTTTCGCTATTATAATTGTTTACTCTTTAGGAGTTAGCTGGCTACTCCTTTTTCATAAATTCTCGTTCGTCGCTGCTGTTTGCGCAGGAGTGTTCCCTTTTATTACCGGCGACGTTTTTAAGGCAGTTTTAGCAACAGGCATTTCTTCCAAATTATTCGGCGGCAGGTTTGGCCGCCTATTTTAGAAATGATAAAAAGAATATTTATTACAGGGTTAGCGGCAATCATTCCCATTGTGATTACCGCGTATATTATATACGGCCTTTTTTCTTTCGCCGACGGCATCGTAGGTAATTACATCAATAAGTATCTTAATGAGTATTTCAGTTACGAAATCCCCGGGTTAGGGATAATTCTTTCCATACTGATAATCTTTGTTATAGGGCTGCTTGTCCATATTTCCCGGACGCGGCTGTTCAGATGGACGGCAAGATTGTTAAGGATGTTTCTGAAGCTGCCCTTGATAGATAAGATTTATCCGCCTATTAAAAGGATAGTTGATTTTCTCTTTTTCCCTCCCAAAAAGAAATTTAAGAATGCAGTGCTGGTTGAGTATCCACGTAGAGGGATTTATTCTATAGGGTTTCTTACCAACGAAAGTTATTCTCATTTTGAAGAGAAGGTAGGTAAAAAACTTTATAATATTTTTATTCCTTCTTCGCCCTCTCCCTTGACGGGTTTTACTATTATTGTGGAGGAATCAGAATTGATTTTCTTGGATGTTGGGGTAGACGCGGTAATTAAGATGATTGTCTCCGGCGGGCTTCTTAACCCTCAATAGTTAATAATGGAAAACAATTATGAGCAGTAATTATTCGCTTACCGACGACGGCAGTTTTGTTATAAAAGATTACAACGCCCTTGCGCCTTTCTCAAATTTCCTCCCGGGGATTGCCGGAGTATGGGGCGTGCCTATGTGGGTTTTTTATGTTAACCGCGGCCAGGCAATAGCTTCTTTCGGCATCAAAGATAAAAACCATAGTATTTCAGAGTTCTTGCCGGCGAATAGAGCCTATCAGCTTACTCCCACCTCAGGGTTCAGGACGTTTTTAAAGATAGATAAAGATAGATGTTATGAGCCGTTTCTCGTTAACGGGGAGCAGGAAAGCCGCCAGTCTATGATTATAAATAGCGAATCTTTACAAATCAGAGAAGATAATTCAAATTTAGGGATAAGCACTGCCGTTAAGTATTACACCCTGGCTAACAGCTCCCTGGCAGGGCTGGTAAGAGTTCTTTCCATAAAGAATAATTCTGATAAAGATATCAGTTTAGAAGTCGTTGACGGACTCAGCCGCATAATTCCTTTTGGGGCAGGCGATTTTTTCTTGAAGAATATGTCAAGGACAATAGAGGCGTGGATGCGCACTTTTCTTTATGATAACTTGGCAATATTTCGGTTAATCGTTGACCCTGCTGACGTCAGTGAAACAAAGTATGTGGAAGGAGCAAACTTTAGTTATTCTTTTTATGAGGAAACAGGAAAGCTCGCCTCACCGTATTTAATCGTTGACCCCCAGACTTTATTTGCCCATGATACTTCCTATGCTTATCCGGTGCACTTTTTTAGTAAAGAGTTTAAGGTGCCCCCGGACCAGATAACCTGCGGCAGGACCCCTTGCTCGTTCAGTTATTTTAAGTGGAATTTAGCCAGCGGCGAGGAAAAATCTTTTTACAGCGTATACGGAGCGGCATTTAAGTTAGAATTAATTAAAAGGGGCGTGAAATCTTTCAGCGCCGGCTTCCTTAATAAGAAAGAAGAAGAAAACAGCAAAATTATTGAAGACATAAAGAATAACACTTTTTGTGTTTCCGCTAAAAGAAAATTTGACTATTACGCCAAGAACACGTATTTAGATAACGTCTTAAGAGGGGGATACCCTTATAAATTTGACGGCAAAGACATCTACTACATATTCTCCCGTAAGCACGGCGATTTGGAAAGGGATTATAACCGGTTTCATCTGCTGCCGTCGTATTTTTCCGAAGGAGAAGCAAACTACCGCGACATTAACCAGAACCGCAGGATGGATTTGTTTTTTAACCCTTTTATCGGAAGGCAAAACGTCGCATATTTTATGAG
Organism: Candidatus Omnitrophota bacterium; assembly: GCA_020343495.1. Classification (GTDB taxonomy): domain Bacteria; phylum Omnitrophota; class Gorgyraeia; order Duberdicusellales; family 4484-171; genus JAHISK01. The sequence continues at coordinate 1,040,488 of CP070797.1, read as the reverse complement.
CCTTTTAAGGATTGACGGCTATAACCCCCTGTTAGTGAAGGGCTATAAATTATTTTTTAGCGCCAAAGCAGCAAAAGGTATTTTAGGGAAGTTTAGAATAAAAAGTTCTAAACTTTATAATTTAATGCAGGAAGGGTTTCATTTAGGAGAGTTTTTTAAAGTCCTGGAAGAGGAGCAGCTAAAAGTTGAGGATAGGGGAGAGTTAGCAAAAGTTATAGTTGAGAAAGCAAGAAAAGAGCCCCACGCTTCCTTTGGAGAAGGGTTTTGGATTGACCATTGGACTTATAACCTGGATTTAATAGAGGGGTTCCTATATATATATCCTGATAAATTGAAAGAGCTGTTTTTAACTAAAGATATAGTTTGCTGGGACGACCAGCACCGCGTTAAGGAAAGAAAGAGCAGGTATTGCCTTAAGAATGGAAGAGTTTTTCAATGGAATAGCATTGAGGTTGTAGAAGCAAAGAAGAAGTTTATAGACAACAGAAGCGGCAGTAAAAACTTTTTGCGGACAAAGAGGGGACAGCTGTATAAGACGACACTAACAGAGAAACTCCTCATATTAATTTTGAATAAATGCGCTAGTTTGGATCCCGACGGTATAGGAATAGAAATGGAAGCTGATAAGCCCGGCTGGTGCGATTCTTTAAACGGGTTGCCGGCTTTGTTCGGGGCGTCAGTTTGTGAGACGTTTGAGCTTAAGAGG
>CP070797.1:1030466-1039682 GCA_020343495.1 Candidatus Omnitrophota bacterium | reverse complement strand
GACGGTGAATATAAACGAAGGTAAACGCTACCACATAGGTAGAATTAAGATAGAGGGCAACCGCGACGTTTCCCTTGGAGAGATTAAAAAGTCAATGAAATTTAAGGAAGAGGCCATCTTTAGCGAGCAGGTAATTTATGAAGACGCTTCCAGAATAAGAGAAGTGTATATGGATAAAGGGTATATATTCTCTCAGGTTGAGCCGTTTAGTTATTTTAATTTAGAAACACAAAAGGTAGACGTAACATATAAGATTGTGGAAAATGAAGTTGCCTATGTAGAAAGAATAGATATTAGAGGCAACGTAAGGACTAAAGATTCGGTGATTCGAAGAGAACTGCGCATTTACCCTTTAGATAAGTTTGACGGCAGGAAGGTGCGCAAGAGTAAGGAGAGGCTTGAGAACTTAGGGTTCTTTGAAGAAATAAGGTTTGGGACAGAACCCGGTTCCCGGCCCAACTGGATTGATTTAGTTATAGACGTTAAAGAAGCAAAGACAGGGTATTTAAGTTTTGGCGGAGGATATAGCTCTATTGATGAGTTTATAGGGTTTATTGAGTTAAGGCAGCGAAACTTTGATTATAAGAATTTATCTACTTTTACCGGCGGCGGCCAGGATTTAAGTATAATGGGCAGTTTCGGAACAGTAACCGAACAGTATCAGGTAAGTTTTTCTAATCCCTGGATTTTTGACCAGCCGATTAGTTTTGGGTTTGACGGATATAAAAAAGGGCATAAACGTGAAGAAGATGTCGGCTACGCCTATGAAGATGAGATAAAGGGAGGCGCTTTGCGTTTGGGCAAGGAATTTTCCGACGATTTAAAAGGCGGGTTAACTTACCGCTTTGAACGGGTGCAAATCAGCGATGTAGTTAGCGATGCTACCCAGGAACTTAAAGACGAAGCCGGCAAACATGATTTAAGCAGCGCAGAAGCCCACCTAACTTTTGATACCCGCAATAACGTGTTTGTTCCTTCAGAAGGAATTTATTTTTTTAACCGCTTTGGGGTAACGGGAGGACCTTTCGGCGGGACGAGAGATTTTATGAAGTATTTTTCGCAGTTAAGTTTATATTTTCCTTTGATTAAGAAGTCCGTTATTGAGTGTAAATTTAGAGCCGGCCTTGCTGACACTTTTTCTAATACGGATAAGATTCCCATTTATCAGAGGTTTTTTGCCGGCGGCGCATCAACAATAAGAGGTTATCATGAAAGAAAAGTCGGCCCCATTGACCAGGTAACTGAAGACCCTATCGGAGGGGAAGCGATGTTTGTGGTAAACTTAGAATATACTTACCCCTTAATGGATTTTATTAAGGTGGCTTCATTTTTTGATTCAGGAAACGTTTGGGAAGATTACGACGATTTTTTAAATGGGGGGCTTAAGTCGAGTGTCGGTTTAGGTTTAAGAGTCAAGACGCCGATAGGGCCGGTGAGCGTGGATTACGGCTGGCCGTTGAACACTGAACCGGGAGAAGAAGGTAAAGAAGGAAGATTTCATTTTAGCGTAAGCAAAGGATTTTAATATAGTAACCCGACTGTCTGTTACGGACAGAAATTTAAAACCCCGTAAAACACTTTGTGTTGGCGGGGTTAATTTGACTAATCCTGATTGAGGTGGGGAAAAGGAGGATAAAGTGAAAAAAATTTTAATTTGTTTAGCAGTTTTAGGATTGTTTATGCCTTTTGGCGCTTTTTCTAATAATGACGTCAAAATCGGCTATGTTAATGTTTTTGGTGTTTTTGATAAATATTCAAAAACCAAAGATTACGATAAGGATTTAGAAAAAATAAAAGAAAGGAAAGAAGAGTCTCTTGACCGTAAGAAAGACGAGATAGAGAAGATGCAGAGCAAATTGAATTTACTTAAACCGGAAGAGCAGGAAAAGAAACAGAAGGAAGTAGCCGAAGCGATAGAGGATTATCGAAATTTAGAAAGAGAAATTTACATTGACATAAAAAAAGATAGAGACGAAAAGATGAAAGAGATATTAGAAGACATAAATTTAGTAGTCAAAGATTATGCAAAAAAGAATAAATTTGATTTAATTATTAACGAAAACGCCGTCCTTTACGGCACTAAAGTTATGGATATAACTTCAGATATATTAAAAATTATGAATGAGAGGTATAAGAAGTGAAACTGACACTGGGTGAAATTGCTAAGTTAGTTGACGGAGAACTTATCGGCGACTCAGAAATCATCATTACGGGAATATCGGGAATAAAAGAGTCAAAAAAAGGAGATATAACTTTTTTAGCTAACCCTAAGTATTCGCTGTTAATGAAGACTACCGCCGCCTCAGCGGTGATTACTTCTAAAGATATTAATGATTTCTCAAAACCCCTTATAAGGACAAATAGCCCTTCTTTAGCTTTTGCTAAGGTAGTGGAAGTAGTTGCTCCCAACAATGTTACCCACCCGCAAGGTATTCACCCAACAGCTATAATTTCTCCTTCGGCTAAAATCGGCGCCAACGTTGCCATGGGAGCATATACTATTGTTGAAGAAGGGGCTCAGGTAGCAGATAATACGATTATTTATGGTAATTGTTATATAGGATGTAACGCCAAAATTGGAAAGAATTGTCTCATTTACCCCAACGTTACCATAAGAGAAAAGGTTGAAATTAGAGATAGGGTGATTATTCATTCCGGCACAGTCATTGGCAGCGACGGTTTTGGGTTTGCTATGATAAGAGGGGTGCAGGAAAAGATCCCTCAAATAGGGACAGTGGTTATCCATGATGACGTTGAAATAGGCGCAAACGTTACTATTGACCGCGCCCGTTTTGATAAGACGATTATCGGCTCAGGCACAAAGATTGATAACCTTGTTCAGATTGCCCATAACGTAGTTATAGGAGAAAACTGCATTATTGTTGCACAGGCGGGAATTTCAGGAAGCACAACTTTAGGTAAAGGAGTAATTTTAGCGGGCCAGGCTGGGTTAGTCGGCCATATTCGCGTTGGCGACGGCGCAATTGCGGCAGCCCAGGCAGGAGTTACTAAATCAATACCGCCTTACACAAAGGTATCAGGATACCCGGCTAAACCGCACGATATAGCAAAAAGAGTAAATGCCTGCGTGCAGAAACTGCCTCACTGGTATAAAAAAATAAACGAGTTAGAAAAAAAAGTAGCAGAATTAGAAGCTAAACTAAAGGATAAAGATGGATAAACAACGGACGATTAAATCTGACGTATCATTTGAAGGAACAGGGCTTCATACTGGTTTGCATACTAAAATGAAATTGGTACCTGCGCCTCCTAATACAGGGATAGTATTTTTTCGTAAAGATATGCCGCAAACGGCTATTATAAAAGGCGATTTTTATTCTGTTTTAGACCCGCAAAAGTTTCCCCGGCGCACTTCCGTAGGCGCACAGGGAGTTTATGTTCATACCGTTGAACATATTATGGCAGCTTTACATCTTTTACGCATTGATAACGTGCAGATAAATATCTGGGGAGAAGAAATCCCCGGCTTAGATGGCAGTGCCAAAGAGTTTGTGGAAAAAATAAAAGCAGCCGGGATTAAAGAGCAAAGCGCTTATAGGAATTATTTAGTAATAAGAGAGCCTTTATGGGTCCAGAAAGGAGATGCCAGTATAGTTGTTTTACCTTATTCGCAGTCGAGAGTATCTTATGCGTTAAACTACGATAATCCGTTAGTTGGTTCAGGATATATAGATATAGAATTGAACGGAAAATTAGAGACAAATTTGTATGAATCAAGAACCTTTTGTTTAGAGGAAGAAGTTAAGTCTTTGTTAGACTTAGGGTTAGGGAAAGGCTCTAATTATGATAATACTTTAGTAGTTTCAAAAACAGGCGTGTTGAAGAATAAGTTAAGATTTCCTGACGAATTTGTTAAACATAAAGTCCTGGATTTAATTGGCGACTTGTATTTAGCCGGGCCGCTTAAAGGGTATGTTATTGCCATAAAGGGGGGCCATTCTTTAAATATAAGTTTACTTGAGAAGTTGCGCCGCTATAAAGAAAAAATTACAAGTGCGGGAGTAGGGTCCCAGACTCAATATATTCCTGAAGGAGGAGAGCTCAATAGCGAAGAAATAATGAAGATACTGCCGCATAGATACCCTTTCCTTCTTGTTGATAAAATAATTTCTATGGAGAAAGGCAAAAAAGCAGTAGGCACCAAGAACGTCACGATGAACGAATATTTTTTTCAGGGCCATTTTCCCGGTAAACCGGTTATGCCGGGCGTATTAATAGTTGAAGCAATGGCTCAGGTTGGAGGAATTCTTATGCTTGCCTGTGAAGAACATCGGGGAAAACTGGCTTATTTTTTAGCGGCAAATAACGTTAAATTCCGAAAAACCGTTGAGCCGGGAGACCAGTTAGTGATTGAAGTTGTAGCCGGTAAAGTTAAAACTAAATCAGGGATTGTTTACGGTAAGACTTTTGTTAATAATAAATTAGTTGCAGAGTCAGAGCTTATGTTTGCTCTGGTGAAATAGAACTTCCCCGCTTCCCTCTTTATCCTGATTTACCTGATGAATAGAACCTATATTTTTTATTCTACAGGGCACTATTTTCTGGTATAATAAGTCCGCAACCTTAATAAGAAACTTATATTACAGAGACATGGCGACACAAATTCATCCTACAGCTATGGTGGCTAAGTCCAGCTATTTAGATGAAAATGTAATAGTTGGGCCTTATGCTATTGTTGGCGATAACGTAAAAGTGGGTGCTGGTACGGTTATTGATTCCTTTGCTCAAGTCTTAGGGTATACGCAGCTCGGCGTCAATTGCAGAGTTTTTTCCTCAAGCATAGTAGGCAGTATACCTCAGGATTTGAAATATAAGGAAGAGAGAAGCTATCTTATTATTGGCGATAATAACCGGATAAGAGAGTTTGTAACGATTAATCCCGGCACGGAGAAAGATTCAAAAACTGTTATCGGCAGCGATAACTTGCTTATGGCTTATTCTCATGTTGCCCACGATTGTTATATTGGAGACGGCAATATTTTAGCTAACGGCACGACCTTAGCCGGTTACGTAACCATAGAGGATAAAGTTGTGGTCGGCGGGCTTGTAGCAGTGCATCAGTTCTGCCGGCTGGGCAATTTTTCAATAGTAGGAGGCTGTTCCAAAGTCGTTCAGGATATCCCTCCTTATTCGGTATGTGACGGGCACCCGGCAGTCATTTACGGAGTTAACTTGGTAGGTTTAAGGAGAGCAAAATTTTCTGCGCCGGCAATAAAGAATTTAAAAGAGGCTTTTAAAATTCTTTTTTTCCAGAACCATCCTTTGAGTAAGGCAAAAGATATCCTAAGGCAAAGTTGTCCTTCTTCCCGGGAAATAGAATACCTCCTGAACTTCATTTCTACGTCAAAAAGAGGTATCCGGCGGCACAGAAGTAAAAATGAACCCGGTTAAGTTTGATGGTAGCTAATTCTAGTATAATGAGATTAGGCCTTATTGCAGGTAACCGGCTCTTACCAATAATTCTTTCCCGGAAAATAAAAGAAAAAAATAAGGATTGCGAGGTTGTTGCTGTCTGTTTTAAGGGAGAAACTCTTTCCTCTATATCTAAATATGTTGATAAAGCATACTGGATTAAAGTGGGCGAGCTTGCGCAAATTCGGCAAATAATGAAAAAAGAGAAGTTAAGCGAATGGATTATGGCTGGCCAGATTAATCCTATGAGAATTTTTAAGCGCCGAAATTGGGATAGGGAACTCCTCGCTTTAGTTGAGAAAACAGAAGATTTTCGGCCGCACACAATATTCTTTGAGATAATCAGTTATTTAGAAAAAGAAGGCATAAAATTCCTGGATTCCACGCTGTATTTAGAAGATTACATGTCGCAGGAAGGCGTAATGAACGGGTTACCTTTAGATAGGGAGCAAGCTAAAGACATTGAGTTTGGGGTAAAAGTTGCCTGCCGCTATGTAGATTTAGATGTAGGCCAGACGCTTGTTGTTAAAAGAGGAGGCGTTGTTGCCTTAGAGTCGTTAGAAGGGACAAATGCAACAATTTTACGGGGGGCAAGGTTAGCAGGAAGGGGTTCAACAGTCCTTAAGTTTAGTAAAACTAATCAGGACCTGCGGTTTGACGTGCCGGTTGTAGGAATTTCAACGTTAAAGTTATTAAAACGCGTTGGCGCCAGCGCCTGTGTCCTTGAGCAAGGAAAAGTAATAATTTTAGAGAAACCAAAATTCTTATCTTTATCAAAAAAATGGAAAATTCCTATAGTGGGAAGAGAAAAACTGCCCCTTTGAGGCGAATAGGACAAACTCTTATAATATTTATTTGTCTTTTTAGTTCTTTCGTTACGGCTAAAGATATAGATAACTATTTGGATTTAGCAGTGCTTTTTAAAGAAAACGGCCAATACCATAAAGCCATAGAAGTTTTAGAGGCTGTCTATAGTAAAGGAGCAGACGACAGAGTCAGCCGCTATATCGGCAAGTGTTATTATCTTAAGGGCGAGGCAGAAACTGCCCTTGATTTTTTAAACAAAATAAAAGAGAAAACGTGGTACGATTATTTTTATTTAGGGTTAACTTATGAGGATTTAGGTAAACAGACTATAGCTGAAAACAATTATTTAAAGTCCGTAAAAATTAAAAAAAGCAGTATTGCTTTATACCGCCTTGCTAAAATTAACTTTGCCCGGGGAGAGTATAAAGGAGCAGTTAAGAACTTCCTGGAGGTTATATCTTTAGATTCCAGTATAAGGCTTACATATTATTATTTAGGCATCTGCTATTTAAACCTTGAGAATTTCCCGCAGGCCTATAAATACTTGGTTAAAGCAGTAAATTTCTATCCCGAAAATTTAGAAGTTAAAGAAAAGTTATCCATAGTTAAACGTAAATTAGGGCAGGATTTTTTTGTTAAGAAAGAGAAAGATAAAGCAGAAGCGCGCCGGGCAGCAGAATTTTCTGCTTACAGCCGCCAGAAAGATATCCCTTCTATAAAAGTTGCCATTGCTGAAGATTTAAGAGAGTTTACTTTTAAAAATAACGGGAAATTTATGATTAGAGATAAAAATAAAACTTTCACGGCCCAAAAAGATAAATTTTATACGATTATTTTAGAGGATAAATTAACCCTGCGGGATTACGAAACGGACAGTGTTTATGAAGAGTTTAGCGGCCCGCTTAAAATTTACGTTGAGGGAGAGGATTATCCTTTTTATATACTGAATTTGGTGTATGGAGAAGGCAATTTCTGGCATAAAAAACGTGATATGGCTTACAGGGGCGATTTAGAAGTTAGAGTAAATAACAATAAACTAACCGTTGTTAATCTGGTAAGTTTAGAAGAGTATTTATACGGCGTCTTATCCGCAGAGATTCCTGCTTCTTCCCAACAACCTGTGTTAAAGGCACAGGCTGTGGCTGCCCGGACAATTGCTTTTAAGAGTTTAGGCAGGCATAAAAAGGGAGGGTTTGATTTTTGTGCTGACGTTCATTGTCAGGTTTACAAAGGCTTCTGCGCCGAGAGCCCAAAAACAACCCAGGCTGTTAAAGACACCCGCGGCCAGATTATCGTTTATAACGGCAAGCCAATTGAGGCTTTTTACCATGCTAATTGCGGCGGTTGTTTATGTTCGGATGTATTTGGCGCAAGAGATTATTTGGTAAATAAACTTGACTGGCAAGGCCACCACGATTTGTCAAATTTTAGTCCTTTTCAGGAGGAGGAGTGGTTTTACGAGAGAAAAGAGGCATTTTGTGAGTCTGGGAGGGGGAGTTTCCGCTGGCAGAGAGTTTATGATGAGCAGGATTTTAACCTTGCATTTGGCTTTACTTTAAGTAGTTTAAAATATATATTGTTGTTAGACAAGGGAGATTGTTTTCATTATAGTAAAGTAGCTATAGCTGCATCGCAAGAATTAATTCTTGACCAGGGCTTAAAAATAAGAAATTATTTTGATAAGTTAAGAAGCAGCGCTTTCAAATTAGAAGAGAAGTTTTCTCTCTCTGACCAAAGACAAATGCTTTTATTTTGGGGTGCAGGGTTTGGCCATGGCACAGGCCTCTGCCAGGAAGGGGCAATAAAGCAGGCTAAAGAAGGTTATAGCTATAAAGAAATTTTACGCCATTATTACCCCTCCACGCAGGTAAAAGCGGTTTATTAGTTTTAGCGCAGATTCAGAAGAGAGGCCTCTATTTCGCTAGGGCTGGACTGTTGAAGGGTTTTGCGCCACACATCTTTGTTTTCCATGCATAAGTATATAGGGGTTTTCTTATCGTGGCGGCGTATTAGGAGTATCATTTCTTTATAAATTTCTTCCCGTAGGAATTGAGGATAACGCAGCTTTTTGTCTTCGCTTAAAAATAGTTCCCCATAGAAAATATTGCTTTGAGGGAAACGCAATTCAGCGATTGTTTTTAGCTCTCTGTTTGCCCGCAGAGTCCCTAAGCTTACCCATGCAAAAGGGCCTTTTAATAAAGAATACATTTTGGTTATAACCTCTGCGTAAAGAGAGCGCCAGTTTTGCGAATATATGATAGGGTCAAAATGAAAACCGATTTTGTACCCTTTATTCTGGACGTCTCTAGCAGCTAACAGCCGCTCATCCAGAGAAGGGGCGCCCAGTTCTTCTTTATCGGCAATGGATGAAGGGTTCAGCGACCAGGAAATAATAATGTTAGGGCCGGGGGTTATTTTAAGGATATTTGCGATTTGCGTGCTTTTCGTTTTTAATTCAAAAAATAAATTCTTTGTTTTAAAGTAAGGGATTAGTTTGCTTGAGTATTCGGTTATATGGTCAAAGGCTAAAGAATCGCAGAATTCTCCCGTACCGATTCGTATGGGAGTTTTTAGGCCTTTTGCGAAAGAGTCAAACTTTGTGAAAAAATCTTCCAGGTTAGCAGGAAGAATAATGCCGCCGAAATTCGTGTATTTCTGTAAGAAGCAGTAAGAACAATCGTAAGGGCATCCGAAGCCAAGGTTAAATATCCAGTAACCGCAGCGCAGATGTTCCTTTGTGCAGGGGCAGGGCTTTATGAAATCCCAGTTTTCTTTTGTTATGAAAATGAGCGGTTTTTTTAACTGCGAAACCCTGAATTTATTGTCTTTTAGATAGGTGTTGTAGTAGGAGAGCTCTTGGATTTCTACGTCGCTAAAATTTTTCTTAAAATTATTCAGAAGATAACTGTCTTTAACGCTGCTTTCTACGAAGATTTTCAGAGGCTTAAACCTTTTTTTGACCTGCCAGTTGTCGTC
>CP070797.1:1021113-1030366 GCA_020343495.1 Candidatus Omnitrophota bacterium | reverse complement strand
CGTCAGAATATCCTACAATCTGGTCAACCCTCGCAAACGCCGGTAAGTTCTCGCCGTATATCTTTAATACATCTCCGTCAGGATCACTGGCTGTAATCGCTACTTCGCTCCTTTCATTTTCGTTAAGCTTTTGGTCAGCTATTGGCTCAATCGTAGGCGGATTATTTTTTGAAGATGTCGTTACGCTAATTTTATCTAACCAAAACGTTCCTTCGCTCTCCCATGTACATTTAATTCCTACGGCTACCCATATTTTTCCGGCCGCAGCTACATTTATTTTTTTAGAATACCTGTATTCTGTCCAACCATCTTTGATATTTAAACTTCCTACTATTTCAAAATCTTCCTCTTCCTCCGGATTCGTTTCTCCTATATATACTACCGCGCCTCCCCACGGATTCGCGTCACTTAATTCCTGCCAAATCCAGAAACTAACATTGATTTCCTGCTCTCCCGTCTCATCGGGTTCAACCTCAATCTCTCTCTCAACCCACATTGTGCCGTCATCATTAGCTCCATTTAGCCACATTTCAAGCGATTCTTTGCCGTCTAAAACAAGAGAAGTTTCTTTAAGGAATTCATAATTGCGCCCCTGATAATCATATTCTGTCTGCCACGTAGAATTATCCAATTCTTCTTTATAATATTGCTGATAATTCTTATTTAAAACCTCAACATTAACAATATCCGTTGATATATCTTCGCCATCAGAAACAGTTAATTCAAAAGCAAGAAATACAATGCCCCGATTATCCTCTCCGCCTACTTGAGGTATTTCAAAAATAGGTGTAGCGCATTCAGGGTCTATTAATTCTACAATTACTGTGTTATGCCGATGATTGAAAGGTTCCGGAATCTGCCGCCAGGAATAAGTTAAAGCATCATTATCGGGATCATATGAAGCACGGCCGTCAAGCGTAACCAAACCCGCGGGATAATTTTCATAAACAACCTGATTCTCTCCTGCTTCGGCAATTGGCGGCTGGTTAACAGGAGGCGGCGATACAACATCTGTAACTGCTCCTGTTTGTTGTGGATCATGTCTATACATCGGCCAACTTCGTTTACTGGAAGATACGGGTGTATCGAGATCCCACATATAAAAGGTGAATCTGTCTTTTAAAAAATCAACCCAAAACAGTTCAAGAAAACCATCATTATCAAGATCAACAATTGCTGGAGAAACAGGAATAAGTGGAGACGCCGGCCCAAGCGTTTTTTTAGGGAAACCATCTATCATAGTACCATCATGCCGATAAGCATGTAATGGCTGGCACGGTGTAGATGTTCCCATAGAAACAACGATATCATGTTGATTGTCACCGTTAATGTCGATTACTGCAGAACTATTGTTAAATCCTGTAGATAGATAGTATGTTTTTTCTGGATTTTTCGCGGGAGGTAGTTGATAATATACAGGCCAGTTTGGTAATGGTCGGCCGTTGCCGTCAAATGTCCAGAGGTACGCTCCAAAATCACGTCCTTTCTGAACACAACTAGTGCCGACAATCACTTCAAGACCTCCATCGTCATTAATGTCTGCCAACGTAACAGGCCCTGCTTTAGGATAAATTACGCATGGCCAACCTGGAAAAACATTCCCTTTATAATCAAATGCCAACACTTGGTTTTCTATGGATATCAATAGTTCCAAAAAACCATCCCTGTTCAGATCTCCAAGTACGGGATCATATTTATACAAGTACTGGCCGGGTATCTTCCTCTGTATGGTAACTGGCCAACCATGCATAAGCGTTCCGTCATGACGATACAGATATAGACAATGGTCTTTATTGTCGGCAGTGCGTGTACTGACGGCTATTTCACTATATCCATCACCATCAACATCAGCAACAACCGGAGAAGAAGTCGGCCAATACTCAAATGCTATCGGCCATCCTTCCATAATATCGCCGTTATGGTCCAAAACAAGAAGCTTATTTTTCCCTACTGTAGTACAAATTATTTCATTCCAGCCGTCTCCGTTAATATCAGCAATAGCCGCACTTCTAGCGTTGTGAGCTGATTTCGGCCATCCTGATACCAGAGTCCCATCAGCCTGCCAAACATAGATATCAGGATCTCCTGCTTTATTTGTGCAGTTGACAACGGCAATGATTTCGGGTTGTGAATCGCCGGTGAGATCCGCGATTAAAGGCGAGCCGTTAAATAATCCTTGGCTAATTTCTTGCGGCCAGCCGGAAAGATCTTTACCGTCATGTGTCTTCACATAAACCGTCTTGTTGTAAGCAATCAATATTTCCTGTAATCCATCGTCATTAACATCTGCAACTGTACAATGTTTATAAGGTGAGATAGCACTACCAAACCATGGATCATACATACAAGGTAAGGTTAACGGCCAGCCTTCATGAAAACTGGGATCAACCAAAAGATAAACGTTCTCTGTGATGCGTGTTCCATCTCGCAGCTCAACCACTAACGTCAAGGTGTAATGATCCGCGGATACCCCCGATGTATCCCATGTTCCAAGTAATGCCTCTCTGACTGGCAAAAGTCCGTTATTAGCCAGCGTAATGCCGGCGTCAATAGTCTGCCCGCCGCTATCTTTAACTTCAAAGGTGTAGCGGGTGAAATTCGAAGGATTCACCGTACCTAAAATTTTAATGACTGCTCCGGCTCGATAAGCGTGCCATCTTGTAGGATCCGGAGAAGTAATCCAGACACGATCAATTACTATCTCACGGCGGTCATCAAATGTTTCTCCCTGCCTGTTTTGCCCCTGCAGGCGCAATACATGTCTGCCATCAGGTACCGTGACAAAATACCAATCAGTGAGATGACCGCCAATAACTTCATTGGTACCATCAACGACTAATTTCCATTCCTGCGGCGGTTGATCGTCTATTATCTGTCCGTATTCCAACCGCCAGTTTTGGAAACTCTGCCCGGAAACAGTACCGGAAATGGAAACAAAAGGAACATCATATAAATCTTTCTGTAGATTCAGCATATAGACATTCAGCGGTATTCCCTGCGATAAAGTACCAGCGGCATTGATCCTGCCATAACCAAAAGAAAAGTCAACACCTTGAGGTATTAGATCATCGCTTCCTTTCTGGATTACCTGACGTACCTGGTCAGGAGTAAAATCAGGATGTACGGACAACACTAAAGCCGCCAGGCCAGCCACATGTGGACAGGCCATAGATGTCCCGCTTGCGCGGCAGTATCTTTCACCAACAGGGTCCCCCATGCTGGTTCCTTCCGCTCTCAACGACAAGATATCTACTCCCGGAGCGGCTACGTTAATTTCCGCGCCATAATTAGAAAACCCCGCCTTAAAATCGTTGACATTAGTAGCGGCAACAGCGAGGACAGTATCAATACCAGCAGGAGTAAAATCCCTTACGTTTATACCGTCATTTCCGGCGGCAGCAATGTTGACACACCCCAAATTAAAAGTGTAATTGAGGACATCAATTAAAGTTCGGCTTGTTCCTTTAGCACCCCATGAATTACTAAGGATATCCGCGCCGTTATCCGCAGCGTATACCAGAGCATTAACCGCGTTAGTCAGCGAACCGCTTCCATTCTTATTCATGAATTTAACCGCCATTACTCTCGCGTTTGGGCATACCCCGATTATACCTATTGAATTATTACCCCTTGCCGCGGCTATGCCCGCGCAATGTGTACCGTGTCCATAGTCATCCCGGGGATCGCCGTCGGAATTTTGAAAATCGTAACCGTAATAATCATCTATATACCCATTATTATCGTCATCTATTCCGTTATCGAGAATTTCACCCCCGTTTCTCCACATATTTACCGTTAAATCTTCGTGATTATAATCTATTCCCGTATCCACAATGGCTATAATTATATTCTCATTGCCGGCTGTTTTATCCCACGCTTTCTCTGTCTCAATTTTTTTCAATCCCCATAAATCATCATAACTTTGCCCCCAACTTCCTTTAGAGTGATAATAAGGGTCATTGGGAACCATCTGCGCTTTAACGATATAATTGGGTTCGGCATATTCCACATAAGGACTCTTTGAATACTCTTCGGCCATCATCAAAATATCGGTTTCTTTATCTGTTTTGAGTAAATATATGTTTTCCAAGTTAGAAAAATCTGCCTTTTTTATTGATCTTTTCTGTCTGGCAGCAAGGCGGGTAATAAGTTCTTCCTGGCTTTTAATCTGCTGTTTTAACTGTCTCTTTTTATTAATAATACTGTTATCCTGTTGATTTATGCCTAAATACCAATACCATCCTTTTTTTTGGATTTTATTTAACAGTGAAAGTCTACTTTTAAGAATTTCTATGGTTTCCTGCGGATTAGGCCTCTTTTTAAAAACTTTCTCTTTACTCCTAACATTATATTTTTCGTTAAGCGCCTTGACTCTTTCTTCCATAACTATACTCAAGACATCTTTAAACTTTACAATTAACTCATCAGGAATGTACTCCGGGGATTCTGTATCTTGGGAGGTAGTATTTTGAAGGCTGATAGTTACTTCTTGCGCTATCTGTGCTTGTGATTGAACAGGTTGAATGCTCTGTCCGCTTTCATCGATTACCGCGCCAATATCACTAATACATAATAATCCTAAACTAAACACAAACAGCACACTAATAACTCTTATTATTAAAGAATTCATCCTTATTCTCACTATTTTTGATAACAAACAGAAAAAATGAATGGAATTTTACCTCCCCATAAATATGTAGTATATTAGTATATAACATATTAATCCTAAAAAAACAAACACACCACATTTAATTTTGAAAACGCTTTCTTTCAGAAAAGATGCTTGCATTTTACATTACTAAAGAAATTTTTAAAATATAAGGCTGGATAATGATAAAAAAGGTCTAAAATTCAATTTTCATTGCCCCGTAGGGACATGCTTTTACACAAATGCCGCAGGCAATACATTTCTCTTTGATAAACTTAACCTCTCCTGACTGGGGGTCTTTTTCCAAAGCCTCGGTAGGGCATAACGAAACGCATACCGTACAATCTACGCAACGCTGTCTATCCATGGATACGTCCTGTGAAAGAGGCTGCACTCTCACGCCCTCGTTCTTTAAATACTCTATGCCTTTTTTATAATCCTGGTCTTGGCCTTTCAATTCCAGAATTAACAGGCCTTCTTCGTTAGGGTTGACTTCGGCCTTTAAAATATTAAACTCTAAATTAAAATCTTTAACTAATCTATAAACAATGGGTTTATCCACCAGCTGTTTAGGAAAATGTAAAACAATTTTAATTCTTTCCATTTTCAAACCTTCCTCTCTTTTAAAGGCTTACTTCTATATTTTGAATCAACCGAAGGAATTTTCTCAACCGCCTCGGTTAGAAGAAATTCACCGCTCTTTATCCGGCCTTTCAAAACATCAGCAATCTCTCTTGCCTTCCTTATACTGGATAAAGAACTCGTCGGCACTTTTTTCCCTTTTATCTCTATGTGGCCGGACTTAAGCTGAGCATAATTAACGAGCCCTAAAATACGGTTTTCTCTCTGAGGATAATCTTTAGAATAATCAACAACCGGAGCCAGAATATCTTCGTCTTTAACTGCTGTATATTCTAAAATCTCTTCATTCAATATCGGGATAGGAATGCCTATGCCTACACTTAAGGTAACTCCGTAACCCACCATTGAGGTACCTATCAGCCACTGCCCCGACATATTCTTTAAATCGCCAATCAAAGCTAACGTTGCCGCAGGATACTTAGGCACTCCCTTATTAGTCCGTTCAACACAGGGGTTATGCTGCGTGCCCCACCAACTCACAAAACCAACTCCTCCGCCTAAAAGTATCTTTGTGCCGATACCGATAGTCTTATACAAAGGGTCGTTCAACAACGGAGAAAGCGCTCCGGCTGAACAGTAATTTGCATTACCTAACTTTTGCCTCAAAATACCCATATACGTATAAATTACTTTATCGGACGTATTTATCGCAACATTGTAGTTCTGATAACAATTCCGTATATTATAAAGAACAGCTTCGTTTAAATCTTTTATATTTATATAAGTTTTTAAATTTTTTCGCGGATAACAGTCCGTGCCATAACCGCTGGCTTCTAAAACCAGGTCTTTGCCGCTTACTAAATCACTTATTACGTGGCCGCCGCCGTAACGGAACTCGCCCGGATATACGCTGTTTCTGGGGTCGTCATCCGGCAAGGCATTGGCGCCTAAAAACAAATCTGCTGCTGCCAATCCTGTATAACAGGGAACGCCTCCCAAAGTAGCATGGCCGCCGCCTAACTTTATTCTTGGCTTAGAATGGCCGATATTAAAATATATCCCGCTTGAACACATCGGCCCGAAAGTTGCCGTGGTAACAACATCTACGGTTTGGGCTGCTTCTTTTATGCCTTTCTCTTCTACTAACCCGATAACTTCCTCTGCCGTTAAAACTACTACGTTACCCTTTTTAATCTTCTCATTTATTTCCTGAATTGTTTTCACTATTCAATGCCTCCTATGACTTATCCTTTTTCTCTAATTCTTCTATTCTCTTCTCCAGGCGGTGCAACACTTCAATTACAGGGTCGGGCAGTTTATTATGGTCTAAATCTACGCCGCTTACGTTCTTTGGTTCACGTTCAAAAATCACTCTTCCCGGAACGCCCACCACAGTGGAATTGGCCGGCACGTCACTAATCACAACTGAGCCGGCGCCGATTCTTGAGTGGTCACCTACTTTTATAGGGCCTAGGAGAACTGCCCCGGCGCCAATACCAACGTTGTTGCCGATAGTAGGATGCCGTTTAGTCTTCTGGCGAGAAACGCCCCCTAAAACAACTCCCTGATAAATCAACACGTCGTCGCCGATTTGGGCTGTCTCGCCAATAACAACTCCCATGCCGTGATCAATAAAAAGGCGCCTGCCGATTGTAGCGCCGGGATGAATCTCTACGCCGGTTACTAACCTAACCAGATGAGAAAGGAACCGCGCCCCGGTTCTAAAACCTCTCCTCCAAAACCAATGAGATACTCTATGCATCCAAATAGCGTGTAAGCCGGGATAACATAAAATAACTTCAATACCCCCCCTTGCGGCAGGGTCCTCCCGAAAGGCTGTCCTGATATCCTCTTTTATTCTGGCAATCAATCCCATAATGTTTAAGATAATAAATATTTACATACTTGTCAAATACTTTTATTTATTAAATATTTTCTCAATTTTTTAAACGCCTTGGCGCGGTGGCTTATTTTATTCTTTTCTTCCAGGGGGAGCTGGGCAACGGTCTTGCGGTATTTTGACAAATAAAATATCGGGTCATATCCAAACCCGCTGCTGCCCCGCATTTCTTCATTGATTAAACCTCTAAGTTTACCGTCAAACGACTTCACTAATTTAGCATCTTTAAATAAAACCAGGCAACAATGAAAACAGGCTCCTCTATCTCTTTTTTTCGCTCCTTTTAATTCTTTTAAAACTTTAAGATTATTCTTTTTATCGGTTGCGCCTCTACCGCTGTACCTCTTAGAATAAACACCGGGTTCTGCTCCTAAATACTTTATCTCTAACCCTGAATCCTCAGCCACAACGTAATCGCTTCTATAAACTTTAGACACAGGCATTGCTTTTTTTAATGCGTTTTCTAAAAAGGTTTTACCGTCTTCTCTTATTCTGAATTTGCGGCTTAACTGGTTTAAAGAAATAACCGGAACGTCCAACTTTTTGAGGATTTTTTTTATCTCTCTTAACTTGCCTTCATTTTTTGTGGCAATGATTAACCTCATAAAACTAAGATACCCTTAAACAAATTCCTCTCTATATCAATGATATCCTCTATCCCTTTCTTACCTAAATTTAGTAACGCACCTAAATCATCCTGGGAGAATGAACGCTGTTCAGCCGTCCCCTGTATTTCTATAAACTCGCCCGTTCCCTTCATTACGACGTTCATATCAACGTCGGCGGCTGAATCTTCCTGGAAAGTCAAATCCAGAATATGTTTACCGCTAAATATCCCCACGCTTACCGCGCCTAAAAAATCCGTAACGCTTATCTCATTAATAACGCCTCCTTTACGCAGCCTCTCTAAACAATCCACCAGAGCGATAAAGCCGCCGATAATTGAAGCGGTTCTTGTCCCGCCGTCTGCCTGGATAACGTCGCAATCAATTTTTATCGTGCGTTCTCCTAACTTTTTTAAATCTACAACGCTTCGCAACGACCGGCCTATAAGCCTCTGTATCTCCATTCTTCTCCCTGAAACTTTATCTCTTACAATTCTTACCTGCGTGGAACGGGGAAGCATACCGTACTCGGCAGTAACCCAGCCGGTGCCTGAATTTCTTAAGAATAAAGGGACGTTTTTCTCAAGGCTCGCCGTGCACACTACTTTTGTCTGGCCCATTTCAATTAAACAGGAGCCTTCGGCATACTTCATAAATTTGCGCTGAACATTAATCTTTCTTAACTGGTCGGGTTTTCTCTTATCGCTGCGTTTTATCATTATGCACTCCTTTCCTGCTGACAGCTCCTAAATATCTCCGTAAATACTGCGGCCTTGAGAGTCTATCGCCACAACTAAAGGAAAATCTTTTACCTGCAACTTATATACTGCTTCCGGGCCTAAATCTCTAAAACACACCTGCTTCTTAGATAAGACTTTCTGTGCTAACAACGCCCCGCAACCGCTGGGAGCAACAAAATATACCGCTCCAAACTTACGGATTAACTCTCTTGCGGATTTTGTTCTGGCACCTTTGCCAATCATCCCCAGAAGCCCTTTCCTTAG
Organism: Candidatus Omnitrophota bacterium; assembly: GCA_020343495.1. Taxonomy (GTDB): domain Bacteria; phylum Omnitrophota; class Gorgyraeia; order Duberdicusellales; family 4484-171; genus JAHISK01. The sequence continues at coordinate 1,021,627 of CP070797.1, read as the reverse complement.
TAACGGCTCAAGGAAACCATCCATACGCCAAGAAGTAGTCGGGCCGCAAGACCCGATTACCTTATCCTTTGGCGTTGCCGTAGGACCGCAATAATAAATAATTTGACCTTTCAAATCAAAAGGCATCTCTTTATTATTTTTTATCAGCTCAACTAACCTTTTATGCGCCTGGTCTCTGGCCGTATAAATAACGCCGGAAAACAAAACCTCATCTGCTGCTTTTAACTTCTCAACGTCTTCTTTTGTTATAGGCGTCCTTACTCTTTTCATTATATTTCTAGGCTTGAGCTTCGCAAGGCATGGCAGCTGATATTTACTCCTACAGGCAAGCCGGCAATATGCGTAGGCGCGGTTTTTACCTTTACTGCCAAGGCAGTATTCTTGCCACCAAACCCCATAGGCCCTATTCCTAAAGAATTTATTTTACTCAACAACCTCTTCTCTAAAATATTTAGAACCTTATCCGGATTCTGTTTATCCACTCTATCTATCAATGCCTTCTTCGCTAACAACA
>CP070797.1:1011738-1021013 GCA_020343495.1 Candidatus Omnitrophota bacterium | reverse complement strand
AAATGACAACCTAAATGACAACCTAAATGACAATCAATTTTAGCTTTATTTTTTAGAGCATTATTGAGGTTGAACATCTCATACCCATAATAATCATCAACCAAAAAAGTCCTTATTAACTGCCCGGCCTGGACTCGAACCAGGAAACTCAGATCCAAAACCTGATGTGTTACCAATTACACTACCGGGCAAACACTCTCTATCTAAAATATAAGAGGTTTATCTTACCTGCGAACGGGTAATAAAAAACAATCTAATTATACTGCTGTGGTATCCTGATTCTCGCCTTCGCTACTCCTTGCACTTTCACCTTTACTTTCCCCATACGTTCCTCTGCTGGGCGACTCCTTCTCTCTGTAGTAAGCATCCAAAACTTTGCTTTGAAGATAATCACGGAACTGCTGGTTTATAGGATGCGCTAAATCCTGATGCGTTGCCTGCCGGCTGCTACCTAAATCTTTCGGTGAAGGAGGTAGTTGTGCCCCGCAGTGGTTGCAGTAGCGGCTACCGGCATCTATTTTCTTACCGCAACGTGCACAAAACTGCTTTAACTTTCGCGCTGGCATCGCCACAAACAAACCGCTGTTGCCTTCAACAACTTTGATGTTCCTTACGACGAAGGAGTTATCAAAAGTAACTGTTGCATACGCTTTAAGTCGTTTACCTTCGCTTTCCTTAAGAGAGATTCTTACTTCCGTAATCTCCATAGACTCTACACCTCCTTTTTTAATTAGAAGATATTACCTGGTTCTATTTATCCCTTTTTAAAATGTCTTAACTTTAAAGATCAAACAGCTTTTACTTAAACCCCCGTTTATGTTATGAGGCGACTGCTTATCTTCAATTGTGTATAAAGCGCTGCCGCTGCCGGTAACTTTAGAAAAAATTCCTTCTCCGTTCAAATACGCTTTAACTTTTTGTAGTCTATTACATAACCGGCACGCGCTTTTCTCTAAAACATTAAAAACATTCTTTTTTATAAGGGCTGTATCTGCCTTTCTTAAAGCGTATTGTAATATCTTAACATTACACAAAAATTTTGTCAATTTCGCTCTTGATTTTTCATAAACTTTTTTGGTAGATAGAGTTAGCTGCGGCCAAATAATAAAATGGCTGTACTGGCCGGCTGTAAACGGCTTAACGTACTGGCCCCTGCCGTAAATAAAGGCAAAACTGCTCTGGGAAAGGAAAAAATTGACGTCGCTGCCCAGCCGGCTGCCTAATTTATAAAGGTCTAGCCTGGTTAATTTTAAACTCAGGAGTTTATTTAACGCAATAAGGGCTGAAGCTGCATTGGAAGAGCCGCCTCCTAAGCCTGCGCCAACAGGAATTCTCTTATCAAGAAAGATATCGTATCCAAAAGGTAACTTACACTTTTTGTTAAGAAGGTTTGCTGCTTTTACGCAGAGGTTATCTTTAGTTTGAAGGCTCTTTTGGCTGGAAAAAATACGTATCTGCGCAGGTTTCGTTACTACGATTTTAATCTCATCGCAAAGAGAAACTCTCTCAACGATACTTTCAATGCGGTGGTAGCCGTTACTGTATTTTCCTGTAATATTAAGGTAAAGATTTATTTTGGCAGGGCTTAATATTTTTACTTTACTACCGTAAAAGTTGTTTTGCTTTCTCAACGATAAAATTAGCGGTGAGGCCATAAAACTCCATTAGTTCTTTAGGTGACCCGGACTGTCCAAACTTATCTTCTATCCCAACACGCTCTACTTTCACGGGATAGGTATGCGCTAACACTTCGCATACGGCAGAATACAGGCCGCCGGTAACCTGGTGTTCTTCGCAAACAATCATCGTTTTACAGTTCTTGGCTACATCTACAATCAGCTCTTCGTCAAACGGTTTTAAACTGTGCATGTTAACTATTGTTGAATTAATACCGTCCCTTTTTAAAATCTTAGCTGCTTCTTGAGCTTCCTGCACCATAATCCCGCAGGCAACTATGGCAACGTCAGCTCCTCCTCCTAGCAAATAACCTTTACCTAAAACAAAGTTCTTCCTGTTCTCTAATGTAGGAATTTTTGACCTGCCTAACCGCAGGTAAAACGGCCCCGGCGTTTTATACGCCGCAATGACGGCATCTTTTGTTTCGTGGGCGTCCGCAGGAACAATAATCTTTATGTTAGGAATTGCCCTTAAAAAATTAATGTCTTCTATTGCCTGGTGAGACGCCCCGTCCTCACCAACAGTTAGGCCGCCGTGAGTTGCCACTATTTTTACGTTAGCGTTGTTAAGGCACACAGTGTTGCGTACCTGGTCCAACGCCCTTGCCGTAGCAAACATAGCAAACGTTGAAACAAACACTATCTTACCGCAGCTGGAAAGCCCTGCTGCTGCTGCCACCATATTTTGTTCAGCAACGCCGAAATTGAAAAACCGATCAGGAAACTCTTTCCTAAAAAAAGAGGTCCGCGTTGACCCTGACAAATCAGCGTCAAGCACAACGATTGTTTTATCTTTCCTGCCTAACTCAACAAGTGTTTTACCATAAACGTCGCGCGCGTATAAACTCTCCATTTTACCCTCCCAAGCCTGCGGATAAACTCTTTCTACTGTATATCCTCTTCGTTCTTTTCTATGTCCTGTAACTCTCCTAAAGCAATTTTTTCTTCCTTTTCCGTCGGCGCCCTCCCATGAAAGTCAACTACGTGCTCCATAAAAGAAACCCCTTTACCTTTAACCGTCTGGGTAATGATTATTGTGGGTTTCTGTTTTATGGTTTTTGCTTCACTGAACGATTCCAACAACTCCTCAATGTTATGGCCGTCGCACTGAATAGTGTGCCAGCCAAACGACTCCCACTTGTTTACAACCGGCTCTAAATTCATTATTTCTTCAACGCGGCCGTCTATCTGAAAATGGTTATAATCTAAAATACCGCAAAGGTTATCTAACTTAAAATGGGCTGCTGCCATGGCTGCTTCCCAGATGTTACCTTCCTGAATTTCGCCGTCGCCCATAAGGCAATACGTGCGCCAATCTTCTTTATCCAGCTTTGCCGCTAACGCCATTCCCAAAGCTACGGACAACCCCTGTCCTAACGAGCCGCTTGCTACCTCTATTCCAGGCGTTATTGGGTCAGGATGACCCTGCAGAACTGACCCCAGTTTTCGTAACGTCCATAACTCTTTCTCAGGGAAATACCCGTTCAACGCTAACGCCGCATACACTGCCGGGCAACAATGCCCTTTGGAAAGATGGAAACGGTCTCGCTTTGGCCATTTTGGGTTCTTAGGGTCATGGCGCATGACCTCAAAATACAGGCAACTGATAATATCCGTTGATGAAAGAGACCCGCCGGGATGGCCGCTTTTAGCGCGCGTTAACATTTTAATAATAAGTTTTCTGATCTCCGTGGACTTACTTCTTAAGTGTTTTAATTTTTTCTTCATATTTCTTCAGCTTCCTCTGTAAGGTATCGTTATCAGGGAAAAGCTCTGCTCCTTCTTTATAAAACTTAACTGCTTCTTCTATATTCTCCCTATCTACGTAAAAGTCGCCTATATGATCAAAAATAACCGGGTCTTTAACTGCTTCTACGGCTTTTTTAAGATATTTTTCGGCTTTCTTAAAATCTTTCTTTTTAAAATACACCCACCCTAAACTATCTAAATAAGCGCCGTTTTCCGGTTCTTGTTTTAACGCTTTCTTTATCATGCTTTCGGCTTCATCAAGGTTTATGCCTTCCTGGACATAGACGTAGCCTAACGAATTAAGAATCGGCGCGTGCGAAGAGTCTATCTCTAACCCGCGCTTCCAGGTATCAATGGCTTGCTGGCGGTTTCCGATCTCTTCATAAAGAAACCCTAACCAAAAGATAGCGTCAACGTCGTCGTAGTTATCCTCTAAAATCTTCTCATAAACCTTTATTGCTTCCTGGTACTGGTTTTTATAGAAATAAAACTGGGCAAGATGCTGGGAAACCTGTAAGTCAGAAGGGTCAAGCGTATGCGCTTTTTCAAGAAAATGCTCATACTCTTTTTCTAAGGCCTCGTCGTTCTCCGTATATGAATACAGAAAAATTAACGCCAGGGAAGCATCAAAACTCTCCGCGTTAAGCTTCTTTGCCTCCATTAGTTCTTTCTCGGCTTTTTCTATTTCACCTACACGAATGAGAAGAGTAGCTATCCTTAACCGGATAAGGAAAGAATCGGGGTCTAACTTTCTGGCTTTTTCTAAATACTTTAAAGCGGTCCGGTAATTCTCTTCTTCCGTATAAAAAAGGCCTTTTAAGTAACTACTGTAAAGGTTGGTTATGGTTTTTTTGCTTTGAGCAAAAGATACAGTTGTAAAGCTTAAGCAGAAAATAATACAAGCCCAAAAAATTCTCATTAAATTATCGTGCTTTATGTCTTTGTTGCTTTCTTCTTTTTTTAAACCAGTGTCTTTTTACTTTTTTTAGCTTTTTCTTTCTTCCACAAGGCATGTTATCTTACACCTACTTCTTAATAAATAAGTTTGTTTAAAGGGTACTCAATTATTCCCTGCGCACCTTTTTCTTTAAACGCCGGAATCAAACGCTTAACGTCTTTCTCATCAATAATAACTTCTAAAGCATACCAGTCTTTTAAAGTAAGCGTTGAAACCGTTGGCTTCTTCAACGCGGGAAGCAGCTTTAAAATACTATTTAAATTTCCTTTCTTAACGTTTAACTTTAAGCCGACTTTGCCCCTGGCATCCAGAGCTCCTTTAAGAAGCAGGAGCAAATACTGCATTTTTTTCTTCTTCCAGCTATCTTTATAAGCAGACTTATTAGCAATAAACTTTGTCGTTGACTCACAAAGAGTAGCAATCTCTTTTAAACTGTTTGCCCGCAAGCTTTCGCCGGTTTCAGTAAGCTCAACAATAGCGTCAACAAGGCCGCTTTTTACTTTAACTTCCGTTGCCCCCCAGCTAAACTCAACGTCAACGTTAATTCTCTTCTTTTTAAAGAACTCTTTAGTATAATTTACTAACTCGGTTGCAACTCTTTTTCCTTTTAAATCCTCTAATTTCCTTATTTTAGAGTCATCTCTAACCGCCAACACCCACCTTACAGAAGTTAGAGTTCTCTTGGCATAAATCAGCTCTGACAGCCGCAAAACATCGGAATTATTCTCTAAAACCCAGTCTTCACCGGTTATGCCGCAGTCTAATACCCCGTCTTCAACGTAACGGGACATCTCTTGCGCCCGGATAAGCATAACTTTAATCTCTGAATCGTCAATGGAAGGAAAATAAGACCGGCCGCTTACGTAAATATTAAACCCCGCCATCTTAAAGATTTCCAGGGTTTTTTCCTGTAAACTGCCCTTTGGTATTCCTAACTTTAATGTTTTCATAATATCTGCCCTAAATTTAATGACGTAAAATTATACAACTTCAAGATTGTCTTGTAAAGGAAAATATTGTGTGTTGGGGAGAGTTTTGGTAGGAATATTAGGAAATTCTTATTTGTTAACTCTAAAAAAGTTAATTTTTAGGCATATGAGTTAACAGCATTTAGTGACTTTTACTCCGGCACATCAAGATATGATGCATAATCACCACGGCTACTCTCTGGTAAAGTATCTTTTATTTTACAAACAAATTTATTATTTACTTCTTTTAACGCTCTTAAAACATATGCTACTGGCCCATCATAAAAAACATCTTTTTTCTCAAAATCATGCTTGACATTTCCTCTCCATAAAACTTCTTTTTTGGCTACGTCAATAATTTTAATATCACTATATTCTACATTCCCGCCTACTCTTTTAGGATTTACTATAGCCTCTGTTAATACTCCTAACGCACCAAATGCATATGCCACTCCTGACACTCCACTTTGAAATCCATAAAAATGCTCTAAATTCCCTGTTATAACAAAGTCTATCCCTTCCTGCTCTAATTTCTCCATTTCTTCAATATCAACTTCTAAATTATCATTTACATCCCTAACTCTTACCTCATTAAAAACTTTTGCTTTCTCTAAATGTTCTACTAACATTTGAGATATTTGTTTGTCTATATCTGCTTTAAAACTACGATCGCGAGTATACAAAGAAACCCCATGTTTATACATAGTCCCGTCACGTTCCTCGCTGGGCCTGATATCCTCAAAAACATCAACCACTACCTTATACGGCAATGGTTTATCACTCACATAAAGACCCTTATTAAAAGCATATCTAATAGTGGATGCACATCCTGTAAGAATTAAAACCATAAACATAAATATAAACATCTTAAATTTAGACATATACTTCCTCCTTTTATTAATTATATCTAAATATAATTTATTCCCAATTTCTATCTAATTTTCTCATTAAGATCTTCTTTGTCAACAAATACCATCATATTTTCTTTAATGTCTTTCTTTGCTAATCCTTTTGCTTTTAATGCTACTTCTATATCATGAGGTGATAATTTATAAGCTGCACCTGAACCAAAATCAATGCATACACCTACGGGGCCGCCTAATAAACCAAATATTACATTACCAAATACCCAGCCGCTTACGCCTCTTTTTAATCTGACTTCTACGGGTTCATATCCTTCTTTTTCAAACTTTAACACATAAGCAACTTTACGGGTATCCAAATGTAAAATACCAGGTGTCTTTACTTGCATGCCATCAACTGTAACAAATGCATCGCTTGGATTTGAATTTACCTGAATATCTTGAAAATGTCCTTTTACTATTGAACAACACCCCTGCAACAATATAGCTAAACATCCAAATAACACAATTAACTTTTTATTCATCTTATTCCTCCTCATTTTATTTTTATCAACCTTTTACTAAACTTTTCCTAAAGCCAGTCTTATTATTTCGAATTGGAATAAAGGCAATTTTAAATTAAAGAAATGATAATTACGCGGATTAAACCGTTATTTCTGAAAAAATGGAGTTTAAATATACCATATATTCTGTAAAAAAACAACGTGAACTGCAAAAATTTCCAATCCCTATCATCCTCATAATCAAAGAGTTACAAAAACACAACAAATAAAACCTCTGGCTATATACTATAGTTTGTTAAAATTAAGCCATATTTGGGGCTTATTTGGCAAGGTATAATACCCCCCTGCCTCTTAACAAACTACCCCTGTTCCACTCCTAAAGAAGTGGAACAGGGATAATTTACTCTAAATTACCATCTTGTTGACGATGTATTTTTAACTAAAGAATCCCACGGAATAGAAACTTTAAATCCTACCATATGGGTAAAATCTTCTGTTCCTACTGCATCCGGCCAGTACATAGTGGTATAGTCTATACTGCAAGTTATATCGCTATCTTGGCCAAAAACTTCTGGCCCAAGCTTACAACCTAAACCGCCGGTAATTGCTCTATTCGCTTCATTGTCAGTGTTAATATTATAACCGCCAACTCTTAAAGCCAAAGAAGCTCCCTCAACAGGCAAGTCAAACCACCGCTCTGCTCCTATACGCAAATCATTATCAAAATCTTCTGATTCTGATGTAACATCATACAACTCTGCAGAGATAATTGTTTTATCGTCAGGACGAAAAGCTATACCCGGCCGTAAGTTTCTTACGCAGATTAATTTAACTCTGTCGTCAAATAAATCAAATTCCGGCTCATTTACATCCTGCCACAAGAGTCCTAAAGATAATTTCTCCCATTTCCATAATAAAGATAAGTCTAATGCCAATGCATCATCTGAATCATCAATAGGACCAACAACAGATGTATTTACAATATAGTAACCACTATTAATTTTCCATTTATAATTTTCTTGCCGCAAATTTGCGCCTAACGATAAGTTTAAAGGTAGTTTCGCTCCATAGGAAAGCCAATACCACCTATCAGTAGTTTCACTACCTGCTGTTTTAAATCCTGAGTTTATGAAACTGAAGCCTAAACTTCCCCAATCTTGATCTCCAAATCTAAGAGGTGAAGCCAAACTTACAAAATCATCATAATTAACTTCATCTCTATCATAAAGAGTCGGGGTATAAGTAAGCTCAATATCCTCTAATTGAGTTAATCCGGCAGGATTCCAATAAGTAGCATTAGCGTCATCTGCTACACCTACAAAAGCACCGCCCATTGCTAAGGGCCTGGCACCTACGCAGGCGAAAACATTCGAAACCATCATCAAATTAAAAATCAAATAAACTAGTAGCGGTAAAAATAATTTTCTCTTCATAAATCTCTCCTTTTTAACTTTAATTTCTTACTAAATTCATCCTCCCACTATAACTAGCGCTCTCTTAGATGCTGCTATAATATAACCTCACCTCCTTATGGGGGAATTTAAAAAAACAAATTATAGTGGCGAAATACCACAGAATGAAAGAACTATTGAAAGGATAATAACGCGGATTAAGACTTATACACGTGGAATGCTCAATATACTACTATATAATCTAAAAAAAGCAAGAATTTTTTTAACAACTAACTATCTCATACTCAAAGAGTTATAAAAAGAAACAAAAAAACTTTCCCTCTTTTATCCCCTCCCAGGGTGGAAAAAAGGGGATTCAATACCCCCCTGACCTCTTTGTTTTCATGGATGAACCGCCCCCGGAATTCCCACTTCTTACTGTCAATACTTTAATACTTCAATGAACGTCCCCTCTCTCCCTCTGGTTTTTATTGGTCTCCACATGCTATTACACAAATACCATTGTGGTCAGAAGCGAAGCCGTCTTTACTAAATCCTCTTACGACTACGGACCCTACTGCATAATCAGATACTTCTAAAAAACCTTTGTCATCTGAACTTACAACACAACAATAACCAGTGTTTGCGAAGTCCGTATCCCACGTTATTGTATGAACACCTATAGAGTTTTTGACAACACTTGTAACGTTAAACCTACCATGTATAATTGTTCCCGTTCCATCAAAATGTATCCAGGCTTTGATAATATTATCTCCTCCTTCTACTGTAGCAGCGTTTTGGGCTTGTGTTGCCGAATCAGCTTCTTCTGCTCTCTCCGCCCTTATTGCATATCCTACAGAAGTAATCCTCTGCCTAGGACTCATTACTTCATCGCCAACTTGAATCTCTAAAAAATACGGTTTATCAAACGGCAAGTCAAGCGGCGTTATTGAACCTAAAATAACCGAAAAAATACCTCCTTGAATATTTATTCCTGTATGCACCTCCTCCCAGGGAGACATCTCTCCTTGACCAGTTTCAGCATCATAAATCCGAAAAGTTATCTCATACATTCCTTCTAATGGTTTACCCTTACTATCGGTAAGAAAACCTTGATAATTGATTAGGTGGGGGACTTCTGCATAGGAGAAAATGGATACTAAACAA
>CP070797.1:1002314-1011638 GCA_020343495.1 Candidatus Omnitrophota bacterium | reverse complement strand
AATCTCTTTCTGTGAGTTGAGTTCCTTGACGTTTCCTACTAAAGGAATCATTATCTCAGGTTTTACTTTTATCCCTTTAGACGTAATATTAAGGGCAGCTTCAATGATGGCCTGCGTCTGCATTTGCGTTATTTCAGGGTATGTTATTCCTAAGCGGCATCCGCGGTGCCCCAGCATGGGGTTAAGCTCTTTTAAGGATTCTACGGTTTCTTTTACTTTTTGGAAACTTATGCCCATGGCTTGCGCTAACTGCTGTTGGCCTTTTTCGTCGTGAGGTAAAAACTCATGTAAAGGAGGGTCAAGCAGCCTGATTGTGCAAGGATACCCTTTTAACGCTTTAAATATTCCTTCAAAATCGTTTCTTTGAAGAGGAAGCAGTTCATCTAATGCGTCGCGGTATTGCTTTAACGGGATTTTTAGTTCCTCTTCCAGGCGTTTTCTTTTTTCGTTGTCTTTCTCTTGCAGTAACGTGTCTCTTAACCGTTTTACTTCAGGGGCAACAAGAATCATTTTTCTAAAAGAAGTAATCCTTTCCCCTTCAAAGAACATATGTTCTGTGCGGCATAGCCCGATTCCTTCAGCGCCAAACTCAACTGCGGTTTTGGTGTCGGCAGGAGTGTCTGCGTTTGTCCTTATCCCTAACTTTCTTATTTCGTCAGCCCATTTCATTATGACTTTAAAAGGGCCGGTAACTTGCGGCGGAATTAACTTTATGTGGCCAAGGTAAACCACACCCTTACTTCCGTTTAAAGATATCCAGTCACCTTCTTTTACTACGGTGCTGCCCACGTTCATTTCTTTTTTAGCTGCGTGTATGGCAATGTCGCCGGCTCCGGCTACGCAGCATTTGCCCATTCCTCTGGCTACAACTGCGGCATGCGACGTCATCCCCCCTCTTGCCGTTAAAATACCGCTGGCAGCGTTCATACCTCTGATGTCTTCAGGCGATGTTTCTACGCGGCAAAGAATTACTTTTTCTCCGGCTGCTTTCCATTCTTCGGCATCTTTAGCTGTAAACACTACGTGACCAATTGCCGCGCCGGGAGAAGCAGGAAGCCCTGTTTTTGAGAAAACAGTTGCTTTTTTTTCTTCGTTAGTGTCAAACATAGGGTGAAGTATCCGGTCAATCTGTTCCGGGGTGACTCTTGAGATGGCAGTTTCTTTATTGATAAGTTTTTCTTTTACCATATCAACGGCTATTTTTATCGCAGCTTGAGCGGTTCTTTTTCCCGTTCGGGTTTGAAGCATGTAAAGTTTCCTTTTTTCAATGGTGAACTCAAAGTCCTGCATATCTTTATAATGCTTTTCTAACTTTGTTCTTATTTTTTGAATTTCGTCGTATACTTTTTTGTTTTCTTTTTTAAGGTCATCTATCGGGTGAGGCGTTCTTATTCCTGCTACAACGTCTTCGCCTTGAGCGTTCATAAGGAACTCTCCGTAAAGTTTGTTGTCGCCGGTTGAAGGGTCTCTGGTAAACCCCACGCCGGTGCCGGAATCTTCGCCTAAGTTCCCGAACACCATGGTTTGAACGTTCACTGCTGTGCCGAGTAGCCCGGTAATGTCGTGGATTTCTCTGTAAGCAATAGCCCTGTCGTTGTTCCATGAACTAAGAACAGCGTTGATAGCATGCCAGAGCTGTTTCTGCGGCTCTTGCGGGAAACTGGATTTAGTATGTTTTCTATAGATTTCTTTATAGTCTTTTACCAGTTCTTTTAAATCGTCCACATCCATTGTTGTGTCAGGCACTACTTTGTTAAGCGCTTCTTGAACTAACGAGTCTGCGTCTTTGATGCCTTTTCGTTTTGCGATTTTTCTTTTTACTTCTTCTAGGGCGTGTTCAAAGGCAGAATGAGGAACGTCCATGGCAACGTCGCCGAACATCTGTATGAAGCGCCGGTAGGAATCCCATACAAAGCGGGCATTTTTAGTAAGGCTTATCAATCCTTCTACAACATTATCATTAAGGCCGAGGTTTAGGATAGTGTCCATCATCCCAGGCATAGATACGGCAGCGCCGCTGCGTACGGATACCAGAAGCGGGTTTTTTTTATCACCGAACTTTTTAGCGGTAGTTTTTTCTAATGTTTGGAGGTTGTGGGTAACTTGTTCTTTTAACCCCTGGGGGTACTTCTTTTTGTTTTCATAGTATTCTTTACAAACTTCAGTGGTAATTGTAAAACCAGCAGGCACAGGAAGGCCGATTGCGCACATCTCGGCTAAATTAGCGCCTTTGCCGCCTAAAAGGTTTTTCATTTTAGTGTTACCCTCAGACTTACCCTTACTGAAGAAATAAACGTATTTCTTTGACATAACCGTTTTCCTCCTTTTTGTCTACCTTAGAAGGCTTAATGCCTTTTATGAAGACTGGTTTTGGTACTATTATACTTTATCCTATTTTGTTATCAACAAAATCCAACGCCTTATCAATTGCGATTCTGTCCTGCTGCATAGTATCTCTGTGGCGTATAGTTACTTTTTTGTCAGATAAACTGTCTACGTCTACGGTTACACAGAAAGGCGTTCCGATTTCGTCCTGGCGGCGGTACAGTTTACCAATTGCCGCTGTGTCGTCATACAGAACAGGCAATTTATTTTTTATATCATAAAACAGATTTTTTGCAAGAGATACTAATTCCGGTTTATTTTTAAGCAGGGGAAAAACCGCCACTATGTAAGGCGCAAGGTCTGGTTTAAGTTTTAACACTACTCTGGTTTTACCTTTTACTTGTTCTTCATGGTAAGCGTCGCAGATGACGGCAAAAAACGTCCTGTCCACTCCTGCCGAAGGTTCTATGACAAAAGGGATAAACTTCTTTTTACTGTCGTCGTCAAAGTAAGAGAGGTCTTTTTTACTTACTTTGCTGTGTTCGGAAAGATCAAAGTCTCCTCTGTTAGCTATACCTTCTAACTCGTTCCACCCAAAGGGAAAATTAAATTCTATGTCCGTGCAGGATTTTGCGTAGTGGGCGAGTTCTTCTTTGCTGTGTTCGCGCAGGCGTAAGTTCTGTTTTTTTATCCCCATTTTTTCTATGTAGAACTGAAACCTGTCGTTCACCCACCACTTATAGGATTCCGGCGCTTCTTTAGGATGGGTGAAGTATTCTATTTCCATTTGTTCAAACTCTTTCATACGAAAGATAAAGTTGCCGGTAGTAACTTCGTTGCGGAAGGCTTTGCCGATTTGAGCGATGCCAAAGGGGAGCTTCTTATGCGTGGTATTTAAGACGTTGGTAAAGTTAACAAATATCCCCTGGGCAGTTTCCGGGCGCAGGTAAGCGTAGTAAGGGTTGTCTTCAGTTGCGCTGGTGTTGGTTTTAAACATAAGGTTGAACTGGCGGGGTTTACTTTTGGATGAGTCTATTTTTTTCTTGCATTCAGGGCATTTATACAGATCTTTGCCAATCTTTTCTATTTTATCTATACGAAACCGCTTCTTACAGGAAGGGCAGTCCAGGAGCCAGTCAACAAAACTGCTTAAGTGGCCGGAAGCTTTAAACACGCCTTGCGGCATGATGATGCTTGAGTCTAATCCAACGATATCTTCTTTTTCTTCAACGTAGGTTTGCCACCAGACGTCTTTTATTTTTTTCTTTAATATCGTGCCCAGCGGTCCGTAATCCCATATGCTGGAAAGCCCCCCGTAGATTTCTGAGCCGCCAAATATAAACCCCCGGCGCCGGCAGAACGATACAATCTTGGTTAGCTTATCTTCAGCCATAATACTTTCCTTGGCCAGAAGCCAGATTTTGAGGTATTAGCGGTTTAACGGGATGATTTCCCTTTTGCCTTCTGGCGTCTGAAAACATTATTATACCCTAAAATCTGTTTTTTTTAAGAGAAATTTTTAGTATTTGAGCCAGGCTTTATTCATATATTTCTATCTGCCCCGGCACGTTTACGATAATTTGGGGGCCGTTGTGTTCGCGGATTCTTCCGCTTACAGCAATAGTTTTTCCCTTATAGAATACCGCGGGGTTAATTCTTTCTTTCTGAAAATATTTCAGCGAATCATTAAAAATCACAACAGTAAAGTCTGTCTTATAATCATAGCCGAAATTCAAAAAAACGCAATTACTTGATTTGTAAGTCCCCACGACTTTGCCCTTTACTGTCCTTATCTGGTTAATATAGCGGTGCGCTGCGGAATGGTCAACTGTTTCATAAACGCCCCACATCCCTCGTTTTTCTTTGCGTGCCTTTCTTTGAGAATCAACAAGAACGTCAGCATACTTTACGTTAGGAGGCCTGGTGTATACACAGGCAAACCCTTCTTTAACTAAAACAGCGTTAACGAAAGTATCGTTTAGGAAGCAATACCCCAGCAGCCGCCTATATTTATCGGTTTTCTCTACGTCAAACTCAACCCGCACAAACTTTCCTTCTACGAGGCGCTGGTTAAACCGTTTGGCTTCTTTTGCGAACGGCTGCGGCGAGTAAATGAACCGGCCGCCTTCTTTCAGCCGCACCTCCGGAGTATCTATACCAAGGTATCTTAAGAATTTGCCGTTAGCAAGTTTTACTGTGTCGCCGTCTATTACTTCAGTTACTTTTATATGAGAATAATCCTGTAGAATTTTTTGTGGGCAAGTGCAACTTATAAGGAATAAAAGGAGGAAGAATAGTTTTTTTATCACTCGAAGTCTTCAACAACTTTAAAAAATACTTTTTGAGCAAATTGTACTTTGGGAAGGAGGTATTTTCTTGCGGAAATTTTTAGTTTTTGGGTTTTTGGGTTAAGAGTATCTATCTTTATTGCCACCGAGTTTTCAGCAATAAGCGCTTTAATAATTCCTTTGGATTCGTTAGCAATATGGATTTCAGCATCCATACTTTCTAATTTATCCATACATAAATCCCAGAGGATACGGTATTCTTCTTTTACGTTACCAACAGCTGAATCATTGCCTAAAGTGTAGCCGGCTAATACTCCTGCTCCACCAACAAGCATAGGCACGCATCCGGAAAGGAAAAACAAAATCCCGCTTACTAAAACGATTTTTCTTGCGGTTTTGAAAACGGATTGATTAAAAATCATTTTTAATAAATAATTATTTATACTAGAATAAGTATACCAAATGTTTCGTTATTTGACAAGGGGTATGTTAAATCTTTTTTAACCCCTAAAACCAGCCCTGACTTTGGCAAAATTAATCTAGCTCTTTATTCAGTAACTATAAAAACCTTATCGTTAGGATGAACCTGTTGAGCAACTTTAATACCTACGGC
Organism: Candidatus Omnitrophota bacterium; assembly: GCA_020343495.1. Taxonomy (GTDB): domain Bacteria; phylum Omnitrophota; class Gorgyraeia; order Duberdicusellales; family 4484-171; genus JAHISK01. The sequence goes on along the minus strand of CP070797.1, from coordinate 1,006,412 downwards.
ATCGCCTTTCTTAGCGGATTTCACTACGTCATGTTCAATCTGCATGGAATCAACCGTCTGAGAAAAATCATCATGAGCGCCTTTAATATGAATTGTGTCGCCTATTTTTAAAGGTGCGTTCAGCTTGATAATTCCTACGGAAATTTTACCAAAGTAATGATCCACAACCCCGACCAGTTCTTCTTTCATTCCTTACCTCCTTCCTTAATGAATCGTCTTTCTAAAATTATATCATTTTTTATTATTTTTGTCACATAAGAGTTTATTTTTCTTTAAAATCCTTACAAACCCACCAGGGTGCATTTAAGATTGCTCCCCGTAATTGATACAGCACACACTTATCCAATACGCCGCCCTCGGCTTTTTTTAATCTTTCATAGACTTTTTCCGGCTTAGATTTCTTTAGCTGTTCTGCTGACGTAATACCAATGGAATATAACCTTCTTGCTGTGGCCGGCCCGATATTTAGGAGTGACTGTAAATGGTTGGTAGTTTTTGATTTTTTGTTTTTTTTGATGTTCATTTTTTTTTATGGGGAAGAAGTGATTCTCTGTCGTACAGATAGGGGGTTATTTTGTAGGGCGGTATTGTTATATGATAGTTAGCCTGTAATTCTTCGAGTACCATCTCGGTGTTGAAGATAACCTCCCAGTTTCCAGCGACAGTATAATTACAGGGGGTTTCATTAATGAACTTACTTAAAAAATTTGCGGTACTTTGTGCTGTCTTTCCTTCAGCTTTAGCAACAATGTCATATAATAACCATACGAACTCTCGGCGTAGTTTTTTTTCTAATTTTCTTGATCTTATGGCTTCTTGCAGTGCCATAGTACCATCTATCCCTATTTCTAAGATTGCTTTATAGTCTGCTTGCTCTTTTAGAGTGAATATATCAAAAGGAATTTTTGATAAGTTAATTATGTGTTCCTTCGTTTCTTGGTATTTTGTAAGCTTAGGTGATTGAGCCATTGCAATAATTGGTGGATGTTCCGAATATCCCATTGGCTCCCATGCAAAAGCCTTGGCAGACATTATAATTACTATAACTATTGACATACACATTCCTTTAGTCCATAAATCAATTTTTCGGTTTTTTATATAACAGATCATAATTCTATCTCTAGATTTTTTCTGTTCTATTTTATTTTCTTTTACTTTACTGCTTAAAGCGATTGCTGTCGTTTATCTGACTGGGGTGAAAATGATTTTATGAGTTCATTGACTAGTTTTTTTAAATCTTCAACCGTGATTTTTTCATCAATTACGTGAACACAACCGTATTCACCCTTATGTGGGCCTTGATCTACCATTGTACAACTAGTACAAATTCCTTCTAATTCCCCGCAAGCACTATTACAAGTAGTTCCACAACCAGGATGTCTGTGAAAATGCAATTTTACTGCCATAATCTGCCTCCTTAACGATTTTAACCTTTACCTATTAAACTGGTTGAGCGACCAGAACGCCTAGCGCACCGTTTATGCCGCCACCAACACCAGGAGTGTATCCAACAATGGCACCGGAAAGTCCTCTATAGTCAAAGATACCGCTAACTTCGCCTCCTATCAACCCTACTCCTGATATAACAGCACTGGCTTCAATAGCCATATAAGGTCCAGGCATACCTATAATAGGCCGGAAATAAACTCCTTCCTGGATACCAACAGTAGCTTCTGCTACTCCACCGATAGCCCCGCTACCAAATACATACCAGCCATATTTAGGATATCGGGAGCTTAATTGTATAGCAAGACCTGCGCCAGCATCAACACCGGTAATACTTTTTAATTCACCAGTTACACCTACTATGTAAGTATAGTCACCCGTGATCCCTACTTTTCTAATTAGCCTCTTTATATTATCTAAATTAATGCCTTTTCTTCGCAGAAAACTTTCAATTTCTCTATGGGCTCTTGCTCTCCGAAGAGAAGCTGTGCCGCTGTATTTTCTGGGAAGTATTCTTTTAAGAAGGTAAGTGAGTTCTCTGGTCGTTGTTCTAGAACGACCTAATTTTCTTCTAAGAGTTGCCAACTCTTTCAGAAGAGGGGTCCATTTTTTTAATTGATACAACTTTCGTCTGGGGTCTGGAATGTATCTATTGAACTGCCGCCGTGCCCTTTGAGCTTGTTTTAATGCTTCATTCATTGTTCTATTTAGAGTTGACCTTGCAGAACTAGTAGTACGTCTTACTGTTTTCCGTATTCTACGAACGTACCTGCGCCATCCTGACATCTACCACCTCCTTAACTTATAATTGATATAACTTCTCCCTTTGACTAAAATATTTTAACAGAAATTATCTGTTTCTTCAATAAGCAACTATTATGTTTTTAACATTTCACCAGATATTTCTCATAATTCTCTACTAAATACTTTTTGCCTTTTTGAATTACCTTATGGCCTTCTAATTCTAAGCGTTTCTTTTGATTATTGATACCCCCGGGATATTTTGAATTTAACTCACCCCCTGTTTTTAAAGTCCGCCAATAGGGGGTAATTTTCTTTTTGCCTTTATTTGCTTCTTCTACGGCAACATTCGTCGCTATCATAGCGAATATTCCAGTGGTAATCGGACAACCAATGGTGGCTCTATGTCTTTTGGCAAGTATCCGCCGGATATCATTTATTGTGGTAAGTTTTCCCTTGGGAACTTTCTTCATTATTTCATCAACTTCTTTTGGGGCAGGAATCACAATAGTACCTCTACCCCATCGTTTACTCATCTTTTCGGTAATAGTTACTACTTTAGGTAGGTCTTTGCTGTCAGCCAATTTTTCGCGCCATGATTTTTTAGATTTCATCTTCGTTCCCTATTTTATTTTTACCTATAACACCCGAAATCACCGACCTAAAAGCGCAGCTTTTAGGTCCGGTGGATTGAGTTGTTAGAAATTTATAAATTATTTTTAAATTTTTTTAAAATTTGTGTAACTGATATAGGTATAAAAAACCAACCCAGTGTTCCTATTACGCCGTGCAAGATGAACAATAAAAAGTTAGTTGGTAACCACCACAGAATTTCAATGTTAGCCGATAGAACGAATAGCGTATCTACTGGTAAAAGAAAAATATCTAAAAGTGGTAAGATAATAATAAGTAATCCTGCTTGGCCTGTGGAACCAATGGTACCAATTAGTATACAACTTACAATAAAAAAGTGCAAAACTGCAAGGATTAATCCTATTATAAAACTCAAATTTTTATTTTTTAATAGTCTCCAAGGTTTGTTCCAGACTATTAGTATAAGAATAAAGGCTCCAATAGTAGATATAATTAAACGCATACACCAATTTACTATATCATTTGAAGTAAACCAAACTAATGTGCTGAGTAAAAATAAGAACCAAATAAATATCGCGAGGGTAAATTTTGTATTATTTTTCATTTTTATATTTCTAACATATAATATACGCACTTCCTTTTTCCCCGTCACTTATTATATTATATTTTAATTTACTACATAAATACGCATTTCGTCTAATTGAGAGATTTTGATATCTTAGAAGATAAAACAGGAATTAATCCAACAGTATACCTAAATCTCTTAACTCCCCCACTAGCTGGCTGAAATTACTGAATTGTATGCAGTTAAGTTGTAGCTTTTTTGCCTCAGAAATTAAGTCCTGGCGGTCGTCTATGTAGATTATGTCCTGATATCTGGCTTTTGATAGGTTTTTCAGTGCTTCATAAATCTTTTCTTCTGGTTTTACGGATTGCACCTTATATGAAAGAATTAAACCGTTAAATAGGGAAAAAACAGCCGCATACCTTTCATTGAGGAAATCATAGTGCAGTTCGTTGATATTGGATATCATATATAAAGGGTATTTATCTTTAAGGGTTTTGATGAAATCTATAACTTCCTGGTTTGGAAAGAAGATATCGCTCCAAATGCGGGCGAATTCTTCATAATTTAGTGTTGCCGAGAAGGCATTTTTGAATTTTACGAAAAAGTCGTAACTTGAAATTAACCCTTTTTCAAAATCCGTGCCAAAGTCTTTGTAGAACAGTTCATCAATTATTTTTTCTGGTGAGCAGCTTACCTTACCCTTTATTTTATCTAGAGCAATATTATAGTCAAAATCAAATATTACCCGT
>CP070797.1:992885-1002214 GCA_020343495.1 Candidatus Omnitrophota bacterium | reverse complement strand
TGAGTACAATTGTACTCAAAAAGGAGTAGGTGTGTTAGATAGTCTATATATCACAAAATCAAAGATTAGGCGGGATTTATTAGTTCTTTTTTTTACTAACCCATCCAGAAAATACTATTTGAGAGAATTGCAGAGGATATTAGGGTATTCGGCAGGTAGTATTCGTAGAGAACTTTTAAGATTTCAGAAAGATAATTTATTTGATACCCAGAAAATAGGAAATGCTTTATATTATTCGTTAAATATGAAGCATCACTTATTTAAAGAATTAGAAAGTATTATTTTTAAGACAGCGGGGGTAGAAGGAAGCATAAAAAGAGCATTGTCTTCTGTTAGCGAGATACAAATAGCTTTTATTTATGGTTCTTTTGCTGCAAGGCAACAAGATAAGCATAGTGATATAGATATTATGGTTATAGGCGATCCGGATATTTCTGATTTAAATGAAAAGATTAATGAATTAGAGAGAAAGCTGAAAAGAGAAATAGATGTGACTATTTATTCTTTGGAAGAATATAAAGATAAGAAAAAACAAAAAAGAGGATTTATTATAGGTTTACTTCATAATCCTAAAATAATGTTAAGAGGGAAAGAGAATGATTTATAAGGATACTATAAATTCTTTATTAAAAGAAAACATAATTAAGAAGTGTCTTATAGATTATAAAATAATAAAGAATTTAATAAATCGCGCTCATGTTGATCTAAATACTGCAAAAAGGAATTTAGATGATGATGAGGAATGCGCTTATACTTATGCATATAATGCTTTATTGCGTTCAGGATTAGCATTGATGTTTAATGAAGGATTCAGGCCGGAAATTAAAAATAAGCATTTAACTGTTATAAAATTCGCAAGTTCAATATTGGGGAATAAATTTGGAAGAATTATTAATAATTATGATTTTATGAGAAGGAAAAGACATCGGTTCATTTATGAGCCGGATATTCCTTGTTCTAAAAAAGAAGCCGAGGAAGCTATAAAGACTGCCAGAGAATTTGTTGGCATAATTAGTAAATTAATAAAAGAAAAGAACCCTCAAATGGAGTTTAATTTCTAAGCCCCCTTTTTTATTAAAATATAAGGAATTTCTGGTTATTTTTAGATTTTTGGTTGACTCCGGGGGTATGTTTTGGTAATATTAAGAGTCCTGGTAGTGTATTTTTACCCCTTAAATTATGATTGAAAGATATACCCCGCAGGAAATAGGCAGAGTCTGGAGTGATGGGGAGAAGTTTAGGCGGTTTTTGAAAATTGAGGCGTTTCTGTGTAAGGCGTTAGAAAAGAACGGAAAAATCCCTGCCGGCACTGCTAAAAAGTTAGATAAAGTAAAAATTTCCGTTGACCAGATAAAAAGAATAGAAGAAAAAACCCACCATGATATTATTGCTTTCCTTGAGCATATTTCTTCCCAGATAGGCGGGGCAGCACAGTATTTACATATAGGGCTTACTTCCTCAGACCTTCTTGATACAACTTTGGCCTGGCAGGTAAAAGACGCAACGAAAATTATTTTAGAAGATTTAGACCTGCTTATAAAAGAAGTTAAGAAGAAAGCTCTTAAATATAAAGATACCTTGTGCGTGGCAAGAAGCCACGGAGTTCATGCTGAAAGTTATAGTTTTGGATTAAAATTCCTGTATCTGTATAATGATTTAAGAGAAGAACGCCGCCTGCTTAGTGAAAGTTTAAACTACGTTGCCTGCGGTAAAATATCCGGAGCAGTAGGCACGTTTGCTCACCTTGACCCTAAAATAGAAGAGTTTATATGTGAAAAAATTGGCATAAACAATGCTGCCATATCAACCCAGATTGTTTCTCGTGAGAGGTTTGCTTACTATTTATCTATCCTTGCGCTGGTCGGTTCTACTTTAGAAAGGTTTGCTACGGAGATAAGGCATTTGCACCGCAATGAAGTGGATGAAGTTAAAGAGCCGTTTTATAAGGGACAGAAAGGTTCATCAGCCATGCCCCATAAACAAAACCCCATAGTTTGTGAACGTATTTGCGGGCTGGCGCGCATTTTAAAAGGAAATGCTTTGGTCGGGTTTGAGAACGTAAACTTATGGCATGAACGAGACATCTCTCATTCCTCGGCAGAGAGAGTGGTTTTACCTGATTCTACCATTTGCCTGGATTATATGCTCAAAAAAATGACGCAGGTAATTAAACACTTGAAAGTTAACCCCAAGAATATGTTAAGGAACATGGAGTTAAACCGGGGCCTTATTTATTCTCAAAAAATACTCCTTAAGCTTATGGATAAAGGCCTGCCCAGGATGCAGGCTTACGATATTGTTCAAAGAGTGTCTTTAGGCGTCATAAACAAAAACTCTTCATTCAAAAAAGAGGTGTTTGGTGACGCGCAGGTGAAGAAACATTTAACCAAAAAAGAATTGGAAGACATTTTTAACCCGTATTCTTATCTGAAGAATATAAATAAAATTTATAAACGAGTTAAGTTGATTTAGATTGGCATCTTAAGAAAAGACAAAGGCGTCTTTTCTTTTTGCGAAGAGGCATGGAAAGGGCGCTTTTTGTTTTATGGGAAAAGCAGTTAACTGAAGGAGGACGATAACATGGAAAAGGAAATCACAAATTTAGAAATCGCTCAAAAAATTGGGATAAGCCCGCAGGAGTATAAACAGATAACAGAATTATTGAAAAGAGAGCCGAATTATACAGAGTTAGGGTTGTTCAGCGCTATGTGGTCAGAACACTGTTCTTATAAAAACTCAAAAAAACTCTTAAGGCTTCTGCCTAAAGAAGGCGATAAAGTTTTTGTAGGAGCGGGAGAAAATTCCGGGGCAGTTTTTCTCACTCCCGGTTATGCCATAGTATTTAAAATAGAATCGCATAATCACCCTTCAGCAGTTGCGCCTTATGAGGCAAGCGCTACGGGAGGAGGCGGATGTATTAGAGATATTTTTACCATGGGAGCAAGGCCGTTATTTCTTTTGAGTTCGTTAAGGTTTGGCTCTTTGACGGATGAACGGACAAAGTTCCTTTTTAAAGAAGTTGGCCGGGGGTTTACTGATTATGCTAATGCAGTGGGGCTTCCCGCCTTGGCAGGGGAAGTCTATTTTGATGAGTCTTATCAGGGAAACCCTTTAGTTAACGCTATGGTGGTAGGTATTTTGAAAAAGGATAATTTGGTGAAGGCCAGGGCAGAGGGTATAGGCAACGAAGTTATTATCGTGGGAGGCCCTACCGGCAGAGACGGTGTTGAGGGCGCAAGTTTTGCTTCCTCCGGGCTGGATGAAAGTTCCCAGGCCAAAACCGGCGCGGTGGCAATAGGCGACCCTCAAATAGGTAAAAGGCTAATAGAGGCGTGTTTAGAGGTAATAGAGAAAAAATTAATTGTGGGAATGCAGGATATGGGAGCAGCCGGCCTGGTCTGTTCAACTTCAGAGACAGCTTATAAAGCTGGCACAGGCATAGAGATAGACATTTCCTTGGTGCCGAGAAAAGAAGAAGGCATGACCCCTTATGAAGTGATGCTTTCAGAGTCGCAGGAAAGAATGCTTTTAATAGTTAAACCGGAAAACACCGAAGAGGTAAAAAGCATACTTAAGAAATGGGATATTGATTCCAGCGTAATCGGCAAGGTTACCGCTGACGGCATCTTAAGAGTCAAAGAATACTCAAACGTAGTAGCCCAAGTTCCTGTCCGGTTTTTGGCAGAAGGCCCGGAGTATAAAAGAGAAACTAAAAAACCAGAGTATTTGGAAAAGGAAAGAATAGTAGATTTTAAAGGGTTGAAAGAACCGCAAGGATATAATGAGGTGCTTATAAAGCTGTTGAGTTCTACAACCATAGCTTCTAAAGAGTGGATTGCTAAAAAAGTAGACCCCAAACTAATTAAAAATTCGTGTTTACCTTTTGGCAGTGATGCAGGAGTTTATTATGTCCCCCAGCTTAATAAAGCGATTGCCGCTACTGTTGACGGAAACGGGTTGTATTGTTATCTTGACCCTTTAACCGGAGGAAAAATCGCCGTAGCTGAAGCAGCAAGGAACCTTGTTTGCTGCGGAGCAGAACCCAGAGGCGTTACCGATGGCTTAAATTTCGGCAGCCCCTATAATCCGCAAGTTTACTGGCAGTTTGAGAACGTAATTCACGGGATTGCTGCCGCGGCTAAATTTTTTGACGTTCCTGTAGTGAGCGGCAACGTAAGTTTCAATAATGAGAACCCTAAAGGGGCAATTTTCCCTACGCCTATAATCGGCATGGTAGGAGTAATTGACGACCTTAAAACAGCAACCAGTTGCGGTTTCAAGAAAGAAAATGATTTGATTTTTCTCATTGGAGAAAATAAAGAAGAATTAGGCGCCTCGCAGTATTTAAGCATAATTCATAATCTGAAAAAGGGGAGTCCTCCCCAGCTTGATTTAGAACAAGAAAGGAACGTTCAGCTTTCTGTGTTGACAATGATAAAAGCAGGCCTGGTATCAAGCGCTCACGACTGTTCCGAGGGAGGGTTTGCCGTAGCCTTGGCAGAAAGTTGTATTTCAGGTAATCTCGGCGCCCAAATAAAAGTTTCCCACGATAATATCAGCAATGCCGCTTTTCTCTTCGGGGAAACTCAGTCTAGAATCATTATAAGCGTTTCTGAAGGAAACAAAGAAAAAATTGAGCAGGTTTGCGCCAAATTCAACGTTAAACATACGCTTATAGGAAAGGTGAGGGCAGATAACTTGAAGATAAACGAACTTATAAACGTAAGAGTAGCTGATTTAACGGATGCCTATAAACAGGCTATCCCCAAAATAGTGGAAGGTTAGTTATGAGCGGAATATTTGGAGTAGTTTCAAAAAACGATTGTGTAGAGGACCTTTTTTATATAGGCGATTACCATTCTCATTTAGGGTCCCAGTTCGGAGGCGTTGCTATTTACGGCGACCGTATGGAGAGAAGGATTCATAACATAAGTTACAGCCAGTTTAAGTCAAAACTGTATGAAGATTACCAGGCATTAAAAGGGACCAAAGGTATAGGCATTATCGGGTACGAAGAGCAGCCAATATACGTAAAATCTAAATTTGGTGATTTTTGTTTAGTGGTGAACGGATGGATAGATAACTGGAAAAATTTGGCTGACGAGCTTTTTGCCAAAGGTTACTCTTTCAGCGAGGTCTCTGACAGCAGGGTAAACATATGCGAGCTTGTAAGTAAACTGATTGTCCAGAAAGGCTCGTTTATTGAAGGAATTGAATATATGTTTTCCCGCATAGAGGGGTCGGTATCTTTGTTGATTTTAAATAAAGAAGGGATTCTTGCTGTGCGTGATAAGTTAGGGATTTCCACCTTAACTGTTGGCGAGAAAGCAGGCAGTTGGGCAATTGTAAGTGAGACTACCTCTTTCCCGAATTTAGAGTATAAAACCGTAAAGTGCCTTCTGCCCGGTGAAGTAGTTTTTATTGGCAAAGAAGGCATGCAGCAGAAACAGCCAGGTGCCAGGAACCTTAAAATTTGCGCGTTTCTCTGGATTTATACGGGGTTTCCTGCGTCTACTTATGAAGGAATGAACGTGGAAGTGGTCAGAGAAAAATGCGGCTGTCTTTTAGCTAAGGATGACCGGATTCATCCGGATTTAGCAGCAGGAGTGCCTGATTCCGGGACTGCTCATGCCTTAGGGTATGCCATGTGCAAAAAAATCCCTTATAGAAGGCCGTTGGTAAAATACACTCCCGGCTACGGCAGGAGTTACCTGCCGCCTTCCCAGCAGGCAAGAGATTTAGTGGCAAAGATGAAACTGATTCCTATCAAAGAAATTATCCAAGGCCAGAAAATAGTGTTATGTGAAGATTCTATCGTCAGAGGCACGCAGCTGAAAAATTTTACTGTTCAGAAGTTATGGAATAACCAGGCAAAGGAAGTTCATGTGCGGACGGCGTGTCCGCCGTTAGCGTTTCCCTGCAAATATAATTTTTCTACAAGGTCAAAAGAAGAACTGGCTGCTCATAAAGCAATAAAAGCTTTAGAAGGAAAAGAAATGCAAGACATTAGTGAATACATAGATGATAAATCCCCTAAATATGAGAAAATGGTTTCCTGGATTGCGCATAATTTGGGCGTGACATCTCTTAAGTACCAGAAGCTGCAAGACATGGTTAAAGCAATAGGGTTGCCTAAAGATAATCTTTGCCTGTATTGTTGGACAGGAAAATTGTAATACATACTAAAGACTTCAAGATTTTTAGACTTCAGACTAAAAGATTATAACCGAAATACTAAAAAGGGAAAAAGAATAATGAATCGTGAGGCAGGAGGTGCGAGATAATGGGAAAGCTTAGTTATAAAAAGAGCGGCGTAGATATAGAAAAGGCAGATAAATTCGTTGAAGGAATAAAGGGGTTTATATCTTCCAGTAAGATGAGTAAAATTTCTGCGTTTGGGTCTTTGTTTAGTATTAAGCCTTTCCTTAAAGAATGCCGCAGCCCTGTTTTAGTGGCGTCAACGGACGGGGTAGGGACCAAGTTAAAAATTGCCATAGAGTGCGGTATCCACGATACCGTTGGCATAGACCTTGTGGCTATGAACGTTAACGATTTAGTCTGCTGTGGCGGCAGGCCGCTATTTTTTTTAGATTATATTGCTTGCGGCAAGTTAGAGCCTCTTATTTTAGCGCAGGTAGTAAAAGGAATTAATAAAGGGCTTCTTGAATCTGATTGCCTGCTTTTGGGAGGCGAGACTGCCGAGATGCCGGGGATGTACAAAGAAGGCGATTACGATTTAGCAGGGTTTTGTGTAGGGATTGTTGATGAGAAGAAGATAATTGACGGTAGAAACATTAAAGCCGGCGATTTAGTAATTGGGTTAGAATCCGCAGGTCTTCATTCCAACGGGTTTTCTCTGGTGAGGAAAGTGTTTAATTCCAAAGAAATAAGTGAGCAGGCAAAGGAATTGTTAAAACCAACGCGTATATACGTAAAACCTATACTGTCGTTGCTTTCAGCGTTTAGTTCGCAGTTTGCCGCCATAAAAGGTATTGCCCATATAACCGGCGGGGCTTTTTATAATAAAGCCACAAAGATTTTGCCTGCTGGGTTGGGGATGTTTATCAATAAAAAGAGCTGGCCTGTTCCCCAAATATTTAAAATCGTTCAGGAGAAAGGCAACATTGACGATAAAGAAATGTACACGGTGTTTAATATGGGTATTGGCATGGTTGTGGTAGTGGATAAAAAGCATTTAAAGAAAGCAATGAACAGGTTATCTTTCAATAACAAGGTTTATTTAATCGGAGAAATAGTAAAGTCAAAAACAAAGATGCGGTTAGGGTGAAGAAAAACATGAAAGTTTTAGTTATTGGTTCCGGCGGCAGAGAACATTGTTTGGCTAAAGAAATAGCAGAGTCAAGCTTGGTAGATAAGGTTTACTGTGCACCGGGAAACGCAGGCACTTCCCTTTGCGCTGAAAACGTAGATATTGGGGCTTCCGATATAGACAGGTTGTTTAGGTTTGCCGTTGATAAAAAAATAGATTTAACCGTGCCGGGCCCGGAAGTTCCTTTAGTTAACGGTATTGTAGATAAGTTCCAGGAGGCCAATTTAAAGATTTTTGGGCCGACTAAAAAAGCAGCGATGTTAGAAGCAAGTAAAGTCTTTGCCAAAGAGGTAATGCGAAAATACAGGGTGCCAACAGCAGACTTTAAAGTTTTTGATGACCACAGGTCAGCCAAAGAATATATAAAGACTAAATTTGACCCCTTAGTAATAAAAGCCGACGGGTTAGCCGCCGGTAAAGGAGTGATTGTTTGCCAGTCACAAGAGCAAGCAAACGCTGCTGTGGATGAGATTATGGTCCAGAAAAAGTTCGGCAGCGCCGGTTTTAGAATAGTAGTAGAAGATTACCTGCAAGGAGAAGAAGCGTCTATTTTGGTATTCACTGACGGCCGGACAATTGTGCCGTTAGTTTCATCGCAGGACCACAAGCAGATTTTTGATGGAGACAAAGGCCCCAATACAGGCGGTATGGGAGCTTATGCTCCCGCGCCGGTGGTAGAGAAAAGAATTTTTACAAAGATAATTAATAAAGTATTCCTTCCTTTGATAGAGGGCCTAAAGCAGGACGGCATTATTTATAAAGGGATACTTTACGCCGGCATAATGATAGAAAAGGGTGAGCCTTACGTATTAGAATTTAACGTCAGGTTCGGCGACCCGGAAACTCAGGCCGTGTTACCGAAACTGAAAAGCGATTTGGTTGAGGTTATGCTTAAAACTATTAATGGAGACCTTAAAAATTGCAGGTTAGAGTGGGATGAGCGGTTCTGTTTATGCGTGGTTTTAGCTTCCGGGGGTTATCCCGGCAGTTACGCTAAGGGTAAACAAATATACGGGTTAGATAAACTCACAGATTCTGCAGACATTTTTGTTTTTCACGCCGGCACTCAAAAGACAAGAGACCAGCAAGGTAATTTAAATTTTTTTACTAACGGAGGCAGGGTGTTAAACGTTGTCGCTTTAGGAGAGACTGTTCTAGAGGCGCAAAGAAAAGTTTACAGCGCCATAGAGAAGATATCTTTTGAAAATATGTATTACCGCAGAGACATAGGGTATAAAGCAGTGAAATGTAAAAAATGAAATATAATTTTGAAGTTGCAAAATTTGTCAGTGATGGGTAAAATTAGAAGGTACAATTTTATTAATTAATCGCGTTTAAGGGAGGCGGATATGAAAGAAAAGATTGTTATAGTTTTAGGAAGCAAGAGCGACAGCCAGAAGTTGAAAGAGGGTCTGGACGTTTTGAAAGAGTTAAAATTAGATTATAAGTTAGAAGTTATATCTGCCCACCGTAACCCTGAAAAATTAAGAAAGTTTTGTATGGACATCTCTAGGAACGGGGCAGAGGTTGTTATTGCTTGTGCGGGGATGGCAGCAGCTTTACCGGGGTTTGTTGCTTCCTACTTAGACATCCCCGTAATAGGGGTAGCTTTGGAAGGGGGATTGTTAGGCGGCCTAGATGCGCTTTTCTCTATCGTAAGCAGCCCGCGGGGCATAGGGTTGGTATCTTCCGGCGTAGGTAAAAGCGCTTTTATAAATGCGATTATTTTTTCTTTAGAGATTCTTTCTTTAAAAGATAAAAAATACCGCGTTAAATTAAAAGCATTAAAGAATAAGTTTAAATGAGTATGAAGAAGATTGTTATTGACCCTAACAATATAGATCAAGCCCTTATAAAAGAAGCAGCGGATACTATTTCCGGCGGAGGCATAGTTGCTCTTCCTACGGAAACCGTATATGGGTTAGCAGCGGCGTTTCAGAAAAGAGAGGCTATTAAGCGGCTTTATCAGATAAAAAAGAGGCCTCCGGATAAACCTTTT
>CP070797.1:982816-992785 GCA_020343495.1 Candidatus Omnitrophota bacterium | reverse complement strand
GAAGGAAAAAGAAGAGAAAGTAAAAGAAGAGGCTGCAGAAGCTAAATATAACGAAGCCTGCTCGTTGTACCGTAACAGAGATTATGAGCTCGCTTCAGAGAAATTTAAAGAATTGGCTGAATTCTACCCCTGCTATAAGGATACTTTTATTTATATACACCGTATTTCTAAAGAATTAGAGGAAGATGAACTCACCTCCTTACTTAAAGAGGCGCAAGTTTTATATGATGAGGGTTATTATACGGATGCAAAAGCCGTTTATGAAACGATACTTAAATTTCAGCCCCAAAATAAGGTTGCCTTGGTTTATTTAGAGCGCCTGTCTGTTAAAATGACTGATAGACGCCCACTGCAAGATAACGCGGCACCTTTATACTGGCAAGCAATTTCTTTATATGAAGAGGGTAAATACCAAACCGCCTTAGAAAAATTTAAAGAAGTAAAGAGTATCCTGCCGGATTACAAAGATACCAATTCTTACCTTAACCGTATCTCTAAAGCTATCCTTCAGGCAAGAGAACAATAGGGAGAGCTTAGCCATCGGCCTTCAGCAGAAAAGAGATAATATAAAAAAGCTGATAGCTGACGGCTGATAAGTTTTTTTAAACGAGAGAGATATATATATTCTTGTATTTGGCTTTAGATTATTTTATAATGATATAGACAATATATTTATAATTATGGAACAAGAGAAAAAAGTTCCCAAATCCAAACTTCTGCCTCCGGCTATTGATATCGGCACTTCATCGATTAAATTAATTCAACTTGCTGTGGATAGAGAAGATAACCTGGGAATTGCGCGTATTGACCAGGAAAGTTATGCTGCCCTGCCTCGTTACGATTCCGTTGTTAACTTAAGAAAGACGCTCCAGAAACTTATTAGCCGCAATAAAGTAAGAGGAGAATGCGCCTTTACAATTTTTACAAAAGAAGCGCTCTTTTTTAACGTTGTTTTTCCTCCCATGTCGGATTTTGAGCTTGACGCGGCAGTAAAATTCAAAATAAGCCAGTTAAAACCTTTTGGGGCGAGCGCAGATCAGGTTTTTTATAAATTTATCAGGTTAGACGAGGCAGGCACAGTATTGGGAAGGCTTTCCCAGTGTAAAGTTTTAATTATATGTGTTTTGCAGGAAACCATAAAAAAATGGGTTTCGTTATTTGAAGATATGGGGCTTCGGCCTATAAATATTGAAGTGCCGCCGCTTAGCCTGGTTAATTTAAATAAGTTTTCAGAAAGAGCCGGGTTAGAAACAGTAAAGAAGCAGGAAGTAATTTTATGGCTTGATATCGGAGCCGAAGAAAGTTTTCTCATCATAGAGAAAGGGGGAAAACTTAGTTTTGCAAGAAGCCTGGCATTAACTTCTAAGAAAATGACAGAGACCGTTGCCCGGCATTGTAATGTTGAGTTAAGCCAGGCCCGAGAGCTGACCCATAAGTACGGCCTTATTTTTTGGTCGCCGGATAAAAAAATCCCCCCGTTTTTTGAAGCTGAAGGAGGAGGAGTCCCGGAAACAGAAGATAAATCAAGGAGAGTTTATTACGGGCTGATTTCGCTCCTGGAGAATTTGGTAGTAGATATAGAACATTCATTTAAATATTTTTCCTATGAGGTAACCCAGTCGCAGATTATCAAATTTGACCGTTTGATTCTTTCGGGAGGAGGGTCTAACCTAAAAAATTTAGTTCAGTTTTTGACGGCAAAGTTAGGTGTGCCTGTCCAGCAGTATAATCCTTTTAAAATATTTAGCATTTCTAATGCCATAGAGAGTCAGAAGACCCGGTTTATTAATATGCCTGTAAATTTTGTAGTATGTGCAGGCTTAGCAGCAGCGCAGAGAATAGATGAGTCCCAGCGCGTTAATTTGTTGTTTCGTGAACGGAGCGAGTTTGTTTCTTTTTGTGTTAGAGCTTTGAAGAAAAAGACTGTTCAGGTAGGGATTGGCGCTGTTTTGGTCGCAGTAGTTTTTTTAGGTATTCAGATAGGAAAAGCAGCCGTGTATAAGTCAAGAATGAGGGCGTTAATGGGAAAAGTTAAAGAAACAAAATCTCGGCTCGGGCTCCTACAGGGTATGCAGTTGGAGTTATCTAAAGAAGAAGCTGAGCTGACCGGAGAAAAAGACTTGTTAGAAGCTAGATTACGCCTTCTTAAGGAGGGAGTGAGGAAGCCGGATAAGTTCTCCGACGCCCTTCAGGAAATTGCCCGGCTCCTGCCTGAGGAAATCTGGATTACAGAGCTAAAATATGAAGATAACAAATTAATTTTAACCGGGTCTACAATCAATACAAATTTGATATCCGGCTTAATTGAGAAAATAAGAGGCTCCCCCCTTTTTATAAGTGCGGATTTTAGTTATACCCAGAGGGAGCCTGCTGCTGAAATTTATAAATTTGAGATTATTACGATTGTTGCTGCCGCAGCTGTTAAAGAGCCTTTAGGAAACAAACAGTAACGGTTAATTATAAGTGGCGATGAAGAGCTTGTTAAATTATAAGGAATTAAAAAAAAGAGAAAAAGGATTTTTAATTCTATTTATATGTGTGATAATAGTAAGTGGGTATTATAATCTTTTATATAAGCCGTTAGAGAAAAATATTACGACCTATGAGCTTCAGATTCAGAAGTTAGAAGCACGTATAGCCGAAATTGAAACTAAATTTCCTCAGATAGATGAGCAAAGGAGTAACTTACAGGCTTTAGATGAGCAGTGGCAGAAACTACTTGGTGAAATTACGGCGTTAGAGAAGACACTTCCCGCTAAGAAGAGCGCGCCTAGCTTGATAGGAGAGTTAACGCGGTTAGCAAAAGGGTTTAAATTAATTTCCATACGCAAGAAGATAGATGAAGGCGAGGACTATTCCCGTCTATATGTGGAACTTAAATTTAATGCTGCTTATCAGGATACAATAAACTATATAAAAAAGATAGAGACAATATCGCCGTTTCTGAAGATAGAAGAGTTAGAAATTTCCGAGCCTCAGGGAAAATCAAAGAAGGGTCCGGCTACGCCGGTGCGTATAGTGCTGACAAGCCTTCTGGGAGATATTCCTTTTTCTGAGCAGATGAAGGCTAAAGAAATAGAGGAGGTCCCTTTTAAGATAAGAGATATATTTGTTTCCAAGACTAAACCGGTAGCGCCGGTTCGTAAGTCAAAATTAAAGTTAGAAGGCATTACTTATGACCCGCAGTCTCCCACGGCTATTATAAATGGCGAGGTTGTGAAGGTGGGTTCCCAGATAGGAGAGTTTCAGGTAAAAGAAATACTTCCTAATATGGTGGTGGTTGTTGACGGGGTAGAGGAACACATTCTTTATGTGGAGAGATGATTAGGGTAAAGAAGTAAGAGGTAAGAAGTAAGAAATAAGAAGTAGGGGACGCAGGAGCCCCTCCCGAAAATAACAAGATGAATAGAATAATCACAGGTGTTTTGTTAGGCATGGTAATGATAAGTAGGCTAGGGGTGTATGCTCAAGACCAGCAATGGGAAAATGTGTTCTCTTCGGGAGCAAGTGAGCAGGAAGACGCCTTTAAAGAAAAATTGGGAATTAAGATAAACCTTGATTATAAAGATGTAGAGATTACCACGGTGTTACGTTCTTTATCATGGACATACGGACTAAATATTGTTACAAGCCCTGACGTAAAGGGGAAGGTAACTATAAATTTAAAAGATGTAACCGTAGATAAAGCTCTGGGAGCAATTCTTTCAATAAACGGGTTGACCTATAACGTAAAAGAAGGGATTATTTACGTATCGCCGGGAGATAAAGAAGTAGTAGAGTTAGCCAGCGAAGTCCTATTTTTAAAATACGTTAGAGCAGCAGATGCTCAGGGGATGTTTCGGGAAGTTATTTCTTCAAAAGGAGATTTAAAGATTGATGATTTAGCAAACAGCCTTATTATTACCGATTATGTGGCAAATATTGAGAAAGTTAAAAAATTGCTTACAAAGATAGATATGCAGCCGAGACAGGTTCTAATAGAAGCTAAAATTGTAGACATAACAACCACTGACCTGCGAAATATAGGAATTACCTGGAGCGCAACTTATAACGACGGCAAAAATACCGTAACAATGGACGGCCAGTCCTCCTCCTTAAGCGGCGGGCAGTTAAAGGTAGATACTTATTATATAAAAGATGTTACGCTTACTGCTACCATAGATTCGTTAATTAAAGACGGCAAGGCCCATCTTTTAGCTGCGCCGTCTATCGCGGTTTTAAATGGCCAGGAAGCGCGTATTGTCATAGGAGAGAGGTTTCCTTATAAAGAGAGGACTCAGACCACGACCGGCACTACTGAAACCACCAAGTTCGTGGATATCGGAACTAATTTAAAAGTTACCCCACAGATAAACGAAGACGGTTACATTACAATGCGTGTTCATCCGGAAGTATCGTCTTTATCACAAGCCCTGGATGCCGGGCCCCGTATTACCACGCGGGAAGCCGATACAACTGTGCGCGTAAAAGAAGGAGAGACTCTGGTTATAGGAGGGTTGATAAAACAGAAGGATAACAGTAGTTCGGAAAGGATTCCTATTTTAGGCAGGCTACCTTTAATCGGGATACTTTTTTCCCGAAGCGAGAGAGACGCTGAACAGAAAGAGTTAGCCGTGTTTATAACACCAAAGATTTTACGTTCAGAGGAAGAAAAGAAATTGATAAGCAAGCGCAAAGCCGAGCAAGAGAAGGTGTTTACTACTGTTGATACGACCTCGGAGCTAAATATTATATATAATTTGTTTAAAAAAGCAGAACATTTGGATAAAGGCTTGGATTTTGAAAGCCGCAGGAGAGATGAACAGTTTAGGAAATCGCAGGCCTTAAGTATTTATGAACATATTTTTACTGCTTTTCCCTACAACAGTAAAGCGCAGGAAGCCAGGTTTAACGCCGGCCTGATATATTATCAATACTTAAAAAACTATGATAAGGCAAAGGAAGTATTAGGCAAGTTAATTTCCGATTATCCCGGGAGCCCTTTTGCGGAAAAAGCAAGGCAGCTTTTTACCAAATTGGATGTATCTTTGATGAAAATAAAGTCGCCCCGCTCCCTTGATTTAGATATTTCAAATGATGAATAGGGATGTAGAGATGTCAAGGATTGAAGGAGGAAAGGTATGCACGTAAAGCCTCGGCAGTTAATGGTATTATTTTTTTTAATATTTTTGGTATTGGTATACGGCACCATTGAAGCCCAGGAGGAAGGGCAGAAATACGAATGGCCGGTAGCTCCCTGGAAAATTGAGAACGAGAGCCGTAGAGAAAAAAGGAAATTATCAAAAGAAAAAGAAGGCCTTCTGGAGGAAACAAAAACTCTAAAGGCAGAAAATGCCCGCCTAGATAATGAAAATATTAAGCTTCGGGTTAAAACGGAGTCTTTAGAGAAAGATAGAGACCAGTTAACCGAGAAATTAGGCCAGCTGGATAGAAAATATACTGACAGCCGCGATGAGATAAAGGCGTTAAATACTCAGTTAGAGAAAAATAAGAGCGTCTGTGATGAGTTAAAGAAAAGCTTAGAGAGGAGCGAAGGCGTGGTTAAAGATTTAAAAGATGAACTTCTTGAGGCAGATTTTGATAAGACCAAGTATAAAAACCAGATAGAGTCGTTAGAAAAAGACCGGTTTAAGCTGACGGAAAAATTATCTGATATAGATATAAGGGGAGAACCTCTTGCTGAAGAATTTGATTCTGAACGTTCTCAGTTGATGAATAAAATAGCGCAGTTAGAGAAAAAATTAAAGGAAGCAGAGCAGCAGATCCGTCAGTTAGAAGAATCTGAGACAAAGAAAGAGTATCAAATCTCACCGTTGAGGGGGTATGATATTTCCGAAGAAATTAAGGATAAAGCAAAAATTTACCGGGCGTTAGGGTATCTGCATTCGTTGGAGGGCAACGTAAAGGAAGCAGTAAAGTTTTATGAAAAGGCTTTAGCAATAAAAGACGATAAAGACGTTTTTTATAATTTAGCTTATCTTTATATACAGCAGCGCAAGTATAAGAAGGCAGTTAATTCTTACAAGAAAGCGTTAAAAGGAGACCTCTCCGATAAAGATGTATATTATAATCTGGTAGTAATTTATTCGCATTATTTAAAGGATAAGAGTAAGGTGGACTTTTACTATAGCAAGTTTCTGGAATATGAGTAATTATGCCGCAATACCATTATAAAGCCCGTGATAAAACAGGCGAGTTAATAACCGGCGTCTTAGAGGCTAGGGATGAGAAGAAGGTTGTTGATGATTTAGACCGTCTAGGGTATAGCGTAGTTGAAATTAGCCCTGTCCAAAGGGGAGGTTTTTCTTTTTTAAGTCTGTTTGAGCGGTTTCATCGGTTAGAAAAACGCGAAGTTATTATATTTACGCGGCAGTTAGCAACGCTTCTTAAGGCAGGAACAGTGTTGTCATCCGGGTTAACTACAGTTTGTGAGCAGACGGTAAATAAAAGGTTTAAAGCTATATTAGAAGATATAAGCCAGTCAGTGCAGAGCGGCAGGAGTTTCTCAGAATCTCTTTCAAAACATCCTAAAGTTTTTTCGGAGCTTTTTGTTAGTATGGTTGAAGTCGGAGAAACCGGAGGCATGCTGGATAAAGTGTTAGATAGATTAGCTACCTTAGGGACGCAAGAATTAGAGATGCAGTCCCGCATAAAGTCAGCGTTGATTTACCCGGTTGTTTTAGTGGTAATCGCCTTGATTGTAGTTAATTTTTTGGTGGTAGGAGTGTTACCGAAGTTTGTAATGGTGTTTCGCGCATCAGAAGCAAAGTTACCTGTTATTACCCAGGTTATTTTAGGCTTAAGTTGGACGCTACGCCGGTTCTGGCCGGTTTTAATAGGGGCGGTGATTTTGATTTTTTTAGGGGTTCAACGCTACGCGCGGACAGACGAAGGCAGGTTTCGTATTCATAGTTTAATGCTGAAAGTCCCTCTTTTTGGCACGCTGTATTCTAAAATCCAGATTTCAAGGTTTGCGAGAGTAACGAGCGTCCTTGTTGCTTCAGGTATACCGATATTACAAGCGCTGGTTGTGGTAGAGAAGACCGTTACTAACGTGGTTATGCGCAGGGCAATTCAAAGTGTTCGCTACGCCATAACAGAAGGCCACCCTTTAGCTGAGCCGTTTAAAGCCAGCGGGTTATTTTCACCGATGGTGGTCCAGATGATTTCAACAGGTGAGCGCAGCGGCAATTTAGACCAGATGCTTGCTGAAATATCTTCGTTTTACGAACCGGAGATAGATTACACTATACGAAATTTGACCGCTTTGTTGGAACCATTTATGCTTTTAGTCATGGGTGTTATGGTATCGGTTATCGCTCTTTCAGTGTTACTACCGATATTTAATTTAATAAAGGTTTTTAGAGGATGAAATATATCTATCTTTAATAGCGGAGGGTTTTTTATGAGTCAGCAAGTACAAGAGATTAATAAAAGAAGAGGGTTTACGTTATTAGAATTGTTGATTGTCATAAGTATCATAGCGATATTAGCTGCCACTGTAATACCTAATTTTATAGGGTTTGATGCGGAAGCGCGCCTGGCAGCCACAAAGACTAATTTAAACACTCTTCGCACACGCGTAAGTTTATTTCGGACAAAAGAAGGCCGTTACCCCGAAAGTTTAGAAGAACTTCTGGAGGTAACTTATAACGATATGGGGGTTGAAAGGAGTTATTTAGATAATATCCCGCCGGAATTTGTATCTTCTAAAGACGGCAATTCTGAGATTGAAAGCCTGGAGTCTGACGAGCTTTTATCTGGCGCAGGAGGCTGGGTTTACTATGTAGATAAGGCAAAAGTTATTGTTAACTGGGATATGCCCCTTGATTCAAAATGGGGAAAAGTTGAGGGCGAGGTGCCGTCGCAATGGTAAAATTACCAACTTCGAACGATGAACTCTGAACTCCGAACTAATAAGAAAGGGGTAATCTTATTAAGCGTTGTTATTCTCCTGTTGACGATTGCTTTAATTGGGGCGAGTTTAATTGCTTTTTTTGTTTCCGTTGACCTTTCCGTTCGTTCCACCGTAGACCAGGCTAAGGCTTTTTATTTAGCCGAGGCAGGTATTTCCTATGCAATTGGTATGCTTCGAGGTAAAGCAGTTGGGGCCAAATCAGAGGAAAAAATAGGCCCTATTAATCTGGGAGAGGGCACCTACACAGTTAAGATTGACTATGTGCAGTCATTAATTGTTTCTACGGGTGAGGTTAATGATGTAAAGAAAACCTTACAGTTGCAGTATGCAATGCTTTAGAAGACGACTATCGACTATTGACTGTCAGCCGTCGGTTATCCGCCGTCGGCGGATAAAAGGGTTTACATATATAGAGTTGTTGATTACTTTGGCAGTGATTGCGGTTTTATTTATTCCGATAATGCAGTTGTTTTCAAGCTTACTTTTTTCCGCTCAAGCTTCCCAGGACCTTATAACAGCGACTAACTTGGCTAAATGGCAGATGGAACGTATTAAGAATCTGAACATAAATAAGGCAGGGTTAAAAGAAATGGGCGATTCAATATATCCGGCGTTAGATGAGGCTCCCTTAGAATTAAACGACGCTAAGTGGAGGATAAAAAAAGAAGTAATAGCAGAAACCGATCCTTTGGAAGTAAGAGTTTCGGTTTATTATGATGTGGCGGCAGATAAATCGGCAGATGAAGAAGTTCGCCCTTCTTTAGAAGCCAAACCGGTTGTGACTTTGGTTACTTTAATAGAAGATATGTTTTGGGAAGAGATACGGCCGGTTAAATAATTAAACATGGAGGCAATTCGCTATGGCGCAAATACGAGACCAGCACAGGTTAGGTAAGATATTGGTAGAGCAGGGTATTATTTCTCAGCAGGAGTTAGATGAAGCATTAAAAGAACAGAAAGCCACGGGCTATTTTATCGGTGAGATTTTAGTCAGCCGCGGCGTTGCCCGCGAAGAAGACGTTATCCGCAGTTTAAGCCAGCAGTTAGGGTTTGCTTACGTGAATTTAGCGGATATTAATGTTGAACAAAAAGCAATAGAACTCATTTCCGAAGAGGTTTGTTTAAAACACAGAGCAATTCCTTTATTTATAGTGCATGATACCCTTACCATAGCGATGATAGACCCTTTAGATGTAAGCGCGGTAGATGCGTTACAGTCAATTTCAGGGTTAAGGGTCAGGCCTGTTTTTGCGTGTTTAAGCCAGATTCTTAGCAATATAAAGAAATATTACCGTCCTCAAGAGTCTCCCTCTTTAGCAAAAGAAGAAGAAAAAGTTTCGCCGCCAGAGGTTTCCGGAGCGGAATTACCGACAGTTAGGGGAGAGGAAGTATCTTCTTTAGAAGAAGCAGCTAGTTTAGCACCGGTTGTTGAAAAGGTTAATAATATTATTACCAAAGCTGTTGAGAGTAACGTGTCAGATATTCATATTGAGCCGCAGCGGGCAGACCTGAATTGTCGCTACCGTATTGACGGAGTACTGTATCCCGCCCCTTTAATACCTTTCCAGTACCGCGACGCTGTTGTATCTCGTATAAAAATAATGGCAAACATGGATATTGCTGAGAAAAGGCTCCCTCAAGACGGGCGGCTGCGTATGTTTATCGCCAATAGAGACGTTGATTTAAGGGTTTCAACGTTTCCTACGATACACGGAGAAAATGTTGTTATAAGGATTCTTGACCGGTCAGTGGGTATACTTCACCTTAAACAGTTGGGGTTTTCTAAGGACGTGTTAGGGTTATTTTCTGATTTGATTCATCGGCCGTACGGCATAATGCTGGTTACCGGCCCAACAGGCAGCGGTAAGACCACAACCCTTTATGCAGCGTTAAGCGAAATAAACGCCGTAGGCAAGAACATAATTACGCTGGAAGACCCTGTTGAGTATGAAATCCCCAATGTAAGGCAGTCGCAGGTAAATGTAAAGGCAGGGTTAACTTTTGCTACCGGGCTGCGTTCCATTGTTCGCCAGGACCCCGACATAATAATG
>CP070797.1:972656-982716 GCA_020343495.1 Candidatus Omnitrophota bacterium | reverse complement strand
AGAGACCCTATGGAAGCAAAAAGAATAAAAAATACTTTTGCGGCGTAACGGGTCTGGCTGGACTCAAAAATATATTTTACTCCTGCCTTAACCTCAAATATAAAAGAGTTCCTCACATTAAAAATTGCATCTTTTCCTAAGGAGAGTATATCTTTAGGGGTAAAAACTGCCCGTTCTTTTATATTCATAAAAATAATAAATAACGCCGAAATAAAAAATGTAATGGCATCAAGAAAAAATGCCGTTTCAACACCCCATTTCTCAACGATAATCCCGCCTACGCCAAACCCCAACATGGCAGCAATCATCGCTGTAATTGAAACCAGTGAATTGCCTAAGAAAACCTCTTCTTTGCTGACTAAGGAAGGGATTATGGCCATTTTTGCCGGAATAAAGAATCTGCCTACGCAAAAGGATAAAAATACTAAGGAATATATAAAAATAATAGTATCGTTAGTTGAGGAGATAAAAGGGATTGATAAAATAAACAGGCCCCTGAAGAAATCGCTTAGAAACATTGTTCTTCGTTTATCCCATCTATCTATATAGACCCCGGCTATAGGAGAAATTAAGAAAACGGGTATTATGGCTAAACTTAACATTTTCGCCAGGCCTATGGAAGAACCGGGTTTTAGCCGGTATACCAACCCGATTAAAGCCATCTGGGTTAGCCGGTCGCCAAACTGGGAAACTATCTGGCCGATCCAGAGAAAAAGAAAATTGCGTTTTCGAAGAATTTTAAGATAAGGAACAATCATTATTAAAAATTCAGATACTGCGTTTATAAGCCGGCGAGAGGAGTTGAACCTCCGACCTAAGCTTTACGAAAGCCTTGCTCTACCAACTGAGCTACGCCGGCACGAGTAGTTTAAAACTTTTACCAACAATTGTAACAAAAACTCAAACTTTCCTCAAGAAGATTATCATACTTTGCTTTTGAATAAGTATATCATAATATGAAATGATGATTTAAAAAATTTTAAAAAAAATTCTTGCAAAATTAATAATTATGGTTTATCATACTTATGGATACAAAAAATCTTTATGTTAATAAGTAAGGGGGATGGAAAAAGAGTATTGTTCCACTAACGGTGTTGTGAAATACGCTGGAGTTCAGTTAATAGTTGAACTTTGGAATGCTAAGAATATTTCTTCGCTTCCTAAAATAGAGAAAATATTAAAAGATTCAGTTCTGGCATGTCAGGCTCACCTCTTAAAGATTGACCTGCATAAGTTCTCGCCTTACGGTGGTGTATCCGGTATGGCAATAATTTCGGAATCACATTTCAGTATTCATACATGGCCGGAATATGGCTATGCAGCATTAGATATATTTGTTTGTGGCAATGTCGACCCTTACAAAGCTATACCAGTAATAAAAGAAGGGTTTAAAACAAAAAATATCCAAATAGCCGAGCTTAAACGCGGCATATTTTAATAGCAGGAAAATATGGACTGGGCACACGAAACATTATATTCAGATATTAAAATCGGCCTTAAAGGGAATTTAATTGATAAGAAAAAAACCACCTACCAAAACTTAAAAATTTATGATACTCCCCGTTTTGGTAAAGTTTTATTCTTGGATAACACTATTCAAACTACGGAAATGGATGAGTTTATTTATCATGAGATGCTTACGCACCCTTTACTGATAGCTCATCCCAATCCCAAAAATGTTTTAGTCATCGGCGCCGGCGACGGCGGGGTCTTGCGCGAAATTTTAAAACATAAAATAAACAAAGTAACTATCGTTGAAATAGATAATGAGGTAATAACTTTATCGCAGAAGCATCTGCCTTCTTTAAGCAAGGGAGCTTTTAACAGTAAAAAAGTAAAAATAGTTATTGACGACGGCGCAAAATTTGTAGAAAAAACAAGCGAGAAATTTGATATTGTAATTATTGATTCTCCCGACCCTATCGGCGTTGCGAGAATCCTCTTCTCAAAAAAGTTTTATACTAATATCTTTTCAGTTTTAAGAAGCAACGGCATAATGATAAGACAAACCGGTTCAACCATGTTTCAGCCCGATGAAATAAAAGAAAACTACCAAATCTTAAAGACAGTATTTCCCTGTGTATATGCACAGATAGTAGCAATTCCTACTTATGTGGGAGGGTTTTTTAGTTTCCTTATTGCGTCAAAAACAAAACGGCCACAAAAAATTTCCTATAAAGAAGTTACTAAAAAATATAATAAGTTAAACCTGGAGACCAAATATTATAATCCTGATATACACTTTGCCAGCAGGAAGCTGCCTAACTATATAAAAAAAGGCTTGTATAATGAGTAAAAAGATTTTCGGATATGAGCTGGTTATGGATTTATATGAATGCGACAGCAGCGTGCTTACTTCCAGAAAAAAACTAAAAGCATATGTGGATAAGCTATGTAAGCTAATCAAAATGAAACAGTACGGTAAGACTCTCCTTCCCTACTTTGGGGAGAAATGCGCCTACACTAAAGGATACTCTTTAGTGCAGTTAATAGAAACCAGTTCTATAACCGGGCATTTTTCTGAATTCTGGGGCAGAGCCTATATAAATATCTTCTCCTGTAAAAAATATGACCATAATCTCGCCAAAAAATTTACCGGCAAGTTTTTTGCCGCCAAGAAAATAAAGACAAAACTTCTCGTCCGATAAAAAACTAAACAATATCCAATCCTGCCGGCAATTGGGGAGTGAGATTGCCGGTTAATTCGTCAAGAGAAACTTTTGAAGTAAAATATAGCGTAACTTCTATTTTTCCTTCTACCCCTAATTTTAAGGCTTTAGAAAAGCTTATTTTAACATGGGGGTTAAAACCTTGAGTATAAAAAAGCGCCAACGGCGTGCGGCGCAATGCTCTCTCTAAAACATGCATAATATCAAGTTGAGAGAAATAAATCATCTCTCCCTTTTTGTAAAGCGTAATTTTTACCGGATACTTCGCTATATTCATAATTTTTGGCCTGTTTCTATAAATGACCAGGGAAAATTATCAGTTTTGGCCTCTAAATAGAACCTATAATCTATAGCCTCTTCCTCTATTGCGTTATACCATAACTTCAAGAAAGACGCATCATCATAAGTACTAAATTCCGTATCTTTAGTAAAGGCCCGGTATATCACTGACCAAAACTTTCTATCAGCACGGCATATAACCGCTTCTAAAATACTCTTTTTAGGGTTAGATAGAAAAATTCGCAAATTGCGGTTAAACCTTACGTTTCGGAGGATAACATTTTTTTTCTGCAATAAGACCGCTTCTGTTTGCATCGGCTCTCCTTCCCATAAAGAAAAAGGTTTAGGTATAAAAGTATTTATACTGGCATTCAAGGAAAGCCCGGATTGGCTATGCAGTTTCCTTAAAAGAACACCTATGGCAGCCAGATCATCCCCGGTTTCCTGGGGAAATCCGAACATAAAATAAGTTTTTATATGTTTTAATCTTAACGTTCTAACTACCTTTACTGCTTCAAATAGTTTATTTATATCTATTTTTTTATTCAAATCCCGGCGTAGAGACTCGTTAGCAGCCTCAACTGCTATTGTCAAAGAAGTTTTTTTAATTTTAGCCAGTTTGGTATATAACCTTCCTAAAATATCGTCTGCTCGTAAAGACGGCAAAGAAAGGCCAATTTTGCGTTCTTGAAAAAAGGCAGATGTGCGGTCAATAAGGTCTTCTATTGAAGAATAATCCGATGCCGATAACGAAAGAAATGAAAAATTCTCATAACCGCTATGACGGTAGCTTTCTTTAACGGTTTCCTCAATCGTTGAAATGCTTCTCTGGCGGTAAGGCCAGTAAAAAGCCCTGGCCTGGCAGAAGGTGCATTGGTTAGGGCAGCCCCGGGCAATTTCCACAGGAATGCGGTCATGAATAATCTGGGTATGGGGGGTGAGCCACTTAACAGGATAGAAAGAGGTGTTTAGGTCTCTTACATATACCCGCTTTATGGGTAATTTTGCATACTTGTAATCTTTAATGAGCTTATAGCTGTTATTCTCAAAAACTGAAGTGTAAAATTTGGGGACGTAAACCCCCTCTATCTGCGATAAAGCTTTAAGGCGGCTTTCCTTATCTTTGTATTTTCTTAAAACATTAACAAAATTGGGGACAGTTCCTTCAAATTCTCCCAAGAAAAATACGTCTACAAACTCAGCTAAAGGCTGGGGATTATCAATGCCGCCGCCTAAAACAATAATATCCCGCCGCTGTGAGGCTTTTACAGGCAGGCCTCCTAAATTTAAAATATGTAAAAAGTTAATAAAGTTTAACACATAATTAAAATTGAAACCCAGAACGGCGAATTGGTCTAAAGGAGTTTTTGTCTCCAGGGAAAACAGCTTCTTATTTCTTTTGCGTAAAAATCTTGCTAAATCAGGAGCCGGCATAAAAACTCTTTCACATACAACATCATTAAATTGATTAAGTGCGCCGTATATAATTCTTAACCCCAAATTGCTCATGCCCACTTCGTATAAGTCAGGGTACCCTAAACAAATTGTTACTTTATTGCTATGGTCTTTCTTTACGACATTCCATTCGTTGCCTATATAACGCTGGGGTTTTTGGAAAAGTTTAAAGTCCATAACATTGAATAAACTATAAACCATTAACCGTGGACCAATGTTTTTTAAAAGGAATTTTTGGTCTATGGTCTTATATTTTATGTATTTTTACAAATATTGAAGAATATCCCTACTAAAAGAAAACTGACTACAAGATTAGTGCCACCGTAACTTAAAAAGATTAACGGGATACCCACTACAGGAAGAATGCCTAAAGTCATCCCAATGTTGATGAATATATGGATAAATAAATATGAACATATACCTATTGACAGGCGGCGGGCAAAAGGATCCCTCGTTTCTTTAGCTCTATCTAAAATCATTTTTATGATTAACCAGTAAATTAAAAGTAAAAACAGCGAACCTAAGAACCCCCATTCTTCCGCAACTATCGTAAATATAAAATCTGTATGCCTCTCAGGAAGAAAATTAAATTGGTTTTGTGTTCCCGCTAGAAATCCCTTACCGGCTAGCTTGCCTGAACCAATGGCAATTTTTGACTGAATAATGGTATAACCGGCTCCCAGGGGGTCAACGTTAGGGTTTAAGAAAACAATTAACCGTTTCTTTTGGTAGTCTTTTAAGAAGTGCCCGGAAAACGGCAGCAAAAACAGCCCGGCGCCAACAAGAAATATAAAACATCTTTTTCTAATCCGGGAAGAAACCCCCACCATAAGAAAAAGTATAATTAAGACTACCGCTGTGCCTAAATCCGGCTGCTTAAAAATAAGCAGAGCATTTATTAAAATCAAAACCAGGGGAAAAATAAACCCTTTTATGAAATATTTGCGGTCAGCAGAAGAAAAGAATTTAGCCAGAAGAAAAATCGTAGTAATTTTTGACAGTTCCGAAGGCTGGAACGAGAACCCAAAAATAGAAAGCCAGCGCTGTGCTCCCATTGTTTTTTTGCCAAAAAAATAAACCGCCACCAGCAGAATAAGATTCAATATGTAAAAGATATAAGAAAAATCAAGATAGAGCCGGTAATTTATAAAAGAAATTATTATCAAAACCAGCCAGGAAATTAAAATCCAGGTAATTTGTTTATAAAAAATATCCTGATTTTTTAATTCTCCTCTTTGGTGCAGGCTGCTGTAAAGAATGGTTAAGCTCAAGATATTTAAAAAAAGCAGACAAATAATAATAACTTTTGAAGGATTTGATTTAACATTTAGTATATTAAATGGCATAATCTGAATAAATTATTATTTTTTTAACATTATAATAATTCTTGTTCTTTTAAACTTTTAAGAAAATCATAACTTGCCTTTACGGCATAGAAACTGGAGCCGCAATTCTCTAAAAATGTGCATATTGTATATTTAGGGTCGTCGTAAGGGAAGAATCCTAAAAACCAGCCGTGAGATTTGCCGTAGGTTTGAGCCGTCCCGGTTTTACCGGCTATTTTAAGATTCAACTTTTTAAGATAATAAGAGGTGCCGTCCTCTTTCCTAACAGCGCCTCTTAATCCTTCTCTTACAGCATTAAGGCTGTCTTGCGGTATCCCCAGATAACTCTTTGCAGAAAGTGTTGAATCAGTTGCGTCTACTTTTTTTAAAATATATGGTTTTATCAAATACCCCCCGCTGGCAAATACATTAAAAGCTATGAGGTTCTCTAAAGGGGTCACCTCAATAAATCCCTGTCCAATAGAAAAATTAACCGTATCGCCCTTAAACCATGTTGTCCTGAATTCTTTTGATTTCCATAAAGGCGAAGGCACTAATCCTTTTCTTTCATAGGGTAAATCTATCTCCGTATCTGAATCTAATCCAAACTTTTTAGCCCACCGGGCCATTGTCTGGCTGCCTATAATAAGGCCTAAATTATAAAAATAAATGTTACAGGAATGAATTAAGGCATCATATAAATTCTCCTGGTCATGGGTATGCGCACATCGAAACGACGCCATGCCTAAATTAAACGTGCCGCCGCAATTAAAAGTCGTAGAGGGAGTTGCTTTTTTACTATCCAAGGCAGCTACACTGACAATTGGCTTAAAAGTTGACCCTAAAGGATAAGTTGCCTGAGAAGCCCTGTTAATTAAAGGTTTGTCATCGCCAGCCAATAATTTTTTAATATTTCTCCCTTTTATAAAATCATTAGGATCAAATGAGGGCAAAGAAACCAAAGAAAGGACTTCCCCTTTCATAGAATCTAACAAAATGATAGTTCCTCTTTTCTTGCCCATGGCATTATAGGCATATTTCTGAATACGGCTGTCTATCGTAAGATAGATGTCTCGCCCCTTCTGAGGCAGGCGTTCTCCCAGGAAGCCCACCATCTTGCCTTCGGCATCCACCTCAATAAGGTCTCCTCCGTTATCTCCTTTAAGATATGCATCATAATACTGTTCTATGCCGCCGAAGCCAATGCGTTCGGCGGGTGTATAGCCGTATTTTTTTAAACTTTGGAAAGAAGAAACAGCCTTTTTAACATATCCTAAAATATGTGCCGATTCATAAGGATAAGGATAGAACCTGGTAGGTTGAGGGTTTATTAAAATATCCTCGCCAAATTTCTCTTTAATTTTTAATGCTTTCATTTTATCTACATCTAAAATTATATCCACGGGGCTAAAAATATTTGCCTTTCGTTTTTCATAATTGCTATGAAGTAAATTCGCATCGTAACCTGAAAATCCCGCTAATTCATTAAATAAATAGTTTTTTTTATCCTGAATTTCGTAAGGCACAACGGCAATATTAAATGACGCTTTATCGTATGCTAAAGGAACAGAATTCTTATCAAAGATTGTTCCTCTGATAGACTCTAAGGGAATAATTCTCACATAGTTGTTCCTTGCGCGTTCCAGATAATAATCCCCTTTTACTATTTGATAATAGAAAAGAGAGAAAACCAGGAGAAGAAAACCTCCTAAATATATTCTGCGGATAAGGTTTTGACCCATTTTTTTGATAAATAATTTATTAAAAGGAACATCGGGACAGAATGCATAAAAAACCATAAAGAAAAAATAAAATTGAACTCTCTCGTTGTGATTACATTAAAGAAAACATGTATAATAATAGCCATAAAAAAGACGATGAGCCTGATAATTTTTTTATTAAACCGGTAAAGAAAATAATGAATAAATATAGCGATACAGGAAAATTCAATTAGGTTTAAAGGAATATTGCCGTAAGAAAGGGCGTCTTTCAAATAACCGAAAATAATACTTAAAACTAAAGATAAAAGAAAAGGATAATTTAAAGAAAGAAGGATTATTCCCAGAAAAAGGAATTCCGTATGTATAAAATAACCGAACGGCCTTAACAAATCCAAAAGTAAAAAGATAAAAAGAATAAGGATTATTTTTACGTTTTTTTCCTTTAGATCAACCATTTTTTATTCTGGTTATGCTTTCAGGGGACCCCCCTACTCATTGGATAATGAATATCTTATGAGAAGGGTAGTTTTTTGAAAATAATTTTACCTCAACATTCCAAAACAAGCTATTCGTGTCTTTACTGACCCGTCCCACTTCCCCGATATACACGGGAAATGTTAACGACGGTATTTTTAACCACACTTTATCTTTTGCTTCAATTTCCTCGCCGTTCTCTACATAGAGAATTTTTACGTTTCCCACCCCTCCTTTTAGAAGCCCGAACGAATTCGTCCCCACAAAAACCGGAGCAGTGAAATTAGGGTCGTCAACAAAGATTAACCGCGAGAAGTCTCCTCGCACATCAACAATCTTTCCAATAAGCCATCCTTCATCGTCAACGGCATATAAATCTTTGGTTATCCCTCTATTTTCCCCGACATCTACGATGACTATTCTTCTCCAGCCAGAAGGGTCAAAAGAAATTATATCGGCACCGATAAGGTTGATTTTGCGGCCTTGGTAGAACTGTAGAGCTTTTTTTAACCTCTCGTTTTCTTGTTTTAAATAATATAGTTCCCTGATTTGTAAAGAAAGAGATAAGTTTTTTTTCTGTAACTGGCGTATTTTCTGTAAATTCTGCGTGGGAGTAATCGTAAGGTTGCGGGAAAATGAGACAAAAATATTATCAATTAGATTTTTAAAGGGAAGCAAAAGAAGAAAAATAAATAAAGCTAATAAAACGACATGTTTTGAATTAAGTTTTGAAGGTAGATGCAATTTAATCCAGTAAGTTTATTAATTAGAAGGTAGAAACAAGAGAAAGCTTCTTTAAAAACTTTGGTTCCTCTAAAATCTTTCCTGTTCCTATTGCAACGGCTGTTAAGGGGTCGTCAGCTACAAAACAAGCAAGCCCTGTTTCTTCGGCAATCAGTTTATCTAACCCGCGCAATAAAGACCCTCCACCACAAAGAACAATCCCTCTTTCAATTAAATCAGAAGCTAACTCCGGAGGGGTCCTCTCTAAAGTAACTTTAGCTGCATCGACAATTTCCTTTAAAGGTGCCTGTAATGCTTCCCGTATCTCTTCTGAACTTATCTTTATAAATTTAGGAAGGCCGGTAATCAAATCTCTGCCTCTTACTTCTATGAGGGTTTCGTCATCCAGCGGCCAGGCAGAGCCTATCTTAATTTTTATTTCCTCTGCTGTTCTTTCACCAATCATTAGGTTATAGTGCTTTTTCATGTGTTCAATAATTGCATCATCCATTTCATCTCCGCCGACTCTGATTGAACGGGCGTATACGATGCCTCCTAAGGAAATAACCGCTATCTCCGTTGTTCCGCCTCCAACATCAACAATCATGCTTCCTTGAGGCTCAGCTATGGGAAGGCCTACACCAATAGCAGCGGCAATGGGTTCTTCTACCGGCATTACTTCTCTGGCGCCTGCCCTTAATGCCGAATCTTTAACCGCTCTCTTTTCAACCTCGGTAATGCCTGAAGGAACAGCAACTACTATCCGCGGCCGCACCACAATTCTTCTGGGATAAGCTTTCTTAATAAAATAGCGTAACATCTCTTCGGTTATGTCAAAATCAGCTATAACGCCGTCCTTCATCGGCCGTATAGCAACAATACTGCCGGGAGTTTTACCAAGCATAAGTTTGGCTTCTTCTCCCACCGCCAAAACATCTCCTGTATTTTTATAAATTGCCACTACGGAAGGTTCGCAAAGGACAATGCCTTCGCCTCTTAAATAGACAAGGGTGGTGGCAGTCCCCAGATCAATTCCGATATCGTTGGAAAAGCTTCCTAACAGGTTACTGAATTCTTTAGTAACTAAATTTATTATTCTCATATAATATTAATATAGAAAAATAATAACAAAAGAGCTAAAGATTGTCAATAAGAACTTTCATAAACTTCTGGAAATCAAAAATAACAAATAATTTTAGTTCTCATTTAATTATTAAAACAATATCGTTTTTAAGGGCTTACTTCAGTATAAATCCAATCAGATGCAGGCTCAGCATCTACTAATAATCTTACTCCAATTGTATAAATTTTCCCTTCATCAGCCGTAAATTTTACGGATTTAGTAAATTTTGTATAATTCAGATCTATTCCTTCACTTTTTATTTGGACTTCATAATTAATTTTTCGTGTACAG
>CP070797.1:962414-972556 GCA_020343495.1 Candidatus Omnitrophota bacterium | reverse complement strand
GTCAATTAAAATATCATCGCCATTTTTTAAATAGGCAAGTAACCCTCCGTGAACCGCTTCAGGAGAAATGTGTCCAATACAGGGGCCTCTTGTCCCGCCGGAGAAACGGCCGTCAGTAATCAAGGCAACGTGTTTGTGCAGTCCCATTCCTACAATTGCTGAAGTGGGAGACAACATCTCTCTCATTCCCGGGCCGCCGCTGGGGCCTTCATACCTTATAACGAGCACACTTCCCTTTTTAACTTTCTTATTCAAAATTGCAGACATAGCTTCCTCTTCAGAATTAAACACAATGGCTTTTCCTTTAAATTTCATCATATCAGCGTCAACTGCTGATTGTTTAACAACACAGCCTTCAGGCGCAAGATTACCATAGAGAACAGCAATGCCTCCTTGCCTGTGATAAGGTTTATTTAAAGGCCTTATTACATCTTCATCAAAAATTGTTGCGCCAGATGCTATTTCTTTAGTTTTTTTACCGGAAACTGTCTTTGTATTATTTATCTTGCTGCCTAACCTTTTTAATACTGCCGGTATTGCTCCGGCATAGTCTAAGTCTTCCATAAAATAGTTTCCTGCCGGCCGTAAATTAGATATGTGAGGAGTGGTTTTACTGATCTTATCAAAATCAGTTAACTTCAAATTTATTTTTGCTTCATGGGCTATAGCCATAAGATGCAGGACAGTATTGGTTGAGCCGCCTAAAGCCATATCTATCCTAATAGCATTTTCTAAAGACTGTTTAGTTACTATATCTTTAGCTTTTATATCTTTATTCACCATTTCTACTATTCTCTGCCCGCTTTCATAACCGATACGCAGTTTTCTATTTAATACTGCCAGAGTAGTAGCGCAATATGGTAAAGAAAGGCCCAGTGCTTCTGTAATACAGGCCATTGTATTTGCCGTATAAAGGCCCTGACATGAACCGCAGGAAGGGCAGCTTTCAATTTCTAAAATTTGGCGTTCTTTTTCCTTTATTTTTCCGGCACGAAATCTTCCCACTGCCTCAAAAGTATCTCTTACTAAGGAAAGGCGCTTCTTACCAAACCGTCCTGAAAGCATTGGTCCGCTTGTTACTACAATTACGGGAATATTTATTCGCAGTGCCCCCATTATCATGCCGGGGGTGATTTTATCGCAGTTAGTCAGAAGAACTAAGCCGTCTAAACAGTGAGCGCAAGCAATTGTTTCAACAGTATCAGCAATTAACTCTCTGGAAGGTAAAGAATACCGCATTCCCGGATGTCCCATAGCAATTCCGTCACAAATTCCCGGCACGCCAAAAATAAAGGGAGTGCCGCCGCCGTTTTCTACCCCTCTTTCAATGTAACGTTCTAAAGAACGCATGTTAATATGACCGGGAATAATATCCGTAAAAGAAGAAGCTATGCCGATAAAAGGCCTTTTTATATGTGACGGATGAAGACCGGTTCCATAAAGAAGCGCCCTGTTAGGCATCCTTTCTATTCCTTTTTTTATATTATCTGACCTCATTTATCCCCTCCTTTAAAACTACCCAGCTATTCAATCTGCACCCTCTAATTTACCTAAATTTGCTTCTTCTTTTAAAAAATCCTCTTTTGTTTTTTGTACTACAACTGCCTTTACATATTTTTCAACTATTTCTCTTGTATTGGCTATGTTTAATTTGCCAAACATAAAGTCAAATTCTTTCTCCATAGCTGCGGAAATCTTATTTTTCAGGTCCTTGGAAAGAGAAGATATTTCTTTTTTGAACGGCCCTAAAGCCTTCTTTCTGGTTTTATAAATAAACTGGTCGTCAGTTTGACCTGGTTTTCTTTCATTGGCACAATTTTTATGCAGCCATTCATAAATTTTTTCTTTCAAAGGTATGGGAAAATATTCATAAACTATATTTTGAAACTGCGTGGCAAGATGAATTTCCGCACACCCGTTTTCGGGAAAATGGCTGAAAGCCTCGTTCGGTAAAGTAGAAGCTCCGTGCTGGACGCATCCGGCTAACTTATATTCCTTCTGCGCTAACTGCGAAAGTTCTCTTAAAGTATTAAAATCAATCTTTGCTTTAGCAATTGAGCCGTCAGGCAATACCACCCCTCCGTGAGTGGTGCCGGTCTGGATACTCATTTTGGAAATACCCGTCAGCGCGCCGATTTCTTTTAAGTAACCTTTCATAAAAGCAACTAACTCTTGCGGCACCGAGTTTTTTCCTCCCACCTCGCCGATTTCTCCTCCAATGGATATCTCCATATTTTTCGGCTGAATCTGGCGGATGAATTTTGTAAAAAAAGCACATACTTCATAGTTAAGTTTTTGCTGTTCCGGGATTGTTTCTCTGGATAAATCTACCAATGTTGAAGAGTCAATATCTATGTTATAAAATTGAGCATCAACAGCTTCCTGAATAAGCTCTTTTAACTGGTTAATTTCTTTATCTTTATTTTCCGAATAATTAGAGGCTTTTACCTGAAAATGATCCCCCTGGATAAAGATAGGGCCGCTGTAACCTTCCTTTATTGCCGCCAGAACTATAAGAGCGGCGTATTCTAAAGGCCGCTGGGCAGTATAGCCGATTTCACTCTTAGCTATCTCAAAAATAAAAGCGGCGGCGTTTATCTTTTTAGCGGAACGAAACACCGCTTTTGCTAAATCGTAAGTAAGCGTGCGGGTATTTATCGCCGGAACAGTAAACCCATTGAATTCTCCCTGGCCTCGCGCTTTGTATAGCTCCTGAATGGAAGAAGGAAATATTTTGTATTTTATAGAAACTTTATAAGTTATCCAGTAACAAAGCCTCTTAATATGAAGGGATTCTCCTAAAATAATGGTATCAGCAAGCCGGTCAACAGTTTTATTTTTAAAAATTTCAGGATTGTTAATTATAACGTTATCGTTCTCTACTACAAAGGCATTGTTTTTTAGCAATTCTTTAGCGGTTTTAAAAATCATTTCTTGCCGGTAAACTTTTTAGGTAAGAATCTTTATTATTCTATAATATTCTTCTGTCTTAATATCTTTGGGTTTAACTATATTTTTTAAAGGAATTGCATTAAGTTTATCGTTATTTAGCCCTACATATTTATCTTTCTCGCCATTTTTTATCAACTGGACAGCGAAATTGCCATACCGCGCCGCTAAAATTCTATCAAAAGCCGTGGGCCTGCCGCCGCGTTGAATGTGGCCTAAAACAACTTCTCTGGTCTCCAAAGCCGTTATTTCGGTAACTTTTTTAGCTATGTCAGCAGCTTTTGCTTTTCCTTCGGCAACGATAATTATCCAGCTGATTTTGCCGCGAATGTTTCCTTCGGTAATCTCTTCACAGATTTTTTCAATGTTATACTCTCCTTCGGGGAATAAAACTTCTTCGCAGCCGCCGGCTAAGGCAACTCTTAAAGCGATATAACCGCAATTGCGCCCCATAACTTCCACAACAAATATCCGCTCTAACGAAGTGGAAGTATCCCGGATTTTATCTAAAGCATCTAACGCTACATTCACGGCGGTGTCTGCACCGATGGCCATGTCTATGGCGTTGACATCATTATCAATGGTTGCGGGAATCCCTATAACCGGTATAGAATATTTTTCTGCCAAGACATGCGCTCCCGTTAAAGAACCGTTGCCGCCGATAACTATCAGGCCTTCAATATTGTTGTCTTTCAAAGTCCTTACTGCCATCTCCTGGCCTTCTTTGGTCTTAAATCTTTCAGACCGCGACGTCTTTAAAATAGTGCCGCCTAAATTTATAATCCCGGAAACCGAACGCCGGTTAAAAACCTTTATTTCACCGTTTATCAGGCCCTCATAGCCGTGAAATATCCCTACTATTTCAATACCATAGTAGTCAGCGGTTCTTACCACTGCCCTGATAGCAGCGTTTACACCGGCGCAATCTCTCGTTAGGAGCCCTATTCTTTTCATAAAAAAGTTTAGTAGGAATCAGGCATGCCTGATCCCTTAATGGAAACAGTGGATTTAAACGACTATTCTATGTGCCTATTTGCCAGCTGGAAAGATATTTTCTCTGTTCTTCCGTCAGGGTGTCAATTCCTATACCCATTGCTTTTAGTTTAAGTCTTGCTACTCCTTCGTCGATTAATTGAGGCACTTTGTATACTTTCTTTTCTAAACCGGCATGGTTTTTGGTGATGTGTTCACAAGATAATGCCTGATTGGCAAAACTTAAGTCCATAACTTCTGCCGGATGTCCCTCGGCACAGGCTAAGTTAACAAGCCGGCCTTCTCCTAAAACATTTATTTTTTTCTTAGAATTTTTAAGAGTGTATTCTGTAACTAAAGGCTTTACTTGACGTTGCCCTTGCGAAAGCTTTTTTAGCCCTTCCAAATTTATTTCTACATTAAAATGGCCGGAGTTAGCCAACAGCACCCCGTTCTTCATTAAAGGAAAGTGATGGGTATCAACAACATTAATATCTCCTGTTGCTGTAATAATTATGTCGGCTATCTTAGCAGCCTCTTGTATTGGCATAACCCTGAAACCGTCCATTACTGCTTCTAATGCTTTAAAAGGGTCTACTTCTGTAACTATAACATTAGCGCCAAGGCCGGCTGCTTTCTGGGCAATGCCTCTAGAACACCAGCCGTAGCCGCAAACTACAAAAGTTGTGCCGGCAATAAGTTTATTCGTTGCCCGTATAATTCCGTCTAAAGATGACTGGCCTGTTCCGTATCTATTGTCAAACAGATGTTTAGTATGGGCGTCATTCACAGCCATTATGGGATAGAGAAGTTTGTTTTCTTTCTCTAAAGCCTTTAATCTTATTACGCCGGTGGTGGTTTCTTCAGTGCTTGCCCAGGGCAGCTGGATACCAGAGGACCCTTCCTTATAATCTTTATGGATGGTTGCTATTACGTCTGCTCCGTCATCTAAAGTTATTTTAGGGCCGGCGGCAATAACCCGGTTTATATGGTCATAATAAGTCTTGTTGTCTTCGCCTCTTATCGCAAAAACATTTATTCCGTAATCAAATACTAACGAGGCAGCAACGTCATCCTGTGTAGATAAAGGGTTAGATGCACATAAACTCACCTCTGCTCCCGCGGCTTTTAAAGTAATCATTAACGCTGCGCTCTCAGTAGTTACGTGCAAGCACGCTCCCACTACTATGTTATTAAGCGGTTTTTCTTTAGAAAATCTTTCTCTTATGAGAGCAAGCACCGGCATTCTTCCCAAAGCCCACTCAATTCGCTTCTTTCCGTCGGTTTTCAAACTTTCGTTTTTTATGTCAAACTGAACTCCTGAATGCTTTAGGTCAGACTGCATTTTTTACTCCTTCCTCATTCGCACAGTTACAGTTGTTTTCACATATTGCATCCCAATTGAAGAATTTCCGCAAATCATTAACTTTATCGGTATTTTCCCACGTAAAACCATTCTCCTGCCTGCCAAAATGGCCATAGGCAGCAGTATTTCTATAAATTGGCCGGAAAAGTTTTAGGTGGTCAGTTATTCCTTTAGGTGTTAAGGGAAATATTTTTCTTACTGCCTCGCTTAATTTATTTTCGTCAACTTTATGAGTATTAGAGGTCTTAATCATAATTCCTACCGGATCAGCAACGCCGATACAATAAGCCAGTTGAACTTCGCATTCGTCAGCTAACTCTGCAGCCACAATATTCTTAGCAATATACCTTGCCATATAGGTAGCTGACCGGTCAACTTTTGAAGGGTCTTTACCGCTGAAACACCCTCCCCCGTGACGTGCCCAGCCGCCATAGGTATCAACCATTATTTTTCTTCCCGTTACTCCTGTATCTGCTACAGGGCCGCCTATTTCAAATCTTCCCGTTGCATTGATAAAAAATTTAGTGTTACTATCCACCATCTCTTTCGGTAAAATGTAGTCTACAACTAATTTCTTTATGTCTTCTCTTAGTTTTTCAGTATTTACTTGGGGCGAATGATGAGCGCCGATTATCACCGCATCTATCCTTGCGGGCATTCCATTATCATATTCTATAGTAACTTGAGATTTTCCGTCAGGCCGCAAATAATCGACTATTTTTTCTTTCCTTACCTGCGCTAATCTTCTTGCTAGTTTATGTGAAAGCATAATCGGCAGAGGCATTAACTCTTTTGTCTGTTTGCAGGCGTATCCAAACATCAATCCCTGATCGCCGGCTCCGCCAATATCTACTCCCCGGGCAATATCCGGAGACTGTTCCTGAATTGCCGTAATAACTCCGCAGCTTCCGTAATCAAACCC
This sequence comes from Candidatus Omnitrophota bacterium, assembly GCA_020343495.1. GTDB lineage: Bacteria > Omnitrophota > Gorgyraeia > Duberdicusellales > 4484-171 > JAHISK01. The sequence goes on along the minus strand of CP070797.1, from coordinate 966,347 downwards.
CATGAGAGGATCGTCATAACCTATATCTTTCACTAAATTTCTTACGATTTTTGGTATTTCTACATAACAAGAAGTAGTTATTTCTCCTGCTACAAAAATTACTCCCCGCGAGACTAACGCCTCACAAGCAACTCTTCCCATTGGGTCTTTTGCATAAATTGCATCTACAACGACATCCGATACCTGATCACATAGTTTATCAGGATGCCCTTCAGTTACTGATTCAGATGTAAAAAAATATCTCATTTTCCCCCTCCTCTTCTGTTACTGGCTCTCGCCGTCTCCAATAGATACACTTAAACTACTATTACTGCTTTGCTCAACAGTATTTACTTCTGCTAACCCGATAAAATCTTGGAGTTTCGGTAAATCTTTTAAAGAATTCAGCCCGAAATATTCCAGAAACTTCTTTGTGGTAACGTAAAAAAACGGCCTTCCCACTACCTCTTTCCTGCCGCCGGGTTTTATTAACCCTAAAGTGAGAAGATGTTTTGTCACGCCGTCAACATTCACCCCGCGTATTACTTCAATTTCCGCCCGCGTAATAGGCTGTTTATACGCGATTATTGCCAGAGTCTCTAAAGAAGCGATAGATAACTTTTGTTTATTCTTTTCCCTGTACATCTTTTTTATCCAGGTTTCATTCTCCGGCAAAGAACACATTTGATACCCTCCGGCAACTTTGACAATACAAACTCCACAATTACGCTGATTATACTCCTGGACCAATTCTTCTGCCGCCACTTCAATATCTTTTCTGTCCAGCTCTATAATCTGGATAAGCTCCTCAACCTTCATTGGTTTTTCATTGACGAAAAACAAAGATTCCATAATTGATTTTACTTTTTTCTTCGTTAAAAGAATTTCATCCATAATTATACTACTATACCAAAAATATTATTTTTTTAAATTATTTTCTTTGCCGATAAATTTCATTCAGAAGATCTTCTACATTTTCAACCTGCGGTTTTGCAACAACTGCCTTTTTAATCATTTCCTCTATCTCTTTACTGTTATACTGCAGGCGGCGTAATACTTCTTTAGTTTCTGTAATGAACGCCTCTCCTGGCTCCCTTTTTTCAGATGCTTCTTCCTTAAGGAGGGCAAACCTCCCTACTTTTCCCTGCAGCTGGGCAACGATTTGTTTGGCACGCTGTGTCCCTATGCCTGCAAGTGTTTTTAAAAAGGCGATATCGCCTTCTTCTATTGCCTGGGCAATGGATGATATGGGCTTATCAAAAGCGCGAAGGGCAGCTTTCGGCCCGATCCCCGATACTTTAATAAACTTCTCAAAGAACTCTTTTTCCAGCTCATCTATAAACCCGATCAATACAGGAACGGCACGGTTGTTATCTATGTTAAAATAATGATAGATAATTAATTCAACATCCTGGCCCTGCTGGTTCAACCTGTCATACACGCTGGCGGATATGCCTACTTCATAGAACAGCCCACCCATATCAATAATAACCCTGTTGTTTTCTTTTTTTACGGGCTTTCCTTTAATACGGTAAATCATCTCGCTAACAGATTTTGGACTTTCTGCGCGTGAGAAAATGCAACTACTAAAGAAAAGGCATCGGCAGTATGAGTTGATTTAATTTCTTTTCCCATTACATTTTCTGCCATTTTTTTCACCTGTTCAGAGTTTACATTTCCTTTTCCTAAGAATGATTTTCTCGCGCGCGTAGGAGAATATTCAAAGAATTCAACACTTTTACGAAAAGAAAGCAACGCTATTGCTCCCCGTACTTGAGCTAATATCCCCAGGGTTGTAGGATGCCGGTAATGCGAATAAAGTTTCTCCACAATAATAGCTGCGGGGTTATATTCGTTAAATTCTTTTTCCAGATTTTCAAAGATAAAATTAATTTTCTGAGGAAGGAGATATTTTTTCGGAGGTTCTATCTCTCCTTCTTTAATTAAATTAATATCTAAATTCTTTACTTTACAAACACAGTAACCGCATACTCTAATCCCTATATCCACGCCTAAAACAACCATATTTTTGCCAAAAGCTATTCTATCTCTTCTGCTATCTCTTCTAAAATCTCATCGGGAATATCAAAGTTTGAATATACTACCTGAACGTCATCGTGCTCTTCCAGCGACTCAACAAGGGCAAGCACTCCTTTAGCCTGGTTTCCCGTAACTTTAAGAGTGGAATTCGGTAATTTCGTTAATTCTGCCGATTCCCACTTAATGCCTTTTTCGCTAAGAGCGTTCTTTACGTTCTCAAAATCTTTAGGGTCACAATAAATTTCATAATTTTTATCGCTGGTCTTTATGTCTTCGGCTCCCGCATCAACGCTAACGGAAAATAATTCTTCTTCTTCAACCTGGGACTTATCAACTAAAATGTAACCTTTAGCTGTAAAAAGCCATCCCACGCTTCCGCTTCCTGCCATATTGCCCCCCTTTTTAGAAAATATGTTTCTGATTTCGGCAGAAGCTCTGTTCTTATTATCGGTAAGGGCTTCAACCATTATAGCGACTCCGCCCGGGCCATAACCTTCAAATATACAACTTTCATAACTTACGCCGGGAAGTTCGCCCGTTCCCTTTTTTATTGCTTTTTCAATGTTATCTTGAGGCATATTAGCGTTTTTTGCCCTACCAATTGCTGTCCTTAACATGGCGTTAATATCAGGGTTTCCACCGCCTTCCCGTGCGGCAACAGTAATTTCCCTTATTAATTTCGTAAAAAGGCGTCCCCTTTTTGCATCTGCAGCTCCTTTTTTATGTTTAATACTTGCCCATTTTGAATGACCACTCATAATTACCTCCTTATTCTAAAAAACCCACAGCTTTCTTTGCTAACTTATCAGCTTCTTGATTCTTTTCTCTTTCTATATGCGTTATTTCAAAAAATCTTAATTTTGAAATTATTGTTTTTACTAGAATAAAAAGCGAAAGAATATTATTGTTTTTCACTCTATACTTACCCTTAATTTGTTCACATAATAACTGGCTGTCAGAATAAACCTTACAGTCTTTTTCTCCTATGGATATTGCGTCAGTAAGAGAAAAAATCAACGCCATATATTCAGCGAAATTATTTGTCTGCACCCCTAAAGAAATGCAGTCTTTCTTTATGAGTTTCTTATTTTTATAAATTAGATATCCCACGCCTATTTTTCCGGGATTTCCCGCGCAAGCTCCGTCTATATAAATTTCTATCATCTTTCAATATCCTCGGGAATATAAAGAATCCTTACGCAATTTTCGCAAAATATCAATTCCTTATACATTTTTATTTCGTTTATCTTCTGATGGCTCGTCCTTAAAAAACAGGCCCCGCAACTTTCGCTTCTTACCGCGGCTAAGGCTAAACCGGACCGGCTGGATATCAATCTTTCATATTTGAAGAGAATCGTTTTGTCTACCTCTTTGCTGATTTTATTCCGTTTATCTTCTAAAACCTTAATCTCAACTTCTATCTCTTTTTGCTCGCTTAATATTTTTTCTTCCTTTTCTTTGCTTTCTTTTTGGTGCCGGGCAACTTTTTCGCGTTCGTTTTTCAGTTTGGCCTCTACCTCCTCAATCTCGTCAAGGATTTTTATTATTTCTTCTTCCAGAACAGAAACATCTGCTTTTAAAGATCCAATCTCAGAAAGTTTAGCTTGATATTCTTTATTAGTTTTTAGCTGATAAAGCTGAGCTTGAGCTTTACTGATTGTTTCTTCTTTTGACGTCAAATCCAGTTCTTTTTCTTTTTTTTTCAGGAGTGTCTGCTTCACGCTGTCTTCAAAAGCTTCTAAAGCCGCTTTTTTTTCCTCATCCTCACTTTTTATTTTCTTTAACAGGACAGGATTATCAACATCCTTTTTTTGCTTAAAAACATATATTTTAGAATCAATTTCCTGTAATAAGATTAATTTTCTGATTTCATCTTTTATATTTATTTTCATAACAGTTAAAATTCTTTACCAG
>CP070797.1:952039-962314 GCA_020343495.1 Candidatus Omnitrophota bacterium | reverse complement strand
GATATATCAAAGCCTCTCACATTAGCCTGCGGCAACAATTTCTTAAATTCATAAAGCAAAAATCCTTTGCCACAGCCGACATCTAATATTTGAGCATCTTGGGGAAGTTGATAATGCTCAATAAGTCTTTGGGCAACAACTTCCCAGCGCCCATCATATTTATAACCTCCGTAACCAAAGCGTCGGTCGCCATCCCAGTAATCTTTCCCATACTTTCTTGCTATATTAGAGCATGCTACCTTTTCATCCATCATCCTGCCAACATAATCTCTCTTTGTTTTCTTGTGTAAAGGCGTGACAATATTTAGCAATTTTCCCATCGGTCTTCCTACTTTATATTTTTACATCTCTAAGATCGATTAATGATTTTTTATCTTTCTTTGCTTCATACAAAGTCTTAATTTCCCCTGTAATATCTTCTTTTGAAAGGCCGTTAATCTCCTTCATCTCTTGATAAGTGCCATAACCTGAAGGAAAATCATCTAAGCCTAAGCGTTTAAACTTTACCGGCAGGGCATTATTTTCCAATAAAACTGCCGCAACCGAACTTCCCAAACCGCCATGGATTGTATGCTCTTCAATAGTAAGAATAGCTCCTGTATCGTAGGAAGCTTGCACAATTATATTTTGATCAATTGGCTTTAAGGTATGCAGATTAATTAATCTGACGGAAATACCCTGATTAGCGGCTTCATCCACAGCCTGGATAACTTCATGCGTAATGTTCCCCGTCGTAATAACTGATACATCCCTACCCTCTCTTAAAATCACACCCTTACCGGCCTTAAACTCATAATCATCTTTATAGATTATCGGTGTGCGGCTGGTTGCTAAACGCAGATATACCGGACCTTGAATTTCAGCGGCCGCAATTGTAGCTTCTTTTGCCTCAAGAGGATCGGCAGGAGAAAAAATTGTCATCGAAGGCAAGGTACGCATCAAAGCAATATCTTCAACGCTATGGTGAGTAGGGCCTAAATTACTATAAACAAAACCCACACCTATTCCTACTAACTTAACATTCATCTTCTGCATACAAACATCATTCCTTATCTGTTCAAATGCACGCATGGTAAGAAAATTAGAAATCGTATAAGTGAAGGGGATTTTACCGCAGGCAGCTAATCCGGCAGCAACGCTAATCATATTGCTTTCTGCAATGCCAAAATTGATGAAACGGTCACCGAAATCCTGGCGGTATTTATCATAGACAATTGCTCCATTGTCAGCGACCAGGGCAAGAATCCGATTATCTTTTTTTGCTAAATCATATAAAGCGGCTAAATAGGCGTTTCTCATCGCAAAACCCCATCAACTTCGTTTAATCCTAACTCTTTACATGCAATCTTCATTTCTTCTTCATTAGGAAGGCGATAATGCCAAATGGGAACGTTTTCCATGAAGGAGATACCTTTGCCTTTAATCGTGTGAGTAATTACCAAATTCGGTTTACCGCAAACGGAAGGAACAGATTCAAAAACTTCCTGCAATTGACTAATGTTATGTCCGTCGACCTCTCTTACTTCCCACCCGAATGCTTTCCATTTATCAACTAAAGGCTCCAAAGAAACAATTTTCGCCAATTTATCCAACGCCTGGTATTTATTATAATCAAGGATTACGGTTAAATTATCTAACTTATACTGAGGGGCAAACATTGCTGCCTCCCAAACACTTCCCTCCTGACATTCACCATCGCCTAAAAGAATAAATACCTGATAATCTTTTTTATCCAATTTGGCAGCCAAAGCCATTCCGACACCAAAAGGAAAACCGTGGCCAAGAGCACCGGTTGTTGCCTCCACCCCAGGAATCTTATGCATATCCGGATGACCCCCTAAAATCGTTCCTCTCTGGCCAAACGTATCAAGATGTTCTTTATCAAAAAAACCTCTCTCAGCAAGAATCGCATAAAGCGCAACGCAAGCGTGTCCTTTACTCAATATAAATCTATCTCTTCGTGGGTCATCAGGATTCTTAGGGTCGATGTTCATAATCTTGCAATAAAGAACCGTTAAAATCTCTGCAATGGATAAAGAACCAGGGATATGACCTCCACCACCATTGCAAATCGTCTTAAATATTATCTTTCTTAACTCTTTAGCCTTTTCTTGTAAATCCATCTTCATACTACTTGAGATTAATTTCTTTCATCGTTTTAATATTATAATAACGCCGGCCGCTCATAGAGTTTTTAAGTTTGCCTGTCCTAAACCCTTCGATTAAATCACCTACCGCATCCTCGATAGTGCGCTTGGGAACGAAATTTAGTTCCTTCCTAATTTTTTCTGACGAGATGCGATACGAACGAGGGTCATTTGATGGGACAGTAACAATCTCAGCGGCTTTATGCTCGGAACTTTCTTTAACTATTACATCCCGAACGAGCTCGGCTAATTCAGCTATCGAGCAGTTTTGGTAGCCAGCATTATAAATCTTACCGGCGATTTGTTCACAAGGCAACTCTAAAAGCTCACAATATAAATCGGTAATATCTTCTATATGAATATTTGGACGCGTCTGTTTTCCTCCAAAAACAGTAATGCGATTTGTATTAAACGCATGGTTGGTCAAAATATTTACGGTCAAATCAAAACGCTGGCGCGGTGAATATCCACAAACCGTTGCTGGACGAATTACTACCGTAGCAAAATCAGACGATTGATATTTGAGAAGAATTGGCTCACAGAGACCTTTATATTTATTATAGTCTGTAATCGGCACGAGTGGGTGATCCTCAGTTATACTTTCGGCATCACTTACTCCATAAACACTGCAGGTTGAGGCGTAGATAAACCGCCTCACACCCTTTTTCTTACTAATACGCACAAGGGGCTCAAAAGCATCATAGTTAATAGAACGGCTAAGGACAGGATTAAGCTCAAAGGTAGGATCATTAGAAATGCAGGCAAGGTGAATAACGGCATCGCAATCGCATAAGGCGTTCTTTAGTAACTCTTGGTTACGGATATCTCCTTTGATCTGTTCCAGATTAGAATTATCCTTCACGCTATCCAAAACATCTTCTCCATAAATATATAAATCCAATACCTTAACGCGATATCCCTTATCCAGCAATTTCGGCACTAAAACCGCGCCCACGTAACCTGCGCCGCCGGTAACTAAAACAGTTTTCAATCTATTCATAACACTCTACTTTTTCCGTTAATTTAGATTTATTGTTTATAATAACATCGCCCAGACAATGACAAATAGAAAGGTGTGCTATTTCCACATGACCGTACTGCGACCACGGTACGTAAAAATTTATGTTACCTAATTTCCTCAACGGATTATTCTCATCAAATCCTGAAAGGGTTATAATTTTTAACCCCTTTTGTTTTGCTGCCGTTGCCCCGCGTAAAATATTTTCTGATTGCCCTGAACTGCTAATCGCTATTAAAATATCTTGCGGGCCAGCAAACATCTCAATCGGCTTCTCAAACACATGTTTATACCCATAATCATTACTGACACACGTCAACAAAACGCTGTCGCTAAAGCTGATTGCCTGCACTCCGGCGTTTTTCCAAAAATCAGTTGCCATATGGTTTGAGATAGAAGCACTGGCACCATTACCAATAAATAAAAGCTTGCCGCCTAAAGCTGCCCGATCAACAATCATGCGTATTGACATATCAACCGCCTCATCAAACTGATACGCCTGCCCATTAGCTCCGGTAACGGCTGTTTTTTCAAACAGCCCTTCTAAAACCAAAAAATATTCTCTAACATCTTTCCTCATTTTAACAACCTCGTAATAAATTTAACTAAATCCTCAAATTTAACCGGCTCCCTATTACACACTATTTGAACGGCTAAAGAACCGACGGTATTGCCGATAAAAGAAACTAAATCCTGCGGCAGACCCTGCGCGAAACAGGGAGAAATAAAAGCGAAAAAAGCATCTCCGGCGCCTATCGCATCAATAACGCGGTAGGAAAAAGCCGGTGTTTCATGAAACCCCTCTGCCTCTGAGTAACTTAGAGAACCACTGGAACCACGGGTAGTAATAACATGTTCGCATTTAAGCTCCCTATACACTTTCTTAATATGGGCGCGTAAATCACTAAATTTATCATGGGTGGCAAAACGAAGCTCCATCTCATCAATACACACACAATTGGCGTGAGGATATTTCGTCACTAAGTTAAAACCAATATTAGCGCTGTTGGTTTGAACGTTTAGCGAAATACATTTTGCTTTTGAACAAATAAAATTGATAATCCGCTTTGTCAATAATCCGTGCCCGAAATCGGAAACAACAACCAAATCATAATCACCGATTGATTTCTCAAGATACTGTATTATTTTTGTTTCCTCCCGCATAGGGATTTCATCATCTTTCATGTAACAGATTTCAAACAACTTTCTGTTTACTCCATGGCTGACAAATCTTCTCTTTACAATAGTTCCGATATCCTGCTGGTGGAAAAAAACAGGATTAACATGCGGGCTCAACTTACTCCTAATGAAATCTTCAAAAGAATCTTCTGCTCCCAGCACAGTCAACAAATCAACTTTCTCACAAACACTGCCCACATTATTTGCCGTCGCTAAACTACCGCCGGCAAACGACTCCTCCGACACGTATCGGTTAGCCACCAGATGTTCTTTGGAAGACTTCCCCATAGGAAGACAATAATGGTACTGGTCAATAATTGTATCTCCAATAACTAATACCTTTAAGTCTTTCAATGAGTTCATCTTCTCTATTATAAAGTCCAAAGGATACTTCTTTCTGATTGCTTTTAAATATCTAACCGTCCTGGGAGGATAAGCATCAAGATAACTGCTAATCAAACTCGAAGAACTGAAAGTGATATCATCGGTAAATACCACTCTGCCGCCAACAGATTTAACAGCTTCTATCTCTTCATGAATTCGATTAACGACTCCTTTTTTTTCTTCCTTATAATCCGAACCCTTTGCATAGATATCGGGTTTTAACTTCTTAATACACTCCGTAGCAGCGGGCGAATCAATAATACAGACATAATCGGTAACAGCAAGAGAGGCTAAAGTTTCCACTCGTAGATGTTCATTAAAAACCGGCCGACCGGGACCTCGTTTTACATACTTATCCTTTGTAATTGTGACAAGCAAAACATCTCCTTCTTTTTTTGCTAGATTGAAATGACGTATGTGTCCAAGATGAATAAGGTCAAATATACCGTGGCACTGAACAACCTTCTTGCCTTTTTCTTTAAGATTAGAAATAATCTGCACCAACGCACTCAGTGTTTTTATTTTTTTGGATATCTTCTGATCCATTGTTACTTTCTTAAACTATTTATCTGTTTTTAAAGTATTGGTTGATTATCTTTGTCGAAGAAAAAACAACTTCTTGAGTAAATCCTATCTGAATGTCTAATTCTTGCATAATTTTATATTCCTTTTGAAGCTTACCGGTTTTATCTTCTAAACTCTGAAACTCCTGACCCTTTACATACATATCTGGTTTCAAAGCTTTCAGCGTCTCTTCCGCCGTCGGCCATTGATTTATTGCTACATAATCTACACATTCTAATGCGGCTATTGATTCTGCGCGCAAACTCTGATTAAATACCGGCCTGCCCTCTCCCTTATCAACATATTTATCCGGAGAAAGAGTAACCACAAGCACATCCCCCATCTTTTTTGCCGCTTGAAAATGCTTAATATGCCCCGGATGCATAAGGTCAAAACAACCGTGGCATAGAATTATCTTTCTTCCAGCGCTTTTTAATTGCTCTAATTTATCCCTCAATAAATATAAATCTATTATTTTATTCATCTTTAAACGGGCGGCCAGCCAGCCAGCCCTACAATTATTCCAATATATCTGCCTCTTTTATAGATTTCCACAAAGCAGGGATGGTTTCGCTGTGCCTGCCTTTAACATAAAAACTCTCTCCCCCGTCAGCAACTGTCCTAACCAGCATTGTCTTCCACGGCCTGTAATAATAGGCGGGATTATTCTTTGAAGGCTCTTCTCTAAAATCCGACGGCAAATCATGAAGATCACACACTAAAACGCTAAATTTATTAATTTTTTTGCCGTTTTGATGAACAACGTTTCTTGCCATACTTAAAGCTTTTAAAAACACTTCCGGAGCCATAACCGCGCTGCCAAAATTAGTGACTACTCCGCCTTCAAGGTTTCGTATTACTTCCGCGAATTTTAGGAAATCATTATAAGAAAGCGCCCCTGCCGCTGCGCCGTCGCAATTAGGATGCTGATGCATAATATCATATCCTATACCTACACAAACGGTAACGGGAATATTTAAACGGTAAGCAGCAGCTAAAATACTAATGTTTTTATAGGGATAATTCGAGCTTTCAATATGCTTTCCAACCGATTCTCCCATGCCGCTATTTTTGTCTTCTCTATACGCTTCATTTATAATATCATTCAGTTGCCCGGTCTCTTCCCATAAACCAAACTGGCCTTCCCTGATATACTTAGCAACGCTTTCAGTTGTAGCACCAATCATCGCGAATTCAAAATCGTGAATCATTACTGCCCCGTTGGTAGCTACACATGAGATATAGCCTTTCTTCATCAAATCAATTAAATACTTCTGAACTCCTGACCTGATAACATGAGCCCCCATCATAAAAACCACTGAAGCGTTATTTTCCTTCGCAGAAATAATCCGATGGGCAATTGCCTCCAAAGATTTATGTTGGAATCCTGATTTTTCCGTTTTTAATTCCGCTATTACTGAAATATCCAAACAATGCATTCTTTCGGATAAAGGTTTGATTTTAAGGCGGGATCTGTCAAATAAAGGCGTTTTCACTTTTCATCCCTCATCCTTCATTTTTCTCCAAGCAGGGCTCCGCCAGCTCAGTCCCATAACATAATAAAACTAGCGTATAGGGAAACGAAAAAGATTTACTATACGCTCCACGCTATTATCATGCTAAATCCACACAAGCTATATCAATAATACATCTAACCGATGAAAGAATCGCATCTACCGTAACAACTAATGTGGTATTTTTATTTCGTTTCTCCTCAATATACCCTATAAGCCCCTTCAAAGGGCCTTTTTTTATCTCTACTCTATTACCTACTTTAAAATAAGGGCAGGGATCTAACCTGACTTTATTTTTCACCAGAAGTTTTAAGGAATTTATGATAGAATCTTCAACAGGAATATATTGATTGTTAAAACGGACAATATTAACCACTCCTGTCCGGGAAAGGATATTTCTTTTATTTTCCAGAGAGAATTTAGCAAAACAATAACTTTTAAAAAGAGGCTCTTCTATATACTTTACCCTGTCAGACCATCTCCTTCGTAAATTCACTTTAGGAGTAAAAGCCTCTATCTTGCGTTTAAGCAATTCATTTTCTACAAATTTTTCATGTTTTGCTTTAGTATATAAAACATACCATTGTTCTAAAAAGACTGATTTTTTATCCATAAAAAATAAAATTATAAAATTTATAAAAACCTAATTAGTTCTCACTGAAAAACCCGGTGAGGACAAGACATCCTGATCTTTATAGGATGTCTTTAACTTTTAAAGCCTGCTCTAACCGATCCCATTCTTCTTTAATACGTTTATATTCTGCTTCTTTTCTCTTTAAAAAATAGTAAGTCAATCTTACCTTCTCTTTAAATCCTTCCTGAGTAAGGATATATTTTACTTTCTTAAGCTTACCCGGATTATGCGAAAAATTGAGCGCTTTCACTAACCCCTTTTTTGCCAGCTGTTTAATAAGATAATTGGTTTTACCTAAAGAAATATTGAGTTTTAAAGATATGTCTCTTTGAGTAATATGTGAGGCATCTTGAAGCTCTGAAAGAATAGATAAAGTCTCCTCTTTTTCCACTTCGGGTGTAGCTAAAACTGTCGGTTGTTCATTCATTGAACACTATTATAAAAATGCGGGGCATAAATGTCAAGCTAAATTTACTGGCTTATTTTTAAGGAATTTTCTTATATCTAAGGGATACTAAATCTGCAATAAATGCAGGATTTTGAAGGGTTTTTTTGTTATACTTTAAAGCTCGATTATCTGCTATCCCTACAACTCTTCCGCCCGCTTCTTCTACAACTATCTGACCAGCGGCAGTATCCCACTCCATTATCCCAGGCACTCTCTTTATCTCTGGCTGAAAAATAACGTTCTTTAGAGCGCGACCCTTCTTCATCTGCCCTCACCCCTACAATAATACCAAAGAAAGGCTGCGGGTTTGACTCTATCTCGTATGCCGACTTTTGGTGATTAAACCGGTATCGGACCCCTTTGGCTTCTAAGGTATTTCTTAAGGCCTTTGTTTTAAGCAACTTACAACAGGTAATCCTATCCACTTTTGCGTCAGGAAAAGTCTCTTTATCATTTAAAGCCTTTTCATTAATTCCATATATCATATTAAGCTGCCATTGTTTTGTCAACCTGTCTCTATATTCGATCATTCCCGGAATTTTGTATTTTGTATCGATATGAATTAAAGGGAAAGGTACATGACCAAAAAATTCCTTACGTGCTAACCACAGAAGAACCGTGCTATCTTTTCCGATAGACCAAAGCATTCCCATGCTCTTAAAATTAGCGTAGGCTTCACGAAAAATATAAATACTTTTATTTTCCAACTGGTCAAAATGATCCATATTAATTTTATCCTTTATTTAGAATAGATAATTTTTTTATCAGAAAACATATCTATTAATTAAGATGCTTTTTAATGCAATTTTTCACTTTATTCAGCGATTCATTTATCGAAAGTTGCGCGGTATCAACGACGATATCCGCAGATTCTGGAACTTCATAAGGGTCGTCAATTCCCGTGAAATTATTAATTTCTCCGTTTCTTACTTTTTTATATAGCCCTTTTGGGTCTCTGCGCTCGCATACATCAACAGGAGCTGAAACATATACTTCTATAAAATTGTTACACTGATTTCTCACAAAATCACGCGCTTCTTTATAAGGAGAAACAAAAGAAGAAACAACTATCACTCCGTTCTTCTCCAGAAGAGAAGCCAAAAACCCCGCTTTTTTTATGTGGTTGTTTCTTTCTTCTTTACTAAAACCTGTTTTAGGAAAAACTGACCGCACCGCATCTCCGTCTAACCTCTCAACTCTTAAGCCTTTTCTATTTAAGTACTCATAAATTTTATCTGCAAGGACACTTTTACCTGCTCCGGATAAGCCGGTAAACCATAAGACAAAAGGCTTAATTTCTCTTTTGCCAAATCTTAATTTATTCCAAACTCTTTCGTGAAAAAAATAAAATACCATCTTACAAATAGCCTCCGTTCCTCCTACAAATAGGGCTATTTCTATCTTCCTCGTAAAAATAAACACCAAAGAAGTAGTAATTATTGTCGCTAATACCCTCCAGGAAACAGTTTTAAATATTGACCGTGAATGTGTTTCGTACTGCATTGTACTTCTCTGTATTTGCTTCCAACCAATCTATAATATATCGTTACATCCTCATATCTTTCTCTACCATGGGAATTTTTTTCTTTGGTTTATGATTTATGGACTCATTAAACATAACCACAAATCTTATAAATTCATCTGCGGCGTTTCTATCTTGTTTGCTTTCGAATTTCTTCTTTTTATTTCCTTTCATCAACTTCTTCTTAACAACATCTTTAAAATCCATACTGAACTTATTTAAAAAACTCTATAACATTTCTAACTACATACTCTACTTCGAGTTCTGTCAAAAAAGGATGAAGAGGTAAAGTTACCACTTCCTGCAATACTTCTTGGGCATTTTCTAATGTCCCCTCAATTCTACAATTCTTAAAAGCTTCCATTTTATGCAAAAGTACAGGATAATAAATACGCGCCATAATACCCTTGGAATTAAGATATTCCAAAAACTCGTCTCTCTTCGAAGATACTCCTAAAGTATATAAATGATATACATGCTTGCAAGCAGCTATCGGCTTTCTGCTATCAACTTTCAGCATAGGAACCTGTATTCCCATTATATCTTTAAAGGAATTATTATATTTGTCGGCTGCTTTTCTACGTAAATCATTAAATTTATCAATGTGCTTTAATTTCACACTCAAAATAGCCGCCTGCATTGAATCTAAACGTGAGTTATACCCGATAAAATCTGCATTATACTTTTTTCTCTGCCCATGATTGCGCAAGACTTCTACAAATTCTGCTAACTCCTGATGATTAGTTACAACTGCTCCACCATCTCCACACCCACCTAAATTTTTTGAAGGGAAAAAACTAAATGCGCCTAAATCGCCTAACGTGCCGGCTTTTTTACCTTTATATTCGGCACCAAAAGCCTGGGC
>CP070797.1:941563-951939 GCA_020343495.1 Candidatus Omnitrophota bacterium | reverse complement strand
CGGCCCCTGCGAGCGGGGAGGCGACAATACAGAGGCCGCTGGCAATAAACTTATCAACACCATTAATATCAATCAATAAAATTTGGGGATTTGAATGGAAAGTAAAACTAATTCCACAAAGAACTAAATCAGGCGGAGAGTTATTTCTTAATAGAACTGCCAGAGAAGAACTACTTTTTTGGGGTTCATACACATGCAAACTATATCCTTTCTTTACCCGAAGAGCAGGCTGATCAAGACCTCTCGCTTCAATATCAAGATAAGTATCTTTTTCTTTTTTCCTATGTAGACCTTTAAACACCGGTATCTCACCAATACTCGGTTGACGAAGAATAACAAATAACGCGCCTGGTTTTAGACCCTTATCACTGCTTAACCACCGGCCTACTCTTTTATTAAAACTTGCCTGCGCCGTAGGTCTCTCAAATATAGGCAAATAGGAATAGATAAAGTCATATCTCGAACAATCAACTAATAAGGCGTCACCTTGACGCAGATTAACTCTTGCTAACAGTCTCTTAAAAACATCTCTTGCTATCCCTCTCTCATCTTTTTCTTTCAAAAAGGTATGAAAACATTCTAACGCAAAACGCATAAACTCAATCTCTTTAAACCATTGCTCATTTAAATCATACCCTTCCATAGAAACTCCATACAAAGAAGCAATACCAAACGCAGACCACCCCCGCCCACATCCCAAATCCATTCCTTCCATCCCTGGCTTCAAATCAATAACTTTATCTAAACTAGCTATAGCCTCAGGAGGACTATCCTGATACACACCGTATTTAGTTCTAATCCGGGGCAATAAAACTCTTTGGGAAGAAACTACTGCCCTATTAGTTATAGTAAGAAAATCAAAATACATATGATTTATTACCCAGTTTAACCAAATCTCTTCACTAATAGGATCACTGCTTTCAGCGACTATTTTCAGTAATGACTCAAAAAGATGACTTAACATATTTGTTACCGTTTCATCTCGTTCTTTTATAGCTCTTGCTAATGCCTCCTCACTTGCCGGTGAAGATAACTGTTCAGCATAGAGGCCGCTGGCAATATTTTCAATATTACTTATGTCTGTAACAATAAAAACTTCTATTTTGGATGGGGAACTGATATTTAAAGGAAGGGTTCCGGCAATAATAAACTCAACCGAGGGCGGTGAATTATTCATTACTCTGGCGACTGGCGAAGAGTTAAACTTCCTTCTTTTTAGAATCCCGACAAATTGTTTTTCAAGATACGGCCTCACTTTAGGATACAAATCGTCTAAAATCTGATATGACTTTTTATGAAGTCTTTCCCTTATTTTATACTTTTCTTCAGAAGAAAGGTCTTTTCTTTTATTTAACGCTGCCATAAAAAACAAAGTCTCGCGAATTATAAGGCCGACTAATTTTCGTGTCGGGTTTCCTGAACATTCTAACCCTTTAGTAACAATATCTGACCTTATGCTTATTGCTCTATTAAAACTACTTATTTCAATTGTATTATCATCCGACATGACAGATAATTCCTCTTCTTGATCAAGCTCTGCTAACTTATTATGAAACGCATCTATTTTCTTACGCGAAATTAACTGTAAGCTCGCATTAAAAGAATTAAGTTGGTTGATTTCTTTTGCTAAGCCTAATGCCACGTTCAAAGCATAAGCTGACCGCATTAGTTTACCTGGCTCAACTATTATCGTAACCGGCATTCCCCGGTAAAAATACCCCATTTGCTCCATAGCATAAATAATCGTTTCTTTCTGCACAACTCTTATTGCTTCAAACACCCTAACTAAAACATCCTCTTTAGAAATCTTCATTGTTTGAGCCTGTGTCTGTGCCCATTGCACAAGTTCTTCAGTTGACCAGTTAGTAAGAATCCGGCAAAGCTGATCACAAACATACTGAATCATCCAATCTTCCTTTTCAAATACCCAACGAGCAACATTTTCACCATCTACACCAATCCCTCCTGAAGCAAATGTAAGATTAAGATCCCGCACCACGTTATGCTCTCCCTTAAAATACCTACTGCGGAGGTTTTTTATATAATCAAAAACTTGCTTTTCGCTATTTAACTGCGGTAGCTGGGATTCTTTTTGCCTATTTTCACTAGAATCATTAACAATGTGAGGGGTAACTTTCTTTATTGCTCTTGATGATGTGTTATCTACAACTACTTTTAAGTTTGGCTTTCTAAATATTGCCTTTGTTCCGATAACATCTAAATGAACCATTTCTTTTACAATCCCCACAATAAAGAAAGCCACAACAACCCCCAGAACCCCGTATTTATCTACTATAAGAGACAACTTCTCCCTCACACCATATGATATAACAGCTAATATTATTGAAGATATAATTGCCTCTTTACGAGAAAACCCTATATTCAAATATTCATACCGCTGCCATCTCTTCCATTTAATATGGTCTATTACCTGCATAACTATAACTCCGGCAAAGAAAGATACCACCGCCGACGGCACTAAAATAAAAAGTGAACTAACCGGACTGGATGCTCTCTGTTTTATAAATTTCTCAATAAATTCTGACAAATCTTTCATGTAATCTGGAGACAACCGCCAAATCCCCGGCTGTAAGTCAACGCCATTTTCAAGAAACGACGTATTGTCTTTAATTTCTTTCATGTTTAATACATCCTTGTTCATAACCAACGGCATACAACCTTGATTCAATTCCTTCGTCTTACGGAAATCAATAAATATATTTTCCCCTGACGCAACAAAACATATCTTATTTAAATAATTATAATAGCGCAGAAAATATAGTGCTGCCTCAAAATTTCTATAACTGTTATCTATTGGTTGGATCTTCTTCTGAAAACTTTTTGATTTAGCCGCGGTGATAAATGCTATCACATCAAGCACAATTTGACTGGCATTTTTGAGACAATCCTTTAAACTACTCACGAACACAGAAACTATCCCTGTTTGCTCAGGGACGCTGGCTAAAACAGTTTTAATTTCTAATACAGCACTCTGTGAATATCTTAATACATTTTGTAGTTTTCTATTGTTATATTTCTTTCCTTCATGTATACATTTTAAACAATGGTTCATAAAACCAAAATAAGCATAAACGATATTAATATTATTAACTAACACTTCCTGGGGTGTCTGTGGCGTCTGTTGAGATTGCGTTTGTTTAAGATACTCCTGAAAAAGCTTCTTACATCTATTCATTCCTTCAAGCGTCATATCTGCAATGCCTGCAATTGGCGAACACAAATAATTGTTGAGGCCACAAATCTCAAGAAACGCCATAAACGTCACTGTGTCGCAAAATCCCTTTACTGCTCCTCTTAAAGCATCCTGGCTTATCTGCGGCATTAGTTCTCTTACTAAACTATCCATATTTTTAAAACGGCTCCACTGTTTCCTCTTTTCAGGAAGCCATAACTCCACCATCTCTTCCAGCCACTTCCTTTCCTGCACTCCCATACAATCAATACCATTTATCTCATTTAGAGGGATAGAAAGTTTACGTAACAACTTCGCTCTTATCTCTTCAAATTTCTTTAATAACCGGTCGGCGTCTAACCAATCGCCCCTCTCTATCTGATCCTGATAGGAAAGAAATGGTTCGTATAAATACTTTGCAATCAACGAATTAAGCTCCTCATTAGCTCCTAAATCCGCCTGATTATACCAGTTATCTAAAAAATGCATTTGCGGAGACGCCCTATTACTAATTATTGCCCTCTGAAGACGAGTAAGTCTATAAAAAACATCGTAATAAACAAAGAGAATCAAATAACTCGCCAGCCGCCGGCAATCTGCCTTAAACATCTCTAAAAATGTATCGTAAGATTCTTTATACATTGGGACTGGTTCTTGCTCAACAAAAAAGTAGTTATACCATCTTAAAATTCTTAACGGAAATTTATATCCGAAACTCAAAACATTACTAAAACTCTCAACATAATGGCCTTGAGCATCAGCCTTGAAAACACCCTCATATTTAGTCAAACTATCTACGAGATCATTTTTTATAAGAGCCTCCATTTCTTCCTTGATAAATATTGATTCAAAAAGCTTATCTAAATAGCCAACTAAACGAGCCTCAGCTTCATTAATGGCTTTAGGTAAAAATGTGGCCGGGCTATTCCCTAACAAACTATCCAGACTAAATGTTTTAGTTTGATCCATAATTTTTAAAACAATACCATCACACATAACTTTTTCCCGTTTATAAAACCGGGCAATCTCTCCTTTTTCTATTAACCCCATTACTACATAATAAATAGCATTCACCCACATAAGCCGCCGTTCTTTACTAATTTTTTGTTTCTTCCAAAATTCAAATCCAAATAACCTACCTATCTGAAACTGCATCCAATAGGTATCTACATCACACCTAACAGCTTCTATTATCGGTTCTATTTCTTTGTCAAAAGTTTTCTTTACATAATCTCTTAGTAAAATATATTCCACGCTCCTTAAATTATATTGCAACGCTAATATTTGGTTCTCACAATACTCGCCGTTAAAATACTTGCCGTTAAACTGTATACGCGTAGGACAAATCAACAAAACAGGCTCGCCCATATAGGAACAGCGGATCCAATAATGCACTACTTTGCCAGTCTTTACCTTAGCATAACCGCCTTCAACAACAAACGTAACACAATCTACAGATTTAAAAATCCGTTTTAACACTTCACATACTATGTAACTCGCCTCTAAACAAATAGTTCCGTCAATACAGCTCTTCCGATAAATCTTTCCCGTTAATTCTTTTCTCAAAATTCTCCATATAATTTTTTGATACTGAGCACAAAAATGTTTCACATCACTTATAATTTTAGACCGCAACTTGCATTGCTTAAGAAACTTAGAATCTTCTAACGCCGGGCTTGCGCAGGTCGTGCCATTTTCTACGCCTGCGGTCTGCCACGCAGGGCTGAAACTATTCCCTGCTTGCTTTAGCGCTTTTTCATAAAGCAATGTATATTCTATAACCGCCGGCTGCCAGCTAACGTCTATCTCTTTCATTCCTTTACGGACCAGACGCCACCTCTCTTCAGGATTTTTATAAACCAAAAGGGCTCTTTCTATACAGGTGAGCAGCTCTGCTGAATTAAATTTATCAAACCCCAAAACGTTTCCTTGCCCTTTGGTTAAATCATATTTCTTTAAAACTCTTAACCCTCCTGTCCAGTGAACTACGACGATATTCCCAAAACATTTAGCTGCAACTCTTGCCCCGATACCAAAAGGCTCACGCATAGAAGGAACTACCCAAATATCCGAGCCAGCGTAAAGAAGATGCATAAAATCTTCTGTAGCGTGCTCTGTCTGAAGATAAACTCTAAGGGGAAACTCCCCAAACAACTCCCTGACATAATCAACCTCTTCCTTATCGTACTCCTGTCCCACAATAAACACTGCTACCTGCTGATTCTGCCTTAAAACCGGGCGGATAGCTTCACTAAAAATCCTCACGCCCTTCTGCTTATCTAACCGGCTCGATAACGTTATAACTATAAAACGCTGATGTAGCTGCTCTATAGATAACTTTTGAGTATCTACCCCTAACAACCTTATCAAGTTACGCTTGCTTTCTGCCTTTCCTTCTATAACCTTATCTTGATTAAACTTATAAGGTAATGTTTCAATTACTGCAGGGTCCCAATATCGCAGGTCTATACCGTTGTCTATCCCTCCAAAAGAAACTCCTTTCTGCGCTACAATTCTGCTTAACCGCCCACCGCCTCGCCACGTAGTTAATTCATGAGCATAATCTCTAGATACCGTAGTAGCTATATTTGCGCAGACTATACCGGTTTTCAATAAATTAAGTTCTCCGTAAAATTCAAGGGCAGAATCCCAATATTTTAACCCCAGCTTTCTTAGATTAGAATCTGTCATAGCAAATACGCCTTGGTGTAACCCGTTATGCACAGTGAACAGGCGCGCTGTATTATTAAAATATTCACAATATTGCGGCTGGCACATATAAAACATAGCTAAGGCCGCCATCCAATCATGCCCATGAACAACATCCGGCGGCGCAATTTTTAAAATTCTCAATACCTCCAAGGTAACCTTTGATAACACAACTGCTCTCTCAAGCGTAACACTAGAATATATCTTCCGCGAAATCTCTTCATGCCATAAAGTATAAACTGTAATATTGCTGCGCTCTATCTGCTTGCACCATTGGATATCCTCACTCCCACCTCCAAAATCAACTTTAACTGTTCTTCCAGCAGTGCCTCTTACGCTGGCGTATGTAAAAACAATAACTTCATGGCCTAACTCTGCTAACGCTTCTGCCAGCTCCCATACAACATCGCCTAACCCTCCCCGTTTCCTGATAATACGGCATTCAGGACTAATTAACACAACGCGCAGTTTTCTCGGTGCCAGCAAATTCTGTCTTAGATATTCTTTTAACCTGTCTTGCAATTCTATCTTTTCACCCTTAGCCTCAACAACAGCAGATACCAATTTCAAAGCTAACTCTTGCGGCTTCAGCTCCTCAACGGGACAGAAAATATAAAGGGTGTTATAAACTCCTTCCATATCAAAATATGCATCCGGCAGCGAGGGAGGAGAATTTTTGCTTTTCTTAATTAAGACCGCATTTGCGTAAAGGAGGTCATCAAACACATTTATCATATCTTTCAGGCCGCAGGGCACCTGAAAACCTGTTAATAACGCTAGGGCGCTCTCATATTTCCTTCTATTAACCGGTTCGGCTTCCTGCCATCCCCAACACTGGTAGTGAATACCTGCCAGCAGTTCGCCACGGCGTTCAAAATGGGCGTCGGTAACTTCCCGTTTCAGTTCTTCTGCTATCTTGCCCCAATCTCCGATAACCGGAGACGAATTTGCCTTGCGTTCTAACCATTTTGCAGGAGAAGCTGTCTTTTTTGCTTCTGGAGAAAACAAGCCGGCGCGCTGGCCGTAGTCAATAAGGCTGGTTATCTTTTGTAAAATGGGCAAAAATTCCATAGTTAAATACTTATAATAATCCAGAGAATCCATCCCGCAGGGACACTCACAAAAAACATACGTTAAAAATCTTTCTATTTCCAAAGGATAAAGTTTTTCCATATATGCAAAATATTTCTCAGGATATATATTACTCCAGACCCCTAATGCCCCTTTCCTCACTAAACTTAATAATTGTTCCATAAATATTACCTTATATTTCCGCGCCATATTCCTAAGACTTTTATGCTGGCTCTTTACTCTACCACTCAACAATTCATCCAACGCCCCAAAGGCGTCAACAGCAACATCACAGGATTCAAACTCTATCATTTCCACAGAAGGCATCTCTAAAATATCCTTTACTACCCTATGTATTTCTAAAATGAGATACGCCGCCAACCTGTTCTTAATAACCGCTAACTGGCTTATATCCTTACCATCAACTCCCTTTTTGCCTGCTAATAGATACATATATCTATTTAAGTTATCCTGAACAGCTACTATAACCTGGCTTATTCCCTTATAAATCTCAGGAATAGCATCAGCTTTATTCTTATATATATTAAGTAAATTCCAAGTTTCGATATACCTCACTCTAATAAAATGTTCCTCAAATTTAGATACAGATAACCCGTATTTACTTAAAATACTATTATTCATATAGTTGAGGGTATCTGCTACCCACTTAGGAAATGACTTTACCACTGCTGGCGAAGCTACTGAGGCTTCCTTTCTACTCACAATTATGATACGCATACGCACTTGCTCATCTTCATAAGGGACCGGCTTAACTTTAACTCCTACAGGCTGAAACCCTGCCTTTTTCAAAATAATACCGTAAAGCGTTAATTCCAACTCTTGTGCTAAAATCAACTCATCTGCCTCTATTTCAAAATTCTCAATAAAGAAACTCCGCAGGGACTTTCTTTCATCTATAGTAAAATCCTCATAAGGCTGGCCCTTAATATCTTTATCTTTCAAGCTGGCGTTTGCTAGGATCCTATTCCATAAATCCCAATTTAACTCTGATCTCATTTTTAAAGACTTCTCATAAGTGTTACCTAATCCCTTGCTCACTAAATCTCTTACATTTTTATGCTCACCATCAGCCGAGAGCTTACATATACAAGGAATCAAAACCGAAAGTGTTTCCGCTTGAGTAATATTAATAATTTCAAGGTATTCCCCTCCCGTCACAATCTCAGCTAATCTTCTAGAAATCTCCGTGCCCAACCCTTTATACCTTAACTCACGAGTTGAACCATCAGCAAATTTAACTTTCTCTAGATTTATGTTTTCCAACATAACAACACCATTTTTACTAATTCTTATAATAACCGGTGAGTATGGTGTAGCAATAGAGATGTTCCCTTGGGAATCTTTTAATCTTATATTATGCCTCTGGGGATACTTTTCAAAATAGAGGGATTCTACATCAAAGTAATATGTTTCTTTATCCACTGCATCATACCAACTTCCTTTAAAGGCCTTTTTAATCGCACCTCCATATGTGGAAGAAGAACTACTTTTAACTACCAGACCGGCCCCTGCGAGCGGGGAGGCGACAATACAGAGGCCGTTGGTATTTTTACTATAGACTATATATATATACGCCGGACTCGCGGCCAACTTTTCAATCTCTTGATTAGCTTGTTTCCAAGCCATAACGATATGCTCTATTGTTTCATCTACCGGTGGGGAGTAACTCTTGAGAATAGAATCCATGAAATAAAATACTAAATATACTCTAATATTCTTAAGAAATACTTCTTCCCCTTCAAATATAAGCTCTCTTATATTCTTAATTAGCGAAGACAAAACCACATCCTTCTTTTCAGCTATCTTATATTTATTATCAGACAATTCTTTCTTTAAAAATTTCTTGAGAGGCAATCTATTATCTATAACTTTAACTTTCGTGGGAATACCACAGAAACAAAGATTTTTTTGAGAAAAATCCTTTGATATGAAAATATGACTTATATATTCAGCGGGGATTGAACCATAGAATTTAACTAAAAAAGGAGATTTCATGCATGCTTTGTAGTTGCGAACATACCTATTATAAACCGCAGAAGGAACGACAACATAAACTCTACCTCTTAAATCACTTCCATTCCCTATGAGATGCTCAAAATTTAATAAAGCAAAATCCATTTCGCTCTTTCCGACATAATTTCTATAGTGTGTCTTATTGCCAATTAAACCATCCTTCAATAAAATCTGTAATTCCTGACGATTCAATGAAGACATATATCTAATAATAAAAGTATTATCTGGTAAAAATCTATGGAAAGCCTCATTATCTTTATGATCAATAATATTTGCAATTAATGCGGAATCTCTTTCCATACTATTTAAAAGCGCTTCTTCTCCATATGGGAATCCTACAATTATTGCCTTAATTATATTTTTGGCTTCCTGCATAGAAAAAGACCCTTTAATCTTTATTGACGGCAACATCTTTATTATTTTCTGCGCAAGAACCTCTAACGGCCCTTCAAAAACAGGTATCTTTTGAGTGAAAGCGGAAGAAGAACAACTTTTAATTACCAGGCCGGCCTCTGCGAACGGGGAGGCGACAATACAGAGGCCGATGGTAATCTCTCCAACCATATAAACCTCGTAGGTGTACACGTGGTTAGTTCGCAGTTCGTAGTTCAACGCCTTGACAAACATTAACAAAAATGTTATAGTCGACTTACTAAAAAGGAGGTAACTATGCACAAAATTATAGTAGAATTTAACCCAAAAACTTTCAAAAGAGCTATTTTCAGACTGCCCCTTAAAGAAAGAATAAAATTTCTCGAAGAGCTTGAAGATGAAATCTTTCCTTCCAGATTCCGCGATATCGTGTCCATACTGCGTTCCAAAGCTAAAAAGCCTATTTCTCTTAAAAAAATAACTCAAGTTTGTAAAAAAGTTAGAAAACGCCTCTATAATGAAGAACTTAAAAGTAATAATTGATACAAACATATTCGTTTCTGCTTTATTAGGAGGCAAAACCTGCAAATTCATTTGTGACCATTTTGAGCAAAATGTATTTACATTAGTTCTATCAAGACTTATCATTAAAGAAATCAAAGAAACACTAATCCACAAAGAAATAGGCCATATTTCAACCGATGATGTAGAACATTTATTTAGAACTATCAACACACACGCCAAAATCGTAACTCCTTCAAAAAAAGTAAGTGTCTGTCGCGACCCCGAAGATAATAAATTGCTTGAAGCCGCTTTAGCTGCTAAAGCCCACTTTCTTATTACTGGGGATAAAGACTTAATTACGCTAAAAACTTTCCATAAAACACGCATAATCACTCCCAAAGAATTCTTAAAAATACTTACGAAATAGTCCTTTGTATATTGACCGTTGACTCCCAATATTACCAGACCGGCCCCTGCGAGCGGGGAGGCGACA
>CP070797.1:931033-941463 GCA_020343495.1 Candidatus Omnitrophota bacterium | reverse complement strand
TAAGTCAGTATTGGCAAGTGAAGGTAGGCAAGAAATTTTAAATCTTGACCCCCGTGAAAGGTGTAAAGAATGCCCGCCTACAAACTATTTTTATAACAGGCTTTTTAATAGGATAAAAGACGTTTATGACAGGATAGATAATACAATTTTAGATTTTATCCATGCCAAGTTACTGCAGATACAGGCCCTTGCAGGAGCCTTTGGTATTTGTATCAAAGTATTTGTTTACATTGATCTTTATCTTTGCGGGATACCGGTAAACTTGCTTTCTTTCTTTGGGATTCTTCCTAATCGTTACAGAATGAGAATTTATTCCGAACAACAAAGATATTTAGGCGCAGTTGATGTTAAGAAAATGATACAGAAAGATAGAATTAAATATGCCGCAGATTTTACATTGTTTTTTAACGAGGAAAAAACCCATGCGATAAAAGATAGAGGGTTTCCTGGGGGTGTGCCTAATAATGTTAGAGATATCGTTAAGCGGTATCCATCTCTTTGCTATTGGTTAGTTCCAAAATTTTTAATATTTAATTTATTAGAAAAAATTAAAGGGAAGAAACACCCAGGGTGTATTTTATGTAACCAGCCCTGGTGGTTAATTCGCTGGTTTAAAGAAGGTAAATTCATATTATATCCTGACCCTTTTCCTTGGGGGTGGGGCGATACTTACGTAATAATGGCAGCTAACCATATGCATCAGGGTAAGATAACAAAACAGCATATAAACGATTTAATAAAGTTAGGAAATAAAATCGGGATGGGCTGGATTAGTTTTCATGATAGAGGAGCAGGAGCAAGCATAGACCATTTAAACTTTCGTTATATAGACCCGCATAACAAATGTTTGAGAGGAGAGAGGAGTGTTGAATCTAGGTTAGGCAGAGCCAGAGGGGTTGACATATTGGAGTTAGCTCAGTATCCCGGCACGCCTGTTGGGTTTGAAGTTAAAAACCGTAAACGCTTGCGGCTAGAGTTAGTTAATCAAATATGGGATGTTTTGGAAGATATGCGCAAAGCCAGCATGCTTCGTAACTTCGCCCTAAAAGTAAAGGATGGCAGGTTAAAGGGTTATGTTTTAGGAAGGCAGACTGATAAGGTTAACGGAATATTTGCCAGCCATGTTTGGGGAGTATTTGATGCATTGCTGGGGATAATTGCTTTACCTGTTGGGGAAGTTTTTGCCAGAATAGAATATATGTTTCCCGGCGAAGTGCAGGCTATTATCTATGACTTTTTAAGCAAGCTTAATGTGTCTGCGCAGCAGTGGCAGCCTTTAAGAAGGAATATTTTAAGGCGAATCCAGGAAGCTCAACTATCAGAAATGCTTGATGAGAAAAAAATGTATCCTTTAGATGAGGTTATATTTAGGGTATTATATCGGCATTTTGTCCAAGTAAGAAGCTGTTCGCCGGTAACTGTAGATGGGTTTAACTTATCTTCTAAAGGGCAGATAGCGGCTTATCGTAAATTTACTGCTGGCAAAAGCTTGAAGGTTCATTTTGAGGTTAGTGACTTTGGGTATGAATTAGCGGAATTGCAAATAATTCCTCTTAAAGTGTCTTTATTTAAATCCTCTATTCAAAATTCTCCAATAGGCTCTGGTGTAGAGGAGCTCTTTGATGAGCATATAAGCAGGTTTAGGAAATTGGTAGAAATAATAAATCATGGACGAAACATACATCCTCTATCGCCGGCAGCGTTTGATGATATTCCGTGTTCTTCTATCCAGGAATATTTGGCAATAAAAATTCTAAATGAAAGAGACAGCAGAATAGTTGCAATACGTTTACATAGAGCTACGAAAATTTTCCATGCAGAGAAGCCCCATTGTTTTTTCGTTGTAATAACGAGGTGCTTTAAATATTTTATAGACGAATATCTCATAGACGCAAATGTCGGCCGATTTTTGAAGGAAGAGTGGGATGGTCAAGGTTACAGCTTAGGAGATAGTAATCCTGAAATGCAAGATTTAGTGGATAAAGGGTATATTTTGTTAACTAGAGAGGCTATGGACAAATATATTAAGATTTTGGCCGGCAGATATTATTCATCTACATATCGTAAGTTAGTAACTACTTCCACGGATAGAATTGAAACAAACGGAGATAATAATAGTTTGCTTATCTTAGAGGGCAGTAGTTCGTTTCTTGGACATTCCTGTTCGTCTATAAAGAATAGACAGCGATTTTACCGGTTGCAGCAGTGTAGCGGGTGGCGTTCCTCTCCCGTGGCTGGTGGGGTGCTGCCTGCTCCTGCTGCGGCCTTTTTTTATGATTCGTTCAGTCAAGGTTATTTTAATTCTATCCCCTTGGAAACAAGCGAATATGATTCGCAACAAGCGATGAGTGCTTCGCCAGTAAAAAGAAAAGATAAAGCTTTCATTTTTTTAGAGAAGATATTTAATTTCAGTAAAACAGAAAAGGCTTGTAATGCCTTTTTAAGCGAAGGACAGCAGCAGTGTCCTGACGAGGTAGCACCTCAGTCTAAACCATCTCAGACTAAAAAGGGAAGAGACTTTGATGCATCTACTGGATACTTTTTAAGCGGAGATGACGGCGAAGCAGTTGACAATGAAGACGACGGAGGCGCTTCGAAGGATACCTCAAGCCCTATGGAGAATAAAGATCCAATTTTATCTTTTCTTCCGCCAGCAGTAAGACAGATGTTAGGAGAAATTGAATATGCGAGGAAAGAGATTAATGGAATTTGTAAAAAACGCAAATACGACCTTTCGGATTTCAATAAATGTCATCAACGATTTATCGTGTCTTTTTATGAGGTAATGCAATGTTTTTATAAGGGATATGATAGCGGGTGGGAATTTGACCTTGCGTTCTTTAGATCTTATCAAAAGTTAGATGAGAAAATAAAATCTATGATTTTTAGTTTAAAAATTTCATTGAAAAGAAGGTTTATTATAAAGCTGAAAAAAGACAGTTTTATCTGCCGTATAAAATGGAGTAGTTTAAAGAGAATTTCGCCGCCGCTTTTGGATGGCATTAATTTTTGGGGCAATAGAGTATTAATTCTATTTATTTATCTTCATATGATATATTTCTTTCAAAAGTTAACCTCATCACCACCGGTTAAATTAAAAGATGAGGATAAGAAAATATCAGCAGTAATAGAGTCTATAAGCAAAGCCGCCACAGAATTCTTTGATAACGGGGTAAATGACATTGATAAGCAAGCTGATATTTTAAGTTATATGGCACTTCGTACCTTTGTTTTTTCTTTCAGGTTAATCCAAAGATATTTAGCTGATAGTTCAGAAAAAAATAATAATAAATCCCCTTTTGAAAAGACATTTCTGAATTTTCAGTGGCAGATAAGTTTGCTTCTGGACATAGATATTGCAGACAAAGGCATCTTGATGGGAAGAATGAAGATAAAAGAATGCCTGAAGAACTATGGTAATATGGTTAACTATGCCAAAGCACTGAACCTTCTGCCAAAGGATTTCTTAAGCTCTCCCATAAAAATATTAGTTGTTGATGATAATGAGGTAAAACTTAAAAAAGAGGATTTGGGTAGTAAGAGTGCTTTTATGAAGATTGTCGATTCTTTTATCATCTCTTCACCGATTGGTGAAAAAATTGACAATAACTATCAGGAATCAGAATGGCTGAATATAGAGCTAAAGTTAACAGAGAGATTGTTTTCGTTGCCTTTTTATATGTTTTCTTGTGAGGAAATAAAAGATGAGCTTAATATGATTGGAAGCTGGGCAGTTTGTGGTGTAAGACGTATTGAGATAGATGTTATTCCTGAATGCATACAGTTAACACAGTGGGGGACAGATGTTGGTGAGTTGCTATATGCGTTAGTAACCGTATCAATTTTTCGGAGTTTGCAGGATAAATTCCCGGATAGAATATTTAGCGATGTAAAAGAGAATAGTTTAAATGAGCTAGACTGGTGGGGTGGTAAGCTGTTTTGTAATGATATGGATAGTAATTTAACAGAGATATTAGAAGAAGTAAGTTTGTTTTGGCAGAATTATATAGAGGAAAATTGCTCTGGTCTAGTTCAAAGGAAAGATTTAAGGTTTGCTAGATTAATTAGTGAACCACCAGAGGGAGGCCATAATAACAGAATTGATATAAAACCGTTGCAATTAAGCTGTGAATTATTAAAAGAATGGGCTGCTTATGATAAGGAAGCTCAAAATCTTTTTAGGCAATATTTGTATCATTTAACTGAAGTGTTTGAAGGGATAATTGCCCGAAAGAGTGTTGATAATGTATTCTCACCGGAACTGTTCCGGACAGACCCTAAAGAATTTAATCCTGAGAAGTTTTGCTTTTTAGTAAAATTTATAGGGGTGCAACAACGAACACTAAAAGTAGCATCGCTTTCCTGTATAACAGAGTCTCATCTAAAAGTAGTAGATCTACCAAATGATAACAGGGATGCAGTGGGATACATTTTTGGTGTTCCTGATGAAAATTTTATCGCCAGGTTTATAAGAGATGTTGATAGTGGTTATGATAAAAAGTCTGAGGAACTACCTCTTGGCCTTTGGCGGATAAAACTTGAATTTACGAATTATATAAATTTAGGAGAGGTGCTGAAAAACAAAAAACAGCAGTGGTGTAGCGAAATAATAGTAAATATGGAAGGGGTAGAAAAGTTAGGTTTAATCTGTAGGGATAAGACAAATGATATGTTTAGGATACTTACTCAGAAAGCTGCTCGGGATAAGAGAATTCCGTTATTCTTCTTGACGGAAGATAGGTTGATTTTAGTACAGAACCCTCCCGCAGCCGCCTCGGCGGTTTTGGGACCGGGCGTGAGACTGGTGCTAGCTATTGTATTTTTAATCTTTTTTTATGTTCTTGTAAAAGCTTTTAAATTAAGGATTACTTCAACTTTTCAACAATTAAGGATTCATCTTCTACTTAAGATAAACCGGCTTCCTTTGCCGGATTTAATTAAGCATTATGGGGGGGCTTTTCTTTCTAGTACGTTAATTCAGCTGGTAACAGGAGAGAAAATAGAAGATTTAAAACATTTTGATTTTTTTGAAGGGCCTATGTTAAGAGGCCCGGCAAAATTAATTGACGGCAGACTTTGTTTAGGAAAGGTGCCTCTTAGTGATTGTTTGAATTACTTAAGAGATGTGGTGGGAGCAGGGGATGTTTTACTGCTTCTGGAAGGTGATTGTAATATAGGAAATGAAGTAATCCCTTCTAATATGAGAGTGGTATTTCCTCTAGGAAGCGCCGTGCTTTTTCGTTATCGCGGTAGTGCTAGAAAAGGTATAATTGATAAGATAAATAAATTAAAAAGGGAAAGTGCGGGAGATGCAGCTATGTTTATAGCAAAGCAATGGCAGGAAATAGATACCAGAGACAGTAATTCCAAATCTCCCTATAAATGGGAAGATGTTATCCCTGATGAATTAAGAGAGATTATTAAAGCAAAGATTGCGTTTTTAGTTAAGCCGCAATTTCAGATACGGCGCATAATTGTAAAGTTTGAATCAACATTTTACCCCTCCTTGAATTATATTTATAGGAACAGATTATTTACTGAATATGGAGTTGACATAAAAGAAAAGAATACGGCCTTCTCTAAGGAAGATTTGGTCCAGAGAATTTCTTCAATAACCAGCTTGCCTAGAGAGTATTTAGAAGGTTTTGAAGTAAAATCGCTGAAGAAAGTGTACATTGAAAAACTAGGTAAATTGGGGTTTGCAAGAATGATAATGGTAGCTTTAAAGGAATCATACAGGGTTAATTTTATTGCTCGGATAATTACCGCTGATAAGGTAGCCAATCATAAAATAGCTATTTCTTGCAGAGATTTAGACAAGCATGGAAAATCAAAATCTTCACATAGAAAAAGAAAGTTTAATGCCAGCCCTATAGCAAAGAGGAAAATACCTCCTGATGCGATGAGGCATCTGGAGGCGTTTTATCGCAAAAATCAAAGAATATTGATGCAATTATATGATTTATCTGAAAGAGAAGTTACTATTCAAAGATGTTGGTGGGTGTTGCCGGGATTTTTAGACATAATCAGAAAGGCAGGACGTCCAAACTGGTATGCTTTCATAGAAGAAGTTATAGGACAAAAACCCTTAGAGGCAGGAGAACTTCAGCAGTGTGAACCGTCAGAGAATATTAGCTCTCGTAAAGAAGGAGAACAGTTTTTCCTGGCGCATTTAGAAAGGATTAGACAGGATATCACTGTGCTTTTAGGGGAAATACCCGAGGAAAAAATGGCAAAAAAAATGTGCGCACGTATATATTGGCGAGCAAGGTATCCTCACTTTGTATCCATAATAAATAGAATAGTAGGCTGGCGTCAGTTTATTAAGGGAATGAAAGAATATCTTACTAAGCATAACATAGGCCCTACAGTAGAACATTCTAAAAAAGAAGTCATTATTCCTTCCGAAATATCAAAAGCTAAAATAAACCAAGTACAAGAGAAGATGCAGCGCCACAGTTCTGTCTGGCTAGAGGCTGATATGAACGAAATAGTTGGGCAGATTTATCTATGGAGAGAGCAAGGACCTAGAGAATTTATTATTTTAACGGCAGCTCTGGTGTTAATGATTGTAGATGTATGGGGCGAAACAATCTGGTGTGAAGATAACTGGCTAGTATCTTTATGGAAGGGGGTGCAGGAGAGAAAGAAATTGTATTTTATTTTGAAAGAGTTAGCCCTTGATTTTGACGAGAAGACGCGCAAAGAAGTTGATGAAATTATAGAGGCTTTAATTTTTGATGGGGAAGAGCAGCAGTTCAGGCAGGTAAATGAGAATTTCCGAACACTGATTAATGTGTTGATAAAAAAAGCCGAGAGAAAATTCTTGTCAGATGACTCCAATATATTGTTTAATGCCTTTGGTGCGGTTCAGTCATTGATGAGAAATAAGTTTATATGGATTTGCCCGGAGGGTTCTAGTAGAGCTGTATTAGATGCCTTTGTTGAAAGAGTTGATAAAGCAGTAGTTGTGTTTAATCCTGACTGTCCGGAGAATGAATCTTTAGCAAGAAAGCATTACTCCTTTGGTAATTATATGGTTTTTTTAGACACTATTTATAAAACGCTCCAATCGGATGCGCATGTGCTTAAAGTAATCCTGCTGCATCAAAATGACTCTTTAAGGTCAATTGTTGATAAACTTTTTGAGCTGGAATCTAATACTCCCATGCTTATTGTGTTAACAAAGATATTACCTAACGGCAGTTTAGTCCCTCTGCATGATAAAGGTTGGGAACTTCTGACAGACCTTTTTACTAAAGCGCCAGATTCAAAATATAGCGTTTTCTTCGTAGGAGATGGTGGTGTATATACTAGCTATAAGCATACGCTTTCTGTTAGGAAAGCGGATAATCAGTTTAGGCAGTTATTATCAGGAAGGTTTGCCGGATATCATTCAGAGGATATAGAAAAGTTAATTAAAATTAACCATAAAGATATGTTGGACATAAACAAGCAGAGGATTTGTTTTATTTATGGCCCGATGATAGAGGCGCTGGGAGTATTTTGGGAGCTACAGTCGTTAGGTGTTTATACAAAGGTATTGTTTGAGGGTGTATTTGGCTTGCGAATTAATCCGCAGATTCAAGGAGAGGGTATGATGCGGACGCTTGATTTGGAGTTTCAGACTCCTGGAAGATGGAGGAATGCAGCCGTAAAGGAAGTTAAGGAAATTGAAGAAAAAGATAAAGCAAACCGTCCTCATAATTTAACAGCTCTGAGCTGGCCTAACAAAAGAAGAGAAAATCTGAGGAAGCTAATGGAAAATCTGCCACCTGCGTCAGCCCGTCAGGCTATTAAGGAATTACGAGCCTTTTTCTATGAGTTGAGAAGAAACTTTATATCTCTATGGGATCTGGATGAGGGGGGCGTGTATTTAAAAGATATTAATATTAAATTGGAGCAAGGGGTCAGTTGTATTCTCAGGTATATAATCTATGA
Organism: Candidatus Omnitrophota bacterium; assembly: GCA_020343495.1. Lineage (GTDB taxonomy): Bacteria > Omnitrophota > Gorgyraeia > Duberdicusellales > 4484-171 > JAHISK01. Next base: position 933,522 of record CP070797.1, on the reverse strand, counting down.
GCCTTTGCCGCAATATTATATTACGGGCATTATGGAAGAATGGATGGTAAGTATAAAAGGAGAGCCGTTTATTCCCATTGGTTACGGTGACAGTAATATTATCGGTAAAAAGGATGATTTGCTTTCTTTGACGTTTTTTGTTTCTGAGTGGGCGAGTCAGGAGTTAGGAATTAGCGAAAGAGTTTGTCAGGAAAGAGTAAAAATGTTAGCAAAGGTTTATAGTGGTATAAAAATAGAAGATATAATTGTTCCTGCGCCGGATGATTTGTTAGAAGTGTTAACAGGAAAGGCTATATTTTGGATTAAATGCGGGTTTATACCGGTAAATAGAGAAAATCGTCTTGCGGCATTAGAAGGGATTAGCAGAAAGGAACTTACCGGTGAGAAATTAACCCTGCAGCAAGTAGCTGACCTTTCCGGCTCTGATCTATATTTAAATGTTTCTGGACTTTTGGAAATGGATGATTTTGTGCACGATGCATCTATAGAAGTTGACTTTTATACTGGGGAGCTAATCGCCAACTTATTTTCTCTACCAGTAGATATAAAACTTATATATGTGAAGAGATATATAAAGAAAGACTCTTTGTTAGGTTTGGATAGAAAATTTGGGTTTGTATTCTTGGATAAGCAGGGCTGGTTAATAATAGAAATTGACCCCGCACATATGGATAAGGCTACGTTTAAGCATGCTTTGGAAGAGTGTATAGACTCGCTATCCCGGCAGCAGCCAATAAATAATAGCCGCACCAACATTTGTCGTGCAGCTGAGGAGCTTTTTAAGGGGATGTCTGCCTCTGCTGTTTCCCGTTCTAACCCCACTTCTACAAAAGAAGGGTTTGTGGAGACTATAGATAAAAAAGCTAAGTTATATTATAAGGCTTTAAACATAGGCAAAAACAGGATACCCATTGTATTTCTCAATGTGCCTCATTTAGGATTTCGCTATCTATATCAAATGAGGGCTTTATTAGGGGATTATCCCTTGGGTTTTTATGATCAACACGGCTGCGGAAATTCAACGGGAGAAGTTACGCAAGATTCAGTAACTATAGATAATTATGTAGAGCATTTAAGAGCTATTATTGAACATTTTTGTCGGCTTTTTAATTCAGAGAAGGTTACCCTTGCGGGTCATTCTTTCGGGGGATTTATAAGCGAGCATTATACTTTTAAATATCCTCAGAGGGTAAATTCTCTTATCCTTATCAGCCCGCCACCTGCCTGGATAAAATATGGGTTTTGGGCTCAATGTTCTCAAAGAGTAAGAAAACGATGGGGCAGGCAAGATAAAAATATTTTAAACGAGAGAAAAGATATAAAAACTATCTCCTCAATAGAGGGGTATTGGAGGATACATTTTAAGTATTATTTTTATAATCTAGAACATAGTAAAAAGCTTGTTATTAAATTCAATGATTTAAAGAAAGCAGAAGATAGTTTAGCAATTTCTCGTTTCTTAGCTACAAACCTTATGGGGTATGATATTAGAGATAAGTTATCAGGAATAAAAATTCCTGTATTAATTATCACCGGCATCCAAGATGTAATATTCCCCCTTAATTTTGTTCAAGAACATGCGAGGTATATCAAAGGCGCGCAAGTAGTTTCTCTTAATTGCGGTCATTTTCCTTCTTTGGAACAAACCCGGAAGGCGGCTGGAGCAATAAAAACTTTTACTTCTGAAGGGTATTCGCCGGCAGAAAGTTTTCAAGAAGCTGTAAGAAAGTTTAGTTCTATACCTATACCTGGGCTTATTGGTTCAAAACTTTGTGGGGCGCTAAAGAATCATACTAGGCAAGATATTAAATGTTATGAAGTGAAAGGGTCAGCAGATGAGTTTTTCCAAGGAAAAGACATCCCCGGAGGTAATATAATTATGGTTAAATTAGTTAAACAGATTTCTGTTTCTAATAGGTCAATATTAGACATTGTCCATGTTGTGGCTGATCCGTTTTCCTGTATTAAAAGAAGTTCTGTTTGCCTGGGAAGTGATGTGAATTATCAGCAGTTTATTTTTAGTTACCTGATAACATTCGACATGAAAAAAGAAAGGGTCCAGCCTTTTCATCTTTGGCTAGACGTAGGATTACGAGGCATAAAGATAGGTAAAGACATTTTTGAATTAGAGAGAAAAAATTTGATAGAATCCGGGTTTAAGGGAAGAAAGATTGCAGCTTTAGTTGTAAATATTATTGCTGCCCGAAAATACCGGCAGTTATACAACGCAGATATTGATTGGCAGGGGTTAAAAGAGAATCTCATGTTGAATAAACCAGATGTAAATGATTTAGCGACTGTTCTATTGATATTAGGAATAATAACCTTAAAGCAGAGAGAGGATGCTTTAAAAATAAATTGCCCTAAGTCTCAGATGGCATATTTAGCACAGATGTTTAGTGAAAATAAGGCAGAGCAAGCATATGAAGGAAACGATTTAGATTATCTGCTGTTCAAAGTTAAAGAATATGGCAGAACTATGGTTGAGA
>CP070797.1:920390-930933 GCA_020343495.1 Candidatus Omnitrophota bacterium | reverse complement strand
GGCTGCGGCAGCAGCCAGCCTATCCCCAGCCACGGGAGAAGAAATAAGCCGGCTGTTATTCTGCCACAACCCAATTAAAACAACTGACGAACTATGCCAAAAATCTTCTTGCGAGGAATACTCAGCTACGAACCTGTTGCCTATATTATTAGAAATAGGGCTAGACGTTGTTTTATTATCTTTTCCCCCAAAACAATCACCCAAAAATTTGCCGGCAAAAAACATTATCGGCAATAAAACCAGCCATACGTCTATAAGGTCTGAAACCAAACTATAATCAAATCCTTTTTTGAGTATAAAAAAATCCATAGCTATAAGCAGGAAAATCGCAGAACGAAAAAAATACTTAAAATTCTTAAGCCGGGCATCGCCTTCCCAAATATATAAGCCTATTTCTTCTTTTAATGGGCGATAACGTATGCCCGATAAAAACACGAACGCGCTAAAAATCAAAGTTATATATAACTTAACCTCATCCTGGATAATCGCCAGGATTTGCTCTCTGACTGCCGGAATCACTAATGCCAAGCAAATTAAAAAACCAACCAAATCTAACTCAAACATATGGTATTTATTTAGCGGTGAGCTCATCTTAAGTATCTTCTTTAGCTCCTGATGATTCCCCTGCAATTCCATCTCCATAAGCAACTTAAAAAAGTCAGGATAAAATAAACATTGCGTTACCGAGGAATGATAGTTATAAGGATTTTTGTGTACATCTGTAATTAATTTTTCCCAGGGCATAAAGATAAGTTTTTTATTTTCTTTTGTATTGATATGATTGAAGCGATTTTGCCTATACCTATCAGGCACAATGTAAAGGAGCACCCAACAAATCTCTCTGTTAAACTCATTTATAGACTGATAGAAAAATACGCCGTTATTATAAGAAGGCTTTTTATTAAAAGATCTTTTCCCTACTTTCTTAAAAGGAATACCTATTCTATAATATCTCTGCCTACTAAATATAAACTCTTTTAATTCTTCCTTGCCTTCCCTTTCAAAAGCATCGTCCCATCTTTCACCAGCTAAACGGTGCCCGTAAAGAAACAACCCCTTTCTGCCGTCATTGCGAACCTGCATGGCAACATTGGAACAATTATCTTCACAAACCCCTATCATAGAAAATGCCCCATGCCACTGGCCGGTTCTATGGATAAACTCTCTGCTTCCCACAACCCCTGTATCAAGAAAACGGGAACCATCAAAGTTTCCTTCATCTACGATAGGATATATATCGCCAATTTGGTTTCGCACGGCATCTGCATGCAGGAAGCTAAGAATAACGATTTCTTTTGTGCTAAGAGTTTCACTGAGAGAGGCTAAATCAACTTTACCATCTCTTACCAATGTCTTTTGCAGCTCTTCAATAAGCACTCTTTGATCAAGGGGGCTGCTGCAAGCCAACGAGTTTTTCCTCCTTCTTCTTAATATCGGAGAACTACCTCCTCCGCAGAAAGAAAAAATCGCTAAAATCCAATACCCAATCGCCAATCCTACTGCTACAATCTCACCTAAATTTAAAAAATAGTAGTTAATCTTAGGGAGGATTACTATGTAATCTAACACTCCTCTTTTAAAAAAAACTTGCTCATAAAAAATTCCTGAAATTATACCTGCCAAGACTGCAAAACTTACCAAAGCATAAGTTATATATCTCGCCAGTAAAACCATCCTAATAAAAAAGAAATAGGCTAAAAAAACGGTAATTACACTAACTGGCTTCCTTATAAATGGCAGGGGATGAGGTATATTACAAATACCTATTTTTTCACCTAAAATCCAAAGCCCTTTATATTCGGGGATGTTCTTTCTTATTATATGTTTTATGCCTTGTTCTATAAAAGCTGCGGCGAAAATGATAATAAAAAATGCGGGCGTATTTAAAATAAAACGGACAGAAACCAAAAAATGTTTGATGACCTTGCTTCCGTTAAACATGAAATCCAATACTAAACATAGTATCATTCCTACATCAGAAAACAGCAGAACTTTAACTATTTTGGAATCTATCTCTTTCATTGTTTTAGCCGTTGCTTCTCTATCAACATTTTCACTAAAATCTACGTATTTTCTCTTCCTTCTCTCTTTAGGCGTTTGTCTAGCAACAGGTGAGCTGAATCCATAATTATCTGGCTTGCCTATTTTAACTAGAGAAGAGACCAATAAAATCTGGCTATGTTTAAACGGCGCAGTTAGGGGCGAAGAATTTGATAAAAGCAACCTTAAAAAAGGCGGACTTCTTACCAACTGTCCACCTGTAAGGTTTATAAAAAATTCCCTTGCCAAACTTCCCAAACTCCCATAAAATACGCCTTCTATTGAAGGGGCTGCGGCAGCAGCCAGCCTATCCCCAGCCACGGGAGAAGAAATAAGCCGGCTGTTATTCTGCCGCAACCTCTTTTGTTCTATATCTCGATGATTTTCTCTTTTTATTTCACTTATTAATTCCTTTGCCTTCTTAACTAACTCTTTATATTGCGAATCATTTCCTGCGTAAAGGATACAAGCCTTAAGAGATCTCCGGGCACTTGTTTTTTGTTTAAGCTTAAGCCTAATTTTACCTATATAATAATGAGAGTAAGGCTCTGTGGGATTATAGGAAAGAATCTTTACAAAGCAGTCTAAAGCTTGGGCTAAACGGTTTTGTTCTATATAAATTAACCCTAAAAAGAAAAGAACATTAACTCTCTCAAATCCTACTTCTATCTCTTTTAAGAAATATTTTTCCGCTTCCTCAAATTTTTGTTCAGAATAAAAAGCTACGCCAATATTGCTATGTAAAAACGGCACTGCCCTTCCATAGACCCTCAATACTCTCATATAATGCTTAACAGCTTCACCATAATTCCCCGAAAGAATGAGCAAATCTCCTGGGGTCGATGTTCTGTTCACCTTAAACTGAGAACTGTCCAGAATATAAATGCGACGATAGCAACTGGGAATATCATCCTCGTCTGATAAATGATATATGCCATTTTCATGGCAAGGGTTTGAAATAAAATACAGCTGCCTTCCTTTCGTATCAAAAATGAATCCTTTCTCTCTAATGCCTAAAATACAGAAAGCATTAACATTATTTGGAAACATATCAAAGAAAGGAAAAGATAAGCATACTTGCGCTCTAATACCAACCACATGACTTAAAACATAAACTGCATTTATATGAAGGAGATTTTTCGGTATACATAACTCTTCATCACAAGTTTTACAAACACAAACACGAAACCGTTTGAACTTACCATCAATTTCCTCACTTATTTTAGAAAAAAGAGTTTCTACTGGCTCTGGTATTCTGGATGTATCTGAGAAAGATGTTGTAGATAACTTTCTCTTCAAGTCTTTAAAAAGATTAATTAACTTCGCATCCCCAAACATATTGACAAGATATGGAATCTCTTCATTTGCGTAACCTAAAGAACGGCTTGTTTTTACCACTATCTCTTTATAATAGTTAAGTGATGAGGAAGAACTCTTGCCTAATTCTTTATATATTTCTGTCACAATTGCCTCTGTATCCATTGTATATTCACGGTATAAGCTACTCACATCCCGGGCTGACTTACCCCAGCCCCTAATCCCTAAGAATATGGCTTTAGAATTTATAGCTGCGCCGGGATGAGTTAATACCCTGCCTAATATTGCGCCTAAACATTTGTATGTAGCATCGTGATCAGTAATTATTAAAGCTCCTTCCTCAAGCAAGTTAGCAAAAGCTCTTCCTCCATCTGTTAAATCTAACCGACTTAAGCTAATAACCTTACCAACAATTTTTTTTCCTTTTAATTTATCTAGGGCTCCCAGGGCAAAATCTACCATTGCTCCTGCAGCGATGATAATAACATCGCTCTTGCGGCCTTGTTCTCGCGAATCTCTAACCACATAAACGCCTTTCTCCGTATCAGAAATTTCTGTTTGCGTGAGTATAGGCACATTATTGCGGGTAGTCTGAACAACTGAAAAACCCTTTCTCTCAAATGCTCTGGCCATAGCTACATCTACTGACTTCTCTGCTTCTTGAGCATCTACCGGCCAAAAAACAGCTGTGTTGCGGAACAACTCAAACACCGCCGCAACAACTACCGAGTGATGAGTTAACCCATCCGCGCCAACACCTAACCCTGTATGGCTGAAGTGCGCTATAACCGATAACCTATTATCAGCAATCACTTTTAACTGATACATCATACGGTTAGCAAAACAATCAAATGTAGCAACAATAGGAATCTTGCCAAACTCAGCTAACCCAGCAGCCATCCCAGCCATAGCCTGCTCTCTTATCCCAACAGGTATAAATCTGCCTTTGCGGTTCTGAGAAGAAAAGATTCCAAACTTATTAGCAAACTCCTGTATCCGCGTTGACTCAGTAAGGTCAGCACACATGGCAACTATCCGGTCATCAGCACGGCCCCAGGCAACCAGCCTTTTGCCAAAGCCGTTACGTATGGATACTTTCTTGCCAACCTCATACTCGGTATAAGGAGCTAAAGAACCTGGTTTTGCTTTACTTTGCAGATGTTCTATTTGACTTTTAATCTCTTTGCTGATATAAATTGCTCTATTTTCAAAAACAGTTATTTCTTCATCAACCTGCTTAAGGCACCTCTCATCTAACTCTTGTATAGAAGGAGTGATAATTAAAACGGGTTTGGCGGTTTTACTTCTCTTCGCTTCTTCCAAAGCAGACTTATCTTCGTACACTTCCCAACCGTAAGCTTGCCATATATCTTTTATCTGGGAAGGGTTAGAATGTTGTAAAACCAGCCAGAGATTATCCAGCTTATGATGAGCAGCAATTCTTGCTGCTTCGGCAAACTGGCCCTCCTGTTCCTCTTTCTCGCCGGCCAGAACAATAACCTTTCCTCTAACATTGTCCATCTTGGCAGCAACTGCCAACCCCACGCCCCGCGAAAGACGCATGCCAGCAGGGAATTCTTTCTTAGCGGCTAAATCTTCTTCTTTAGGCCTTGCCGGCAGTTTAGATTCCTCAACCCATCCTCTTACGCCATCTACTATCTGCTTTATGCCAGCATCTGCCAACGATAAAACTATTGACCCTTTAGTCTTTTTATAGGAAACCACTCTTCTGCTCACTGTGTTCCATAAACACTTTTCGTAACCGTCATAAACGACAAAAATCTGACTTTTTGGTCTAAGATAATCAATAAAATTAATGCCTAAGGCACCTAAACGGGTAACATTAATTACTTTTGTCTTGATGCCTTGCTTATCTAATTGCTTACTTGCCTGCACAGCTTCATAAACTTTCCTGCCTGAAGAAACAATAACCAGTTTATTATCTGGTAGTCTATCCCATCCCCTAGATACCCTAATTACATACGCACTTTTTCCTGAACTATCTTTCCCAAAAACAGGGATAACTGATTCGTTCAGCCGTATATACGAAGGCATATTTTTATTGATTGCTTTCTTTACGGCTGTATCTGTTAATTTATTAGTCTCCTGGCCATCGCAGGGCTCAAGAGTTGAAATATCCGGCATAACATCCATAACTGACGGGGCAATGCTTAAACGGCGAGCCTTAGATGCTAAAATAAAGGGGACTTTTGCCTGGCTATTCATCCTTAACTGGTCTTCCATCTTAAGAATATTTACCGCATCTATATCTTCATCCGATAAGAAAATAACCGGCACTAACTGGCAGTATCCAAACCCGGCAGCAAAACTGGCTAAGTGTTGTCCAACATTCTCCAGCAAGAAACAACGGCCGCGGGGATTCTCTCGGCTGAAATAGCCAAACTTATTTACAAACTCTTCCTTAGGCGGTGAGTTATCAGTAAAGATAAATACTATTCGCCTGTCTTTCTTAGCCCATTGAAAAATTCTTTTTTCAAATGCCGTATAGGTAGAGATTTTATGACCAGAAGAATATTTTTTTCTCCTCGGCACCACACACTTCTTGCGTTTACGCCGGTTACTAGACAACTGTTTCTTCTCTGCTTTAGTTAACTTAACCTTCTTTATAAACTTATATATATCAGGATCAAAGCCGCAAGATTTTATTTCTTTATCAATATCTTCAATCCTTTTATCTATTTGGTTAATAGCTGGCTCAAGTTCTGCCTGGGTTAAAGCTCTGCCGTGATACTCTGTAGGTTTAGCCTCCATAAAATCTACTCCTTTACCTTTAAGAGTATCAGCGATAATTACTGTGGGTTTACCTATAACTTTTCTTGCTGCATCTAAAGTATCTCTAATCTCTGCCGGCTCATGGCCATCAACCTCAAACACATTCCAACCATACCCTTTCCACAACTTTACTAAATCAGCGCTGTCAACTTCCGAGGTAAATCCGTCAATTTGTGCTTTGTTATTGTTAATAATTAAAACAAGGTTATCCAATCCTAATCTGGCAATATGCCTGGCTGCCTCGCCATACTGGCCTTCCTGTTCTTCGCCGTCGCCGGCAATGACAAAAACTTTATAACTGCGGCCTTCTATCTTAGCTGTAACTGCCATGCCTGCCGCATTAGAAAGCCCCATACCCAAAGAACCGGTCAAAGCATCCACTCCCGGGGTGCAATTCCAATCCGTGTGGCCGGATAACCTGCTGTTTAATTTTCTTAAAGTAGATAATTCCTTCTCCGGGATAAACCCTTCTTTAGCCAGCACAGCATAAACTAAAGGAGCAATATGCCCTTCAGAAACCACTATCCTGTCTCTATCATGCCAGCGATGATCCTGCGGCGTGCGATTCGCTATTTTTGTCCCGTCAGCATAGCGGCCTAACGATAAGGTGACATAAATTTCAGCCGCAGAGACCGAACCTCCGGGATGTCCTGAACCGGCTGTTGCGGTCATATTAAGAATGTTTTTACGAACAAGCTGGGATATTTTCTTGAGGAATAATGGAGGTGTTAACTGGTTATTTTTGCACAAGGGGGAGCAAATAAATATGCCCTGGTTTATCCTTCTTAAAATCTGCTCAATCTCGACAATGTTGCCTTCAAGATAGTCCGACTCTTCAAGTCGGTAAAGCCTACGATTCATAAACAAGCTGGCTGGAATATCAATAGATGCTCCATCTAATTGGGCCAACTCTCCCATGGGTTCTAAGGTTTCTAATAATTCCGCCTTAGAATAAGACTGCATATTTATTAAATCTTTTATGTAACCCTGCGGCAACCTTTCAAAACCCCGATGCGGTAAACCAACACCCACGTTATAATTACCCTTCTCATGAAAGAATGAGGGGACTCGAAAAGCCAAACAAGCCTCACAATCCGTCGCTCCTCTATTATGAAATGCGGCGGATTTACGTTTCCATTGCGGCGCAGGGTATTTGCCAGCTGACTCAAATGTATAATAACCTGCTAAATTATAAACTTTGCCATACTTACCAATTAACCTCAACTCATCCAAGCTCATCTGACGATGCCATTCAACCCAATAGCTATCTCTAATCTCCTTAATTGCAGAAAAATATCCAAATTCTTCTATACCTTCGTTACGATCTAATTCTTTAGCAATTTGTATTGCCTTAGTGACAACTTTAACATTTTGTATATTATCTCTACCATAAAAAGACGAAAATAAACGAATTTTGCTTTCCCAAATCTGCGTTAACTTCTCTCTATCGTTGATATTTCGTCTAACTTCTGAATTTGTCAAATCAACCCACCAACCATCCAATAATAAACGACTTATCCATAGTCTAAGCTCATCTTCCGAAGGCTCTTTCCTATTCTTTCCAATAGGTGAAGCAAGAGTATCTCTATTAATTGCCTTAAGATAATTCTCCCTGTTAGTAATTACTCTCTGCCAATCCTCTACCATACCCTCTATGAAACATACAAGATTATGGTTTTCTTCCAATGACTCTTTGATAATTAGATATCTATTTAAACAATCGAGAATCTCATCAATTATCCCCCGCATCTCTATTAAAATAGCTTTTTCAAACAAAAATATTGCTATTTGTGGTTCAAAAAAGAGGCAGAAAAACAAAGAGGGAATTCCCCATTTTTTCAATATCTTTTCTTGCTCTTCTGCTTGACAAGAAGCAGCTATCTCACTGATTGCTATAAACAATAAATCCTTCCATAGTTCTTTAAATTTCTTTTCTAAATCTTTCATAACTTCTTCCGTTAAATTTCTCTTTAACGAAACGATGTATCCCTTCAACATGAATATTTTTTCCGAAAATTCTTCCTCTGCATTGTTGGGGATTTTTTTAACAATCTCTACAATACGATTTAAACAATCTATAGCATTATCTATCACTGCCTTAGTAACCGGCGAACATAGGGCAAACTGGTTAAAGTTAGCTCCTGCTAAATCCGCCGACAAAGAAGTAAGAATTCCTGTATCCAAAATACCTAAATTCTGCCGCCACCGTAATTCCATCTCTAAATATGCCTGCGAAGGAAACTGCAAGAAATTATGACTTTCATAATAATCTTTAAACCGGGCAGGCAGCAACAACATTGCTTTTCTAAAACATACCGCCGCCAGAAAAAACTGACGCTTGCCATAATATAGTTTCCCTTGTTGATAATAGGTAGTAGCTAAATTATTATAGAACCAGCTACAAAAAAGGCCTTGTTTAAAGCTTAACTTAATAGCATCTTCATAATCTGAAATCGCTTCTCCATAGATAGTTAACTTAAAACGGGCATTGCCTCTATTAGCACGGGCCAAAATATGGCGGGCATCATGCTTTAAAGCCGCGGTAAAATTACTCTCAGCAAATTCATAGTCTTGCTTCTTATAATAGGCTAGGCCTAAGCCGTAATATACGCTGGCATCGCAGATATTACTATCAATAGCTTTATTGTAATTCATAATAACTTTATCCCAGCTTTCTAATCTTAAATAGGTATCTCCCAAATAATGATACACCCATGGGTCTATAGGGTATAGCGACCCGCATTTAAGCGCATCCTCAAAGGCATAGGCAGCATTTTCATATCTTTCCTGTTGATAATAAACTTTACCTAACTTATAATATGCCTGAAAATACCGCGGTTTAGATTCTACGGCTTTCTCATAATCTAAAACAGCCTCCGCCAACATATTTAACCGAAAATAACAAGTGCCCCGGTAATAATACAACTTCCAAATATCATCCCTGTGTGACTGACCACTTAACTCTATAGCTTTAGAATACAATACAATAGCTTTCTTATAACTAACTACGTCCGTCTGGTTTAACGCCTTTTTATAAAAACGTCCAGCGCAATACAACAAATCATCTATTTGCTGGTCTATCACGCTCTTGCGCACTGGGGAAGAAATAACTGTAACCGTAGGTGATAGGAAACCACTCATATTATTATTCGCCACGTAAGAAGGAAATACTAAAGCATATCTTACTCCTGAACATCTACTATTAATAATATCTTCTATATTATCTTTTTCTCTATCCAGATAAACCATTCTAAGATATTGAATCTTTTCTCCTATAGTTATCAGAACCTCGGGAAAATAATTTAGAAGGGTTTTAAAATCATTAGCATCAAAAGCTTTTGGAATAAAAGGTGCATTGATAATGATTTCTATTCCTTTTCTATACTGCCTTATTGTAATAAATGCTGAAGACAATTTATTATTCAATGCAACTTGTTTTATAACGATAAAAGCTCCCGCAACAACGCTATCTACAGGAGAAAATATTCTATAATCACGCTGTATAGCAGGCAACCCTGCTGATTGGGCCATTTCTGCTATTTGTAAGCCTAGCCATTGAAAATCACATAGGTTAAGTTTGTATGCTTTTTGGGTAGAAATGTCCCCGCATATTCTACGCCGCGCTAAAACAAAGTTATCCGGGTCAACTTCTTCACCTTTCACCTGTCCCTGCAAAGATTTGTCGTTATTTTTAATAACAATATCTGGCTGGCTACCGTTAAAGTTAAAAAACCGAAGATGCGCCTGGTTAATCTCCCCAAAGTTTACTACTTTAGTAGGCTCCAGGTCACGCACAGCAATTCTTCTCGTACATACATTTTCAGGAGTATCCACTTTTATTACAAAATCTGGACATATTTCTTTCGGACAAGTTACTGCCTCTATAAGGGTAACCTGATATTTTCTCATCGAAACACCTACCGTCTCCTGAAATTTCTCTCTATCAAATATTACTGACTCTCCTTCTTGATACAGAAAACATTCAATGTCTATCAAATGAACTCTAAACACATTTGAAATTACCTTTGCGATCAGAGATTTACCGCTACCCGGCAACCCGATTATTATGCCCACAATAGCATCTTTTTCCTCAAGTAACTTATTTACAATATTTGGCAACTGCAATAATTCTAGATATTCTCCAAATTCCTCGCTTTGCGCTGGGGAAGCGCTCACATCTAACACACTATTCAAAGTTTCATTAATTAATTCTAAACTTCTATCTATGCGGATTATTAACTGAGACGGCCGGCCCTGCCACTTAAGCGCTTTTTTACACTGTCCACCTATCATCAAATCTCCTCTTTCCATCGCTTTTTTCCTCAACCATTTGAACAATACTTGCGCCCGGAATTTCTTAAACCCGCCTAAGTGCCTCATCCACCGGGAAAAC
>CP070797.1:909376-920290 GCA_020343495.1 Candidatus Omnitrophota bacterium | reverse complement strand
ACAAAAAAAGCTATCTGCTGACAGCATCTAAAGACTTCTTATTCTCCCTATAACTTTGCGGGCAATGTCTTCGTAGGCATCTTTGCGGCTTATGCCTTCCACTCTATCAAAAACAACTCTTATCTTACCGCGGCGCGCAAACCTGCTTCCCTTAAGAAGAAATTTATCCGTGCCTCTAATCTTAGCAACAATGATAGGTGCCCCTGACCTCCTATAAAGAAAACCTACTCCTACCTTAAACTTATCAAAATCAGCGCTTCTTGCTCCTTGCGGGAAAATAACCACCGGCTTCTTCTTCAAAACATTTAACACCGCCCGCATTGCCTTTATATCAGCCTTGCCTCTTTCTAAAGGAATTGCCCCTACGTTTTTTATTAACCCCCCAAAAAACTTATTGCGGAACAATTCCTCTTTGGCAAGATAGTTTAAAGCGGGAGGAGCTACTACTCCTAAAACTATAGGGTCTAAATAGCTTAAATGATTGGAAGCTAAAATAAAAGGGTCATTTTTCGGGAGGAGATCTGAGCCTCGTATTTCTAACTCAAAGAAACAGTTTAAAATAACAGTGCATAAAATTTTCCCTATTCTATAAAGCATAAATCATTGACTCACCAAGAGAAACCAACCTCCGGGCTTCTTTCGCAGATTTACTTTCCGCATACACCCGCACAATCGGCTCTGTTCCTGATTTGCGAAACATAAGCCAGTTATCTTTAGTAATTAACTTTATTCCGTCCAGCGTGTTTACTCTCTCTATCTTTTTGCCGTATAACTGCCTTGGCAACTGCAAATCTTCTAACCCTTTCTTTACGTTTTTTAGACCGATAGCCGTGCGGCTATAATACCATTTACCGTACTTCTTATACAAATCAGACAATAGGCGGCCAAAACTTCTTCCTTCGTAAGCAAGCATCTCTAAAATAAGAAGAAAAGAAAGAGAACCGTCTCTCTCAGGGATATACCCTTTATACCCAATACCTCCTGCTTCTTCCCCGCCAACGCAGATAAGATTTTCTTTAAACAGGTTTGACAGATACTTAAACCCCACCGGCGTCTCATAACAAGAAACCCCCAAAGAAAGCGCCACTTTATCAATCAAGTTACTTCCCACGATAGTCTTGCCTATACCGCCGCTGGCTCCCCTGTTCTTAATCATATGAATCCCCAGAAGAGGAAGAAGAACCTGGGCGTCTATATAATTGCCGCTAGAGTCTATCATTGCTATCCTGTCGGCGTCGCCGTCTAAAGCTATTCCTAAATCGTATTTATCTTTCTTAACTTTCTTTACCAGCTCTCCTAAATTCTTCTCTACAGGCTCCGGGTTAATCCCGCCAAAAGAAGGATCTCTTTCTTTATGAAGGTAATCTATCTTTACGTTGCTTTTACCTAAAATTTTTTCTATAAACTCATCCCCTGCCCCGTACATCAAATCCAGCAGGACTTTTACTTTAAGTTTTTTAATCCTTCCCCGATCTACAAATTTTTGCAAAAAGCGGACATACGCTTTAGATAAATCTTTAACCTCAACCAAATTCCTGCGTTTGGCTTCTTCTATTTCCAAAAATTTACATTTATTTTTACGCATAAGCTTCTCAACTGCATCGGTAATAGATTTATCCGCAGACCCTCCTTCTTTTGTCTTAATCTTTAACCCGTTGAAAGACGCCGGGTTATGAGAAGCGGTAATCACGACTCCTAAATCGTATCTGCTATACCTGGCATGAAAACTAACCGCCGGCGTTGGAAGACATCTGTCCGATAAGGTAACTTTTATATTATTCGCTGCCAGAACGCAAGCAACTGTCTTTGCAAACTCCTCAGATAAAAACCGGGTATCATAGCCTATAACGACCTTTTTGGAAGCTTTACTTTCTCCTCTAAGATAATCGGCGATTGCCTGAGAAACGATTTTAACGTTGCCAAAGGTATAATCCTGGGCAATAACTGCCCTCCATCCGTCCGTGCCAAATTTAATCATCCTTACTCCTTTCCTGAAAAATAGAAAGTAGAGAGATTAAATCCGCGCTCTCTACTGTTTAGCTTCTGCTCTCTACTTATATAGGTTATGCTTCTCTATATAATCAGCAACACTATCTTTAACAAAATTTTTTATCAACGCCCCGGCCTTAAACCTGTCTCTTATTTGTGATGAAGAAATACTTATTTGAGTAATATCTACTACTGTAAAATCGCCGCTTGCTTTGAAGGGAGTCTCTTTCCTCTGCGCAACGACTATTTTAACGCTCTTTTTTAAATCCCCAAACTCTTTCCACCCGTTAATAGTCTGCGCTAAATCCGACCCCACAATAAGAAACAACTCATCCTGCGGATGCATTTGCTTCAAAACACGAATAGTATCTATAGTATAAGAAACCCCTCCTCTTTTTAGCTCCAAATCTTTTACCTCAAACCGCGGTTTCCCTTCAATTGCTAACTTTACCATATTAAACCTATGCATAGCTTCCATATCGTCTCTTGTTTTGTGCGGCGGAATATTTGTCGGTATAAAAAAAATCTTATCTAACTTAAGCTTCTCTAAGACCTCTTGAGCTAAAACTATATGCCCTATGTGGGGGGGGTTAAACGTTCCTCCTAATATTCCTATTTTCATATTACTCTCTAACCTGGCCGTCTCCGTAGGCAACGTATTTGTAAGTCGTTAAATCGCTCAAGCCCATAGGCCCGCGGGCATGGAGCTTATCAGTAGAAATACCAATTTCTGCGCCTAACCCGAACTGGTATCCGTCGCTGAACCGCGTTGAAATGTTAACAAAACAACAGGCAGAATCTACTTCTTTGGTAAAGCGGCGGCCGTTGTCAATGTTCTCGGTAACAATGCTATCGGTATGGTGCGACCCGTAACAATTTATGTGGGCAATTGCTTCATCTAAATTTTTAACGACTTTAATAGAAACGATTAAATCAAGGTACTCTGTGCTCCAATCTTGCTGTTTAGCTTTTCTCACCCCCTTTAAAATCTTTGCCGCGGCGTTACCTGCCCTTATCTGGACCCCGGACTTATCCAGTTCTTTCTTTAACTTTGGCAGGAATTTAGAAGCTATATCTTTATGAACAAGAATGGTTTCTACCGCGTTACAAACCGAGGGCCTCTGCACTTTTGCGTTTAGGCATATTTTTAATGCCTTCTCCATATCCAGGTATTTATCCACAAAAATATGGCACACTCCTTTATAATGCTTTATCACGGGAATTTGTGATTTTTTAACGACCTTCTTTATTAAAGCTTGGCCTCCCCGCGGGATAACTAAATCTATGTAGTTACTCTCTCTAAGTAATGCATCAACTATTTTGTACTCTGGTTTATCAATTATAAAAAACGGGTCAAAATTTATCCCGCTGTCTCTAACTGCCTTCCTTAAAGTAGCGGCTATGGCTTTATTAGAATTTATCGCTGCCGCACCGCCTCTTAAAATAGCAGCGTTTGACGATTTAAATAACAACCCTATGCTATCGCTGGTAACGTTAGGCCGGGCTTCATAAATCATAAAAATAACGCCGATAGGGACTCTCACCTTTTGAATGGGAAACCCTCCTTTACTCTGCCATCCATCGATAATGCTTCCCACCGGCGAAGGCAGGCCGGCTATTTCTCTTAAAGACTCCCTCATCTCTTTTAACCTTTTTTCATCTAAAGTCAGGCGGTCAATGAAACTTTCTTTCAATTTATCCTTTACTGCCTGTTTTAAATCTTTCCTGTTTGCCTTAAAAATATATTCTCTGTTATCTAAAAGATACTTTGCCATTCTTTGCAGAGCTCTATCTTTAATATCTGCGCTGACACCAGCAAGCAGGTAACTTGCTTTCTTTGCTTCCTTTACTATTCTGCTGACATAACTCTGCATACTTGCCACCCGTTCCTGTTATCTTCTAACAAAATTATCTCTATGAACGACTTCTTTAGTAAACTTCTTGCCTCCTAAATCCGCCAGTTCTTCGCAAGAATAATTAATAATCCCGCACCCGCAGACTCGGCCGTCTTTATCTAAAACCTCCACAGCATCTTTCTTTTTAAACTCGCCCTCTACCTTGATTATCCCTACGCTAAGCAAACTCTTTCCTTTATTTAAAATCGCTTCTTTTGCGCCGTCGTCAATATAAACTTTCCCCCTTACCTTCTTGCCAAAAGCAATCCATCTCTTCCTGGCTGGCGCAGCTCCTCCCAAAGGTAAAAACACAGTTCCCGCAGCCTCACCTTCCAACAACTTCAAGAGGACTCCTTTTGATTTCCCGTTAGCAATTGCGGTTTTTATTCCCGCCGAAGTTGCAATTTTAGCCGCTTCTAATTTACTGACCATACCCCCGGCAGTAAAAGCGTTGCCGCCTTTCTTTGCCAACTGAAAAATTTTAGAATCTATCTGCTGCACCTGTCTTATAACTTTATCTCCTTCTATCAGCCCCTCCACGTTAGAAAGAAGCACTAACTCTTGAGCAGAAATTAAGTCCGCTACCAACGCCGCCAGCCGGTCGTTCTCGCCAAACCTGATCTCATCGCAGGAAACAGCGTCGTTCTCGTTAATAATAGGCACTACCCCCATATTAAGCAGCTTATTTATAGTGTATTTTGCATTCAAAAACCTTTTGCGGTTATCAAAGTCGTCCCAGGTAAGAAGAATCTGCGCACAAAGTTTCTTATGCTTCTTAAACTTCTGAGCATAAATATCCATCAGCATAATCTGGCCTAACGAAGAAAGCGCCATGAGAGAATGCATATCCTGCGGCCTTCTCTTGTATCCCAGTTTATTTAACCCGCAGGCAATTGCTCCTGAACTTACTATTACAACTTTGTATCCTTTACTTTCTGCCGCTAAAAAGTCTCTGACCAGCTGCGCTATTATGGAAGGGCTTAAAAACCCTTGGGGAGCAATCACACTGCTGCCAAGTTTTACAACTACTATCTTCATATTTCTACTCATTACCCAAACACTTCTTTATTGCCTTCTTAAGAAGGTCTAAACCTTTTGGTTCTTTTACCGAAACAGCAAAGGCATTGTCCATACCTTCTCTTTTATCTATTTTATCAATTTTAGCCAACAAGTAAAAAAATTTTTTACTTTTTATTATCTCGGGATCAAAACTCTCTATCCTTTCTTTGATTGCGGCAAATTCCTGCTGCCTTTCAGAAAAATTATCGCTTAAGCAAAGAATAACTTTGCTGCGGTAAAGATGTTTCAAAAAATGCTCTTTCTCTCCCGAAGGCTCCCTTTTCAAAGGAGGGGTATCTAAAACAACGATATTGTCATGTTCCTGCCCAAAAAGGGGCGCCCACACGCAGGACGTAGTAGTAAAAGGGTACGAAGCTACTTTGTAAGATTT
Organism: Candidatus Omnitrophota bacterium; assembly: GCA_020343495.1. Classification (GTDB taxonomy): domain Bacteria; phylum Omnitrophota; class Gorgyraeia; order Duberdicusellales; family 4484-171; genus JAHISK01. Next base: position 914,956 of record CP070797.1, on the reverse strand, counting down.
ATGGGTAAGGGCATTAAAAAGAGAGGTTTTACCGCTGTTAGGAAACCCTATAACTGCCACATCGTTAAAAATACGGTAATCTAAGATTGCTTGTTTAGTCTCTCCTTCCTGCGCAGGGACAGTAAACTTACGGCGCCAGTTCCCTAATCCGCCAGCTCCACCTTTACAGATTAAAAACTCTCCCTCATAATCAACTAAATCTACGATAACCCTCCCCTTTAAATCTCTTACGATTGTGCCTCTGGGAACTCCTACATATAAACTCTGGGCGTCTTTGCCTTTCTTGTGATGTTCTCTTCCTCTCTCGCCGTCGGAAGCAACAAACTTCCTTTTCATACGGAACTTACTTAAATCATAATAATGCGCATCAACCCTTAAAATTACGTCGCCTCCCTTTCCGCCGTCACCGCCGCCGCCGACAGTCCTGCGCGAAGAAAGGCGCTCCAGGCAAGAAACTCCCTCGCCGCCTGCTCCTGCTTTTAAATCTAATTGGACTCGGTCAACAATCACTTTTTGGGGGCAACAATATCTGAAATTTTAAGGAGAGTTTTTATCTGGCGATGCCCTTGTTCTTTCTGGTACTTCTTTCTTCTCTTAAACTTAAACACCCTGACTTTTTTACCCTTCTTTTCTTCTTTAACTTCTGCTTTTACTTTGACTTTATCCAAATAAGGGGTGCCCACGCTAACGTTTTTGCCGTCAGCTAAAAGAAGAACCTTATCAAAAACGATTTTACCCTTATTCTTTAGGCGTTCTACTTCCAGAACATCGCCTTTTTTTGCGATATACTGCTTTTTACCGATTTCTACTACTGTCCACATAGCCTTTAGAATATAACATATGTGCTTTTTGGAGTCAAGTATTTCCTGCTCAATCTTTACAGCTCTTAACTTTTAGTCTTCCAGCAGCAAAACCATCAGGGAAAGGTAATCGCAAATATGGCGGGTAACAAGGAAGTTCCTGCGGGTATATTCCTTGGCGTTTGCACCTATGGTAGCGCAAACATCAGGGTTATTCAATAAATACCTTAACCTATAGGCGCAGCCTTCAATAGAGTTCACTGTAAACCCTGTCTGGCCATAAACAATCTGGGCGGTTATTCCTCCCACTGCCCCGCCGATAACCGGTTTTGCTTTCCACATTGCTTCGGCAACTGTAAGGCCAAACCCTTCTTTTGTGGACTTCTGCAGAATAACCGTTGCTGCCCGCTGCAGGGCGTTAATAGTCAAATTTGCGTCAGGAGGCAAATCAAGAACAAAAATGTCCTTATCGCGGTCTGCTTCTTCTTTTACTTCATGCAACACCTGCAATCCTTCAGGGTCGTCAGTGGCGCTGCCGCCGGCAAGCACAAGATAACTGTCGTTATGTTTTTTAACCAATTTATAAGCGGCAATCACTCCTAAAGGGTCTTTAAAGCGGTCAAACCGCGACACCTGTAAAATTATCGGCTTATCGCGGGGGACATTATATTTGTTCATAACTTCCTCAATTTCTGCGGAAGATAAATCCCTGTTCTTGTCGCTTAAAGGGTCAATGGAAGGGTACATTAAAAATTGCGGGATAGAAAGTTTCTGGGCAAAACTGGGCAAAGAAAAAACCGTCCCGTTATATTTAAAAACATATTCTTTCAGAAAATTCCACACTTTCCTCTGCGGCCGGGATATATCAATATGACAGCGCCACAGCCAGGGCGTTTTTCTCAGTTTCTTATAAATTAACCCCGCAGGCTGGGGGTCGTGAATAACGATAAAATCGCTCTCAAAAGAAATCTTCTTGGCATTTCTTTTATTAACTTTTAAATATTCATCGTACATCTCCGGAGAAATAATCTGAGGCTCCCCCTGCAAAGCATTATGAAAACTTTTGGTAGCCTGATAGAACAGCGGTGTGCCTTCCATAACCTCCCAGCGCGTGTTTATTCCTAAGTTGCTAAACAAAGGCAGGAGCCGATGCAACATCTCTGCCACGCCGCCTCCGAAACGAGTGGAATTAACGTGTAACAGAGACTTATTCCTTAGCCTGCCGGCGAGGTTATAAATTAAATCAATCGTTCCTTGAGGCGCAATGTCGCGGTATGATTCTACGGTAACAACGTTACTCATTTTGTAATTGGTAATTGCACAAATCAATCAGTTTATTTCTTAACCCTTCCAAACTATACATGTAACTGTCAATGTTCTCTACTTTTTGCGCCAGCTCTATCATTCCCAATGCCGCAGCTATCCAAATGGCAAAATCGCTTCTCCTTCTCCTTACGCGCAGCCTTGCTTCAAACATATGATTATAAATTGCGCTGGCATCTATTGTTTTTAGAGCCTCTATAAACGCTCCTAAATTGTTGACTTTTATACCGGTAGAAATCTCAATTATTTTTGACTGCATAAAATAAAAAGGCTGGCCGTAAACAATAACGGGAACTACTTTTATGCTGGAAAGATGACTGTCAATTATCTCTATCAATTCTGTCCGTATATCCTCTAAACTCCCGACACCGGAAGGCGTTACCTCTGCCAGTTTCTCCCCCAAAACCCTGTCTCTAACCTGAATAGCCGCCCAGTTGGCAAAATCATTAGGGTAAGCTCCGGCAAAATAAAAATGTCTTAAGAAAAAACTGTGGGTATGATAATAAATAGAATCTACGGGGACTTCTTCAATTAAATCCAGCAGTTGGCGCTCATCGTCAGCACGCCTGCCAAGAAGCTCTTTAATTTCTACGCAACCTTTAAACTCAAATTCACTCATCAGTTTCAGTTTGCCTTTATTACTATGCTTCCTTAATTATATCAAAATTTATATATCTTCTCAGCTGGTTTTTAATATTCCCATGGTTTCTTTTATAGGGATTAAGATATTAAAAACCAAACAATTCCTTGAGCTCTTTAACCATCTGCATATGTTTTTCTTCTGCCGCTGAAAGGTCCCGGCAGGCCTGCCTGATGGATTCGTCTTTTAATCTTTGCGCACAATCACTATAGAAAATAGACATTTTTTTCTCAAGCTGAAAAATTTGATCAGTATAATTCTTATAATCTTCTCTAGAAAGCATCTTTGTTATTCTCCTTAACTTCGCTTATTAACCCTTCCAGAATTATCTTATGGCTAAAGGAATCCTTGGCTAACTTTTCTAATAATTCTTTTGCTTTTTGTGCTTTATCTTTACTGATACCGGTCCAAAAAATAGCCGAATCAAGGTGTTTCCTGTATATCAAAACCGCTCTTTCTTCTGTATAATAAGCCTCTTTAAAAATCTTCAATAATTCCTGTTTTTCTATCATCTCAATCCTTTCACTAAACCATCTTTGAAATAACCATCTTTCAACTGTTTTTTCAATTCTTTTCCCGAAAGACTATTAATCGAAAAGCTCCAATCAGTCTCTTTATCTACATTAAACAATACAAATGCCTTTATGTTCTCCATCTTCTTCATATCAATAAGAGCTTTTCTAATCCACATAGCTTTATTACCGCCGCTGCTGGTTGAACTAAATTCAGAGATTATTACCGGTTTTTTTAAATTAGTCGTAATCTCTGTATATTTCTGCGAAAAAATATCTTCAAAACTCATCCATTTACTCCAGCTTTGAGTATTACCCCAATTATACCCGTCTATTCCGATATAGTCTATATTTTCATCTTGGGGGTAATAGAGTCTATAATCGTTTTCTTGAGGGATATTCTGCCAATTTATGGAAAAAACCCATTTTACATTATCTGCGTTTTCTGAGTCAAAGATACCTTTTACATATCTATACCCTGCCTTGAATTTATCTGCACCTACCTTTATACCCGCCCACGGATACCAGTCGCCGTTCATCTCATGGGCAAACCTAATAAGGACTGGTTTATTTATCCCCTTTATCTTAGAAGCGAATTCTTTAATATACCCATCGTGTTTACCTGCTAAAAGCTCGTCAAAATCAACGCCCTCCTTAACGTGCGCATACCAGGGTTCCCAGCTTACAAACAAAATACAGCCGGATGAGTATACATCTTCTGTTACTTTCTCATCAACAAAGTTATCCCAATCAACAAACACCAGGACCAGAAATGGCTTTTTGCCGTATGTATTTTTGAAATTTACAATATCCTCTTTTGTGGGCTTATCGCTTAAAAAAGCGCCGGTAAGACAATAGGAATCCTCTTTTCTGATATTTAAAAAGAATAAAATAAATCCTAAAACCAATATAAAAATAACTATAATAAATTTTTTCATTTTATCTTTTCGTTAAAATAAAATACGCCTGAAAGAATCATAAAGTGATATAATACCCAAAACCCATTAACCAATACGGCTGGTTCTCTTTCATAGATAAATCTGTTTATCCCCCATACAAAAGCTATAAAATTTAAAGACAACAATGCCAACTGCGGCCAAAATCTAATATAAGCTAATCTCCCACCGCTCCCCTTTCCTGTAACTCCAAAAGTAATTTTAATTCCCAGCAAGACAGTTAAAGCAGCCCTTAGATAAACGGGGAATGCTGCAACGCCAAGCAACTGCCCAATGAATAAATCTTTTACTTTGTAATTCCTTAATCCCAAAACCATATAAAATATGCCTACCGAAAGCATAATATAAGGAAGGAATGCCAAAAAATAAACTTCCGGCTTTATAAAAAATGAGGGGATTTTAAAAAGAAGATATATTATAGGACAAATCATCAAAAAGAAGAAAGCTAACCCGATTAAATAATAAGAACTTGATAAAAAATACTCCCACCACTGAATTGGCCGTAATGAAAAAGGTTTTGTAACAAACTGCCAGATAAGTTTTTTTAAAACTGATATCGTGCCTGCTGCCCACCGGAATTGCTGTCTAAAATATCCATTCAGGTTTCTAGGCCCCATGCCAAAGGCGTAAACATGATTATAATAAAGAGACTTCCATCCTTTGCTATGCAGTTTAACCGACGTGGCAAAATCTTCTGTAACCGTAGATTCATCCAACCCCCCAACATCTGAAAGGGCCTGGCGCCTAAATACTATATTGGTTCCGCAGCAAAACATTGCCCCCCCGGAACTTTTCCCCTCGCATATATATTCATAAAATACCGCCTGCTGAAATGCCGCTCCTCTGGCTACGTTACTTTCTTCAATATTGGAATAAAACTGCGGTGTCTGGATGAAGGCAAATTTCTCATTATTTTCCATTATCGGTATTAAGATATTTAAAAAATCGGGCAGGGGATTCTGGTCAGCGTCAAAAACCACAACATATTTTTGGGTTAAAGTCTTGAGGCAGTCGTTGATAATGCCGGCTTTTGCCCCGTGCCTTTCTTTACGCCTAAATAATACCAGGCTCAACTCTTCTGACAATGCGTCTGCGTCTTTCTTATAATTCTCATCGCTGCTGTCATCCAAAAAATATACTTGTTTATTTTTATAATTCATATTATTAATCGTAATAAAAGTCTCTTCCAATACTTCTTTTGGTTCATGCCTTGCGGCAACTAAAACGGCAACCGGCGGCTGGGATTTCAGCTCGGCATCTACTGTAGGAGAAGTACTGTCGTTCTGCTTTAAAAATATTCTAAAAACATTAATCACATATCCTAACGCGTGTATAATCAGAAAAAGCTC
>CP070797.1:898168-909276 GCA_020343495.1 Candidatus Omnitrophota bacterium | reverse complement strand
TTAGAAAGGTTCGCTATTGTTTTGCCCAAGACATGATAAACTTTTTCTTTTTTTAAACTGAAGGCTAATTTTTTAGTATTTTTTACACTTTTCTCTGAAAATTCCTTAAGATATTTTTCTCCCTGGGCAATTAATTTTTTGGTATTGCGCAGACCGACCTCAAGCTCTCTTTTAGTTTTAGGCCAAACCTTGTCAACTACTTCTTCTAAATCTTTTTTAGTTTGAGGCCAGACTTTATCTACCATATTTTTTAACTTATCAGCACTTTTTGCTTTTCCCTTCTTGCTACCGCAGCTTTTGCTTTTCTTTTCCATAATACCTCCCTTTTTGCTATCCATTAATTATCCTCTACATTTATTCTCAACGATGCTATTTTACCACAGGATTATTTTTTTTCAAAAAAAAAGAAATTTTATCTATACTGCTTAAAACCACTATTATTACTCATTTTGCCCTCATTATTATCTCTATTTATCCAGAGCCTTTGCGATACCATAGGCCGCGCCTGCCGCCATTGCCATTTTAAGCAAAGCACATCCGCTAGTAAAAATCATCATACTACCGATAAGACATAAAACCAAATATCGTTTAAAAAACATAGTCATCCTCCATTTTTATTGATAACTAAATTAATAGAATTAGTATATCAAAAACTTATGCTAAAAGCTAACTTTATATTAATTTCTGTATGAAACTCTTTTACTGGATTGATTTTGACGCGATTTTAGCGTGATGGTATTATGGCGGGTAACACTAAATATGGTGGAGGTGGCGGGAATCGAACCCGCGTCCCTAAAGATTTGATACAAGCTCCTACATGCTTATTCCTATTTTTATCTTTCTCATAAGGCGCCAATAGGACAGGCTACTTATGAGGCAGTCTCTCTTTGGTGTCCCTTAAACCCAAGAGACGCCTGTTTAAGGTAAGCCTCATAACCGAACCCTTAATAAGCCTGAGGCCTGCTTTATTAAGAGCTTTGCCTCAATTAAGGGCAAATGCAGGTATACCAACAAAGTTGGTATAACTGTTTGCAAATGGTGTATTTGCGTTTATATTTTTGTAAACCTGTTAAGGCCGGTTTACCCGCCTGCATGCAGCCTAATACCGCCTGCTTTAAGTCGAAGCCTTTACACCCCCATATTATCAATAGAGCACTTTTCCCTTTCAAAGATACCATAAAATATGACTTTTTTCAACTTTCTTGTGATTTTAAGGCGTGTATATTTGCAACTGATATTCTTTCTCTAAATCGGAAAGAAATACTATCCTTTCCATAAAACTTCTCTGCCGAAAGAGAAAGTCATAATGTTGCTGCTTGTTCTTTAGAAAATCTTCTTCGTCAAAAGCGCTTTTCTCAACAAGCTTAATTATGTAGGCGCCTTTTAGAAGTAATATCGGCTCTGAATAAATCTGGTCCTTCTCTAGAGAGAATATGATTTTACTGGCGTTCTCGTCCATCCCCATCCCTTCAATGTAATCATAATACTTAAAAAAATCCGTCTGTTTAAATTCAAGTCTTGATTTTCTTGCTAACTTTTTTAAATTGCTGATTTTCTTATTTTTTATCTTCTCCAGTAATTCTTTACATAATTTTTCTGCCTTGGCTTTCGCCTTCTCTTCTTTTACTTTTTCAGTTATTTTTTCTTTTATTTCTTCCCACGGCGGCAGAAAAGCTTGCCTTTCATCTACTTTTTCAAAAATAACAACTGCCGCCCCAATATTAAAGGGAGAACTAAGTTTGCCTTTTTTTAACGAAAGCGCTTCCTTGTTCAGTTGAGGGTTCCAGCCTAACCCTTCTATGGGGTCGTTTATTCCCAGAAAACCTGTTTCTTTAACTTCTAAAGAAACCTTCTCTTTTAATTGATTAATATTTTCTACCTGCGTTAATATTTCGTCTACCTTATCAAAGACTTCATTATCCTTGTTTATAGTAACATACTTAATTTTTACTTTCTCTTCTTCTTTGAAAATATCGCTATTATCATCATAAAACTTCTCTATCTCCTGTTGTTCAACAACTATTTTTTTATAAAACTTTTCATAAGGAATAGAAATATAATCTATCTTTGCTTTTAGTGTATCTTTAATATACTTATTCTTAACTTCTTCGTCAGTAATCTCAACTTTTGCATATTTTTCAAATAATTTATCTATTTGAATGAAATTGCGAATATACTCTTCAAATATGCGAGGTTCAATTCGCAGCCTATACCGTAAGAACCGGTTATACAGCTCATTATTAAACCCTTCCTCCTGCGTAGAAAACATAGCTTTTATAGCTTCCACAACTTCCTGGTCATCAGCGATTATTTTGTCTTCTTTTACTTTTGATAACAATAATAGATACTGCCAGGCCTGAGAAGTTATTTCTCTATGAGTTATTTTTCTCTCTTTATCAGGGGAAAAAAGCAAAAAGTACACTTGCGCCATTTTATAATAATAATTCAAGTCAGAGGCGGTTATTTCTTTACCTTTGATTTTACCGAGGGTGCCTGCCCCTTTTCTTTGAATAAAAGAAGCGCCTCCCCAAAGAGTAAAAGAAATAATAATAATGACTGATAAAACCCAAAGAATTTTTTTTGAATGCCTTGTGCGAATTTTATTAAGCATATGCTTCCTTAATATTTATAAAAAAAAGGCTGCCTCTCCCCTATGGACAAACAGCCTTCTTAAAAATCTTAAAAAATAAAGCTCTTAATTTAGTCTTCAACGATAATAGAATTTACCGGGCATTGTGAAGCAACTTCATGAACATCACAACTGGAACAATTGCTATTCTTTACTTTTGCAATTCCGTCATCACCCATTTCAAAAACTTCAGGACAGCTATTCACACATAGCCCGCAGCCAACACATGTGCTTGCGTCAACAGTTATCTTTGCCATACCCCCTCCTTCAATAAACTACCCCGATTTATTAGAGGTGTAACCCTTTCTATTTTAACCCGTAATAACTGATATTATTATCGGCTATTTTCTGGACTACTTTTAGTTCTTCCTCGTTTTTAAGAAGATGTTTAAACCTTCCTTGTAAAGATAAATATTCTTTTACTGGTTTAGGCGCAGCTAATTTCATCCGGTTAGTAAGTTTACCATTTTCATATTCAACTATTGGATATAACCCAGTTTGGACCGCTAAACGCGCTATTTCAATGGTAAGAGCTGGTTCCGATGCCCATCCTAAAGGGCAGGGGACATGAATCATTAAAAACTTCGGCCCGCGTATGTTTAGTGCTTTTTTTACTTTCTTCTGCACATCCTGCGGATACCCTACAGAAGAAGACGCTGCATAGGGAATATGATGCGCTGCACAAATCTCAACTAAAGGTTTTTTTTGCTTAGGGTTACCTGCAGACTGTCTGCCTGTAGGAGAAGTAGTCGTATTAGCATCGTAAGGCGTAAGCCCGCTGCGCTGAATTCCCGTATTCATATACGCTTCGTTATCATAACACACGTATAAAACATCATGGCCTCTCTCAAGCATCCCGGAGAGAGCTTGCAACCCTATATCAGCTGTCCCGCCGTCGCCGCCTTGAGAAATCACTCTTATAGAATCAAGTTTACCCAGATGCTTCAAAGCTGCCTCCACGCCGCTTCCTACCGCGGCAGAATTCTCAAATAACGAATGTATCCAGGGCACACCCCAGGACGTTTCCGGCGCTTTTGTTGAAAAGACTTCAAGACATCCTGTTGCATTTGTAACCATAGTATTTTTTCCTGCAACGTTGGCAACTAACCTTGCTGCCATAGACTGGCCGCACCCGGAACAGGCGGTATGCCCGGATACGAAGAAATTCTCTAAAATATGATCTCTGTCAACTGACACGAAACTCCTCCCACAATATACGGGTATCTAAATCCATAAATTTACAATTATTAACTTCTTCTTTTGTTAGGCGTATCATTTCCTTGACTGTGTCCTGCGGTATGTCTCTTCCGCCTAATCCGGCAACAAATCCGCTTATTTTTTTAGAGGGCTCACTGAACAAAGATCTAATCTCCGTATACACAGCGCCGTCTGACCCTAACGATATGTTTCTATCTAAAATGCCTATGTAAGGGATATTCTTTAACGCTTTATAAATACTTTCTTTTGGGAAAGGCCTGTAAGTAACAATCTTAAGAAGGCCGACTTTCCTGCCTTGCTCTCTTTCTTTGTCTATGACGTCTTTTATCGTTCCGCAGACAGACCCTAACGCTACAATTGCAACATCAGCATCGTCTAACTTGTATTCTTCAACTAACCTTAAACTCTCCCTTCCAAAAACAGATTTATAATCCCGGCTTATCTTTGGAATAATCTCTAATACGTCTTCTAACGTTTTATGTATTGCGTATCTGGTTTCGGTATACACCGAGGGGTCTGCTAACAGGCCTAAACTCATCGGGTTATCAACGTCTAACTTAAACGGCGGCTTATATGAAGGCAGGAATTTATCTACGTCTGCCTGAGACGGCATATCAACGGTCTCCATCCCGTGAGTAAGAATAAACCCGTCTACACATACCATAACCGGCAGCATTATTTTAGGGGTCTCGCCTATCTTATAACCGGCAATAATTAAATCAACTGCTTCCTGGTTGTTTTCAGCGTAGAACTGAATCCACCCCGCATCACGCAGGGAAATTGAATCCTGCTGGTCGTTCCAGATATTTATCGGTGCTGATATTGCCCTGTTGGCACAAACCATCATAACAGGAAGCCGCATACCCGCTATATTAAACACTACTTCCGCCATAAGAAGTAACCCTTGAGAACTGGTGGCAGTAAAACTTCTTACGCCAACGGCTTGGGAACCTAACACCACTGACGCGGCTGAATGTTCGCTTTCCACGTTTATGGATTCTGCGTTAATTTGGCCGTCAGCCACAAACTTTGCTAAATGTTCTACAATATGGGTCTGCGGGGTTATGGGATAGGCAGAGATTACCCCTGGCCTACACGACTTAACTGCTTCGGCTACTGCCCATGACCCTTCTAAGAATTTCTTCATAGTTTTTACTTATTTATTTTCATCCACCATTTCTATGTCCTTTTTAGGACATATGTAAGCACAAAGCCCGCACCCCTTACAATAAAGATGGTCTGAATTATATTTATTCTTCTCTTTTCCTTCAATACAGCCTTCCGGGCATATCAATTTACAGAGGTTACAGGCGATACAATTTTTATGCAGGAATTTCGGCTTCTTTAAAGACCGCCACGACCCTGTTTTATGTTGTTTTGAAGATTTGGCAGAACTTGCTAATATACTAAACACTTTCGTATCCTTTCTTAACCGCGTCTAAATTCTTCTCTAAAATACCGGGCTTAGCTTTAAACCTTTTACCGACTGCTTCTAATATAGAATCTATCTTAATTTCCGAAGTTACTTTAGAAAACGCGCCTAATAAAACGGTGTTAGCAAACGGCCTGCCGATGATATCCTGGGCTATTCTTTCTGCAGGTAAAGTATGGATTTCCACGTCCGTTACACTAGGTATTTTTGTTGACTCTCTTACGGCAACAACTGCTTTTGCCCCTTTTTTTAAATTACTGAAACACTCTTCACTTTCAATCAGGGTAGGGTCAACTACGATTATGTAATCGGGAATGTATACTTTTGAGCGCAGCCGGATTGGTTTATCGTCAAACCTTAAAAAAGCATTCATTGGCGCGCCCATGCGCGCGGCGCCAAAATGAGGAAAAGCATAGGCATATTTATTTTCATAAAACAGCGCCTCCCCTAATATCGCTGCAGTTGTAATGGCACCTTGCCCGGCGCGGGCAAATATTTTTATTTCTTTCATAAGATACTTTTTATATCATACAACAAAAAAAATGGCAAGTAAAAAATATATTTTAAGAAGCTACCCAAAAAGCGCTTCCCCCGTTTTTATTAATTAAATTAAAAACTATCTCAACAATCTTTGAATCATATTTTGAACCGCGGCCGCCTTGCAGCTCCCGGGTTGCTTTCTTTAAGCCTAATGCCTCCCGGTAAGGCCGATGGTTTGTCATTGCTTCCAGCACATCGCTGATTGCTAAAATTCTTGCTTCAAGAAGGATACTGTCTCCTTTTAACTTCTGGGGGTAACCGGAGCCGTCTAACCGCTCATGATGCTGGTATATACAATCTGCCAGAGGAAAAGGGAACTCAATGTCTTTAATCAGATTGTAACACTTCTGCACGTGTTCCTGAATAAAGGTATACTCTAAATCACTTAACTTACCGGGCTTATTCAAGATATCCAGAGGAATACCGATTTTTCCTAAATCATGGAGTTCTCCGGCTAATCTTATGCCGAGAAGCTGGTTTTCTCTCCAGCCTAATTCTTTCCCGATAGCCTCAGCAATCGTGGCAACGTGGCGGGTATGGCTAAACGTATAAGGGTCGCGCATCTCCAGAGCTTTTCCCAGAACAGTTAATGCGTTTATTAACATTGAAAGGCGTTCTCTTTCTAAATTAGCGTAAGCCGTCATATCCCGGGTTATCCCCATGGTCCCTATGATTTTGCCGGCCTTATCATACATCGGTATCTTTGTCGTAATTACCTGGTTCCACGTCCCGTCAGGAAGAAGCGTGCGTTCAATCTTTCCTACAATTGCTTCTGCGCTTTCAATAACATAGTTATCATCTTCCATCATCTTTTTTGCCTGCTCGTAAGGGAAAAAATCCAGATCGGTTTTACCTACTATTTCATCAGGCTTTAACCCTACGCCTTGAGCATAGAACTTATTTACTTTAATAATACGGTTCTGGCGGTCTTTAAAATAAATTATATCGGGAATGTTATCAAGAAGCCCCTGCATAAAATCCCTCTCTAAAGATAAATTTTCTTCCATTTCCTTATGGGAAGAGATGTTTTCTATTATGCCTTCTACGTATTCTTCGCTGTTGGGCGAAATTATTCTGGAAGCAGTAATCGCTACCCACAATGGTTGGGAGTCTTTGCCCTTAAAAAGCGTCTCAAAAAATTTAACCTTGCCGTCCCGACGCAGAATCTTAAGAAACTCCTGCTTATCTTCAAAATTCAAGAATAAATCTTTTAATTTAACTTTTTTCAGGTCGCGTTTGGAAGAAAACCCTAAAATTTGCGCTAAAGAATAATTGGTAATAAGGAATTTCTCGTAAGGGTAGAGGAAATATTTAAAAAGCCCGATACCTAAATCATCGGCAGTGGATATGTTGAGGTAAAACGTGTCTTTCATTAATTTAAAGAAATTTAAAGGTTTTAATTTATATAATCTTTTGAGGATTTTAATAAAAACCTACTATCTGTGCCTGCTGACACAGGAAATAATTATATCACTCTTTTTAAAAAAATCTATAAAAATATTATTTATGAAATAAAAATACCCCTGCCTTTTATTCAGCAGGGGTATTATTTCTTTTATTTCTTCGTTTCCCGGGTCTTTAGTACATTCCGCCCATACCCGGCATTCCGCCGCCTCCGGCTGGTGGCATTGGCATTTTCTCTTCTTTTTCGGGCTTTTCAGCAACAAGCGCCTCAGTTGTAATTAAAAGTGACGCTATGGAAGAAGCGTTCTGCAGGGCTGTCCTTGCAACTTTCGTAGGATCAATTACTCCTGCTTCAAACATATCCATAACTTTGTTGTTTTGCGCATTAAACCCTGTGTTTGTTTTTTCGTTCTTAAGCTGCTCAACTATAACTGAACCTTCAAACCCGGCATTAGAAACAAGCTGCCTTAAAGGTTCCTGTAATGCTCTTTTAATAATGTTTATGCCGATTGCTTCGTCGCCTGCTAATTTTAAACCTTCCAGCGCAGGAATACTGCGCAAAAGGCCTACTTCTCCTCCGGGAATGATTCCTTCCTCAACCGCTGCTCTGGTAGCATGAAGGGCGTCTTCCACCCTTGCTTTCTTTTCTTTCATTTCGGTTTCCGTGGCTGCTCCTACGTTAATTCTTGCTACTCCGCCAGCTAGTTTTGCAAGCCGTTCCTGAAGTTTTTCTTTGTCATAATCTGAGTCGGTTGCGTCAATCTGATTCTTTATTTGATTAATTCTTCCCTTAATGTCGCTGGTTTTACCGGCCCCTTCTACAATAGTAGTATTTTCTTTATCTACTTTTACTCTTTTTGCTCTGCCTAAATCGTCTAAAGATACGCTTTCAAGCTTAAGGCCTAACTCTTCTGTAATGGCCTTTCCGCCTGTAAGAACTGCTATATCCTCAAGCATAGCTTTACGCCGGTCTCCGTAGCCGGGTGCTTTCACCGCCACGCAGGAAAAAGTTCCTCTTATTTTGTTGACAACTAACGTTGCTAACGCCTCGCCGTCTACGTCTTCAGCAATTATTACTAAAGGTTTGCTTGCACGGGCAATTTTCTCCAGGAGAGGAAGCATATCTTTAAGGTTAGATATTTTCTTTTCATGAATTAAAATATAAGGGTCATCTAACACGCATTCCATCTTTTCTGCGTCAGTAGCAAAATAAGGCGATAGATACCCTTGATCAAACTGCATACCTTCTACGACGTCTAACGTCGTTGCCATGGATTTTGCTTCTTCAACGGTGATAACGCCGTCTTTTCCTACTTTATCCATAGCATCGGCAATCAACTCACCGATCTGGGTGTCGTTATTGGCTGCGATTGTTGCAACCTGAGCAATTTCTTTCTTATCCTTAACGGGTTTCGAGAACTTCTTGAGTTCTCCTACGACAACTTCAACTGCCTTATCAACCCCTCTCTTTAAGCTCATAGGGTTTGCTCCGGCAGCAACGTTTTTTAATCCTTCCTTGTATATTGCCTCAGCTAAAACTGTTGCGGTAGTTGTCCCGTCACCTGCTAAATCTGACGTCTTCTCAGCAACTTCTTTTACTAACTGAGCGCCGATATTTTCGTAAGGGTCTTCCAAATCAATCTCTTTTGCTACGGTAACGCCGTCTTTAGTAATTGTCGGTGACCCGAACTTCTTATCAAGCACTACGTTTCTTCCCTTTGGCCCTAAAGTCACTTTTACAGCACGAGCAAGCATCTCAATGCCTTTTAAAATTGACTTTCTGGCATCTTCATTAAATATTATTTGTTTCGCCATAATATATCCACCTCCTTAATTATTCATAGACTGCTAAAATATCTTCTTCACGGGTGATAAGATATTCTTCGCCATCAACTGTAATTTCTGTCCCGGAATATTTACCATAAAGAACTTTATCTCCGACTTTCAAAGATACCGAGATTATCTTGCCGTCATCGGTCTTCTTGCCACTACCAACAGCAACGACTTTACCTTCCTGCGGTTTTTCCTTTGCTGTATCAGGAAGTAATATCCCTCCCTTTGTCTTCTCAGGCTCCTGCGACGGTTTAATCAAAACTCTGTCTCCCAATGGTCTGATCTTCATACTCCACCTCCTTAAAACTGTTACATTATTAGTTAACCCTTACTAATCAAATCCTGTCAAATTAGCAATCTTAACCCTAGAGTGCTAAATCATTTTATCTATTGTATTTATTTAGGAGGAATTGTCAAGATTTTTTTTAAGAAATTTTTTATCTCCCAAAATCCCTTGAAAAATAAGGCTTTTTAGAGATACTCTCTTCCTAAAATGAGGAGCCCCCGGATAACCAGAAAGGGGTCAAAAGCATACCTGAAGGTTAAGTAAGGCTGTATCAGGGAAAAATCTCCGCCGGTAATAACGATTGTCTCTTTTGCAGAGATTCCTAAAGCACGGCTGTATTTGGCCACTAAAGAATTAACCATTGCAGAAAATCCGTCTTCTATTCCTCTTTTTATACTGCTAGGCGTATTTCTGGGAATCTTAACCTTAGAAACAGGTTTCCTTTCTTTTTTAAAGATGTCCTGTTTAGGTAAAAGCGCACAGGATGATAACACGCGCAACGTTGAACCTACCCCGGGGAGAATAAACCCGCCTTCATAATCGCCTTTTCTGGATATAAAATCAAAAGTCACTGCTGTCCCGAAATCTATAACTAACCGGGTATGGGGGTATATAGTTTTAGCGGCAAAAGCGCAGACTAACCTGTCCATGCCGATACTGCTCTTATCATAAAAACTCTTTATCGGCACTTTAAAATCCTCGCCGGCTATATATATCTTTTTTGCCGACGACTTCTTTAAGCCTTTAAATAATTTCGTTATTGCCGGCACAACAGAACAAGCTAAAACCTTATCATCGCGATAAGAAGAAAGAATTTTCTTCAATTTTGCCTTATTAATCTCGCAAGTTCTTGTAAACTTATTCTTTGAAATTTTCGTATCAAAGCCTTGAGCAAAATGTACGTTTGTATTTCCAATATCTACGAGAATCATTTTCTCCTCACTCCTTTTTACGCTGTAACTTCAATTGCCTCGGTTAAATCTTTATCTTTTAAATTAAATTTCTCCTTCTGATAAAGATAAATCTCATCAAGCAAAGGCTTTATATCAGCAGTTTTAAACTGTTCATAAAGCGTAATTACTTCTTTAATTAATTTCTTTAAAACCTCGTCAATGGGATAACTTTTAGCTGTCTCAAGATAAACCGACGTGGCCAGAGCCGGCAGATCCTGCTGAAGTGTTCCTATATTTATCCCTATCCCCGCTATAACAAAATCCACTTTATTATTTCTGCTGCATGCCTCTACCAAACAACCGGCAATTTTTTTATCGCCAGCGATAACGTCGTTAGGCCATTTTATCTTTAAAGGCAACACATCCTTAAAAATGCGCACAACGCCTAAAGAAAAAATTAAGGGCAGAAGGCAAATCTGTTCCAACGAATTCTGCGGCCGCAGCACAAACGATACGTACACCCCCTTATCTTTGGGTGACTGCCACGGCCTGCCCCGTCGTCCATAGCCTTTATTTTGCGCCCGGGCAGTTACGACTGTCAACTCCCGCTCTCCCTTCTCTGCCAGGCGCCAGGCATACTTATTGGTAGAATCCACCGTATCTAACTTAATGATTTTTAAACGACGTTCCATTTTCTTTATTCTTAATGTTATGGGCGTCTTTTAATTCTTTCACTTTATCCCGCAGCCGGGCTGCCCGTTCAAACTGTAAATTTTTTGCCGCAATGTACATTTCTTTTTCCAGCTGAGCAATTACTTCCCGAATCTGCATGTCTTTCTCTTCCAAATCTAACCTTTCAATAAAATCTTTTTC
>CP070797.1:886900-898068 GCA_020343495.1 Candidatus Omnitrophota bacterium | reverse complement strand
GGTATAGTGGATAGATAATTAATCGCAGGAGTAAAAATGAAGCATACAATCCAGGCATTAGTTGAGAATAAGTTTGGAGTTTTAGCAAGAATTGCCTCTTTGTTTAGCGCCCGGGGCTATAACATAGATTCTTTAGCAGTAGGCGAGACTCAAGACCCGACTATTTCCTGTATGACAATTGTAGTAGATGCTCCCGACGAACGGATTCTGGAGCAGATAAAGAAACAGTTGCATAAGCTTATAGATGTAATTACAGTTGTAGATTTTACCCGCAGAGATTACATTGATAAAGAGCTGTTTTTAGTTAAGGTGGAAAAAAAGAAAAAAGGCAAAAAAACTCTGGATAAACTTATTAAGAAACATCCTGTTAAGGTTATTGAAGAAGCAAAGAGTTATTATATTTTAGAGATTTATGCTGATCGGCATAATATTGATGAGATTTTAAGAGAATTAGAAAAAATCGGCATACAGGAGTTAGTGCGCACCGGCAGGATTGCTATTAATAAATAAAAAACATTTTAAAATTTTAAATTTACCATTTTAAAATTAGCATTTTAAATTGGGAGATAAAAAGGAGGGTTAAGGTATGACCAAAGTTTATTATGACAAAGACGTGGACGTCAATATTTTAAAGAATAAAACCGTGGCAATAATTGGTTACGGCGCCCAGGGAAGAGCGCAGGCTTTAAATCTTAAGGAATCAGGAATTAAAGTTATTGTTGCTGAATTAAAAGGCACAGCTAATTATGAGCAGGCAAAAAAAGACGGCTTTGAGCCGAAAGATGCATCCGGTGCTTGCGCAGAGGCAGATGTTATTCATATATTAACGCAGGATACGATTCAGCCTAAAGTTTATGAAGAGTCAATTAAGCCTAATTTAAAGGCAGGAAAAGCATTAGGGTTCTCCCACGGGTTTAATATCCGCTTTGGCCAGATAGTTGCGCCTGAGGACATTGACGTGTATATGGTTGCGCCTAAAGGGCCGGGAACGCTGGTTAGAGAGATGTATGAACAGAAAAAGGGAGTGCCTTGTTTGTTTGCGGTTCATCAGGATGCCACGAAGAATGCGCGCAACATTGCCTTAGCTTACGCAAAAGCATTAGGAGGAACGCGAGCAGGAGTTTTAGAAACAACGTTTAAAGAGGAGACCGAAACCGATTTGTTTGGTGAACAGGTTGTGTTATGCGGCGGTGTTACTGCCCTGGTGCAGAAAGGGTTTGAGACGCTGGTTGAGGCAGGGTATCAGCCGCAAATCGCTTATTTTGAGTGTTTGCATGAGTTAAAGTTAATTACGGACTTAATTTATTCTAAAGGTATAGCGGGAATGCGCCATGTTGTTTCTGATACGGCTGAGTACGGCGATTTAACCCGGGGCAAAAGAATAATTACCGACCAGACAAAGAAAGAAATGAAGAAAATACTCGCTGAAATTCAGTCGGGAGAATTTGCCCAGGAATGGATTTCGGAAAATAAAGCCGGCGCGCCGAAGTTCAAAGCGTTAAGGGCACAGGAGAAGGAACACCCCATAGAGAAAGTTGGCCAGAAATTAAGGGAAATGATGCCGTGGATAAAGTAAAAGTTAAAGAAGGCAAAAGATTATATGAACAAAGAGAAAGTAATTATTTTTGACACGACCCTGCGCGACGGAGAACAGGCGCCGGGAGCGTCTTTAACTTCTCAGCAGAAGTTAGAGATTGCTTTCCAGCTGGAGAAGTTAGGGGTTGATGTAATTGAGGCTGGGTTTCCTGTTGCCAGCCCCGATGATTTTAAAGCAGTAAGTTTGGTGGCGCAGAATATAAGAAAAAGCACTGTATGCGGCCTGGCAAGGTGCCTTGAGCCTGATATAGAAGCAGTAGCAAAATCTTTAAAGAAAGCAAAGCAGGCCCGTATCCATATATTTCTTGCTACGTCAAAAATACATCTTCAGTATAAATTCAAGAAAGCGGAAGACGAGATTTTAGCGTTAGCTAAGAAAGCTACCAAGTTCGCGCGCCGGTTTTGTGATGATGTTGAGTTTTCTCCGGAAGACGCTACCCGCTCAGAGAGAGAGTTCCTCTTTCGTGTTATTGAGACAGCAATTAAAGAAGGCGCTAAAACTATAAATATTCCCGATACCGTCGGCTATAGCTACCCTCAGGAAATCTACGCTCTTATTACGGATATTTTTAATAATGTGCCTAACATAAATAAAGCGGTTATTGCTATTCACTGTCATGACGATTTAGGGTTAGCGGTTGCTAATTCTCTTTCAGCAGTTTTAGCGGGAGTAAGGCAAATTCATTGCACTATAAACGGTATAGGAGAAAGAGCCGGCAACGCGTCTTTAGAAGAAATAGTAATGGCGATTAAGACGCGAAAAGACGCTTTCAAGGACATTTCGACCGGTATAAACACAAAGGAAATTTACCGCACTTCAAAGTTAGTAAGTAACCTTACCGGGTTTGTTGTGCCTCCCAATAAGGCAATTGTGGGCAGGAATGCTTTTAGCCATGAGTCAGGGATTCATCAGGATGCGGTGTTAAAGAAAAGAATCACTTACGAAATAATGGACCCCAAAGACGTGGGAATAAGAGAAAGCTCAATTGTGTTAGGTAAGCACTCTGGCCGCCACGCTCTTGCGAATAAGTTGAAAGATTTGGGGTTTAAACTCCCCTCAGAAAGAATAGACGATATTTTTAAGAGGTTTAAAGAGTTAGCCGATAAGAAGAAAGAGATTTTTGACGATGACTTGATTGCTTTAGCGGAGCAGGAGTTAAGGGAGAAGAAAAAAGTTTATGAATTGATTTCTATAAGGGCGCTGACGGGAACCGATATTGTTCCCGAGGCAACGGTAAAGATAAAGTTTAAGAAGAGAATTTATGAGGCAAAGTCGCACGGCGACGGCCCGGTAGATGCCTGTTATAAAGCCATAGATAAAGTCACTAAAGTCAAAGCAAAGCTGCTTAGTTATAAATTAGATGCGATTACCGTTGGAAAAGATGCGCAAGGGTCGGTAAGAGTTGAAGTAGAAGTTAAAGGCAAAACTGCCATTGGCAGAGGAGCCAGCACTGATATTTTAGAGGCGTCAGCTGAGGCATATCTGGACGCCATAAATAAGATAGTAGTTTAATGGCCCCACCTAAAATCTATGGTCTAATCGGATATCCTGTCAAACATAGCTTATCAGCCGCAATGCATAATGCTGCGTTTAATGAGTGCGGTATTAATGCAGAGTACCGTTTGTTTGAAGTAAAGCCTGCTGATTTAGAAGAGTTTTTGCTTAACCCCCAAAGCCAAGTTGCCGATACAAAAAACAATGTCATTGCCGCTTCTGATATATTAGGTTTTAACGTCACTGTTCCCCATAAAGTAAGAGCTAAACAAATATTAGAGGAGGAGTTTGCGGAGATATTAGAACAAAAAGTCCCTTTGAATGATAAAGGGTATAAAGTAGAAGTAGATTTATATTACGTTAAGCTGTCAGGTGCTGTGAATACCGTAAAAAGATATGGTAATAAGTTGCAATACTGTAATACAGATGCTTTTGGTTTTTTAAGGTCGTTGAAAGAAGATTTAGAGTTTGATACTAAAGATAAGAGTGTGTTTCTTGTTGGCTGCGGGGGTGCCGGCCGGGCCATTATTGCTGCTTTGAGTTGGATAAATACAGGTATTAAGTGTATTTATGTGTATGATAGTAGTCAGGAGGCGGTTAATTCTGCTAAGAAACATTTTCAATTTCCTCATTTAAAGAACCGTTTAAGGTTTATTGAGATAGAACAGATCCCTCAAGTTTTAGAAAATTGTCAGTTGTTAGTGAATGCTACGCCTATTGGTATGAAAAAAGGAGAGCCTTCAGTTATAGATAAAAATTTATTACATAAAGATTTATATGT
Source organism: Candidatus Omnitrophota bacterium (assembly GCA_020343495.1). GTDB lineage: Bacteria > Omnitrophota > Gorgyraeia > Duberdicusellales > 4484-171 > JAHISK01. Next base: position 894,196 of record CP070797.1, on the reverse strand, counting down.
GTATGATGTAGTGTATAATAGAGAAACGCAGTTAGTAAAAGATGCAAAGGAGAAAAGATGTAAAGGCGTCGCCGGTGGGTTAGGGATGCTCCTGTATCAAGGCGTAGCAGCCTGGGAGTTTTGGATGGGTAAAGATGCACCGGTCAAAGTAATGCGGCAGGCTTTAGAAGATGCCCTTAGAGAAAAAAGGAGTTAGGCAATGAACATTTTTATATTTGTCTTGGGCAGTTGCGTGGGAAGTTTCTTAAATGTCTGTATTTACCGTCTGCCTAAAAACATTTCAATTCTAAGGCCGTTTTCTTTTTGCCCGAAATGCCGCAAACCCCTTAAATGGTATGATAACATTCCTATATTAGGATACATATTCTTGAAAGGAAGATGCCGTTTCTGTAAAGAAAAGATATCTTTAAGGTATCCGATGGTGGAGCTTCTTGCAGGGTTGTTATTTCTCTTTTTATACGTAAAGTTCGGGTTCACTCTGGACTTTTTTAAATATACTTTCCTATTTTGTTTATGTATTGTTATTTCTTTCATAGATATAGAATATTTTTCCGTCCCGGTATATTTATGTTTTTTAGGGATAGGTACGGGGTTGTTTATTGGTTTCTTAGAGAGCATAAAATTCCTTAAAGTAGGGATGTTTGATTTTGCCAGGCTCCCGGTTTATGAGTCTGCCAAAGGCATTATTTTTGGGTTAGGGTTCACATACCTTTTTAAACTTTTTGGAGATATATTTTTAAATATTTACTTAGCTGTACGCAAGAAAGAATCTATTGAAGGAGAGAAAGAATCTTTAGGGTTGGGAGACGTTGATTTTATGGGTATGGTGGGCGCTTTTTTAGGAGTAAAAGCAGTATTATTTGTGTTTTTTATTGCTCCTTTTTTAGGTTTGATTTATGTGGTGGGCGTTCTTATTTTTAAGAGGTCGCATCTTATCCCCTATTTACCGTATTTATCTTTAGCAACTTTAATTCAGTTTCTCTGGGCCGATAAAATTTTGAGTTTGATATTTTGAGTTAAAGGAGGGAAAAATATGCGTATATTAACTGCTGGCGAGTCCCACGGAGAGTGTATTTGCGCAGTCTTAGAAGGATTTCCTAAGGGCGTAAAGTTAAGCGAGGATTTTATTAACGAGGAGCTTAAAAGGAGAATGTCAGGAGTCGGCCGAGGCAGGAGAATGGCTATAGAGGAAGATAAAGTAGAGATTATTTCCGGGTTGCGCAATAAAGTAACTTTAGGAAGCCCTATAGCGATGTTGGTAAAAAATAGAGATAGGAAGATATTTTCACAGAAGAAAGATAATTTGGCTTCTTTATCTGTGCCTCGTCCTTCCCATGCCGATTTAGCCGGAGCATTTAAATATCAGGAAAGCGACGTAAGAAATATTTTAGAGAGGTCTTCTGCCCGAGAAACAGTAGCAAGAGTTTGTGCGGGGGCAGTATGTAAACAGTTCCTTAATAACTTTAATATAAGAATAGCAAGTTTTACTGTGAGCGTTGCTAAAGCCTCAAGCACCAGGAAACCAAAAGATACCGCAGAGATTAGAAGTAAAACTAAGAGTTCAAAGTTAAACTGTATTGATAGAGAAGCAGAACGGACAATGATTGCCCAGATAAGAAAAGCCGAATGTGATAAAGACAGTTTAGGCGGAATAGTTGAGGTTTGGATAGAAGGCCTTATTCCGGGAGTGGGCAGCTTTATGCATTTTGATAAGAGGCTTGATGCAAGAATTGCATATTACCTTATGAGCATACCGGCAATTAAAGGGGTTGAAAACGGCTTGGGGTTTGAATATGCTAAAAGAAAAGGCACAAGCACCCACGACGCTATTTTTTATACGCCCGGTAGGGGAGTTTATCGTAAGACTAATAATTGCGGCGGTATAGAAGGAGGGATGTCTAACGGGGAAGTTATTATTTTCAGGGCAGCAATGAAGCCGATTGCTACTTTAAGGAAACCGCTTGATTCAGTTAACCTTACTAGCGGTAAGGCAGAAAAGGCTATCGTAGAAAGGTCGGATACTTCTGCTATTGCTGCCTGCGGGGTTATTGCCGAATCCATGGCAGCTATAGCAGTCCAGGAATTATTTTTAGATAAATTCGGGCAAGATACCTTAGGAGAAATAAAAGCCAATTATCAAAGTTACTTAAAGACCGTTAAACAAAAACTTAAGAGAAGAAAATAGGCCAAGATAAAATGATTAAAAGATTAAGTATAGTTTTAGTGACGGCAGTTTTTGTTATTTCTTCGGCAGGATGTGCCACGATAATCGGCCCTATGGTCAGCAGGGAAGAAATAGACCAGGCCCGGGAAGAGTTAAAAGTTAAAGCATTGGCATTTCAGATAAAGCAGTTACAGAAGATAAACGATGTGGGCAATAAAGTTATTTCGTCTGTTGGTGAGGAGGACGTAAAGACAGAACCTGAGCCTTTCCTTGGTGTAGTTGCTGTAAAGATAGATAAGTACTTAAGGCAACTTTATGATGTAAGCGGTAGCCAGACAGTTATAATCGTTGTCGTTAGGAAGGGCAGCGCAGCTTATGCCGCCGGCGTTAAACCCGGAGATGTTATTGCTTCTATAAATGGCAAAAAAATTAGAGATATCCGTCAGTTTGCAAGGGTGGCCTCAAAGTTTAAGATTGGCGATATTGTGCAGATAGATATTTTAAGGAAAGAAGAAAAAAAGGTTTTTAATATAAAGATAGGCTCAATGCCTGTAAATCTGCCTCTTGTGATGGTTGATATGCAGGAAGCCAATGCTGCTACTGACGGCAAAGCCATTTATATTACCAGGGGCTTGTTATATTTTATTAAGTCTGACGATGAACTTGCTGCGGTTATTGCCCATGAGTTAGCCCATGCTGTAAGGAATCATGTGATAAAAATGCAGGGGACACAGCTAATCGGCACAATTGTTGCGTTAGTTTTAGGAAGCGCGGCAGATAGCGGTGCCCCGGGGACAGGAGAAGGCGTAGCCAGGGGAGTGAGTTATCTTAGTAATATCTTCAGTGCCGGATATTCCCGGGACCTTGAGAGAGAAGCAGATTATTTCAGTGTGAAATTTGTTTATAATGCTGGTTTTGATGCTGACGTTTGCGCTACTCTTCATGAGAGGTTCGCTGTAGAAATACCGGCCTCTATGATAGAGAGTTATTTATCTACGCATCCAAGTTCGCCGGAACGCATGCTGCGGGTAAGAAAGATAATTGAGGAGTTAAAAGCAGGCAAAGAACCTTCCTCAAATTACGGTAAGGGCCAGAGGCAGTGAGATTTTTAATATGGAAAAAGTTAGGCGAAGGCAGAAGAATATATCCCGGTTGCTAAGGGAAAAGAGGCAGATACACGGGGAAATTTTAAAAAAGTCCAATAAAAAGAAACCTTCCAGAAAATCAGTTTGAAATTGTAAAGAAAATGGCTGTAGGTAAAGTTGAAATTTTAAAAAGATGGCCGCCTATTTTATCTCTTGCCTTAATAATAATATTGGGGTTTATTATATACAGCAATTCCTTGAGCGGTGAGTTTGTTTGGGACGATAAGGTATTAATCAGAGATAATATGTATATAAGGAGTTTTAGGCATTTAGGAAATGTTTTTACGGCTGGCATAGGCCAAGGTGCAGGGATAGAAGCTAATTCTTATCGGCCCCTACAGATGGTAAGTTATATGCTAGGGTATGCTTTTTGGAGGTTAGATGTAAGAGGTTATCATTTGCTGAATATTTTATTGCATATCTGTGTGGCTGTAAGTATTTACTGGTTAATCTTTATTCTCTATAGAGACAAGTTACTTTCTTTTTTTACAAGCATATTGTTTGTTGCCCACCCTATACATACCGGCGCCGTTACCTATATATCAGGAGGCGCAGACCCTTTGGCAGCGGTGTTTATGATAATTTGCTTAATTTTTTATATAAGGCAGAGCAGGCTAGGAGGGTTAATTAATTACAGTGCAGCAATAATATGCTTTATTTTAGCTTTGTCAGCTAGAGAAAATAGCTTGATTTTGCCTGTGTTGCTGTTGCTTTATCATTATGCTTTTAGAAAAAAGGTTAATACTAAACTGTTTTTATCCCTGGTAACTATAGCCGCAGCTTATATTTTATTGAGAATCACGGTGTTAAAAAATATGTTGCCGCATATTGATGCTTCCGGGCACTTTTTACAGAGAATCCCCGGCGTTTTTGTTGCCATAACTAATTATCTAAGATTGTTGGTAATACCGGCTAACCTTCATATGGAATACGGCAATAGAGTGTTTTCTGTAACTGACCTCAAAGTTATAACAGGAGTTTTTTTGGTGGTTTTTTTCCTAACCGTTGCAATAAGGCAACGCAGGAACAGTTTAGTGTTTTTTCCTATAATGTGGTTTTTTATAACGCTGGTTCCTGTCTCTAACCTATACCCTCTTAACGCTTATATGGCGGAACACTGGCTGTATTTGCCGTCAGTGGGATTTTTTCTTATAGCCGCCAGAGTAATAAAGGGTGCAAGAAACAAAAGCCTCATAGTAATAATTAGCGTCGCCATAGTAGCCTTTTATTCTTTTATGACAATTAAGCAGAACAATTACTGGAATGACCCCGTAACTTTGTATCAGAGGACTTTAAAATATGCACCCGCAAGCGGTCGCGTATATAATAATCTTGGTATTGCCTGGAGGGAAAGCAAAGAATACAATAAAGCAATAGTAGCGTTTAGCAAAGCAATAAAATGCAACCCGCAGGATGCATATACGTATAATAACTTAGGCCTTGTGTATAGTGATATGGGAGAAAAAAAGAGAGCTCTTTCTTTTTACCGTAAAGCTGTAGATATTGATTCTTCTTATGCACAAGGTTTTTATAATTTAGGCAATATATATACGTCAGAGGGAGCTTACCAGAAAGCAATAGATGCTTACAGAAAAGCGATTGAAATTAATCCATACGCGGCTAAGGTTTATTGTAATTTAGGCACGGTATATACTTATATTGGCAGGAATAACGAGGCAGCGGATATGTTAGAGAAAGCAATAAGGATTAATCCTTACGATGCTGACGCATACTATAATTTAGGTAGTGTTTACGCGTATAAAAATGAAGACAGCCAAGCTATCAAGGCTTATAAAAAAGCAATAAAAAATAATCCCAATTATGCAGAGGCATATAATAATTTAGCAGTGGTTTATTTGCGGCAGAAAAATTTTAAGCGGGCTATCCAGAATTACGGTAAAGCTAAAGAATTAGGGATAACCAATTCCATACTAGAGGAATCTCTTAAGATATACTAGGAGGTGATTATGGCAGGGTTTCGTATGGAAGTATCTATTCGTAAACTTCATAATAATCCTAATATGTTTGAGTTTGTAATTTCTACGCCGACACTTACTTCTCAGTTTCGGCTGCCGCGGCCGTTGGTTAATAAATTAAGAATTTTAATTGAGAAAGCGCTTGTTGATAAGCCACGGCAATAAAAGCAATATTGAACAAAGAGCCTTGACAGAATGAAAGATTAGTGATATTTTACAAAAAATGGCAGATGATAGAGGAAAAATATTAATAGTAGATGATGACCAGGCTTTATTGACGTTTTTAAGCAATATATTGAGGAGCGCTAATTATGAAGTAATTTCTACTACCAGGGGTAAAGAAGCAATAGATTTAGCTAAGAATTTAAAGCCGGATTTGATTATTTTGGATATTCTTCTCCCAGATATTATGGGAGGAGAAGTTTCACAGATTCTTTCGCAAGACCCTTCCACTTACAAGATACCCATAATTTTTTTAACCGGACTTAATACCAAAGAAGATGAGAAAATAATAAAAAAAACAGGGAATTTTCATCTTTTAGCAAAACCTGTTACAAGAGAGGATCTTCTAGATGCGATAAGTAAGGTTTTGTCGGAAGTTGAATTGTTTTAGAGAAGACTGTACGGTGAAAGTATGAAGTGTGCAGTTTGTAGAAGGAATAAAGCAAACGATGAATTAGTTATTTTATCCGCAAGGGCATTTATCCAGATACTTCCTTTATTGAAAGACAACGGTAAATTTAAAAACGGACCGGTTCTCGATAAAGATTCCGCCGTCTATGTTTGTAAAAAGTGTTTTTTAGCCGCATATACACCTCAAAAAACGGTTAGTTCTATAGTATAATTAATTTTGCCGGTTCACATTGAAGTTGACACCTATTGTTGGTATGTTAAACTAATTGTTGAGAAGTTTAGATATTTAAAATGAAAAAACAAATAGTTATATTTATCGTAGCGCTTTTTTGTGTTTTTCAGTGCGGATGCGCCATTTTACAGCTTCCTTTAACTGTAATGAGCTTTGCAAAAAACTTAATTGGCGGGACATTACAGTTGTTGGATAAACTACCTAAACCTCCTCCCTGGGTTTTTTTCTAATTTTTTCGTAGACAATAAAGATATCAGCGAATTCTGTCAAAACTGATGAGTATGGCAAAAAGTAATTTTAACTTTTTGTTGAACGAATATTGCTGGGTGATAGAATTTAGGTAGGGGATACCAATTTTAAATTATATTAAATGATGGTATTGAATGTGAGACAGTACGAGGAATATTTTAAGGTTTTTTTTATTATTGTTTTTTTAATAGGAGCTTGTTTTCTTACTTATTATTTTCACGTCATTAAAGGGGTTGTCGTTGTATTTACGCATCTATTTTATATTCCAATTATTTTAGCGTCTCTTTGGTGGCAGAAGAGAGGAATAGGCATAGCAATATTTTTAGGGAGTATAATAGTATTAAGCCATTATTTGTTTCTTAAGGAAATAGCAATAAGCGATGATGTCCTTCGCGCGTTGATGTTTGTAGCAGTTGCTATAGCAGTTAACGTATTAGGTAAATACAGAATGATGGTAGAGCATCTTCCGGTAGTAACTTATAGGGCAGCATTCGATAAACCTTATAGTAGGTTATATATTAGCCCTCAAATTAAGGAATTCTTGGGGTATTCTATAAAAGAGTATAAAGACGACGTTAATTTTTGGCATAAAAGAATTCATCCTGACGACCGCTCCTTTGTTTTGGAAGAGATAGAAGAGAGCAAAGCCGGTAATAAGCCGCTTATTTTAACTTATCGGATGATTGCAAAGAATGGTAGAGTAGTATGGATAAAAGATGAAGCAATGATTGTGATGGATAAAGCTAAGAAACCACTTTTTTTTCAGGGAATAATTTCTGATATAACTGAACAAAAAAGAGAAGAACGATTGAGAGAAAATGCAGTTAGAGATATTTCTCATGAAATCAAGACTCCCATTGCTATAACTGAGATGGCGTATAATATGTGCGAGCGGGC
>CP070797.1:875214-886800 GCA_020343495.1 Candidatus Omnitrophota bacterium | reverse complement strand
CAAACATCTCTTCTTCTGGAACGGTCGCCCGGCAGAGAAGCTTACCCGGGAGATATTTTTTACCTGCACTCTCAGCTTTTAGAGAGAGGCGGCCGCCTAAAGAAAGATAAAGGCGGCGGCTCGATGACGTTTCTTCCTATTGTTGAAACTTTGCAGGGTGACATAACCGGTTACATTCAGACAAACTTAATTTCTATAACTGACGGCCAAATTTATACGAGCACGGATTTATTTAAGGAAGGATTTAAACCGGCGATTGATTTAGGGCTTTCTGTTTCTCGTATTGGAAGTAAAGTTCAATGCCCGGCAATAAAAGAGGTCAGTAAAGGATTAAGATTGGAATATGCCCAATATAGAGAGATGCTTCGTTTAACCAGACTGCGCACCAAGCTTTCTTCGGAAGCGGTAGAAAGAATGCGGCGAGGTAATACTTTACGCCAGCTACTTCTGCAGAGTAATAATTGCCCTATGTCCCTAGAGGGACAGATTGTTCTTTTTTATGCTTTTAAACGAAAGATTTTGGAAGTTGTTTCTCCTGAAATGCTGAAGAAGTTTATTGAGAAGTTTTTTAATTATCTGGTTAAATTTGCCCCGGATTTTTTAGAACAACTGAGAGAGAAAAAAGATTTAACTCCCTCGATAAGAGAAAAACTTGATAAAATTATAGTGACGTTTTTTAGAGAGTCAAAGTCAGAGGAAGAATAAAATTTATATATTTGTTAATTAGTGAGTAGTTAATTGGTGAGCAGATAATTAACCAGTTAACCAAACAATGAAAGCATTAGCAAAATTAAAACAGGATTTAGAGTTTATAAAAGGCTTCGGCGAAGTAATTGATACGATTAAAACCGCTGCCTTAGTTGAGTTTCGTTTCTTCCAGGGTAGAGAGAAGTTAATAAATACGGCCTTTTTAAAAGAACTGGAAGGTGCCTTTAATTTGTTAATGTCAGGCGGTATTGCTTCGCCATATTTATCAGCCGATAAGCCCTTGCCGCAAGCTTTAGTAATAATAACGTCAGATGAGGGTTTTTTGGGAGAGTTAAACACCCTTTGTATTAATTCTGCCTTCCAGAACCGTCAGTCTGATAAGGATGAAATTATAGTTTTAGGAGAACGGGGAGCAAGATATTTGGCGGACAGGGGTGATAATTTTGTGTCTTTCCCGGGAATCTCAGAAAGAGTTGACGCTAAAGAGTCGCAGAGGTTGGTTAATTATTTATTAAGACGGTATAATAGACACATCGGGCGTATTACTGTGGTGTATCCGCAGTTTTTATCTTTAACTTCGCAGCGGATAACTATATTTACCCTTCTGCCTTATTCTTTAACAGCGCCGAAATTAGATGTTAGCAGAAAACAAGCAGATATGCTGATAGAGCCTTCCCTGAGTAAAGTAGTAAAATCTATGGTTAATCTGTGGATGAATTATAAGCTTTTAGAAATGTTTTTTTCGGCAAAACAGGCAGAATTTGCCGCCAGAATCATGCATTTGGAAGGAAGCACGCAGGAACTTTCACTTATAAATAAGAAAGTTACCCTTTCATATTTTAAACAGTTGCATGCTTTGAGTGATAAGACTATTCGTGAGATTTCCGCGGCGAAGATTTTATTAAAGAAAAAGATGAGTATAACCGTAGCAGGATAAATTATGGCAGAGGTAAAAGGTAAAATATCGGCGGTATACGGTTCTGTCGTAGATGTTCAATTCCAAGGTGCAGGGTTACCTGTTATTTATGAAATCATTGAGGCAGCGACTGCTTATGGCAATGATATTATTTTAGAAGTCGTTGAGCACTATGAACCGAATATTTGCCGCTGTATTGCCCTGACACAAACGTTTGGCCTTAAAAGAAATTCTACGTGCAGGGCAACGGGAAAGACTCTTTCTGTCCCCGTCGGGAAAGAGTTGTATGGACGTATATTAAATGTTATGGGACAACCCATTGATGATAAGGGTCCGATAAAGGCGTCAGAGAAAGTGGTTGTTCGTCGCCGTATAAAAGAAGTAAAGAAAATTATGATTGATGAAAGTAAAAAGTTAAAATATGAAATTATGCCGACGGGAATTAAAGTGATAGATTTATTGTTCCCTTTCGTAAAAGGCTCTAAGACAGGAATTCTGGGAGGGGCAGCTTTAGGTAAGACAATTTTAATTTTAGAGATAATTCATAATGTTATTACTAAACAGAGGGGCAGCTGTATTTTTAGCGGGGTTGGTGAACGTATAAGGGAAGGTAACGAACTTTATTATGAGTTTGAAAAAACCGACCTGCTGAAGCGTTCTATTTTAGTTTTTGGACAGATGAACGAGTCTCCCGGGGCAAGATTTGAAGCAGCGCAAGTTGGTATATGTTTGGCGGAAGCATTTCTGAATAGGGGGGAGGATGTGTTATTTTTTGTTGATAACGTTTTTCGTTTTGCTCAGGCCGGCGCAGAGTTATCTGCGTTACTGGGCAGGATTCCTTCTGAGACAGGGTATCAACCCACCTTATCTAGTGAGATTAGCGATTTTCATGAGAGAATCAGGTCTACGGAGTCAGCTTCTATCACGTGTGCGGAAGCAGTGTATGTTCCCGCTGACGATTTAACTGACCCGGCGGTTGTCGTTATATTCTCACATTTAGATTCAATGCTTGTTTTGTCGCGTGATTATGTTCAGAGAGGGTTGTACCCGGCAGTAGACCCTCTGCAGTCAAGCAGCAATTTTATAGACCCTGCTATTGTGGGAAGGAGGCATTTTGATATTACTCAGGAAGTAATAAGGCATTTTCAAAGGTATCAAGAACTGCAGAGGATAGTTTCCATTATTGGTAAGGAAGAGTTATCTCAACAGGAACGTATTATTTTTGATAGAGCAAGGAAAATACAGAATTTTTTAACACAGCCGTTTTTCACTGCGGAGTTATATACGGGAGTACCGGGCCAGTATATACCTTTAGAGGAAACCATAGCTGGTTGTGAACAGATAGTTTCGGGCAAATTAGATTTTGTGCCTGAAGAGAAATTTTACATGGTGGGTAATATAGAGGAGTTAATAAAGTAGGGGCAGACCTCTTTGTGGCCGTTAAAAAAGGAAGCAGGAAGATATGGAAAATGAGATGTTTAAATACGTATTAGTAATGGATAGTGATTTGGAACGCAGGAACACCTTCTACAACGTGTTAGCCCAATCTAATTATAAAGTTACTACCGTCCCTTCATATAGTGAATTAATCGTAATGATAAAGAAAGAAAGCCCCAGCTATATAGTTATGGATATGGATACTTTAGACAGCAGTGTCAGGGGCGGCGTACTTAAGAAATTGAAAGAAATAGACGACTGTAAAAAGATATTAGTTTTAGTTTCAGGTTTAAGGAAGGCAGGAGTTAATGTCCAGAGATGCATAGACGATAAGATTATATTATTGAACAAGGATATAGGAATACAGCAGCTCCTGCAATCTATATTAGAGATTTTAAAGGAGAAAGTTATAGAAAAGGATGAAGGAGAAATCTCATTTAAAGGCAACATTTTAATTGTTGACGACGAGCAGGACTCGGTTAATTTCGTTAAGAAGCATCTAACCAGAAGAGGATATACCGTTGATAGTGCATTGAGCGGAGAAGAAGCTGTTTTGAAGGTTAAAGTAACTAAACCTAAGGTTGTTATTTTGGATATTTTAATGCCGGGCATGGACGGGTTGATGATTTTAAGCCGCATTAAAGAAATTGACTCTTCAATATTTGTCGTTATAACTACAGCTCTCCAGAATGAAAAAATAGTGAAGGAAGCTAATAAATTGGGGGCGGGAGTTTATTTAACAAAACCGTTTAATTTATCAAAGTTAGAAGCAGCTATTTTAGCTAGCGAGTTAGGCGAGAGCGCAAGATATCTGGCGGATTTTCTTTAACGAAAGGAAACATTTATGGCAAAAATAGGTGAAATTTTAATTCAGAAAGGTTTAATTACTTCGCAACAGTTAGAAGCGGCTATGGCGGAGTCAAGGAAGAAAGGAGAAGTTATTGGCAAGACCTTAGTGCGCCTTAAGTTTGTTACGGAAGCGCAGCTCCTGGAAGTTTTGGGCGAACAGTTAGGTTTACCCTTTTATCCGTCGTTAAAAAATATTGATATTGAGCAAGCTGTTATAGATAAGGTGCCGGTAAAATATGTATGGCATTATAAATTTATGCCGCTTAAAATTATGGGGAGGATTCTTACTATTGCTATTTCAGACCCTTTGGCTATCTGGTCTATGGAAGATTTAAAATTGCATTTAGGCTATGATATAGAGAGAGTCTTGGCTGTAGAAGAAGAGATACTGGCGGCAATTCGGCGCTATTACGGGTTTGGAGCAGATACGGTTGATAAAATCCTTAAGAAAGATGAGGTAAAAGAAAAGAAGGAAGAGACTAAACGCGTTGAAGAGATTGAGGAAGTAGAAAAAAGTGCGCAGGAGGCTTCCGTAATTAGGTTGGTTAATCAGATATTGTCGGAAGCAATATCAGGCCGCGCCACGGATATTCACATTGAACCCTATCGGGATAAAGTAAGGGTCCGCTACCGTATTGACGGTATTCTTTATGATATCAATGTTTCTGAACAAATTAAATTGTTGCATCAGGCGATAGTTTCCCGGGTAAAAATTCTTTCTAATTTAAATGTTGTTGAGAGACGCCTTCCCCAGGACGGCCGCGCCATGGTTAAACTGCATAATAAACAGATTGATTTAAGAATTTCCATTATTCCTTCAATTTACGGAGAAAGCGTGGTAATCAGAATATTGCCCGTGCATTTCCTTCTTAATTTGGAAGATTTAGGGTTTTTCCCCGAAGATTTTAAGAAAATAGAAGATATTATGCAAAAACCGCACGGAATTATTTTTCTCACCGGCCCAACGGGAAGCGGCAAGACCACGACGTTATACGCTTGTTTGAGTAAGTTAAATAAAGATACGGTAAAAATTATTACTATTGAGGACCCGGTGGAATACGACCTCGGGGGAATTATGCAAATACAGATAAAGCCTGAGATAGGGTTTGATTTTGCCAATGCGCTTAGAAGCATTCTTCGTCATGACCCTGATATAATGATGATTGGAGAGGTAAGAGACTTAGAAACCGCTGAGTTATCAATTAGGACAGCTCTGACCGGGCATCTTATTTTTTCCACGTTGCATACCAACGATGCCGCAAGCGGGGCAACGCGTCTTATAGATATAGGTATTGAGCCGTATCTGGTGGCATCGTCGGTTAACGCGTTTATTTCTCAAAGGCTTGTAAGAACGATATGCCCGAAGTGTAAGACCGAAAGAAAGCATAAAGAAAAATTACCCGAAGCTTTTAGGAATGTTTCAGTTTTTTACGGCAAAGGTTGTGATGCTTGCAAGTCTATTGGTTATAGAGGAAGAACCACAATTTACGAGATATTCCCCATAGTCAGCGAAATTCAGGACCTTATTTTGAATAAAGCGTCAGCGGTTCAAATTCAGCAGAAAGCGAAAGGTTTAGGATTTAACACGTTGTGGGATGTGGGGATGACGAAAGTAAAAAAGGGGATTACCACCCCCGAGGAAGTATTGCGGGTAACAAAGTTGGAAGAAGACTAAATGGCGAAGTTTTTTTACAAAGCAAAAAAAGGGCTGACTTCTATTGTAGAAGGAACCATTGAGGCACTTAATAAAGACGACGCTTTAAATAAGCTGTTTAAAGAAGGGTTACATCCTATCTCCGTTAGTCCCGCCGCCGGAGAAAGCATAAAAGCTGCCCCAGAGAAAAAGGGGGTGAAAAAACTCATAACAGGGTTTCGCAGGAAAATTACTTCTCATCAAATACTCGTTTTTACGCAGAAACTGGCAATCCTTCTTAAAGCAAGAGTGGAATTACTTCCCGCATTAAAAATATTATATGAGCAGAGCCAGACCCCCTTCTTTGGAGAAGTGATTTTAGAAATTTATAATGAGACTCGGGAAGGAAGGTCTTTTTCAAACTCTTTGAGCCTTTTTCCCGAAGCCTTTTCTTCTTTATACGTCAATATTGTTAAGTCAGGAGAAGCTGCCGGCGCCTTAGATACGGCTTTAGACCAGATAAATGAATTTTTATCCCGCCAGGAAGCGATGCGCACAAAAGTGAGAGTAGCTTTAGCCTATCCTTCGTTACTGTTATTAGTAGGGGTGTCAAGTATTTTTGTATTAATAAATTTTGTCGTTCCCCGTCTTAGACCTGTTTTTGCTAATTTAGAAGAGCAGTTACCGTTAGTTACAAAAATAGTTTTTAAGGTGAGTGAAGTTTCCAATAAAAGCTGGTGGGTCATATTGGCAGTAGCAGCGGCTTCTTTATTAGTAATGTTGCGCCTGCCCGGATGCAAGAGCCTTCTTAAAGAAATGACGAGAAAGATTAAGATGAAGTTGCCCGTTGTAAAACGCATGATTAAAAATCAGGAATTAGCTCAGTTTTCCCGCTCCTTAAGCCTTCTTCTTGGAAGGGGAGTTGGCGCCTTGGATGCTTTATCAATTGTTACCCCGACCCTTATGGACCCTGTGTTACAGAGAGATTTTAGAAAGGTATGCGAGACGGTGGCTAGCGGTAAGAGTTTATCCTCCAGCATTAAGAATTTAACGGAGTTACCGGACTTTTTTACTAAAATGATTGCCGTGGGTGAAGAATCCGGCCGGCTGGGGGAAGTCTTGGATGAAATTTCACGTGCTTATAATCAACAGGTAGAGTCAGATATAGCCTTGGTGAGTTCATTGTTAGAACCTGTCCTGATTCTTATTTTAGGGTTGGTTTTAGGGACAATTGTTTTATCTATCCTTATTCCTACTTTTCAAATAACACAAATTGTAAGTTAAGTTATGAAAGTCTCTTTAGGAGTAGAGATATCAGAAAAGTATTTGAAACTGGTGATTGTTAAGTTTAAAGGCATGCAATCACGTCTGTTTGATTGTATCGTAGAGCCTTTGAAGGATTACGGCGATAATAAAATTTCTAATCTAATTATAGATATTTTGAAAAAGGATAAATATAAGCCTAAGTTTGTGGCAGTATCTTTACCGAGAAATTTTGCTACGGTGAGGAATTTGCATCTGCCTTCTCAAAACAGGGACGAAATATCTAATATGATTGATTTGCATATTGACAGAATTGTTCCTTATAAAAAGGAAGACGTTATTTCTAATTATAGCCTTGCCGGAAAAGACGATATGGGATATAGCCGCCTGATATTAGCTATTGTTCATAATGAAATTATAAAAAGGCAGATAAGAATATTGGACCAGGCAGGGTTTTTGTTAGACGATATAGCTTTGAGTTCTTACGGGATTTGGCAGACGATTCTTAATAGTTGTCGTTCTCAGATAAGCCGGACAGATTTATATCTTATTTTAGATATTGATACGACTTTCACGGATTTCATTATTTTTAGCGGCGATAATATGTTGTTTACCCGCAGTATTGCCATAAAATCAGCTGATATTGGCACTGAGATGGGAGCGAGGAAATTTTTAGGTGAGATAAGGCAGTCTTTGTTGATTTTTCAGAATGAAGAGATAAATAAAAAACCCGTAAAGATTTTTCTTTCGGGAATTGATGCCCCTCAAATAGGCCAGATAATTAAAGATGAGTTGGATATTGAAGTGAAGAAAGTTCCCGCGGTTGTACCCCCGGATATATTACAGGCAAGAAAGAGAACTGTTCCCCCGGACGTTTCCTTAACCAGCGTATCTAATTTAATTTTAGAAGGCAAAGGCCGCCGGTTATCGTTTATCCTTCCTGATATTCAGATTAGAAAATCAATACGTGAGAAGATAAGGGATTTAAGCATTTGCGGCACTTTAGCCATTTATATTTTCACTCTTATTTGTATAATTTTTCTAACTCAAATTTATAATGAGGAGCATTATTTAAAGAAATTGAAAGAAAGAGCGTCTAAAATTGATAAAGAAGTCGGTGATTTAGTGCATCAATTGGATAACATAGGGTTCGTTAAGAGTTACGTTAATAAACGCCAGACTCCTTTATATATTATCAGCCAATTGCAGAAACACACCCCCCAGGGTATATCTTTTAATTTTGTGGGAATAGATAGAGAAAATAAAGTAACTTTACGGGGACAGGCTTATAAATTGTCGGAAGTATTTCGCTTTACTACTATCTTAGACGAACTGCAATATTTTAAGGAGGCACAAACAAACTATACGCGCCAGAGAAGGTTGAAGGACAGTGAAATCACTGATTTTGAAATCAGTTTTATCTTTGGCATAAATAATGAAAAGCAGAAAGAATAATTTTAACTCTCTCTATTTTAGAAGACAGGTATTTATATGACGCTTACAAAAGGGCAAAAAATTATTATTTACGTTATTATTGGTATAGTAATTGTATTTTTTGTAGAAAGGTTTTTTATTTCCGGGTTACGCAGCCGTTTAACGAGCTTAAATCGTAAAGTGAGGCTTGCTGAGTCTGAGTTGAGGAAGGCAATGGCTATTCAAAAAACAAAAGATAAAATCGTGGAAGATTACCAGCGTACTAAGCCCTATTTAGAAATGAAAGCAGAGGGCGATAAACAGATCGTGGCGCAGTTACTGAAAGAAATTGAAAGTATTATCCGTATTTCCGGAGGCACGGTTGTTAGTTTGAACCCCGGGGAAAGGATCAGCGAAGCTAATGTATACAGCGCAGATTTTCGTCTGGAGGTAACATTCAGTCAGCTACTTAAATTTTTAAATGCGATAGAAGAAAGTAAATTGCTTATAAAATTAGATAAAATATCTATCACGTCAAAAGATGAAAAGGCAGCACTATTAAGAGTAGACGGCACAGTGAGTATAACAATCCCGTAAAAGAGGAGAAGTTTCTTTTGGCAGCCTACCCGATGCCTAACAGGAAAAGGGCGTTTACGCTGGTTGAACTTATTATAGCTACTTCAATTTTAGCTATAGGAATAGTTTTTGTTTCGCGTTCGTTCTTAACTATGGTCGGGGCTTTGGATACCAGTTCCAATAAGATAAAAGCTGTCCAGTTTTTAGAAAGTAAAATGGGTGAAGTTGAACAGCAGGTATTAGAGCAGCAATACATTGAGCAGCAGCAGGTTCAGGCAGATATTATGATTGGCAACCGCAGCGCTGAGTGGGAGTTAGTAGTAGAGCCCTTAGACCTTGAAGATGAGTTGACGTTACAGGAAGAGATTGAAGAACAAGTCCAGAAAGGAGAAACGATTAATACTGCCCAAATTTCTGTTACCTGGCAGGAAGAGAACAAACAGAAAGAGGCTGTCCTGGCAACGTATTTCTTGTCTAACGAGTCAATACAGGATTTGGATACTGAATTTTAAGCGGATGACTTAAAAGCAGATAGCTTTTTAAAGTAATGAAAAAGAAAGGGTTCACTTTAGTTGAGACAATAGTAGTTATTACTATCTTCTCCATTATCGCCGTAGGCATAGCTTCAAGTTTTACTGCCGGCATGAAAATTTGGGGCCGGGCAAGGAACGTAGATTTTACTCAAAGCGAGGCACTCCTTAACCTTGAAAGAATGGCTGGTCAGCTGCGTCAGTGCGTAAATATTTCTTCAATTGGTTTTGGCGGCACTAACGAAGAAATTTTTTTCCCCGCCGTTTACGGTAATTTAGCCGGTAAAATTATATATAAATTTGACGCTCCTTCAAAGACTATTTTACTGCGGTTTCAAACTCTTGAAAATATCCTCGCTCAGGAGGAAGAAGATGCAGAGGAAGAGGTGGAGTATATTGAAAGAAAGATTGCCTCGGCAGAAAGTTTTTCTTTAAGTTATCTTTATTTTGACGAGGAAGAGGTTTCTTACGAATGGGTGGATGAATGGAAAAAAGAAGAAGATGAGGATGATGAAGAAGAGGAGGAAGAGGAAGAAGATGATAAGGGAATATTTTCGGCAGTAAAATTGGAAGTTGGTGTGGGACAGGATAAATTTGTAAAGACAGTATTTATCCCCATTGCGGCAGTAGCCGTAGATGAGGAAAGTATAGAGGTAACAGATGAGGGCCCAGGAACAGCCACCGAGGATATGGAGGCAGAAAGTGAAGAGACAAGCTCTGAAGAATGAGTGAGGTTGAGAATGAATAAAAGGGGTAGCCTTCTTGTTTTTGCTATATGGGTGCTGGTAGTCTTTTCTATTTTAAGCGTGGGAGTATATAAAATAGTTTCGTCGCAGATAACCGTTGCCAAAGTCTTGGAAGAGAGGTTAGTTTCTTTATATTTAGCAAAAGCTGCTTTTGCCTATGCTAAGATAGAGCGGGCTTCCGATGATACAGAGTATAATACTTTATATGAGTTAGGCCAGGTACGCCAGAAGCAGTTAGGTAAAGGAAAGTATACTTATACAATTATAGATGAGGAAAGTAAAATCAATATAAACAAAGCGCCTGGAGAAATTTTAGCTAATCTAGCAGGTTTAGATGAAGAGCTGGCTGCCGCTATCGTTGATTCGCCGTTGCGCCCTTTTGAGTTAAAAGAAGAAGTTTTACTTGTGGAAGGAATTACTCCCGATATATATAATCAGTTTAAAGATATCGTTACTGTGTATGGCGACGGTGCTGTTAACATTAATACGGCCGGTGAAGATGTTTTTAGGGTATTGGGATTTGACGATGACCTTATTGAAAGTGTAAAAGCCTATCGCTGTGGCCCTGATTTTGAGGAAGGCACAGAAGACGACGTAGCGTTTGAAACTATTGAAGCGACAGAGGTAGCCTCTTTTTTAGCGGAGCAGACTCTTTTGATTTCACTAAAGAGTAAAGAACTGCTGGGCACTTCATCTGACAATTTTTCTTTAAAAATTAACACGGAAATTCTTGACAGGCCTGTTATGAGCTATAATATTATTATGGAAGATGGAAAAATAAAAAGATGGATGGAATATTAGATGCTAGGGATAAGATGCTAGATTCTAGTAAGGAGGAGGGAAAAATGAGAAGAAAGGGGTTTACATTGATTGAGTTGATGCTGGTTGTAATTATTATTGGAGTTCTGGTTGCCATGGTTATGCCGCGTTTAACAGGAAGAAGCGAGGAAGCAAGAATAAAAGTAGCTAAAGCAGATATTGACGTCAATATTCCTACTGCTTTAAAACTTTATGAGTTAGATAACGGCGTGTTTCCCACAACAGGAGAAGGGTTGGCTGCTTTAATAAGCGCGCCGTCTTCTGCTACTAATTGGAAAGGCCCTTATTTAGAAAGAAAACCCCTTGACCCCTGGGGCCGTTCCTATCAGTATAAGAGCCCGGGAGTTCACCGTTCTTACGACTACGATTTATACTCCTTAGGCAGAGACGGCGTTGAGAGTGAAGACGATGTCGTGAATTGGGAATAGTAGGGGCCGGATAAGAAGTCAAAAAACAATTTTTGTGAAATTTATAATTAGTTTAGGGATTCTAAGTATATTTTTTTTAGGGGTAAGCAATGGGGTTGCCCAGGAGAAAAATTTTAGTAAAGAGAAAAGAGATAGAAGGATAAAAGTTTTACTTGATAAAGCCAATGACTTATATAAAGCAGAAAGTTATTCAGAAGCAAAAGATGTTTATGCGTCAGTGGTTAAACTGGAGCCGCAAAATGCCGTTGCGTTATTTTATTTAGAGCTT
>CP070797.1:863410-875114 GCA_020343495.1 Candidatus Omnitrophota bacterium | reverse complement strand
ATCTATATCCGGTAAGGGTATAATCTCACCCCTCACATCTTATTTTCTTCTACAGGTAAGTTAATAAAAACAGGTATGAAAACTGAACTTGAAAGTTTAAACAGGATTTTATTTCACCCCTTATATTATTTACTAAAAAGACGAAGTTCTTTTTAAAAGGGGCAAAGAGGGATTCTTAAACTTCACAACCCTATATTATATTATCAGTCTTTAATATACCATAAATTCTCAGGAAAAACAACCCTTTGACTAAACTACAGGGGAATACTCTCAAGGGAATTTTAATCTAATATTTAACATTCCCTATATGTAAACGCTTTCAAAAAAATACCTCTGAGTTCTTGAAAACAGGCAAGAAAAAATGTTATTATGTAGAAGGGTTCCCTATTAGGGAACTAAAAGCCACGGACCCTCTCTCTTTCTCAGGGAGAGGGATTTTTTTTGTTACGTTTCTTCGGACTTTTTATATTTTATATGTTTCTCAATTGAGACGACGAGCTTTTGCATGTCAATAGGTTTTATAAAATAATCTACGACTCCTAATTTATAAGCTTTGCGAATATCGGCGTCTTTGTCTAACGCCGAAAGCACAATAATAGGTATCCCTCTACCAACAACGTCTTTATTAAGCATCTGGCAGACTTCAATTCCTCCTATTTCCGGCAGAAGAAGGTCTAACAATATAATATCCGGCCTGAACTTATTAACAACTGATAGGATATCCTTAGCATTCAACAAGATTTGCACTTCGTACTGGCCTGCGATTTCCAAGTTCAATTTTATCGTCTGCGCAAGGCTTTCTTCATCCTCAACTAATAAAATTCTCTTGTTTTCTTTATCTGCCATATCTTTTCCTTCAACGTCAACAAAAATCGGATTATTCCATACCTTCAAACATTAATTTAACTTTGACGCCGGCATCCTTATTATTCTGAACCGTAATCTTTGCGTTTTGTAAATCAACTATTTCCTTAATACCTTCTAAACCTAACCTTTTTACCTTCATACACTTCTCTGAGAAAAGAGGAATTTTAAATATGTTATTTAAAATATTCCCGGGAAACTTCTCTCCCGTATCTTCAAACTCACTAATAATCAAGGGTTTATTTTTCCCTTCAACATAAGTGCATATTTTTAACTGGCCGCCTTTAGGCATAGAAAAAATAGCATTAAACAGCAGCGTCATAAAAAGCTGCGCCATACTATTCTTATCTGCTTTAATATCGGGTATATTTTTCCCCAAATCTTGAATTACATTAATACGCGTTTTATTAAGCTGATATTTCACTAGAAACAAAGAAGTAGTAATAATATAATTTAAATTTACGGCGCTTCTCTTTATGTTTGAGGAGCCTATAAAATCAAATAATATCTCAATCATATCATTCATCTTCTTGGCAGACTGTTCTATATAATTTAAAGTTAATATGATGTTCTTATTACCTTCAGGAACTTTTTTCCTTAAGAAATCAGAACCCTGCAGTATTACTGCTATTAGATTTTTTGTGTCATGAGAAACGCCACCGGCTAACTGTTCAATTAATTGCATTTTTTCTGTTTGTAATAGCGGAGATTTGGATTTATTTTTCATTTATACTCTTTATTTTAAGAAAAGCCTAAAGGAGTTTAAAAACTCTTTTAGGCCTATAGTTTTATTTAAAATAAATGTTTATTAGCGTTTCCGGTCCCCGCGTTTTGCACCGCCTCTAGCCCCGCCGCCTTTTCTACCGGGTTTACCTTTTGCCGGGCCTACTTTCCTGCCGCGATCACCTGATTTATCTTTTCTTGGGCCTACTTTCCTGCCGCGATCACCTGGTTTATCCTTCCTCGGGCCTACTTTTCTGCCAGGAGCTCTTTGACGTTTGTCTATTTTTCTTTCCTTAATATCCTGTTTCTTATCTCGTAAATGTTTTCTTTTCTCTTGTTTTTTCTCCCGAAAATCTTCTCTTTTTTCTTTCCTCATCTCTCGATGTTCCTGTTTCTTTTCTATCAACCGTGGAGGCAACGGAGGTTTACCTTTTTGAGGTGGAACTCCTTCTGCACTTGTTTCCCCTTCGTTATAATAACCCTCATCAGAATACCCTTCATCATAAAACTCTTCAGCTTCGCCGCCCATAGACTTTAGTTTCTGCTTTAACTGCCTGATAGCTTCGGCGTGCCTTTGGATTTCAGCCTTAATTCGCTGCGCCTCAGGATGTTGCGCTTTTGCCTGGCTAGAGATAAATACAATCCCTATAAATAACAAAACAACTAAAACCCAAAATTTTCTCATCCTCCCTCCTTTTTATCCTATTCTCTCACTCCCCCAACAACTCCTTAATCTTTGAAAGCAGAACTGTTGGGTCAAAAGGCTTAACAAGATAAGCGTCGGCACCTAAGTTTTCTCCCAACACTTTATCCTCAACTTGAGCTCTGGCAGTAAACATAACTATAGGAATCTTACTGTACCTGGCATCTTTCTTAAGAAGGCCGCAAATCATATACCCGTCCATCTTAGGCAACATAAGGTCTAAAATAATCAAATCAGGGTTTTGACCCCGCGCTTTGCGGAGCGCCTCCTGACCATCGTAAGCAGTAATAACTTCATAATCGTTAGTCTCAAGCCTCATTTTTACCAAATCAACTAATTCCGGCTCGTCATCTACTAATAATATCTTTTTTTTGCCCATTAACGCCCTCTTTCCTTACCTTTATATTTATCAGCTATTCTTAACGCTCCCGTTATGTTTTCAATTTCCCGGCCTAAATCGCCGGTCTTAATAATAAAACCTGATGCGTCTAACTCTCTGGCTAACTTAAACCTCTCTTCAGTGGAAAACGCAGAAATTATGAATATGGGTAAATTTTTATTTTGGCTTCTTATTTTCTTCAACACTTTTAATCCGTCCATACCCGGCATTAATATATCAAGAATAACTGCGTCCGGATTACCAGACGCAACCTTATCTAAAGCCTCTTTACCGGAAGGCGCGGTTATCACTTCATAACCGCTTGCCTCTAATCTTGTCTTTATTACTTCCACAAAGTCTGGTTCGTCATCTACCACTAATATCTTTTTCTTTTTATCCATAAATTCTTCCTCCCTATCTACTCCTCCAATAAATTTTTAACTATTTCATCTAACGTTGCCGACTCATACGGCCGCCTAAGATAAGCATCTGCTTCAGCCTGTTTACTTTTTTCCTCAAAATCTAACATACCTGCTGCGGTTATTAAAACAATTGGTATTTTTTCTCCGTTAGGGCTCTGCCTAATCTGCCGGCATACTACGAACCCGTCTATCTTTGGTATAATAACATCAATCAAAACTAAATCCGGTTTTTCCTTAAAAAACATCTCCATCCCTTCTTCTCCGTCCATGGCAACGACAACCTCATACCCTAAAGTTCCAAACCTTTCCCGAACCATCATTATCTCATCCGGCTCATCCTCAATAAATAAAATTTTCTTACTCATTTAATCTTTCTCCTTTTTTTGCTTTACTAATAAGCCCTTCTCTATCGAAAGCGTCATCCGGATACAACGCCATCCCAAGTTTAATCTTAACAGCTATTTTTTCTTCCTGCAAGTAATCTCTAAAAGACTCTTTTATCCGTTTCCTGACGTCTAAGCTATCTTTTTTGCTGCACCCCTCTAAAAAAACAACAAACTCAGAATCACACCTTAAAACCTCTTCTGAACTCCGCACGCTATTCTTGAATCTTTCTTTTAACCTTTCAAACATAGCCTCTTTTTCTGCTGGCGAGATTTTTTTCTTCAACTTATCAAATCCGCTTACAGAAGCAATAATAAGCGTCCCCTCTTTTCCTCTAGATTGTGCCGCGCCTAACGCATTACTAACATATTCACTAACCAAATTCTCCCCCTTAAAGACAGGTAAAACAAACGTAAACTTTGTTCCTTTAGCCCACTGGCTTTCAACCCAAATTTTGCCCTTATGCGCTTCAATTATTTCTTTAGTAATCGCCAGCCCTAACCCCGTGCCTTTTTCACCGCCGCCGGCAGTACGGCCAAACTGCTGAAACTTATCAAATACCTTGGGAATATCTTCCTTACTAATGCCAACGCCTGTATCAGCAACAGAACACTCCACACCATCAGCTCTTCTTTTAACTGAAATCTCGATATAACCGGTGTTTGTAAATTTTATTGCGTTATTGACCAAATTTGTAAAAGCTTGAACTATTCTGTCAGAGTCAACATAAATACTTATTTTTCCACCAGAAAATGCTTTTTTTAATATCAGGTTTTTCTCTTTTGCTTTTGAAACAAAAGAAGCGACGATTCCTTCTGCTAACGCTACTATATCAACCCGCTGTTTCTTTAATTCTAACTTTCCTGCTTCCATTTTAGAAATATCAAGCAAATCATTAATGATACGGCCTAACCTCTCTATATTACTCTTTACAGTAGAAAGCAGCTTCTCCTGTTTATCATTTATCTGCCCGGGAATTCTATCTAACACCAAACTAACCCCTTCTTTAAGAATGGATAAAGGCGTCCTTAGCTCATGAGAGACCGTGGAGATAAACTCTGTCTTCATTCTATCAATCTCTTTCTCGTGAGTGATATCTCTTAAAACAATTACTACTCCAATAATAGCCGCATCCTTATTCTTTACCGGCGACATTTCACAACGTAAAAATCTTTTGTTTTCTAGAGGCTCATTATCTCCAACAACAACTTCTTTTAAACAATACCTCTTTTTCTTAATGCAGTCACTAAGCGCATCCAATAAATGAATTCGCCTCATTGTACTATCTAATATCCGGCGGCTAATTTCCTCATCCAACCCAACCCCTAACATCTGTCTTGCTTTGGGATTAAAAACAACGATTTTGCCTTCTTCATCAAGCATAATTACGCCCTCAACCATGCTTTCAACCATGCTTTCCATACTTTTTGAAAATCTCTCAATTTCACTTTTTGCACGAAGCAAATGGTCGTTTGTTTCCTGGAGTTCATCTCTAACCTTCTCTAAATCTTCCAGCATATTCAGCGTTGCTTCCTGAGACTGGTTTAAATCTTGAGTGCGTTCCTCAACTCTGGTCTCTAGAGTCTTACTCCACCCATCGAGTTCGGTCTTTGCCTTCTCCAAAGAGCTCTTCTCTCTCAATAACTCAAATCTTGACTCTTTTAAGTCTTCTGTCATCTTGTTAAACGAAAACGCCAAATCGCCGATCTCATCTTTTGATAAGACTTCTATTTTAGTATCTAATCTTCCCTCTCCCACCTTAACTGCTGCTTCTTTTAACTGAGCTATCGGCTTAGAAATTCTCTTTGAAAGTACGTATATAACTAAAAGCGCTAAAAAAATAATTACAAAGATAACAGTAACCACTTTATTACGCAGCTGAATCGCCGGTTTAAATGCTATTTCTACGGGAACATGGACTAAATACGTCCAGTCATTTCCTTTAAAATCAAGGAACCCGGCTTCATGAATAAATACAACTATATCTTCTTTTTTGGAAAACTCATCGTAATGGATTAAGTTTCCCTTCATTTGGCCGGATAAAGAACGTTTTACTGCTTCCCAATCAGATAAATTATCTTTAAAGATTCCTTTACGATTATAGCTGGAATAAAGCAAGAGACCGTCTTTATCAACTAAATCCACAACAAAAGCTTCAACAATTAATTTTGCGATTTCATATATGTTAGTAACAGGTATTCTTGTAACAACCGCGCCAAAAATATTGCCGTTATCGTCTTTAACCGGCGCGGCAAAATAAAAAACGGGGATTTTTAAATTTTGCGAAACTCTTACGTAGGTAGCTGCGCTCACAACGCCTTTATCCAAGGCCTCATCCAGCCAGGGCGCCTCTCCCCTATACTTTTGCCCGACTCCTAAGCCACTGGTATCAGCAACACGCACCCTGTCAGAATCAAAAAATGACAACGACGCATATATCTTATATTGATGTTTATATTCTACTAATCTATCTGTAATCTGCTTTGCCGTAACGCTCCTTGAACTAATTACTGGGCAAGTTGCGAATACTTGAATATCAGAGAACCTTTCAAACAACATCCGGTCAAGTTTATCCATTATATGAAATGCATCCTCTTCCAACCGAAATAGTATCTGTTTTTTTAAGACGCCGGTTTGAAAGGAATAAATAAAATAAGAAATACCTACACCGGCAACGACAATAATACTTCCTAACAATATGGTTATTTTTAACGGGAATTTCATTGTTCTTTTAAGCTGCGCAAATACTTCTGTTATTGTTCCAAGACTTCATTTATTTTCTTAAACAACCCTTCTTTGGAAATGGGTTTTTGCAAAAAATGGACGTGGTTAATCTTTTTTAAATGGTCTAACGTTGCCGGGCTTAAAACGCTTACCACAATTATGGGGATATTCATAACTTTGATGTCATTTCGCACATAGGCAAAGAATGAATCTCCCGCTATGGGTTCCATAATAATGTCAAGAATTATCAAATCAAATTTTTTCTCTTTTAACTTTCTTAAAGCTACTACGCCGTCATTTGCCATTACAATCTCATAACCTTTCTTTTCCGCACTAAACATATCTTTGTAGATTTCCTGCATTTCTTTGTCATCCTCAACTATAAGCACCTCTCTCATAATCTTCCCCCCCTTTCTTTTTTAGTTTCTATTAACCCCTCAACTTTTTGCAAGAAACTCTCTTTCTCTATAGGTTTCTCAAAGATACAAACATCACCTATTTTTTTAAGATAGGAGAGTTTTTTCTCTCCCATAATGCTTACAATAATCACGGGTATATTTTTTGTTTTTAATTTCTCATCCTGGTTTAACTTTAAATAAAGATACGCTCCTGATATCGGCTCCATTATTATATCTAAAATTACCAAATCAAAATTTTCGTTGTTTAACTTATCTACTGCCTCGGCAACACTAACAGCAAAGATGAGTTCGTAACGGCCGCCTGTCGTGGCAAAAATATCATCATAAATCTCATGCATATTCTTATCGTCCTCAACTATTAATATTCTACTCTTCATATCTGGCGCTCCTTTTAAAAGGTAAACTAACTAATACAACCGTTCCCTGGCCCACACCTGCCGAAACAACCCGTATTTTTCCTTTATATCTCCTTACAATTTCACGACAAATAGCAAGTCCTACCCCGGTACCGGAGACAGCAGCGTGCCTCTGATAAAAAGCGTCAAACAGCTTAGTCCTCCCCTGGCGGGCGATTCCACATCCTGTATCTTTCACTCTTAAAAGAACTTTAGAACCAACTGCCTTAGCAAACACCGAAATGCTTCCCTTATCTGTAAATTTGACGGCGTTATCAATAATGTTAAATAGAAGTGTTTTTATATCTTTTTCAATAGCAAAAATCTTATCTGCCTCACTGGCAATGTTTATAGAGAACTTAATTTCCTTTCTATCCAGCAGGTAGTTTAGCTCTTCCTTAATCTCCTTTGTTACTTCTCCTAAAGAAATCTCCCTTACATCCGTTAATTTACCTCCTTCCCTTAAAGCAAATAAATCCAAGATATTATCTACGTCCTGGCGCAGCCTTCTAATACTCTCCATTGCGATAATCTGAGCCTTATGAACCTGCTCAACATTCTTAGCTTTAATCCCTCGTTCTGACATCTCGTAAGCCATCTGGGCTATAGCAATAGGTGTTTTTAACTCATGAGAAACGTCCCTGATTAAATTATCTTTTATACGCTCTATCTTTTTATTCTCCGAAATATCACGGCAAACAATACATATATAGCTCACTTCTCCTTTAGAATCTAAAACCGGGTATTTTGATATCTCAAAATCAACTTCATTCTTTCCTAACTTAACTGTCTCCTGCGTAACTATACTGTTTTTCGTTCTTATTATTTCTTCGTCGCTGATGCTAATGCCTTTGCTTATCTGGGGAAATAAATCCTCGTCCTTCTTTGCTCCTATCAAATCAAGCGCTACTTTATTCAAAAAAACGTATTTACCTTTTATGTTCTTCATAATAATCGCATCGGGGCTATACTCAATAAGTGCTTTTAATTTCGATTCCGAAGAACGCAATTCCTCTTCGCTCTTCTTCAGGGCTATTTCAGCCTGATTACGGTCGGTAATATCCCTATAATCTTCAACAATACCAATCAAATTGCCGTCTAAATCACGAAAAGGAGTAGCGGTTACAATACAATGAATTTTCTTGCCGTCAACACGTTCTTTTTCACCCTCGTATTCAACGCGTTCTTCGCCTCTAAGAATCCGCACTAACGGGCAAATGTCGGTTTCACAAGCTTCTCCGCGAAACGTTTCAAAACACTTCTTCCCCATTGCTTCGGCCTTATTGATTCCCGACATAACCGAAAGTGTTTCATTAATTTTTATCACGTTGAAATTTTTGTCTACAACGCGCATTCCGTCAGCTGCCGTATCAAATATCTGATTAAGTTCTGCGTAGGCAAGCTCTAAATTTTCTTCGGATTCCCGGCGCTGGTTAACAATAAATTGAGTATATACTCCGAATACGATAAAAAGCAAAGCAATTAATCCGCGCATCCACCCTTCATGAAAACCGGGAAATATTACCGCTTGCACTAAAGTCTCCAGAAACAAAAAATAATGCATTGCCGCTTCAACAATCCAAGATAATATCGCTAACCCCACACCTAGAAATATCAAGTAATATTTTTTCATATAAACCGCACTCTTTATGACTTTATGGCCCGGACAGTTACATCTGCCCCTATTTTTATTTTATATTGTCTAATAGAGGATTTCAATTAAAAATAGAGCCTAGCCTATAAAGCTCCTTATTTTCACTAAAAGGGCTTCCAAATTAAATGGTTTTATAAAATACGCGTCTGCCCCGCTGGCAACTGCCTTTTGGCGGTCTTTTTTATGATTTAAAGCTGTTAAAATTATAATCGGCAAGCCTTTATACTTTTCTTCAAATTTAAGAAGCCGGCAAACTTCGAACCCGTCAATTTTCGGCAGCATTAAATCTAACAGCAGTAAATCCGGCTCTTCCGTCCTTAACTTTCGGAACGCTTCTTCGCCGTCCTGCGCACAAACCACTTTATACCCGTTTATCTCCAGCCGCATTGAAATTATCCTGGCATAACGTAAATCATCCTCTACAAATAATATTTTCTTTACCTTGGGCATAAAATTACTCTAAATGAGCTGCTGTTTCTGGTTATTTACGAGTTTAAAATCATCCATACTTTCTATTGCTAAAGCATATAATTTATTACTGACAGCTTTATTATCTAATTCGTTAAGCAAATCCGTATAAATAACCAGGGTTTCCTTTAAAACATTTTCTAAATCATTAAAATAATTTATATGTTTATCCTTAATAGACACGGCGTTTTCCTCTTTTAATCCTATCTATAATTTCATCTAAAACTTTTATATGTTTTTTATGTGTTCTTTTTATACTTTTGATTTTTTCTAAAACTGTTTGTTTTTTAAAACTTTTAGGCTGCTTATCTATCAATGAAACTATATTTTTCTCAAAATCAGTCAATATATTCAGTTTACTAAACAATTCCTTCTTCTTCATGATTTATGATTATTCTTCTTCTTCTTTTATCTCGGTACTTTCGGCCTGCTGGCGAAGTAAATCTCTTATTTCTTTCAATAACTGAATTATCTGGATATTCTGATAATAAAGCGCTTTCTCCTCCTCATCCAGATATATAACGTCACTGGATGCAAGGTTATGGATTTGTTCGGCCTTTTTTTCTGCTTCTTCTAAAGACATCTGCGCCCGTACCAGGCCGCACCCAAACCCCGCACAATAAAAAATAATTGTTAGTACTGCTACTGTTCTAATCATTTCTTATTCTACCCAAAACATAAAATTAACCTCAGAGGCAACCGCTTCTTCGGAATTCTTATATCTGCCGCTAAGGGTTACAGTACCTGCCGCTCCTTTTAAAACAACTTTTCCATCTTTACTGTTTAAAAGTGCTACATCTGATGAACTCTCTGGGCTCACCGTGCCGTAAACAAAATTATTAACCGTAAGGGTTGCAGTTTGCGACCCTCCAACTGTAATAGACTGTGCTTCAAAAGTTGCCGAACACTCTACTGATGCGTCTTCTAAATCTATTGCCACATCATCGCTATCAGCAGGCACTACTTTAGGAACCCAGTTATCCTCATCTGACCAGCTCTGGTCGTCGCCTCCTCCTGTCCAGTTTTTATCAGCAGCGCCTGCACCGGCCAGCATACTAACCCCTACCAAAATACTAAATATACCACACAAAAATAGTATTCTTTTGACCTTTCGTCTCATATTTATCTTCATGGCCTAATAAACAACCCTACCCCTTCTATATTCATCTCATCAACTTCTAATATAACTTCTCCTTCTACCAAAACTAAATCCCGGATATCAATGTCAGTTTCTTTATCATAATCATATAAACCGCCTGCATCTAATGCCAGAAGATTTAAACCAACATCTAAACCCGTTCTGGGATATTCTGTATAAACTACGTTTCCTGAAGGGTATTCTACGGTATATTTCTCAAGTTTTGGCTTAAGCAACCCTGCCTGGCTGAATTCTATTTCTATCCGCCATGACTTTCCATACTGAGGGGTGGCCTCAAGTGCCAAGACATCTCCGTTTTGAACTCCGGAAAAATTACTTAACATAAGCGTATGAATTTCATAACTATCGGGAATGGGCAGACGCATTCCTTCTTCCAAAGGCAAATACCCTGCACGTAACGGCGAATTACGTAAATTAACAAAACTTATTAAATCTTTTGTATATTGGCCTAATTTTGCTTTTATAAAAATTTCCACACCGGTAATTAAATTAAGGTCTCCTATCTCCACCCACTGAAAGTCCGTTATAACATTATTGGCATTATCATAATACCTCATTGCCATATCAATTATCTCCACACCAAAAGAATTCTCAGATATAACCTCTCTGCCATCAACGTACTGGCTATATACATGTTTATCGTCAGGGTCCCACCATATTGATTTAACTACGTCGGGATTAGCTACTGCGTCAGGATGATATGTAAACTTAAGCTGACTGCCCTCAACAGTCTTAACCCCTAACTGTAAACGGGAAAACTTACTATCCTCGCTTTCAAGCATTTTAACTTGTACAAGCTGATAATCCTGAACTTCGGGAAGTTTTACTTCTGCAATAGGCACAGACGACCCTGGTTTGAGGCGGCGGGTTAAAACATAAACAGACTCTTGACGGCGGGCAGTATGAGTATCGTCAACCCAGGGAGGGACAAACTCTAAACGGTTAGCCCCGGCAGCTATAACTTCTAAGCTATCCCTTACCCCGTAACTGGAAACTGTCCCGCTTGCTATGGTCTCCATAACATCATTTAATACCTTTTGTAAAGCGAGCTGGTCCTTAGAATAGCCCCAACTTTCCAAGGCTGTGTTTAAACTAAAATATATTGCTGCGGCCGTAACTATAGATATAGCAATAGAAACTAAAAGCTCAATTAAAGTAAAGCTCTTATGAAAACTGTAGTTCATAGTTTATCTAATCTCTTTTCTCCCGCCACATAAGTGTTCCAATGCCTGTCTTGGCAACTCTGCCAAAAGTAACTGTCCCTTTCTTGATTTTAAAATTATACGCTGATTTCGGCGAAATAGTAACGGTCTCAGCCTGAGCATCGCTAACCAGTATCACGACTGTGCCGTTTCTAAAACTAACCGGGGTAGCTGACGCAGAAGAAACTGCGCTGGAATTAGGAAATTC
>CP070797.1:851484-863310 GCA_020343495.1 Candidatus Omnitrophota bacterium | reverse complement strand
ATAGCCTTCCCACTCTTATCAATAAGGATTGGCTCTATTCTAAACACAAGATTTGGCTTCTCACAAAGAGCATTAAACGTTTCTGTATTCCTTGACCTATACGGCGTCAACAACACAGCCTCAGCATTTATAACCTCTGGCTTTTCTATCTTCTTCTTCACATAGTTAACTATTGCCCTATAACTCTTTTCTTCTGAAAAAACATGAATTGAGGAAAGGATCTTTTTTCCCTCAAACTCTCTACGCAAAGCAAAAGTAGAACACGTAGAAATTTCCATCTCAGAAATTATGCCATCGTTATATACTTTCCCCCACAACTCTAAAGTTCGCCAGAAGAACATAACGCCTATTGTTAAAATCTCATTTTGTCTAGTTCTCAATAACACAGGACCAATATCATCAATGCAATCTCCTTCTAATGTTTCTAGTAAAACATTGACTCCTTGTCTCTCCTCCTCATCACAGAAAGAAACCGGCGAGGCAACAACTTGCTCCAGTATATTAATGAACTTTTCATTATCGCCTTGGCCTAACACTTCCTCAACAAAATGCATCTGTTTTTCCAAAGACATCCCTTTACCATTCTTTAAATTGCGCTTTCTAAACGGGCCATCAATCAAATGTAAAGGGTCAAAATAATGCAGCTTTTTTCCAGAATCTTCTATAACCACTCTTAGCTGCCAAACATACGGTCTTATTTCCACTTCAACTACCTTGTATCCCCGCATTAAGTTAATATTATCGAGATCCGCCACTAATACCTCCAAGGTAAAAAACCATAGCTTGCCATACCTTTGAGTATCAACTAAGCTATATTCTCGGCTTCTTTTAAACCAATTGTAATAATTCATCTTTTGGTTCTTGAAAGTAAACACAAACTCTTCACTAACAGCGTCCATATCTAACTGTTTTGGATCAAAAAGAGAATGCTGTTGCTTTGAAGCCACATAAAACTTATCCATGCCTAACTGTTGAGCAAATCTTCTAACATGAGAAACGGCACTAATCCAATCTTTAAATACAGGCTTCTGCTTTATTAGTTTCAAGAATCCCCGGTGATGATGTATCTCTCTAAAATAAAAATAATCATTAATAACCTCCTCTAAATTATCTCTAAAAATATACTTTATATAACCCAGAGAGCCTACACTTGGGCACAGGCGATGTAACGGGATTATAGATAAATACTCATTTATTACTTCTTTATCAAACGGGTAAATTTCTAAACAAACCTCATCAAACGTCCATTCCCGTAAAACAAAATAACACTCCTCTTTCCCATCCTTAAGAACCATTTTATAATCGTTGGTTGTTAAGAAATCTATTATCATGCCGTCTATAATACTTCTTAGAATATTCTCAAAATGAAAAAGCGATTTATCAGGATCTTTTAAACATCCCAGGGGGCGAACCCCAAGGTAAAATCTACTGAGCCAAAAAGATTTTGGATAACAAAGCCCCATAAAGATTGATTCCACAGGATAGTAATGCGGCCTTCTATCATTTATATTAATAGAAACTTGCCACTTATCTTTATGTTTTCTAATGCTAAAAGGCACTCCCATAATTGCTTTTATTTTATTCTGGGGGATGCCTATATTTGCAAGTAGACGGCTGAAACATTCCCTAATATTTTCCTCGTTCATACCTTCTAAATCATATGGGAATACTTCACTAATAAAAGCATCCGAATCTACATCATCATCTGGCACAATATAATCTTTACTGGAAAACCCTCCAATTATATTTCTTAACGGCTCATTAGTTATCTTAAAATAATATTTCTTTAAATATAAATTGCCCGTATCAATATACCATCTGTCACCATCAATCTTTTTGATGCAGACCGACCTAAGAAAATCCTGTCGTCCAAACACTACTTCTAAACTTACCGGACAATTTTGATTATCTGTTATAATTACCCAGTCATAAATTTTCTCTCCCCACCTACTACAAATAATCTCTAAAATTTTCTTCAATTCAGCCTTTCTTAACCTAGCGAATGCATTTTCTACCTCTTCTGGATTGTCTAATATCTTGCCCAAAATTAATATTAGATAACTTTGCCCTAATCTTTCCCTGAAGAAATCCGACCTATTAAAAAACCTCCTCTTAAGAACCGCCAGGGCCGGAGAAGGAACCACAGAAAGAGGCGAACTGGCATCTACCAATAAATTGCAAAGGGACTCAATAAATTCCTTCTCATCATCAAGTTCTATGTTATGCTCTTCAATAATTTCTTTAGCTATAGTTTGGGAGGCAGTTTCTTTATTCTTTGCTTTATATATTTTTCTTACCAACAGAGGATATAACATTACTTTAGGCAACCAACCTACCTTATCCTCTTCTCTCATAGAATGAAAAAAAGCTTGAGTACTAAGTATTTTTTCCTCCAAGAATTTTCTGTCCTCAAGACTAATAATTTGTTCACGTTTTGACAACCAATATCTTAGATATCCTGTTGAACCATGAGGAACCCTAATAAACCAGCCCACACGCTTTCCCTTTTTGTTATAAATCATAATAACGATACAAAAAAGTAACCTCTCATTGTCTAAGAAATTAATTGCATTTCCGGCAATCGAAAATTTCTTGATTTCTAATTTAAAGGACATCTCTTTTTCAAGATTAAGTTGCGCCCCATCCTCATCAAATACTTTTCTTTCCACAAACTGATTAATAAAACTATTAACTGCATTTATAGGAATTATCTCTTGTCTATCTTTACTTGCTATCGATTTTTTTCTATATCGCCTCCATGTATGGGTATATGTTCTTTTCTTTGGTTGACTTCTTTCTTTATCTATTGCTCTACGAACCTCCTTAGTAAAGAGCATATTAAACCCTATCACCAACGAATACAGCGAAATATCCTCCGCACTAATAAGCCTATCTAACTTACTTCCTAAAGATTTAAGCAATACTTCCTTGGTATCACTTATCCATTCCCACAAACTAAACAGTTCAAAATTATTCTTTATTATTCTTACCTTCTCTTCCTCTACACTATATAATAAACAGCCTTTAATAAACTCCTTATCCTTTTTCTTGATGCTGTCCCTAATCCCTAAATCATCTACAATCTTTCTCATACGGTTTTGTCTTACTTTATAACAAGAACCCGGAAAGAAAATGCGCCCAACTTTCTCTAAATTCCACTCCCACAAACACAGCCATATTTTCAATTCCTTCTTAAACCGTTCTATTACATCTATCCCCAAAAGAAAATCATAATTTGATACACTTAGTTTTATAGAGAATTTTCTTCTCGCAGCTTCAATATTCCAATAATCAGAGGAATTTCTATGCCGAGTCATATCCATTAAAAACGCATCAAAATCTTGATATTCCCGGCTTAATAACCCGATTAAATACCGGGGCTTCCTATCTATTTTAGTTTTCTCTAATTCATTTCTCTCAATCCCTAAAAATACTAAAAGATTTCTTCTAAATGTCTCCTCCTCTAAACCTAGCCATCTCCATACAAATTCTAATTTTCCTGAAGCTGCATATAACTGATAAATCATATCTGTAAGAGTATTTTTAAGCCCCGCTGCTTCTATGGCATCTTCAAGGCGAATTCTTCTATTAAAAAACCCTTTATCTATACCTATCTGTTTGACTTTCTTTAAATCCAACGGTTCCTCTAAATTAACTTTATTATTGGGAAACGATTCTTTAAACAAAGAAGAAATCTCTGCTAGTGCTTCCTCTTTTTTCCTAACCGGGCTGCAGGATTCTTTATCTGCTATATCTTTATGCGATTTATCTTCTTGCCTCATTTTTTGCATTTCTGCATCAGCACAAAGATCAGCCAAGAAACGCACAACAACAGCAATTAAAAATAAAGGGAAATACATATATTGGCCCGCAATAATAACCATAATATAGAAAAGGAATTTATTTAAGGATACTACTCTCTTCGATGCTTTATAATAATCTTTACTCTTCCAATACAAGATACATCTTAATATACGCCCGCCATCCATAGGATATGCAGGGATAAGGTTAAATAACCCGATAAGTAAATTAATGTTTCTTAAGAAATAAATTTCATACCTGTCAACCACCAATGATATCGGCCAAAATATTCCTGCCAGCACAAAACTGCACAACGGGCCACAGAAAGCAAAAAACATCTCTTTCGGCGCCTCTTTGACAATTCCCTCCATCTCTGCTATGCACCCTATAATATATAAAGTTATCTGGCTTCGTAAGCGGGGGCTGGTTACTTTCCTCCATGCAATGATATGGCTAAATTCATGCAAGAAAAGACTTAAAAGCATACCTGCCACGGCTAAAGCATAAGAAAAGCAGCCCATATATATATAGTAGCCTATGAACACCAGCCATAGAAATCCTGTAGAATGAATCCTAATCGACACACCAAAAATGCGGCCAACAGGAACTGACCAGTTTAATAACTTAATAAGTTTTCCGGCCATAAATTTAAAAAACTTGATGACAGCTTGAATAGTTATCCGAATTATATACTGTTTACACCTTAACATTCTAAATGTTAACATCTGGTCTTCTTCATCTAAATAATCTATCTGCACTCTACCGTCAGGCAAAGGTTGTATAATGCAAGAATGCAGTCTTTCAGTGATATCGGGAGGATTCTTCTTTATGGTTACTTTTCTCACTTTCTTGTATTGTTTCAAATAACGCCTAATATAGTCTAGGGAGACTAAGCTCCTATCTTTCTCACGCTGGCTTTCTTCTTGAACTGAGAAAAGTATAACTTTACTTCCCTTAAGTAAAGGATCCACTTTATCAAAAGTACGAACTAAACCTCTACCCGAAGCATACACGTGCGCTAACCCGCAGCCTTTCCTGCCTATGATTAAAACAGCCACACAATCTGATATACAAATTCCCACGTTATCTTCTTTGGTGATTATTTCCGACCCTCCAGGTAACAATAGACGCGTCACTTTCATTTGAGGTTTAGAATACGGTTTCTTCTTATCTTTTACAGGGCTAGAGCTTGCGATTTGCTCTTCCAATGCCCGGGCAAAACTTTTAACAGCCTTGGCAATATTTCTCTTTGAAGTCCTATATATAATAACTCCTATCTTTCTATCCATAATGAAGCTTTCTTTACCTAATCCTATCTTAACTTTTCTAATCCCTGCTGTTCTTAATATCTCTTTTTGCGAATTTATGAATTTCCTGAATGCTTTTGCAAATTCTTTACTCAACTTAGGGTCAATATCTATATCTATACTAAAAGTTTCTATAGGTAAGATAAACCTACTCTCAGTCTGCTTTTGTTGAACTAATAATTTAAATCCATCTCCTGATATTTTCTTATATTGTTCTATAGAATCATTAAAGCGGCGCTCTAACCTGGCTATCATCTCCCGAAAACCATCAGTTTGTCCCTGCTTAAGACATGTTTCTAACACCAACAAGTCTAATAACCCTTCTTCGGCATACTCGATTCCTTTTTTAAGCAAAAGCTGTTTAGCGCCATCATGTAAAGCGTTATTAGCTTTTCTAGCTACATAAGCGCTACACATTTCTTCTAAAGTCTTTTCATCGTCAAGACAAATACCTGTCTTAGACTCTAGTAGCAGTTTTAACGCGCCATAAGCAATTTTCCCAAGTCCGCATTCTTGACCTACTAGCTCCAAATTAGTAAAATTCACACTAAAATACACATCATATTCTCCCGGATCATGATAAGGATTAAATTTATTATCAGGAAAAGCACTTCTAGGACTCATAGACAAATGCAAAGGGTTTCCATTAAAGATCAATCTATTATCACCACCAATATCAATAGTCATTATATGGCTTCCTAGTGTAATAATCCGGCTAGCACCATTTAAATATTTACCGTCATCCGTACTTAAGTAAGCGGTAGTTACGAAACCCTCAGGAACATTCTTTAAAAAATCAGCTTTATTTCTTTCAACGTATGCCTCTAATTCCGGAAAATATTTAAAAGGAATATACTCCTCCCTAAACCCAATCTTTGTATCAACAAATTCTTCCAACTCTTTATTTTGACATGCTAAATTCTTAATTCTGATATAATCATCTTTAGATAAATAAATCTTATCTCCATCCTTTATGGACCTTCTCGTATTTATAGAATAATGAAGCTTTCTTTGTAACTTTTCTAAAGCAGAGCGGTTTATCACTGGTATTACTATTATTGCATCTTGCTTGTTTCTACTTAACCGCACTTTATGTGGAGCGAAATTATCAATGAGTTCAATTGAAAAGACTGTGCCTTTAATTATGCGCTTAAAACTAGCTATGATATCGCGCGCATCCAAGCATAAAGATTCTATCTTATCTTTGAAAAGGCTAATGTGGGGGTTTTGTTTCTCTCGTATACCTTCAGAACGGTCACCAATAACATACCTTAATTTATTGTAGAATTGTCTCCATTGTTCATCTGACTTTGCCTTTTCTTGGCTATACTTTACACCACTATTAGCAAGGATAGCAGTGCCTCCTCCAGCCTCAAATATAGTAAAATCATCCGCAAGACTTATCGCTCCATCTTTTAGCATGGGCAAATATATCTCTCTAAAAATGTATTCTATTATCATCTGCCCGAAATAGGGCGAAAACACTATAGAAAAAGTATCGAATGCAGAATCTACTTTACCAAGCTTAATTCTATTTCTTGCAAAACTTCCCCAATTAGGGTTGTACAAGATTTCGTCTATATAATCCTTGAAACTGAAGAATATTTCTTTTAGCTCTGAACAACTTATCGTTATTAGCGACGAGGCAGCGGCGTTTGGAAAGTCGGAAGGATTAAGAATTAAATTGACCGCCGGCGGGCTGGTTATGAAACGGTATAAATAAGAAAGCTGCTTATCTATTGGTGAACATATAGGTGATCCCATAATACCAATATTATGCTGCATACTGCGGCCAAGATACTCTGTATTAACAATAATAATATCTGCATATTGTTTCCCTTCTCTACATAGACGATTAGCATTTACCCTCGCGCACAATTCTCTAAATTTTTCTATTGCTTTCTCTTCAGTAAAATCTGCATATCTTATCCCCTTTTTTCTTCGTTTCATAAATAAATCTTCTTGAATTTGACGCTCTGCAGATACAAACACACAAATATCCGCATACTTTCTTATATCCCCAAAAGTCAAAGCTTGTTCAAATTCAATTATTACGATATCTTCCTTAGTGAAATTAAATCCTTGTATTAAATATCCTGTTCTCCTATCAACATAGATTCTAACCTCCGGATTAATCAAGTATTCTCTACTATTTAAAGGCTGATTACTTCTATCCTTTATAGTTTTAATCTGCTTCTCGATCTGTTCACTATCATCGCCATTATTCTTAACTTTCTCAATCATTTCATCAATGAAACCTTTTGGTAAAAAATATTTCAATTCTAAACCTTTTACCTTATCAGGAAGAAGCGATAATTCATAACCCGCCCTTTCTTCAATTGGATATTTATCCCGAATATAGCTTAGGGCAACCGCAGAAACCCCTAAAGGCATCCTAAATGTATCATCGTAAATAGGCACAAACACTTCTTCTAAACGGAAAACACTTTCTACTATTTTTTTTAATCTTTCAATATCAAATGTATTCTCAGGATAGCTTAGATCTGGCCGGTCTTTATAATGATATATACAATTATCTCCTCTGATAACATATGTTTGACCTTTATTGCTTACGTTATGCCTATTGCAATAATCCCTAAACTTACGAACTGTCCATCCTTTACCTACACAAGGCCCCCATCCGCCCCACGCAATCATGAAAGGTTTCTTATTTCTGATGGACAACCTCCTCTCTAAAGCTGCCTTGCATTGCTTAATCATTCCCAGAATAAGACGCGGTGATTCTTCGTAAGAAACTCTCTTTATTTTTTCTATATCTTTAGACGAAAGAGTAAAAAGCAATTTTATTACCCCTATCAAAGATAAATGAACCCTTCTAAATATTATTACAACACATATTATTTTTATATTAAAATTAAAACCCGGCAACACAACTCCTAAAATAGTAAAAATAGCAAATAATAACCGGCTGACCCTCTTACCTTTCCTTTCTATTTTCTTAATAATTTTACTGTTATGAAACTGGTGTTTTTTCTTATATTTATAATATCTAATCACTAAATGGTACACTCCCTCATGTAACCCTGCACAAATAAATATAAGAAGAAACCAAACTAATATATGTTCATTAAGATGCCTATAAAAATCTACCTCGGGAACATAAAATTTAGTATAAAAATATGTATAACTAATAATCGCAAGCAGACTCACGAGGGCCGCAAGCTCAATATCAAAACATCGCAAAAATGTTCTCCTTATAAATATTTGGTTTGTGTTATTATTCTCCTTCTTCTGGTGAGCCGACGAGCTGGTTTTGGTCACCGCAGAGCTAAACTGCTTTTTCAAAGTGTTATCAAGTTCCTGCCCTAAAAGTTTTACCCGATTAGATTCATAGCTATAGGCATAAATTGCCTGCAAAGCAATCCTGCAAAACTCTTTATAAAATCTACGCCGGTTAACAACATTAAAAATAATCTTCTTACGTTCATCTGTGTTAGGGGAAAAATAAATATCAGCCAAGTCTTGCTTTGGTTTAATTCTATAAAACTCAAAAATCAATTTTTCTATAGCTTTTTTATATGTTTTTATGTCAGACTTGCTTATGTTTAAATCTTCTGGGCCTAGATTAAACACAACTTTACCCCCACTGCTCTCTCTATAAGCTTCTTTATAAATTCCTACCAAGCTATCCTTCTTTAAGCCATTTACTTCCTCTATAGTTCGCAATTTAGCCAACCATGCATAAATAACACTGCCATATTTATTTAATACATCGTTAATTTTCATCCTTCCTTTAAAGTCACAAATAGCGTCAGTTATCCCTAACTGGTTTGCGCGCCGGACAAATAAAGGAATATCAGTAACTAAATGCCCTAAATCTGTAAATTTTAAAATTCGTTTTACAGTAAAAGCTTGATTCCCGCCATACCCATCAAAAATCAATGCTCCTTTATTAGCTAAGACCACATTCAATAATAAAGCAATCTGTTTAATTAAAGCCTCTAATAATTTGAATTTATTTGTGTCAATGCAATGTTGTAAATATTTATCCGTATCTATTCCTCTTATCTGAAAAATAAGTTCTTTAACTGGGTACCTATTTCTGTCATAAATTATAAAATCCGGGTAAACAAATTCAAAGTCAAAAACTTCTTCTAATTTCAACTGCTTTGCTTCTAAATAACCGTGTCTTGAAAGCCTGTTATAAATAACAATGTGATGAGGAACTTTTATAACTATCTCATCCAAAGGCGGCTCTGGATAAAGCAACACGGAAAACTCCATGCCATCGTTATTCCAGTGCTCTGGTTCAATCTTGCCATTTATATAATAAAACTTAAACATATCTTTATAATACATCATTTTTACCAGATTTATCGGCGAGGACAAAATAATATCATCAACTCCACTTTTTAAAAAAGCAACCCACTTTCTCATTACTCTTCCTTTAAGACCTAAATTATCTAACGGTAAAACCTTGCCTTGCGGTGTCGATAACACTGTTAAGTCACAACTAAAATCCAACGGCGAGCCGGCAGCATCCTCATTTGCTTTCTGAGAAAGTTCGTTTTTCACTTCTTCAGGCAACAGCCTTTCAAAAGACGAATGCAATTGCCTATACTGAACTAACGCTTTATCCAAATCACCTATTTTATAGTAGGCTATTAACAGTCTAAATCGAATCAAATCAGTATATTTATTATCCGGCTCTATCCTTAATGCAAGCAGGTATTCTTTAATAGCTTCTCTCAGTCTGCCTGAACCATAATATGTATTACCTAAATTCAGGTGCGCGGGGAAAAAACCCGCGTTAATACGCATAACACTTCTACAAGCCTGAATCATGCTTTTTACATCTTTATTTTCCATAAAAATAACTGCCATATTGTGATAGGCGCCGTAACGATAAGGGTCTAAAACAACTGCCGCCTTTAAATTAATTAGCGCCAGCTTAAAATCTCTCTGACTAAAAAATTGATAGGATTGCCCAACCAGCACATCCGCTTGATTAATATTTTCTTGGCTTACATTACTACCTATAAGTTTATTAATCTGACCTATATGGTTCAATATCATAATCGAGGCTGCATAAGAACCGATCTCCTCACAAATGTCAGGATACATAACGTTTAAAAAAGGTTTAAAGTCTAAATTTACATCTAACTCAACCTCTTGTTCGACCTTTTGTAAAAAACTTCTCTTTTGATGTTCTCCAACTATATGCTCCTGCTTTAGATGCCAGGCCTCTCCTTCAAAGTCATACCAGTCTGAAAGCTTAATCAACTCTACAGGCTGATAAAAAAGAAAATTTACAGCATATCCTAAACTATCCTTACCCAACGGCACCCAGTTAAAGATTAACCCTTCACCTTTGTTATTCTTTGGTATATTTATTATTTTTACATCAGTAAACCCTAATAAATACAAAAGAATGTCAGTTAACTGAATCCTGGCTAAATACATTAAATGCGTTTTTATTTCTTTAAAAGGTGATTCCTGACTCTTGTTATAAACAATTTTAAAAATATCCCTGCCGAATAAGTCCAGATTATTTATGAAATCAGACACAATTGGATGCGGGTTGTTGTAATCAAAGTATCCTTTCTCGTCCACCTCTAACATCATACTACCTAAAGCTTCCCTAAGCTGCCCAATATTGCCGCTTGCCTTAAAAATATCGCGGACAACATCCTGATAACTACGAAAACTTATTTCCCTAAACACATCAAGAAGTCTATCTCTTTGTGAAGGCACCTTCTCTTCGGGATATAATAAAATGCGCAACCTCTCATCCAACTGGTCTACTAAATCAT
The DNA here is from genome assembly GCA_020343495.1 of Candidatus Omnitrophota bacterium. Lineage (GTDB taxonomy): Bacteria > Omnitrophota > Gorgyraeia > Duberdicusellales > 4484-171 > JAHISK01. Next base: position 852,428 of record CP070797.1, on the reverse strand, counting down.
CTCCCCGATATTGATAGTCAATTTCTAGAGGCGAAGAAATCTTCACATCATACTCTACTATCTTTACTTGATGTTTAATGACCAATAATTTTGAATCTTTCTCTGCTATAGCTTCTACATGCTTTAGCTGTTTACAGCCAAAGAACTGCTCCGTTTCCGGGTCAAAAAACAAGAGGCCGCTGTCATCCCAAGGACCAAGTGCTATAACAATCTTTCCTTGATAACTAATAATATCTTCCGTATTGGTACACCAATGAACAGGCAACACATACTCTCTAATCACATCCAATTTATCAGGATCAATAGATAGCAACTTTGGAGGGTATTTATTAGGCATTGCACTGCTAACTGCCGCCCATAATATCGGGTCTTTGAAAAGCAGCCTGGTTGTACCCCCCTCTAAATATATTTCCTCTAGCTTCTTGTCCCTACTATTAAACTTAATCAACCGGCACTTAAACGGCTGGGAAGTAGCCGCTCCATCATCTGCCACAAAAATCTGCCCTGAATCCGCATCAACAACTATACCCGATGGCACTTGCGAAGATACCTTCTCTTTATGCCCAATCTCACCAATTTTCTTACCAGTTTCTAAATGATGCCGGTCAATGCGATTTGCCGCAGCAATAAGAATCTCTTTCTTTTTCCCTTTTACATAAATCGCCATTGGCCCTAAACTACTATTATAAAACTCAGGCAGCTTTATATGATTGCCTGCTGCATCAAAAACCTTAATGCCTTGCCATCCGCCCACAAATATCCTGCGATTAAACGGGTCCCACCTCAAAGAATATGCTTCTGCGGTCTCGGTAAAGAATCTGGGGCCAAACTTTAAATTTTTTGCTACTTTCTCTTCATCAAAAAAATGCATTCCGCCATATTTACCTTTACCTCCTAAATTCTGTCTAACAACCTTCATAGCCGCAAATACTCTCTTACCTTGT
>CP070797.1:839334-851384 GCA_020343495.1 Candidatus Omnitrophota bacterium | reverse complement strand
AACCTGAGCTCTTCCTGCGACTGATAATTAGATTTAGTCCCTTCAAAATAATTCTCTAAATTCTCTTCGGTAAGATTAACGGTCGCTAAGGTGTCTTTCATTAATTTATTAGATAAAATTTGCCGTTTTACATTCTCAAAAGTAAAAACAACGTCGCTATTTTTATCTAGATTCTGCTCCTGTGCTCTTTGGGCTAAAGCATAAAGCGTAACGTAATTTTGAATAAAATCATACCTCCACTGCAAATTATTCTCAAAGCTATCCTTAAGATTTTGGCTCAAGTCATCCGCCATTCTGGTTATTTCTGAAAAATATATTTTATCTTCCCCTAAAGTAGCCACAACATAATCTTTATCTTCGTTTTCTTTACCCTCAACAAACGCCTCTCTGACACCAAAGAAAATAACAAAAGAAACAACCCATACAACCAATTTTACTCTCATACCTACCTCCTTTTTAAAACTAAAGAATATTTACCCCCTTCTTTTTCAAGAATTCTTTCATGTCAACGGCCAAGCCTATGTCTAAACTAACTCTCTGGCGGCTCACCGGGTGAATGAAACTTAAAAAAAATGCGTGGAGAGCAAGCCTCCTAAAATTAACCTTAAAATCGCGGCCCAATGCATACTTTCTCTCCCCTAAAATGGGATGCCCCAATTTTGAAAACTGTATTCTCAACTGGTTGGTCCTGCCGGTTAAAGGAGTTACCTCCACCACGCTAAATCCCGGTGATTGCCTTAATACAGAATAAATAGTCTTAGCTTTTTTAAACTTCTCGCCGAACTTTCTGCCTTCTTTATCAAGAATATACCCTTCTAATTTACCTTTCTTTTTGTTTAACTCCCCCCTTATAAAGGCAATATACTTCTTTCTGACAACTCCCGCCCTAAACTCGTCCATGATTTTTCTCTGACTGTTTCTGTCTTTTGCATAAATTATCAACCCGCTGGTTTCCCGGTCTAACCGGTGGCAGGGCAAAACCGGCTCCTTTAGCCTCTGCGCCAGGAGCGACGTTAAGGTGTGTTTTTCCTTCCGGGGAGAAGGCTGAACCAAAATCTTAGCAATTTTATTAAGAACAACCACGTATTCGTCCTGGAATATAATTTCAAAGGGATTGTTCATCTGCTACTTAAAAATATTCTCCACTTCCCTCTGTAATTCTCTTTTTAATATCTTGCCTGTAAGGTTTTTAGGCAACGCTTCTCTAAACAATATTTTTAAAGGAACTTTATAAGAGGCAAGGTTTCCCCGTAAATAACGGCTCAATTCTCTCTCCTGCAGGAGGGCTTCTTTAACAACAAACGCTACCGGCACCTCGCCCCTGTGGCGATGCGTAACTCCCACCACGGCAGCTTCTCTCACTCTGTGATGCCGGTAAAGAACATCTTCTACTTCTCTGGGGTAAACGTTTAACCCTCTTACATTAATCATATCTTTTAACCTTCCCATAATATAAATAAAACCGTCCTTATCTATCTTCGCTAAATCGCCTGTGTACAGCCAGCCGTCACAGAGAACTTTTTGCATCTGCTGCTGCGAATGGTTGTAATATCCTTTCATCACGTTAGGGCCTTTAACTAACAACTCGCCTACCTCCCCATATTTCAGTTCTTCTCCTTTCTTTCCTACAACCTTTACTTGAACCGACGGCAACGGCCGGCCTATAGAGGCTGGTTTTCTCTTTCCTTTCAAAGGGTTTAGTGACACAACCGGCGAAGCTTCAGTTAACCCGTATCCCTGAAGAAGAGGCCTCCGGAACCGGGACTCAAACTTCTGGCACACATTAAGGGGTAGAGCTGCTGCTCCGGAAATACATAACCGTACAGGGTTCAGAAATATACCCAGCAATATCTTCCAACGAGAAAACTTGGCTTCACTTAAAATGCTGTAAAAAGAAGGCACTCCGGCAAATACAGTTACTTTATGTTTAAAAATTGCGCGAATAACCCTTTTAAAAGGCCTTACTGCCCTCATAATCACGACCTTGCCACCGTTAGCTAAAGGAAGGAGCATGCAAACCGTTGAGGCGAAAGAATGAAAAAGAGGTAAAACACAGATAAAACAGTCTTTCCTGGACGCATTTATTACTTTGGAGCAATCTCTTACATTGGAAATAAGATTCCTATGAGAAAGGCATGCTCCCTTGGGCCGGCCGGTTGTTCCTGAAGTATAAATAATCTGGGCTAAATCATCTGCCTCAATGTTAACCTTGCGTTCAAACTCACAGGAGTGTTTAACGAACTTAGAAAAATCACTGACTATAGTATCCGCCCGGGGGGCAGGTAAAGAGATTACGTGTTTCAACAAATCAATCCGGGACAACATATTTTCGCTATCGTAAACTTTATCTATAGAACAGACCAGAACTTTAGCTCCCGCATCCCCTACTATAAATACGGCTTCTTCCCTTTTAAACATCGTATTAATGGGAACAACAATTGCTTTTACCCTCAGAATCGCAAAAAAAGCACAAACAAATTCAGGACAGTTAGGAAGCCATAACGCTACCCGGTCAAACTCTCCTACCCCTAACTCATATAATTTATGAGCTATTCTTTTTGAACTGCTTACCAGATGGCTATAAGTAATCTTTCTTGCTCCGAAAACCAAAGCGATTTTCTCGGGATATTTATCCGCAACGTCATCTAACATTTGAACGAGGTTACCGATATCGCCCCTCAAAATAACCTCCTTTGAGCCATTTTATTATTTACTACGCCTAAAAATACCCCCCCAAAACTTCCCAGAAAATTACAAATAATATCTAACCCCTCAAAACTGCGGTAAGGCAAAAACGCCTGTATAAATTCAAGTATTAAACCTAAAGAAAAAGCATAAAAAAACCCGAAAGCTTTGACGTTCCTGCGGTTTCGCAAAAAAGAAGTATTAACCACTAAAAATGAAAGCAACATATACATCATAAAATGAACTATTTTATCCAAAAAGCATATGTGTACTTGCGGCCCTTCCTTAAAAGGGAACAGGGAAAGAAAAACCACTAAAAAAGTATAAGAACCGACAATTTTCCAGGAAAATAAACGTTTCACGGTTTTCTACTCTCCGATTATCTTAACAAGAACGCGCTTTCTGCGGCGTCCGTCAAACTCTCCGTAAAAAATCTGCTCCCATGGCCCAAAATGAAGTTTGCCGGCTGTTATTGCTACCACTACCTCTCTACCCATAATAGTGCGTTTTAAGTGCGCATCGGCATTATCTTCACCGTTATTATGTTCATACTGCGAAGTGGGAGCATAAGGAGCTAACCTCTGGAGCCACTTATCAAAATCGTGATGCAGGCCTGTTTCATCGTCATTTATAAAAACGCTGGCCGTAATATGCATGGCATTAACTAAACATACCCCTTCTTTCACTGCGCTCCTGCCGACTAACTCCTCTATTGTCGGCGTTATATTTATAAACGCGCGTCTTGTTTTTGTATTAAACCAGAGCTCCTCGGTTAAAACTTTCATAAATTGCTAATAAACTTCTTTATAGATCCAACATATTTTTCCTGGGACTCTAAAAATGCGCCGTTATGACCGCCGGTTATTTCAACAAACTGTTTAGGAGAGACTGCTCTATTATAAAGCTTCTTTCCTAAACTAAACGGCACTATTTCGTCAGTAGCTGAATGAATAAATAGTTTAGGCGCACCAATCCCTTCTACCTTTGCCAGAGAATTAAACTTATCAAAAATAAGGAATAACGACAAAAAAGGATGAACCGCTCTTCCTACCTCTTTTATACTGCCAAAAGCTCCTTCTGCTATCAATGCTGCCGGCTGCGAGTTTGAAGCCAAATCTATAGCCACTGCTGCCCCCAAGGATTCTCCGTATAATACAATATAGTCAGGCATTATCCTGCGGGTATTCACCAGATAACCGTAGGCAGCCTGCGCATCTATGTAGAATCCTTTCTCGCTTACCCGGCCGCTGCTCTTTCCATAGCCTCTATAATCAATTATAAACAAATTCAGGCCCATATCATAAAACATTCTTATCTTATCTAGCCTGTCTGCTATGTTGCCGCCGTTGCCGTGAAAAAACAAAACTGTATACTGCGCACCGGATTTTGGAATAAACCATCCGTTTATCTTAACGTTATCTGCAGTATTTATATATACATCCTCAAACTCAATATTCAAAACAGCCGGTGTCGCGCCAATCTCTCTCACAGGGAAAAATATCCTTGAATCCTCAATACATTTAACATACCCGATCATCACCAAAATAAAAACTATAAGATAAATTACTATTCTCACCATTTTGCTTAAGATACTATCGGCTCATCATAAATGTTCAACCAATATTTTTATCCCGATTCCAATAAGGACTAACCCGCCTATAGCTTCAATCTTATTTTCAAAAAAATGGCCTAATCTATTTCCTATAAACACTCCTAAAAACGAAAGGGAAAATGTCACCCCTCCGATTATCAGGGCAACTGTTTTAATGGAAACGTCTAACAACGGCAGGCTAAACCCTACTACTAAAGCATCAATACTTGTTGCAACAGATAACGCCAGCAGCACATAAATACCTATCAATCCTTTTTCTCTCTCATCAAGCTTCATCTTGGTTGAGGAAAAAATCATCTTAGCCCCGATTAAGCTTAATAAACCAAAAGCTATCCAGTGGTCAATCTCTGAAATGAATCTGTATGCCTCTATGCCTATAAACCATCCCGCAACAGGCATAACTGCCTGAAACAGGCCAAAGAATAAGGCAAGTTTAAATGCATAGCCAACTTTAGCTTCTTTAGCTATGACCCCGTTACAAACAGAAACAGCAAAAGCATCCATTGCCAGCCCAAAAGCCACAGCAAAAACTGTAATAACGTTCATCTCGTTTTTGCAATATTTATGTAACGATTTTCTTGAAAAATATCGGGAGATTATTTTTAACGGCCTTTCTTTATCTTATCAAGCAACTGATTTATCTTCTCAACCAGCGACTTTAACTCGTCTTTCTTGCGCACGGTTATATAACTGCTATCTTCTCCGGAAATTCTTCTATCCAGCTCTCTTTCCAACCTGAAAAGAGGGCCTGCTATTTTATGAGACATTTCCACTGCTATAATCCATATAATTAATAAGGTAACGGGTAAACTTATAAAGATAATTACGGTGACTTTTCTTGCTACGGGAATCAAATTATAGGCTATTGCTTCGGGAATGACCATTTGCTGTGCCAGCAGGTTAAAGATAAGGTAATACAAACATATTGCTACGATTACCGCCGGAATCATAGCGGAAACAAAAATAAAAATCAATAATTTCCGTTGAAAAGGAATATCTACAAACTTTCTTCTTCTTCTTTCTTCCATCCTTTCCTCCTGTTACGTAATAACGGTTCTGATTTACAACTTTTCATTTTACTTCTTATACCCCACTCTTATCTCATCGTAATGCGCTTCTGCTACGCTTAGCGTATTATCTGTATCAGTCATAATCGCAATCCCCCCGATTCTACCGGGCGGCCGGCCAAAAACTTTTTTATAATCCTGGTAAATATTTCTCTCTTCAAATACCCATTTGCCTTTCTTCTTTTTTCCAGACTCAACTACAATAATTTTTATAGCGTCAAAATAGGGGCTGCTCATGACTGTCCCTTCGCGAAGGTCTCTGGCCCACACATACTCCAAACACTTCATCTGACTAAAAAGAAACCCCGGAAAAATAACGTAGAACCTTGCGGCATAATCATCTTTCTCTATCCAACCATTTGAGGAATCTTCTACCGTCTTTTTATCAGGGAATTTTATTACTTTCCATTTCCAGCTCACCATGGGCTTGGCTGCGGGGCTAAACGTTAACCTATAAAAAATACCGGAAGCTGTGCTATCGCTGTAGGCGGAAAGGTAACCTTCTGTATTTTTTACTTCTACAGAATACAAAACCCTGCCCTTAAAAACTTTTTCTTCCCATTCCTTGAGAGCGTCTTTTGTCTGAAAAGGAAACCATTTAGGCAGTTGTAAAGCAAAGACAACTGAAGAGAAAAGAATAACCCCAAAGAGAAGAATTAATAATAACCGGTTATTTACTTTTCTTAACATTGTATATCTGATTGTATTTATATTACGAGTATTTTCTGACGGGATTCTTACGCCGTTAAAGATAACTCTCTAACGCCTTTACGCTATATATTTTTTATCTGCTAAAAATAATACTTAAAGCCTACCCCATAACGCCAATGATACACGTCTAAAGTTGCCCCGCCGCCGGTGTTTCCGTAAACATAAGACACCTCGCCGCCGAACGCTAACTTCTCAGTTAAAAGAAAATCCATGCCAGCTCCCGCTTTATAAGAAAAAGAGTTTCTGTTATCTTTCTCATCGTCAGCGTACAACGTTCCATAATCGTAAAACATCCATCCTGCTCCGCCGCTAAGGTAAGGCACAAACTTTCCCGAAGGCAACCTTAACTGTAAACTTGCGTGGGCAGTAACAACATCTAACCCTGTTCCCGATTTTGATTTAAGCCTGAAATGGCCTGCTTCGGCTTCAACGGCAAAATTATCAGTGAGTTCGTAACCGACAATCAAATCATGGGCGTTACCGTGCGTTTTAAAATCCGCGTCATCTGCGTCAACATAAGAATAACGATACCCTAACGCCCACTTGTTTTTCTTATCCTGACAAAAGGCAGCTCCGGGAACAGCTAATAAAGTTACTAAAAAAACAGCGACAAAAAACAAGAGCTTTCTACTCACCTCTCCCTCCTCTTTAATCTTTTATAAATATGGTCTTTAAACAACCGCTTTTACATAATAATATTACATTGTAGTATATAATTAGTCAATACTTATTGTGATTTTTCTATATATTAAGGAAGGGATGATTTAGGAATTCCCTTGACAGCAAATTTATGGTATAAATATTACCTATGGAAACCTCAACTCCCATGCTTAAACAATACCAGCAAATAAAAGCGCAACACCGCAACTGCATATTATTCTTCCGCTTAGGCGATTTCTACGAAATGTTCTATGACGACGCAAAAAAAGCGTCCTCCATACTAGATCTGGTGCTCACCTGCCGGGGAGCAGGGAAATCAGGAAAAATCCCTATGTGCGGCATACCTTACCATGCTGCTGATAACTATATCAGCCGGCTTATTAAAGCCGGACTAAAAGTTGCCATATGCGAACAGGTCCAGGACCCCGCTGTTGCCAAAGGCATAGTAAAACGCGACGTTATACGCGTTATAACTTCAGGAACTTTCATAGACGAAAACAGCCATAACTGCCGGTATATCCTATGCCTTACCCCTAACAAAAAGGGAATGGGCATAGCTTTTTCAGACTCCTCAAGCGGGGTTATCCACGCAAACCAGTACCAGGATATAAACAAAACTTTTGATTTAATATCCCGGCTTTCTATATACGAATGCATTTACCCTCAAATGGAAGAAACTACAATACGGGAAATATTTAACCACCCTCTCCTAAAAGAAAAAAACATAACCTTAAGTCCTTACGAAGACTGGTGTTTCAACGCAGAACTTATGAAAAAATCTCTCTGCGAACATTTCTCAACCCACAGTTTGAAAGGATTTGCAATAGATGCCAAACCTTACGCTGTATCCAGCGCAGGCGCGCTCTTAGAATACCTGAAACAGATGACCCGCCAGCCTATGAGACATATTGATAAAATTTCTCTATACCAAGACGACGATTACGTTTTTATATCCGGGGCTGCCTGCCTGGGATTAAACTTAGAAGAACTCATAAAAACAATAGATTTTACCATAACCCCTCTAGGAAAAAGAAAGCTGTCTTTCTGGGTATACCATCCGTTAAAGTCACAAACCCAGATCTCTGGGCGGCAGCAGGCAGTAACCCTGCTTAAAGATAACCCGCAAATCCAGGAAGAACTAAAAAAAGTCCTGGGCAACCTGCCTGACATAGAAAAAAATATCTCCCGCTTAAGCTGCGGTTATACCCATGCAAAAGATTTCCTTGCTTTACGCAACGCCATCATCCGTATACCTCAAATACAAAAAGCTATCGCGCCTCTTGCATCTAACAACCCGGCCTTCTCTATAGAAGACATACCTTCTTTACGCAAGCTCCTGGAGGAAGCGATTAACCCCGCACTTCCCCTTTCACATCCCGAAGGCAAAACCATCCGCCCCGGCTTTAACAGCGAGCTTGACTCTTTACGCCAGATACAAGAAAACCACCGCCAGTGGCTGCGAGACTTACAAGCGCAGGAAATCAAACGGACAAAAATCAATTCTCTTAAAATAGGTTATAATAAAGTGTTCGGCTACTACATAGAAATAAGCAAAGCAAACCTGCCTCATGTGCCCTCTGACTACATACGCAAACAAACCCTGGTAAATGCAGAGCGGTTTATTACTCCTCAATTAAAAGAGTTTGAAGAAAAAATGCTTACTGCCGAAGAAAGAGTCTTAAAAATTGAAGATGAACTCCTAAAAAACATACATAAAGAAATACTGGATAATTGCAGTGCTCTTCACCTGTTCTGTTTTAGTATAGCAACGTTAGATGTTATCCTGTCATTAAGCGTGCTTGCTCAAAAGAAAGGTTATGTCCGGCCCCGGATAACTGAACAGTTCCAAATAATTATAAAAGGAGGCCGCCACCCTACAGTAGAAATGGCCTCTGGCGACCCCTTTATTCCTAACGATACTCTCCTTGACTGCGAGAATAACCATTTGCTCCTAATCACCGGCCCTAACATGGCAGGCAAATCCACCTACATTCGTCAGGTGGCAATTCTGGTAATTCTGGCGCAGATGGGCAGCTTCATACCTGCAGATAGTGCCCAAATAGGCGTTGTAGACAAAATATTCACCCGGATAGGAGCGCACGACCAGATAAGTAAAGGGCAAAGCACGTTTATGGTAGAGATGAACGAAACTGCCCAGATTCTTAACAACCTATCCAGCCGCAGCCTGATAATACTTGATGAGATAGGACGGGGAACAAGCACTTACGACGGATTAAGCCTTGCCTGGGCAATAAGCGAATACCTGCAGCAACAAAAAGTGCGTACTCTGTTTGCTACGCATTTTCATGAACTCACTGCTTTAGCGGAAGAATTTTGCGGGGTTAAAAACTATAACGTGGCAGTAAAAGAATGGAAAGACCAAATCGTGTTTTTACATAAAATTATACCTGGCGGCACCGACGACAGCTACGGCATATACGTAGCAAAACTGGCCGGGATACCAAGAGAAGTAATTGACCGCGCAAAAAAAATACTTACCAACCTGGAAATCCACGACGCTCGGCAGCAAAATTTACGCAGTCAACCAAAACAGCAGGCACAACTGTCATTGTTTTCTCAAAATCGCGACCAAACAGCCGAAGAAATTAAAAACCAGATTGAATCGTTAGATATAACCTCTATGACGCCGCTTCAGGCTCTGAATAAAATACAGCAATGGAAGGAAATAATAGATAGGGATTAAGTATGGGAAAAGTAAATATCTTACCGGATAACGTAATAAGCAAAATCGCTGCCGGCGAAGTTATTGAACGGCCTGCTTCCGTAATAAAAGAACTCATAGAAAACTCCCTTGACGCAGGAACCAAAAGCATTGAACTACATCTAAAAGGCGCGGGAAAAACTTCAATCCATATAAAAGACTCTGGCTTCGGCATAGAGGCAGACGATATAGAAAAAGTTTTCTTAAGGCACTCCACCAGCAAAATAAGCAATGTTACGGACCTTTATTCCATAAATTCTTTAGGGTTCCGAGGAGAAGCGCTCTACAGTATTGCTGCTATTTCTGACGTTACTTTACGCAGCAAACCCGGCCACGCCTCGTCAGGATGGCAAATACACCTGCGTGCCGGCAGAAAGTTAGACCTGCGGCCTATTAATATGCCTGCCGGAACAGAAATAGAAATAAAAGAACTTTTTTTCAACACTCCTGCCCGCAGAAAATTCCTTAAATCCCCCACTACGGAGATGACCCACATTCTTAATACTTTTATTCCTTACACAATTCTACATCACCGCACAAGGTTCCTGCTCACACATAACAGCAGGACCCTGCTTAACTTATCCGGCGAAGAAACCCTCATCCAGCGCATCTGTAAAGTGCTGAACGTAGAAGAAAAACATCTTATAGAAACAGCCGCGGATTTGCCGCAAAAATGCATATCTGCCCGCCTTTACTTAGGCGACATAAACATTCAAAGGGTAAGAAAAGATATGCAGTTTATTTTTATAAACAACCGCCCCGTACGCAACCCCTCTATAAATTTCAATGTAAACAAAGTATACCGGCTCCTGCTTCCTGCGGATATCTACCCTTTTTTTATAATAAACATCAACATCCCTAAGGAAGAGGTGGACGTCAACAGCCACCCTACAAAAAGAGAAGTAAAAATAAAAGATGCGTACAGTTTAATTTCCTTTCTTGCCTCAACATGCGAAAAAGCGCTTCTCTCCCAGGGAGGCACAAAACAAGTAAAAGAAATCCCTGTTTACACCGACAGCCCCTCATTTAGCCGGGATACCGCAGAACCCGCAAAGGTGAGCTCTTCTGCCAACAAACAATATATTCTTTATGATACGCCGGTTGCTGATGAGAATTTATTCGTCAAACAAGAAGACAACCTGAAAAATAAATTAACTAGCGCTAATTATGTCGGTTCATTTATGAAGAAATACCTTTTTTTTGAGACTCAAAACTCTCTGCTTGTTATGGACCAGCACGCAACAGCAGAACGGATTACTTACGAACGCCTCCTGCGGCAGATAAACGAAGACTGCCTGCAAATCCAGCACCTGCTTTCTCCTGTACCAATAAAACTCTCTCCTCAAGAAATGCTTGTATGGGAAGTTATAAAAGATAAGTTGGAGAACATAGGTCTATCAACGACCCTCTGGGACAACGAAAATATCGCTCTGCATACGCATCCTAACCTTATCCCGAACCCTCAAATCGCCGTACGAAACCTTTTAGCCGGCGAAGAAAGGAGCCGGTTTGACAGCGAAACTTTAGCGCGACGCGCATGCAGAAACTCTCTTATGACAGGATACGCCATGGACTCTAACCAGGCGCGCCACTTACGCAGCGAACTCATCAAGTGTAAAGACCCCTTTATCTGTCCTCACGGCAGGCCCACCGTAGTTGAAATAGAAGAAAGAATACTGAACAAACAGTTTTTAAGATAATATTTTATAAACTACCTTCGGCTACCTCCACAGAAGCGCTACCCGTGTTTACAAATTCTTTCCCGGGGACATTTAAAATATCACCAATAGCAGTGGTATCTATAGATAACGGCAAATGGCTGCTGTAGAAATGAGGGGTTGCCTGGTTAGAAGAGACTATTACTAAACTATCAGAAAGTTCTAAATACCCTCGCTCAATTTTCTTCGCCATAACAGAAGCAAGATAAGGCACTACTTCTGAATTTAACGTTGGCGTTAGGATTGTAGATGAATCCGGTGTTGGTGCTGGCGTTGGATCAGGTGTTGGTGCTGGCGTTGGGTCAGGTGTTGGTGTAGGCTCTGGCTGCGGCCAAACTTGGCTGCCGTTAAAATAAATGACTCCTGACGAAGTGCTTTCTACTGCCAAGGTATCAGAAAGTGTGCTGCCGGTAAAAAATCCTCTATCTGCATCTAAGTCACCGGTAAGCGTAACCGTAACGTCTGCTGTCGGCACTAACACATCAAAGGCGGCAGAAAAAGACCCGGCTGTTGTTTGCGCTTTAATAAAGGAATCGTCTGCTGCTTTAAGATGGGGTCCTGAACCAGAAGCAATTATTGAACCGCCCGATGAAACCAAAGTTACAGCCCCGTCAGAAGAATTAACTTCTCCGCTTACTGTTAAATCTAAGCTAGTCGTAAGATTGATATCCCCTGCCTGGTTTACTACACTTTGAATATCTAAGATGCCTGTATTGCTTATCTGAACATCCCCGCTGTCTGTATTGGTTACTTCTAAATTAGAAACTGCTGTCTCTAATGCATCCTGCGACCCCACGCCTGCTGATGAGCTAATAACTAAATCTGTTGCTGTAACGTTAGTAGCATCTGCGTTGCCGTCAACAACTGAATCAGCG
>CP070797.1:827119-839234 GCA_020343495.1 Candidatus Omnitrophota bacterium | reverse complement strand
TTAAGAGCCCCGAACCCTTCGACCCTTTCTTCAACGTATGTTTTATCGTAGAGGCCCTCGCAGATGATTACGTTCATCATCGTGTTAATCCAGGCAACGTCCGTGCCGTTTTTTTGAGCGGCGTAAACATCAGCGTATTTTGCCAGCTCAATTTTTCTCGGGTCAATAACAATTAGTTTTGCTCCCCTGTCCAGGACAGAATTGATTATTCTTGAGCCGATTAAAGGGTGCTGGGCAGTAGTGTCAGAACCGGTGATTAAGTATACGTCGGCGTCTTTAAACTCGTTTATTGAATTTGTCATAGCCCCTGACCCGAAAGTAGCAGCCAGCCCCACGACAGTAGAAGCATGGCAGAGCCGGGCGCAGTGGTCAACATTGTTTGTTTTAAACACGGCGCGCGCCAGTTTCATCATAAGGTAGTTCTCTTCGTTGGTGGTTTTTGCTGAACTTAAGAAAGCTACGGAATCCGGGCCGTGTTTTTTGCTTATTTCGCTAAGCTTGTTCGCCGTCAGAGAAAGAGCTGTCTCCCAGTTGGTTTTTTTGAAAGCGTTGTTTTCTTTTATTAAAGGTGAGGTTAGCCGGTCCCTGCGGTTGACGAATTCATAAGCGTTCCATCCCTTTACGCATAACGCCCCTTCTGAAACAGGATGGTTTTTGCTGGGGTAACTGCCAACTACTTTTTTAGCGTCAGAGACAAGATGCAAGCCGCATCCGCACCCGCAGTAGGGACAAGTTGTTAAGGTGTGTTTTAGTTTCATAAGTAAACTCCCTGTTTTAGAAAATTAGAAGTTATAAATAACCGATGTTGTAACTTTATTGTTTTTACCGTTGTCGGCATTAAGGTATTTTGTCTCAAAATATGAGTATTCCAGTCCTAACTTAACGTCTTTAAGCAGCGAATACATTACGTTGGCAAAAATAACTTCATTTTTATACCGGTTTCCTGTATTAAGGTCCCGTTTCTTGGGGGTGTCTATGCCGTATCCTGCGTTGAAGGTGTATTTATCGTGAGGTTTATAGCTGAGTTGCGCCCATCCGCCCACAGTGTCTATACCGTCGTTAGTTGTTGCGTTTACTCCCTGGCCTATACCCGCGAGAAAATCGTTAAGGTTGGATCCGCGGAAGAACTCGCCTTTTAGAGAAAGTTTAGACCCAAGCTTAAGGGATAAATCTGCTCCCATAGCCCAGTAAGGCACGTCGTCAGTACTGGTATCTTCTCCGTAAAGGCTTTCTATGCCTATGGTAGATTCTTTACCAAGGAACGGGAAAGTATAAGCAGCCCTGCCTTCAACAATAGGGCTGTTGTCAGTATTAGCGTTGCGGTTTAAACTTAGTTGAGTCGTTACTTTATTGCCGTCATTTAAGTCAAACTTGTTAGTTAGACGGATTTGTGACCGCCGGAAACCTATGTTACCGCCGTTCCATAAATACCCGTTAGTATTAAGCGTGGCAGGCCCGAGGGGGCCGAATACGTCCCATGTCTGGCCGGCTAATACGCTCCATTTAGGGTATTGTAACTCAACGAAAGCGTGCCTCATACGAAGTTGTGTTGAATGGTGAGCAGAAGAAGTATCGTAAAAATCCAGTTCTAAATTCCCGAATACTTTTGCCGGATATTCCTGGGGCCCGAAATATTTTAGGCCCAGACGGGAATTTCTTGCCGTCATGGAAAATTCTTCTTCATTCGTGAAAGTTGACGGTGACTGCGCAAACCGGGAAGCGTCAGCGTCGTCAGTTTTAGAGTCGTCGTAAGTTGCGTCCAGCTTAAGGAACCCGTATAATTTAACCTTATGTTTTGACGTTATGCCTTTTGAAGGGGCAGTTGACGGAGCAGCAGTTATTTCTTCTACTTTCCGTTCAACTTTATATTGTTTATTTTGCATGTTTGAGATGATTGCTTTCAGTTGCGCTACTTCATTTTCTAAAACGGAAACTCTTTCTAACAGTTCTTCCCTGGACTGGTCGTCGGCAAATGCTCCCGGCAGAAAGGTAAGACTGAAAATAGCCGTCATTAATAATGCTTTTATTCTGTGCATTGTTATTACCTCTTTTAAGTTTTCAATTAGTATTTATTTTTTAACGTAAACCATCCAGTAGAGGCATCCTACGAAACCTGCTCCGCCGATTATGTTACCTAAAGTTACGGGAACCAGGTTCGTAACAAAGAACCCGTTAAGAGTTAAGTTAGTAAGGTCTAAACCGGATGCAAGAGCAACCTCAGTTCCTTTTAGAAACATTCCCATCGGGATAAAATACATATTAGCAATACAGTGTTCAAACCCTAAAGCGACAAACGTCATTATCGGGAAAAGAATAGCAAAGATTTTTCCTACAATATTTCTTGAAGCAATTGCCATCCACACGGCCAGACATACCAGCCAGTTACAGCAAACTGCCCTGAAAAAAGCCGGACCAAAGGCAAGATTTACTTTTGCATTAGCAATTTTCAATGCCTGGACGCCGGTAAGAAAATTATTGCCTTTCCAGAGGTCGGTTTTATACATTATATAAGCAATTAATAATCCTCCCGCGAAGTTTGCAATATATACAATTATCCATTTACCCAGCATTTTAGGAAATCCTACCCGTCTATCTAAAACGCTCATCAGCATTAAGTTATTTCCCGTAAAAAGTTCGGCACCGGCAATGACAACTAACATAAGTCCTACGGAAAATACAGCACCGGTAAAAAATTTAGCCAACCCTACTCCCACATATCTTGCTAAGTCGCTGGATACTAACGTTGCGATCGCTCCCCCGAACCCAATATAGACGCCGGCCAGAATTCCTAATACAATAAGCCGGAAAATTGATGCGTTTGTTTTTTGGACGCATACGGTTTTTGATACCGTATCAGCAATATTTGCCGGTGATTTACAATCAATATTAATCGCCGCCGGTTGTGTCATAACCTTCCTCCTTTTTTATATCCTGCCGCGGTAAAACCTGCTGCAGGGTGAACGTAAATATTTTTACAGTAAGTTTTTTAAAACCTACCACCTTATACCCCAATATGTGAATTTTTTCACAATTTCTTTCAAAAAATATATGATACTATCGTAGAAATATACCACAACAAATATCTTTGTCAATAGTAAAAATAAAATTTTTAAATAAATTTAGAAGTAGAGGTCTCTTTCTCCCCGTCTGATTCGCTCATAATATTCAGTAACTTGGGGATAGATGGAAGAAAATGAGGATTTAATTTCGTTTAGTTCTTTCTTAATGATTTCTTCGCCTCTGCCCCTTGTCCGGGGGCTGCCAAAGTCATCAAGCCACTCCCTGAAAGTAAGCACAGCATTAATCTTGCAGAATTTTCTTTCTTTGCCTTCTCTGAGCAGTTCCATAATACATTCTCCTGTCCTGCCGCAGCGGTAGCCTGCCGTGCAAAAGGAAGTAATGTATCCCGCCTGAATCAGTTCATATATCAGCTCGTCTAAACTTCTGGTATCACCTAAAAAGAATTGTTGCTTATTGCCGTCTTGTTTGTTGAGGCCGTTACTATAAGAGCCTATGCCAATACGCGTAGAAGCATCGGTTTGAGTGCACCCTAAAGGAATGATTTTTTTCCTAATTCCGGCGTTCTCCCGGGCAGTAAGAATCATTCCTGCATAGGGGACGGCAAGGCGCAGGACAGTAACCAGTTTTTCAAAATCGGCGTCGCTTACTTTATAACGTGCTTTTTGGATAAAGGGAGTGTTGGCAGCAGGCTCAAGCCGCGGGAACGAAATAGTGTGGGGCCCTATTTTAAATTTTTGTTCAAGTTCTTGAGTATGGCATAGAAGCGCTAACACCTCAAATTTCCAGTCGTATAATCCAAAGAGCACGCCGATACCCACGTCGTCCACTCCTGCTTCTAGGGCTCTGTGCATACAGTAGAGTCTCCATTGATAATCGGATTTTGGTGTGTTTTCAGGATGGAGTGCTTTATAAGTTTTATGATGGTAAGTTTCCTGAAATACCTGGTAGGTGCCTATCCCTGTTTTACTGAGGATTTTAAGATTTTCTACAGACAAGGGCGGGGCATTTACGTTAACTCTTCTAATTTGGCCGTAACCTCTGTTTGTTTTGGTTTTTACTTCATAAATTGTTTTTATTGTGGAAGTCATATATTCTATACCAGTCCGGGGGTGCTCGCCGTAAACTACGATTAAGCGTTTATGCCCTATTTTTCCCGCCAGTACTTCTGTTTCTTGTTTTATCTCATCTAAACCGAGCACGTTTCGTTTTATTGCGGCATTGTCTTTTCTAAAGCCGCAATACAGGCAGTTATTTATGCATAAATTACTTGTGTATAAAGGCGCAAAAGTGACGATCCTGTTGTCGTAAACTTTCTTTTTAACGGCAACGGCCGTTTGTTCCATTTCTTCCCGTAGTTTTTTATCTGTGACGCCAAGTAAGGCTGCGGTTTCATCTAATGTTAAAGTCTGGATTGCCAGAGACTTCTGGAGAATATCTCTGATTTTTTTTGGGTCAGGCTTTCTATGGGAAAGCAAGGCGCTATTGATTAAGTCTTCGTTAATAAAATCAAGGCCGTTGTTTGAGTTCGCGGAACTTATTTTTTTTGTGTTTGCAGTTATTGGTTGGCTTATTCCTAAATCCGTGGGGGCACGGCCTAATGATTTAAGCAAAGAAAGAGTTTCGTTAATTTGAGTAATTACGGGCTCTGTTGTATATGCTTTCTCAGGATAAATTGAGTAATGCTTTCTGTAGTTAAGAGGCGTGACATTTAACATTACGGAATTTGCTCCCGCAAGCAGCCCTTTTTTACGCGCGGAAGCGCTTAAAGTCTGGAAAGCTGTAGTTACTAAAATTTTTGCGTTTTCAGGGTCAATTATCCTGATTAATGCTAATGTTTTTAAGATTTCCTCTTCTTTGGGAGGTTTATGGTTTGCTAACGGCGTGTCAGGATGAGGCAGGAAAGGACCGAAAGAATACATTTCTGCGTGTAGTTCTTTTGCCAGATAAATGTCGTCAATGATATCTTTGGGAGTTTGCCCGGGGATGCCGATTAGTCCTCCCGTCATAACTAAAAAACCTAACTCGTATGCTTTTTTAATGTGGTTTATTCTTGTCCTTAAAGTTTGCCCGGGATGCAGTTTTTCGTAAAGATAAGGGTTGGAAGTCTCAAACCGCATCAGTAATCCCCGTGCGCCTGCAGCGTAAAGTTTTTCCAGGCCTTCTAAACCTACTTCGCCGAAGCTAATACAAATTAAAACAGGAAGGCGTTCTTTTATTTTCTTTATGATATCAGCGAGTTGATTGACAGAATAAAAAAGGTCTTCTCCGCTTTGCAAGACGAGAGCTTGGAATTTATATTTTTCTACTGCTTCTATGCATGTTTTTATAATTTCGTCAGATGTCATTCTGTAGCGCCTAATATTTCTGTTGTGGCTGGATATGCCGCAGTAAGAGCAGTGCCGGCAGCAGTAATTTGAAATTTCAATTATCCCGTGCACGCAGCAGGAGTTTTTATGGTATTTCTGGCGCAGGAAATTCGCTGTTTTAAAGAGCATCTGGTGTGCTGATGCATTGGTAAGATTAGCTAAATATAGGAGATCGTCGTCTTTAAGGGGCAAGGTTGCTAACGCTTTGTCTAAAATGTATGTCAGGTTTTTATCAGTATCTTTCTTCTCAAGATATAAGCGGCTAAGGCGCGTATCTATGTCCTGAAGTTCAAAGAAAAGCTCTCTCCATGCTTGGAGGGTATTTTCTGCTTCAGAGGCAGGAATCTTTTTTATTACAAACCCGGCGGCAGCGTTGACGTAATCGCCGACAGCGATGTCGTAGAATTCGTTGAGGGCTTTTTTTTCTTCGCCGAAGTAGTCTACGGTTACTGTTTTACCGCTGATTTCCTTTACTAACCCGGGAATTGAGTAGCACATAATTTATTCTATATCAAAAGAGACAACTTCTATTCTTGAACCGGGGAAAAAAGTGATTTCTAATTGCGAATTTTCCAGAGGGGTCCCTTTAGCTAAAACAGAGAACGTCTGTTTAAACGAATCTTCTTTAACGCAGGTTAATTCTCCAATTTTTAGCCTTACTTTTGATATGGTTTTTGCTCCTTCTTTCTGGGCGTGTTCGCATATGCCTTTTATAACGGGTTCTATTAAGTGAGATTCATGCATTAAATACCTCCTTAATTAATTCAGATATTTCTATAATTCTTTTCTTAACACGTTGGGACATCTCATCACCGAAAGAAACACGTTGCGGCTGGATGCCCAGCAGATATATATCGGCATTAGTTTCCTTCTTTAGAAAGTTAATAAACATATCCGGCGATAAATCATGGGTTGTAAACCCGCTGCTTAGTATGTCAGAATTTACTAACAGGTCATAACTGCCGGCTTCTAAACCCAAATCAACGGCGTCAATGATTAGAACTGCATCGGGGTCTTCTTTTATGATTTTGCCGATATAATTTTCCGGAGCGCTGCCGGCGTCAATGCAAACCGCTCCTACTTTACCGTTTAAATTTTCAATAATCGCCGGCCCGATTGCGTCGTCGCCGCGCAGTATATTACCGATACCGACAATGATAATTTTTCTCTTTGCTTGAAAGTTAGAAATAAGCTTAGATTCCAAATCTATAGTTTTATCCATTATTAATTATAGAACGTTATTCTTTTGTCGTTAGCGTAGTCTGCCGCCGGCAAGAGGCACAAAGCACTTTAAATCTATCAGACCTGCCATAGTCTTTCAATGCTGAGACAATATTTTCATCCGTAATCCCGAGACTTTTAAGGTGAGCCAGATACAGGGTAGGGTTTGAAAAGGTGAGTTCGCCTAACCTTTGCGTTATCCATTTCAGGTGGTCTTTACATGCTAAAGGTTCGCCGCACACCTCGCATAACTGTAAATCCTTTTTTATTGTCTCATACGATTCGGTTTCCCTGTCAAAAAATGAAAGTTCCCAGTCGCCGGACTGCTTTATCCCTTCACCCTCGGCAATACAGGCAGTTTCGCAGCGGCCGCAGAATATACATGTGTCAGTATAATGAATCATTGTTCGTGCGGCATCGTTGGTATCCATAACAATATCTTTATGGGCGATTGCTTCAACAGGACACACCTCTTCACATGCCAGGCAGCCGACGCATTTTTTATCGTCAAACTTAGGTTGTCCGCGGAAATTCGGGTGTGGGGTGTGAGGTTCTACGGGAAATTTTGACGTGTAGGGCCCTTTTATCAGCGCTTTTATCGCTTCTCTTAATTCTCTGATTTTAGGTAGTTTCATTTACGCTTTCCCCTTCTTTATCTTGCGCGTATTTATCAATAATACTGTCTTTACACAAGTTTACCCCGCTCCTGTGCGCGCCTCGGGCTATGGCGTGTGCTGCTACCGGCGCTGTCAGGATAAGAAATATTATGCAAAGAAGGGCTTTTATCCCCGCAGCAGTAAACCCTATGATAAGAAACGTTCCAAAAAGAATACCGCAGGTGCCTAAGGTAACACATTTTGTTGATGCTTGCAGCCGGTTATATACGTCAGGAAGACGGATAAGCCCCAGACAGCCGAAAAAGTCAAAAATTAAGCCGACAGTTATAAATATTAAGCCGATTACGTCAATCATAGTTTATTCATCAAACCCTTTGCCTTCTAAATATTTAGAAAGGGCTAATGTACTTATAAAACTTTGAAGCGCCCACGCTATCCCAATGTCAATGTACCAGGTTCTTGCTGTAGAAATACTTAGTATTGCACACAACCCTACAATCATAATGCCTAAAATATCTATGGCGACAATCCTGTCAGCGCTGGTAGGTCCCCTGCATATGCGCAAAAGGCATAAAAAACACGACAGAATAAAAATATAGAGCGCCCTGGCAAAAAGACCGCTGTAAGGAAGCCCGGGATAAAAAAGAAATGGAAGCGGCCGTACTATGATTAAAACGCCGACGGTTGTGAAACTAACAACACCTATAATCCATTTAAATGTTTTCATGTCTTTTTACTCAAAAATTCTTTCCAGTATTCTTTCAAAACGCCTGACGATAGTTTCCGTAGCTCCTTTAACATCTGCATCTTTTACGTTAATCCAGTGCACGTATAAACAGCCGTTATCTTTATCTATGTCAACGCTCATAGTTCCCGGTGTCAGGGTTATGGAATTAGCTAAGAACGTTAAGCCGGCGTCAGTCTTTAACTTAGTCTTTGCTTTTACAATACCCGGCTTTATCGGCAGCCGCGGGTGTAATACGCGGTAGGCCACGTCTAAGTTAGCTTTAAAACATTCCCATAAGAATACAGGGACATAGTCAACAATAAAATACCAGTAACGTTGAGGCTGGTTTATTAGTTGAGGCGTTCCTATGAATAAATCTCCCATCATAAAGACAACAAAAGCAGAGATAACAATACCAATTATAATATGCTGGAAATCCGGCACCCAGCTCAAAAAGCACCATACAAGAAATGTTACCAAAAACAGAATTATTTTGCTCTTCATTTTACTGAATTCCTTCTAAAATTATGGAAGCATAGTTTTTACCGCCCATGAGTATATCAGACGCCGGTTTAAGAAAAATATTGCTTATGTTAGGGATAAGCAAAATTCCGCCTATTATACAGATAAATGCAAGAATTACCATTGCCAGAGACATAAACCTGGGGATTTCTTTTACTTTGTTCCATTTTTCTTTCAACCTGCCCAGGAATGCAAATTTGAGGACCTTTATATACATAGCTAAGGTTAGTATACTTATCAAAACAGCGCACAGGGCATACCCGTAACGGTTAGCCTGCACCGCTGCTATTATAATAAGCAGTTTACTCCAGAATCCGTTAAGAGGCGGGATACCGGCAATAGACATTGAAGCTATAAAATTAGTTGTTCCTGTCACCGGCATTTTTTGCGTTAATCCTCCCATTTCCCGTAAATCGCGCGTTCCCGTTGCGTATTCAAGAGCGCCTGAATTTAAGAACAACAGCGATTTAAATACCGAGTGGTTAAAAAGATGAAATAAGGCGGCAGCAATGCCTAACGGCGTACCTAACCCAATGCCTAGTATAATATACCCAACCTGACTTATAGAAGAGTAAGCAAGGAGCCGTTTAAAATCCCATTGCCCGATAGCTAATAACCCTCCTATAATCATGGATAACGTTCCTAAAAACATTAGTATTGAAGATAAAGACGAATTTATCCCGAGCACATTATAAAATATCCTGCATAACGTATAAATTCCTAACGATTTTATCAATACTCCTGAAAGCATTGCTGATATAGGCGCTGGCGCCGATGGATGAGCGTCAGGAAGCCAGGCGTGAAAAGGGACCATTGCTGCTTTAAGGCCAAACCCCATAAGGAACAGCACGCTTACTATGAGAGTAAGGTTTGCTTTTGGTTTTTGCAGCAGTATTTGCGCCATATCTGCCATATTTAGCGTAGATGTGTAACTGTATAGAAATACAATACCAATAAGAATAAACAGAGACCCGACCGTCCCCATTACAGCGTATTTGAATGCTGCTTCAAGTTCGTGCTTTTCAGTGCCGAAAGCAACTAAAGCATAGCTTGCTACCGCAGCTATTTCTAAAAATACAAAAAGATTAAACATATCGCCGGTTATCACAACGCCGTTCATACCGGCTAACATAAGGAGAAATAACGTATAGAATTTCCATTTAGACGTGAACCTTTCCATATAGTTTACTGAATAAACCGCAGTGAGGAAAGCTATCAGGTTTATGGTAACAAGCATAAAGCTTGTTAGCGGGTCTAATACAAGAGAAATACCGCTAGGCAGCTTCCAGTTGCCAGCGTTATATACAAAAGTGCCCTGCTTATTTGTCATGTATACAGCAACAATAGAAAGCACTAACAAAATGAGAGTTGTTAAGCTGCCCATTATATCGGGGAGCCATTTTAGTTTCTTGGCGGTCAGAGAAATTAAAAATGCTCCTGCTAAAGATACAGCGACAAAAAGCGGTATTATGTGGGAAGTTGGCGTCATCCTTTAAGTTCCTTTATTTTTGTGATGTCAAAAGTGCCGTATTTCTCATATATTCTCATTGCAATAATAACAAGAAGCGCGGTGGTTGCTAACCCGATTACAATGGCAGTAAGCACTAAAGCATGCGGCAGAGGGTCAACCATATTAGTAATAGTAGTGTCAGGTGAGAATATCGGCGCTCTGCCGTTTAGCCGGTATGCTACTAATATGAAAAACAGGTTAGCGGCATATTCTGCTATGATAATCCCGAGTATAATTTTAATAATATTACGTTTTCTCAATATACAGTAAAGGCCGCAGCAAAAAAGTATAAGGCAAAGTAAATATATCGTCATTCTTTATTCTCCGCGTCAAACTTCAATAGAACCAGTACGACAAATATAGCAAACAGCCCTGCCCCTACTTTAAGGCATATAGCTATATTACAGAAAGGGATGATTCCTGCGCTGAATAATTTAAAAGGTTTTCCTTTTGATATGAAATTTAGAAAAAAGTAGCCGCCGCTGAATCCTAATAGGGCTATACTTAAAAACGTAATTGCCCCTATACTTTCAAAAAGGGATAATATTGGTTTAGATAACTTTTTTAGTGCTATTTCTTTTCCGTAGGCAAGCATAAGATGGATAAACGAAAGCGCTATAATAACGCCGCCGGCAAACCCTCCTCCCGGTGACAGGTGGCCGTGCAGCACGATATAAATCCCGTAAAGGAGTATAAGCCCGACAGTAAGGCGGGTAACCGTCTTAACAATTAAAGACATACCTTTACCGTGTTCCCTACTCAATCTTCCTCCTCTAATTCGCTGCCTTGTTTTTTCCTTCCCACACGGCGTGCAACAGCCAAGACGCCGATTACTGCCGTGAACAACACCGTGGCTTCTCCCAGAGTGTCGTAAGCTCTAAAATCAAGTATCACTGAAGCTACCAGGTTTGTAGCGCCTGTCTTAGATAGGCCTTCTTTTAGGTAGGTAGCAGCAACCTTCATAATGGGACGGCCGAATTCAGGCAGTTCCCTGAGAGCTTTGCCGGCAACAAATAAAAATATAGAAATAAATCCTGCCACGATAAGCGTATTAAGAAACCATCTGCCTGTTGTTGAGAAGAGAAGGTCTTTTTTTAAAGTAGCTCTTATCAAAATAATAAGGCATAATATTTCAACAACAAGCTGGGTAATAGCCACGTCGGGCGCTTTAAGTATTAAAAAAACTATTGAGAGCCCTAACCCTACCGCGCCAACAGCTATTATAGAAGAAAGTAAATCTTTTATTTCAATAGCAATTATTGCGGCAATAATCATGAATATCAGTAAAAGATATAGTTCCGTCATTTTAGTAAAATATAAAATAGTATACCTGTTCCCAGGAGGCACCACGATAAATACGTGGGAAGTATACCGTTATGAACAAAACGTAATACCGCCGTAACGCCGAAAGTTATTTTAGCCCCCATTTCGTAAACATCAAATATTTTCTTCTCTGCCAGCAGATACATGGTTTTGAAAAAACCTATATTCTGAATGGTATTATAGAACTCTGCTCCGGAAACTCTCATGTCAGGATGTTCTTTTAAAATTTCCCCTCCCACAAAAACGTCTGTTTTTCTTGTTTTTGTTATTGTGCCTAAAAAGTAAATTATAACACCGATTATAATGCCCGTAATTATTAAAATAGTGGCAAGGTTTGTATTCCATATACCGTAGAAGGCAACGTCTTGCCTGAGGCTGGGAAGGATAAACGTTCTTAAAGGAACCCTATAGGCAAATACACCGAAAATAATACAGAGTAAAGCAAGAATAATTTGCGGCACCCACATTAAGGGAGTAGATTCCTGTAGTTTAGGCCCGGTATTGCCGCCGCAAGTTTGGCCGAGAAAGATTGAATGTATTAGTTTCATAAAGCTTGCCAAAGTTAGCGCGCTGCCGAACATAGCGGCAGTAAGCCATATTACCCAGAGATAGCTGTTGGTTTGCGCTGTTTTTATTATACCCTGATAAATCATCCATTTTGACGCAAACCCGTTAAACGGCGGCACGCCGGATATTGCTAATGAAGCTATCAGGAATGTAACGAAGGTAATCGGCATTATCTTAGCAAGACCGCCTAATTTTTCCAAGTCTGTGGTTTGCTTCTTTTTTTCAACCGTGCCTCCTCCCA
>CP070797.1:814901-827019 GCA_020343495.1 Candidatus Omnitrophota bacterium | reverse complement strand
CCGTTCAGATTGTTGCCGGCATCAAAAAGCATTATTCTGAGCAAGAGCTGGTAGGTAAGGAAGTCGTTGTGTTGGTCAATTTAGAGCCTAAACCTTTAAGAGGAGTAGAGTCAAGAGGCATGGCGTTGGCAGCGCAGGCAGAAGGTAAACTATGTATAATTACGCCGGAGAAAGAAATTGCGCCGGGAGCCGTAGTAAAGTAGGAAAGCCGATATGAAGACAAAGTATATAAAAGTAAACACAAAAGGCAATACCGATATAATTGATATTACTTCTCATCTGGAAAGAATAGTTAGCGACGAAAAATTAGATGAAGCTATATTGTTTTTGTCGGTTATAGGGTCTACGGCAGCACTGACTACTATGGAATATGAACCGGGGCTCCTGAAAGATTTGAAGGCAACTTGTGAGAGCGTGTTCCCTTACAAAAGAGACTATGCTCATAATTTTACATGGTCAGACGATAACGGCCACTCGCATTTAAGAAGCACTTTTATTAAAACGAATTTCTTTGTTTCTGTAACAGGGGGTAAGCTCGATTTAGGAACGTGGCAGCAGGTGGTGTTGCTTGATTTTGACACCAGAGGACGGGAAAGAAAAGTAGTTGTGAAAATAATAGAATAGACCATTGACTTAAAAGCCATAAGTCACAGAATAGAAATAGGAAGGCATCGTTAGAGATGGATTTTGAAAGAGATATTGAAGAATTTGATTTGGTGTTTTTAGATTTAGAGACTACCGGCCTTGATGTTGTAGAAGGAGACGCTATTTGCGAGGTAGGGGCATATAAAGTAAGAGAAAGAAGGCAAGTTGATAAGTTCCATAGTTTAGTTAATCCTAAGAAAGCAGTGCCTAAGGAAGCTTATAATATTCATAAAATTTCAGATGAAGAATTAAAAAATGCCCCTTATTTTGAACAAATAGCCGATAGGTTGAGGGCGTTTCTTGGGGATTCGGTAATTTGCGCCTACAATATCAAGTTTGATATGGGGTTTCTGAATTATGAGTTAAAGAGATTGGGTTCGCCCCAGTTAGAGATGCCGGCTGTAGATATTCTAACCATGGCAAGGAAAGCATTGAGATTGCCCAAATATAATTTAGGAGCTATTGCGCTCCTTTTTAATGTTGAATATAAGGATGAACTTCACCGCGCTTTAAATGACGCTTATGTCGCGCAGGAAGTTTTCTTTAAGTTAAGGGATATTCTAAAGCAAAGCAGAATAGATACATTAGGAGATTTTGTTTCTCTTTACGGATTTGAGAACGAGGTCTTTAAAAAACAAGAAGAGAAAAAAATCGGTATTATTAAAGAAGCCGGCGAGAAAAAGGAGCCGTTACAGATAAGATACGTTCTTAGCGGAGGCCAGATTCAGCAAGTCGGCGTAAAATCTGTTAATCTTTCTCAAGAAAATAATGCTTATTATCTGTGGTGTCATAGTTGTGCGGGGCAGAGTTTCCGGGTGAAGTTAAGCGATGTCCTTAGTATAGAAGTAAAGTGAATATTCCTAAAATATGTTTAGAATTTGCTATGAAATTTAGAGGAATTTGATAAAATGAAAAAGAAAAGACGGTTAAACCTAACACGCGTGTGTTTATAGTAAAAAGAGGAGGAGAATATGAACGATATATTGGAGATTTTGGCAGATAATGCAAGGATTTCTGTAGGAGATTTAGCAAAATTAACCGGAAAAAATAAACAAACCATCGAAAAAGAAATAAAAAGTTACGAAAATAAAGGCGTAATTGTAAAATACAAGACGGTTATTAACCGGGAGAAGATTAAAGATGAAAAAGGAGTTGTCGCGTTAATTGAAGTTCAGGTGATACCCCAGAAAGACGTAGGGTTTGATACGGTCGCAGCAAGGATTTACAGGTTCCCGGAAGTCAAGAGCTGTTACCTTATTTCCGGGACGTACGACCTTCTGTTAGTAGTGGAAGGCAAAGATATTCATACCGTTGCAAGTTTTGTCTCAGAGAAACTGGCGCCTTTAAGCAGCGTGAAAGGAACAGTTACTCATTTTATGTTGAAGAAATATAAAGAAGACGGCGTGGTGTTGGTTAAAGAAGGTAAAAATCAAAGGTTAGCTATAACATATTAATACAGATGGCAGAATTATGATATCTAAAATAGTAGAACAGGTGTCACCTTCAGGGATAAGAGAATTTTTTGATTTGGTTTTGGGAATGCCTGAAGTTATTTCTTTGGGCGTGGGGGAGCCGGATTTTATCAGTCCCTGGAGAGTAAGAGAAAGAGCAATAACAGCGTTAGAGGAAGGCATGACTTCCTATACTTCTAATCAGGGGCTTTTTGTTTTACGCAGGGCTATCTCTAACCATTTAAAGAAGAAGTATTCGCTGGCATATAATCCTGAAGAAGAAATTCTTATCACCGCGGGAGTTAGCGAAGGTTTTGACCTTGCCGTAAGAACAGTTGTAGAGCCGAAAGATAAAGTGATTGTGGTAAGCCCCTATTACGTTGCTTATCCGGCTTTAGTCCAGATATGTTCCGCAAAAGTGCTTTATTTAACCACAAGGCAAGAAGACGGTTTTAAAATAGACCCTAAACAGTTAAGTAAACTCCTTAGCCAGAACCCTAAGGCAATTATTTTAAATTATCCCTCAAATCCTACAGGCGTTACTTATTCTTACGAGGAGCTGAAAGAAATCTGGCGCCTGCTGTCTAAAAAAGAGGTTATTGTTATAAGCGATGAAATTTATGAAGAGTTGACCTACGAAGGCAGCCACCACCCTTTTGCCTCTTTAAGCCAGAAAGCAAAAATGAGGACAGTTTTTTTAAATGGGTTTTCCAAAGGGTATGCTATGACGGGGTTTAGAGTGGGGTATGCTTGCGCAAATAGGCGTATAATTTCTGCAATGAATAAAATTCATTCTTATTCAGCGTTGTGCGCGCCTATTATTTCACAACTGGCTGCTGTTGAAGCACTGCAGGCGCAGCGGCAGGTAAACCAGATGCGCAATGAGTATAAACGAAGAAGGGATTTTATAGTAAAGGAACTTAATAGGGTAGGGCTTAGCACTGTTATGCCGGAAGGAGCTTTTTATTGTTTCTCTTCTTTGAAAAAGCTTAAAATAAAATCAATGGAGTTTGCTAAGAAACTATTGTACGACCAGAAAGTTGCCGTGGTGCCGGGGACAGCTTTTGGTAAAGAGTTTGATTGCTATGTTAGGATTTCTTATGCCAATTCCTTAGATAATTTGAAGGAATCCATAGTAAGAATCGAGGCGTTGCTCAGTAAAATATGTTGAAATCTAAAAAAGTTAAGGTAGGCAATAAGTATATTCACGCCTTTTTAATAAAGCTTCTTAGTAAAAACTTAATTGTTCTCAAAGGTAGTAAAGGTTATATCTGCTGTGGATACCTGAATTTAAGTGCAGCAGAGAAATTTAAAGACGCCGCCGTAAAAATAGTAAAAGTTTCAACAATAGAAGAGGCGTTAAAAGCAAAAGTCTGGGCTGTCAGCAGCGCAGCCAGAAAACTCGGTATCTATAAAGGTCAACCGGTAAGAGATGTCCTCAAAATTATTATATAGATTTATAGTCGCAATTTCCCTCCTGGCCATTTGCGGATGTGCTCCGGAATTAGACGGAGTTAAGGCTTCTTACAAAAAGGTTACGCAGATATACGAGGGCCGCCTCAAAAAGCACCCCGGCGATTTAAAGTTGCGAATAAAATTAGCTGAATTTTACTATGAGTTTAAGGACTATTCTAAAGTAAAGCAGTTATTAGATAAGATAGACGCCCAACAGGCAAAGGTTCTGCTGGCCAAAGCGCTCGCTAAGAATAAACAGTATGATTATGCCATTGAACTTTTTGAACAGTTAAAGGACAAAATAAAAGACCCCGAATACCTATATTTGTACGGCGGGGTTTTAGAAAACAAGAATCTGTTTCCTAAGGCGCTGCAGATATATAAGAAAGTTCCCGCTCCTTTTAAGGCGAAAGCCCAGGAGAGGATACAGTTAATTGAGTCTAAAACTGAAACAGCAACGCCAGCCCATATACAGAAGCTATATAAAGAAGCAAAGCACTTTTTGAAAGATATAGAAGACGAAGCGGCAATTATCCTTTATGTTGACGAAGAAACGCAAATCCGGCCGGACAATACATCCGTTTCCACTCTGCACGTTATTGAGCAGGTATTACAGGAGCGGGGTAAAGAGCTGGCAGAAGTTGAGATAGGGTATGATTCTACTTATGAAAGAGTAAGTTTAGAGTTTGCCCGGACAGTTGGTGAAGAGGGAGGAGTGGTTTACGCCGGGCAGCAGAATATCCGCGATGTGAGCCGGTATTTGAATTTCCCTCTCTACAGCAACGCAAAAGCTTTTATTGTGTCTATGCCCATGGTTGAGGTGGGTTCTTTTATTGAGTATAAAATAAAGCTTTATTCTTCTAAATTAGTGGATGAGGATGATTTTTCTTTTTTGTACCGGTTAAGAGAAAGATACCCAATATTTAAGGCGGAGTTTAGATTAGAAGTTCCTAAAAACAGAGAGGTGAATTTTAAGCTTTTTAATAAAGAAAATGCCGCAAAACATAAGTTAACCCCTGTGGTTAAGAAGAAAAAAGATAAGCACGTATATACGTGGAAGTTTAGTAAAATAAAACCTCTTATCCCGGAGTATAATATGCCGCCTGTATCAGAGGTAAATCCTGCTGTTTTGATGTCCAGTTTTTCTTCCTGGGAGCAGATTTATAAGTGGTGGCGGTCTTTGTATCAGGATAAGTTTGAGCTGGATAAAGAAACGGAGAAGTTTGTAAATAAGTTAGTCAAAGGCACAAATTCCGATAAGAGTAAGGCTAAGCGTATTTATGAGTTTTGCGCTGAACATATCCGATACGTTGCTGTTGAATACGGGGAAAGCGGCCACCAGCCGCATGCAGCGCAAGAAGTTTTTCTTAACCGGTACGGGGATTGTAAAGACCAGGCAATTCTTCTTGTGGCAATGTTAAAATCAGTAGGAGTTAAAGGGTATCCCGTGCTTATCCCCACGCGCAATGTTTATCCTATAGACAAGGAGTTTCCCTCTATAAATTTTAACCACGCTATTTGCGCTGCTGACGTTGACGGCAAACTTATTTTTATGGACCCTACTGCCGAGACAACGTCGTTTTTGAATCTGCCGCTGGGTGACCAGGGCAGAACTGTTATGGTGTTCATGGAAGATAGCTGGCAGATTACCGAAACTCCCCAGATTACAGATAACCGTATTTTATGCAAAATGAATATAAAACTGAATGATAAAGAAAACGCCGTAATAGAAAGAGAAGTTACTACCAGCGGGTTTTTTTCTTCTGCGCACAGAGCCTATTTAAAGTACACCCACCCTTCTAAAATTAAAGAGGATATTCAGAAGAAGATGGTCCAAATATCTTCGTTTTCGCGCCTTATTGATTATAAAATAGAGAATCTCGATGTTTTAGATGCTGCCCCGGTTTTGAGATATAAGTTTGCTACCGAGAAGTTTCTTAATCCGGCAGGGCATTTAAGGGTAATTCCTGCGTTAAGCGAAATACAGATAGCGCATAATATTATCGGTAAGGAAGAGAGAATATTTCCTATTGATTTTGAAGGGATTTATAGTGAAGAGGCAGAAATAGAAGTTATGTTGCCGCAGGGTTTGAGAATTAAATACTTGCCAAAAGATATTAACCTGCAAAACAGGTGGTTTGAGTTCAATTATTCTTACAAGAAATTACGCGCCGGCCTAGAGGTCAGGCAGAATTTTTCTGTGAGAGAACGGTTCATACAGCAGGAGGATTATAAGGAGTTTAAGAAGGAGCTGGAGAAAGTGTTATATTTTTTAAGAGAAGAAGTTATTTTGGAGAAAAGATGAAGAGGAAAAGAAGAAAGAATTTTGAAATAAGGTTTTATGAGAAACTCCTAAGGGTGAGGCCTGACTTTGTTCATGTGCTTTTTTGCCTGGGCGACGCTTATACGCAGAAAGGGTTTTATAAAGAAGGGTTAGAGGTGGATAAGCGGTTAGCTAAGCTTAAGCCCGAGGACCCTATAGTTCATTACAATTTAGCGTGCAGTTTTTCTTTGGTAGAAGATATTGACGCTGCTTTAAGAGAATTTAAGAAAGCGGTCCTTCTCGGATATGACGATTTTTCTTATATCTTTCAGGATGCGGATTTAGAAAATTTAAGAAAAGATGCCGCCTTTAAAGAGTTTCTTTGCAAAATCAGAAGATTAGAAGAGCGTAGCCGAGGTTTGTATAAGTAATAATCCTTGCCGCCCCAGTATTTAACTCCAATTCAACGAGCTTGATAGAAGCTTAGTTTCTAGGTATAATAAAGACTATATAAATATAAGGTATATGAGCAGAATTCGCAAAGAGAAGACGCAGGAAAAAAGAAGATATATAAGAACTTCTACCGTGTTGCCGGTGGAGTTTGTGGTCCTTGATTCCCAAGGCAAGAAAGCTACTCCCTGGCTGCAGGGGTTTACCAGAGACATTGGTAAAGGAGGAATTCAGCTTAGAGTTAACGATTTATGGTGGGGGTTCTGGGATAGGTTTAGTTACCGCAATGCCCGCCTTTTTGTAAAAATAGACTTGCCCTTTAAGAAAAAATCTATTTCAGCACCTGTTAAAGTTGCCTGGTCGGTTGTTAAGAAAGACGCAGACTATAATCAGTGTGTTGTAGGGTTAGAATTCTTAGAAGGGGCGGTGAAAGAAACACAATTGCTTTTTAAATATGCTGTTTTTAAGAAGGCGTTGCCTGTCTTCGTTAGCGGGTTAGTGCTTGCGCTTTTCTTTTTCTCTTCATTTTCATTTTGGAAAAGCCAGTCTTTAGCCAGGGAAAACAGAAGATTAGTTAACGAATATGTAGCCACTTTAGAAAAGAGCTCTCAGTTAGAAGGGGTTTTAAAAAGCGGAGAGCAAATTGGCACGTTTTTTGAGCAGAGACAGAAAGTATTGCGGGAGAAAATATCTTTTTTAGAAAACGAGCTGTTGCGGTGGCAGCAAAAATATAAAGAGTCAATTCAGGAAGAAGAGAAAGAAGACGATTCTCAGAAGAAGTTAATCCGGCGATTTAGAAAAGAGATAGCAGCGTTAATAAAAGAGAATAATTTTTTAAAGGAGAAACAAAAAGAGAGACGAGAGATTAATTCATCTATCCGCCGGCAGGTGAAAAGGTTGGAGGTAGAAAATAGAAAATCTTTACAGAAGATAATCGCCGGCATGTATGGATGGATAAAGAATCGGCAGGACTTGGCAGCAGGTCTGGTGTTAAGTTACGAGGGAGACCGTAATTTAGATAAAGTCTATTTTACCTATGACCAGGCGTTGGCAGTAGTTAGCTTTCTTTTATTTGAAGATACCAGGCGTGCGGAGAAAGTTTTAGACTTTTATTTAGAGAAAGTAAAAAGAGGAGAGAGAATTTATAACGCTTACTCTGGGGGAGGTGGAGTGTTTGAATATACCGTTCATAGCGGTCCCAACGCATGGATAGGGCTGGCGGCGTTAAATTATACTAAAAAGACGGGAAACGAAAAGTATTTGCCTGTAGCAGAAAGCGTAAGCGATATGCTTCTTTCTATGATGGATAAAGAAGGAGGAGTAAAGGGCGGGCCGGCAGTTAACTGGTATGCAACAGAGCATAACCTGGATGCGTTTGCTTTCTTTGATTTGTTTTATAGAACAACGAGAGATGAGAAGTATTTACGTGCCACTGAGAAACTAAAGGAGTGGATTTACAAATACGCCTATACTACTTACGGGCCGCCGGTTAAACGCGGAAAAGGAGATTCAACCATCGCTACTGATACTTACGCCTGGTCAATAACCGCTTTTGGGCCGCAAGTATTAGCTTCTTTAGAGATGGATTCAGACACCATATTAGATTTTGCTGTAAGGAATTGTGAGGTAGCAGTTAAGTTTAAGAGAAACGGCGATGAAGTTGATGTCAAAGGGTTTGATTTTGCTAAACATAGAAACATTGCCCGCGGGGGAGTGGTATCCGGGGAATGGACGTCTCAGATGGTTTTAGCTTTTAAAGTTATGGCGGACTACTATAAAGATAAGGATGTTGATAAGCACAGGGATTATTTAGAAAAATCGGAGTTTTATCTTCAGGAGTTACAGAAAATGTTAATTACCTCGCCTTCAAGAATAGGAAAGCAAGACCCCTGTCTGCCTTATGCTTCCCTTCCTTCAGTTGATACCGGTCACGGCTGGCGCACCCCTAAAGGGAATAAAACAGGCTCTCTTGCTTCAACAGCGTATTTTTTAATTGCCTATAAAGGGTATAATCCTTTAAAAGGAGAACATTTAGAATTATCTTTAAAAAATGTGGGCGAAGAAAGAGTTGGTAACATTACTTCAAAAGTTAATTAAGATAGATTCGCAAAACCCGCCGGGTAACGAGAAAGAGATAACTTTTTTTATTAGAGATTACTTAAAGAAACTGCAAATCCCTTTTAAAATTTATGAGTTTAAGAAAAATAGGCTAAATTTAGTCTGCCATCTGCACTCAAAGAAATCACGCAAAGCTTTGCTTTTTACCCCTCATACCGATACGGTTCCCGCCAGCGGAGATTGGAAATTCCCCGCGTTGTCCGGTAAGGTTTATAAAGGAAGGATTTATGGGAGAGGAGCGACTGATTGTAAAGTAAACGTAGCAGCGTGTCTGGCCCTTATTAAGGCTTTAAAAAAGAAAAACATAGTCTTAGATAATTTAGATTTAGTGTTTGCTTTTTGCGGGGACGAAGAAACAGGCAGTTTATTGGGAATAAAACCGGTAGTTAATCATTTAAAAGATATAGATTACGGGATAGTCCTTGACGCTGGCGAGTTTGATATTATCGTTGCGCAGAAAGGCCTCCTGCATTTGCGGGTTGAGCTTTTTGGTAAGGAAGCGCACGGAGCGTATCCGCAGAGGGGCATAAACGCCGTAGAGAAGGGGGTGCGCATTTTAACTGATTTGTTAAAACATAAGTTTTCTTATCGTAAGCACGCCCTTTTGAAAAAACCCACTTTAAATATCGGGAAATTCCAAGGCGGGGATAAGGTAAACATCGTTGCCGGTTACGCTTTTTTTGATTTAGATATCAGGTATCTTCCTTCAATGAAGGAAAGTCAGATCACCAAAGATTTAGAGAAGATTATAAAAAGATATAAAATCAGATATAAAATAAAGATTTTAGCGCGTCAGAGCCCTATAGAGATAGATAAAAATAGTTTTTTGATAAAAGTGTTAGGGAAGTGTTTAAGAGAGCACAGAATTCCCGTTAAATTTAAGCCAAGTTTTGGCGCAACCGTAATTAATTTTTTAGAAGATAAAGGGATAGAAACTTTTTCTTTTGGGTTTGGGTCAAAAGGGTGCGCGCATATAAAGAATGAGTATGTAAAGATAAGTAACCTCTACCGGGGCGTAAGAGTATTAGAAGATTTTCTAACGGCAGCGGATTTAGCTTTAGCGAAGAAACTTGCGGGGAATTAGCGGTCTTTCTTTTTATAAGGCTTTTTTATTCTAATAATCTCTTTATTTTGTATTATGATTATTTGATAAGGCTCAAGGCTTACTAAAACTGACTTTATTCTTCCCTGCGTCCCTATAAATAAAGTATTCAAATAACCGGCAACGGTCCTCTGTTCATCCGGTAAATCTAACGATACGACGGTTAATATTTCTACGGGAGATTCTTTCAAAAAAGATTTATCAGGGTCTCGGAACAATAACTGTGTTTCGCCTATAGCTACCGGGTATGATATAACAAATAAAACCGATGTTAACATTACCAGCCATTGGATAACTAATTTGTATTTTATAAAAGGGTATTTCAATTTAGCGAGAAAAAGAGGGATTATAATTAAAAGGAATAAAGGAATAAGGAGGTAGTTTCTATAAATAATATAGAGTATCGGGAAAGTTCCTAAAATTAACCAATCTATCACTCTTCCTTTATTAGATATAAAACAAAACCCCTTATATAAAAGCCATCCAATACCTATGATAAAAGAAAGAAAAATAAACCCATTTGAACCGGATGCAATAATTTTTTCTATGCCGGGGGTCACATAAATTCCGTATATTAATTTATCTATAATAATATTTGCGCCATACCCTACGTA
This sequence comes from Candidatus Omnitrophota bacterium, assembly GCA_020343495.1. GTDB lineage: Bacteria > Omnitrophota > Gorgyraeia > Duberdicusellales > 4484-171 > JAHISK01. Next base: position 816,921 of record CP070797.1, on the reverse strand, counting down.
ATAGAAATAGAAAATCAACCCTATAAAAATCTGTATGAAATTATTCTTTAATATACGAAGTAATAATTCTTCTATCTTACTGTTTTGCATTTTGTCAATCATTTAATTTTAAGGTAGTCGCAGATTGCGACCGCCTCCTAGTATTTAATCATAAATCTTAAAATTTTCTATATATTTTTAATCTAACATTTAAGCTCAGCCGCGTAGGCGGTCGGCTGCAGCGAGTTGTTAGGTTTTTTCTTGAATGAAGACTTGACCCTCATTCCTATTCTTCTTGCCAGCCAAGGATAACTCGGCGATATGGAGGGCCAGATGAATTGCCTTTTACGGCAATCCCATATTGAAAGATAGATAACCTATCATTTCAATTGCTTTTTCGCTCTCATTGTTTGGGAACAAAATACTTTTCAGTATGACATCCAAATCCTTTGAGTTAAGGGAACCATAAAAGCCAAAAGCTTCATTGGTACGAGGGTTTGTTATAATGGATACGATAACAGGACCCTTGGGTTCAGTTAATTGTTCGCCAAACTCGGAGACACTTTCCAAAAGACTTATAAGTAATTCTGGAGTAACGCTTACCGCGACTAACGAGACAAAGTCATTTTGGAAACATACTTCATCATATACAAATGGACTAATATCTTCAGCCGAGATGTCGTTCATGGGGGTCAACACTACCCCAGAGATTGTCTTGTCTTGTTCACCTGCCCATGTGAATTTGATCGCAGACTGAGCTGGATGGTTTATTGACTTTGTTACTACCGCTACCAGATCATCACTTAACTTCCCTCCACCCACGTGCTGTTGATCTAACTCAATCCATTGGAAACTAGATTTCTTTACTGTCCCCCATTTATCATAGAAATCATCGTTTATAGGAGGCAGTGTTCTTCCGGTAGTCGCATTCTTTCCTTTTTTTCCTGTTTCTTCACACTTCCAATATCTCTTTCCATTAGAGTCAGTTGTGACGTGTGTATTGATAAATTGCTTCAGGGCAGCAACAGAAGCAGGGGACACTTTTTTGCATTCGGTTGGATTAACATTGATTGTTCCATGATCATACGGGTTTCTTGTCGCTGTTGATGTCCAAGACATACACCCGAGAATTGCACCCGTTTCTACACAAATAGCGCAAGTTTTAAAGTGCTTTACAACTTTAACAATATTTTGTTTCATAGACTCTATTCCAGTATGGGGACGGTCCTTCATCTCTGTATTCTCTGGCGGTGTCTTCGTTGCATCTCCACGTGATGCCTTTCCTTTCACACTATCGCCATTAAAGTATGGTTCGCTTTCGCATTTACGATAGTCAATGCTGTAAATTTCGCCGTTTACAGCTACTTCACTGTTAGCTCTGAATCTGAACTTATTTGGAACGTTAGGAGGATACATATCTTTTGGGTTTGTTGTTACCACATTGTTATTGGAATCATAGGCAACCCATTTGACAGTTTGAACCAGTCGTATGTCACTGCAAGTTCCTGGTTTGGGTTTGTACTTAATTTCAATTCTGTCACCAGATTTTTCATTTTGATAAGTTTTTCCAGGTGTGATGTTGTATTCCCAATCACCTTTGGTTCCTTTTATTACTGGCATTATCTCACCTCCTTGAATAAAAATTCATATAACTATTCAGTAGCATAACATTCGAAATCAGCCCTTCATTTCACTCAGGACAAGTGGCACAAGCCGCGCAAAGCGCGGGTTGGGTCCGGTGGATTGAGTTGTTATAACTGCCTTTATTTTAGCGAATTTTGTCATTCAACAGAAACTATATTTTTTTTCCGATATAAAATACATACCCATAATATTCTTTATACTTATTGTAAAGTTCAGCTCCACGCTTTTCATATTTTACGAATTCTTCGGCAGATTTATTACCTTTGTATTTATCCAAAAATATTCTTTGTGCTGTCATTTCCGGAACAAAAAAGTTGTCAATCCAGCAAGTTTCAGGCAATATGAATGATGCTATAACAACATAGCCTGCTTTTTGCATTTGAGCAATTTTATTTGG
>CP070797.1:802294-814801 GCA_020343495.1 Candidatus Omnitrophota bacterium | reverse complement strand
CACGCACCAATCACCCAGCCGCAGTTTCCCCTCCCTGATAAGAACAGTGGCTAAAGGGCCTTTGCCTTTAGATAACCTTGCCTCAACCACTACTCCCAAAGCCGGCCTATCATAATCTGCTTTCAACTCCATAATTTGGGCCTGAAGAAGAATCAAATCCAGAAGTTCGTCAACTCCCTTGCCTGTCTTAGCGGAAACTCCCACGGTAATGGTTTTGCCGCCCCAATCTTCAGGAACAAACTCCAGCTTTGAAAGCTGCTGTTTTACCATATCGGGATTAGCATTAGGGGTATCCATCTTGTTTATTGCCACAATTATAGGAACACCGGCTGCTTTTGCATGGTCAATTGCCTCTACGGTCTGCGGCTTTATGCCTTCATCGGCAGCAACAACGATAATTACAATATCAGTAATATTTGCTCCTCTGGCCCGCATTGCCGTAAAAGTTTCATGCCCGGGCGTATCTAAAAAAGTAATCTTACCCTTATCTAAAATCACCTGATAAGCTCCGATGTGCTGGGTAATGCCGCCGGTCTCTTTTTCGGTAATCTTACTGTTTCTTATGTAATCTAAGAGTGAAGTCTTGCCGTGGTCAATATGCCCCATAAGAGTAACCACAGGAGCTCTTCCTTTTAAGTTTTTAGGCTCTACTTTTAGAATCTCTTCTTCTTTAGATAACTTCCTGCACAAATTAACCCCGTATTTATATGCGATGCTGCTGGCGGTCTCTTCATCAAGATTCTGATTAATAGTAAATAACTTTCTTTCTTTTATTAAATCCGCCAAAAGCTCTGAGGGTTTCTTTTCTAACTTAATAGCTAAATCTTTAACCGTAATGGGGAAATCAACTTCTATTACGTTAGCTTCTATTTCTTTCTTCTTTAAATCCTTTACTTCATGGAGAATAATCTCAGCAGTTTCGGGGTCAACGCTGGACATGTGGCTTTTTACAGGGAAATTCAGCTTTTTTAATTTCTTTAGTAATTCCTTACTGTCAACGCCTAACTTTTTAGCTAATTCATGTATTCTCATTTTTCCTTCTGCCCCTTTTCATCTTTTGGTTCTTTAGATAGAGCCTCCTCACATATTTTTTTTGCTTCCTCAATTATCTGCTCTGCTTTTTTACTGCCGATTCCTTTTAACTTAGCTAAATCAGCCGCACAAGCTTTGGCAATAGCATTTAAATTATTATACCTTGCTTCCACCAAAACCGCTGCTACTTTTTTACCGACGCTCTTAAGTTTCTGGATCTTCTTTACGTCCTCCTCAATTGCTTCTTTAGAACGGATATCTATTTCCCATCCCACTAACCTGGAAGCTAACCGGACATTTTGACCCTTTTTACCGATAGCTAACGATAACTGGTCATTGGCAACCAGAATCCTAACGCGCTTGTTATCCCTGTCTAACTCTATCCGCGAAACCACCGCCGGTGAAAGCGATGCTTTTATAAACTCTTTTATATCCTCGCTCCACCTTACAATATCAATTTTTTCTCCGCGTAATTCTTCTATCACGCTCTTGACGCGCGAGCCTCTTATACCCACGCATGCTCCCACGCAGTCAACTTTTTCGTCTTTAGAAAATACTGCTATTTTGGTTCTTTCGCCGGCTTCCCGGGCAATAGATTTTATCTCAACTATTCCCTCAAGAATTTCCGGGACCTCTAATTCAAAAAGCTTCTTCACTAATCCCTCGTGCCTGCGGGAAATAATTATCTGCGTCCCCCTATCTTTTTTAACCTCGCGCACGTATCCTTTAACACGTTCTCCTAACCTAAACCTATCTAAAGGAGAAAGAAAAGAATGAGGAATAATCCCTTCAGCTCTACCCATGAGGTCTAATATTACGGCTTTTCTTTCTAGGCGATATACTACCCCTCCTACGATATCTCCTTCTTTGCCTTTAAACTCATTATAAATGTTTTCTTTCTCGGCTTCTCTTATCTTCTGAATTATAATCTGCCTGGCAGTTTGTGCCGCGATACGCCCGAATTCACGGGATACAATCTCTCTATCACCTATATAAACACGAATATCTCCTTTTACGGGGTCTATTTCCACCTTTATCTCGTCGGAAGAGGAATCGCTAAGCTTAGCTATTTTTTTTGCTGCTGTCTCCAAAGCCTGCTTTACGGCGCTAATCAAGACATTCCTATCTAATCCTTTTTCTCTTTCTAATTGCCCTAAAATACTCAAAAATTCCTTATTCATTATTTTCAACCTCCTATTTTAGTTCATAGTTCAGAGTTCGTAGTTAGCCGTCTTTATCTATGAATTTCCAGCGAAGCGTACTACGAACTTAAAATGCGCTATTTTATTTTCTCCTTTCCCACTCTTATCTGATTAAAATTAATTTTAAAAACACCGCTTTTATTTTTTATGCACAACTGGCTTTCATCTACATCTGCCAGCTGGCCTTCTAAATATTGCTTTCCCTCAAAAGGGCTCTTAAACCATAAAGATATTATCTTTCCCTTCACCCGCAAAAAATCTTTATAAGTTTTTAACTTCCTCTCCAGGCCGGGAGAATTAACCTCAACAACATAATTTTCGCCTAAAAGGTTACCTTCTCCAAGAAAAGAAAAAATTTCTTTATTCACCGCAGCACATTCATCCAGAGTTATCCCTCCTGCGGGATAATCTATAAGACACCTTACCGTGCAGCTGCCTCTGGAAAAAAAAAGACTAAACTCCACAAGGTCAATTCCCTTTTCTTTAAGAATCTGCTCAACTTTAACTTTAATTTTATCCTGTTCCTTATCTATCATATTCCTTCTCAAGAAACTTTATCAATTCTTCTTTTCCTAAACTCAGCTTTTCTCCTGTTTTTCTTACTTCAACATCTATCTTATTGCTTTTGGAATAATTTTTCCCCATAATTAAGATATAAGGGTTACCAACTAAATAGGCATCGTTAAACTTGACTCCTGCTGCCTCGTCGCGGTCGTCAAATAAAATACTAAAACCCCTCTTCTCTAAAGTATCAACTAACTGCATTGCTTCATCAAAAGAAACCCCGCCTAAAGTAACTAAACTCCCCTGCTGGGGGCTAACACTCTTAGGCCAAATTATTCCCTTATCATCATGGTTTACCTCAATAATTGAAGGCAATATCCTGCTGACCCCTATGCCGTAGCATCCCATAATAACAGGCTTTCTTTTCCCTTGCTTATCAAGGAAACACGCTCCTTGGGTGTCTGAATACTTTGTGCCTAACTTAAATATATGGCCGATTTCAATCATTTTTTGTTCAGTCAAATTACCCTTGCATTCAACACATTTGCTGCCCTTCTTAAAAAACTTATTACACCTCTTACAACGGAACAAAACATCTTCGCCGATCTGGGCCGGCACCATAAACTCATGAGAGACGTCTCCTCCCATAAATCCGGATTCAGCTTGCGTCATAACAAATTCTAAACCGCACTCTTTAAAAATAGCATTGTATGCTGATAACATTTTGGCGTAATTGCATTCTAATCCTTTCTCGTCAATATCAAAACTATAAGCGTCTTTCATTATAAACTCACAGCTGCGCATCAGGCCAAACCGCGACCGGGGTTCGTCCCTGTATTTAGTCTGGATTTGATAAAGAATCAACGGCAATTGCTTATAAGAAAAAATATGCTTTCGGACAATTTCCGTTATTAATTCCTCATGCGTAGGCCCCAGACAAAGCATTCTATTCTTTCTGTCTTTAAATTTAAACATAACTTCCTTTAAGTCTTTATCTCTACCGGTCTTCTGCCATAAATCTAAAGGCTGTAAAGCGCTCATTAATAATTCCTGGGCGCCGCTATTATTCATATGTTTTCTTATGATGTTATTAATCTTATCTAATACTCCTAATCCCAAGGGAAGATACGAATATATCCCCGACGATACCATATACAAAAAACACCCTTTAAGTAAATACTTATGGCTGGTGCACTCGGCAACTTTAGGGTCTTCTCTTAAGGTATAGATAAAACTTTTTGAAAATAACATTTATTCCTCCTCTATCCGGTAGGCGCCTCTTGTTTCTCTACTTCTTTTATCAAATCAGCTATTACTCTCTTCTCATCCGTCCAGCCCAGAATCTTATCTTTCTTAAAAATTGCTGCTTTCTTCTCTCCAAAAGCAACTCCGATATCAGCCTGATACGCCTCACCCGGGCCGTTCACCACACATCCCATAATGGCAATGCGTAAAGATTTATCAAAATCTCTTCCTTCTAATTCTTTCTTAAACCTATCCACAATATTAATAAGGTTAACCTGGCACCTTGAACACGTAGGGCAGCAAATAACTTCCGGTTCAAAACGCCTTAAATTCAATGCCTGTAAAATATATTTGGCTACCCTTACCTCCAAAAAAGAAGGAGCGGCTAACGATACCCTCAAAACAGAACCAACCCCTCCGGAAAGAAGATTGCCTATGCCTATAGATGACTTAACTACCCCTTCTAAAAAAGGGCCGCTAGCAGTAACTCCTAAATGTAGGGGGTAATCAAACTTCTTTGAAAAAGACTCGTTAGCTATAACTGTTGATAAAACATCGGCTCCCTTCAGAGAAACCATTATATCAAAAAAACCCTCTGTTTGGAAAATCTTAAGATACCTCTGCACTCTCTTAACCATATCAGAAGCCAGGGCCTTGCTGTGAGTAAACTCCTTCTTAAACCCTCCGGAATTGATGCCGACTCTAATGGGTATATTAAAGCTTCTTGCCAGGCGCGCTATTTTACGCACCTGACTTTCGTCGGAGATGTTTAAGGGGTTCAGCCTTATTCCATCAAAACCTTCCTTGATAGCGCCTAAGGCAAGCTTATAATGAAAATGAACGTCAGCAACTATCGGCACGTCAATATGTTTTTTCAAAACAGCGGCGAGTTTAGTATCTTTATCTTCTCTAACGGCAACCCTTATAGCTTCTGCTCCTTCCTTCTCCAACTTCCTGGCTTCAGCAATAACTTTCTTAATATGTGCAGAGGGTGTCTTAATCATTCCCTTTATACGCACAGGATTGTTGCCGCCGACTTTAAGATTTCCTATTTTAACTACTCTGCTCATATTAAAATTCTTTATCGAGGTTCTGCTTTATGCTTTGGCCTTCGTTAACCTCTACTGATTCACCTTTCTTACCCCACAATTTAGGGCCGAACTTTATAATATCGTTATAAAAAATAAATATAAATAAAATTCCAATAAGAATAAACCCTAAACGGGTTAAAAAGTCTTCTGCTTTCTGATTTAAGGGTTTCTTTCTTAATTTTTCAACAAAGAAAATAATAACATGGCCGCCGTCTAATATAGGTAAAGGAAAAAGATTCACAATAGCCAGGTTTATATTCAGAAGAATCGTAAGGTTAATAACAGTAATTATTCCCATTTGCACGGCCTGATGAGTAAAATAAAAAATGCCCAAGGGACCGGCGACTGCCTTCTTAAAAGGGATTTTGCCTATAATTATAGATGCCAGCCCCTTAACCGTAAAAACTGTAACCCTAACTAAAGCTGCCATTCCCTTAAAGAAAGCCTTAAAAGGATTGTACTTTTCTACTTTAGCAGCTATGCCTACTACGTACACGCTCTTACTTTTTCCTGCTTCATCTACTATCTTTTCCTCTTTTAAAGGAACTTCTAAATCAAAAACCTCTTTATTTCTCTCAATTTTAAGCAAAACTTTCTCCCGGCTTTGATGGATTATATACGCCATCTGATGCCAGGTGCCGACCTTCTCATTATTTACCTCTAAAACCTTATCTCCCTCTCTTATCCCCGCCGAATAAGCCGGGTAATCTCCTAAAACCTCGCCGATAACTGTATTTGACGAAGGAAACCCTACAAAGGTAAAACTCAACCAGAAAAGCATAAAAGCTAACAGATAGTTAAAAAGAGGCCCGGCAAAAACAATCCTCATTTTTATCCCCGGCGACCGGGACAAAAACTCAAAAGGCCGGCCACTGCATTCAGCGCGGCTGTCGCCGGCTAATTTCACATAGCCTCCTAAAGGGAAAAGGCAAACCAAAAATTCTGTCTCTTTTCCTTTTATCCTGAACAACTTTGGCCCGAATCCGATAGAGAATTTCTCAACGGCAACGCCGCTCATCCTTGCTGCAAGGAAATGGCCAAACTCATGAGCAACGATAAGAATACTAAAAATAATAATAATAGCTAAAACACTCATAATTTAGTTATTAGTCCGTAGTACGCTATGAACTTCTTTCTCGATATATTCTTCTGTCTTTTTTCTCGCCCAGGTATCCCAGTAGAAAACATCTTCTACTTTCTTTAATCCCTGCGAAGGGTAATGCGTGAAAATGTATTCCATGACTTTACGGATATGAGTAAACTTTATCTTGCCTGCCAAAAAATAATTTATAGCTACCTCGTCGGACGCATTCAAAATAGCCAAAGAATTATCGTCTTTTCTGGCGGCATCCAAAACCATCTCAAAAAGAGGGTGTTTTTTATAATTAAACGGCTCCAGAGATAAAGAAAAATTTTGCCTAACCCCTTTTTCTGCCAATGAATTAGACCTTAAAGGATAATATAATGCAAAAGAAATCGGCATCTTCATATCCGGCGGATAAAAACAAGCAAAAATATTGTTATCTTTCAACTCAACGAGAGCATGGATAGCGGATTCTTTATGAATCAAAACTCCTATCCGTTCATAGGGTATCCGGAAAAAACGATTGACCTCTATAACTTCAAAAGCTTTATTAACGAAGGTTGCGCTGTCTACGGTTATCCGCCGGCCCATTTTCCAGGTGGGGTGGAGCAAAACCTCCTTTACTCCCACATCCTTTAAATCCTTCTTTTTACAATTAAGAAGCGGGCCTCCTGAGGCAGTAATATACACTTTTAAGAAATCATCCTTTATGGCATTAACAAGCTGAAAAAGGGCATTTATCTCGCTATCAACGGGGATAATTTCTACGCCGAACTTCTTAGCCTTCATAAAAACAAAAGAACCGGCTCCTACAATAGCTTCTTTATTTGCCAGCGCAATTCTTGCGGTGTGTTCCAAATTTATAAGAAGGGGCCTCAGGCAGGAAATTCCTGAAATCCCCATAATAGAAATATCCGAATTAAGAGAAGAAAATTCCTGCAGGCCACTCTCTCCTCTAAATAATTTTATTCTTTTATCTAAGCTTGCCGCTAATTTATCGGCGCACCCTGAATCCACAACACATACGTAACTGGGAGAAAATTCTTCTATCTGTTTCTTTAAATTCTTTATATCCCTGTTAACGCAAAGCCCTAAAACCTTAAAATCCGCCCGAGCCTTTCTTATGACATCAAGGCTACTTCTACCGATAGAACCTGTTGACCCGAATACTAATACTTTCTTCATTTTGTACTACTATTTCTAAAACGCTAATTGCCGCTCATTTCTATCCGCCTAAATTGGCGTCTCTAAAATTTGCGTTAATCGGCGTCTTACCTTATCATTGTAAGATAAAGATAAAAGGTAGGAGCAGTAAAAATTACGCTGTCAATAACGTCGAGAACTCCTCCCATACCCGGCAAAATTTTCCCGGAATCTTTAACCTGACAGTCTCTTTTTATAAGCGACTCAAAAAGGTCTCCTAACTGAGCGATGATTGCTAAAATTATAATTAAAAAGAACGTTTCCCAAAAATTAAGACTGCTTATAAACGGAGAGAATACAAGCCCAACCCCTAAACTGGTAAAAAAACCTCCGATTGCTCCTTCTAAAGATTTCTTAGGGCTTACCCTCTCTATAAGGGGCGTCCTTCCGAAACTCCTACCCCACAAATACGCCCCGATATCTGAAGATTTTGTTACAAAAATCAAAAACGCTGTTAATATCGCTCCTTCGGGGAGCTGGCGTACCCTTATCAAAAAGCTAAAACACCATGCGATATAAATAATACCAAAAACAGTCGCTGAAATAGAAAGAATCGGCTGGTGAGTTTCTTTCTTGGTGAGCTCAATAAGAAAAAAAAGGAACAAACCAATTATTACAAATAAAAACTGCCACCCTTCTTTGATCGGGAAATGAAAATATATAGTTATGGGAATAAGCCCTCCTACCAGCAACCCAAAAGGCTTAAATAAACGTACTCCTTTTTTCTCCACCATGTAGAAAAACTCATAAAGCGCAACTAAAATGAATATGGTCGTAGCCATTCCACATACCGGCGCATAAATAATTGCGAATATAACAATAACACCTAAAATAAGAGAACTAATAACTCTTTCCGTCACCTATTCCTCCAAACCTTCTATTCCTCTCAGAATAAGCTTTAATCGCTCCTCTAAACTGTTTCACGTCAAAATCCGGCCAATACACTTGCGAGAAATAAAACTCTGCATAGGCTAAATCCCAAAGCAGAAAATTACTTACCCTCTGTTCGCCTGAAGTCCTAATTAACAAATCAGGACTAGGGGTGTCTGCCAGCGAAAGGTAACTGCCAAAGACTTCTTCGGTTATCTGACTTCTTGATATTCTTTTACCCTCATAATCTCTTATAATCTTTCTGGCAGCTTCGGTAATATCCCACCTTCCGCCGAAATCTAAGGCAATATTAAAAAAAAACTTTTTATTATTCTTAGTCAAACTCTCAATCTCCTCTATCTTTTTAATGCTCGTTTTAGGAATACGGTCACGGCGGCCTATCATTCTCAGGCGAATCTCTTCTTTCATCAACTCATTCTTATACTTACTCAAAAAACCCTCCATATAAGAAAAAAGATAGTTTATCTCTTTACGGGGCCTATCCCAGTTTTCTGTAGAAAACGCAAAAATAGTAATGCTCTTAACTTTTAGTCTCTTTGCTTCTTTTAGGAGCTGTCTTAGCCGCTGGCCTCCCTTCCTATGGCCATAGACACGAGGCAGGCCTCTTTCCTTCGCCCATCTTCCGTTGCCATCCATAATTATAGCTACATGGTTAGGAACGACTCCTTTTTCTTTTACTTTATCATTTTCCGCCATTAAACCCTCGCTTAAAAACAAAGGGGGCTTTATGCCCCCTTTGGTTAATCGCAATTTATAATACTTTTTTACTTCTCCTTAAGTTCTCTTTTCATTAATTCATCTTTTAAATTTTCTTCCAGCTTATCTTTAAGTTTCTCCAACTTTGCCATTTCGCCGTTCAATCCTTCTATCTGAAAATTTAACTGCACAATATCTTTTTTAAGATTACCATTATCATTTTTTAAAGAGCCGTTTTCTTCCTTTAATGAAGAAATTTCTTCTTTCAGGCTCTCAATAGTTTTCTGAAAAGACATATTTGTAGATAACTCTTTCTTATAAATATCGTTTAGAGACTTCACCCGGACCAACAGAGAAACCCCCGCAATCACCAGCACTACTATCAAGCCGACCAAAAGACTAATAATCAGAGGTTTATCACCCATCTCTTTGCCTCCTTCTATTTATATTCTCCATAGTCTCTTCTACTGGATAAATCTGACTTAGCTGTTTTCTTTAAATCTCTAGGTAAAATAACAATCTCCACTCTTCTATTAAGTTGCTTTCCTTCTTCTGTATCATTTGAAGCCACCGACTTATACTCACCATACCCCATAGCTACTAATCTTGTTGGGCTTATCTCGGAATCCTCTAAATAATGCAACACACTTAACGCTCTTTGCACAGACAGTTCCCAGTTTGACTTCCAACCGGAATGCCTGATTGGCTCATTATCCGTGTGCCCTTCTATACCTATATTATGAGCGCGGACTTCTTCGTTAAGGATCCCTGCTACTTTACTTAAACTAGACAAACTCTCTTCTCTTAAGATTGCTTTGCCTGAATCAAAAAGGACTTCGGCAACAAAGGTAATAACTAAGCCTTTCTCCTCCATCTTTAATCTTACCTGTTTATCTTTTATTTCCTGGAACAGCTTTTCTTCCAAAATAGTTTTTGCGTTTTTTAAAGCATCTACTTCATCTTCTAAAGTTTTTATTTTCTCAATATCGGAACGCCGGCCCGGCTGAAACACAACCGCACACCCGCTTATAAAGATAACAAAAATAAATAACCCTAATAATATATTTCGTTTATACATCTGTCCCCCTCCTTTATATATATAAATATTCTTTTTTTAAATTATCACAATCGGTAGTTAAAGTCAAGGAAATTAGTTTCCGGGAGTGCGCTGATTTTGACAACTTTGCCTTTGCTTTCTACAAAGCCACAAAAAAACATATATTAATTATCGAAGACTGCTAAATTTATGTGCCTAAAAGGCCAAAAAGGAAGTAATTCTTAGGAATGTAAAAAATCAGGGAGGCACTGACCTACTCTCCCACTCCCCTGCGAGAGCAGTACCATGGGCCCTGGAGGGCTTAACGACCGTATTCGGAATGGGCACGGGTGTGACCCCTCCGGCATAAGCACCTCCCTAAAATAAATACAGTAGAAAGTACAAAATAGAAAGACTTTTTCTTTCTACTTTATACTCTCTACTTTTATAAAATAAGTTGGGCATCAAGCCGATTGGCTTATTAGTAGTGCTCGGCTGAACATATTACTATGCTTACACCTGCACCCTATATAGGTGGTAGTCTCCCACCAGCCTTCATCCCATCAAAGATGGAAAGGGATTCTTAGTTTTAGAGTTAGCTTCGCGCTTAGATGCCTTCAGCGCTTATCCCATAGGAACATAGCTACCCAGCCTTTACTCCTGGCGGAATAACTGGTACACTAGAGGTTCCTCTGTCCCGGTCCTCTCGTACTAGGGACAGCTCCCCTTCAAGAATCCTAACACCCACAGTGGATAGAGACCGAACTGTCTCACGACGTTCTGAACCCAGCTCACGTACCCCTTTAACCGGCGAACAGCCGGACCCTTGGGACCTTCTCCAGCCCCAGGATGGGATGAGCCGACATCGCAATCGCTCCCTACTTTCGTAGGGGATTAGACTATATCTCCACCCATCTTGCAGTAAGATGGGGTCGGCGTATGATAGTATTTTAGATTTACTCATAAAGAGTAGATATACTATCTCTTCTGCTCTTCACAGAATCAGTCGTTACAGGGTCTTAACGGAAGTTTATAAAGAAAGCACGGAAGAACGAAGGGAAACACTAAACTGTGAAACTTTTCCACACTTTCTACTGCAATCCGTAAACGATAATATTTTTTATCTCTATTTAGTGACGCTTTAATTCCATATTGAGTTTTAAGAAGCTGAACTAACTTCCTTTGATCTTGTACACTAAAATTTTGTGTGTTTAAATAAATTGCCCGCCGACTCTTACAACCATCATCCATAAACCAAACTGCCAAACTTAAAGGTGAAATTTCCAAATTTTCTGGAATAACTTTTACTCCCTGTTGATAAAATCTTTTGTAGAAATTAGTAAGTACCTCTAAGCTTTTGGTTGTAAATCTATAGGCAAATCTTTTATGTCCAGACTTCCTCAATTTCGGAGGCGTCACTGTCAATGGTAATAACACATTATACTTCCACTCCACATACTCTTTTTGCTTAACCGAATGGTTAATCTCTAAAAGTGCGTGGGTTTTACAACGCATTGACCCATCTCCTAATAGAGAGCCTATTATTACCTTTTCCTGATATTCCGTTAGACTTCCCACGGTATTGTCCTCGACTTTACGTTAGGATTCCACCGTTATAAGCCGAATCCTTTCCTGTATTACTACAGGATCACCCCTATTTGTTGAGGTGCCAAACCGGGCCGTCGATATGACACCCATTATTACTAATGGATCAGACTATACCTTTATCTCTTTCGAGATATTGACCGTATATAGTAACTATGATTTAACCCTTATTGAGTTACGATTACTATCTCACCTTTCGGATCAGTCGTTACGGGAGAAGCTTGTAAAGCATGCTTGGAACAATATAGGGAGTTACTAGATTACGCAATCGAGCCATACTCTCATTGCTTACTCTCAATCTATATTTCCCTTTATCTTGATTCAAAGTTGATTTTATTCCAAGTTTAGCATATAGAACACCTTGCAAGAATAAATTTTCATCTCTGTTGAAAGACTGGCTGTTTATTCGTAGCTGTCTACCATCTTTAGAACCATCATCCATTATCCAAACTGCCATAATGAAGGAGTTCATCTCTGTTTCAATCAAGTCACGAGGGACTACCTTCTTTCTATCGCTGTAGAATTGTTCTCTCAAACAATGGAAAGCTGGATGAGAAATGGTTCTAAAATAATAGCAACTTTCTGTAAATCTTGGAGGCGAGTTAACAAAATCTTTAAGTATCTTGTACTTCCAATCAACATAATCTTTCTGCCTTACACCATGATTAACTCTAAATGCATATCCTCTGGTTGTTTTAACTAAATAAGCGTCTCCAAGAAGAGACCCTATAATCAAATTATATTGTTGCTCTCTAAGTTTTTGTTTCCTCGCTTGCCTTGCAAAGATTGTTTCCATAACAAACTTCTTTCCCTCGGTATTGCCCTAAATATGTGAATAAAAAACCCCAATATTAAGGGTTCCACCGATTTTAGCCAATTTTCACCATAGAATCACTCCTATGGGGAGCTCATATATGA
>CP070797.1:789471-802194 GCA_020343495.1 Candidatus Omnitrophota bacterium | reverse complement strand
AGGATTTAAACATTGGCGATATACTGGTAAATTTACCGTTTAAAGTCAGAGGGCCGTTTGTGCCTTGCAGAGGGACGACACATTTTGTAAGAGGTCATTTGTTTTCGCCTTTCTTTCAGAAAGAGCTCAAAGTTTGGGAAGAAGATTTAGTAATGAGAAAAGATTATGAGTTTGCCGTCCAAAATAGGGCGGTTATTTCCCAGTCTAAGATTGCACAACTTGTGGGCGTTTCACAATCTGCGGTTGGGTTATGGCAGAGAAGGTTAACGCAGCCTCGCTCGTTGTCTAGAAAAGCAATGCCTTCCAAGAATAAATTACCGCAGCAAGTTATGGTAACAAAAGATTTGTTGAGGCTCCTGGGATATTATACTGCTGAAGGCAGAAGGACAGATTACGCTGTGCAGTTCATCTTTGGCGCTCACGAAGAGGATTTACATAGAGATTGTATAAAACTGATGCAGGATATATTTAATTTAACGCCTCATTTAGAGAAAACAGCCGATAATACTTTAAGAATTAGTTATCATTCTAAAATATTAGGCGATTTTCTTGAAACCCATTGCGGTAACGGATCGCATAATAAGTGCGTTCCTTCTTTTCTGTGGGAAGCGCCAAAGAGTTATTTTTTAAGTTATTTAGAAGGGTTGATAAAAGGCGACGGGTATATATCTAAAGAGAAAAAATCAATTCTATGTTCTGTAAGTAGGCAGTTGATTTTAGAGGTTTGTTGGCTTTGTGCTTTTCATGGCATTGGTGTTGGATTAAGAAAATGTAAAAATAATGAGGGAAGAATTATTAAAAATAAACCTTTGCCGGGGGGGGATTATTATCTGTTAATAATAGGTAAGACGTCAAATCCTTTTATAAATAATAAACCTTCGTTTCAGTTTAAGAAGCCGATAGTAAAGAAGATAGTTAAAAAGCCTTATGACGGGTATGTTTACGATTTATGCGGTTGTCATAACGAAGCTTTCTTTGGCGGAGAGAAACCCGTGCTTCTTCATAATAGTAGAGTGCGTGATTTATTTGACCAGGCAAAAAAAGCTTCCAAGACTTTAGGAAAGGGA
The DNA here is from genome assembly GCA_020343495.1 of Candidatus Omnitrophota bacterium. Classification (GTDB taxonomy): domain Bacteria; phylum Omnitrophota; class Gorgyraeia; order Duberdicusellales; family 4484-171; genus JAHISK01. The sequence goes on along the minus strand of CP070797.1, from coordinate 801,127 downwards.
GGCATTATATTTATTGATGAAATAGATGCCGTGGGAAGGCAGCGCTTTGCCGGTATCGGAGGGGGCCATGATGAAAGAGAGCAGACGTTAAACCAGCTTCTTGTTGAGATGGACGGGTTTGGAAGCGAATTTGGTATTATTGTTATGGCGGCAACTAACAGACCAGACGTGTTAGACCCGGCGTTATTGCGGCCGGGCAGGTTTGATAGGCATGTTGCTATTGATTCTCCGGATATAAGGGGCAGAGAAGCGATTTTAAAAGTTCATACGCGTAAGGTTAAGTTAGCCGAAAACATAGATTTAAATGTTATTGCAAAACAGACGCCGGGTTTCTCCGGAGCGGATTTAGAAAACTTATGCAACGAAGCAGCGTTGTTAGCAGCGCGCAAGAATAAAAATGCTGTTGAAATTGAAGAACTACAGGAAGCAATGGAAAGAGTTATTGCCGGCCCTCAAAGAAAGAGCAGGGTTATCTCCAAGAAAGAAAAGGAAATTATTGCTTACCATGAAACAGGCCATGCTTTGTTATCGCTTTATTTACCCAAGGTTGACCCTCTTCATAAAGTTACTATTATTCCCAGAGGAGTGGCTGCGTTGGGATACACTATGCAACTACCTACTCAGGACAGGTACCTTCATTCTAAATCTGAGATTTTAGATAGGTTATGCGTGCTTTTAGGCGGCAGAGCAGCGGAAGAACTTATTTTAGGCGAGGTTACCACGGGAGCGCATAATGATTTAGAGATGGCTACAAAGATGGCCCGGCAGATGGTTACGGAGTTAGGAATGAGCGATAAAGTTGGCCATATAACTTTAGGCAAAAAAGAAACCCCCGTATTTTTAGGCCGGGATTTAGTAGACCATAAGGATTATTCCGAACAGACGGCTAAAGTTATAGACAGCGAGGTCAAAAGAATCGTGGGAGAAGCGTTTGACCGGGCAAAAGAAATTTTAGAGAAGAATATTGATAAGGTAAAACTTGTAGCTAGCCGCCTTCTAGAGAAAGAAGTGTTAGATGCTGAGGAAGTAAAAGAGATAATCGGGTTCAAAGATGAGAATGACTCCTCTGGTAATAAAAAACGAAAGTCAAGCTAGAGATGTAATGAGTTCCTTAGGCGTTGACAGCGAGGGAATCAAGATTCTTTCTTCTAAAGGCATATATGCTGCTTTTAAGATTGAAGGCATTTCTTCCTGGGAAGCAAATATAATAAAGCAGCATCTGCTTTCGTTAGGAACTGACGCAGCTATAAATAGAGATGCGTTGGTAAAGAGAATTAAGACCGACATTCTTATTTTCGGCAATGCCCGGCAGTTAAGGCAGCTCTGTGACAAATTGAGAAATCAGCCGTTTAAACTGAAAGAAATTTCCAGAGAACTTTCTTCTTGTTTAGACGGTTTCTTTAGAAAGGAGTATGTGTTTCGTGCCAGAGATAAAGTCTTAAGGATAACCGAACCGGTTATTTGCGGCATTGTTAATGTTACCCCGGATTCTTTTTCCGGCGACGGCCTCTTAAAGCAGGCGCAAAACACAAAATGTCCTTCGGATATGCTCGGGACAGGTAAAATGCAAAAGTTAGTTTTAAAAAAAGTAGCTGAGATGGCAAGAGAAGGAGCAAAAATTATCGATGTGGGAGGAGAGTCCAGCCGGCCGTTTTCAAAGCCGGTCAAAGAAACAGAAGAAATTAAGAGGGTTATTCCTGTGCTGCGTCTGATACGTAAAGAATTCAAAAAGCTTATAATTTCGGTAGATACTTATAAATACGCAGTTGCCAAAGCCGCGGTAGATGAGGGAGTAGATGTCATTAATGACATCACCGCCTTAAGAAAGGCATTAAAAATGGTTTCTTTAGTGAAGAGATATAGATTAGGTTGCATTCTTATGCACATGAGCGGCAGGCCTGCGACCATGCAGATAAATCCGAAATATAAAGATGTAACAGCAGATATAATTAGTTTTTTAAAAGAAAGGTTAGAGTTTGTAACCGGCGCCGGGATAGGCAAAGACAGGATTCTCCTTGATCCGGGGATAGGGTTTGGTAAGAGATTAGAAGATAATTTAAGGATTATTAACGAACTTTATAAATTCAAAATTCTAGGGTTGCCGATTTTTTTAGGGGCATCGCGAAAATCTTTTATTGGTAAAGTTCTTGATGTTGAGGTTGGAGAGCGTGCTGTGGGGACACTGGCGGCGCATATAATATCTGTAGTTAGAGGCGCAAACGTATTAAGGGTACACGACGTAGCGCAAACAAAACAGGCTTTAAAGATTGCCTGTCAAATAATGGGGAATTAATGGAATTATTAGCTCGTTTCTTAAATTGGAAAACAATTATTGAAGTATTAATACTTTGGGTTGTTGTTTACAGAATATTTCTTTTTCTTAAAGGGACAAAAGCTGTCTATTTGTTAAGAGGGATAATTATCCTTATAATTGCTTTTTTTATATCCCAGAAGTTAGGATTGTTTGTCTTGAGTTGGCTGCTTACCAAATTCTTCGCAATTTTTTTAATTCTTATTGTAATAGTTTTTCAACCGGAGTTAAGAGAGGGCCTTATACGGTTAGGGAAAAAACATATTTTTCATATTGAACCCAAGAAAGAAGAGATAGAAAAAACATTAAGAGAAATTGTTTCTGCGGTCGGGGCTCTTTCTCGCAAGAAGATAGGAGCGTTAATTGCTATAAAGCGAGAAATGGGTCTTAAAAGTTATATTGAAAGCGGGATATATCTTGACGCTGATCTGACCTCGGAACTGTTACAGAATATATTTTTCCCTTCCGCTCCTCTTCATGACGGAGGAGTTATTATTGACGAGACAAAAGTTATTGCTTCTTCGTGTTTATTTCCTTTGAGTGAAAATCCTAATATAGAAAGAGCATTAGGGATGCGGCACCGGGCGGGAGTTGGATTATCGGAACATTCCGACGCAGTGATTATTATAATTTCGGAGGAAAACGGAGCGGTGAGTTTAGCTATTAACGGCCAGCTAACCAGGAATTTAACGCCTAATGATTTGTTTACTATCCTGAAAGGGCAGTTAGGCAAGCCTCGGTGAGGTAGTTCGCAGATAAAGATAAGAAAAATTAAAAAAGAACAGAGAAAATGAGATTTTTGAAGAAAATAAATATCAAAAAAATCACTACCCATAACTTCTGGCTGAAGATAATATCCTTAATTATTGCTATTATTGTCTGGCTATACGTAAGCGGCGAAATTACTAAAGGGGTAAGAGTATGAAGCTGGGAGTTAACGTTGACCATGTGGCAACGTTACGTCAGGCCAGAGGCACCGGGTATCCCGATCCGGTAGTTGGTGCGATGTTGGCCGAATATGCCGGCTGTGACTCAATAGTTATGCATTTAAGAGAAGATAGAAGGCATATTCAGGATAGAGATATAGCTTTGGTTAAGGAAGCGGTAAAGACCCCTTTTAATTTAGAAATGTCTATAAACAAGGAAATAGTGGATATTGCTTTAAACTTAAAACCTCATCAAGTGACACTGGTTCCTGAAAAGAGAAGAGAGTTGACTACCGAAGGAGGCCTGGATTTGGTCAAAGGATATAAAAGAATAGGCAGAGCCGTTGAAAGATTAAAAGATAAAGGTATAGGGGTGAGTTTATTTATTGACCCTCAGGAAAGACAAATTGAGAAAGCAAAAAAAATGGGTGTGGATATTGTTGAAATTAACACAGGGAAGTTTTCACAAGCAAAGTCCGCTCCAGTGAAGAGGAAAGAATTAAAGAAAATAAAAGGCGCGGTTAAGGCTGCAGACAAGAGTGGTCTTTTTGTTGCTGCCGGCCACGGGCTTGATTATGAGAATGTTAAGGAGATTATAAAGATAAAAGAGATAGAGGAATTAAATATTGGCCATTCAATCATTTGCCGTGCTGTTTTTGTGGGGATAATTTCAGCTGTTGAGGAGATGATTAATTTGATAAGGTGAGGTTTTAAATGGTGTTAGGCGTAGGAATAGATATGATAAAAATAAAGAAAATGAAGAATGCCATTAATAAATGGGGAGACGATTTCTTAAATCGCGTATTTAATAAAGAGGAAATAGAACATATTTTAAAAGGGAAGATGTATTATCAGCGCCTTGCCGCCCGGTTTGCAGCAAAAGAAGCTGTGATAAAAGCAATTTCTAAGCAGTACCCTCTTGCTTTGAAAGATATAGTTGTTCTTAACAAAGAGAATGGTGCTCCTTTTTGTAGATTTAAGACAGATTTAGATGTAAAGATATTCCTTTCCATTACCCATATAGAAGAATATGCAGTTGCCTGTGCCGTTGCGCAAAAGAAAAGCTGATACTCACAAAGGAGATTATGGATACGTTTTTGTAATGGGGGGCTCTGTCGGCCTCACCGGTGCCCTATGTTTATGCGCACAGGCAGCGTTGCGCAGTGGCGCCGGTTTAGTGTTAGCAGGGGTGCCGGAGTCTTTAATCGGTATTTTTGAGACTAAACTTACGGAAGTAATGAACCTGCCTCTTGATGAAGATAGAAAAGGGTTCCTTTCAGCAAGAGCTTTTAGGAAAATAGAAGGCATTAAAGAGAAAATAGACGTTTTTGCTTTAGGGCCGGGTGCATCTACTAAGTTTTCCGTTAAAGAATTAGTCTGGAAAGTTCTAGAGGAGATAGATAAGCCTATGGTAATAGATGCCGACGGGATAAATGCGTTAGTAGATAATTTGAACAGGTTAGATAGAAAGAAAACATCTCAGTTAGTCTTAACTCCTCATCTGGGAGAGTTTTGCCGGCTGATGAAGTTAAGTGTTGAAGATATAAAGAAATCAAGAAAAAAGCTTGTCAAAGAATTTGCTCTTAGATATAATTTAACCCTTGTTCTCAAAGGACCCTTTACTTTGGTAACCGACGGCAGCAAGCTCTTTGAAAATACCACGGGTAATCCTGGAATGGCAACCGCCGGTTCAGGCGATGTCCTTACAGGTATAATAGCATCTTTAATTGCTCAAGGCCTGGATTGTTTCAGTGCGGCAAAATTAGGAGTTTGTCTTCACGGAGTAGCAGGAGATTACGCAGCTAAAGATAAAACAGAGAATTGTGTAATTGCTTCGGATATAATTGAATATTTGCCCAAGGCATTCAGGAAAGCATATCGTAAGTAATACACGTTTTTATAAGTAATTTTGCCGGCGTAGCTCAATCCGGTAGAGCGCCTCACTTGTAATGAGGATGTTGGGGGTTCAATTCCTCTCGCCGGCTCCAGTTTATCGGGATGTCGAAAATAAAGATAGAAAAATATAGTTGGTTGGGCAGGTTCCCGAGTGGTCAAAGGGGACAGACTGTAAATCTGTTGCGCGTGCGCTTCGGAGGCTCAAATCCTCCCCTGCCCACCATTTTATAAAGGTTAGCAATGTGGGTGTAGTTCAATGGTAGTCAATAATCTCGCCGAAAGGCGAGAAGGATTTAGAATTATTGCCTACGTTGTGAAGGCATAAAATAGAAGCTTTCTTTACATATAAAAGATTTGTATTTAGCAATGCGGGTGTAGTTCAATGGTAGAACACAGGCCTTCCAAGCCTGTTATGGCGGTTCGATCCCGCTCGCCCGCTCCATTCGTATGAAAGAAAAGATATCCATAATCGGCGCGGGAAGTTGGGGGACAACTTTAGCCGTTATACTTTCCCAGAAGGGTGTAAATGTTGAGCTTCATAGTGTGTTTAGTGATCATAATGCTGCTATGCAGCGAAGTAGAGAAAACTCCTCTTTCCTGCCGAAAGTTAAATTCCCTCACCTTTTAAAAATAAACCCTTCATTAAAAGATACGTTACGTAACGATATTATCGTAAATGCTGTCCCGGTTAAATTTGTAAGGAGAGTTTTAAAAAAAATTAGTAGAGAGAAAGTCTCTTTTAGGAACAAGGTTTTTGTCAGTGTAAGTAAAGGTATTGAGGTAAAATCTTTAAAAAGAGTATCTCAGATAATAAAGGAAGAATTGGGGGGCCGTCTTAACGTAGCGGTTCTTTCCGGGCCAAATATTGCTAAGGAAGTTCTGCGGGGTATTCCCACTGCGGCAGTAATAGCCTGTAGAGATAAGAAAACTGCTAAAAATCTGCAGAAACTATTTTCTACGCCTACTTTTAGAGTCTATTGGCATAAAGATATTGTGGGAGTGGAATTAGGCGGCGCTTTAAAAAACATCATTGCCATTGCCTGCGGGATTTCTGACGGGTTAGGGTTTGGAACAAACACTAAAGCTGCTTTAGTTACAAGAGGATTGGTAGAAATTACGCGGTTAGGGTTAAAGTTGGGAGCGCAACCTTTAACTTTTTGGGGAATAAGCGGCCTGGGTGATTTAGCAACTACCTGTTTTTCGCCGCATTCTCGTAATAGATTCGTAGGTGAACAGCTTGGTAAGGGCAAGGCATTGAAGAGCGTTTTAAGAAAGATGAAAATGGTTGCCGAAGGCGTAGAAACAGTTAAATCAACTTATAAATTAAGTAAAAAATTAGGCATTGATATGCCTATTACCAATGAAGTTTATTCTGTCCTTTATAAAAACAAACCGCCTAAAAGGGGAGTTCAGGATTTAATGCGCAGGCCCTTGAAGCCTGAGAAGATTTCTTAGGGGTAAAATATTTCCTTTTATATTCTATATTTTAAAATAAAGGTAGGTTAAAAAATAGGGGGTTCTTCACCCCCTCAGGTTAGGTTTTTAATACCTGCAACCTGCAAAAAAACGTGGTAATTGTCTTTTGTTATTTAAATATAACATATTTGGCGGTAAATTTTCAAGGGAAATTAAGAAATTTTTTTACAGGGAAAAGTAGTTATTTTATTACTCTTTACAGGTTTTTAAAATACGGGTATAATAAAATTATTCCTGAGATTTTTGATTAGTTTTATAAATATTCGTAAGTTATTGGCATATATAGGTGTTGTGAATTTGGTAAAAAGAGTGCGAGTATCTTCGGGAGGTGGCGCAGTTTGGATTAGCGCACTTGAATGGGGTTCAAGGGGTCGCGGGTTCGAATCCCGCCCTCCCGACTGAGGATTTTTGTAGGTAGTATTGGGTAAGAAATGTGGTAAAATAAGATTTTATATATAGAAAAATCATAAAATATGGAGAATTCTGAAGATCAGGAAAAAAGAAAATATTTTCGTATAGACGCAAGTTATGTGGTTAGTTATCGTGCCCGGAAAGTTTCTCCTGACTATAATATTTCTCAGACCAAGAACATAAGTCAGGGAGGAGCTGTTTTTACTACTAACAGGGCATTTGTAAAAGGGATGTTTATAACGTTGGTTATGAAATTACCTTTTCTTCCTGGAGAAAAATTAAAGGTAGAGGCAGAAGTTGTTGATTCCAAGAAATTAGGAGAAAATCTTTACGATACAAGAGTGAAGTTCATTGGTTTAAGTGAGGATTTATTACAGAAATTCGGTAAGTTTATTGAGAAAAATAAGCCATGAAGGAGTTAAACGAAGAAGAATATCGCGGTAAAGAGAAAAGAAAGCATCCTCGAATTGATGCTAATTTTATGATAAAGTACGGCCCAAGAAAGCAGAGAGAACAGGAACGCGACATTACTCATACCAAAAACATTAGTCAGGGGGGATAATATGAAAGGATATGAAGGCGCTGAACGTAGGAAACATAAACGGATACATGTTAATTTTGTAGTTAGTTATAGGGTAAAGCAGTTGTCTGATAATTATGACCTTTCGCAAACTAAGAATGTAAGCCAGGGAGGAATGCTTCTTACTACTAACAGGAAGTTTGATAAAGATACTTGTCTTGCAATGACAGTGCGGTTTCCTTTTATTCGTCAGAAGATAGAAGTTACAGGCAGGGTTGTCAGTTCAAAAGAAGTGGTGAAGAATTTGATTTATGAAACCAGATTGCAGTTTCTTGATTTAGATGAGGATTTCTTTCAAGAGTTAGGGAAATTTGTTAAAGAGTATATGAAAAGGCGTAAAAATGATAGTTAAGCGTGTAGGAATAATTGGGTTAGGAAAGGTGGGGACGGCAGTTATCCAGTCTTTGAGGAAATACGGCTCTTTAATTAGCCGCAGGACTTCTTTGAAAATTGAAGTTAAAGGAGTTTATGATGTGAGTAAGGATAAGAAGAAAATTGCCTCAAAGCTAGCTTTGCCATTTACTTCATCTACCCGCGCCTTAATAAATGATCCAGACATCGATATAATTGTAGAGTTAATAGGTGGGATAGAGCCGGCGCGAAAGTTTATAATGGAAGCCTTAAAAAAAGGAAAAAATGTAGTCACTGCCAACAAAGCTCTTTTAGCAAAATATGGTGACCAGATTTTCTCTTTGGCAAAGAAGAAAAACCTTTATGTTGGGGTTGAGGCTTCTGTTTGCGGAGCAATTCCTCTTATAAAGAGTATTTCCGAAGGGTTGGTGGCTTGCCAGGTTAATAAAATATACGGCATTCTTAACGGCACTACTAACTATATACTTTATAAGATGGGAAAGGATAGGTTAAGTTTTTCTTCTATTCTGCACCAGGCACAGAAGAAGGGAATTGCTGAGAAGGATTCTAGCTTAGATATAGAAGGCCTAGATACAGTTAATAAGTTGTGTATATTAAGTTATCTCTGTTTTGGGATATGGCCAAATTCAGAGAAAGTCTATACCGAAGGTATAAGTAAAATTTCCCTACTAGATATTCTTTATGCGCGCCAGATGAATTACCGCATAAAACTATTGGCTATTGCTAAAAAGGATAAAAATACCCTGGATTTAAGAGTTCATCCTACCTTGGTTTCTATGGAGCATCCTTTATCAGAGGTGGGCCTTGCTTACAATGCAGTGTATTTTGACACTCAACCAGCGGGGCAGCTTCTTTTTTATGGTGAGGGAGCAGGGGGAGTGCCGACTTCTTCTTCGGTTATTTCTGATATTGTAAGCATAGGGTTTGGAGCTAAACATTTCATACGCGGCAGAGAAAATATTACTTTATCAAACATTAAAGATGTTAAAATGCGTTATTACATAAGGTTTATGGCTCAGGATAACCCGGGTGTTTTAGCAAAAATATCTAAAATACTTGCTTCTTTTAGTATTAGTATTGCTTCGGTAACCCAGAAAGAAAGAAAGAAAGGTAAATTTGTGCCTATAGTAATGATTACACACGAAGCAAAAGAAGCTGATATAAGAAAAGCACTTTTGCAGATAGATAGATTGTCAGTAATTAACTGTCCTTCGCAGGTAATAAGAATAGAAGATATATAATAATTACCATTGTAAGATTAGCATTTTAAATTATGAATACTTATACCGGTGTAATAGATAGATATAAAAAGTACCTTCCTGTTACCAGCAATACCCCCGTAGTATCTCTTTGCGAAGGGGATACCCCTTTAATATATTCTCCTGAAATTTCAAAGGATTTAGGCAGCAACTTTAAAGTTTACCTTAAATATGAAGGGCTTAACCCTACGGGTTCTTTTAAGGATAGAGGGATGACTGTTGCTATTTCCAAGGCAAAAGAAGAAAGGGCAGCAGCTGTAATTTGCGCTTCCACAGGAAACACTTCGGCTTCAGCAGCAGCTTATTCTGCCAGAGGCAGTTTAAAGTGCGTGGTTGTTATCCCTGAGGGCGCTATCGCATTGGGAAAACTTGCTCAAGCCCTTGTTCATAAAGCCAGAGTAGTCGCCATTCGCGGCAACTTCGATGATGCCTTTACGATTGTAAGAAAGATTGCTTCTGATTACGGCCTGGTTTTAGTGAATTCTATAAACCCTTACCGTATAGAAGGCCAAAAGACCGCGTCTTTTGAAATCTGCGACTTTTTAGGGGATGCGCCTCATTTTCATTTTCTTCCTGTAGGAAACGCCGGCAACATAACAGCGTATTGGAAAGGGTATAAAGAATATTATTCTTATAAAAAGATAACTCGTCTGCCTAAGATGTGTGGGTTTCAGGCACAGGGGGCAGCCCCGATTGTTAAAGGCAAACCAGTTAAAAAACCAAAAACAATTGCTACAGCTATAAAGATCGGGAATCCTGCGAGCTGGAAGCAGGCTTTAACTGCAAAAAGAGAGTCAAAAGGATTAATTGAGGCAGTAAGCGATAACCAGATAATTTCTGCGTATAAATTTTTAGCAGGCCGCGAGGGCGTTTTTGTTGAACCGGCATCTGCAGCTTCAGTTGCGGGATTGTTTAAGTTGAAAAGAAATGGCTTTTTTGATAAAGTTGGAAAGAAAGAGGTTGTTATTGTCTGTACGTTAACCGGCCATGGCCTTAAAGACCCTCAAGTTGCCATAAAAAACATAAAATCCCCCCCAGTTGTAGAAGCAGATGAAAAGGCAGTCTTAAAAGCAGCAGGAATATAAAGACGAGGATTATTGCAGAATTAAAATGAAAGATTTTTATCAAAAAATTTCTGATATTTTAGAAGAGATAGTAAAGAAAAAATATAACTTGAAATTAGAACCTCCTTTTTGGGAATTACCTCCCCGGCAGGAATACGGAGACCTATCTTCAATGGTGGCGTTGAAGTTAGCTTCCAAACTAAAGAAAGACCCCTTAGAGATAGCAAGAGACATAAAATCTTTATTAGAGAAAGGGGCGAAAAAAGAAGTTGAGAAAATAGAGATTCTAAAACCAGGATTTATAAACCTGTTTATTTCAAAAGATACGCTTATAGAGTCTTTAAACACCCTTCTTAAGAAAAAAAATGATTACTTTCGTCATAAGTTAAATAAGAAGATAATCTTAGAGTTTGTCAGTGCCAATCCTACGGGGCCGCTTTCTATTGCTCATGGCCGCCAGGCTGTTGTTGGGGATGTTATAGGTAATATTCTGGAATTTTTTGGAAACAGTGTAGAAAGAGAATATTATTTAAATGATGAAGGTAGACAGATAGACCTTTTAGTAGATTCAGTAAAAGCTTGGCTTGCGCCAACAGAAGGTAAGGAGGTGCCGGAGGAAGGATATAAAGGTGCCTATATTATTAATGCCGCTAACGTAGTTTTGGCGAATAAGCAGTGGCAGAAAAATCCCAGAGATTTTGATTTAAGAAAATTTGTTCTTACTTATTTTATTAATTTGATTAAGAAGGATTTATCTACATTAGGAGTAAACTTTGATAACTGGCGAAGCCAAAGAAAGCTTATTGAGGGTAAAAAAGTAGAGGAGGCAATTAAGTTTCTGCAGAAAAAGAGGTTAATTTATGAGAAAGAAGGAGCTTTATGGTTTGCTTCTATAAAGTTTGGCGATGATAAAGACAGGGTCGTTAAGAAGAAAGACGGCGAACTTACTTATTTTGCTTCGGATATTGCTTACCATAGAGATAAGATAAAACGGGGTGCAGATAAACTGATAAATTTATGGGGGCCGGACCATCACGGCTATATTGAGCGGGTAAGATCGGCAATAAAAGCACAGGGGTTTAGAGAAGATATTTTAAAAATAGTTATCATCCAGCTTGTTAATATAAAAACAAAAGAACGGATGTCGCGCAGAGCAGGCACAGCAGTCCTGCTTTCAGATTTAGTCGCTGACGTTGGCGGGGACGCAACGCGGTTTTACTATCTTCTCAGGAAGAATTCTTCTCATTTGGAGTTTGATATAGACCTTGCAAAGGAGGCGTCGTTTAATAACCCTTTATACTATATACAGTACGCCTGTGCCAGAATAGAGAGTATTTTTCAGAAAGCGCAGGTTTCTAGCC
>CP070797.1:776614-789371 GCA_020343495.1 Candidatus Omnitrophota bacterium | reverse complement strand
AAGGCGTTCTCGTTCATAGTATTTAAAAAGAACGACCCCAGAAGAATACTGATGACTACCAGAACTAACATCCCCCAGACTAACACAATTCCTAACTTATTCATTTCTTAACTTTATCTCCGTAGTTAAATTAACCCCTGCCTTTATTGACCCTCTCGCTGTCTTCTGGACAGCAACTGTTACGCCCAAAATATTATCGGTCAGCACCTGGCTCACATTAAAAGGTGAGGCAATAATATCATAAAACTGCCAGGACTGGCCTGTGCCGCTATCACTGCGTGTAAGAGTATCTGCTGAAGCATTGTACGTATACTCAATGAAATTGGAACTCCATAATAAGTCAGTGCCGTTGTGGCCAATGCAAAGTTTAAACTTAATATAATCTACTGTTGCGTTGTCCATATCAATCTGAGAACTGCTTGTCTGACGCGTGTCTTTGACTATCCAGTTCATAACATTGCGCGCCTGGTGAGCAACCGTAACCTTTGTCACTCCTATGGGATGAGAAAAATACCCCATATTTAAAACTGCCACTATAGCCGAAACAATTATGCCGAGTATAAGTGTAACTACCAGAAGCTCCACAATAGTAAAAGCGCCTGATTTAATCGGCAATGCGCGTTGACAAACTAAAATTTCTTGCTCTTTGTCTTTCATTCCATCCAACATTAACTGTCACATTCATGATACCCGTATCCGGAATGCACTGCACAGCTATCGTTTCATTATTTAAATTAGCCAATGACGGCGGAGTATAACTTGAAATGCTGCTGTATGCCAGTTGTTTAATTTGTTCTAACACAAACTGCGCATCATTTGCAGCTATAGCTAAATTACTATTTGTCTCATTTAACAATACACAATAGGTCAACGTAAGCAGGGTCCCTCCCACAACTAAAAGTAAAATTACAACCGTTATCATTAACTCTACTAACGTAAACCCTTTCAGAAGAAGACTTAGCCGATTATAAAATATAGCGACCATGCTTTTAAAGGAAGTTTTCTTGAAGATATTTGTATTTTGATCTGACGTCTAACAATTTCCTCAGTTTTTCTCTCGTCTCTCTATCCCCGGACTTAACCGCTTCTTCCTGAAGCCTTGATATCTCCTCATCTAATTTTTTGATGTTTTCTTCAACTCCGGGGTCTTTTCTTTTATTCCGTTCCTCAATAATCTTCTCTATCAGTTGGGGGCTCATCTCTGATTTTATCTTACTAACTACTTCCTGGCTATATAGATTCCACTCTCCCGCCTCTATAGAATCGGGTTTTCTCATAGAAGGTTCTTCTCTAACTATTATAGGCTTAATCTTTAACCTCTTCTCATAAACCTTCTTTTGGACAGGTATAGTTTTTTCAATAGAAGGCTGTTTTTCTTTCACTTCTTTATGAGAAAGGCGGCTCTTAGTATATCTGATTCCTAAAATAAGAACCAATAAGCTCAAGATAACTAATACGCTGATTAAAATCTTTTTATTACCCATTACAACTCCTGCCAATCTTTATTTAACGTCCCCACGCTACCGGTCAGAAAGATACTTCCCTGAGAAATGTCCAAAAACCCTTCAAACCCGGGAGGAACTTCAGAATCAGAAGGAAAATCAATATCTTTTCTGGCTAATATTGCTATCAACTCTGTGTCATTATTAGATGTGTAGGTCCCTTCGGTCTGGCTGATATTTAGAAAAGAAAGAAAATTCACTTCATCATGAGCAAATACATTGAGCGTATGATTAGTATAAAAAATGCCTGCTTCATTATAATCTTGCCAGGTTATAGCGTTTAACCGTGAGTCGCTCTGGGCAGACTGCAAAGGCTCTATATAAGTTACATCGCCGGTAGATATGACCGTTAGGTCTTCTCCCGAATTAAATACTTCTGAAGCGCCAAAAATTATATCTACGTCACCGTCGCCGGCGTTATCTCCTTCTACATACAATATCTTTTTCCCTGTCAAAGATACAGGGTCGCCCGGACTAGGGCCGCTACAAAGCCCATTCTCACAAAGTTGCTCTCCTCCCACTAATACTTTTCCTTCCCCGTTCCATCCCGGATAAATGAGCACATCACTGTTAGTTTGAACATACACTATTTCTGAAGAACTATATTCGGCATCATTTATTGTTTCTTGATTATAATCTTTGAAATCAGAAAACTCATCGGGGTCAGCATTGCCGTCGCTATCGCCATCGGGATAAATTATTTTAGGGTCAGTATCGGCATACCAATCATAACCGTATTCTTCATGAGTTGTTATCCAAGAAGTATCCGGTTGATACCCCCCAAAAAAATTCCATTTTTCTGCTCCGTTTCCTACCTGAGCATTTCCATTAATGTCCATAGAAAAAATTAAACCTGTTCCCAGTAGTTTACCCCCTGCAGAAATAGCATTGTTAAACAAAGGGCGGTACGATATGCTAAAAGAACAGCTTCTTTGATGAGCCCCTGCTATTGTGCCGGTTACAGTCACGTTGTTTCTAATTCCTGAAGGGATAACGACAATACTAAACTGACCGTTACTGCCAATCTGTTTATCTTCTTCGCTTAAACTCCCCGGGCTCCACGAAGAATCTGTCTTTAAATTATAATATGCTACCGTTGCCCCTGCTTCTGCCACCCATAAAGACTTCTCTCTGTTCAAAAAACGCTTGGCATTACTAAGTTCGGTAACAACCCTAAAAACGTACCCTACACCCATGGTTAAAATAGCTACCGTAACTACATAAACAAGAATTAATACCGCTGCTTTGTGATTATTTTTTAACTTCTCCTTATTCATTTCTTACCTTCACCTTGCCGGTTAAAGTATAATTCTTTATTCCTCGAAAAGGAATATCGCTTTGAGTATTTACAGTTATATCTACAATTAAGCCTGTCCTTACTAAATCTATGCTACTCACATACATTCCTACCGGCTGATTATTTCTCTGCAACTGCTTTATGTCTGTATCAGGGACTGTCGCTAATAAATATGTTACTGTCCCGCCGGAAGTACCGAACGTCAGAGTATCACCATTATTAATCAGCGTAGTATTAGAAATGCTCTCTGTACTTTGACGAATATCTTTTGTGAAATATATAATCATATTTCTAGCATTCTCTTGAAGAGAAACCAACCCAGACCCCGCCTGCCAGGATTTACTGCCCATAATAAAAACTTGATATATACCTCCTAACATAACCGTAACTATACCTACGGAAACAATTACTTCCACCAAAGTAAAAGCAGTTTTGTTCTTAAATATATTCATTTTCATAATTTAATCTGTAAATTTGGAAATCATTGTTACGTTAGCGTCTCTGCCTCTCTCTTTCCAATCTACAGTAACTCCTAATTCTAAAGGATTATTATCCCAATATGTATCGGTATCATCCATATTTACTACAGTTATACTTTCCTGAGACAATGTTTTATTCACTACCGAATTCCAGTAAGTACTGTTGCCTCTATTGCTTTTAATCTCCGCTAAACTCAATGATTTCATATGTTCGAAAACACCACTTGCATCCTTGGCGGCAATAGTTAAATCTCTTGCCTGCTGAACAGAAAAATTAGCCGAAACATACATAGATAAAATGCTTACCAATACCACCGATAAAATCAATGTGGCTACTATAAGTTCACCTAAAGTAAATCCTCTTTTCATCAATTTAAATATACCACCTTTTTTTTACATAACAAGAGTTCTTTATATTTATACCCCTATTAATATTGCTTTTAATATTGTTAAAAGGTGGGAGAGGAGTGAACCCTCTAATAAACGGCTTCTTTCTTAATAACGGATTTTGACTTAACATACCCCCCCCCTTTTTTTGAAAAAAGACTCCCTAACTTCTCTATCTTAATAATACCTTTTAATTCTTACAAAAACAAGCCCAATGTCACAACCCTAGCCAAGCCAAAGGGTTATATACATAAAATTATTATGTAATTTTAATTACTCCCGGAGGATTTAAGGACAGGACTTACATCTGGCTAGCCACAATCTGTCTTTTATTTTAAAACTACTCAAAATTATAGTGCTTTTTAACTTTCCGGTTTATCTGCCACTTACACTTCAATCCTTTCGGAAAAGAAACTAAATCTCCCTTTTGCATCTTTACTTCTTTGCCGTCAGGCGTGCGGACTGTAACGTCTCCTTCTAAAAAGTAACATACCTCTTTTTGATCGTAATACCAGTCAAAACTACTTTCCTCTTTTTCCCAGATAGGCCAATTCGTTACTCCTAAACTATTCAGTTCCTGCTGTGTCGGTTTTTTTACCTCTATTGTCATCATTCCTCCTTCTTTATTTCCTACTATCTACTCTAAAATGGCGGCGAGTGGACTTGTATGAAATCTTCGGCAAAGCCGAAGTGCTCTGAAGCGATTAGCGAAGAGCTATTTCATCCAAGAATGTATTAGGCTTTCTCATTATGATAACCTCTGTTACGCCATCCCCTTTATCAAATTACCAATATGGTGGCGGCGAGTGGACTTGAACCACCGACATAACGGGTATGAGCCGTTTGCTCTACCAACCTGAGCTACGCCGCCGATTTTTTCTAATTTGTTATTACTGAAGTAACAATTATATCACTCTGCCTGGAAAAATCTACTGGAAGAATCAAGCTCTCGTTAACTGCCGGTACACTTCAATAAGCGGGATCTTTTGTTTATCGGCAACCCTCTTACAATCCTGGTATTCAGGGGTCTGCTTCTTTATACCGGAAATAGACGTTCTAAACCTGATTCTGCCGAACTTGGTTTGTTTATACTCAAATTTACTCTTCAACTTATCGCGTTGATACTTCTGATACCTTATACCAAAAGTTGAAGTATGCTTAAAAATTGCTTCTCTTATCAGGGAAAAGTCAGCCGAGTAACATAAAACTCCTAAAACATACGCCGGCCGCATCTTTTTCATTAACACCGCTTCTAAATAAACTTCTTTGGCGCCCCGGTTATATAAGACTTCAAAAAGGCTTTCAAACATCTGAGGGTTCATATCATCAATGTTTGTCTCTATTTTTATGACCTCGTCTTTATCAAAATCATCTTCCTGGAAAAGATAAGCAACAAGAAAATCTTCGTCACCGCATTGCCCCCAGGCAACGGCGTAATTTTTATAACTAAACTCCCCCTTCAACTGTTCCGCGCCCATTAACAGGGCAGCGGCAGTTGGCGTAACAGTTTCGTAAGAACAGCTGACCGCATGAATTCTCTTTGCCTTAAGGAGCTCTAAAGTTGCCGGCGCAGGCTGTGCTAAAGGATAAGAAGAAACATAAATCTTTTCTATGTTAAGATACTTTAACGCTATAAAAAAACCGCAAATTTCTAAAATAGCGTCTATTTCTCCTAAATGATGGCAGTGAAGGCTCCTGGTTTTGTGAACTTTTCTCTCTACATTAATAATCTTCTCATACACTCTTAAAACATTATTTTTAATATCCTTACCTAACTTTGAATTTTTAATCAGTGTTACGATATCCTTATAAGAAGTAAACCTGTCTCCTTTAAAAACTAACTTTTTTCTGGGGGTGTGAAAACGCCCCCTTATCTGGCCCTCGTGAACACTAAACTTAATATTAAGTTTTTTAAACTCTTTTTTTAAATGCGATAGAGGGCACCCCAAATTAATGAGCGCCGCTAACACCATATCGCCTGCTGCTCCGCCGACTAAATGAAAGTATATACTTTTCATAGCTATTTATTAATCAGATGGGCAACGTAGCCGGCGCCTAAGCCGTTATCTATATTTACCACGCTAACTCCCGGGGAACAACTATTCATCATTCCTAACAACGCTGCCATTCCCTTAAAGTGAGCGCCATAGCCTACGCTTGTAGGAACACCTATTAAAGGCACGGCAGTCAACCCGGAAACGATACTGGCTAAAGCCCCTTCCATTCCGGCAACGACAATAATAACTTTTGCTTTCGCTAATTTTTCTTTGAAAAACTCCAAGCGGTGCACTCCCGCTACTCCTACGTCGTAAATTCTCTCAACTTTATTTCCCGTTAATTCTAAAAAAACTGCTGCCTCTTCAGCAACGCCTATATCGGAAGTGCCGGCTGTAATTACCAGGACATTTCCCTTTTCCGGCCTTCTGGGCCTGCCCCAGAAAGCAATCTTTGCCTGCCGAAAGTATTTTAAAGACGGCATTTCTTTCTTTAAGGTTTTGTATTGAGGGTACTGCAGGCGGGAAACAAAAATAAGGTCGCTATGGTTTCTAAACTCTTTAACTATCTTCTTTAGCTGTGGGGCAGTCTTTCCTGAAGCATAAATTATTTCAGGGACACCTCGTCTTTTTTCTCTCTCTATATCAAGTTTAGCAAACCCTAGGTCGAGGAACCCTTTTCTTTTCATCAATTTGAAAGGGGGAAATCCTTAAAAATTATCCAGAGCAATACCATAATAATTATTGTGCAGACAATGTAGAAATCGTTAAAATAGATAAATTCTTTTAAGCGCCCTAACCCGCGGTGCTTCCCGTTAGGAAGGTTATACTTTTTCTTAATGCGTTTCCTTACCTTTAATACGTCTTCTCTCTTAAACCTCAGGAATTCTCCGCCTACTTTAAAATGAGGCAGTAGATTTGCCGCGGCTAAATCAATAACATCCTTCTCAGGAAGCCCTAACATTAAAGAAACCTCTCGTGTGGTAATTAGTTTTTCTTTACCCATATTAGTTTAAATGGATTTTTTAATTATATTGATTTCTGAAACGGCCCTATTTGCTTAGATATTTTACAATATATTCCTATTAAATCAACAAAATAAAATATCCCTTACTTTTTACTGCTAATCCATTCCTCCACTTCTTTTCGGTCAAACAACAGCTCATCTCCTTCTTTATGCACGGGAATCCTTTCGTTGCTAACCCAATCCATAATTGTTCCTTCTTCAATGGAAAGGTAATCGGACAACTCTCCTAAAAACATCTTATCCTGGGGCATTTTACATTTACCGTTAAACGAAGCTCCTTCTTCAATGGCAATTTTTGGTGTTTCAATGTCAACATAAACTTCTGCCGTAGAATTAAATGCCAGCATTTTCGTTGCTTTAATTTTACCCTTAACTTTGCCGGCAACCATTATACTTTCTCCTATAATTTCAGCATTAACCTCTGCCTGCTCGCCAATAATAAGGTTACCTTTGGTATTTAAATTACCGTCAAACTTCCCATTTATCCGTAAATTTACCGGATCAGAAAAAACCATATTCCCCTGCATGGTTGCGTTTACATCAAGAATTTTTTCTTCCTGTCTTTTCTTACCCATTATTTTCACCCCCTACATATGATTCTTACTTATTTCTTTGATGCCTGACACCTCTTACATCTATATCTATGCCTTGCGGGCCGTTTTACTCTTCTTTCTCTAATTTCAGCTCTATTCTCTTCAAAAGAAACAAGGTGAGAAAAACAATTATTGTAGTGGCAACCGCTGCCGCCATATAGCCGCAGCCGACAGATAACCCAATTCCTGCACTCACCCAGACACTGGCAGCAGAAGTTAAGCCTCTATTACCTTCGGCGCTTCGTATAATGGTTCCTGCTCCCAGAAACCCTATTCCTGTAACAACTCCCGCAGCAATCCTTCCCGGATCAAGAGGAGCTTTGCCCTGGTATATCTCATAAATATATAGAGAGACTAACATTATAAGGCTAGACCCGACACAGACTAAAATATGCGTGCGCAGGCCTGCGTTTCTCCCCTTCTTTTCTCTTTCAAGGCCAATAATACTGCCTAAAACAAAAGCTACTAACAACCGGATTATCGTATCAAATGTATTTATCATCTTAATTCGCCTCCCCTGCTAAATTTATACTCCTTCTTACCCCTCTCTTATTATATAAATAAAACCCTAATCCTGCAACTATTGCTGCATTATCCCCGCAATAGGCCAGAGGAGAAAGAAAACACTCACAGTTAGTGCGAGCTTGCGCCTGTTTAAGAGTCTGACGCAACAACTTATTAGCAATAACGCCTCCTCCGCAAACGATACGTTTTATTTTATGCTTTTGGGCAGCGTCTATAATAGTTTTAACCATGGTTTGGACAACACTGTGTTGAAAAGAAGAAACCAGTTTTACCTTTGTCTCTTTATCTAAAATACGCTTTTTCTGCAGCTCCATTCTTTTATAAATAACAGCCGTTTTTATCCCGCTAAAACTTAAATCAAACCCAACTCTGCCGCACTTAAAGCAAAACTTGTTTCTGTAATCAGCGTTATAAAGACGGTCAATAACCGGGCCGCCGGGATATCCTAACTCCAGGGCTCTTGCTATCTTATCATAAACCTCTCCGCAGGCATCGTCTCTCGTTTGACCTAAGAGTTTTATTCTATCAAAATCATTTACCAGATAAATTTCTGTATGCCCGCCGGAAACTACTACCCCTAAAAAAGGAAACTGCAATTTTTCTTTATTATTTAAAAAAGGAGCAAAAAGGTGCGCATGAAGGTGGTTCACTCCGATAAAAGGCTTATTTAAAGAAAGCGAAAGCGCTTTGGCAAAATTAAGGCCGACCACCAACGCTCCAATCAGCCCGGGTTTATACGTAACTGAAACTAACCCTACCCTTTTTAAAGGCAGGCGAGCTTCTCTTAATGCAACGTTTAACACTCTATCTATATTTTTAAGATGCGCTCTGGTTGCAATCTCAGGAATAACGCCGCCGTATTTTTTATGTTCTCTCAAGGAAGATATAGTTATATTTGAAACAACTCTATAATTCCTTAAAATAGCGCATGAAGTCTCATCGCAAGAAGTTTCTATTCCTAATACATACATCTTTAAGTACGCTCTTCTAATTGCTCTCGCTTAAAACAAGAAGCCCTTTGATTAAATCCAGGGCCCTTATAATTTGATAGTCTTTCCTATAATCAAAGTCTTCTTTCCTCTCCAGACCCTTGAAAACATCCTCTCTCTTTCCAGTAACATCCTCCTGCGGCACTACGGTAACATCGGCCTCTATTCCTTTTTCATGAATGCTTTCGCCCTTAGGCGTGTAATATTTAGATGTCGTCAGCCGCAGCGCTGCTCCGTCAGAAAGAGGTATTACCGTCTGAACCGAACCTTTACCAAAAGTTGTCTCTCCTAAAAGGATTGCCTTGCCGTTCTCCCTTAATGCGGCAGCAAGAATTTCACTGCCGGAAGCGCTTCCTTTATTTATCAATACCACTAGAGGCAGGTCAAGATATTTCTCTTTTGCGGGGACTGAGGTGTAAACCATTTCTTTCTCACTTCTTGATTTTGTTGAAACAATAATCTTACCATCCTCTACGAACCTGCTTGCTATTTCTATCGCTGAGTAAAGCAGGCCTCCGGGATTATTTCTTACATCAATAATTAACCCTTCTAACCCTGTTTTCTTTAAACTAAGTAACTCCTTATCCATATCGCGGGCGGTGTTCTCTCTAAACTCAGCAATCCTTAGATAGCCGATGTTTCCCTCTAAAATCAACGCCCTCTTTATATCTTTTATTCGTATGATACCCCTTACAATAGTAATATCTTCCAGTTTACGCGTCTTATCTCTTAACACTGTTATAACAACTTTTGACCCTGGCTCTCCGCGTAATTTCTTAACGGCTTCGCTTAAAGTAATTCCTTTGGTCAATTCGCCGTCTATCTTAACAATAATGTCTCCGGCTTGCGCTCCTGCGTGCCAGGCAGGAGTATCTTCTATGGGCGAAACTATAGTAAGAAGGTTATCTTTCATAGTAATTTCAATGCCTAACCCCCCAAACTTGCCTTCAGTCTCTACGATAAGCTCTTTATACTCGTCAGGATCCAGGAATTGGCTGTATGAATCTAGTGAGGCCAGCAACCCGTCCATTGCCCCGTAAATCAAATCTTTCGGGAGCTTATCTTCCACATACTTCTTCTCTATCAAGGCTAATCCTTCAGCGAATATATTTAACTCTTTATAAAAACTATCCCTATCTGTTTTGCCCTTCTCTAAACAGATGCCGTCATTAAACCAAGCAAAGACTACTGCCAGAACTACTACAAAACCAAATATTTTTCCTTTCATTTCTTTAACCTCCCTTCTAATATCTCTCTTACTACTTTAGGATTCGCCTTACCCTTAGTTTTCTTCATCACCTGCCCCACAAGAAACATTATAGCAGATTGTTTGCCTTCTAAATAGTCATTAACCGGTTTTGGGTTTGATGAGATAACCTCTTCAACAATTCCTGATAGCTGCTCCTGGTCAGACACCTGATGCAGCCCTTGGTCTTCGATAACTTTATCTATATCCTCGTCTGTGGCTATAACAGCACAAAGCACTCTCTTAGCCGTTATATTATTTAGTTTACCTTGAGAAAAATATTTTACAATCTTAGAAAAGTTCGCCGGGGAAATTTTTATGCGCCCGACATCCCCTGCCAAATTATTAAGCTGTTCCAGGAACGGCCCCAGAAGCCAATTAGATATCTCTTTAGGTTCAGAATAAACCTTAACCGCTTCTTCAAAGAAATCCGCCAGCCATATATTACTGATTATAACATCTACTTCCCTCTCGGGGAGCTGATATTTTTCTATAAACCTCACCCTTTTCTCCAGGGGCCTCTCTCCTACAAACTTAGCCTGGCGGTCAATGAGTTCCTGCGGAACAAAAAAGTCCAGGAGGTCGGGTTCGGGAAAATAACGGTAATCATGCGCTTCTTCCTTAGTCCGCATAACAGATGTCCTGGCTTTATCGGCATCCCATAATCTTGTTTCCTGAAAAAGACGGTCTCCTTTTTTAAAAACGCTCTCCTGGCGCCGGGCTTCGTATCCTAACGCATCCCTGACCCCTTTAAAAGTATTCATGTTTTTCAGTTCTACTTTGGTACCCAGCTCTCTTTTCCCTTCTTCTCTTAAAGATATGTTAGCGTCGCAACGCAACAGCCCTTTTTCCATATCGCAGTCTGAGGCGCCGATATACTGCAAGGTCAGTTTAAGGTAAGCTAAGTAATCCAATGCCTCCTCTGGCGTGTTTATCTGCGGTTCAGAAACTATCTCTAAGAGAGGAATGCCGGTGCGGTTAAAATCTACTAAAGAATATTTCTCCTTATGCACGGATTTGCCGGCGTCTTCTTCCAGATGGACTCTGTTTATCGGTATTTTTTTGCCTGAAGGGATTTCTAAAAACCCTGCTTCTGCCAACGGCATTTTATACTGAGAAATCTGGTACCCTTTAGGCAGGTCAGGATAAAAATAATTCTTTCGTTCAAAATATATCTTCTTATTTATCTTACAGTGCAGTGCAAGACAAACCCGTGTTGCCAATTCCAGCGCTTTCTGGTTAAAAACCGGCAGCACCCCCGGATACCCGCAGCAAACAGGGCAAATGTTGATGTTGGGGCCGCTCTGGAACGCCGTAGAACAAGAACAAAAAATCTTTGACTTTGTCTTAAGCTGAACGTGAACTTCAAGCCCGATTACTGTTTCAAGTTTACTCATAACTATGTCTTAATTGCCGGCATTCTTTTATGAAAATCCGTGCAACTCTGGTAACTAAACCCTAACTTCAGAAGAGCTGCTTCGTCAAACTCTTTGCCAATAAGCTGGACGCCGGCCGGCAGGTTCTCTTTAGTAAACCCGCAGGGAAAAGATACTGCAGGCAACCCTGCTAAATTCGCAGAAATTGTATAAATATCAGATAAATACATACTTAACGGGTCCTTGGTCTTATCGCCAATGCCAAAAGCAGGCGTAGGCGAAGTAGGAGTAAGAATAACGTCAACTCCTCCAAAGGCTTTATCAAAATCCTGTTTTATCAGCCTTCTTACCCGCAACGCTTTTACGTAATAAGCGTCGTAATAGCCGCTGGAAAGGCTGTGCGTTCCTAAAAAAATCCTTCTTTTTGCTTCCTCGCCAAAACCCTGCTGGCGGCTGATGAAATAAAGCTCTTTTAAATTAGAAGATTTGGCCCGTAACCCGTACTTTATCCCGTCAAACCTCTGTAAATTAGAGCTGGCTTCCGAAGAGGCAATTATATAATAAACCGCCACGGCATACTCGGTATGAGGTAAGCTTATTTCAACGATTTGAGCTTTCTTCTTTTTAAAAACATTTACGGCTTCCTGCACCAGTTCCTTTACCTGGGAATCCAACCCCTCGCTGAAATATTGGCGGGGAATTCCTATTCTAACGTTCTCAATGTCTTGCCTTAACTCTTTGGTAAAATCAGGCACGTCTAAATGAGCTGACGTGGAATCAACCTCGTCAACTCCGCAGATTATATTTAAAAGATGCGCGCAGTCAACGAAGTCTACTGTTATGGGCCCGATCTGGTCTAAACTGGAACCAAAAGCAACTAACCCGAACCGGGAAACTCTGCCATAAGTGGGTTTAAACCCCACAACCCCGCAAAAACAAGCGGGCTGGCGGATTGAGCCGCCGGTGTCTGACCCCAACGCAAAGGGAACCAGACGCGCTGCCACGGCTGCCGCAGACCCTCCGCTTGAGCCGCCGCAAACTTTAGTTTTATCCCAGGGGTTCTTTGTCTCCCCGTAACAGGAGTTCTCCGTAGAAGACCCGAAAGCAAACTCATCCATATTGGTGGTGCCGATAATCTGTAAACCGGCTTGCTTTAATTTTTTTACTACCGTAGCATCGTAAACCGCCCGGTGCGAGGTGAGGATCTTTGAGGCACAGCTAATAATTCTTCCCCTGACACAAATATTATCTTTTACGGCAATAGGAACTCCCCTTAAAGAAGAATCCCCTTGCCCCTTTGGCGGCTCATCATAAACCTGCACAAAACTTCTTAAAGAAGAAT
>CP070797.1:763665-776514 GCA_020343495.1 Candidatus Omnitrophota bacterium | reverse complement strand
CTTGTATTTATATTTGCCCGGCTCAATATTTAATCCAAACGTCGAAACCTTCATAAAACACCTCTAAACTATACTATGAAATTTAAATTGAATTGATAAATACGTTAGCCTCAAACTTTTTCGCTCTAAAATTAAGCTTCACTCCTCTTTCTCTTTTCGTTTTGCCTGATCAATAACACTCTGGGCGAGTCGGGCAGGAACAATATCGTAATGCGAGAAACTCATCGTATATGAACCTCTACCTCCCGTGACAGAACGCAGGTCTGAAGCGTATTTAAACATCTCTGTCAAAGGAATAAGGGCTTTTACAACTTCATTTTTCCCTTTCACTTCCATACCTAAAACTCTTCCTCGTTTAGAATTTATATCTCCGGTAATTTGGCCCATAAATTCCTCGGGGACAACTATCTCAACGTGCATTACCGGCTCAAGCAACACACTGCCGGCTTCCTCCAAAGCTTTCTTTAAAGCCATGGAAGCTGCTATCTGAAAAGCAATGTCTGAAGAATCCACGTCATGATAAGAACCGTCGTATAACGTTACTCTTATATCAGAAACTTGGTATCCTGCTAAAATTCCCGTTTCCATTGCTTTACGAATACCTTTCTCAACAGAGGGGATAAAATTGCGCGGGATTGCTCCCCCTACTATTTTATTCACAAACTCAAAGTTTTTACCCCTTTCCAGAGGCTCAACTTCAATCCAGCAATCGCCGTACTGGCCTCTTCCCCCGCTTTGTTTTTTATGTTTACCCTGGACCCTAACGGATTTAGTAACTGTTTCCAGGTAAGGGACTTTCGGTTTTCCCAAATCAACGTCTGCCCCGTATTTTTTCCTCATTCTTGCAATGATAACATTAAGATGCAGCTCTCCCATACCGGAAATTATTAACTCTTTAGTTTGCGCATCCCGGGAAACTTTAATCGTGGGGTCCTCGCTGGTCAACCGGGACAGGGCTGTGGAAATCTTCTCCTCATCCTGCCTTGTCTTTGGTTTAACTGACGCCGAATATGCCGGCGAAGGAAACTCTAAAGCCGCCAATTCTATGTCTTTAGCTGATGCCTCACATAAAATATCTAAGGTTGAAGTATCTTTTAACTTTGCCACTGCGCCTATCTCTCCTGTACCTATTGCCTCTTGAGGCAACTGCCCCTTACCCTGTAAAAGATAAACCTGCCCGATTTTTTCTTTACTCTTCTTCGTTGCGTTAAAAACCTCGCTGTTAGAAGGAAACCTTCCTGAAAAAACCCTGAATATACTTAACTGCCCTACAAAAGGGTCAATAATTGTCTTAATCACCTGAGCAACTAATGCGGCATCTTGCTTCGGTTCAATAACAAATTCCTCACCGGCCTTACTGGCCTTTCTAAAATGAGAAGCAGCAACCGAGGGCATATTCTCTATAATAAAATTTAGGAGAACTTCTATCCCCGCGCATTCAGTAGCTGCCCCGCACAATACGGGAAAAATTTGAGACTTAACTATGGCATTTTTCAATGCCGGCAGCATTTCTGTCTCTTGCAGCTCTCCTTTCTCCAGATACTTCTCAAGAAGCTCATCGTTACTTTCAGCGACTGTTTCTACAATCTTGCTGTAATAGGGATTGTTTTTATCTTCTAAAATAGCGGCCACGTTATCTGCTTCAAAAACAGAAAAAGGAATCGCTTTTTTTGTCAAACTTTTTATGTCTTCTAAAACTTTTTTGTAACTTGTATTTGCTTTATCCAATTTATTTATGAAAAAAAGACAGGGAATATTTTCTTTCCTTAAAATATCCCATGCTTTCTCTGTGCCTACTTCAACTCCTGCTGTTGCATCAACGACAATAACGGCAAAATCAACGGCGCGGCTGGAAGCAATCAACTCTCCGATAAAATCTAAATAACCGGGCGTATCAATAAACTGCAGAAAGTCGCCTTTATATTTCGCATGAAGAACTGACAAATTAATAGAGCTTTTTCTTTCTTTCTCGTCATCTTCATAGTCGCTTACTGATGTTGCGTCATTTATTTTTCCTAACCGCGTAGTTGCTCCACTCTTAAAGAGGAGTGCTTCCGAAAGTGAAGTTTTTCCTGACTGAGCGTGCCCGCAAAGAATAAAGGTTCTCTTCTTAGTTAAATCCTCTTTCATAATCTCCCCCTTACTTCTTGCCTCTGACGTAAATGTCCGGCTCATATTAGATTATTGAGTTTTCCTTCTTTTTTTTTGGAGTTTACTACCATTAAGAAAAAGCTCGACCTCTACAACCCTATCAAAGAAACAGCATAAGACGTAAGGCTTATTATATTAGAAAGAGGCAGTTTAGTCAATGTACAAAGGAAATTCCTGCCATAACTCACTGAAAAGCAAAAGGTTACGAAAGTTAAATAATCAGGGTGGCGTCTCCGAAACTGTAAAAACGAAAATTGCGCTCCATAGCATATTTATAGGCGTCTTGCAGTAAAGTTTCACCGCAAAAAGAAGAAGTAAGGATAAGGTTGGTTGAATACGGGGTATGAAAATTGGTAATAACAGCGTCAACTATCCTGAATTTGTATCCCGGAGTAATATAAAGGCCGGTTTCTGCGCAAAAAGGTTTAATATAAGCTCTGCCTTCAGAATCCAGCAACGCCGCACTCTCCAGAGACCTTATTACTGTTGTTCCTACGGCAATTACGCGATGCTCTTTTCCGGCTCTGTTTATAATTCTTGAGGCTTGCGGGCTAATCTGAACCCACTCAGGCTCTATTTTATGATTACGGATATCTTCGGTCTTTACCGGCCTAAAAGTTGCTAACCCGCAATGAAGAGTGATATATATAACTTTTACTCCTTTATTTTCTATTTTGTCCAGCAACTCTTTTGTAAAATGCAGGCCGGCAGTAGGAGCCGCAACCGCTCCTTTTTCTTTTGCAAATACTGTTTGATATTTATCAGGGTCATCAATATCTTTTTTTATGTACGGCGGCAGAGGCGTCCTTCCCAATGAATCTAAAAAAGAATCAAAATCTTCTGGCGTGAATTTCAGAACCCGACCACCCTGTGAAGTCTTATTTAAAACCGTGGCTGTTACGGGCCTTTTTCCTTCAAAACTAATATTATCACCGATTTTTGCTCTTTTACCGGGTTTAACTAACACCTCCCATATTCCCTGTTCTATTTTTTTTAAAAGCAAAACTTCAAATTTAGCTCCGCTAGTTCTTTTTGCTATTAGCCGTGCCTTAATTACCTTTGTATTGTTTAGGACCAAAACGTCTCCTTCCCGCAAAAAGCCCGCTATGTCGCTGAACCGGCCTTCTGCAATAGTTTTATCCTTACGGTCTATGATAAGCAGGCGGCTGCTATCCCGGGGAGAGACCGGCTCCTGGGCAATAAAAGAAGCGCCGACGCCAAAATCGTAATGTTTTCGGTTAAATATATCGTTTCCCATAGTTTTTTCTGAATCTGTCCGCTGTTATCGGGCTATTTTACCAGATAAAGGAAAAATTTGAAGAGAAAAGGGGGATATTGACTTTTTTAAATAAATATGTTATCTATAAACTTACCTATGGAGAACGAAATAAAGAGGCTGAAAGAAGAATTAGAAAAGGCGCGTTCCCACCTCTATATATTCTACGAACTCACCAAAGCCATGCGCACAACCCTGCATCTGGAAGAAATCGCTTATATTATTCTTACGGGCTTAACGGCTCACCAGGGCCTCTCCTTTAACCGCGCGATGCTTTTTCTTACGGATAATACTACCAACACGATAAAAGGGTTTATGGGCGTGGGGCCAATGGATAACCAGGAAGCAACAGAAATCTGGCAGAGTATTGAAGAGGAAAAAAAAGGCCTTTATGAATTAATAAAAACTTACCACCGCATAAAAGAAGGAAAAGTAAAATTAAAATTTATGGATTTTATCCGGTCTTTATCTTTCTCCCTCTCAAAAGAAAACGGATTTATTTTTCAATCTCTCTGCAAAAAAGAAACGCTTCATATTAAAAAAGATGATGCAAAAAAATTAAAAGACGATTTTTTAGTACGCCTTCTTCAATTAGAAGAGTTTCTTCTGGCACCTCTATGGATAGAAGGAAGGAGTGCCGGATTAATTATTGTAGATAACTACGTTACAAGAAAACCAATTGCTGAAGAAGACGTAAGAATTTTTAATATGTTCATAGAGCAGTCTATCGGAGCGATTAAAAACTCTCAATCTTTTGAAGATACTCTTCTGAAAGCGCAAACCGATCCCTTAACCGGATTATGGAACTACGGATATTTCCAACGCCAGATAGATGCTTCTATAAAGGCGGCTAAATCTAAAAACCAAAGCTTTTCCATAATGATGCTGGACCTTGATAATTTTAAAAAGTTCAACGACACCTGCGGCCACATCCAGGGAAACCTCGCCCTGCAAGAGATAAGTAAAATCCTCAAAGACACCTGCCGTAAGATAGATACGCTCTGCCGCTATGGGGGAGAAGAGTTTTCTCTGCTGCTTCCCCACACCAGCAAAGAAGAAGCTCACCTCTTAGGGGAAAGAATACGAAAATGTATTGAAACAACCCCTGTTTTAGACAACAGGCTATTTACCATAAGCATAGGTATTTCTTCCTTCCCGCAAGACGGCCAGGATAAAGAGACCTTTATCAGAAAAGCTGACCAAGCCCTCTACTATGCAAAAAGAAACGGTAAAAACCAGGTTATTCTGGCAGATTCAATCCCTCAAGCTATATAAACTTTTCTTTATGAAATTTTAGGCGGGAACTTCTTCCTCGGCCTGACTAGCGGCAAATTTAACTGATACGACTTTAGATACTCCCTTCTCCTGCATGGTAACCCCGTATAAAACGTCGGCATTGCTCATTGTCCTTTTATTATGGGTAATAACAATAAACTGGGATATAGAAGAAAACTCCTTTAATAACTGGTTAAACCTGTCCACGTTGGCTTCGTCCAAGGGTGCGTCAATTTCATCAAGGACACAAATAGGAGAAGGCCTTACTCTAAAAATAGCAAAAATTAATGAAATAGCGGTTAACGCTTTCTCGCCTCCTGAGAGGAGAGAAACGTTCTGCAGCTTTTTACCCGGGGGTTGAACTTCAATTTCTACGCCTGACTCCAGTATATTATCCTCATCCAGAAGAATTAACTGCGCCCTGCCGCCGCCGAACAAAAACCGGAAATTCCTCTTAAACTCTTCCTGAACTTTGTTGAAGGTATCTAAAAACATTTCCTTGGTAGTGCGGTTGATTTTCTGGATTGCTTTTTTTAAATTATCTTTTGAAACGATTAAATCCTGTTTCTGGTTATCTAGGAATTGCTCTCTTTTTTTAAGCTCTTCAAACTCTTCAATAGCAATAAGGTTAACTTCCCCTAAAGAAGACATCTTTTTTTGGGCGTTTTCTTTCTCTTCAACCAAAGCCTGTAAACTTTCCTCAACTTCTTTAACATTAACTGCTGCCGTATCAAACTCAATCTGATAGACTTGCCGCAGATAATCCCTGATTTTTTCTTTCTCATACTCAACGCTCTGCATGTCCAGTTTTTTGTTGTAAATAGAAGACCTGGCTTCCTGTAACTGTTTCTCGCAAGAATTTGCCAGTTGCGCCTTTTCCTCTATTTGCTGCTGCAAGATGCCTTCCTGCTCCTCTAACTTTTCTTTCTGAAGCTGGCATTCCTGAATTTGACGCCGGTCTTCCTCCATTTTTTTATTTAATTTCTCCATTTCTTCTTCTAAAGACACTATACGCAGGCTATTGTTCTGTTTCTCCTTATCTATATCAGCGATGTTCTTTAAAATATCTGCCTTCTCTTCCTGAAACAGGCTGATTTTTGAATTTAGGCTTTCCTTTTCCTTAAAAAAAGACTGTTTCTGCTCCTCCTTTCTTACTACTTCAATATCTATCTCTCTTAACTTCTCTGAAGACGTCCCGATAATTGCCTGGCACTTCTCTAAATCACAATGGGCTGCTTCTAACTGCTCTTGTAACCCTGACAGTTCACCTTCCGTATCTTTTTGTTTCTGCTCAAAATTTCCTATATCTTGAACTGTTGCCTTTACTTCTTCTTCAACTAACTCTAACTCTTCCTGCAATCTAGACCATTCACTATTTAAACTCTCCTTCTCTGTCAGTTTCTCTGAAAGCTTTCTTTCTTCTTCAACGATAATCTTATTTTCAACAGAAACTTCCTGCGACAATTTATCCTTCTGCACTGCTAAATCTGCAAGCATTCTCTTAATCTCTTCTATCTCTGCCTGCGTATTGGTAATCTTGCCCTCTAATTCCTCCTCTTGCAAAGACACAACCTTTGCTTCTATCTCGGCCTTATAAAGATCGCCAACTTTTCTAAACTCAACGTCTTTCAATGAAATTACCATCTTGTTTATATTTATTGGTTCCTCATCAAAAACAAGCGTAATCTTCTTGGTTATAGAAAAGGCATCGTACTTGGTCCGTAAATCCTTTAAAAATTCGTAGCAGGCTCTTAACTCTATTAACTCCTTTTCCCGTTCAATCAATTTAGTTTTTAATTCTTCTTTATAAGCTGCTAATTCTTTCTCTTTTAAAGCTAACGTTATCCTTTTCTTTTTTAAAGCATCTAAGTTGCTTTCTATATCTTCTGCTTGTTTGCGGGCTTCCTCCAGCAACTGTTTCTTCTCACTGAGAAGTTCTTCTAACCTGCTCTTATCCAAGGAGAGCCTCTTTTTCCTCTTAATAAAGGAAAAGAGGTTAGTCTGTATTTCTATCTGCTGGTTGGTGAGGTTTACTTTCTTAGTCTCAAACTCTAAAATCTTTTCTTTATCTTCTTTTATTTTCTTCTTTGCCTGGGATATATCTTTTTCTAACCTGTTTTTCTGTGACTGCAGCTCTTTAATCTGGCCGTCAGCGCTACCTAAAACCTCCTCTATATCTATGAGCCGCTTCTGTTCCTGGGAAAGGCGCCTTTGGGCTAAAGTCAATCTCTCATCGCAGCTAGCTCTTCTCTGATTAAGGTCCTGGTTGCGCTCGCTGAGTTCTTTTACTCTCTGCTCATAAACCGCTATGTGTTTAAGAGACGTCTCGGCCTGGGCATTAAGGGAAACCACCGCAGAGCTAGCCGTAGATAAATCTTTCCTTAACTGGCGGACATCTGCGTTTAACTGTTCGCATTTCTCTTTAACTTCGGTTAATTCTTTATTTTTATTCTCTTCATTTTCAGAAAGAGTTTTTAACTCCTGCGCAAAATTATTGTTCTTATCTTCCAGGCTCCAAAACTTCAACGCCGCTATTTTTTTCTCAACGCCTAAGAGTTTCTCTTTTATTTCCTTATATCTTTTTGCTTTATTCACCTGTCTTTCTAAATAGCGTATTTGGCGGCGCACTTCAGAAAGTATATCCTCCAAACGCAGCAAATTATCGTCGGTGTCTTTCAGTCGCCGCAGCGCCTCTTTCTTTCTCTCCTTATACATTATAATACCGCTGGCTTCGTCAAAGATAAGGCGTTTGTCTTCCGGCTTATAACTTAAGAATATCTCAATTTTTCCCTGTTCTATAAAAGAATAAGTTGACTCTCCAATTCCGGTCCCCATAAACAAGCTCTGAACGTCTTTTAACCTGACAACGTTTTTGTTAATAAAATAATTGCTCTCGCCGGAACGGTAGAGTTTCCGCGAAACGGAAACTTCCTTGTAATCTATGGGAAGGTATCTATCTTCATTAGAAAACGTAAGGGCAACTTCAGTATAGTTTAAAGGAAGGTGGTTTTCCGTGCCGTTAAAAATCACGTCTTCCATTTTTGAGCCGCGCAGCGACTTAGGGCTCTGTTCTCCTAACGCCCATTTTATGGAATCAAAAACGTTGCTTTTGCCGCAACCGTTGGGACCGACAACAACAATTACGCCGGGTTCAAATTT
The DNA here is from genome assembly GCA_020343495.1 of Candidatus Omnitrophota bacterium. GTDB lineage: Bacteria > Omnitrophota > Gorgyraeia > Duberdicusellales > 4484-171 > JAHISK01. Next base: position 768,653 of record CP070797.1, on the reverse strand, counting down.
AAGGGTGGTTTTCTCAGGGAAGGATTTAAAACCAAAAATTTCCAGTTCTTTCAAATACATAAAATTAAAACGGTTTATTTTCCCTATCTATAAAAATGTCTCGCCCCTTATTAAACGTTCGCTGTATTGCGCGACCGTAATGCTTCTTTTAATTTCTTAGTTAAAAGAGGAAGCACTTTAAAGACGTCCCCGACAATACCGTAGTTGGCAATTCTAAATATCGGGGCGTCGGGATCTTTATTTATAGCAATAATAACTTTTGATGACTGCATGCCGACTAAATGCTGAATCTGGCCCGATATACCGCAAGCAATATAAACTTTGGGGCAGACCGTCCTTCCTGTCTGGCCTACCTGATGAGAATAAGGAATCCAGCCGCTGTCAACGCAGGCGCGGGAAGACCCAACTGCCGCACCTAAAACTTGAGCTAAATCTTCTACAAGCTTAAAATTCTCTGCCGCCTGCAACCCTCTGCCGCCGGACACAATAATGTCTGCTTCGGCTAAGTTGACGGTGGAGATAGCTTCTTTCACGAAATCTAAAAATTTAAGGCGCTTATCCTGTTTATTCTCATCAAAAAGTTCTTTAATGATTTCGCCACTGCGAGAGAGGTCCTCTTCTGCTTCCGGCATTACTTTGTGCCGCACAGTTGCCATCTGCGGCCGGAAATTCGGGCTTATAATCTGCGCCATAATGTTGCCGCCAAAAGCAGGCCGCGTCTGAACTAAAATCTTTCTATCTTTATCTATATCAAGGCCGGTGCAATCTGCCGTCAGTCCTGTGTAAAGGTTTACTGCTATCCGGGAAACCAGGCTCCTGCCGGTAGTAGTTGCTCCTGCTAAAATAATCTGCGGCTTATACTTATTCACAAGGCCAACTATGGCAAGAGTATAATTTTCAGCAATATAGTTTTCTAAAACAGCGCAGTCCACAACAAAGACTTTATCAGCGCCGCGGTGGATTAACTGGTCTGCTTTATCTTCTATTTTACTGCCTAACAAAACCGCGCCCACGTAAGTGCCTAAACTATCGGCTAACTGTTTTGCTTTAGTTAACAGTTCAAAAACAACCCCAGCTATAACGCCTTGCCTCTGTTCAGCAAACACCCACACTCCTTTATAACCTGATAAATCCTCTTTTATAATGGCCTGGCGTAAGATCTTTATTGCGTTGAACTTACAACTGCCGATACATACCCCGCAAAGAGTGCACTTATCTAAATCAATAACTGCCTTTCTATCAGCTAAAGTTATAGCGCCGGGAGGGCAAACCCCCAAACATAACCCGCATCCGGTACATTTCTCATTTATTATTTTTATGCTACTCATTATCTTCGGTTTTAAAATAAATCTTTTATCTCTTCAACGAGCCGGCTTACTACTTCTTCGGGGTCGCCTTTAAAAATTTGGCCTCCTCCCTTTTGCGGAGGGGTAAAAATCTTTACCACTTGAGTGGGAGAACCCCCAAGCCCAATCTGGTCTTCGTCTATACCTAAATCGCTGTTTGTCCAAACGGGAATCTTTGCTGTGCGTGCACGCATCTTGCCTCTTAAAGAAGGCAGGCGCGGTTCGTTTATCTCTTTTACCACGGTAATAAGCGCTGGCAACTGCAACTCTAACAACTCATAGCCTTCCTCTAGGAGCCTCTCAACAACTATTATTCTGGGGCAAGTATCCATATGCACTGTATCTATTCTTCTGACATAGGTGGCTTGAGGTAAATTAAGGTGGCTGGCTATGCCCGGGCCGACTTGAGCAGTGTCTCCGTCAGAAGCTTGTTTCCCGCAAATTACCAAATCAGTGGCGCTGGTGGAAGAATCGCAAATTTTCTCAAGGGCTTTTGCTAAAATAAGGCTCGTTGACCAGGTGTCAGAGCCGGCAAAAACTTTATCGCAAAGATGAATCCCTTCATCTACGCCCATTGAAATAGCTTCTTTTAAAACGTCCTGCGCCTGAGGAGGCCCCATTGTAATGGCAGTAACTTTACCTCCGAACCGCTCTCTTATCCTTACGCCTTCCTCAATGGCGTACATATCAAAAGGATTGATAACAGCCTCAACCCCTTCCCGAATAAGCGTATTAGTTTCAGAGTCAATCTTTACGTCTGTTGTATCAGGAACTTGTTTTATACAAACTACTATATTCATCGCTATAGCTATTTTACCACCTTAACTTGTCTTTGAAAATGGCAAATGTCAATACTATTAACCCAAATTTATAGATTTTGGCCTGCTAAGAGCCTTAATACTTCTCTATATTTTTCTTTAGTCTTATCTACAATTTCAGACGGCAGCGATGGTGCCGGCGGCTGTTTATTCCAACCCGTGCTCTCTAAATAATCCCGCACAAACTGTTTATCAAAACTAGCCTGCGGCCGGCCGACTGCAAAATCATCTTTAGGCCAGAACCGGGAAGAATCCGGGGTTAAAACTTCGTCAACTAAAATAACTTTACCGTTATATATGCCGAACTCAAACTTTGTGTCGGCAATAATTATGCCTTTGCCTTGAGCGTAGAGGGCAGCTTTTTCATAAATAGCAAAGCTTATATTTTTAATTTTATCTGCCAACTCAGCGCCAATTTTATCTTTCATATATTGGAAACTTACGTTCTCATCGTGGCCGGCTTCGGCTTTGGTAGCCGGCGTAAATAAAGGCTGCTCTAACTTTTGTGACTCTCTCAAACCCGGCGGCAGCCTCTGGCCGCAGATGCTGTTTCCTGTTTTATATTCTTTCCAGCCGGAGCCGGAAATATAGCCTCTCACTACACATTCAAAAGGAACAACCTCACACTTCTTGACAATCATAAACCGGTCCCTTAAAATGCCTTCATACTTATGAAGGCAAGATGGTAAACCGCCGATATCTGCGGAAACAAGATGATTCTCTACTACTTCCTTTAAAAACGAAAACCAGAATAAAGAAATCTTAGTTAAAATCTTGCCCTTATCAGGGATAGGTGTGCCCAGCACCACGTCAAAACAAGAAATCCTGTCAGTTGCGACAATTAAGAGTTTATCGTCTAACTGGTAAACGTCCCGCACTTTTCCTTTCTTAAATAACTTTACCCCTCTTAAATCTGTTTTGTTAATCATACTATCTTATTCTCCTAACATAAACGCAGACACATAATCTCCGAATTTCCTCTGATACTCTTTTAACCTTGCTTCCTGGGCGTCTAACTCCTTAAATAAAATTTGCCCGATATCTTTTGAGTTCTTATAAATATTTCTTATCCGCTCAATTTTTGCTAAATTCTGCGGTATCCTTAAAGTAAACTGCCTCGTATAATCTTCTTTACTATAATTCTTACCTAAAATCTCTTTAAACAACCTTCCTAAATCATCGTATTTTGGGATGAAGCCCGTAGCTGTTTTTAAAGCAGCCACTTCATTATCCACTCTTAACCTGATCCATTTAAGCCATATCCGTTTATCCTGCATAGCGTTTAAGAATTTGCCGTCTTTGCCTCTTAAGAAATAATTTACGGAAAAAATTGCCGGGGACTGATTTAATCCTTTAGCAAAGTTTAAATTCATTTCTATATATTTAGCTATTGGGACAGACAAAAAGTCAATGTTAGACATCGGGTTAAACACTCTCACTCCCTCCTTGCCTAACGTGGCAGCCGTAGTTTCCGACTCTAAGCTTGCTGCTTTAGTAATTATTCCCTGCTGCCAAGAAAATGCCTCCTCTAAAGGAACAGACGTATCAGAATCCCTGCCCCCGTAAATTAAGCCTTTAACTTCAACTCCCCCGGGGTTCTCTAAGTTAGGGTCTACATTCTCTAACGCTTTTAATCTTATCGTGTAACGGGCGTTCTTATGAGAAGGCGTAATTTCTGTGCCGTTCTCCTCAGTCTTACCCGGTACCCACTGGCCGCAGTAATTAACTCCCTTGCGGGGGGGATTTGAGTCTTTACCACTCCAGTAAGGAAGATTAGCCTCATCAACCAGAACATTAGAAAAAATAACTTCGCCTTTGCTGCTAAGGGCGTTAAACAGTATTGCGTCGTCTTTAGAATTAACGTCTTTTATGATTCCAAATATCCCTCTTTCCACGTTCACGGCAAACACTTTACCGTCTCTTTTCCTTAAATAAGCTATGTCATCGCCAATGATGGTTTCTCCTTCTAACATAGCGGTTGAGGTTTTACCGCACATACTAGGGTAGGCACCGCAGAAATATGCCTGCTCACCGTGGCCGTTATCAACTCCCATTACAAACATATGTTCTGCCAACCAGCCTTGCGAACAGGCTTTGTTAATAGCAAGCCTTAAAGAAAGTTTTTTAAGCCCCACGGTGTTGCCGGCGTACTGCGTGTTTACGCTATATACTTTTTTATCTTCTAAATCAATGTATACCCTTCTTTTATCAATGTTTTTACTCACGTTGCCGGCTAATTCTCCTGCGCTGTGAACAAACTTAAAAAAATCTTTAGTCCCCTTGTTTTTCTTAACCTGATCATACCCCGGCCGGTACAAAATATCTTCCGAGTGGGCTACATAGGCAGAATCGGTTATTTGAACCGCTAAAATAGAAAACTCCGAGTCCAGAGGGCCTAAACAGAAGAAACACACATACATCTGCTTACCTTTCATTATGTCTTTTAAGTACCCTCTTATCTCTGCTAACCCGTCATTTCTATCTATACTGTTTATATATTTACCTAAATCCTGCCCTGTTTTTAGCAAGTATTTAGTATTCTTCTTATCGCGCGCCTGATCAAAATAACCGTCAAAATGTACAGTATGGCCTGCTGTAGCTAATTTTGCTTCCTCTGCCAGCTCTAAAGCTTTATTCCTTATATAACCTATGTCTTGGGAAGAATCTGTCCGCAGGAAAACCGAATCAGGGTTACAAAGCGCAACGTAGCTGTTTACAAACTCCATTATGTAAGGGTTATCTAAAGCCTGCAGCTTATCTAACTGCTCATTATCCATCTTATTTTTGAGAAGATTTACGTAATCTTTACTCATATCTACCTCTA
>CP070797.1:750591-763565 GCA_020343495.1 Candidatus Omnitrophota bacterium | reverse complement strand
TTTATTGTTATTGGTCTTGATAGGTTTGCGCTTCTTTAATCGCTGGGTGACGTTAGTGGCTTTTGGGTGGATGAGTGTCTCTCCTATGGATTTAGCTATTGCGCAAAGAGCGTGGCAGGACGGAGTTTTAGCTTTAGTCGCCTTACTGCTGGTTTATGTTTGCGCTGAAATATCTTATAAGAGGCGGCGTGTGAGCTGGTTCATACTTTTAGGGGTATTAGGAAGTTTTTGCGTGTTAATTAAAGAAACAGGCATTATTATTTACGGATTGTGTATTATCTGGGTATTATGGGTAACTTTTGTTAAAGAGAAATCTTTAGGCAGGAGCTTATTTGTGATAATTTTTAGTTTGTGTTCAATCGGCATAAGCATTTTTTTAATATCTAAGGCTTGCGGAGGGTTTCTTAATGTAACAGACGCTATTAGACATAACATAGGGTCTTTAACCAGGAGTGAATATGCGTTAATATATAACAGCGGGCCGTGGTTTCGGATTCTACAGGGGTTTTTCTTCTTATCGCCGGTTGCAGCAATTTTAAGTTTAGTCGGGATTATTGGTATAATTCTGCCGGGAAAAGGAGAGAATGCTTTCCTGGGAAGGCGAAGGGTTATTCTGGGAATTATTTTTTTTACGCTATCGTTTACGGTGATATCGCTGTTCCCTCAAAACTTGAGGAATTTAAGGTTTTTCAGCGTTGTTTTTATCCCTTTTTATCTGATGGCAGGAACAGGCAGTTATTATATCGTGAGGTTTCTTAAAGGCAGGGTAAGAGCACCTCTTTTTTATTTAGGGGCAGCAGCAATTATTTTAGGAATATCTGCGGCAGGTTTCTTTGATTACCAGAATTTTAAGGCTCTTTTTGTTGTGAAAGAAACACCCGACCTGGCAGTTAAACTTTTAATAGAGCATTCTTTATACAACTTTTTTTGAGTAATTTATGTTGGTTTTTTGAGGCGGTATGGTATAATTTTAACTCATGTTAGCAAAGAGAATTATTCCCTGTTTAGACATAAATAAGGGCAGAGTCGTAAAAGGAGTGAATTTTGTTAATTTGAGAGATGCCGGAGACCCGGTGAAGAATGCCCAGTTTTATGAAAAAGAAGGGGCGGATGAACTGGTTTTTTTAGATATCACGGCAAGTTTTCAGCAGCGGTCAACAACCCTGGATTTGGTTAAAAAAGTTGCTGAAGTTGTGTTCATGCCTTTTACCGTGGGCGGCGGCATAAAAGGATTAGCGGATATACGCCGGATTCTGTTAGCAGGAGCAGATAAAGTTTCTTTAAATACCGCGGCGGTAAAGACGCCTAAGATTATAAAAGAAGGGGCAAAGGTTTTTGGCAGCCAGTGTATTGTCGTTGCCATAGACGCTAAGCGTTACGAGGGACGAAAAAAGTGGGAAGTTTATATCAATGGAGGGAGAACGCCAACAGGTTTAGATGCAGTTAAGTGGGCTAAACAGGTAGAGCGGTTAGGCGCGGGAGAAATTCTTCTTACCAGCATGGATTATGACGGGACTAAAGACGGTTATGATTTGGCGTTAACCGTAGAAGTTGCGGCGGCAGTAAAGATTCCCGTAATTGCTTCAGGGGGAGCAGGCAGCCCCGGTCATTTTTATGAAGTTTTCAAAAAAAGCCGCGCTACGGCGGCATTAGCAGCGTCTATATTTCATTATCGGCAGTTTCGTATAAGCCAGATAAAAGAGTATTTATCTAAGAGAGGAGTAGAGATAAGGCTATGAAGAGACCAAAGGCTAAGAAAAAAATCAAGCTGCCACAATTAAAGTTTGACGATAAAGGGCTTATTCCGGCAATTATTCAGGATGTAAAAAGCGGCGATGTGTTGATGGTTGCCTATATGAATAAAGAGGCCCTGAAAGCTACCCTGCAGGAGAAAAGAACCTGTTTTTATTCCCGGTCGCGCAAAGTGTTATGGCGCAAAGGTGAAACTAGCGGCCATATTCAGAAGATTAAAAGTATTTATTATGATTGCGATAAAGACGCTTTACTTATAAAAGTAGAACAGAAAGGCGTAGCATGCCATACGGGAGAATGGAGCTGTTTTTACAGGAAGATAATATAAAAAAGGCATGAATATTAACCCGTCGTTAAAAGACTTCTTGAAACTGTCAAAGAAACATAACTTAATAGTTTTTTCCTATAAGTTTTTTTCTGATTGGCTTACCCCTCTGTCTATTTATTATGGATTAATGAAAGATATCAAGGCCGAAAGTTTTCTCCTTGAATCAGTGGAGGGCCAGGAGAAGGTATGCCGTTTTTCTTTCCTCGGGTTTATGCCGCTTTGCACTTTTAAGAGTAAAGATAAAAAGATTTATGTTAAAGACGGCGTAAGAGAGAGAGTTTTTGAGACCGGCAAAGACCCTTTATATGAGCTAAAAAAAATTATGGGCAGGTTTAGGGCCGCGCCTCTGGAGAACCTTCGCCTTTTTGGAGGGTTTGTAGGTTATCTTGGTTACGATGCCGTTAGGTTTTATGAACCCGTGGGAAAAAGTAAGGCGGACCCTCTTGATACGTTTGATTCTTATTTTGTATTGCCTAAATTCCTTATTATTTTTGACCATCGCACATGGCAGGTAGAAATCCTTATGTTTGTTGATTTGAAAAACACCAAAGACTTAAAGAACGTTTATCAGCGCCAGTCAGCAATTTTGCAGGATATTTATAAGAAAATAGTGATGCCGCACAGGTTGCCTCTATTAGATTTTCGCTCTAGCGAGCTTAAAATGAAATCTAATTTTAAAAAGGGTGATTTTATCGCGGCAGTTAAAAAAACAAAGAAGTATATAAAAGAAGGAGAAATCATCCAGGCTGTCCTTTCCCAGAGGTTTTCTGTGGATTTTAAGGCAGACCCTTTCACTGCCTACAGGTATTTAAGGATTCTTAACCCCTCGCCGTATATGTTTTTCCTACAATTTAAAGACGTAAAGATTGCCGGCTCTTCCCCTGAGATGCTCCTGCGCTGCGAGAAGGAGCAGTTAATTACCCGGCCTATTGCCGGAACAAGAAAAAGAGGTTCCTGCGAAGCCGAAGATAAGAAGTTGCAGGAATCACTGCTGGCTGACCCCAAAGAGAAAGCAGAGCATATTATGCTTCTGGATTTAGCCAGGAACGATTTAGGCAGGATCGCTGGAAAGGGGAGCGTGGAAATCCCCATATTTATGACAATTGAGAGGTTTTCTCACGTTATGCATATAGTTAGTGAAGTAAGGGCAAAGTTAAGGAAAGGAGAAGATATCTTTTCTTCGTTGGTTAGTTGTTTTCCTGCCGGCACTGTAAGCGGCGCGCCTAAGGTGCGAGCCATGCAGATAATAAATGAACTTGAGCCGTGCAAGCGCGGTATTTATGCCGGGTGCGTGGGATATTTTTCCTTCACAAAAAGTTTGGATACCTGTATAATAATCCGGACTATTGTCTTTAAAAACAATAAGGCTTATATTCAGGCCGGTGCCGGCATTGTGAGCGGTTCGGTCCCTGAAAGGGAATATAAAGAAACGGTAAATAAAGCAAAAGCGCAAATTTTAGCGTTAAAATTAGCGTATAAACCGTAATAGAAACAAGGGAGAGAAGAGGAGGATAATAGGATGTTGAGAATTAGGTTAAGAAAACCGGGAAGGTTAGTTAAAGGAAGGTACCATTTTAAGATTATAGTAACGGAGCGGCCTAAAGCTAGAGAATCGCAGTTTTCGGATGAAATAGGTTATTATGACCCCCGCCGTAAACTTTTAAAGTTTGAAACTGCTAGGTATGAGAGCTGGGTTAAGAAAGGCGCAAGACCCACCGAAACCGTAGCGTCGTTGTTTAAGAGATATAAGAAGCAGGAAGCAAGAAGTAAGAAATAAGAGGAAAATTCCATTAGTAAATTTAATATTAACCTTTTAAAGGGAGGATAAAAATGCAAGGCAATCCTAATGCAATGGTTCAGTTTGTTCCGTTGATTTTTATTTTTGTGGTATTCTATTTTCTCATCATCCGGCCTCAGATGAAAAAACAGAAAGCACATCAGGCAATGATCAGTAATTTAAAGAAGAATGACGAAGTGGTTACCAGCGGAGGGATACACGGCACAATTATTAACATTAAAGATAAGACGTTTGTGGTTAGGATTGACGACAATGCAAAAATTGAAATTGATAAACATTGCGTCAGTTACGTGAAAAAACAGCGCGTATGATTAGAAAAGTCGATTTAAAATTGAGGTTAATAGTAATTTTAGCTTTGATAGGCTTTAGTATTTTTTATGTTTTTCCTTTAGAGAAGAACGTAAATTTAGGCCTGGATTTAAAGGGCGGCATGTACGTGCTGTTAAAAGCAGATACTTCTTCTGTTCCCTTTGATAAAAGGGGCGCTGCCATAAGCGGCACAATTGAGAAAATAAGAAATAGAGTAGATGATTACGGCGTAAAAGAGGTATCAATGCAGGTTCAAGGCAAAGACTCTATTCTTGTTCAGGTGCCGGGTGTCGTGGACAGAACGATAGTTGATAAGTTAAGGGAAGTAGGTAAGTTAGAGTTTAAACTCCTGGAAGAGAGCCCGGAGAAACTGCGTGATGCCAGAGAAGGCAACGTCCCCGCAGGCTACGAACTAAAAGATTTTAGAGACATAACTATTTTGGTTCATAAACAACCGGCGTTAACCGGCGCTGATTTAACCGAAAGCCATACCGGCGTTGATTCTTTAGGCCTGCCGGCAGTAGATTTATGGTTGGGTTCAGAGGGCAGAAAGAAGTTTTCTAAAGTAACGCAGGATAACGTCGGCAGGCAGTTAGCGATATTGTTAGACGATAAAGTAATAAGCGCTCCCAGTATCAGCGAGCCTATCCTGGGAGGCCAGGCAAAGATTACGGGAAACTTTTCTTCCGACGACGCTAAAGCAATGGTATCAGTATTAAATTCCGGTGCGCTTCCCGTGCCTTTATCTGTTGAGGAGGAAAGGAGCGTGGGCCCGCTTCTGGGGTCTGATTCCATAGAGAGGGGTATTAAGTCCATAGTGTTAGGTGCGGCAGCCGTAGTTATTTTTATGTTAATTTATTATCTTTTAGGAGGAATTATTGCCGTAGTTTGTATAGTGTTAGATTTACTTTTTATTATTGCCGGACTGCATCTTTTAAGAGGGACGTTAACCCTGCCCGGGATTGCCGGCATGATTTTAACTTTAGGCATGGCAGTGGACGCAAACGTTTTAATTTTTGAGCGCATAAGAGAGGAGTTAAGGGCAAAAAAGCCTTTAAGCATAGCAATTAAAAACGGTTTTGACAAGGCCAAGCGCACTATTTTTGACGCTAATATTACGACGTTAATTGCTGCGGTGTTCCTTTTTATTTTTGGGACCGGCCCTATAAGAGGGTTTGCAACGACCCTTTCCTTAGGTATTGTTGCCAGTATATTTACGGCTGTTTTTGTGGGGCGGACAATCTTTTCTTACCTGTTGGATTTTAAACTAAAAGAATTTCCCATGTTGAAGATTTTTCATTCTTCAAACATAAACTTCGTTAAGTTACGCAACATTTGTATTATTCTTTCCTTGGTTGTCGTTTGCGCAGGGATGGTTAGATTTTATTCCAGGATAGATAACATTTACGGGATAGATTTTAAAGGAGGCCAGATTTTAGAGTACAAATTAACGCCGGCCCCTGACATTGAAGGAGTGAGGACAATTTTGGCTGAGAACAATTACGCCGACGTAACCATTCAGGAGTTCAAAGACATAGAAGGCGGGGTAATTATTAAGAGCAAGGCAGATATCGTTGATAAAGTCAGCCGGATTCTGAAAGATAAATTTGAGAAAGTCCAGGACCTAAAAGTTACCACTGTCGGCCCGGCCGTTGGCAAGATTTTAAAACGCAAAGCGTACCTGGCGGTATTTCTTTCCCTTTTAGGCATACTTTTTTACGTGGGCATAAGATTTAAGCATTTTGATTTTGCCCTGGCGGCGGTTATTGCTCTTTTTCACGACGTCGTTATAAGTTTAGGGTTTCTTGCTTTTTTCGGCTATGAGATAAACCTTTTAATCATAACGGCGCTTTTAACTATCGCCGGTTACTCGATAAATGATACGATTGTAATTTACGACCGTATAAGGGAAATTTCTCCGCGGTTTCATAAGCTGTCTTTAAAAGAAATAGTTAATTTAGCTTTAAACAGCACGCTTTCGCGCACGATCGTTACATCATTCACCACAATTATGGTAGTTGCTGCTATGTTCTGGTTAGGAGGCCGGGCTTTGAGGGGTTTTTCTTTCACACTTTTAGTGGGGTTTTTAGCGGGAACTTACTCTTCTATATACATTGCGTCTCCTTTAGTCTTATTATTTAGGAAAACCCATCTGCATGTTAGATAATTTGTATTAATTTTGGCAATGGCTGAGGCACCAATTCCTCCCTTTTTAACTGTACATAAAAAAACGAATAATTAATAAGAAAAATGGGAACTTTTGATACGCTCAAAATTTACATTCACAAGAAAATATCTCTAGAGGAAGTTGCCGGTAAACTTATAGATTTAAAATACAAGCGCGTCGGCGAGGCTCTGGAAGAGGGGGATTTCTCTGTGCGGGGGGACACTTTAGAAGTTTTTCCCGTAAATTTCAGCCTTCCTTTAAGAGTAGAGTGGGAGTACGAAGTTGTCGGGAAAATTTATAGTTTTGATAAGACTTTAAATAAGAAAGTAACTGATTATGAGTTTCTTATTGTTATTCCTTATACAAGAAAGGTAAAGAAATATTCCAGCGAAGATTTTCCTCTTGATGCGGTTTTACGCATAAAAAAGGGCGATTACGTTGTGCATAGCCGCTATGGTATCGGCAGATTCGGGGGAGTTAAGAAACTAAAGGTGAGGGACAGACAAGATTTCTATTTTGAAATAGAGTATGATAGAAAAGATAAAATATACGTTTCCAAAGAAGAAGCTCACCTCATTCAGAAATATACCAGTTTTTCTGCCAAACCGCCCCGGCTGACGCGGCTGGGAACCAAGGAATGGGCAAGAATTAAAGCTAAGGTTGAGAACGGAATAAAAAAGTTAGCGTTACAGCTTTTAAGAATGCAAGCCCAGAGAAAAATAATTGAAGGAACGGCGTTTTCTCCTGACAGCGACTGGCAAAGAAAGTTTGAGGCTGATTTTCCTTACACTGAGACCGAAGACCAGCTTAAAGCAACCTTACAGGCAAAGGCAGATATGGAGCAGCCTGTTTGTATGGACAGGATTGTTTGCGGTGACGTTGGCTACGGTAAGACCGAAGTTGCCATGCGGGCATCTTTTAAGGCTGTTATGGACAGTAAACAAGTTGCCTTTTTAGTGCCCACGACTATTCTTGCTTACCAGCATTATACTAATCTGTTTAAAAGATTAAAAAACTTCCCTTTTTACGTAGAGATGTTGTCCCGTTTTAGAACCCCTGCCGAGGGCGCGCATATTTTGAAAAATCTAAAAGAAGGAAAAATTGATATTATTGTGGGAACGCACAGGCTTTTATCGGGCGACGTTTCCTTTAAAGATTTAGGACTGCTTATTATTGATGAGGAGCATAAGTTCGGAGTTGAGCATAAAGAGCGGATAAAAAATTTAAAAGTAGGTATTGAGGTTTTAACTTTAACGGCAACCCCTATTCCCCGGACTCTTTATATGAGTTTGGTAGGTATTAAGAATATATCTTTAATAAAAACCCCGCCGGCCCAGAGGATAGCAGTAAAAACTAAGGTAGTTGAGTTCAACCCTCAATTTTTAAAAGAAGCAGTTTTGAAAGAAATAGACAGAGGGGGACAGGTTTTTTTTGTTCATAACCGTATTGAGAGCATAGACAGAATAGAGCGCATCTTAAGGAAAGAGCTGGGGCAGGGGGTGAGAATCGCCGTTGTTCACGGAAGGTTATCCAGCAATACAATAGAGAAAGTCATGCTTGATTTTATTGAGAAGAGGTTGGACGTTTTGTTGTCAACGGCAATTGTTGAATCAGGAATTGACATACCTTCTGCCAATACCATTATTATTAACGACGCTCACACCTTCGGCTTGGCAGACCTGCATCAGCTAAGGGGAAGAGTGGGCAGGCTTAATGTTCAGGCGTATGCTTATTTAGTTGTGCCGGCAAGAGAGAAGATTTCCTCGCAAGCAAGAAAAAGGCTTGCGATGATTGAGGAATTTTCTCATTTAGGCGCGGGGTTTGATGTTGCCATGAACGATTTAGAGTTAAGAGGAGCGGGTAATATTTTAGGAAAAGAGCAGCACGGGTTTGTCTGGATGGTGGGGTTCGATTTATATTGCCGTCTTATGAAGAAAGAGATAGAATACTTAAAGCAGGCTTTTAGGATAGAATAGCAATGGTTGATAGACAGTAATAAAGAAGGGGGGTTTTCTATGGCTAGGTATATTAACATATTAATAATTTTTCTTGTATCGGTTTTTCTTATTGACGGGGACACCTGCGTCTGGGCACAGCCGGTAAGCAGGGTTCTTGCAAGAGTGAATAACGAAATAATAACCTCAAAGGATTTCAGTGAGTATTTAGAGACTCTTTCCTACCGGCTATCGGGAGGAGAAACTAATTTCTCTTCCGACGATGAGAATTGTAGAAAGGAAGCTCTGGGGAGGATGATTGTAGATAAGCTCATTTTAGATAAAGCCAAGAAAGATAAGATGGAAGTTCCTTCTGCTATGATAGAAGAGAAGTTTAATCAAATAGTCTCGGCATACTCTTCAATGGAAGAGTTTGAGGAGTCTTTAATTGAGAAAGGGTTAAACATTACTTCCTTGAAAGAAAAGATTAAAGAACAATACCTTTTGCGCCAGATGATAGATAAATACGTGAAATCAAAAGCGCGCGTTGCCCCTAAGGAAATAAGCCAGTATTATAAAGAGCACATAGAAGAGTTTTCCTTACCGGCGCGTTATGCTATATGGATAGCAAAATTTAAGGATTACGATTTCATTAAAGAAATCGGCCACCTCATTGATAGAGAAGGTATAGAGAAAGCGCGCCAAAAATACGCAGACCTTTTAGTCAGAATGGAGTCAAGAGAAAAGGATTTGATAGACCAGATTTCAGGTGTCCTTTCGCAGATAAGGCAAGGAGACTATTTTATTAGAGAAGTTAACTCTTTATATTATTTGGTTTTTTTAGAAAGCGAGCTGCCCGCAGGCTCAGTTCCTTTAGAGGAAGTGAAGGAGAAAATTTACGCTCGTATTTTGGATAAGAAGGTTAAGGAGAATTTTTTGGAGTGGATGAAGGAGCTAAGAGAGAAAGCAATGGTAAAGATTTATCCTTAGATATATATGAAGAAAGTAGTTATTACTACGGGAGACCCGGCAGGCTGCGGTCCCTTTATTAGCGTAGAAGCAGTAAACGTTTTAAGAAAAGAAAAGGTTGATTTTTTTGTCGTAGGTGACAGCAAGGTCTTGGAGAAAATCCCCGGTTACGCCAGAATCAAGAGAAGGATTAATTTAATAGACGTTAATACTTGGGGAATTGATAAGTTAAGGAAGGCAAGGATATCAAAATTAGGGGGCCAGGCAAGCTTAAATTACCTTGATAGAGGAGTGCGGTTGCTAAAGAAGAAGAGAATAAAGCGCTTGGTTACCGCGCCCTTATCAAAGGAAGCAGTTAAACTCCTGCTCCCGCAATTTTGCGGCCATACAGAATACCTGGCGGATTATTTTAAAGTTAAAAACTACGCTATGATGATGGCATCTGAGAAGATAAAAGTAGTTCCTTTCAGCCGCCACATCCCTTTGAGAGAGGTTTCTTCGGTTATTAAGAAAAAAGATTTCATTAAGGTGGTTTCTTTAGTTTATGCTTCGTTAAGAGATAAGTTTAAAATTAAAAAACCCAAAATAGCCGTTGCTTCTGTTAACCCTCATGCCGGGGTGAATACTTTTTTAGATAAGGAAGAGAAAGAAATTGCTGCCGGCCTGCAGATGTTTAAAGCTAAAACCTACGGGCCTTACCCTGGCGATACTATTTTTACGCAGGAGAATTTAAAAAAGTTTGATTGCGTAATTTGCGCTTATCATGACCAGGCAATGGTTCCTTTTAAACTGATTTCTTTTAAAGAAGGCGTTAACCTCACATTAGGCCTGCCGATAATACGGACTTCGCCTGTTCACGGGGTGGCATATGATTTAATCAAAGAAGGTAAAAGGGCGTTTGCTACGTCAATGGTTGCTGCCGTAAAGTTAGCGATAGAAATTTCAATATAGGGTTTTTGAACGACCCGAAGGGGAAAATCATGATGGAGTGAAAAAATACTATATTGAAACTCTATACTTAGAGATATGAGGCTTTCCAAATCTTTCGGCCAGGTTTTCTTAAAAGATACTAATTATATCAAGAAAATAGTAAATGCTCTTGATATTGACGGTAAAGAAGTCTTAGAAATAGGCTCAGGAGACGGCAGAATAAGCGAGCTGCTTGCTCCGAGAGTAAAGTTTCTTTATTGTGTAGAGCTTGATTTGCGCTTTTGCAACCTTTTGGAAGAGAAGTTTAAAGGTTCTTCAGGCGTTAAAATCATTCATCAGGATATTCTGAAATTTCCTCTCACCCGGATAGATAAAAAACTTATCATTTTCGGCAACATCCCTTATCAGATAAGCAATGAGCTTATCAGGTACTTGATAACTAACAGAGAGCATATTGACTGCGCCTACCTTACCTTTCAGAAAGAGTTTGTCTCTAAATTAGAAGCCCGTCCTTCAATGAAAGCTTATGGTTTTTTAAGCTGTTACGTTCAGTTTTATGCAAAAGTAGAGAAATTATTTGATATCCCTAATAAAGCGTTTGTGCCTGTGCCGGAAGTTGACTCTTCTTTTATGAGGATGGAGTTTTATTCTGAAATACCTTATAAAATAGATAACGCTGGTTTTTTGTTTAAAGTTATAAAAGCAGCTTTTTCAAAGCGCAGGAAAAAGATTATAAATTCATTGCCGTTCCCTAAAGATAAATTAATTGAGATACTTTCGTCGTTAAATTTATCTACGGACGTGCGCCCTGAAAATCTTTCTTTAGAAGATTATGTAAAGGTAGCTAATAAACTTTATAAAATTTGATTATAGTATTTTTATAAATAAAGATTTTGGTATAATAGTAAGAGAATAGATATAAAAACTAAAAGGGGGGAGAATGAAGTATATAGTGTTTTTTATATTTATATTCGCTTTATCGTTGTCAGTTTTTGCCCAGGAAAGTCTTGAAATAAGCACTGTTTTAACGATGGGGAAGGTGGACATTGAAGATGACGCCTATCTTGCTACAGGCACAGGTAAGAACGTTGGTATTGGGACATCAAATACCAATGAACGTTTAACAGTAGACGGAGTTATTAGTTTGAAAGAGATAAATACTACAGGGGGGGTGGGTGTTAGTGCTAATCATGGGAAAATTTATGTAGATGACAAGAACTCAAAGCTTTACTTTTGGAATGACGATAGTAAGTTATATCGCCTTACTGGACCAAACGCTTTAGACGCTGCGGATGGCTCTCCTGCGGATGCTGTTTATGTTGATAATGACGGTAACGTCGGTATCGGGACGACGAGTCCGATATCGCTTCTAAACCTTCCAAAAGACACCAACAGAACTGAATTGCTTATTGGTGAAGATATACGTTTAGGTGCGGTTTATACACTAGTCGATCTTGCGATAGGTAACACTAATAACGATTGTGTGATGTATATGGGCCAATCAACTTTCAATAAAGGGTTCGTATCGTGGAAATATAACGAGACAGCTTCGGAAGGGTCTTTTCAGATAGGAACAGTTCAAGGTAATAATCCTTTGGCATTGCAGCCGAGCGCCGGCAACGTCGGCATTGGGACGACGGGGCCAGATGAAACACTTGAAGTCAATGGAAACGTTAAACTTTCCGGAGCAACTGCTACTCATAGAATTACTAACGTAGCTGAACCTACAGATAATAATGATGTTGCCACTAAAGGGTATGTAGATGCTGCTAGTGGCGTTACTTTTGTAGGGGTTACTAGCGCTTCTTATGATGGAGATATGGGCGGAATTAAAGGAATGTGTGATAAATGTCATAGCGATTATCCTGATTCGCATCCGTGTACATACGATGATATTATAAAAATAGGGAGATTATTGGGAGGTGTTTTGTGGGTAATTGATGGGATGATTCCAGTATATGCTGGAGATAGTTACGGTCTTAGGTGTATGACAAAAGATCTGCGTGTTACTTGTACGAATGTTCCTAGTAATTGTTCATGTGGCGGATGGACGAAAAACGAAGAGTTAAGAGAAGGTCCGACATTTCAAAATGGGCGCATGGATATGCAGAAATGTGATACGGCTTTAAAGATACCCTGTTGTAAATAAGTAATATGGTTTATTGGATAGCGTTTAAAAAATGGAACGCTTTTTAAAATTAAGTTTATTTTTGATTTTTATTGGAGTTGTTCAATTCAAAAGTACAACACAAGAGTTAAAGGATAATATTACCGATTGCATTATTAAAAGTGAAGATGTGTTTGTTCGTGGAGATTCTTTGTCTTCTATGATTTACAATGGACAGAGAGTTAAGCTGTTACAGGGGTATTATAAGTGTAATTCTGTTGAAAGAGAAGATGTCATTGCTTATAGATATGCTGGCAATGATGCGCCGGTTATTAAAATTGTTAAAGCTGTTCCCGGGGATGAGTGGTATTTGAAAAAAAATAAGGCAGGTAATCGTTACCAGATTATTGTTAATGGAGAATCTTTAAGGAATTCTGAAGATCAGTTATATCAGATTCCCGAATATAACAGTAAAACGCTGCAGCTTTATGTTAAGACTTACCCTAAACTAAGAAAAGATACTTATTTGATTTTAGGCAATCAAGTATCCGGGTCCGCAGACAGTACGAGGTTTGGGTTGGTAGACAAGAGTGATATTGTAGGAAAAATCATTTTTAAAAGGAGGGGAGAATGAAGTATATAGTGTTTTTTATATTTATATTCGCTTTATCGTTGTCAGT
>CP070797.1:737364-750491 GCA_020343495.1 Candidatus Omnitrophota bacterium | reverse complement strand
CGGGCAAAAGCGGACTGGTTCGTATTTCTGAGATTTCCGATAAGTACGTAAAAGACGTAAGTGAAGTTTTGAAGGAAGGAGATATCGTAAAAGTAAAGGTTATTGGTATTGATCCTCAGGGAAGGATCAACCTTAGTATAAAACAGGCATAATGAAAAATCTCTCTTCTTTTTTGAAGAGCATTGTTTTTTTCTTTTTATCCGCCCTAATTTTTCTAAGTTTAATATCATTTTCTCCTCAAGATATCCCTTTTTTAAGTTCTCCTTCCTCGGCAAGAATTAGTAACTTAATTGGTATCACCGGCGCCTATTTTGCCTATTTTTTCTTTTTTGCTTTCGGCTACGCAGCTTACTTTTTCCCTTTTTATCTTTTTTTCTTGGGCTGGGACAGGTTAAAAATTTTACGGTTTTTTGGGTTAGGCAGGAATAAAGTTATTAACGCTGTTTCTTTCTGTTTTTTTCTTGTTTTCCTTTCTTCTTTTTTAGGCCTTTTTTCACAACAAGATGCGGCATTATTTAAATCGTCAGGTATGGTGGGTTTTTTTCTTACAGGATTCTTCCAGAGATATTTAGGCATCCACGGCACTTTTATCACCCTTTTTCTGCTTCTTACGGTGAACGCATTGTTGCTTTTCGGTTATTTTTTTGTTGATGTTTTTTTAGCAGTTAAGTTTTTAGCAGTTAAGTTGGCGTATTTCTTAAAAACAACCTGGCAGAGAATTTGGGAGAAGAAAGCCTCATCTTCTAAATCTGTCAGCACCAAGCCTTTAAAACCCAGGAAAATGTTTGCTGCCAGGCACAAGGAAGTTGACAAGAAAACAAAGCCGCAGATAAAGATATATACTCCAAAAGTTGATAAGAATATTGGTGTTGAGGTTCCCGAAACCGTTACCCAGGGTAAACAGGTCAATAAGGAAGAAGCCAAAAAGAAATTAGCAGCTTTAGAAAGCCAGCCCCGCAAACAGTTTGATTCAACAACCTACCACCTACCTTCTGTAGAGATTTTAAAAGTGCCAAGGTTTGCTGATTCCCAGGAGATAAAAGAAGATATAAAGATTAATATCAGGAATTTAGAGGAAACACTTACTGAGTTTGGCGTTGAAGCCAAAGTTGTAAGCGTTCAGAAAGGGCCGGTTGTTACAATGTATGAATTACAGCCGCAGGCAGGAGTAAAAATCCAGAAGATTTCAACGTTAGCCGATGATATCGCTTTATCAATGAAATCCTCGTCAGTAAGAATTGTTGCGCCTATCCCGGGCAGGGGAACGGTGGGAGTTGAAATCCCTAATGAGAAGAAAAATTTGGTTTCTTTAAGAGAGGTGTTAGAGGAACCGGCGTTTATTAATTTAGATTCAAAGTTAAGTTTAGTTATCGGGAAAGACGTTTCAGGAAACCCTGTAGTTGCTGACCTTAACGAGATGCCGCATCTTTTAATTGCCGGAGCTACCGGTTCAGGCAAAACCGTTTGTGTTAATTCTTTGATTTCTTCCATCCTTTTTAAAGCTAAACCCGATGAAGTAAAATTTATTCTTATTGACCCTAAAATGGTGGAACTGGCTTCTTTTGGCGGTATACCTCACCTGATTCATCCTATTATTTCAGAGGCAAGGAAAACATTTGTTGCTCTTAATTGGGCAGTAGAGGAAATGGAGAAACGCTACCGCTTGTTAGCAGATGCCGGAGCCAGAAACATAGATATTTATAATAATGTTAAAGGTAGCGAGAAAATGCCCTACATTATAATTATAGTAGATGAGTTGGCCGACCTTATGATTGTAGCCAGGGAAAGTATTGAAACTTCTATCCAGAGGCTTGCCCAGTTATCAAGGGCAGTAGGAATTCATTTGATTCTGGCTACGCAGCGGCCGTCGGTTGATGTTATTACCGGTGTAATTAAAGCAAACTTTCCTGCCAGGATTTCGTTTAAAGTATCTTCAAAAGTAGACTCCCGCACAGTATTAGATGCTATGGGCGCTGATAAGCTTCTTGGCAGAGGGGATTTGTTGTTTTTAAAGCCGGGGGCAGTAAAATTGATTCGGGCTCAAGGCGCCTTTATTGACGATGAAGATATTGGAAACCTTACGGATTTTGTGAGAGCACAAGGCGGGCCTGTTTATGAGGAGTCAATTATTGAAGGAGAAAAGAAACAAAAGTTAGGAGTCCGGCAGGATGAACTTTTTGATGAGGCAATTAAGACGGTTCTTGAGGCAAGGCAGGCATCAGCTTCAATTTTACAGAGAAGGTTACGGGTAGGCTATACGCGGGCAGCGCGCCTGCTTGATTTAATGGAGGCTTCTGGAATAGTTGGTCCGTTTTGCGGGAGCAAAGCGCGGGAAATTTTAGTTGATCCAGAAGAATTTTTAGCAGAGAGGGATGCGTTATGATTAAAGAATTATGTTATAACTTAGCGGAGAAAAGGAAGAAGTTAGGGCTTTCTATTGAGGACGTGGTTGAGAAGACAAAATTGTGCCCATCAGTAATACGAGACATTGAAGACGGCAATTTAACTAATATAAACGCTACTTATTTCAGAGGGTTTATAAAGATTTATGCTTCTTTTCTGGGGGTTGAACTTGGCGCAGGGATATTTGATGAGATTTCATCTTTAAATAGTGCTGCTACGAATACGGTTCCTAAGGGTCAGACATTTAGTAAAACTAATGTTTTAGGAAGAAAGAGTCCTCAATCTGCAGGGTCTTCATCTGTGCCTATTGAGATAGCTAGTCAATCGTCTGTCTCTGCGTCAAAGCGAGCAGGAGGCAGAAAATATATAGATATGGCAAGAGAAAAAATTCCTCTCGGACTTAAGAAAAATATACCTGTTTTTGTTATAGGTGCAGTTGTTTTAGTTAGTTTATTTGGCTTTAGCAAGTTCATTGTTGGAAAGATTTTTAAAGGAGGACGTGCCCAGAAGGAGAAGGCAGTTGCTTCTGATTCTTCGCAGGAAGGAGAGAAAGTTTCTTCCCGGAAAAAAGATAAGAGTTTGGCCGGGATAATAGATACGTCGTTGAAAGTTAAAAGAGATTGTTTTGTAAGAGTAAAAGTTGACGGTAAACTGCTTTTTGAAGGCATTTTAAATAAAGGGACCGTAGAGATGTGGAAAGGCACAAAAGAAATAGAGTATAAAATAAGCGATGGTTCAGCGGTTTATTTAGAAGTAAACGGTAACCCCTTGCCGCCTTTAACCTCAATGAGAAAGCCTATAAAAAGCCTTAAAATAACTCATTCGGGCATTTCTGTGGATAAATAAGTCGGCTTATCAGCTCTTTTAAAAATGAAAAGGGTTGAAAGCTTGTATTTATGTCTAAAAAAACTTTTTCCATAATATCTTTGGGATGTTTTCGCAACACCTATGATTCGGAAGTTGTTGCAAAAAGGTTTTTGGATAAAGGATATACTTTTAAGAAAGACACACCCAGCCACTGCCTTATTATAAATACCTGCGGGTTCATCAGTAGCGCGAAGGAAGAATCTTTGAGCGCTATCAGGCAAGCGTTAGACTTAAAAAGGAAGAAAAAAGTTAAGGAAGTATTTGTCTTCGGGTGTCTGGTAGCAAGATATAAAAAAGATTTAGAGAAATTTTTCCCCGGCGTAGACCAATGGTGGGGAGTTGAGAGGTTTGGCTCCCCATTCTCAAAACGGGCAAAGCTTACCCCCTCTTTTATTGATTTCTTAAAGATTTGTGAAGGATGTTTGAATAACTGCAGTTACTGCGTTATCCCTTTTATAAAGGGAGGGTTTAGGAGCAAGCCGCAAGAAGACGTATTGAGAGAGGTTAAGTTTCTTGATAAAAGGGGAGTGCGGGAACTCAATATTATTGGCCAGGATATTACTAGTTGGGGCAGGGACTTAGGCCAGAGTCGCCCGACTCAGTTGCTTAAAAATATTTTAAAGCAAGTAAACAATATTAAATGGGTAAGGCTGCTTTATACTCACCCTAAGGCTTTAGAAGATTCCTTAATAGATTTAATTGCCAGTGAGCCTAGAATATGTAAATATATTGATTTGCCCATTCAGCATATAAATGATAGAATTTTAAAAATGATGAATAGGAAAGTGACGGCAGAATTAATAGTCAGGTTGATAAAGAAAATAAGGAAGAGAATCCCCGGGGTTGTTTTAAGGACATCTGTTATTGTGGGGTTTCCTTCTGAAACAGAAAAAGAGTTCAGCCAGCTTCTCGCCTTTTTGAAGGAAACAAAGTTTGATAGGTTAGGGGCGTTTATTTTTTCCCGTGAAGAAGGAACTGCTGCTTATAATTTTGATAAACAGGTCCATCACAGCACAAAGATGAGGCGGTACCGGGAGCTTATGAATTTACAGAAAGAGATTTCTCTTTCAGCAAATTCCCGGTTAATAGGCAAGAAGTTAGATGTGTTAGTTGAAGAGAAAGATAATAATATTTTTGTCGGCCGGACCCAGTATGACGCCCCGGAAATTGACGGCGCAGTATTTTTGAAGAGGAAGGATTTAAACATTGGCGATTTTTACAGGGCAAAGATAATTGATGCCTATGAGTACGATTTGGTGGGAGAATAATGAACATCTGCAATAAACTCACAGTTTTGCGTATTTTTTTATCTTTTATATGCATAGGATTGGTTATAAGGAATACTTTAACTTCTTTGACTTTAGCGTTTGCTGTTTTTGTTATTGCCTCTGTGACGGACTTTCTTGACGGTTTTTTAGCGAGAAGAAAGAATTTGGTTTCTGATTTAGGAAAACTGCTCGACCCCATTGCCGATAAAATTCTTATTATCGGAGTTTTCCTTGCCTTTTTACAGGTAGGCATTATAAACGCCTGGATGGTCAGCGTCATTATGCTCAGGGAGTTTATTATTACAAGCTTGCGGCTGTATAGTTTAAATAGAGGAATCATATTAGAAGCAAAAACTTTAGGTAAGCATAAAACAGTTTCTCAGGTAATCGGTATATTCCTGATTTTTATCACGCTTATTCTTTTTAAGGTAACGCAGATGGGTCTCGTTTATTTTTTATATTATAGACTTATCCCTGTGGTTATGTGGTATATTGTAATAATTACTCTTTTCTCAGGGGTAAATTACCTGTGGACAAACAGGCGCGCGATAAGGACATTCTGACGAAGTTATTTTTATGAGACATTTATCGTTAAAGGATAAGTTATGTGTGGCTGTTAGCAGCCTTTTTGGAATAGGGTGGGTTCCTTTACTCCCCGGTACAACAGCTTCAGCGGCAGGGGTTTTGGTTTTTCTCCTTCTAAAAAATAACCTCCTTTATTTGATTTTTACTTTTATCTCCATAGTTCTTTCCTTTTTGCTTTCCTCAAGGGCCGAGAAGATATTTGCCGAGAAAGATTCTAAAAAAATCGTTATTGACGATTTCTCAGGGATGTTGCTGGCGATGTTGTTTATCCCGCGCACTCCTCAATTTATATTTTGCGCATTTTTCCTTTTTCGTGCTTTAGATATGGTTAAAATTCCTCCTGCTGATAAAATAGAAAAATGCCCCGGTGCGCTGGGAGTTGTGGGGGACGACTTGGTGGCAGGAATTTATGCCAATATTATTCTTCATTTAGTGAGGGGTATTTTAGCGATTTTCTCATAAACGGGGCCTGAATTTGTGAGGGTGCTTTTAAAAAAAGAAATTCCTTCTATGAGGAATTCTTCTCCTAAAGAGGTATTTTTTATTTGTTTCTTTAAACAATCCATATTCCTATAATCTTTAAACCGCCCTAACGTTATGTGAGACTTAAACCTTCCTTCTTTTTTAAAACCAAATTCTTCTAATCTTTCTTCAAGTTTTGAGGCGATAGGTTTTAAAACATCTTCTTTATCCGTGGCGACAAAAAATACGCGCGGCCTTTTTTCGTTAGGGAAAAAACCAAAATTTAGAAGGGATACTCTAACAGGGCTAAACTCTGATGCAACTTTTTTTATCGTTTCTTTTATCGGGGTAACGGCATCTTCTTTAATATCTCCCAGGAATTTCAGGGTAAGATGGATGTTTTTCGCCTCCACCCATTTAACAGCTAAATCGCACTTTTTTAAAACAGCTTCTTTAGCTTTTAATGCTTCTTTTATGTCTTGAGGTAAATCTATAGCGATAAATGCCCTCATAAACCAGAATATTTATTTAATCTTTTATAAATTAAATCTATTAAAGCCAGGCTGGCTTTTTTTCTCACAAAGTCTCTATTTCCCTTAATGGATAATTTCTTTACAAGCTCCCCCTTTTTATCGGCTATACTGATAAACACAGTGCCTACCTTTATCCCTTTTTTGGTGGTGGGTCCGGCAAACCCGACAACGGAGGCGCCGATATCGCTATTTAAAGATTTTTTTATGTTTTTTGCTAATAGAAGGCTTACTTTCAAAGATACGCCTTCAGTCTTTTTTAGTTCTGATAAGGGGATTTTTAGGAGTTTATTTTTTATTTGGGGAGTGTAAGCAACAATTGCCCCTTTAAATACTTTTGAGCTTCCGGCAGTTTTCGTTAATAAATAGGAGAGGTATCCGCCGGTGCAGGATTCAGCTGCGGCGATGGAAAGTTTTCTCTTTTTTAAAATTGTTATGACGCTTTCTAATTTATTCATTCTTAAATATTCTATCAAAAAACCTTTAAATGACAAATAAAACCCTAAAGAAACGTTGCTGAGACCTGGTGTGAAAAGCATTTGACTGATGAAGAAATCTGTGCCAAAATTAGAGAAGATTTTTGCTTGAAAGTTTCAATGGTTTGCCGGGTTCTATAGGAGGGCCGTTATGTTAGATATAAAAAAATTATCTGTTGCTGTGGAGGGCAAAACAATACTTAAAGATGTAGATCTGCAGATAGGAAAAGGGGAAGTTTTGGTTCTTTTCGGCCCTAACGGAAGCGGCAAGACCACCCTTATAAAAGCAATTATGGGGTTTGGTGGCTATAGCGTCAAAAGGGGGCAGATGCTTTTTAGAGATAAAGTTATAAACAATTTTTCCATTGAAGAGCGGGAGCATTTAGGAATTGGTATAATGCATCAGCACCCTCCCAAGATAAGAGGAGTTAAACTATCCCAGATTGCCCAATTTTTATGTAAAAATGAGAAGAAGATAAAAGATTTAGCCCGCAGGCTTTCTTTGGAAGAACACCTAGACCGCGACATAAACCTTGGTTTTTCCGGAGGGGAGATGAAGCGTTCAGAGTTGTTTCAGGTTTTACTTCAAGACCCGCATCTGTTGCTTTTAGATGAGCCTGAGTCAGGGGTTGATCTTGAGAATATTTCTATAATGGGCAAAGTCTTGAATGATTACCTGGCAAGGCAGGATAAATCTGCTTTAATTATTACGCATACCGGCTATATATTGGATTACATAAACGCAGAAAAAGGGTGCGTAATGATGGAGGGAGAGTTTTGGTGTGAGGGTAATCCGAAAGAAATCTTTGAGAGTATTAAGAAGTCAGGCTATGAGAAATGCAAGGAGTGCCAGTGGCAAAAGAAGAGTTAATAAAAAACTTTAACCAGAAAGATATGGAAAGTATTGCTTCTTCAGGGATGGACTTATCGGAAAGTATGCGTTGCGCCAGTTTTTTGCAGCAGGATAACAAAGTATTATTGCAGCGCAGCTTATCCGATGCCGTAGATATATTAAGCACGCCTCAAGCATTAAAGAAGTTTCCCCGGCTAAAGAAGTATTTTGGCAAGTCATTTAAGTCGTTAAATAGGGATTACCCTAAAGATACAGAAGGAGGCTATTTTATACGGGTAAAGAAGGGCCGTACCGTTAAGTTGCCCATTCAGGCGTGTCTTTTTTTAAAGACTAAAAAGTTTGAGCAGAAAGTGCATAATGTTATCATTGTTGAAGAAGGTGCGCGAGTTTATCTTATTACCGGCTGTGCAGCTTCAAGTGTTGCCCATGAAGGGTTTCATTTGGGTATTTCGGAATTTTTTGTTCAAAAAGGAGGATACTTAAATTTTACTATGGTTCATTCCTGGCGGGAGGATGTTTCCGTAAGGCCGATAAGTATTGCCATGGTAGAGGAGGGGGCTTCTTTTATTTCAAATTATGTCTGTTTGCGTCCTGTCCGGGAAATTATTATGTATCCTACGGCAGTTGCGTTAGGTTCCGGGGCTAGGGTGAGTTTTAATTCTTTAATCTTGTCGCACCCCTCTACTCTTCAGGATATCGGGTCTCGTGTAATATTTAAGGCTAAGAATGCGCAAGCAGAAATTGTCGCCAGGGCGGTTAGTTTAGGAGGTAAAGTAATTGCCAGAGGCCATCTTAAAGCAGAGGAGCAAGACGTTAAAGCGCATTTAGAATGCCGGGGGCTGCTGCTGTCAAAGCAGGGGATTATTCACGCTATCCCTGAGCTTGAGACTGATTTTCGAGACGTGGATTTGTCCCATGAGGCGGCTATTGGTAAGATTAGTAGAGATGAAATTGAGTATCTTTGTTCCAGAGGGTTTTCGCAGCAAGAGGCGCAGGCAATAATCATCCGTGGATTTATGGATATAGATATTTTAGGGTTGCCGCAGGTTTTAAGAAAAGAGATAAAAGAGTTAGAAGACAAGACTTTAAAAGCAAGCCTGTAAGTGAAATCATTTAAAGCAGAGTTAGTTGCCAGGATAAAAAGGACACACCGGGTTGAAAGTTTTAGATTCGTCAGTAACCGGATAATAGATTTTATCCCGGGCCAGTTCCTGCGCCTTATTTTTGATGAGGGCAACGAGCAGAACAAAGCGTTAAATAAGTATCTTTCTTTTTCGGCGTCTCCTACAAAACAATATATAGAAGTTACTAAGAAATTGGGAGACAGTCCGTTCTCTCAGAGGTTAAGGGATTTAAACATTGGCGATAAAGTTTTGTTTCAGGCTCCTTTGGGTCAATGTGTATTTGACGCAAAGTATAGGAGCATAGTATTTTTAATCGGCGGCATAGGGATAACCCCGGTTATTTCTATAATAGAATATGTAGTAGATAGCCGCCTAGATACGCAAATTGAGTTGTTTTATGCTAATAGCACCGAAGCAGACATTGCTTTTAGAAAAGAGCTGGATTGTTGGCAGAGCCGGAATTCCAATATCAAAGTTTTTTATATAGTAAGTGATTGGGAGGGTGAAGATGAAAGGTATATCCGGGGTGTTATTGATAAAAATTTGATCCGGCAGAACGTTAAAGATTTGAAAGATAAGGTGTTTTTTATTTTTGGGCCGCCGGCAATGGTAGAGAGCATGAAGAATTTAAGCGTTGAATTAGGTTGCAGTAAAGATAAAATAAAGACAGAGAGTTTTATTGGCTATTGAATGAGTAAAGGAGGCTAATGATGTTAAAAGAGAAAGTAGAAAAAGCATTGGAGGAAATCAGGCCGTATTTACAGGCAGACGGTGGTAACGTTGAGCTGGTTGAAGTTACCCAAGACGGCGTGGTAAAGGTGCGTTTAACAGGAGCTTGCGGGGGCTGTCCTATGAGTACGTATACTTTAAAAATGGGAATTGAACAGAAATTAAAAGAGGCAGTGCCGCAGGTAAAGTCTGTGGAACAAGTTTAGTAACAGAACAGGGGGGCAGATATGAAAAGAAAAGCGGTTAAGAAAACAAAGCCTTACGTGTGTGTTGTCTGCGGTAAGAAGAAAAGGATGGCAAAGCGAGGCCGCTGCTGCGGTAAAAATATGCTTTCCGAAGATAAAGGCGCAGATGCTATGTGAGGGGAGGAGAGAATAATGATTCCCGATAATTTAAAACAAGAGGCTCTAAAGCTTCAAAGAGGCGAAATTACAGAACACATAATTTATAAGAGACTAGCAAAAGTCATAAAGAAAGATGCCAACAGGCAGGTTTTAGAGAGGATATCAGCTGATGAGTTGCGGCATTATGAGTTCTGGAAGGGATTATCACAGCAAGAAGTTAAACCGGATAGATTTAAGATTGCTTTTTATGTCTTGATTTCCCGCCTGTTAGGATTGACCTTTGGTATAAAACTTATGGAAAGAGCAGAAGCCGGCGCCCAGGATGCTTACGCAAAACTAAGGGGCCTGCATCCGCAAGTTGACAGCATAATTGAAGATGAAGAAAACCATGAAAAACAGTTAATAAATCTTATTGATGAAGAGCGGCTTAAATACGTAAGTTCCATGGTTTTAGGTTTAAACGATGCCCTGGTAGAGTTAACCGGCGCTTTAGCCGGGTTTACCCTGGCTTTACAAAATACGCGTCTGGTTGCCATTGTAGGGTTAATTACCGGTATTGCTGCTTCTATGTCTATGGCGGCAGCGGAGTATTTGTCTACAAAACAGGAAGAAACGGATAAAAGCCCTCTAAAGGCAAGTATCTATACGGGGTTAGCTTACGTGCTTACGGTATTATTTTTGATTTTTCCCTATCTTATATTTAAAAATATATTTGTTTGCCTTGGCTTTGTAGTCTTTAACGCTTTAGCGGTTGTGCTCTTCTTTACGTTTTATATTTCCGTTGCTAAGGAATTATCGTTTAAGAAGAGGTTTTTTGAGATGGCAACTATAAGCATAACTATAGCAGCTATAAACTTTTTTATCGGGCTCCTGATAAGGAATGTGTTTGGGATTGAGGTATAATTCTTATCGGGCGTTAATTGTATGTTTAAAGATATAATTTTTCCCTTCTTGAAAGAAACCATTAATTTATGGCTGCAGGTTTCACCATACCTTCTCTTCGGGCTGCTGATTTCAGGAATTATCCACATTTTTATGGGAAAAAAGTTTATCGGGCGGCATTTAGGTAAGGGCGGGATTTCTTCCATAATAAAAGCGACGATTTTAGGTGTTCCTTTGCCGGTGTGTTCCTGCGCGGTTATACCGCTGGCAAGCTCTCTTAAGAAAGAAGGCGCGCATAAGTCAAGCGTTCTTTCTTTTTTGGTATCTACACCCACAACCGGAGTAGATTCTGTTTTTGCCACCTACTCCCTGTTAGGGCCTTTATTCGCTGTTTTTAGGTTACTGGCGTCGTTTTTGTCGGGTGTTACGGTTGGCGTTTTAGATTATTTTATAGAAGGCAAGAAAGAAGCAAAGCAAGATATTCCCAAACACTCACATTCTAAGATAAAGGCGTCCTTTCATCTTAGGGAGTTTTTAAGATATTCCCTCTTTGAGGTTCCCCAGGATATCGGGAGGTGGCTTTTTTTAGGAACAGTTTTAGGAGGGGCGATATCAGCTTTCCTTCCTGCCCAAATTTTTGAGAAATATTTTTATGCCCCCTGGGATTTTTTGGTTGCTTTAGTTGTAGGAGTTCCTTTGTACGTATGCGCAACAGGCTCTATACCCGTAGCCGCCTCTTTGATATATAAAGGGTTTTCCCCGGGAGCGGGGTTGGTATTTTTAATAGTCGGCCCGGCGACGAATGTTATAACTTTATCTTTTGTGCGGGCAAAGTTGGGCAAAAAGTCGTTTTATTTGTATTTGGCGAGCGTTACCAGTGTAGCTCTGATTTTAGGGGGCATTTTTAATTATTTGTGGAGGCTGTTAGGGCAAAATTATGATTTTTTAATAGGAGCGGCCCGCCTGCTTCCTTTTGAGGTTAAACTCGTTAGCGGTATAGTATTATTGGCGTTAGTAGTTAATTCTCTGATAGTAAGTAGAAAGAGCCCGTTAGTAGTAAATTTAGAGATTTCTGTCCCCGATATACATTGTAAGCACTGCCGGCATGTTTTAGAAGATAAACTGATATATTTAGAAGGGGTAGAAAAAGTTTTTGTTAATATTGAAAAAAAGACAGTTCAATTTCAAGGTATGGTAGATAGAGCGCAGGCAATCAAAGCAATAAAAGAATTAGGCTATCATCCTCACCAGGAGTAGATCAAAACATTGACATAAAAAGGCAGCAATGATATAATTCTTTTCCGTTTAGGAAGAGAAAAAATGAAAAAACCCCTTTCTAAATCTGCTGTTAGTAAACCGAAGAAAAGAAAATCTGGCCGGCCTTCATTAGTTAAAAAGGTTAAAAAAAAGAAAATAGTTCCTTGTCCTCGGCAGGGAATAAAGCGTTCCCTGCCTATTAAATATGGCGATAACTGTATAGTGCTTCTGCCCCGTGACCCTTGGTGGGTTTACTCTTACTGGGATATTTCCCAGAAGAAGATAGACGAAATTATTAGTTTAATCCCTGACAGGCAGCGCCGTAACTTAAGGTGGATACTGCGCCTTTACGATGTTACAGGGATAAATGAGGCAGAAAGCCGAAAGCAGCATTCTTTTTTTGATGTAGATATAAATTTTGAGGCGAGTAACTGGTATATAAATATTAATCAGACTGAGAGGGCCTTGTGCGTAGAGATAGGGCTTAAAAATTCAGCAGGCAAGTTTTTTCCTGTTGCACGGTCAAACGTTGTTAAGATGCCTTATTGTGGGGTATCTAGCCGTATTGATGAAGAATGGACGTTACCCGAGGGTGACTATTTTAAAATTTTAGGTGCCTATGAGTTAGGTAAAAGCTCTTTAGAAATGAAGGCAAGATTTGAAGAATTCATGAAACATCAAGTTTCTTCTCCCCTTGCATCTTGGGGAAGCGCCTTTTTAGTTAAAGAAGAAAGCTTCAAATAATCTTTCTGTAGTTCGGTATAAATTCTATAGTATTTACTAAGGAATAAGTTATGGAAAAAGGATACCTTTCGTTAATTTTGCATGCTCACCTTCCCTTCGTCCGCCACCCCGAATACGAAGATTTTCTTGAGGAAAGATGGCTTTTTGAAGCTATTAGCGAAACATATATTCCCCTGCTTGAGATGTTTGAAGGATTATGGAAAGACGGAGTTGATTTCTCTTTGACGTTAAGCCTTTCGCCTTCGCTTTGCAATATGCTGGATGACCAGGTTCTTAAAGACAGGTATGTGCGGTATCTTAATAAGATGATTGAGCTTTGCGAGAAAGAAATTGATAGAAATAAGTTTGATGCGCGGTTTAAAGACTTATCGTTTATGTATTATGACAAATTCAGCCGCTGCAAAAGTAAGTTTTTAAATGAGTATAACCGAAACTTAATTGCTGAATTTAAAAAATATCAGGATAGAGGGTGTCTCCAGATAATTACCTGTGCAGCAACGCACGCATTTCTGCCGCTTTTAAGTGTTAATAAAGAAGCTGTAAGAGCTCAAGTTAGGGTAGGCATAAATTCTTATAGGAAATTTTTTTCTGCTGACCCGAAAG
>CP070797.1:723950-737264 GCA_020343495.1 Candidatus Omnitrophota bacterium | reverse complement strand
GCGTATATCAGAAACCCGTGCGTATTTTTCTCCACAATCCGGCCCAAAATCTATACTTATAACTCTTGTTTTATTCTCGTCACTCTTACTAAACCCTCCCCCCTTATCCAAAAGGCAATCACAAAGCATAAAATCTTTCCCTAACAAATTAAATTCATCTATATAAACATTCCCATAAGCAAATCCGACAAAATTTTCTTCTGATACTTGGAAACTACGCATAAACAGCGCATTCAAACTGCCCTCACCGATATTCTCAGCAGACACGCATTTCCAGAAAACTCTTTTACCTCTGCCTATTGCCACATACACTCCTTCATAGCTATGCATAGGTCCAAACTTTGCTGTCAGCCTCTGAGACGCTTCCTTACCTTTGAACTCTAATGAACCGTCAATAAAAGGCTTTCCGGCAAGATTAAGCGAGCCAGCCTTAACTAACCGGCCGCAGATAACAACAAACTCAAAGTTATCCAGCATTGTTCTATGTATAGCTCCGCGATAAAAAAAATCCCTCCCCTCAATTTTTAACGGCTCGCCAGTCTTGATATCAAAAACGTTAAAAAACTCAAACGCCGAATAATCTCTTATTGAAGGAACAGATTTTAAAGGGTTCCTTAAAAAGAAAATTCTTACCGGCCTGTCATAATCCACCATTTCTATTTCATACTTAAAACCTTTGTAATTATGAAATTCACCCAAATATTTCCCTCTAATACACAACTTTGCTGATTTAGGAGGCATCTGTCCGCGTATAACTACGTGTTCTACCTTTGTACGCTTTTTTTCTGCCCACACTATTTTCCTTTTTCCACCAAATGATAGAGCAAGTATTCTTTCCCAATCACGCCTTCTTGATACTTCGTCATCATGGGCATACTTGCCACCGTTGTTTGCCGGCAAAATATTATGATGCAGACAAGCTATTTCCCTTTTCACTGGGTCGTTCCTCTCTCTTTCTATATACTTAGCTACCATATCCTCATACACTTCATCTATCTTTTTCAAAATCACTTTGCGAGTTTTGCCAAATTCTTCAGCTAACTTTGCCGCATCTTCATTTCTTCTCTGGAAAACCTCTGCCTCCTGTTTCTTTTTCCACGGGCTTAATCTTAAATCTTCATTTGTTAACCTCCTTAAGAACCTGAGTGACACAGAGTTACACACATCAGATAATACAGATAACCCGTAGTCAAAATAAACTTCAGAGATATTTTTAAAAATCTTAAGCGCCTGTGCTAAAACTTCCGGCGGCTTTCCAAAATCATTTGCAATAGCAGGGATATCTTCATCTTTTATACCCTCTTGGTAAAGCTGCCAGAGCTTTAATCTTCCCTCTCTACTCCATTGTGAATACTTAAACCATCTAAGACGTTTTTTTACAGCGTTCTTACTCCACCTAACTAACACAGCTAAATCCTCGTTAGTTATTTCAGGATCGAAATACCTGTTCCTGATAACAGCTAACACAATTGCTCTTTCCCAAATTTCCTCGATACTCTTTACCCGAGAAGTGGTATTCACTAGTTTTTCCATCCTGCCTATATCTTCTGCTGAAGGAAGAAGGCCAAAAGGTATCTTCTTCTTTATATATTTAATTAAACTCTTCTCTCTTGCTGGATCCCACGTTCTCCTGCCTTGAGGCGCTTTTTTCTTCTTAAGCTGCTGTCCGTATTGCTCTATACCCTGATTTGCTTTGGTAAGAACTTCTCTTTCTTGAGACATAGTATCATCAAAACCCAACCTCTTAGCTGCTTCAGAAAACTCCTCTAACTTGCCTTGACTTAACAAATCTAAAGCTTTATCCAATAAGTAAAATTTTCCCACTAATTCTTCTATGCTCCTACTTTCTACAGTACTGCTGGAGGAAAACAAAGAAACCCCATCATCAACCCAGGAAATCATCTCTTTAACCTTCTTAAACAAAACCAAAGCTTCCTGAGGTTTCCTCTCTGCACCTAAAGTGTCTCCCTGCTTCAATAAAACATCCGCTTTTCTCAATAAATCTATCCGTTCCAAACACACTATTTTAATCTTATCTATCTCAAGGGTTATTTCCTCCTTTAATTGTTCACTGACGCCGGCAAGCAAACTCTCTGCCTTTTTAAGCTTATCTAAAACCTGAACATACTTTCCCCGTGAAAGTAAGTAGACAGCTTCATTTTTTTCCGTTTGAGCTTCCTCTAAAGACTTACCCATCTTAACCAATTCCTTTCCCCAAACACCGTCTTTCTTATAAAACTCAAATTCTTCAACTTCTGCAACGCCATTAATAATCCTGAACTTTCCCCTACCGACACTCACACCCGGCGCAGCAAATATCTCCACCCTCCCCTCCTTGTCAAATACCTCAGCTATTGCCTTGCACCCGTTTAATTCTTTAGGAAATCTTAAATTCAACCCCGCAAAAGAAACTGTTCTGGAACAAACACGAAGCTGTGTAAATATACCTGGGCCTCTCCACTCCTCCCTAATAATCCTTCTAGAAGAAACCTCCGGCACTACCCCTGCCGAATCCCATCTTATTTTAAACACATACGAATACTGCGGTTTTCTATCCGGCTTTACTGTTACCAAAGGTCTTGCGCAAGGCTCTATTTCTATAATATAATTATTATAAAACACGCCGGCATCTATCGTATCTTGACCCCAATCATCACTGCGTAAAATTACAAGCTGCCCTTTTCTGTCTTTAATATATACCGCACTAACATAAGTTTCTCTTTCTGCTAGACTCCACCTTTTTCCGATATGGGCATGCCCAAAGCTATCCGTCCGCAGCATATCTATACTGCCTCTATCTCTTAATTCTTTTACATTAATATCTCCTTTCCCGGAATGATAAGCTCTTCCATGTTCGTCCCTCCATACTGCCGGCCTAACTTCTTCACCTAACACATATATGGGTATAGCGTTGTCCACCAGGATATCACCTTTAGAACCTATATTTTCTTTATCTGCCACACGATAAGGCTTCTTACCAATTACTACAACCCCAAAACCAGAGTAATGAACTCCCTGAATGTTAACACCCTTTATCACGATTAACTTGTCTCTGGAAAGCTCTTCCAAAAAGCCTACTTGATCAATTTGAGAGCCTACTAAAACGGCCAATAATTCTCCCGTAACATAACCCGTCACCAAATAAAACCCCAAAGGCCGGTTATTATAAGATTCATAATAAATATTTCTTATCTTTAATCTCGCATCAATATCCACAGAAAAATTAGTTATCGTATACTCATCACTCACACAAAAAACAATACGCTGTCCGGAAACATTAATTTCCCCTCTTTTTCTGGCGTCAACCGTAAAAGAATATCGCGTTTTTTTACCATCTAAAACTCCTTCCTCTTCAAGATTTTTATCCGGATATCCAATATGCTTTCTGATTTTCGACTCCATATATTCAGTTATTGTCTTTAAAACAACATACCGGGATTTCCCAAGTTCAACTGCCAAATTAAACGTGTCTTCCTTCCTCTTCTCAAACGCCGTAATTCTTTCCTCAGCAGTCCATGGATGCAGATTTAACTCTTTAACAATCAAATCACGTAAAAACTCTTCCGGCTCAGGCCGCACTCGGCATAAAGCGTCTAGCCCCCAATCAAAGAATACCTCAGAAATATCCTGATAAAGGCAAAGCATCTGCGTCAGCATTTCCTTAGGTTTCCTGAATTCTTCTGCGACCGCGGGAATTTCTCTACTTTTTATACCTCTATTGTAACGCTGCCATAATTCTATTCTACTGTCCGCCGTCCACTCCGAATAATTAAACCACTCAACACGCTTCTTTACTTCTTCTTCCGTCAATCCGGTTAAGTCAGCCAACTCCGCATAATTCATTTCGGGAGAAAAATATCCGTTCCTGATAACACATAACAACTCTGCCCTCTGCGAAACTTCCTCAATACTTATATATATATCCTTTTGGCCCGCATTCACTAATTTAACCATCCTATCCACATGCCATTTTTTCGGAAGACAACCAAACTTCACTCTTTTTTCTATATATTCTATTAAAACCATTTCTCTTTCAACGTTCCATATCTGCCTCTCTTGTGGGGCGCTATTATGCTGCGGTGCCTTACTGCCTTTTATTTTCATATACACACTGTCTATAAGCTCTTTCTCCGGTGAAAGATGCAAATTATCTCTCAGAGTATCTACAGCTCCGCCCAACTCAAGCTTTAACTGTTCATGCTGGCCTTCTAATTGCCGGGTATCTCTAACCTTAACCTGCGCCACGCGCAAACGAAGCGCCCGCTGAAACAACTGAAAAGCCTCTTCTTCTTTTCCCTGCTCAAACAACACCTTAGCCTGCCGGCACAAAATATAACAAAGCGGCACTTTCTCTAATATCTGTTCTCTTACTTTTTGAGCTATGTTCTTATCCCCTTTTTCCACTTGAATAACTAAATCTTTTCCATAAATATCCTTAAGTAATCCACCGTTATCATCAAGAACTCTTACATAAATATCCTTATCTATAACTTTTATTTTTACAGGCAAACCAGTTAACAGCTCAAACCCCCTTAGTTTTCCCTCGACATAAATAATTCCGCCGTCTTCCACTTGAATTCTCTCAACAATATACACATCACCGCATTCCAAACCTTTCCTCCACCGCATAAAAGTTCCTATTATATTGCCTGTCTCAAACGAATCCGCAAGCCTATCTTTCGCCTCGTAAACTATAGCCAATTCTCTATGCACTATCTTACCTGTTTTTTTGTCAACAGCCCGGGCACCTGCAATATGCGCTTTTCCCCCGGAATTACATATATAAACATGCGCTCGTTTACCTGCACAGCCTTTGCTTAAATACACTTCCTCTCGAAAAGTTTCCCCTGTTTCACATACCCTAAGAATAATCAACCCCCTGCTATCTACAGGATAACCGTGCAACTCATACTCCCCATTCAATAAATCAAACTCACTACTAAATTTAATATAACCTCTGACAGACGCAACATAGGTGCCTGCTGCTATCAGAAAACTGCGAGTAAAAGGTTCATTCAACGCCTTGTCTCCAATGTTTTCCGCAGAAACACAACAGGCGATAACTCCTCCAAATAGCGCTTTACCAAAAACAATAAATACTTTTTCATATCCGTACCTATCGCTAAACTTCGCTTTGTGCGCTTTTCTTGCTTGCATGGATGTTCCATCCATCAATCTTCTGTATTTCCCACCTAAGCTTAAAGAACCCTCTGCGCCTAATCTTTTAAAAGTTCCCACTAATTCTAAACTATTATATTTCTCTGGAGACATCTGTCCCGGATGAAACATCGTATCATCTTCTATGTCAAGAGGCTTTCCTAACCCCATATCAATTATCGGGAAAAACTCATATGCCGAATAACTCTTAAACATAAACACCGCTACAGGTATGCCGCCGGCACCTACCAGCATTTCATATTTAGACCCGCTATACCCTAAAAACTCCCGCTTAATTCCCCCAATATTTAATATAGCCTTCCTTGCTTCACTTTCTAACCGCCCTTCAATAACGACGTCACCTAATCCTTCAAGGTATTCCTGAGTAAATTGCTGACCGCCGATTTTCATCTTTTTTATCTTATCTTCTGCGCCAAAATAAATAGTAAGTATTCTGCGCCATATTCTCTCTC
The DNA here is from genome assembly GCA_020343495.1 of Candidatus Omnitrophota bacterium. Lineage (GTDB taxonomy): Bacteria > Omnitrophota > Gorgyraeia > Duberdicusellales > 4484-171 > JAHISK01. The sequence goes on along the minus strand of CP070797.1, from coordinate 731,634 downwards.
TTCTTTTCTTACCGGCAAAATCATGAGCGAAAACTCCGCCTTTATCCTGATGCAAAATCTTATGAAACAGTCTGTTTATCAACAGTTTTTTCTTATCTTTAACCTGTTCAGAAATGAATTCTTCTATCAACCTCAACTCATCTTCTTCTTCGACAACAGATAAAATGTTCTCCACCAACCCTAACGCCCGCAGTTTCACCAATATTTCTCTTCTGTTTAACTCTAATTGCTGCCCTAACTGCCCAAGAGAAAGCTTCTGATAATTGTCTACTATAAAATCAATTTCTTTTATCTTTTCTTTCACTGCCAGGGGGGTCTTACCGTATTCAATAGCAAGTGAAATTGGGTCTTCTGTTCTTCGCTTTAACATTTCTGCTTCTTCTCTAGCTGTCCACCTATGCAACCCTACCTCTTCATTAATCAGACTCATTAACTGCATACGCTGCAATTCGCAAACACCCTCTTTGTAACCGCAGGCATTATATAAAACTTCTAAATCATCTACGATATAATGCTGGCAAATATTTCTGTACTGGTCAAACAAATCCACCATATACCCCCGCGGTTTTCCAAAATCATCGGCTAACTCTAAAACATCCCCAATCTCACCGGCCAGAAAACTGTGCCAGAGCATCTGTCTCTCTCTACCTTGACGCACCCACCTGCTATATCCAAACCACCGAAGGCGTAAATTAATACTGCACTCCTTGCAATTAAGTATTTCGGATAATTTCTTGTCGCTTAACTCCAAAAAATTATCTCTGATAAAAGCTAACATCAACACTCTCTCTTTAGTTTCAGCTTCGCTTCTATTTACCTTTTTCGCAAGCATACGTATCTCTTCATCAAAAGGCTGATACCCATAAGGCAACTTATCTTTTATCCATTGAATTAAAAAATGACGCTCTGAATTTTCTCTCCAGATTCGTCTATCTTTCTTAGAAATAGGTGTGGGATCAATCAATACCTGCCTATTCTTTCCATCTTTTACTTTTTGGATACGCCCTAGCGGGCTGCTGCATTTCTGGGGGGATAAACTATTTTCTGTTATACTAATTTTTCCTTTATTACAAATTATGTCCCAAACTTCTAATCCTGATTGCTGAATCGGACTGGAACAATCTCTCCCTATTTTACGTATTGCCTTAATCGAGGCGGTAACTTGCATAGGTCTATGACTATTCCTAAAAATTGCTTCATGGCGAACAGGACTGCAAACAATCCTGGATAATCCCTCCTCCCCAATTTCAACCACAGGGATTTCTCTTGTTCTGGCTTCTCCAATGATTTCTTTTCTACTTTCTACTGAAGCAGACAATTTATAAAAAGTGCCAATAGGAATAATACGACTCCCCTCTAAAATCGCCTTTATAAGTTCATAATCATCTGCGACTTCGCTCAATTCCGAATAAAAAAGGTCTCTTAAAGTATTAGCCGATGTAAAAATTTTAAGCGGTACAAATGCTGTTTCCGGATTACCTATTGAAGGTTTAATGATTTCTATAATACCGGCTTCATTTAAAACATAAAATATCTTATGTATTGTTTCTTGCGAATATTGAGGTAATATTTCTCTAAACTCCTCTATTAAGACAAGACCTGTTACGGCGATGAGTTCATTATAAAACTGGGGATACAAATACCGTAAATAATCACTATCATTCAAGATGTTTCTTCCGCCTCGACATGCGATTCCACGAAGAATAAAAGGTAACCTTTCTATTTTTTCCTTGTCATAAGAACTTAAAACATCTTGGGGATAAAAGCCAACCATATTTTTAGATGGCACATAAATAATATAACCTGTATCATCGTAGGTGGCTAAATGCTGACAACTCACCTGTGAAAGAGCAATTGCCTTATTCGCAAGTATCTGCTCAAGAGACCGGAGACGTCTATCTGAAGCTTTTGGACCCCTATCATATTTAGCTGCTTTCACATATCCAGAGAAATAAAAAGGCCTATCTACTTTTGAAAGATCTGTAGAAATAACTTCTTGAGAGAAATCTGTCATAAATCCAAACTTTGATAAAGGAACCCCTAATACATCCTCTAAATACTTTAAATAATCTCCTATTGGTTTACGAGACCTCTTATGATAAAAAGCCCATCTTGAAAGCATTTTATAAATTAACTCAATAGCTGATATACCCCATGGCCATGGGAAAGGTAAATCTACAAGTTTAAATCTGGACTGCAGATAATAATAAGGCTGGTTATTTTCCCAATAACTCTCCCAAAATCTACATAGTGCCTGAAATATCTCTACCAAAGATGGGCTAATTTCACGACAGTATATACCAACACAACTGTTTTCAAAATTCATATTTAAATCTCCCCAGTGAATATAGCGATTATCAATATAGCTCTTAATCTCTCTATCAGAAAACCGGCGATCTTCTTTAAGAACTCTTAAAAATGAGGCTAAAATTATAACAAAAGCTAAAGTTGCTATATTAGCTCCCCACCAACTAACATATGTTTTTTGTAAATACTCTAAAGGAAAGGACGAGCCTATTTCTGGGAAATACTTTCTCTTAACCACTTCATCCATTTCCCACTGCGGCAGAGAAAACAATAACTCCATTAACTTCAACTCTGGCGCAAGTAACTCTTCTAAATCCAACCTAGGCGTTTTTTTGCCATTTAGATTCACCGGCGAGGCAGTGGTTACTGAATTTATTAAATGGTATGGTTGTAACTCCTTGTACGCCATGGGGCTAGAACGTTGAGAACCGTCCCCATTTACCGAAATGAAGGCGGCAGGCGAAAAGGCACCTACAGCCACGGGGAGAAAGGCCGCCTCTTCTTTAGGAACCTGCCGCCAGTTTCTATGGTCAATAATATAGACTAAAGAAAGTATAAAAAGGGAAGTGAAGAAAACGATACATGGAATTATCGAAAATAAAAGGAGGTGTTCTATGTAGTTTGCTCTGCACTGCTCTAACGGTGGACTACGGCCTGCCAATGATGAACAGAAGAAGTGATACAAAGGCATCTCGTTTAACCGCAAATACGCATTCCTACTTTTCAATGACGAAGATGAAGAATCATTGCTTTTGTTTTCGAGCCCAAATAGCGATCTTAGTTGTTCTTCTATCCCTATCCCTTTACTGATTTTATCCGCCAGCACATCCAGTCTTCTATTTATTTTCCTGAATACCCACAAAGATAAATCAACAATTATAACGAAGATTTTCTTTACTACCCAACCGATCAGCCCAGCTGTGAGAAAAATAATAAACGTCTTTTTAAAAAAATCAAATATATTATCATATGTAAATATTTTTCGAAGGATTTTCTGCTGTAGTTTATTATCGGTCCTATCTTTAATAGTTTTCCACATAAGCCCGCTGCGGATTTTCTTAAATATTTTCTGAATCATATTTATTTCCATAAATAAAGTTAGAATACCTAAAATAACAAAAAGAGAAATAATAATATAAAATTCAAATATATCCTTACCAAAAAATAATAGAATACCTATCAAAACAATACCTATTATCACAAAACTCACCCAAAAATAAGTATACTCGCTTGTTACTATCTTAATATGTCTTCCTGCCCACCTGTCTTCCTCCCCCGATAAAGCCATTTCTCTCCATTCTAATTCTTGTGTTATCTTATAAGCAGTCCTGCGAACTTTGCTCTTTCTATTAAACATATACTCTCGCACTTCTCTTAATAAATATCTTATTTGACTAGCATTTTTTGCGGTATTTGCTTTCTGTTTTAATGCTTTTAAACACAGTAATGCATCCCTTTGCTCTCTACGCCATTGCGCTGCGGCCTTTAAAATGAGCGGATTATGCTCCCAGCGTTTACAAATATCTTCGAGATCTTTTTGCCATGAAATTATCTTTATCTTATCCAAAACCTCTTTTATTTCTAAAACATTACCTAACCCTATAAGCAATCTTGTTCCTTTAGAAATAGCGGCTAAACACCTTAAAAATCTAATTCTAGCGTTTGTTTTCTCATCATTCTCATTCTTCTCGTTCTCTGACACTATACCAAATTTAAGCCTTTTTGACTTTAAAGGTACTTGAAGAAGAGGCCTTTTAGGTTCATAAAGCCTATCTGGTTTATCTCCACAGAATATACATAAAACAAACAATCCTGCAGCTATTAAACCGCTATATTTCTCTACAGTCAAAACCCAGATAAATATCGCAATACTCACAATAACAACCGATATATACTTAGCCACTCTTATTAAAACCTGCTTATTACTTATAATCTTTCCCCATATACTCTTATCAGATGCCGCCTTTTCATTTAGCTTCTCATACCATTCATTTATCTTAGAGCATAAATTATCTACTAATGCTGCTATTAATACATAACTGATTATTGCTGCAATAACTATTCCTAGAAGAAGATAAAATCTCGCCTCGGTACAACCGTAAAGAAACAATCCTATCATCCCACTCCCCATAACTATTTTCCGCAAGTCCCACTTTCCCATGAAAACTCGTGCTTTAGTTTTCCTTTCAACTTCCGAGATTTTGTTTATTATTATCAATTTATCAATAAGGCTTAAACCCAGCAAATAAGTAATAAATGCGAAAAGCAATTTATTCCCCAAGCAATAAAACATAATACTTAAAATTCCTATAAAAATTATTTTTTGCAAATCCCAATTACTAACAGATTTTCCAAACCCATCTTTCTCAATCTTAAAATTTCTGATTATTATTCCCATACTAATAAGATTTAATAATCCTAATAATGCGAGCAGGATAAAAAATGATTTTTCTCCAACCCTGAGACAAAATGCAATAGCTAGAATTACCATAAAAGCGGCTTTTTGTTTCAAATCCCATTTTTGAATAAACTCTCTAATTCTATATTTTTTCTTTAAATCTCTCTTGCGTCTTTTCTCACACTTAGTTAATAAATTATATATTTTCTTCTGTCGCCGCGGGTTCTGCCAACTTGCTATCTTTCTTATATTGACTGAAGCGGGATGGTAAAATCTTACCATCCATCTATAAACTTTATAAATAACTACCCCGCATACTATAATGCCAATATAAAACAAAGGATTCCTCCAACAATGATATAGCCAAATACAAAAGGCAGCAGTTACGATCCCTATAAAAATTATCGTTCGCAAATCCCAATCCCGTTTAGTTACAAACTTCCCTACTTTAGATTCTACGCCCGACTCCAATATATTCTTATCAAAGAGGCGCTGCATACTTTGTCTGTGCCCACTGCATTGCCATCTTCCTAAAAAGTGCATTCCTGCCCATCCTACGCCAAGAATAACAGAAACCTTCCATGAACCTATAAGCCATACAAACACCCCCATCAAGAGAGAACTGAAAAGTGTAATTATTATTCCTTCATACTCATTTCTAAAGCTATTAATTGAATTTTTTTCTCTAACTTTGCCCTCTTTTTTTACCTCGTTATCTATCACGATTTTATCTTCCCTGACTGTCTGCGGGTTTTCTTCAAGAACCCGACCCCGGCCAACGATATAACATCCCTCTATTGGATTACTTTTTGCAAAAACATTAAAAGGAAAAGAAAGAAAAACAGAAAGAAGGATTGCTGCAATAAACCCCATTAATCTAGATTTATACCGAAAATTCAGTGGTGAATTACATTGTCTCTTTATTCTATTCCGTCTATAGCTAAAAGGTTCTATGCTTTTTATCCGATATAACATAGGACAAAACCCATCTGGCCCCCAGCGTATCTCTGGGAACAACTTTTTCCTTTCTATTCCAACCTTCTCAGCTAAATTCTCCACTTTATTATCAAGACCTAATTTCTCCAACATAAATGCTTCCCAATACGAAGTGAATCCTTCATTAAACGTTCCAATTTTCACATCTGTAAGTGAATTAGCAAATGAAATAATCGCAAGGAAGTCTTTAACAATGTATCTTTTTAACTGAAACAAAAAAGCTGCCAAAGTTTCTGTCTTAAAAACTAAAATATCCGCGAGCTTGCCTAGGTATTCATTAAATAATCTTTTATACTGACCATGAACATCTTCATAAAAATTAATAATAGTCTCTTGTATAAATATAACAAATCGGGGTCGCAGCTTTTCTTGATAATATTCCCAATCAAAGTCTATATGGAATATTTTTTTGTCTAAATTAGTAATTTTAATGTTTTTTGCTTTCATTTCGCCTAATTCATATCGCAAAAACGCTTCAACACCATACCCTCTGTTCTTAAGACTTAGATACTCTTGCCACCGCATAGCCCCGTATGTTAGTTTGGATGTACTATAATAATGGGCGGCTGTTTCAGACATTTCTGAATACTGCGATTTAAACGGATCTAAACAAAAGATAACTATCCCGTTGGCGTCTGTTGCCATAAAAATTAAAGCAATATCGCTCATCCCTCCTGGCGCAAGCACAACTATATTTTGTCTGGCAGGATTAATAGTTTCTACCATCTCATTTATATGAAGAAGTGAATCTTCTGGAATAAGATTTATCAATCTAGAATCATACTTTCTAACAGAAGAACTCATTGCAACCTCAAGAGCCACAATATTTAACTTTGAAAGCGGCGAGGCGGACATTAAAATTTTACTGTGAATATTTATTCTTTTTTCAGCAAACTCTCGTAACATAGAGTCGTGCCTATGTCGATTAACCACCGAAAAAACAACGTTACGAAATGATTTAAATCCCTCCCTATCACTAAAATAAATATCTTTGAATCGGGCTCCATTCATAGTCCTTACATCTTTATTCCTTGTAAGCATAACAAGAGCTTCTTTAATAGGGCATTCATAAAAGTTTATATCTTGTTTTGAGATTTTTAATTCGCTCATATCTAAATCAAAGGGAATGCTTAATGCTTCTCTATATTCGCTTTCCAGCCTACCTTTAAGATTAAAATGATTATCCAATTTTTTTAACTCTAATAAATCATCACAGGTAACATAGCCAAATTTATTTTTAATTGAGTTAAGGGTTACATGTCTGTCCGTGTAATATATATCTGTTATATCCAATACTTGTATTACTCTGAGCTGGTTAAAAACATTGGTAGTAAAAAAACTCAAATCTATGCATTTCAGAATATTTTCTCCTGAAACCACTGTATTATAAAAGAAATTATCCCAAAGAAGACCTCCCTTAGTTAAAATTATATCTTCTACGGCGGGCTTCTGTCGGATAATATCTACTGCGTCCTCAACGCTGTCCCTCTCAAGTAGACGTTCGATAACCTCGATGGTATCTTTGCCTTTACTCTGCACAATAAATTCCTGTATTCTGTCACCACATTCATCATATATAGGAACTTCTTTAATAGCTGGTAGTAATTTAAAATCACAGGTTTGGTCCGGCATTACTCTCTGAGCATCTAAATACCCTATTCTAGAAATAAATTGATAATGGAGTTTATAATCAAGCGGAATCTTCATCACAAATCCCCAATCCGGATAAGCAATCACGCGAAACTCAAGCCATCTTTTGATAAACGACTCATTAAATCCTCTTTCCCGCTGATAGGTTTCTTTAATTATCTTTTCTGCATTACTTAATCCTGAAGAACAAAAACCACCAACAGAGTCATTTTTCATTATCACCGGCGAGGCGGCTATTATCCCTTTACCCCATGGAAACATCCGCTTATTCAAAAGTGTTGTTAAACCTTTTCTATTTATTTCCAAAGTCTCAATATAAATACCACGGAACTT
>CP070797.1:709906-723850 GCA_020343495.1 Candidatus Omnitrophota bacterium | reverse complement strand
GGTTCCTTATACAATAAGAAAATAAACTTATTAACTCGCCGGCAGAATTGGAAATAATACCCGCGCCTATTATTTTGTCTTTATCATCAAGAACAACTTCAATAAAACCGTCGGTATCATCGTAAACATAGGAGGAAGAAAACTTCAAAAAATTTGATTTTATAACTCTATATTTTATGTTTCTTTTCTTTGCTTCTTCTTCTAAAATACCCACGCTCGCCATCTGCGGAAGGGAAAATACACATTCAGCTATCCCGCTGTAATCTTCTTTGGTTTTACTGCCGGTTATGTTAGCAAGGCAAAGGGCGGCCTGATATTCTGCCACGTAAGCAAGGAGTTTTTTACCGGTAACGTCTCCGCAGGCATAAATATTTGCCAGGTTAGTCCTTAAAAACTTATCTGTTTTAATCCAGCCTCCCTCCTCCCGTGCTAAATTTATATTAGCTAAGTTTAACTGTGAAACTTGCGCGCCTCTTCCCGTTGCTGAAATTACTATATCAAATTCATCTAAATTATAGCCGCTGGCATCTCTGCCGGTATGAATCTTAATGCCGCTCTTCTCTAAATAGAAGCGAAGACGTTTTGAAAAATAATAGTCAAACTCAGGCAGTATCCTTGCTTCTTTCTCAACAACCAAAACTTCTCTGCCAAAACCGTTCAGCATGGAAGCAAACTCTATGCCGATGTAACCAGCCCCGACAATAAGGATTTTTGCCGGCAAATCCGCCAAGCCAAATATGTCTTCAGCAAAAATACACTTTTTTTCCTCTATTATCTTCTTAGAAGACGAACCCGTGGCAATAATGATGTTCTTTGCTTCCAAGGTATCCTCACCTACCGACAGCGTCTTATTGTCTAAAAAAGAAACTACCCCGTATTTAACGGTTATTCCTTTGGTTTTTAAATGTTTCAATAATGGGGATTTTATTTTTTCTATCAGCTGCTTCTTACCTTTAACTGCCTCTTGCCAGCTTGTGCGTGATTTTGCTGAATTCAGGAAAAACTTTGTGGGGATACAACCGGTGTTTAGACAGGTCCCGCCCAAACAGTTTTCTTCCTTCTCAAGAAGAACTGTCTTTAATCCGTAACCGGCCGCCAGTTTCGCCGCTGCTATGCCTGCCGGCCCTGCACCAATTATTGCTACATCGTACATAATCTATAATCACCAAATATTAACAAATATCTGCCTTTATATTTTGAAAGGCAGCTTTTACTTTCTCTATTTCTTCTTTATCACTTCTTTTTAGCTCTATCTCAACTATTTTCTTTACTCCCTCTCTGTTTATAACACAGGGGACGCCCATGCAAACGTCGGTTAATCCATACTCGCCATTTAATAAAACAGATACAGCTATTACCTTATCACTGTCACCAACAATAGCTTCTATTAAAGAAAAACACGCCAGCGAAGGTGCAAAATGCGCGCTCCTCGTTTTTAAAAACCCTACAATCTGTGCACCTCTTGACCGGACCTTTTGTTTAATATCTTCCATCTTTTGCTCATCTAAAATCTTATTTAACGGCTCTCCGGTAGCTTTAGCCCTGGATAAATCTACTATCATATCTTTACTGTGCACCCCGTAAACAAACGCTTCCAAAGAAGAAGGGGGTAATTTCGTCTCTTTATAAAGAATATTAAGAAGCCGGCTGGTATCCAGGGAAACGCCCATTCCTAACACTCTGGTGCGAGGAAAACCTGTTTCTTTATTAACGATATAAGTAATTAAATCAAGAGGGTTTGTGACTACGATTACTAAAGCATCCCCGGCTAATTCTTTTATCTTTTTGGAAACTTCCCTGGCCACAGCTGCGTTTGTTTTCAGAAGGTCTAGCCTATTCATGCCCTGGCGCCGGGCAACCCCGGCAGTAATAACTACGATATCCGACCCCTTTATAAGCGAAAAATCATCGCCGGCCCCCACTTGCGTGCTAAACCCTAAAATTCCTCTGGTATCTTCTAAATCTAGGGCTGTGCCTTTAGCTAAATCAGCGCAAATATCTATGAGGTTAAGTTCGGCTAAATTCAATTTCGTAAGTAAACAGAAGGCAAGAGATGACCCAACTGAGCCGCTGCCAATTATGGAAATCTTCTTAACCATTTTTATTTGCCTTTTTTTATCTTTGCCGCAATAGCTTGCGCATACTCTTTAGTCCCTACTGCCGTGGGGTCGTCTCTGTTCGGTTTTAAGTCATAGGTAACGCTGCGGCCTTCCTTTATCACGGCAAATACTGCTTCTTCTAAAATTTTTGCCTTTTTAACTTCTCCTAAATGTTTAAGCATTAAAACAGCTGAACGTATGGTTGCCGTAGGGTTAACTTTATTCTTTCCGGTATATTTTGGTGCGGAGCCGTGAACCGGCTCAAAGATAGCTATGTTATCGCCTATATTTGCTCCTGCAGCTAACCCTAACCCCCCTACTAACCCGGCGCATAAATCCGATATAATATCGCCGTAAAGATTAGGCAACACCAAAACATTAAACTGGTTTGGATTTATAACCAACTGCATGGATAAATTATCTACAATAATATCTGCTGCCTCTATATCCCGGTAATCAGCAGCTACTTCTCGAAATGTCTTTAAAAAAAGGCCGTCGGTATATTTCATAATATTTGCTTTATGGACACAAAACACTTTCTTTCTTTTCTGGGCTCTGGCCAACTCAAAAGCAAACCGGCTAATTCGCCGGGAAGCAAATTCAGATATCGGTTTTAACGATAAAGCGCTGCCCTGTTTTATCTTTTTTTCACTAATATCATTTATCCGGTTAATTATATCTTGCGTGCGGGGATCGTTATCTTTAAGTTCTACCCCGGCATATAAATCTTCACTATTTTCTCTAATGACTATAATATCCACATCCTTATATTTTGACTTTGTTCCTTCAATATAGCGCGCCGGCCGCAGGCAAGCATAAAGGTCCAGGCCCTGCCTTAAAGCAACGTTTATAGAACGAAACCCGCCTCCTACCGGCGTGGTAATAGGCCCTTTTAACGCTATTTTATTTCTCTTTATAGAATCAAGAGTCTGAGAAGGCAGCAGGTTTCCGTATTTCTTTAACGCCGGCTCACCGGCCAGGGCTACTTCCCACTTAATATCTATATCTAACGCCTCTAAACACAGGCGTGCCGCGTCTGTAACTTCCGGGCCAATACCGTCACCAGGAATTAACGTAATTTTATAACTCATATTATCTAACTCCTAATATTATAACTCTTTGTTCACCAATGAGTTATGGATAATTATTATATCTTAAAATCTTTGTGTTTCTTAAGATATTTTATAATTCCCTCACACTGGATTAATTCTTTACGAAAACTGTCCCAGCGGTTAAACTTCACTGTATTATGCGTCTTTATATTTGTTATTGTTCCTTTATCCACGTCAACTCTTATATTGTCTGCTTCTTTTATGGAAGAAGTATCTGCCTCAATCAAAGGCAACCCTATATTAAAAGAATTTCTATAAAATATCCGGGCAAAACTTTTTGCTATTACACAAACTATTCCTGCTTCTTTTATCACCCAGGGAGCCTGTTCCCGTGAAGACCCCATACCAAAATTATCGCCGGCTACAATTATAGATTTAGAAGGAATTATTTCTTTAAAAAAGTCCGGCCTGATATCTTCAAATAGATAATGCGCCAGTTTCTTCATGTCAGTAATGGAAAACTTATACCTTCCGGAAATAATCCAATCAGTATTAATGTTATCGCCAAACTTAAAAACTTTGCCTTCTAAAACCATTCTTTATCTACAGACTGTCAAACTCCATAATATTTTTTACTTTACTTAAAGCTACGTCTCTGGTAATAACTCCGTGCTTATAGAACTCTTTTAAGCATTTATCCATGGTGTGCATGCCATATTGAGCTCCCATCTGGATTAAAGAAGGAATCTGAGCGACTTCCTCTTCTCTTATAAGATTTTTAATGCCCGGCGTAGCAATTAACACTTCTGTTGCAAGGACTCTCCCCTTTCCCTTGGCACGGGGAAGAAGCAACTGGGAAATAACGCCCTGAAGACAATCGGCTAATTGAACTCTTACCTGCTTTTGCTGATGAGGAGGAAAAACATCAATTATTCTCTGAACGGTCTGAGGAGCATCAGGGGTATGTAACGTCGCCAGCACTAAATGGCCGGTTTCCGCTGCTGTTAACGTTGTGGCAATTGTTTCCAAATCTCTCATTTCTCCCACAACAATTACATTGGGGTCCTGACGTAACGCCCTTCTTAAAGCTTCCGGGAAGGAACGCGTATCAGAATAAACTTCTCGCTGTTTTACTATGCTTTTCTTATTAGGATGCATATACTCAATAGGGTCTTCTATGCAAACAATCATTTCTTCTCTTTCCTTGTTAATAACATCTATCATTGCGGCTAAAGATGTACTTTTACCTGTGCCGGTTGGCCCGGTTACAAGAACCAGGCCGTTTGGTTTTCTAATCAAATCATAAGCCACCTTAGGAATTCCTAATTCTTCAATTTTGGGGATGTCGTGAGGAATGCGCCTGAACGCTGCTTCAACATTACTCTTTTGATAATGGACATTTATTCTGTATCTATCCATCTTAGGCAGGGAAAAAGAGAAATCCAGCTCTTTATCCCTCTCAAACACTGCCTTTTGATCGTCATTTAAAATGCTGTATATGAGTGTCTTTGTCTGGTCACTATTTAAAACCGGGAAATCTGTGTTATGCAGTTTTCCGTCAATTCTTACTATAGGCGGACTGTTAACAGTAATATGCAAATCAGAAGCCCCTTCTTCCATTGTTTTTTTAAGAAGCATATTCATATTAACCATAAAAACCTCCTATCTAAAAAATCTAAATAATAAAATACGCCCAAAATTTAACTCTCTGCCTTGACCTTATATATATATTTTCTAGGGTCGGTTATGACCCCTTTAATTGCTGATGCCGCTACGGTTGCCGGCGATGCAAGATAAATAAAACTTAAAGGGTTGCCCATTCTCCCTTTAAAATTTCTGTTGGCAGTAGAGATTACAACTTCGCCGTCCGCAGGAACTCCCTGATGAGTCCCTACACAGGCCCCGCATCCCGGAGGAAGAATTAATCCTCCTGCTTCTAAAATAATTTTTATTATTCCTTTCTCTAGAGCCTGCAGTAAAACTCTCTGCGAAGCCGGCGCCACAAAAAACTTAACGTCAGGATGAACTTTTCTTCCTTTCAGAATTCTGGCGGCTATTTCTAAGTCCTGCACTCTCCCGTTAGTGCAGGTCCCTAAAAACGCCTGATTTATTTTTGTGCCTTCGACTTCCTCAACCGGCGCGCCGTTATCTACCGTATGAGGTTTAGCTACGTACGGCGGCAGTTTTGAGACGTCAAACTCAATAACTCTTTCATATTTACAATTTTTATCAGCTAAAGCAGCTTTGTATTTCTTAACGCCTATCCTGGAAAGATAAGAAAAAGTCCGTGCATCAGGCGCAATCAACCCACATTTTGCGCCAAACTCTATAGTCATGTTAGTAATAGTAAACAACGCATCTATTGACAACTTATCTAAAACTTTACCCTCAAATTCCACTGCTTTATAAGTTGCGCCGGCGGCGCCTAACTTATGAATAATACTAAGGATAACGTCTTTACTAAAAACCCCTGACGGGAGCTTGCCCCTCACTATAATTTTATAGGTAGCCGGCACTTTAAACCAATTCTTGCCTGTGGTAAGGGTCACTGCCAAATCAGTAGAACCCATGCCAAAAGCTGCTGCTCCCAATGCCCCGGCAGTAGAAGTGTGAGAATCCGCTCCTAATATAAGCGCTCCCGGGTAAGCAAAGCCTTCCTCTACTACTAACTGATGCGAAATCCCGCACCCTACGTCAAAAATTAGATTTTTATATTTACGGGCGAATGCCCTCATTTGCGAATGCACTCTTGACACACCTACATTAGGAGAAGGGCTGCTATGGTCAATAAACATCGCGTAATTCTGCGGCGACTTTAGAGGTGCTTTTAACTGCGAAACGCCGTTGAGAACCAGGGAAGTGGTCCCGTCCTGCGAAAAGCAAAAATCAACTTTGCATATACCTACGTCGTTGGCATACAAACGCTTAGACGCATGAGAGGAAAGAATTTTCTCAATTATTGTCTGGCCGCTCATAGCTGGCTAATAAATTTTTTTATCCTGTCTATTCCTTTTTTGATGTTCTCAACAGACGTTGCAAAACTTAACCTTAAAAATCCCGGGGCGCCAAAACTCTCTGCAGGAATACAGGAAACCAAATGTTCCTCTAGGAGGCGCGAAGCAAAATCCTCAGAAGTTAGGTGAGTCTGGCTAATATCGCAAAACATATAAAACGTCCCTTGCGATTTTATTGGTTTTAGTTTCGGACAGCTACTTAATCCCTGCCATAAGATGTCCCAGCGCTGCTGAAACTCTTTTTTTATAACCTCCTGCCATTCTTTATCTCCCAGGGCAGCTTCGGCTCCCTTCTGAGATATGGAAGAAGTGCAGGAAGTCGTATGGTCTATCATTTTTGAAATTTCATCAATTATTTTCTTTGCTGCTGCTAAATACCCTATCCGCCACCCTGTCATAGAATATGTCTTAGAAAACCCGTTTATCGTAACGGTAAAATCAGCCGCGCCGTCAAAAGAAGCAAAACTTACGTGGCTGGAGCCGTCATAAACTAATTTCTCATATATCTCGTCGCTTATAACAAAAATCCCTCTCTTTCTTACGAGTTTATAAATCTCTTGCAGCTCCTCATAACTATAAGTTGCGCCCGTGGGGTTATTGGGGTAATTAAGAATTAAAACTTTGCTCCTGGAAGTTATGGCTTTTTCTAAATCTTCTATTTTTATCTTGAAATTATCAGAAGCTTTTGTGGGAAGGACTTTTAAGGTGCCGGCGGCAAGTTTTACCATTTCAGGGTAACTTACCCAGTAAGGCGAAGGCAAAATCACCTCGTCTGCCTCCTTAATAAGGCCGAATATAGCGACAAAAACAGCATATTTTGCTCCCGAGGTAACAATTATATTTTCTGCAGTAACGGGGATTTTGTTTTCCTGCTGTAACTTGGCAGCAATTTTTTCTCTTAAAATTACCGTCCCTCTGGAAGGAGTGTACTTGGTAAACCCGCTGTCAATCGCTTTCTTGGCGGCATCTTTTATAAAAGAAGGGGTATCAAAATCAGGCTCGCCGGCAGCAAAATTTATTACGTCGCGGCCTTGTTGTCTTAATTTCTTCGTTAAAGCAGTTATTTTAAGTGTGCTTGATTGATTGAGACAAATAATCCGAGGATTCATTATAAGGCGTCTCTTTCCTTTTTAAAAATACTCCTTACCCCTGATATAATACCCTTCTTGGGAGGTTGTTCTTTCTTTGTGGCAAGCTTTCGTTCTCTCTTCGGGGGCTTTTCTTCTTTATGTTTTTCTTTCTTCTCTTTGACTTTTTCCTTAGGCGGTTCTCTTTTAGTCAACTCAAAAATAGAAATAAGGGCGCCGTCTCCTTTACGCGGCCCTAAATCTATAATACGGCTATACCCCCCGTTAACGGTTTTAAAACGCGGGCCGATTACTTCAAACAGCCTCTTTACTAAACTATGGTCTTTTAACAACCTGTAACTTAACCTTCTATGATGCAAACTATCCTGCTTGGCCCAGGTAATTAGCTTACCAACCCAGCTGCGTAATGCCTTTGCCTTTGCCTCGGTAGTAGTTATTCGTTCTTTGATAACAACTGCCCGTAACAGGGCCGATATTAACGCTTTACGCTGAGCCCGTGGCCGAGAGAATTTTTTAGTTACTTTGCGGTGCCTCATAACATTTCCAATTTCTTTTTATCCACTTTCATCCCTAAAGAAAGCCCCATTGTTTTTAACAGATTAACCACCTCGTTTAAGGACTTTTTCCCGAAGTTCCTGTAAGAAAGAATTTCCGCCTCGGTTTTACTTACTAACTCTACTAAAGTCTTAATATTTGCTTCGCGTAAACAATTGGCGCTGCGGACTGACAACTCCAGTTCCGTAACGGGGATTTTTAATTTTTCGTAAAGAGATATCTCTTCCGGCGTTAACTCTTCATATTCTTCCTCAGGGATTTCTCCTAAAGTAAAGAAGAGCTCTAAATGCTTACTTAAGACTTTGGAAGCATAAATTAACGCCTCTTTGGGTTCAATGCTGGCATTAGTAAAAATTTCCAGAATCAGCTTATCATAGTCAGTGCGTTTGCCTACCCTTGTGTTCTCCACTTTAAAAGAAACTTTCTTTACGGGCGTAAAAATAGAATCTACAGGGATAACTCCTATGGGCATATCGTCTCTTTTATTAATTTCTGCAGAAACAAACCCTCTGCCTCTGCCGACCTCCATCTCAATATTCAATTTTGCTTTAGATGAAGTGAGCGTAGCTATAGGTTGATTAGGGTTTATAACTTCTATGCTCTCATCGGTTACAATATCTTTAGCCGTTACTTGCTTTTCTCCCGATTCTTTTAAAGTTACTTTTTTAGGGGATTTTGAGTACGACCTTAAAACAATATTCTTTATATTAAGAATTAGCTGAGGAATATCCTCCATAACTCCTTCTATAGTAGAAAATTCATGTTGCGCTCCCTCTAGCCTAACAGAAGTCACTGCTGCCCCTTCAATTGAAGAAAGAAGGACCCTTCTTAACGAATTGCCCATAGTTACGCCGTAACCTCTCTCCAGCGGTTCAGCAATAAATTTTCCATAATTGGGGGAATAAGTTTCCTGCTCTACAGTTATTCTTTTAGGAAATTGAAAATCCCGCCAAGTTATTCCCATCGTATTACCTCCTTAATTTTGCCTCGCTCCCCTCTTCACCTTACAGGAATCTCCTCTTTCTGCGAAAAGGCATCTCAAAATTACACATTATTTTGAATAAAGTTCCACAATTAACTGTTCGTTAACTGCCAATACAAGGTCTTCCTTCTCGGGAAGACGCGCTATCTTTATCTTAAAATTACTATTATCTACCTGCATCCAGGAAGGGCTGCTTCTTTCTTTGGAAATCATTTCAATGGTTTCCTTAAGCCTTTTCTTAACGTCATCCTTTGCCCTGATTTCTATTTCCTGGCCTTGGCTTACTATGTAAGAAGGGATATCTACTCTCCCGCCCCCTATAAAAACAAAACCATGAAGCACAATTTGTCTGGCTTGATTGCGCGACGATGCAAAAAGCGCTCTGTATATCACGTTATCCAGCCGCCGCTCAAGAAGCTCCAGCAGCCTTCTTCCTGTAACTGCCTTGGATTTAGTAGCTAACTGAAAGAACCTGTGAAACTGTCTCTCTAACATCCCATAAATTCTTTTAACTTTTTGTTTTTCTCTTAACTGTAAAGCATAATAAGTCGGTTTTGACGCCCTCCTGGCCCCGTGCATACCCGGAGAAGTAGGACGTTTTACAAAAGAACATTTCTCGGTATTGCATCTGGTCCCTTTTAGAAACAACTTCATCCCTTCTCTGCGGCACAATTTACATTTTCCCTCTAAGTATCTTCCCATTTTTACCTCTCTTTTATTACCGGCATCTGTTAAACTCTTCTTTTCTTCCTCGGCCTGCACCCGTTATGAGGAGACGGCGTTATATCTTTTACCTTCTTTACGTTTAACCCTGCGGATTGTAACGACCGTATGGCTGACTCCCTTCCCGGACCAGGGCCTTTAACTAGAACTTCCACGTCAGTCAACCCCATGTCTTTAACTCGTTTTGCTACATTAAAAGACGCTATCTGAGCCGCATAGGGCGTTGATTTTTTCGTGCCCTTAAATCCTACGGTGCCGGCTGATGCCCAGGTTAAGGTGTTACCCTCTAAATCAGTAATTGTAATAATTGTATTATTAAATGTCGCGGTTATATGTGCGACGCCAACGTTGGACGCCAACCGAACTTTTCTTTTTCTTTCTTTTTTCTTTTTCTTAGCCATTTTTTTAGCTCCTTCGCCTATGGTTATTACTTCTTAATGCCGCCCACCCGCGGTTTTGCGCCTTTACGGCTGCGCGCGTTACAGCGCGTACGCTGGCCTCTCACAGGAAGCCCTTTTTTGTGCCGCGAGCCCCGGTAACAACCTATGTCTATAAGCCGGCGTATATTCTGAGAAATGCTTCTCCTTAACTCTCCTTCTATCCGATAATGCGACTGTACATAGGCGGCAATCTTTGAAATTTCTTCGTCGGTTAACTGACCGGCTTTTTTCTCCGGATCAATACCGGTCTCCCGCAGTAACTTTAATGAATTAGTCGGCCCAATCCCGTACAGATACCTTAAAGAAATCTTTGTTTTTTTATTCTTTGGAATATCTACACCTAAAATTCTCGGCATTTCCTTACCTCCGTATTATATACGAGTTATCCTTGTCTTTGTTTATGTTTAGGGTTTTTACAAATAATCCGCACTACCCTCTTTCGTCTTATCAGCTTACATTTATCACAAATTTTTTTGACTGACGACCTTACTTTCATTTGTATCTATAGGTAATTCTGCCTCTGGTCAAATCATAAGGAGAAAGTTCCATTTTTACCTTATCCCCGGGCAAAATTCTAATAAAATGCATCCGCATTTTTCCGGAAACATGCGCTAAAACAATATGCCCATTGTCTAATTTAACCCTGAACATTGCGTTAGGCAACGCCTCAACTATTTCACCTTCAACTTCTATTAACTCTTCTTTTGCCATAATAAAAAAATTTAAATTAATGCGTTAGTATTTTCGGCCCCCACCTTGTTATTGCTACCGTATGCTCAAAATGTGCCGATAATGATTTATCTTGCGTCTTAGCCGTCCAGCCGTCATCTGATATCCGAACCTGGTAGTCCCCGACAGCAACCATTGGTTCAATAGCAATAACCATCCCTTCTTTAAGCTGATAACCCTGCCCTTTTCTGCCGAAATTGGGAATCTCCGGCACCAGATGAAGTTTTCTGCCTATACCATGACCCACAAACTTCCTTATAACCGAGAAGCCGTGTCTTTCCACGGTGTTCTGAATCGCCGCTCCAATATCGCCTACTTTAGCGCCCGGCTTTGCTCTTCTTATTCCGGCTCTTAATGCTTTCATTGTCACTTTAATCAATTTCTTTGCTACCTTTGAGACTCTGCCCACAGTATATGTATAAGCTGTATCTACATATAACCCTTTATATTTAATACCCACGTCAACGCTTACAATATCCCCCTGCTTAATTATCCTTGAAGAAGGAATACCATGGATAATCTCATCGTTCACGGAAACACAAATAGAAGCGGGATACCCATTAAACCCTTTAAAAGCAGCTTCCATACCAGGATACCGGCTAAGATAACTATCAAAGAGCTCCTCAATGTCTTTCGTAGAGATACCGGCGCGTAAGTTCTTTTTTAATCTTCTCAAAATAGAAGTCGCCGTTTTACCGGCTTTTCTCATTATCTTTAATTCTTCGCCGCCTAAAGCTTCTGACATGGCAACTTCTCTTTTATACGCTGGAAAACTTTATCTTTGTCACCGCTGCCGTCCACTTTTAATAATTTACCTTTCTTCTCGTAAAAATCCAGTAACTGCTGGCTTCTGTCAATGAACACTTCCCATCTTTTTTTTATAACTTCTATTTTGTCATCGTCCCTCTGAAACAACTCTTTGCCGCATAAATCGCATACGTTATCTTTCTTAGGAGGCATATTTTCTAAATGATAATTTGCCCCGCACCCCTTACAAACCCTCCGCTTGGAAAGCCGCTCTATTATTGTCTGGCTGTCAATCTCTAAATATATAAAGACATCTAAGTCTTTTCCTTTCTTTTTTAGGGTTTCTTCCAAGGCTTTAGCCTGATTTAAGTTGCGTGGATAGCCGTCAAGAATAAATCTTTCATCGTTTAAATAGGCATCTATCACACGCTGAACTAAATCATCAGGGACAAGCTCGCCTCTATCCATAAAATTCTTTACCTGCTTGCCTAAATCTGTGCTTTTCTTAACTTCTTCCCTAAAAATATCTCCTAAAGATATTCTTTTTAAACCAAAGAATTCGCCGATCATTACTGCCTGAGTGCCTTTACCTGACCCCGGGGCCCCGAATAAAATTACTTTCATTTCCTTCCTTTCAAGCTGCCGCCCTTGATAAACCCCTCATAATGGCGGATCATCAACTGACCTTCAATTTGCTTCATCGTATCAAGGATTACTCCTACCATAATTAACAGGGTCGTGCCTCCGAAAAGAGAAGCAAACCCATAAGAAGGGACCCTGAAAATAAACATAACAATATTAGGTAAAACCGCTATGCAGGAAATATACAAAGCTCCCACGAACACAATCCTGGTAGCAACAAAATCAAGATAGCCTGCCGTGGGTTTACCCGGCCTTATTCCCGGAATAAACCCTCCGTATCTTTTTAAGTTGTTGGCTATCTCTATAGAATTAAATACTAACGCCGTATAAAAATACATAAAGAACACTATTAACCCTACAAAAATCAAATTGTATCCCAGCCCTCGTTCCCGGAATAAGTTCTGCAGGAAACTTGCAATCCCTATCTTTCCCGGGAAAAAAGTCGCTATGGTTGCGGGAAAAAGGATAACGCTTTGTGCAAAAATTATTGCAATTACTCCTGCCATATCTATTTTTATAGGCAGATAGGTGCTTTGGCCTCCGTAAACCTTTCTTCCCACGACTCTTCTGCCATATTGAACGGGTATTCTTCGTTGAGCCTGAGTAAAAAGAACTACCGCCATTATTACCAAAAACCATAATCCTGTAAGAATAATAACCGTTGGCGTAGATATCTCGCTCTTTGACGGCTCCAGCGGCGACCATACCTGCCATATCTGGCCCAAAGCAACGGGAATCCGGGAAATAATACTCGTTGTAATTATCAAAGATATGCCGTTACCGATTCCTCTTTCCTGAATTTGTTCTCCTAACCACATAATAAAGACTGTCCCGCAGGTTAAAGTAATCACGGTTATAAACTTAAAAAGAATACCGGGATTTGGCACAATAACTGTCCCCTGAAAATTAGCCGGATTTTCAAGCCACTTAGCTAAAAACAGCCCCTGAATTCCGCAAAGAAAAAAAGTTAAATACCTTGTATATTGATTTATCTTCTCATACCCGGCTTTACCTTCTTTGGCTATTTTCTCTAAAGCAGGAACCACAGCCGTAAGAAGCTGCATAATAATGGACGCCGAGATATAAGGCATTATTCCTAACGCAAAAATACTTAGACGCGTTAACGCGCCTCCCGTGAAAAGGTTCATTATACCTAAGAGGGTCTGTCCTTGAGTCTTGGATAAATTTTCAAAGAATACTGATAAGGCAAAAGTATCAATCCCCGGAGTAGGGATAAAACACCCCGCGCGATAAACTATCAGAAGAGACAGCGTTATTAAAATCTTTCTCTTTAATTCCTCAACTTTAAAAATATTAGCTACTGATTCTAACATACTGATCTAACTATTTTAAAACTTTTGCCTCACCGCCAACTTTTTCTATCAGTTCTTTTGCGCGGGCAGAATACTTATCGGCCTTAAAAACTGCCTTCAGAGAGAACTTATCCTTTACAACGCCGAGAATTTTTACTGGTTTCTTTTCGTCTTTTATAAGATCTGCATTCTTTAAAACCTTTGAATCAATTTCTTTGTTGTCTTTCAACTTTTTCTCAATATCAACAAGGTTAACTATCTGATATTCTTTTTTATTAGGAGAATTAAACCCTCTTTTAGGTATCCTCCTGAAATAAGCCAAGTTGCCGCCTCTAAAACCGGCGTAAGGTAGGGTTTTACCTTTTCTCTGGCCGGCGCCTTTATGTCCCCGGCCTGCGGTTTTACCCTTGCCGCTGCCTACTCCCCGGCCTAACCTCTTGGGTTTTTTTACTCTTATTTTCCCTTTCAATTTTGATAAATCCATAACGATTATCCCTTCAAACTATCAAAAGCGGCAAAGGTTGCTTTAACCACATTTACCGGATTTGTTGATTTAGTTA
>CP070797.1:695511-709806 GCA_020343495.1 Candidatus Omnitrophota bacterium | reverse complement strand
TACCGACAGGAGCCTGGCGGCGTTTATATTCATTAGCATCTACCATCTTAATAACTTTTTTAACCAGCCTTCTATCAAAAGGCCTCCTTCGGCGGAATTAAAGCCTAACCAAAAAGATACAGACAGTTTGCCGCCTTATGAGGAGTTAGACCCCATACTTAAATTATACGTAGAAGAGGATTACTCTTTAGACAAAATAGTTGAGAAAGGGTTTGATAGAAGGCTGGTTAAAAAAGTTATTAAGATGGTAGATGCTAATGAATATAAACGCCGCCAGGCTCCTGTCGGTATAAAAATTACGCCTCGTGCTTTTGGAAAAGACCGGCGTATGCCGATCACTAATAGATTCTTTTTTTAAATCAATGAGACTTAGCCGAATTGAAGGAATAATGAGGTATTTGTTAATTATTTTAGGGAGTTTTATTTTATGTTCTGCTGCCCGGGCTTTGGAAATTGGCAGCACTGCTTTTGAGAATGGGGGGTATATCCCTGCAAAATATACTTGTGATTCTTCCGATGTTTCGCCGTCTTTATTCTGGAAGGATATGCCTTCCGGCACGAAAAGTTTTGCTCTTATATGTGACGACCCTGACGCCCCTTATAAAGCCTGGGTGCACTGGGTGGTTTTAAACATTCCCGGTCAGAATGAAGGCTTGCAGGAAGATATTGAAAAAGAGAAGATTTTAGCTGACGGCACAGTTCAGGGAACGAATGATTTCGGCAAAGTCGGCTATAACGGGCCCTGTCCTCCTGCGGGTAAGCCCCACCGTTATTTTTTTAAACTATACGCATTAAATACCGTGCTTACCTTTACGCCTGACGCAGATATAACCAAGGAAACCGTTATAGAAGCAATGCAGGGACATATTTTAGCTGAAGCAAAAGTTATTGGGTTGTATGAACGGTAACAAACGCTAAGTCCGGCTATAGAGAAAATGCTAATTTAAGAAAAAAGGAGACAGGTTATGGCAAAAATTGAGAAAGTCAAAGCAAGGGAAATTATTGATTCCAGAGGCAATCCTACAGTTGAAGTTGATGTGATATTAGAAGGCGGGATATTAGGCAGAGCAGCTGTTCCCTCAGGAGCTTCCACCGGCGAATTTGAAGCATTAGAGTTAAGAGACAATGATAAGGGCAGGTTTTCCGGTAAAGGGGTTTTGAGTGCCGTAGATAATGTTAATACAAAAATATTTCCTCAAATAGAGGGGGAAGAACCGGCCCCCCGCAAAATTGACAAAATTTTGTTAGAACTTGACGGCACAGATAATAAATCAAATTTAGGGGCAAACGCCATTTTAGGGGTATCGTTAGCTGTGGCAAAAGCAGCGGCAAACTTAAAAAATGTCTCATTATATAGATATTTGGGCGGAGGGGGAGGAAATTTACTGCCGTTGCCTTTAATGAATATTTTAAATGGCGGCCTTCACGCCGATAACAATCTGGATATTCAGGAATTTATGATTGCGCCGTTAGGATTTGACAGTTTCAGCCGTGCATTACAAGCAGCAGCAGAAGTTTTTCATAGCTTGAAATCAATTTTAAAAGCAAAAAAGTTATCCACTTCCGTTGGGGATGAGGGAGGTTTTGCTCCTAATTTAGATACAAATGAGCAGGCCCTACAGTTAATTATCACGGCAATAGGGAAAGCCGGTTATAAACCGGGAGAGGAGATAGCGCTTGCATTGGATGCAGCGGCCAGTTCGTTTTTTAAGGACGGCAGTTACTGTTTTGAAGGCAAAAGAGTTAATTGCGACTATATGATTGACTTTTATGCGGGTTTGGTAAATAAATACCCCGTCATATCTATAGAAGACGGTTTAGACGAAAAAGACTGGGAAGGTTGGCATAATTTGACTTCTAAATTAGGGAAAAAGATACAGCTGGTAGGGGATGATTTATTCGTTACAAATACAAAGTATCTAAGGAGAGGGATCAAAGAAGAGGTGGCAAATTCTATTTTGATAAAAGTTAACCAAATCGGGACTCTTTCAGAGACTTTAGATGCTATAGCATTGGCTTCCCAGTCACAGTACACCGCTATAATTTCTCATCGTTCCGGGGAAACAGAGGATACTACCATTTCTCATCTTGCCGTGGGTACCTGTTGCGGTCAAATTAAAACAGGTTCTATGTCCAGATCAGATAGAATTGCCAAATATAACGAGTTATTACGAATTGAGGAAGAATTAGGTAGTGGTGCCAAATATGCCGGAAAGACTTTTAAATTTAAATAAAAGCAGGTTACTAAAAATAATTATAATTCTATTGGTTGGTTTTGCTATTTTTATGGTTTTTTATTTTCCCAATTATGCTAAACTGAAAAAATTAAAAGAAGCAAATCGCCAATTGCTTTTTGAGATAGACAAGTTAGATGTAGAAATCGAAGATTTAGAAGAAAAAATTAACAGAGGAGAAAAGGACTCCTTTTTGTTAGAAAAATTTGTCCGTAACGAGTTAGGAGCGGCTAAAAAGGAAGAAATAGTTATTGACATTCTTGAATAAATTGTTAACATAATACTCTGTTAATTTCGCGGGGTGGAGCAGCCGGGTAGCTCGCAAGGCTCATAACCTTGAGGTCGGCGGTTCAAATCCGCCCCCCGCAACCAATAAACTAAAGCGAAGTTAAAACTATGTTTGATTTTAGTAAATTAGGAGATATGACAAAAATAGCCAGCCAGGCAAAACAAATGCATGAAAAACAGGCAATTTTGGAGCGGGAACAAGTTGAAGTTTTAAAAAAAATATCTTCGCAGCTTAATGAGGTTATAAATTTGCTTAAAAAAGCATCTCTGCCCTAGACCCCCCCGTTTTTATAACTAAGAAATTTAAAAGGGTAATATTCTAAAGGCTTAGAGATTACCCTTTATTTTTTTAAATAATAAGGAAAAAAATCTTGAAAAAATACCAGAAACAGGTAAAATTTTTGTAAAGGCAAAAGCGAGGAGGTTTATGGAGTGGGAAGGGGTAGAACGTCGTAAATACGTAAGAATAAAGTTTCCCTGTAAAATATTTATTTTTACACCCCAACAGCATATAATCTCTACCCATACGGAAAATATTAGTATGGGAGGGATAAAAATTGCCATTGAAGAAGAATTGGAGATCTCTTCAATAATAGAGTTAGAAATATATATACACGAAGAAACCGTTGTTTGTAAGGGCAGAGTAATATGGGTAACCAAGAAAGAAAGCCGTTGCCACAAGGGAGTTTTCTATTATGATATAGGAATAAATTTTTACGATATTAGCGCCAAAGATAAGAAAATAATTAAGCGTCTCGTTGAATCTAAGGATTAATTATAGATTGTTCTTGACTTTCCTTTTAGGAGTTAAATCATTTTTCTTGAGAACTAGCCTAAACCGTGATAAAATTTTCACCATATTAAATTAGAATTGATAGTTAATTTGCGCCCGTAGTTCAATTGGATAGAGCGTCTGGCTACGGACCAGAAGGTTGTGGGTTCAAATCCTACCGGGCGCATAAATAGTCTATAAACGATAGTCAATAATAGAAAAATAATTAGGCAATAGTTTGTTAAATTAAGGGGGTTGTAAATGAAAACTGTTGTTATTTATTATAGCAGGGGCGGGACAACCAAAAAGATGGCAGAACTCATTCATAAAAACATAAAAGAAAAAGGAGTGGCTGCTGACATTTTTCCTGTTGATAAGATTTCTGCGGATAAATTGTTAGAATACGACGGTATAATTATTGGGTCGCCTACTTATTATGGTCTTATGGCTGCAGAAATTAAAGAGTTGCTGGATGAAAGCGTTTCTTTTCACGGAAAGTTAGACGGTAAAGTCGGCGGCGCGTTTTCTTCCAGCGCAAACTTAGCCGGCGGCAATGAGACTACGATACTCTCAGTTTTAGAGGCTATGTTGATTCACGGAATGGTGATTGCCGGCGACCCTAAAGGAGACCATTACGGCCCGGTATCGTTAGGAGGAATTGATGCCCGTTGCAGCGAGAATTGTGAAAGGTTTGCATCCAGGTTTGTAAATATTTTAAAGAAATTGGCATAAAGAGGCAAATAATGGCATTAGCAGTTTTTGTTACTATCCCCAGCAAAGATAGCGAAAAGTTAACAAAGATACTCCTTGAGAAAAGAGTTTGCGCTTGTGTGAATATTTTAAGCGGGGTTAAATCTTATTTCTGGTGGGAAGGAAAAATTGATACTGCCCAAGAGTGTTTGCTGGTAATTAAGACAAAAGATTCTCTATTTTCCAGGTTAAAAAAGGTAGTAAAAGCAAATCATCCTTATGAGGTTCCCGAAATAATTGCTTTTAAAATAGATAAGATTAATAAAGAATACTTAAACTGGCTGTTAGATGAAGTGAAATAGCATATATTTATGGATTGGATAATAAATTTTCTTATATCTTTGCAGGAGTTTATAGCCGGCTATTCGCTACTAGGCATTCCCGCTTCTTTTTTAGGCGGCATTTTCGTTGCTTTAACCCCCTGTATATTGCCCCTTCTGCCGGTAACTTTTAGTATAATAGGCGAGGCAGCATTAGCCTCGGGGAGGAGAAGTTTTTTATTAAGCATAATTTTTGTTTTGGGCATAACGGTTAACTATGTAACTTTGGGGGTGATTGCCGCTGTTTTTGGGGTGTTGATGTCCAGATTAATAAGCAGCTTTTTGCTATATTTAATATTAGGTGTGGTATTTATTTTTTTGGGCCTTTCCTTTTTTGACCTGTTTCATTTTTCGGTTTTTAGCGTAAATTATAAATCCAGGAGCAATCTTATATCCATATTCATTTTAGGAGTTATCTGCGGGTTGTATATGATCCCGTGCGCCCTGCCTGTATTAGGGGCGATATTGAGTTTGATTTCCTTAAAAAAGAACATAGTTTACGGAATATTTTGCCTTTTCTCTTTTTCTTTGGGGTATGGATTGATTTTTGTTCTTGTGGGCAGTTCTGCTTCTTTGGTAAAGAAATTAGCGGATAAAAAACACTGGGTTGTTAGAATAAAAAGAGTCCTTGGGGTAGTTATGATTCTGGGAGGAATTTATTTCTTTCTGAACTTAATGAGGGTTATATGAGAAAAATACTGTTATTAATAGTTTTGTTGCCTTTAGTCTTATCTTTTAGATATAACGATAGCCGGCTGGGCGGGCATGAGTTTTTTAAATTGGAGGGCGAAAGTATTGTCGCTGACGAAATAATTAATGGGTCGGAGAAAACAGTGCTTTTTTTCTGGACGAGCTGGTGTTATTTTTGCCGCCGGGAGTTAAAAAAGATTAATAGGTACCCTCCAAATGCTGACGATGTTAAATTTTACTATGTGAATTTAGGGGAAACACCGAAAATTGCCGATTATGTGGTAGAGAAGCTGAAATTAAAAGATTTTATCGCCGATAATATTGTTTTGGATAAAGAGAGTGTTTTTGTTAAAGAATTTAATATTATAGGACTGCCGACATATGTTTTTTTAAAAGAAGGCAGGGCCGTGTATAGAACTAATTTAATAAATCAGCAGATAATTGAAAGGGTATTTAGCGATGAGTGAAGGGTTATTAGTAGATTTATATGAGTTAACTATGGCCCAGGTTTACTTTAAGCAAAAACGGAATTCTTGCGCTACGTTTGATTTGTTTGCGCGCAGCGCGCGCCGCCCCTTTTATGTAGCCTGCGGTATTGACGACGCAATAAATTATCTTTGTCAATTAAAGTTTCTCAAAGAGGATATAGACTATTTAAGGAGTCTGGCTATTTTTGAAGACGACTTTTTAGGATATTTAAAAGATTTTAAATTTGGCGGCGATGTTTGGGCGCTTGATGAACCTCAGATAGTATTTAGCCAGGAACCGATATTACGCGTAAGCGCAAATTTAATTGAAGCCCAAATTATAGAGAGTGCCTTGCTTAATAAAATCAATTTAGCCACTACCCTGGCTACAAAGGCAGCGAGGGTAGTGTTTGCCGCTAAAGGAAGAGGCGTATATGATTTTTCCCTAAGAAGGACTCAAGGCAGCCAGGCTTCTTTAGCTGCGGCAAAGTATTCGTATATTGCGGGAGCAAAAGGGACTTCTAACGTGCGTGCGGGATTTTTGTATAAGATACCAGTGGTAGGGACGATGGCTCATTCTTTTGTAATGAGTTTTGACAGGGAAATAGAAAGTTTTTTTGCTTTTTCTCAGCAGTTCCCCGCAAAATCTATATTACTTGTTGATACTTACGACGTAAAAAGAGGTATAGAGTCGGCGGTAAGAGTAGCTAAATTCTTGAAAAAAGGAGGTTGCAGCCTTTTAGGAATACGCTTAGATAGCGGTAACTTACTTAAAGACGCCAAATACGCGCGTCGGATTTTTGATAGAGAGGGGCTAATTGACGTAAATATATTTGCGTCAGGGAATTTAGATGAATACAAAATAGAAGAATTAATGAATCAGGCAGCGCCTATTGACGCCTTCGGCGTAGGCACAAACATGGGCTGTTCCTCGGATTTGCCTTATACCGATGTTATTTATAAACTGGTTGAGATAAGAAACAGAAACAGCAGTTTCACTCCTACCATGAAATTAAGCAAATATAAGATTAACCTTCCCTCTAAGAAGCAGGTGTTTAGAATGTTTAATAATAGTGGATTAATGGATAAAGATTACATTACTTTAGATAAAGAAGTTCTAGGAGGGCGTAAGCTTCTAAAAGAAGTGGTAAGTAAAGGAACGCGTTTATACAAAGAAAAAAGCATTAAGGAAAAAAGAAAGATTTTTCAGCAAAGAGCAGTAACATTGCCGCATGATTTAAAAAAGACACATACTCATTTTTCGTATCCTGTTTTAATAAGCAGAAAACTTGCTGTTTTGACGCAGGGTCTTCAAAATAAGTTGAAAGATAAACTGCGGCAACGTCTGGTTTTCATGGATATAGACACTCAGTATGATTTTATGGTAAGAGGCGGTGCTTTATACGTAAAGGGAGCCAAAACAATAGTTAAGAACTTAGAAAAATTGACGGATTTTGCCCAAAAGAATAATATCCTGATTATTTCGTCGCAGGATGCCCATACCAGAGACGACGCGGAATTCAAGAGGTTTGCCCCCCATTGTATTAAAGGAACAAAAGGCGCAAGAAAAATCGCCCGGACGTTGCTTAATAATTATAAGGTTTTACCGGATAAAAAGATTTATTCGTTTGATGAGTTAAAGCTAATTGCGCAAAAATTTCCTCAAATTGTTCTAGAGAAAAAAGTTTTAAATGCCTTCTCTAATCCAAACATGCGCAAGCTCCTAGATATAGTGTTCCCGGACAAAATTTATATTTATGGGGTAGTTACAGAATATTGTGTGAAAGAGGCGGTCTCAAGGCTTATAAGAGATAATTTTTCAGTAGTCGTTGTGAAAGATGCAATTTACCACATATCTACTAAAGAGAGAGATAGGTTATTTTCTTCCTGGGTGAAAAAAGGTGTAAAGTTTACCACTACTCAAAAGTTGTTAAAATCTTTCCCTTGATTTTTTAGCATTAATTTTCTATAATTTAATACTAATAAAATAAACCTATAATTTTGATTATTATAAGGAGGTGCGTTATGGATACAGGTATAACTGCTATAAACGAAAAGATTAAACAGGAAAGCGCGTTTGTTAATGACGTTATTTCACAGATACGAAAGGTTATTGTTGGCCAGGATTATTTGATTGAGAGATTACTGGTAGGTCTGCTTGCCAACGGCCATATCCTTATTGAAGGAGTGCCGGGCCTGGCTAAGACACTTTCTGTAAGGACTCTGGCGCAGGCAATCAGCACTAAGTTTCAGAGGTTACAGTTTACCCCGGACCTGCTGCCGGCAGATATTACGGGAACTTTAGTTTATAACCCTAAGGAAGGGTCTTTTTTCACTAAAAAGGGGCCTATTTTTGCTAATATAATCTTAGCGGATGAAATAAACAGAGCTCCGGCAAAAGTGCAGAGCGCACTCCTTGAGAGCATGCAGGAAAGGCAAGTTACCATCGGAGAAAATACATTTAATTTGGAAGAACCTTTTTTGGTGTTGGCCACGCAGAACCCCATAGAACAGGAAGGCACTTACCCTTTACCGGAAGCGCAGGTTGACAGGTTTATGTTAAAGATAAATATTACTTATCCTACGAAGGAGGAGGAACACCGTATTTTAAAAAGAATGGCGTATACCGATAAAAAGATAGAAGTAACTGCCAGCATAAGCCCTTTGAGTATTTTAAAAGCAAGAAGCGTAGTAAATGAAGTTTATATAGACGAAAAAATAGAGAAGTACATCTTAGACATCGTTTTTGCGACACGCCAGCCCGCCCGATATAAATTAGAAGAGTTAACCCCTCTCATTCAATATGGAGCTTCTCCCCGGGCAACCTTGTATTTAACGTTAGCTGCTAAAGCTTTTGCTTTCGTAAACCATAGAGGCTACGTGACTCCCCAGGACGTAAAATCAATCGGCCCGGATATCTTACGGCACAGGATTATTGTAAGTTATGAAGCAGAAGCTGAAGAAAAGACCTCTGAAGACATCATAAAACGTATATTTGAGGAAGTAGAAGTCCCCTGATAAAAGTTCATAGTTGATAGTTCATAGTAAAAATATTTTTCTGCGGACTAATTATGATACCCAGAGAAGTTTTACAAAAAATTCGCCGCATCCAAATTACGACCTCTCGTATGGTGACCGACGTTTTTGCCGGCCAGTATAAAAGCGTCTTTAAAGGTAAAGGAATGGAGTTCCAGGAGGTAAGAGAGTATCAGCCCGGCGACGACATACGTTGCATTGACTGGAATGTTACTGCCCGGCTGGGCCACCCCTACGTAAAGAAATTTGTTGAGGAAAGAGAGCTTAGCGTTATGTTTTTAGTGGACGCCTCTTTATCTACTTACTTTGGGACGACCGAGAAGTTAAAAAGCCAAATTGCCGCAGAGATTTGTTCTCTTCTGGCTTTCTCCGCTATTAAGAATAACGATAAAGTGGGCCTGCTTATTTTCACTGACCGGATAGAGAAGTTTGTGCCTCCCAGAAAGGGCCTAAAACATATACTCAGGATAATCAGAGAAGTCATTTATTTTAAACCACAGGGCCGGGGTACGGACATTCCCATTGCTTTAGAGTATCTTAATAAGATTTGCCGGCGTAAGTCTGTGGCATTTATTATTTCTGATTTTTTAGGTGGCGATTTCAAGAAAGCTTTATCCATTGCTAACAAAAAGCATGATATCGTTGCTATTAGCGTAACCGACCCCAGAGAAAAACAGCTTGCCGCGGCGGGAGTAGTTGAGTTTGCCGATGCCGAGACGGGAGAAGTTTTCTTTATTGACACTCACGATAGAAGGACGCAGGCGCAGTTTAATAAAAGAAGCAGCCAAATCCTGGATAAACGAAAGAAGACCTTCGCCAGCATAGGAGTTGATAATATAGATATTGAGAGTAGTAAGCCTTATGTCAGCGAACTAGTCAAGTTTTTCAGAATGAGAGAGAAGAGGATGATATAGAAATAAGGAACAATGAAAAAAAACAGGTTAAGATTTCTTATAATAATTTTTTTGTTTTTAAGCCCTTTTTTTGTCTATTCTGCAGAAGAGATGTCACCAATTAAAGTCAATGTGAGGGTGGATAGAAGTGAGGTTAACATAGGAGACAGGATAAAATATGAAATTGAAATAGACGGCAGGAAGGATATAGAGGTAGAAGTTCCCGGCTTAGGAGAAGGCTTGAAAGATTTAGACATCGTTGATTTTGGGAAGAAAGAAAACAGATATCTTTTTAACAAAAAGATAAATTACTGGTATATCTTAGAAAACTATAATACGGGCAGTTTTGTTATCCCCAGTGTTACGGTAAAGTATAGAAAGAAGGGTGAAGATAAGTGGTCAGCTGTTGAAACTGACCAGATAGAAATTGAGGTAGAGAGTTTACTCGCTTCTGAAGATAATGATATAAAAAACATAAAAGACCCCGTAGCGCCGAAATCAAAAGCGCTTTATATATTTTTGCTGTTAGTTGTTTTAGCTGCCGGTATTTTGCTCTTTCTTTATATGCGGCCTTTTTTTAAGAAAGAAAAAGAAACTGTCTTTAAAGAAGCAGCGCACGTAATTGCTTTAAGAAAGCTTAATATTTTAAAGAATGAAGATCTTCCCCGTCAGGGTAAAACAGAGCAGTATTATGTCCGGCTTTCAGGCATTGTGCGTTATTACATAGAGGAAAGGTTTAATATCAGGGCGCCGGAAATGACGACGGAAGAGTTCCTTTATAATTTAAAGGCAAAGCTTGAGTTGAATCCCCGACAAAGGGAAGTGTTAAGAGAATTCTTAACCGTTACTGATAAGGTTAAATTTGCCAGGTTTATGCCCGTAGATAAGGAAGTTAAAGAGAGTTTTCAGATAGCTTATAAATTTGTGGAAGAGACAAAAGAGTAAAATGACTTTTAGAGACCCTTTATTTTTAATTCTTTTTTTATTAGTTCCTTTAATGTTTTATTTACAGAAGAGGCAAAAAGACTCTTACGTAAGGTTTTCTTCATCCCTTTTTCTAAAGGGCTTGAATCTTTCCCTAAAGGGGTTGGTAACTAAACATCTGTTTTTGTTGCGTTTTTTCGCCGTGGCGTTTTTAATTTTTGCGGTAATGAGGCCGCAGGCGCCTGTAGAAGGCACTAAAATCAAAACAGAGGGTATTGACATTATTTTGGCGATAGACGCTTCAAGCAGTATGCTTGCCGAAGACTTTAAGATAGGAGCTAAACGCAGCAACCGCTTAGCCGCAGTAAAAGAGGTCGTTGAAGATTTTATAGAGAAGAGGACTAACGATAGAATGGCAATGGTTGTTTTTGCCGCGCGGCCCTATACAGTCTGCCCTTTAACTTTGGATTATAACTGGCTTAAGCAAAGTATTGAAAGGATAGAAGTAGGAATGATAGAAGACGGAACAGCTATCGGTTCCGGTATTGCCGCTTCATTAAACCGGCTAAAAAGCACGCCGGCAAAAAGCAAAATAATCATTTTACTTACTGACGGAAGAAATAATATGGGTGATATTTCTCCTTTGACCGCAGCCGGAGCTGCCGCTGCTTTAAGAGTGAAAGTTTATACCATTGGCGCCGGCACAACAGGCTATGCCCCGTACCCGGCAAAAGATTTCTTTGGCAACAAGATATACAGGAACGTAAAGATAGATTTAGATGAAGCGACGTTAAAAGAGATCGCCGCTGAAACAAAAGCTAAATATTTTCGCGCCACGGATACCGATTCCCTGCGTAAGGTTTATGAGGAAATAGATAAGCTGGAGAAAAGCATTATTGAAGACCAAGGGTATTTAGAATATAACGAGTTATTTTATATATTTGTTATAGCGGCGTTGGTTGCTTTGCTTTTAGAAATAATATTAAGAAATACTCTTTTTGTGAAGTTGCCTTGAGGCTAAATTAATTATGCGGTTTGGGAATTTAAGTGCTTTACATTGGCTATGGGTTATTGTGGGGGTGGGGATTTTCTTTGTTTGGGCCTATAAACATAGAAGAAAACTCCTTATGCGGTTTGCTCACCAGCAGGTTTTAGGCCAGATAAGTTTGTCTTTTAGCCTTAAAAAGTACCGGCTTAAAGCAATCCTTTTAGTTACTGCGATATTCTTTCTGTTAATTGCGCTCTTGCAACCGCAATGGGGGTTTCACTGGCGCGAAGTTAAAAGAAAAGGTGTGGATATCCTTATTGCCGTAGATGTATCCAAGAGTATGTTAGCCCAGGATATAAAACCAAACCGCCTAGAACGCTCAAAGTTAGCAATAAAAGATTTAGTCAAAAAGCTTAAAGGCGACAGAATCGGGTTGATTTCCTTTGCCGGCACTTCTTTCCTGCAGTGCCCCTTAACGCTGGATTATCCCGGGTTTCTGTTTATTCTGGAAGATTTAGGAGTTGATACAATCCCGCGGGGAGGCACCTCCATAAGCAGTGCTTTAAGAGAAGCGATTGGCGGATATGAAGGAGGAGAGAAAAAACATAAAGTTTTAGTTCTTATAACTGACGGAGAGGACCATGAAGGAAACCCCTTAAAATTGGTGGAGGAAGCAGAAAAAGAAGGCATTAACATATTTTGTATCGGGATAGGCACGCAAGAGGGAGAGCTTATCTCTATTGTTAACGATAAAGGAAAAAAGAGTTTTCTTAAAGATAAGAACGGCAACGTGGTTAAGACCCGCCTTAATCAAGAGATTTTGCAGAAAATAGCCTTAAAGACAGGCGGGAGTTACCTAAAAGCCACGCCTTTAAATTTCGGGTTAAACTTAATTTACGATAAGAAAATTTCTAAAATGGAGAAAAAAGAGTTCACCGGTAAAATGGCAAAGTTTTACGAGGAAAGGTTTGGGGTCTTTTTATTTTTAGCTCTGTGTTTGCTTATATTAGAATTTTTTATAACCACTTATCAAGATGAATCGTTACATAAAAAGTAGACTGGCGCTTTTTCTGGGGGTACTGGTTCTTGTTGCGGCTAAACCCCTGTTATGTTCAGCGAGGATGCGAGATTTAGGAGAAGCAAATAAACTGTTTGATAAGGGCCAATACAGTGAGTCTCTTAAAAAATACAATGATGCCTTAACAGATGACCCGGATTCAAGTATAATTAACTTTGGCGCCGGGTGTGCTAAATATAAAGAAGGCAATTATCCGGAGGCAATTGATAATTTCAATAAGGGGATACTTAGCGAAGATAATTATTTAGCAGCAAGAGCTTATTATAATATTGGTAATAGTAAATACCGGTTAGCAGAAAACAAAAAGACCATAAGTTTAGAAGAAGCGGTTGCTTTTTATGGGGAGTCGTTAGATTATTATAAAAAGGCAATTGAGAAAAATCCTCAAGATAAAGATGCAAAATATAATTATGAATTTGTAGCTAAGAAATTGGAAGCAGCACTAAAGGAGTTAGAGAAGCAACCTAAAGAAAAACAGAAAGAAAAAGAACCAGCAGACCAAAAAAGGGAACAAGAGGCCAGCTCTAAGCAAGAAGAAAAACAGAAACAGCAGGCTGACGAAGAGGATAAAGGCACAGAAAAAGAAAAACAAGTGCCTGGTCGAAGACAAGAAGAAAAACCCATGAGCGAGGAAGAAGCAAGGATGCTAATTGAAAGGTTTTCTCAAGAAGAGTTAGAAGCCTCCAAGAAGAAACAACCGGTTACTTATTCTCAGGAATACCAGGACTGGTAGTAGAGTATGTTAAGTATAAGGATAAAGTCATTTCTTTTAATATTATTTTTAAGTGTAGGTTTTTTTAGTTTTGCTGACGATATAAATTTCAGTATATCAGTAGATAAACGTAAAATAACCATAGGCGAGGCAGTCTATCTAAACTTGATTTTTGAGGGAACCCAGGAAATCGGCGCGCCTGATTTGGGAATCATTGAAGGGTTTAGTGTTCAATACGTGGGGCCGTCTTCAAAGATGACCATTGTCAATGGTAAAGCGTCGTCTTCAATTATCCATATATACGTTTTAGTGCCGATGAAGGTGGGAACTTTTCAGGTAGGGCCTTTTTCTGTAAGCTATAAAGGCAGCGAGTATACTTGTGAGAGCATAGAGATTGAGGTAATAAAAGGTGTTTCATCGGTTTCCGGAGAAGAAACGGAAAGTAGTGACTTAGAGGATAGGATATTTTTGGCAATAGAGCCGTCTAAGACGAAAGTGTATTTAAATGAAATCTTTGACGTAAAGGTAAAGCTTTACGCTTATAATTTAGGCGTAGAAAATATTTATTATCCCCAGATTTCCCATAACGGGTTTTCCCTCCAGGAAATTACTAAGCCTATACGCTATAGAGACATCGTAGGGTCAAAGACTTTTGATGTTATGGAGTTTAACACGAAAGCCTCACCTCTACAAAGGGGGCAGTTATCTTTAGGCCCGGCGTCATTAAAATGTGATATTTTAATGAGGCAGAAAAAGAAACGCCGCGGCATTTTTAATGATTTTGACAGTTTTTTTGGCGATTTTTTTAGTGAATACAGCCGTCAGCCGATAACATTAAATTCTCCGCAACTGCCCATAACGGTTTTACCTTTACCGGCAGAGAATAAGCCTCTTTCCTTTGATGGAGCAGTAGGCCAGTTTACGTTTGATGTTGAAGCTCATCCCAGGCAATTAAATGTAGGAGACCCCGTTACGTTACGGTTTATTGTCGGCGGGGAAGGCAATTTCGGTACGGTGAAGTTTCCTGCTTTACAGTTTGATTCCCGGGATTTTAAAGTTTATGAACCGCAGGTTAGCGTTGAGAAGAAAACAAAAATATTTGAATCAGTGCTTATTCCGTTAAAAGATGACGTTGAGTATATC
>CP070797.1:680933-695411 GCA_020343495.1 Candidatus Omnitrophota bacterium | reverse complement strand
TGAGTACAATTGTACTCAAAAAGGGGTACAAGGTCAAGTTCTTTTATATTTATTCCATAGAGCCTTAAACCCCAGAGAGAACATCTCTACCCTAGATATGGAAGAAATATATGCTATATAAGGCATTTTGGCCAAATGACATTTTGGCAAAATTTCCTTAAGTCACCTTGTTTTTCTTGCAAAAATATGTTATTTCTTAAGTAGAAAAGGGAAAAAGAGCAATTAAGCCCTTTAACGTTCTTTAAAATAGGTGCCTTCTGGCACAAAAATTAGCTATCTCTGAAAAAGGCAAACTCAAGGAAACTTGAGGGCGCAAAGCTACCTGTCCTGATGTTCACCGTGTCGGGAAAGAGGGGTTGCCAGAGTTAAAGAATCGTTCTCCCAAATAAAGACCCTAAGGTAGCTTGCCTTAGGGTTTTTTTATTTATGAGGTGAGAAATGAAAGAAAAAGAGATTCTTCACAAAATAATTTCCTTTATAGGCCGGGTAGAGCTTGATTATCTGGATGAGATAATATATGATATTTATTTTTCAACTGGGAAAAAAATTCCGCGGTCGCACATTATCAGAAAGATAATCCAGATGTCTAAAAAATCTCATAATTTTAACAAAGAGATAATTCAAGAATTAAAAGAAGAGAAAAAAACTTCTTTTAAAAAAGGAGGGAAGAATGTTTAAAATTATCATTCCCTTTCTTATTATAACCATTATACCTTTATATGCCTTTGCAGGGAAAACTGCGACCTTAAGATTTTCTTTAATTATTCCGGCTAAATTAGAGTTAAAAGAAGAATCACATATATCCCAAGAAAATACTGAACTTCTAGAAACAAATAAAATTATTTCTGAAGAAAATAAAAAAGATAACTCCATCACGACAACAGAAAAAACAATAAAAGAAGGAAAAGAAATCCTACTTAAAACTATTGTGGCAAAATAATATTATTTATCCCTCCTGCGCAACGGGATATGATGCGAATAAGTGGCTTCTTCGGTAATTTCAATGTCTTTTTTAATTGATATTTTAGGCAAGTATTCTAAAGGAAGGGAATTAACGTCTATCTGAACCGTGTGTTTTCCCATAACGATATTTGCGAAAAAATAAACTCCTCTACTATTAGTAAACGTTGCTTTTTTACCATCAAGGGTAATCTTTGCCCCTGCGATAGGGATATCTTTAGTATCTAACTTTCCGTCATCATTAACGTCATAAAACACTACCCCATAAATTCCTGACCGTTTAGATAACCCAAAATTTATCTTTTTCACTCCTCCGTGAGAGGTATCTACTTTTATAGATAAAGGTGTAGTCAAAATATAACCTTCGGGAATTGTGCTAAAATCTACATTAGCAACTAAACTCTTTACTTTAACAACCGTCTTAAATTTTCCTTCCTTATCAGCGCTTACTTGATTAGGCCCAACAGTTACTTTCACATCAGCAATACCTTCTTCCCCTTCATCCTGAATTCCATTAGCATTAGCATCCTTAAATACAGCCCCCTCTATAACTGTCTTAGGTGCCCACCTAAAAAAATTATCCCAGCTAAGTCGTGTTCCTAACCTGAAATTTGCTTCAATATACTTTGAACTATCGGGATTCTCCGCCCATACGTTCCTTACCCCTCCATTAAGAAAAAACTCTGCGTCCGGGGAAGGTCTGTAAGTAAGCCCAATACTTCCTTCCAAACTATCCTGTCCTGAAAGAAAAGAGTGACGGGAATCGGTTTTTTCTTCATCGCGGTATGAAAATCTCAAGTTAGAAGACAATGACGGGCTAAACTTGCGCCGAAAATCAAGGCCGGTTATCATTACCGAGGGATGACCAACATCGCCGCTTTGAATCTCTTTAACGTAAGAATAATTATATCTGAGAAAATAAGATATATCTTCAGTCAGCGCCAGGCGCAATCCACTCAATAAACCGTTCCTATCGTAATCGGAACTAGGCGAAAGAGGGCTACGATTTTTTTGGTAACTATACCCTAAATAAGAAGAAAGGCGCCTATCTCCAAAGAAACCCAAATTAAAACGTTTATTATATGTAGAACTAGCCCGTAAATTTCTTTGGGGAGAATATAAACCAGGAGTATATGTATAATAAATACTGCCGGATATATCTGAAGTCTGGTCAAGATAATAATTCAAGGAACTATCCCATTCATAGTTAAGTTCACCCCGTTTATCAGGATTAAAATTAAGCCTATCCTTATACATATTCAAATTTGAACTTAGTGAAAGCTTATCTGTCGGCCGCCATCCAGCCCCGAATCTGCTGCCGATCTTGCCTCTATTAGGAGGCCGGCCTGTAATAGTTACGAAATCTTTCTCCACATCATAAAAAGAAAATCTTAAATTTAATTTATCCAGCCGCAAATCTGAAGAAAAATTTGCTGCTATACGATCCTGGTCAGAAGCAATTTCAGATGACAATGATAAATTATCAAATCTATGTCTGCTCTGAAGAGAAAACACTTTATCTTCAAGATAATCCTGCCTGCCGCCGCCGTATCCCCGAGCGTAATTGAAAAAAAACTTATTTTGTTCATCAGGGAACAACCCGATGCGAACCCCTTCAATATAACTATCTTCTTCAGAAGAAACCCCGGGAGAAATAAAACCATAATAAGAAGGCCTCTCCTTTCCATAAACAAGGGTATAACTAAGTTTGTTATCAAAAGCAGGCGAATTAAAGGTAACTCCATAAAGACTTTTACCGGGAAGAGTCAACGGAGAAAAAGACTCTCTTACATCAAACCCCTGAATACTAAAATCGTCAAACCCAAACAAATGCCCGTCACTTAACCCTACAGAGTAACCGGTTACCTCTTGTTTTTTCTTCAAACGAGACCACTTCATAAAAGCGTTCAGGTCGCCGTAAGGAGTAGGCCCTGAAATTTTAGCTGACTGGTTAAACCCCAAACTCCTGCGTTCCATTAGCTTGAAACTGTCACCGCGATAATACTGCCGCCAGTTAGAACCATATTTAAATTTAAACCCGGGGAAATCTTGCCATGTTCTTTTCTGCTCAATATAACGCCGGTAAGGAGTTATTTTTACATTAAACGTCCATCTTCCCTCCTCATCCCAAACATGCAAAAATGTAGAACCCAGCCCCTTACTTTTAATTACAATTGAAGAAGCATCTGCTCTTTCTGCTGTTACTCTTTCCGGAGAAACAACTAAAAATCTCTTGATTGCTCCTTCTGATTTAATAATGAAGGACTCACCAACTCTCATTTCTACAGTTAAGGGGAATTCTTTTTTCTTTTCAGGCGTAAGGTAAAAAACTTCACCTTTCTCAACAGGTTTTCTAGGTATCTCTGGTTCTACATATTTAACAGCAACAATCT
Source organism: Candidatus Omnitrophota bacterium (assembly GCA_020343495.1). Taxonomy (GTDB): domain Bacteria; phylum Omnitrophota; class Gorgyraeia; order Duberdicusellales; family 4484-171; genus JAHISK01. Next base: position 692,058 of record CP070797.1, on the reverse strand, counting down.
TTTTTTTCTCTTTTTCCTTTTCTTTCCGTAATAAGAGCTCTTCTTTTTTTAATTTCTCCAATCTTGTTAATTTCTTATCTTTTTCTATTTTCTCCTTTAATTCTTTCAGTTCTGCTAATCTCTTCTTTTTCTCTGCCTTTTCTTTTTCCTTTAACTTCTTTAGCTGTGCTAGCTTCTTATCTTTTTCCACCTTCTCTCTTTCTGTTAACTTTCTTTCTCTCTCTAGTTTCTCTAAACGAGATATCCCTCTCTCTAACGAATCTAGTACATCTCTTATTTTTTCTTCTCTTTGTCTCTCTGCTATCCTAAGTTCTTCCTCCCTTTCTCTCGCTGCCCTTTTTAACTTCTGTTCCCTTTCTCTCGCCTCTGATTCTAGCCGCTTAATTGCTTCGGCCTTTTCCTTTATTAAAATATCCTTCTGCCTGAGTTTTTCTGTCCTTTTTCTTATCAAAATATCTTTCTCCAGACTCCTAACCCGGGCATCAGGAATAACTCTTCCTTCTATTTCTCTTTTTATTAAATTTATATAATACATCGCTTGCTGTGATGACGGCTTTACTAACTGGGCAAGCTGAAAGTAATGTAAAGCTTCTGAATAGTTAGCTTTCTCATAATATTTTTCACCTAATTCTATTAAATACTCATAAGAAAGGCTCTGAGAATAAAGCGAGGCGGCTGAAGACAAAAAAATAGCCAAGGCAAGAAGAATCTTAACTCCTCTCTTATAATCAATAAAAATTAGGGTTCTATATCTTTTAACACTCATATCGCAAACATCCTGCCTACTGTTGGTAGGCATTTTTGATTTTTAAAATTAAACTAATACAGAGGGGGATCCCTAAAAGAGGAACCTCGGCCGGAAAACTGAATCTCTATACTTACTTAACAAAAGGAACAAATAACTTAAAACCAATTAATTTATTTACTACTTTAATCTCTCACCTCTAAAATATTTACTTCTCCTGAAGAAGAAAGAGAAAAATCTATTTCTTTCACTGAAACATCACCATCTTCTAAATCATAGGTAATAATCATAATATAATTATCCGCAGATAAAGTCTTGGATAATTCTATACTTATCTGGACCTCATCTTGCGGCAGAAGATACGATTCTCTTATTTCGTCCCGGTCTTCAACCATCCCCTCATTATCCATAACAAAAAATGTTCCGCTGGCATGCAGAAAAGTCTCGCCAATATTCTTGAGAACACCTTTTAGTTTATACTCTCCTCCTTTAATATTTTTAAAGCTGGCCTTCTTGGTATTACTCGGCGAAGCGACAAATATTAAAGTGCCAATCCGGCCTACTACATCAATAAGTTTACCATCCTGGTAAGCAGCTCCCAATGAAGTTTCAAAGAAAATAACCCCGCACTTAACGTGTTCAAATTCCTGGTCAGAAGAAATAGTAAAATTCACTACTTGATTAGAGAAAGGCGGTATTGTAAATTCCTGGGGAGAAAATTTAATGTTTTTAGAAAGAGAGAATTTTGTCGAGTCAGGCGGATAAAACTCTTTCTCGCCATTAAAAGGGGCAAGATAAACAAAATCGGCCAAATAGACCCTTACCGCAGTTTCAGCTTCCGAAGGGTTTTCAACCTCAATTGTCCCATGATATGTCTGGTTGGCAGGCATCTGCGCTTTAATTGACGACTTATTAACTTGTAAAGCAAAAGCAGATACCGGCGCCAATACCAAACAAAATGCCCCGGCAATAATTAGAAGTCGCCTAACCATATCTTTATAATTGTTACATAGCATTCTATAAACTCCCCTCCTATAAGCAACTCATACCAATAGCATCGCTACTCTTCTCTAACAAAGAAAATCCTCTTACACTTTAAGCTCTTGCTGTAAAATTCTATTAATTTTCTACTAAAGTATAAGTTACGCTTCCTGAATAAGATCCTGTAGGAACATTAGCCAACAGTTTTACGTTCTCTGGTTCGTCTTCTGCTCCTTCAGCAAAGCGATACCAACATCTTACAATTCTTGTCTCTCCAATCGCATTAGAAGTAAAAATGTCTATAGGGCCGTTTTGATCTGCAAACTGTTTCTCTTTTTCATCTATTACAGTTGCTCCGTTTTTACCACCTTGGGGAAATTTTCCTATTAAATCTTCAGAGCGATAATCTGTAACTAGAAGTAACGTTTCCGAAATCTCATCATCAGCTACACATTCTTGTGTAAGTTTATATTTCCTTCCCTGTGTCTTTGCTGAAAGAAACACACAAAAGAATCTTTTAGGCTGATATATACCGTAAACTACATCCCTCATTTTACCGTTTACTTCTGCCACATCAGAAATTTCCTTATATTCAAATTCCCCAAAATCTAAATCCGGTGGTGCATTTTTTTCTCCCCATGCTTCTGCATAGTCATCATCATAGGGATCTAAATCTTCGGGATCTGTTGGTGCACTTTCAACATCGGTGATAGCGCGAACCCATATATCTAATTTAAAGATATCTGGGACTGTTGATTTTACATCGATGCCTTGCGAAGAATCTCCATCTGCTGCGAAACATACCCCGCTTAGAGCTAAACAAAGTATTAACATTAAGATTGTTACTGCTGTCTTCATTTTATTTCACCTCCTGTTTATTAGAATACACTCTCTTTCCAAACTCTTTATAAACTACATTCTGACGACGCTCTTATCACCTCCTTCTTCACTCAATTTTATCTATCGTCGTCTCCCCTATACTCTATAAATAATAACAATCCTACTTCTCCAGTAAAGAATAACTAAAACTAGTAAAATAATCTCCTGCCTTTAAATTAGGCGTGATTCTCAAAGAGTAAACTATTTTAAACTCAGAAGAACTTCCCCCTGCATCAGAAACAAATATGTTCATATCACCTAATTTTACAGGCGTATCTTCGGGGAAAAGAATGTCTCCCGGTTTATCTTTATCTATTGTCTGCTGCAAAGTAAAAAACTTCAAAGGTATACTGTCTCCTTTAGCGTTAGTAAGGGGTTCCTTTAAGTTATGAACCACAACATAAGGTTTCTTAAGATTGGATTCCACCTTAATAACAACCTCTTTCTTCTCAAATTTCTGTTCAAAAGCGTCTGTGGGTTCTAAATCCCTAAAATACAACAGGTCTACCCCACTTTCAGAAATAACCTTAATTTCAAACTGCGGGGTAATTTCCAATTCTATTTCCATAGGGATAGTTTCCTTTACCTGGCCATCAGCTTTTATCTGATATTGAAGCTGGGCGATAAATTGACCCGCTGATAACTCTCTGATTTTTTCTTTATCCACTATAAAACTAATAATAATTTCGTCGCCTTCTGTTCCGGAATCTGATGAATAAACTAAAAGCTGTTTCTCTAACGGAGAAAATGAGCTATAATTTGATTCTCCTTTCTTGGCAGAAAGAGAAAATTTAACTGCATCTAAAGGCATAATTATGTTTTTTTCATCTTTGAAATCTTCTCTTACTATCTGGTAAATATTGTATGTCTTTCCTAAAGTGCCTTCTAAATTCATCTTTATATACCCTTTTATTTCCTCGTCTTCTTCGGATAATGTTAATTTTCTCTTATTCTGAGAAGAAGTTATTACTGCGGTTTCAAACTCTTTTTCTTCCGCATTTAGATAAACATTTAAAATCGTTTCCCGTTCTGTCCCGCTACCTCCACGAGGAATAACAAAATATCGAATTTTACCGATGAATCTGCCTGAAGCATTCAGGTTATTTCCCAGAACAGAATAAACTATGGTAAACTCATCATCATTGCCTTGTGCTGAAGATGTATATAATATGTCTTCTATTCCATTTAACCTAACCGGGTCATCCGAAAGCAAACTTCCGTGGCTGTTTGACCCCCGCAAGGTATGAAAAACTACTGCTTCGGGATCCAATATTATTCCTTTATCATTTTGTAAAGGTTCTAACATTATCTGCTTCACCTCATACTTTTCATCATCAGAAGTTATTTTTACTTTTGCTGTATAAGTTATCTCTTCTCCATATCTAATCGTTCCGAAAGACGTCAAATTAAGCGCTTGCGAATTATCTTCCGGAGTAACTTCAATGGTAAAATCAGCCCGCACCTCATCAGAAGAAAACAGGAAAAAACCTAAACATAAAATTAATAAAATATATCTCTTCATCATACAACCTCTCTATAAATAAAAATAGACCTAACACTGTCGCCTCCCAGCAACATTATCAGGTCTATTAAACAATAATACCATATATAATACGGGTTTTCAAGAACATCCGTGGCATATTCTGAAAACGCTTTCATCATAAAGATGCTATCATATTTTCTTATTTTTTGCAAGCTTGATAAGTTGGCCTACCCCTATATCGCCAAAATTGCCAAAAGTCTACCCAAAAGCACTAAAAAAGCCTGATTTTATTGGTTTAAAGGCATTATTTCGGCAAAACAAGTTTTCACAACTTAGTTACATCAAAGAGGAGAGAGTTCAGAAATAAAACATCCTATCTTGTTCTTGTCTTCTTCATCTAATGGTGGAATAACTGGATCTTTTTCCTCAACTGGTTCGACAGGAAACTCTATTTTTATTGCTTTTGCCTCACTCCACTCTGACTCTAACAACTCCCCTTCTTTTGCTTTTACTCTTACCCAGTACTTGCCTTCTTCGTTTAAGATTACGTCATATGTTAACGCGCTGGTTTCCTCGCTCTTTACCACGTCTGTAAACATTTCATCTTTCGCTATCTCTATGACATACCCTGTGGCATCTTCTGCTGATCCCCAGCTTACTTCAAACGCACCGTCACTATCAAACGACGGCATACTCACTCCTGTCGGCATCCCCGGCGGAAAGTTCACTTCTACTTTCCTGGCTTGGCTCCATTTTAGAAACTCCCTAAAAACAAAAATACCTAATCCCGTCGCCTCCCGTGGCAACAAAATTAGGTATTTTTATGTCTAAAGAATATCATATCGCGGAAAGATTGTCAAAGGGAATTCTTTATTTGCCCGGGAGCCGGGGGGCATAAATTCAAGCAGATTTAACCTTTTGTTTTTACAAATTCAGCAATGCATTGCACGTAAAAATCAAAATCTTTAAGGTCATTTTGAAGGTGGGAATATACTTTATCTAAATCTATTTCTGCATACTCATGAACTAAAATATTACGAAAACTCGCTACAGGAGCAAACCTTTCTGCAAATTCAGAAGGAATTATCTCATTCTCAGCCAGAATTTTAAAAACTTCCCGGCCATCAGCCGGCTTACGTAATTTAAGCTCACTAATAATAACTTCTCCTATATCAATAACACACTCAATAGATATCTGCAAATAATGCAATACTGCTCCCGTAAGAGTATAATCCTTTTGCAACTCTTTTAGCGGGTGCTTTTGATACTCTTTTAAATACCTGACGTATTCCTGCAATTTTTCTAATTTGGCATTTAAATTTAGCCGGCTAATCATAATATTCCCTCCTTAGCTATCCTGTCAATAGTCATCTGGGCATGGCGCTTATAATAATACTGCTGGTCAAAGTATAAACTCATAATCCTTACTTCAAACTGGATACGCTTACTTTCATCACTTGAATATATAATTATACCATCATGAACTATATTAAAAGATAACAAAAGCGGGCTGTCATTTAAAATTATTAGGTCTATCTTATCGGTTTTTAATAAACTTCCTATTTGGCCGATTAACTTAAGCCGGATATCAAATCTTTCATTGCCGTCAAAATGCTCATCAAGATAAACAGCTATATCTATATCACTCAATCTCCCTGTTTTATTCTTAGATTGTGAGCCGAATAAATATGCAAATTTTATATCGTCCCGACTAGAAAAATATTTGCTAATTTTATTCTTTATTATCTGCGATTTTATCATAATATTATGTAATTATAGCACAAATCTATACAATTTTCTTAAATATTTCCCATTCCTCTTCCTTCATAAAGAAACTCTCCTCTTTGGCGGGGAACCGGCCATGTCTGGTCTCTGCTATAAACTTGGCAGTTGTATCTTTAATTTCAGAAAATAAATCCCTGTAAACCCTTACAAATTTAGGCGTTACTTTCTTATAAAGGCCAAGTAAATCATACAGAACAAGGACCTGGCCGTCACAATGTCTGCCGGCGCCAATACCGATTGTAGGGACTTTCAGGTGTTCAGTAATAAGCCCGGCCAATTGCGCGGGGATACATTCCAGGACAATACTAAATACCCCTAAATCCTGCAGAACTTTTGCCTGCTTAACCAATTTATACGCTGACTCTTTAGTTTTACCCTGGACTTTATACCCTCCCAGCAAATGCGCGGTTTGAGGGGTTAAACCAATATGCCCCATTACAGGGATTTTTGCTTTAATAAGCTTCTTTACCACAGATACACAATCCTTAAACCACTCTATCTTTACTGCGCCGGCTCCTGCGGACACAAACTTCTTTGCGTTTTCAACACACTTTTTAGGGTTTTTCTGGTAACTCACATAAGGCATATCCGCTACAACTAAAGATTTTTCTACTGCCAAACTTACTGCTTTGGTATGGTTAATCATTTCCCTTAAACTTACGCGGCGGGTCTCCTGCATGCCTAAAACAACGTTTGCCAATGAATCGCCTACTAAAATCATATCCAGGCCTGCCTCATCCAGCGCCTTAGCAAAAGAATAGTCATAACAGGTAAGCATTGTAATCTTTGCTTTACTTTTCTTACTTAAAATATCTTTAACTGTAATCCTGCCCATTTCTGCCTTATCCTTTACCAAACACCTTTATATATTTTCGGATGCCGTCTCTAACAACTACAAACGCTTCTATACTAGATGGCTTATTATTAAAAAAGCTTTCTATTTCTGCTAATCCCATAACAGAAAAAGCCGTAGCTAAACTATCTGCCATCATACAATCCCTGCTCACAACACTTACGCTCAAAATATTATTATCAACGGGAAAACCCGCTCTGGTATCTACCAGATGAGAAAACTTTCGGCTTCCAACTTTAAAAAACTGCTCATACCCACCTGATGTGGCTATGGCTTTATTTACTAACTCCTGCTTCTCTATTACTTCTCTTGTCAAAGGGTCTCTTATGCCTATTTGCCAGGCTTTATCCATATTTTTACCCAAACAATAAATGTCCCCTCCCGCATTGATAATTGCGCTGGTTATACCGTTTTCTCTTAACTTTTCGGCTGCTTTATCCACCATATACCCTTTAGCTATACCGCTTAAATCAATCTTTAACCCTTCTTTTTTTATGGTTACCTGCCCCTTATCAAAATCAATATCTACGTTGCTAAAACCGCCCGTCTCTTGCAATTGTTTTACTTTATCCTGCGAAGGAAGCTCTGCCGGCTCCTTTTTAATTATTGTTTTCCAAAAATCATATAAAGCACCGGCAGTTACGTCAAAAGAGCCGTCGGTTGCCTGATTAATTTCTTTAGATATTTCTAAAACTTCCAGGAGCTCATCAGAAACTACAAAAGGCTGATTAAAAGTACTGTTTAACCACGAAATCTCTGAATTAGAATCGTAAAAATTAAAAATCTTATCTAACCGCCTAAACTCTTCATAAACAATCTTAGAAGCTTGCCTGTAAGGAGAAATTACTTCCAAATACGTCCCGGAAACCACAAAAGTATCTTTATGCACTGACCTTGCACAAGAACATAAATAAATCCCGAGGACAAAAATAAGAAAAAAATTCTTTATTCTACCCATCACTTTATTTCTTAAGCCACTTAAGAACCTTATCAAGCGGCATACTGTTTATAATGTCTTCTTTTAAGAGCCATCCGCGCCGGGCTACGTCCACTCCCAACTCCATAAGGGAAAGCTGGTCAATTATGTGGGCGTCTGTACCCAGAGTGAGTTTGACTCCGTTTGCTTTTGCTTTCATTACGTTAACGTCGTTAAGGTCTAATCGTTGAGGGTGGCAGTTAATCTCTAACGCTACCTCGTTATCGCGGGCAGCTTTAAAGACTTCTTCTAAATCAACGTCGTAAGGGTCTCTGGTCCCCCAAAGCACGCCTGTAGGATGAGCAATAATATTTACATACTTATTATTGCAGGCAGAAACAAGCCGCTTAGTAATTTGCGCTTTAGACTGTTTAAACCCTGAATGTATCGCAGCAACTACAAGGTCAAACTCAGCTAACAGTTTCTGAGGATAATCAAGGCTGCCGTCGGAGAGTATGTCAATCTCTGTGCCAATGAGAATTTTTATCTTCTTAAACTTTTTGTTTACCTTTTTTATCTCATCAATTTTTTTATACACTCTCTCTTTACTCATCCCCCCTGCTACTTTAAGCGACTGGGAATGGTCGGTAACAGCTACGTATTCATACCCTTTAAGTTGCGCCTGGGCTGCTATTTCTTCAATGGAAGAGGTACCGTCGCTATACTTAGAATGAACGTGTAAATCGCCTTTTATATCTTTTAATTTAACCAATCTGGGCAGTTTATTCTTCTGGGCTGCTTCTATTTCTCCTCTATTTTCTCTTAACTCCGGCGGGATGTAGGCCATCTTCATTAAGGAAAAAATGTCTTCTTCGGTCTTGCCACAAATGTATTTTTCTTTCTTAAAGGCGCCGTACTCATTAACTTTATACCCCTTTTTTATTGCCAGCTGGCGAAACTTTACATTAAAATCTTTAGACCCTGTAAAATAAAGAAGCGCTGACCCGAAACTCTTATTTTCAACAACCCTTAAATCAACCTGCATATTATCTTTGGAAATAACCGACGATTTTGTCTTACCGTGGGCAAGCACTTCTTTAACCAGTTTTGAGTTAACAAACTTATTCATAACAGTATCGGCACGCTTAGAAACAACGAGAATATCTATATCTCTTATCGTGTCTTTCCTTCTTCTTAAGGAGCCTCCCACTTCAATTTTATCTATCTCTTTACATTTTCGTAGTTCTGCTAAAAATTCTGCACTAACATCCAACGCAAAAGAAAGCGGAACTCTTTCACTGCCCTTTTTAACGAGCTCTATACCTCTTAAAATGTTTTCCTCGGTTTTTTCCCTTATCCCTTCCAGGGTTTGCAGCCGTCCACTTTTAGCTGCGTCTTGCAACTTTTTTATGGTAGTTATTTTTAACTTCTCATAAATCAACTTAACGGTTTTAGGGCCTAACCCGGGGATATCAAGCATCTTAATTACGTCGGCGGGAAACTCTTTTTTTAAAGCCTGGTACTGTTTTAGTTTACCGGTTGAAACTATCTCTTTAATTTTGCCTGCCAAATCAACGCCGATACCGGCAATAGAAGTTAACTTATCTTCTTTGGCAACGACTTCAATATCCTTTTCTAAGCTTTCCACGTTCTGCGCTGCTTTTTCATAAGCGCGTATGCGGAAAGGGTTTTCTCCTTTCAATTCTAAAATCTGTGCAATCTCCCTGAATATACGGCTAACTTCTTTGTTTTTCATCCGCGGCTTCTATACTGCGCAGAAACTGTTCCTATTATTTCCATACTTTCAACTGCTCAAATTTAACTTTAAATTTCTTAAAGAATTTCTCAATAGTTTCCTTCTGCATATGCGGAATCATTATGCAACCAGCGGATAACTTCTGTCCGCCTATTCTGTGCAATAAGCCTTTATACTTATAATTCTTTTTTGTCTGTTCATAAAGCTGCCTGTTAAATCTAGCCTTGTCTTTCTGAGGCAAACTGCTTATCTGGAAAGAATAAATCAAAAAAGGCTTCTGTTGTAACAATATAGCAGAAGGTATATCTGACGGTTCTTTTAAATAAAGAATTTTTCCTTCCTGAAAGATGTTTTGCAATAAACCGGTATCTGTCTTTTGCAGTTCAGCTATGGTTCTTATTGTTGGCTGGATATTTCTGCCAATTTCAGACTCAAGCTCTATTATTTTGTCCTGTACTTCTTTTTGAGTTTTATCATCTGTTGTAAGTATAAATAAGTCAATATCTGACCTTGAAGTAAATTCCCCTCTGGCAAGACTACCATAAAGGATAACTGCCTTTACATCATCAATTCCAGAAAGCTTTTTTGCTATTTTCTTAAGTATTCTCTTCATAGACTTTCACCTCAAATCTTTCTTCAAAAAACTCGATTATTATTTTGAGATTATCTACTACTGCTTTAGCTCTCTTGCCATTAATCCCATCATACCCCAAATCCCCATAGGCAAACCATACCTTCCTCATTGCCCTGTTTATCTCACCAGGAAAATTATTATTTGAATATTGGTGCCTGGATCTGTGATCGCCAAAATGTATATTGTTCTGGGCAGCGTCTGCCTCTACCAACTGCTCAACAACCTTTGTACCTAAATCTCCTACTACTGTGTTCTGTTTGTCGTTATAGGCATTTATTGTTGCCGTAAACTTCTCCCTTGCCAATTTCAAATGTTTCTGAAAATCTCCCATTTTAACTCCTTTGTCTTTCGTTATTGTAACGAAGATAAGCTATTTTGTCAAGTTTTTCGTTATAGTAACGAAGATTCCACTTAACCTTTTTGGCGTTTTTTTGCTCTATACTGCGCAGAGACTTTATTTTTTATTCCTCCCCTTACAGTAAACTCTCCTGTTACGGTCAACTCATAAGGGTCTAACGCTTTTCTTAAATCCTCCAGGATTTTATTTACAACGTGCTCATTATAAATCTTTACGTTACGAAAAGCATAAAGGTAATACTTTAAAGATTTAAGTTCAATGAGTTTTTTGCGGGGGACATATTGTATCGTAAGATAAGCGAAATCAGGCAGGCCTGAAAAAGGACATACACAGCTGAATTCCTGCGAAGTTAATTCTACGTTAATCTTTCGGCGGGGGTATTGATAAGTAATGGTTTGCAGTATTGTAGTATCAATGTCTTGGGCTCCAAACAGCGGACCAACAGTCTTTTTTGCCTTTTTCTCAAGGGAGCTTTCTTTCCTATTTTTATAAATCATATTACATTATTATAGTTATTACAATAAAATCATCAAGAAGTTTATTAAGGAAGGATTCTATACCGGCTGAAAGTAAGAGCTGGCATAAGACTTTAACCCCACTTTAGGCGAAATATCAAAGTCAAGGTGATAAAGAAGAAACTCCCGTAATAGATAAAAAATTTCTTTTTCGCAGGCGTAGGTGGGCTTTAAACGGTAAACTTTTGGAGCAGTCATCTGCTGAACATAAAGAAGCGAA
>CP070797.1:666316-680833 GCA_020343495.1 Candidatus Omnitrophota bacterium | reverse complement strand
TCCGCCATTTTAGCCCGCTTAGGTTCGTTTCTTCTAATTATTCTTTTTCCTCTGGAGAAAAAATCATGAATAACGATTCTAAAAAAGTTTCTTTAGTGAAAGGCGCTCACCGATACGATAATATAAGAAAGACGTTAGATTTAATAAAACCGGATTTAAATAAGATTCGTGGCAAGAAACAGATTTTAATAAAACCCAATTTAACCGCCACTAAAAATGAATTTGCCAATACAGACGTCAAAGCAGTGGAAGCAGTGATAGACTTTTTATTGGATAATTTTAGCGAATTACACCATAGCCAATTTACCATTTTAGAAGGGAGCGGCAGCGCTCACTACGAGAAAACAACTACTGACAAAGTATTTAAGAAGTTCGGCTATGTTGAATTGGTAAAGAAATATAATAACGTTAGGCTAGAGTGCGTAGAGGATTTCTCCGATTCGTTGGAGTTTGAAGCCAGGTCTATTGCCGGGCATGAGAGGATAAGAATTATAAAACGCTTTTTGGATTTTGATTTTAGAATATCCATAGCAGTACCCAAAACACATAATTACGCTATCGCTACTTTCGGGATAAAGAATATGGCAGGGATAATCAAACAAGAAGATAAATCTTTACTCCACGGACTTCGCACCCCCAGCGCTCCCGATGCAAAGACAATCTTTACATACATTCCCACATCGGCAATTTCCTGGATGAGGAGGAGATGCCCTAATTTAGTAAATTTTATCTTTAAAAAATCTATGGCGTATTTAAAGGCAACAAAAGTAATTCATCATAATATTGTTAATCTTGCTAAACTTACTTGGCCTGACCTTGTTGTATTAGATGGATTTTATTGCATGGATGGCAATGGCCCTGTAGATGGTTTTCCCGTAAAGTTAGAGGCTGCGGTGAGTTCAGTAGACCCCTTGAAGGCAGACGGTATAGGAGCAAGGTTAATGGGTCTTGGACCGGAAAATATAGGATACCTTTATTATTTACACCAAGAGAGGCTGGGAGACTATTCTGTTAACGGTCTCCTTGGCGAGGATGTCGAGCAGGTTAAACAAAACTTTAATTTCCATCCAACCTATAACATTCAAATGAATTGGAATACTGTTTAAAAAAGGGGTCCAGTCTTGTTTTTTGCAATTTCACCCGCCCTAAAGTGGCGGTTGGCTTCTTAAAAACCCTTCCCCTTTATATAAAACCTTGAAGAAACTCAATAAAAATGGTATTATATTTAGTTGCCCTCATAAGAAAATTTAAGCAAAAATCCGTAATAGTATTATGAAAAAGTATTCATTTGACGCTGTTGTTTTTGATTTAGACGGCGTTGTTACAACCACAGCCGGCGTTCATGCCAAGGCATGGAAAGCAACCTTTGATGAGTACCTTCGGTTAAGAGAGAAACGGGACAAAGAACCGTTTAAAGAGTTTACTCATGAGAATGATTACCTCCCCCTTGTTGACGGAAAACCCCGCTATGAAGGCGTGGAGAGCTTTTTAGAGTCCCGTAATATAACCATTGCTTTTGGTGATGCGCAGGATTCTGTTGATAAAGAAACTGTCTGCGGCCTGGGAAACAAGAAGAATTTAATGTTCCGCCGGATTATTAAAAAAGAAGGGGCGCAGGTATACCTTTCAACTATTGCCTTGATAAAATCTTTGAAGAAAGCAGGCATAGGAATAGGCGTTGCCTCTTCTTCTAAAAACTGCCAGATGATTTTACAGTCTGCTGGTATTGAAGACTTGTTTGAGACAAGGGTAGACGGCGTAGTTTCAGTTCAGTTAGGTTTAAAAGGCAAACCAGAGGCAGATATATTCGTTACAGCAGCGCATAATTTAGGCGCACAACCGTCTAAATCCGTTGTTGTTGAAGATGCGGCCTCAGGGGTTGCTGCCGGCAGGAACGGCGGGTTTGGGTTGGTTCTTGGCATCGCAAGAAAGGATAACGAAGCAGAGCTCTTTAAGAACGGCGCAGATATTGTTGTTAGTGATTTAGAGCACATAAACCTGAAGATAATTGAGAAGTGGTTTCATAGAAAACCCAAGCCGTTGTTTAAAACGTGGCAGAAACGGTCTGCCGAAGAAAAAATCGTTAACCCGTCGTATTCTCTTTCGCCGAAAGAAGTCTTTTTTGGCAAGAGGAGGTTAGTTTTTTTTCTTGATTACGACGGCACGCTGACGCCGATTGTTTCCCGTCCGCAGTTAGCTGTTTTAAGTGACGATACCAGAGAAGTGTTAAAGCAGCTTTCCACTAAGTTCACTGTGGCTGTTGTAAGTGGAAGGATGAGAGACGACGTAGAAAACCTCGTGGGAATTAAGGGCCTGTTTTATGCGGGAAGCCACGGGTTTGATATTGTCGGCCCCCAAATTTCAATGGTAAAGGAAGAGGTTCGTAAAGCCGTTCCGGTAATTTCGCAGGTGATAGCACGGCTGAAAAGTGAGCTTGGCGCAGTAGAAGGGCTGCTGGTGGAGGAGAAAAAGTTTAGCGTGGCAGTGCATTACCGGCTTGTTGATGAGAAGAAGTATTTATCCAAGATTAGAGGAACCGTTAATAATATTGTCGGTGAATACAGAATGTTACGGTTAATGGAAGGAAAGAAGGTATTTGAAATTCTGCCGGACATTGACTGGGATAAAGGTAAAGCCGTAAGGTGGATTATGCAGGCGTTAGGGATTTGCTGGGATGAGGCTTCAGTTATATACATTGGCGATGATACCACCGATGAGGATGCATTTAGAGTCGTTCGTACCAGAGGCACAGGAGTTCTTGTTTCTAATAAAAGTCAGGAGTCAGCGGCAGAATTTAGAGTATCTTCGGTTAAAGAAGTGAAGGTATTATTTGAGAAAGTTATTTCGCCCCTTTAGAAAGATAGTAGAACATGGTGGTAAGTCTTCCTGGAAGATAGTGTATAGGCGCTTTCGGCCTGTGCAGGAAGGCTTAAGAGAAGCTCTCTGCACGTTAGGTAACGGATACTTTGCCACCAGGGGAGCTGCTGCTGAATCCAGCGCTTCACGAATTCATTACCCCGGCACCTATATTGCCGGTGTCTATAACAAAGTATCCACAACAATTGCCGGCCGCACAGTATTTAACGAAGACTTTGTAAACTGCCCTAATTGGTTGTTGTTAACTTTTAAGTTTGGAAGAGGCAACTGGGTTAGCCCTTCAACCAGCAAGATTCTCTTTTACCGTAAGGAACTTGACATGCGCCGGGGTTCACTTATCAGAAAAATGCGGCTTTGCGACCGTAAGGGTAAGACAACAATGATTGAAACCCAGCGAATCGTTCATATGCAAAACCCTCATTACGCTGCAATCAGGTACGTGATTACCCCTCAAAACTATGAAGGTAAAATTGTTGTAAAGTCCGCTCTTGACGGGACAGTTCAGAATACAGGAGTAGCGCGGTATAGGCAGCTGAATTCAAAGCACCTGGAGCCGGTTTCTTTGGGAGCGTATAGTAAAGAAGGGATTTATCTTTCAATGAAGACCAGCCAGTCAGCAATTACTGTATCGCAGGCAGCAAAAATACGTATATACTGCAGGGGTGGTAGAGAAAGAAGGCCGCAAATTAGAGTTTTAACAAACGATAAAAAAGAGATTTGGCAGGAGTTTGAGCTGGATGTTTATAAAAAGGAACCGGTGGTTATAGAGAAGATAGTTTCTCTTTACACTTCAAAAGATAAGGCAGTAACAGAGCCTCAGTCCAGAGCCATTAACGCAGTTAAGAAAGCACCCTCCTTTGATGAGCTGTTTAAGTCTCATAAACACGCCTGGGACCGGTTATGGAAGAAGTTTGACATTCGTATTGAAGGAGATAATTTCTGCCAGAAAGTCGTAAGGCTTCACATTTTTCATCTTCTGCAGACAGCTTCTTTTCACAACGTAGAAATTGACGCTGGTCTGCCGGCGCGAGGGCTGCACGGTGAAGCATACCGCGGCCACATTTTCTGGGACGGCATTTTTACCATGCCTTTTTTTGATTATCACGCGCCCCAGATATCAAAAGCGCTGCTGCTGTACCGTTACCGGCGCCTGGGGAAGGCAAGAGAGTACGCTAAAAAAAACGGGTATAGAGGAGCGATGTTTCCCTGGCAGAGCGGCTCAACGGGAGAAGAAGAGACGCAAGTTATTCATCTTAACCCTATGTCGGGAAAGTGGGGGCCGGACCACAGCAGGATACAGCGCCACGTTTCCTTTGCTATCGGATACAACGTCTGGCAGTACTGGAAAAGAACCGGCGACATTGATTTTCTTATGAAGTGCGGCGCTGAAATAATATTGTCAATCGCCCAGTTCGGCAGCAGCCTTGTTAAGTACGAGGCCGCTGACGCTAAGTATCACACTAAAGGTATTATGGGGCCGGACGAGTTTCATGAGAAGTTTCCCGGCTCACCTAAAGCAGGGCTTAAAGATGATGCCTATACAAACGTATTTATTGTACATACGCTGCTTAAAGCAAGAGAAATTCTGTTTATTTTACCCCAGAAACAAAAAGAAAAACTTTTAAAAAAATTAGAGATAACCGAAAAAGAGCTGTTACGCTGGAAAGATATTGTGCAGAATATGAATATTATAATAAACGATGAAGGTATCATAAGCCAGTTTGACGGGTACTTTCAGTTGAAAGAGTTAGACTGGGCTTACTACAGGAAAAAATACGGCAATATTCAGCGCATGGATAGGATTCTTAAAGCAGAAGGTAAATCGCCGGACGATTATAAAATATCAAAACAGGCAGACGTTATTATGTTATTTTACCTTTTTTATTTGTCGCAAGTGAAAGATCTGTTTAACCGGCTGGGGTTTAGGTTTGATAAAGACATGATGAAGAAAAATTATGATTATTACATCAGCAGGACTACCCACGGTTCAACTTTAAGTAAGGTAGTGCATTGTTACGTATCGCATTTAGTTAAAGGAACGAGGCAGTCGTGGAAATGGTTTTTAGAAGTCCTTAAATCGGATATTTACGATACCCAGGGAGGAACTACGCCGGAAGGTATTCACATGGGCGTAATGGGCGGGTCCCTGGATATTATTATGCGGGGGTTTGCCGGTATAAACATTCTTGGCGACCGGATTAAGATTGAGCCTCGCCTTCCCGCCAGGTGGCAGAGTTTAAAGTTAAATTTTCTTTACAGAAAAAATCGCCTTTCCCTGTCTATAACAAAACGCCAGATTACAATTCTTATCCGGGGCATCAAAGGAGGGTTATTTACGATTCCTGTTGAAATTTACGGGAAAAAGCATTATCTTATATCTGATAAGACATATAAGGTCTCTTTAAAGAAAGTACTGAAAGAACCGGGCGCAAAGAAAGTCTTGTTGAAGATGGTCAAAGAAAGAATATTAATTGTTGACGGCGACATTACATTTTCCGAGATGCTGCAGACGCGGCTCCAAGCCAGAGGGTATATGGTTGATAGCGTGCGCAGGGCAGATAAGGCTTTAGATATTTTAAATACGGAATGGGTTAATTTAATTGTGTTGGATGTTTCCTTGCAGGAAGGAATGAGCGGCTACCATCTTTTTAAAGAAATAAAGAGCAGGAAAGAGTTTTCCAAAATTCCTGTTGTTGTGCATTGCAGTAAACCGGGAATGAAACACCTGTTTGAGGAGATGGGAGCAGAGACGGTTTTTCTTAAACCGTATTCGGTAGAAGTATTTTTAAATAAGATAAAAGATATTCTGGCAGAAAAAATTTAAAATAGGGGGTAAAAATGGCGAAGACTTTAAAACCCAAACTTAACGAGTTAACCAGGAGACTGAAATCAATTAAAGCTAAAGATATTATGACGAAAGATGTTATTACCACTACTGAAGATACACTCTTGTCGGATATTGCCCAGATTATGATTAAATCCAGGATAAGCGGCCTTCCCGTAGTAAGAAAGAAAAAAGTAGTGGGGATAATTACTGCTTCCGACCTTTTTATAGTAATGGATATGATAAAAAGCGGCGACGTCGTGGAAAACCATAAGACCGGCGCAGCTAACCCCACGGTTAAGTTTGCTATGTCAACAGAGGTTAATAAGATTAAAAAGAGCACTTCCTTGGATGAAATTATTATTTTAATGAAGTATAGAAACGCCCATACCCTTCCCGTAGTTGAAGAAAGCAAGCTGGTGGGAGTAATCGGGCGCCGCGATGTTTTTAAGAATTTCTATGCTGTTATGAAGGATTTGTATTTGTAAAAGTTATCCTTCCAAAGACTGCCTTTATTTGTGAACTATTATGGGAAAGTTAAAGAACCAGTTAACATGGTCGTTTTCCAGGGCAAAGTTGTTTGCTGACTGCCGCCGGGCTTATTTCTACCATTATTATGCTTCCTGGGGCGGATGGGACATCAGAACCGATGAGTTTAGCCGCCGCGCCTATATTTTGAAGAACATACAGGGTATAGACGCCTGGGTAGGCGATATTGTGCACGGGATTATTAAGTGGATATTAGAAAACAGAATCGCAAAAAGAGAGGTTTCTTTTAAAGAGGCTTCTGCCATGGCCAAGAGAAAGCTTCTTGAGACCTGGGAACAGTCCCGCAGTAAGGCGTGGATGAAAAACGTTAAGGCAAACCTTAATTTGTTTGAGCATTATTATAAGCGCGAATTGTCCAGGGAAGAGTTAGCCGTTAAACTACAGAAAGTCATCAGCAGTTTAAGAGGTGTTTACCAATGCGGGGTCCTGGATTTAGTGTCTTCTTTACCGAAAGAGAGTATCTTGGCCATTGATAAGATAGACAGTTTTGAGTTTGAAGGGATAAAGATGTTTGCCATTCCTGATTTTGCCATATATAATAAAGAATATGTTTTATACGACTGGAAAACCGGCCAGCCGCAAGAGCAGGATATTTTGCAGTTATCCTGTTATGTGCTTTATGCCGTAAACAAGTGGAAAACGCTGCCTCACCAGATTAAGATAGTGCCGGTTTATTTAGCGCAGGGAACTGGCAGCCCTGAACCTGTGCAGCCTCAAAGCTTAGATAGAGTAAAAGAGTATATACGCGATAGCGTTAGCCAGATGAAGTCGGCCCTCCTAGACGTTGGAGAGAACAAAATTGATGTCGGGCAGTGCCCAAGAACAGAGCATCAGTGGCGCTGTAAGAATTGTAAGTTTCAGGAGATTTGTAAGTAGTTATGACGTTAAAAGAAATTGTCAGAAAAATTGGCGGATTAAGCATTTATGAGAAGCGCAGTATCACTGATGAGTATGTTGAGCTCGTTTTTTTTAATAAGGACATAAATGAGTGGAATAAAGTTTTTGTTGAGGTTTTTGGCCCTCCTGAAAAAGAGCCGGGAGTAAAACCGAATAAAGAAGTCTCATCCCTGACCAAGAGTTACGGCGGTATTTGGAAGGACCAGACCTTCTTTAAGAAAGATTCTAGCAGCACGGTTATAATAGCTATGTTTTGGCCGTGGCAGGACAGAATGCATACAACGGTGAAGGTGGCGGTGTTAAAAAAGGGTAAACGGTGATAAATATTATTATCGCCCTGTTTTTTGTTGTTACGTTATTAATAGGAGCGTTTTTGGTTGGTAATCCGGCACTTTCCTTGGAGATACAACGAAAGTTTTATGAAAAAATAAATTGGAGAGTAGAGCCTATTGACATGAGAAAAGAGATTCGTAACACCAGGATAATGGGCGTAGTTTCAGTTATTATTGCCGCTGTAGGAATAGTTGTAGTTATAGCAGGATAATAGGATTTTCATAGATTTTTTTAGGAGGAGTGGTATAATTTACAAAATTAATTAATATTGACATTTTTGGGCCACTAGCTCAGTTGGTAGAGCAGGGGCCTCTTAAGCCCAAGGTCGAAGGTTCGAATCCCTCGTGGCCCATTGTTTTTTAATAAAGTAGAGAGAAGCAAACTTTTCTATGAAAGAGTTTGAGTTTATAGAACATACCGCAGACATTGGCGTGAGAGTATACGGCAGGAGTTTAGAAGAGTTGTTTACGCACGCCGCCACCGCGCTTTTCAGTATAATTCTGGATTATAAACCCCAGCAGCTAAAGAGTAAAGAAATAGAGTTAGAAGCTTCTACTCTGGAAGATTTATTTGTTATCTGGCTTAATGAATTAATTTCAGGCTTTTTTGCCGATAAATTCTTGCCGGCAGATTATCGTATAGAGATAAAGGATGCTCCCAATAAGAAGATTCTCAAAGTGCGCCTTCGCGGCCAGGATTTTAATCCTTACGAAAACAAGATAAGTGCGGAAGTGAAAGCTGCCACCTATCATAATTTAAAGATTGAGAAGGTTGATAAAGGGTATAAGGTAGAGGTTATATTTGACGTGTAGATATTATGTGGACGGGGCCGTTAGAAAAAATAACTGATTACAAGTTCAGGATTCCCAAAAGCTATAAACCCGGAATGAGGGTTGACGGCATAATTTATGCTGACGAAAAACTGCTTCAAAGCATAAAAAAAGATAGAGCGCCTGAACAGGTTGCCAACGTTGCTTTTTTACCGGGGATAGTAAACTATTCGTTAGCTATGCCGGATCTCCACTGGGGTTACGGATTCGCGATTGGAGGGGTAGCGGCAACTGACCCTGAGAAAGGAGGCGTGATTTCCCCCGGAGGTGTGGGATTTGACATTAACTGCCTTTCTCCGGATACGGATATTCTTAATGAATTGGGGTATAGAATTAAAATTAAAGATTATGAAAGTAGTTTTTGCAAAGAAAGTCTTGTGTGTGAAGATTTTAGTAAAAACACAAAATCTTTTACAAAAATTGCCGCTTTCCTGAAACAAAAGCCCAGGAATAAAGTTTGCAGGATAAGGACTTTATCAGGAAGAGAAATAGTTGCTACAGGAGACCACCCCTTTTATACAAAAGATGGAATGAAAGAAGTTGCAAAGCTATCTTTGGGAGAAGAGGTAGCGGTTTATCCTTTTGAAGGGGTGTCTTACCAGAAACCTTCGTCAGAAGTTATAATTGATGAGGAAGATGTAAGGAGGTTTTTGTTAAAACTGGGGAAAGGTAATCGGGGTAATGCCTTAATTCAGATTTTAAACCGATTTCGAGAAAAGAAGATGTTGCCGTTAAAATATGATTCTTACCAACTGCCTTATTTAATTAAGTTAATGGGATACTGTTTTGGAGACGGTGTGGTTTATTTTACGAACAAGACAGGAAAAGGTGTTGTTTGTTTTTACGGAGAAGAGCAAGATTTAATAGATATTAAAAGAGATTTAGAGCATATTGGGTTTACCTCTTCAATTTATTCCAGAGAGCGGCATCATAAGATTACAACTGCGTATACTACATGCGAGTTTGACAGGAAGGAATTCGTTTTAAAAGTAAGTTCAAGCACTTTGGCCGTTGTTTTAGGTATTTTGGGAGTTCCCGTAGGAAATAAATGTAGGAATGAATATTCTTTTCCCGGTTGGCTACTCAAATCTTCTCTTTGGCAAAAGAGGTTATTTTTGGCAGCGTTGTTTGGCGCAGAATTGTCGTCGCCAAAGACTATGACCGGCCATGATTATAATTTTTATTGCCCTACTCTTTCAATGAATAAGGTAGAGAAACACCGTAATAATGCAAGAGAGTTTTTAGAAAACATAGCCGCACTTTTAACTGAATTTGGAATTGTTACGAGAAAGATTAGCGAGCGCAAAGAATACGTTAATAAAGACGGCATAGTATCAAAGAGGCTTCGGCTGTTTATCTCTGGCGATAGCGAAAGTTTGATAAGGCTTTATAGTAGAATAGGGTTTGAATATAATAAAAAAAGAAGTTTTTTAGCAAACTGCGCTGTTCAGTATTTAAAAATGAAAAGCCTTTTTATAGAAGAAAGAGAAACAGTAGCTGTGCAGGCAAAAGCTTTGTATTCCGACAAAAGCATGGGTCCTTCAGAAATTTTTAATACTTTTTCGCAATCTTTGCCGTGGTTAAATAAGAAATTTATTGAAAGGTCTATATATGAAGGCAGAATTACTTCATCGAGGGTCGGTGAAAGGTTTATCTCTTTTTATGATTTTTTAGACAAATACACCGAAGGATTAGGTAAGTCGGCAATGGTGTGGGATTCAATTGAAAGGATAGAGCAAATAAATGATTTTGATGATTTTGTCTATGATTTTACTGTTTACCATCCCCATCATAACTTTATTGCAAATAACTTTGTCGTGTCTAACTGCGGGGTAAGGCTGGTAAAAACAAATTTAGAAGAAAAAGACACCAAAGACAGAATTTCTAATCTTGTTAATGTTTTGTATCAGAAGATTCCTTCCGGCGTGGGGTCAAAAGGCGAGATACGCGTTTCTAAAGAAGAAGAAAGAAGGCTTCTTGTTAACGGGGCTGCCTGGGCAGTAAAGAGAGGGTTAGGAACTGATGCGGATTTAGAGTGTTGCGAGGAAGGCGGGGCAATAGAAGGCGCAGACCCTGACAGCGTTTCTGAGAGGGCGTTTGAAAGAGGAAAGCCGCAGGCAGGAACTTTAGGAAGCGGCAACCATTTTATTGAAGTTCAGGTTGTTGAAGATATTTTTGATAGAGAAATAGCCGAGAAGTTAGGCCTGTTCATAGGCCAGGTTACGGTTATGGTACATACGGGGTCGCGCGGGTTCGGGTATCAGGTGTGCGACGATTACGTCCGGGTAATGGTTAAATGTTTGTCTAAATACGGGATTAACATTCCTGACCGTCAGCTTGCCTGCGCTCCCGTGAACAGCCCGGAAGCAAAAAGTTATATTGGCGCAATGCGGGCAGCAGCAAACTACGCCTGGGTTAACCGGCAGGTGTTAATGCATCTTGCCAGGGAAAGTTTTGAGAAAGTTTTCTCTAAGAGCTGGCAGAGTTTAGGCATGGACTTAATTTATGACGTTGCCCATAACATTGCCAAGTTTGAGAAGCATACAGTTGACGGTAGAGAAAAAATGCTTTGTATCCACAGGAAAGGCGCAACGCGCGCGTTTGGCCCGGGGCATCCGGATTTGCCTGACAGATACCAGCAAACAGGCCAGCCGGTGATTATCCCCGGAGACATGGGAACAGCCTCATATTTACTTGTTGGGACAGAGCAGGCCAAAGAAGCGTTTTACTCAACCTGCCATGGGGCCGGCAGGGTAATGTCCCGGCACGAAGCGTTAAGAACAGTAAGTTTTGATTCGCTTATGGCGGACTTAAAAAAGAAAGGCATAGAAGTAAGGGCTACCGGTAAGAAAACCGTGGTGGAAGAAGCGCCGTCTGCTTACAAGAACATAAATGAAGTAGTAAATGTTGTGCATAAGGCAGGATTATCTAAGAAGGTGTGCAGGATGCGGCCGTTATGCGTAGTGAAAGGGTAGAGTGAAGTAGGAATGTTAGATATTAAGTTTATCCGGGATAACGTGGAGCTAGTAAGAGAATCTTTAAAAAAGAGGAACTCTGATTTTGATTTTGAGGGGTTTCTGGCTCTTGATGAGAAACGCCGCCGGTTTATAAAAGAAATAGACCTGTTAAGGGAAGAACAGAACAAAACAAACAGCCAAGTAAGCGCGCTTCTTAAAGCAAAGAAGAACCCTAAAGAAAAGATTGAAGAAGTTAAAGCAGTTTCCAGAAAAGTTAGTGAGATTGAGGCAGAGTTTAGAAAAGTAAAAGATGAGTTTGGAAATCAGTTGTTAAACATTCCTAACGTGCCGCATTCTTCAGTACCTGTAGAGGCTAATAAAGTTGTAAGGTCGCAGGGCAAGTTGAGAAAGTTTAAGTTTAAACCCGTTAACCATATAGATATTGCCCAGCACTTAGACATTATTGATTTTAAGCGGTCTTCCAAAGTGGCAGGGTCAAACTTTTCCCTTTTTAAAGGCGCCGGTGCCCGGATTAACCGCGCTTTAATTAATTTTATGCTTGATTTACACACTAAAAAGCATGGCTACACCGAGGTTTTCCCTCCGTTTTTAGTTAACAGGGCCTCAATGACAACCACAGGCCAGCTTCCTAAGTTTGAGGAAGACATGTATAAACTTAAACACGACGACTACTTTTTAATTCCCACGGCAGAAGTCCCTGTAACAAACGTTTATCGCGATGAAGTTCTGGATGAGAAGCAGTTGCCGGTTTGTTTTGCCTCATACACAGCCTGTTTCAGAAGAGAATCCGGCTCCTACGGTAAAGATACAAGAGGCTTAGTTAGAGTGCATCAGTTTGATAAAGTGGAGCTGGTTAAGTTTGTGAAGCCGCAGGATTCCTATAAAGAGCTGGATAAACTTCTGGCTGACGCCTGTAAAGTGATAGAGTTGTTGGAAATCCCTTACAGAGTGGCAGTGCTTTCAACGCAGGAGATGAGTTTTGCTGCGGCTAAATGTTATGATATAGAAATTTACGCTCCCGGTATAGATAAGTGGCTGGAAGTGGCAAGTTGTTCTAACTTCGGGGATTTCCAGGCGCGGCGGGGTAACATAAGGTATAAAGACAAAAAAACCGGTAAGAATGCGTTCCTTCATACTTTAAACGGGTCAGGTGTTGCCCTGGCAAGGTTAATTGTGTCTATTATAGAGAATTATCAGGAAAAAGACGGCTCTATTACCATACCTAAAGTTTTAAGGGGGTATTTGGATGGGAAACGCCGGATTACGAAATAACTATCTGGTTACTTTAGTAAAGTTTATCCTTTTTTTAGTGATTTTTTGTTTTCTTATCAAGCTGGGTAAAGAGTTCTGGAAGGAAATAAGAGGCGAGGAAGGGTTTAAGATGAGCGTTCTTTATATGTCCGTGCTTTTTTCGTTTATGTTTTATACGTTTATTGCTGACTTAAACGATTTTTATAAGAAAGTCCAGAGGTTCTTTTTCCGGTCCTCGTTTGTTTCTTTTCTGGTTCCGTCGGTGCTCGTCCTTTTAGGTATAGGTTACTTTTTGATGCCGAAGATTTTCGGGTTTTCTTTTAATAAAGACACTTTCGTGTTTTTAGGGGGGTTTGTTTTAACCGCCCACTTAAACTTCGTTGCCAGAGAAACAAAGGGGCATACCTTTAATACGTTTATAAATTACTTGTTTGTTTTTAGTATCCTGTGTATAATCAATTTACTTTTGTTTGTGGTCTATTTGAAAGTTGCCTTTAACGTCCATATAGGAGAGATTTTTGTTGGAGGCCTGAAGCAGAGCGTTGTTCTAATAAATTCCCTTTTTTCAAGGATGTTTTATTAGTTAACAATGGAGAGGTGGCCGAGTGGTTTAAGGCGGCGGTTTGCTAAATCGCTGTGTGGTCAAAAGGCTGCACCTAGGGTTCAAATCCCTACCTCTCCGCCACTGCGACCAATTCGAACCCTTGTGTTGTTCATCTAACAGCGCAAGGGTTTGTATCTTTGTATGAGCTACATAATAAGGCTTGAATTTCTTCTCACCATCCTTTAAAAGATAGTAAAAATCAGATTCTTTATCCGACACTGGCTCAAGCCGAACATCGCCTAATAAGTCTTTAAGAGCCAATGCAGAGGATACAGTATTCTTTTGCAGGGTTTCATGCAAGTTTTCCAAGCGGTGGTTAATCCATTCTTTAGGCGGCGATTTAAAGGTATTTTGCTTTTGAAATTCCAGAGATTTTATCTCTTGATCTAGACCTTCGCTTTTAGATTCAGCTTCTTTTAGAGCCTCAGATACTGCTTTGGAAAAGTTTCCTACCTTAATATAGTTGAGATAATTTTGGATTTCCAGCATAATCTTATCATATTGAGATTCCTTCTTTTTCATCAATTCCGGCACTTCATTAAGCTCTTTTGATACTATCTTTTCAAGATTTTTATAAACATATTCAAGATTGGCAGCAGTTAAGATTTTATCTCTTAGCTCTAAAATTATAGCTTGTTCCACACGCTTGCGGGAGACCATTAGAGTATTATTGCAGGTTTTACGCCGGGCATTATAACATCCGTAATATCCGCTGCCTTTACCGCTTAAAAGCACAATTGCCCCTCCGCAGCAGTGGCATTTTAGTAGGCCAGCAAGTAAATGAATAGGGTTAGAATGAACATAGCTTTTCTGTTTAATTTGATTGTCTTTTTTACTTTTCCGTATCGGATAGGAATAGAGGATAGTTTGCCAGCGTTTTTGTGCTTTATCCCAGGTTTGTTTATCGATAATAATTAAATCTTCCCTGAACGTAGACAATTGTTCTTTTTCTGGCCTGAGGATAATCTTTTTCTTGCCGGTTAAAGGGTCACGCACATTTTTGGATTTACGCCAGATCCAAAGCCCGGTATATTTCTCATTTTTTAGAATTCTGCTTACTGTAGATATATTCCAGCCGCCAGTATAGCCTCTTTTAGTGGGAATTTTATCTTTATTAAGACCAGTTATTATTTGTCTTAAACTTTTCCCATCGATAAATTCCTTATATATTCTTCTGACAATATCAGCTTCTTCAGGATTAATTTTATGAGCCATGCCTTCATATTTAGCTTGCCCTTTTTTGTTTAGTTTTAGTTCGCCTACAGGTTGAGTTTTATAACCATAGACTTTTTCACCTGTACTGAAACCTCTTAATCTTTGTCCTTCTAATCCACGCATGGTTTTCTTTTTAAGGTCATCTAAATACAACTCATT
>CP070797.1:651134-666216 GCA_020343495.1 Candidatus Omnitrophota bacterium | reverse complement strand
TATTGAAGATACTTTCTCAATCTCTATACCTGGTGAGTCCTTTAAATATTCAATTGCTTTTTGAATATTTGCTAACCTGTCCCCTAAATTAGCCCCCACGCCAATGAAGACATCCATTGTTTGAAACTTATAGATATTTATTCCCTTCGTGAAAGGAACGAATAAATTTCCTAAATTTTTTCTAATAAATCTATTGCTTTCTTTAGAATATCTTTCTTAACCGTTAAGGCAAACCTGGCGTAACCGCGCCCGTATTTACCAAACCCTATTCCCGGGGTAGCAATGATTCTCTTTTCATTAATAAGGTATTTTACAAAATCCATAGAAGATTTAATTCCCCGCGGTAACTTTACCCATACGTAAAAAGTGCTGTCAGCATAGGCGTTGCCAAGACCTATTTTCTGGAGGTTTTTTATAAAAAAGTCCCGCCGGTTCTTAAATTCCTTTCTTAAATTCTTAACGTAAGACTGTTCCTTCTCTAAAGCAAACCGGGCGCCGGCCTGAATAGCGCCAAAAATCCCGGAATCTATATTGGTTTTTACCTTCAACAAAGTGGAAACTAACTCAGAAGCACCGTGAGCCCATCCTATTCTAAACCCGGTCATGCAAAACGTTTTAGAAAAAGAATGAAACTCAACAGCTATTTCTCTGGCTCCCTTTACTTCTAAAATACTATGCGGTTTATCCTCAAAGTAAATCTCTGAATAGGCGTTGTCATAAGCAAGAATAATTCCATATTTTGAACAGAACTTGACCACCTTCTCCAGAAAACTCATCGGCGCTAAAGCAGTCGTAGGATTATTGGGGTAATTTAAATAAATAATTTTTGCTTTATTGCGCACGCCTATAGGAACTTTACCTAAATCAGGTAAAAAATTATTCTCTCTCAGTAAAGCTGCCTCATAAACAGATGCCCCGGCAAAAAGCGCTGCTCCTCTATACCCGGGGTATCCCGGAGAAGGAATAATTACGTAATCCCCTTTATTAACAAACCCTAAAGGAAAATGGACCAACCCCTCTTTTGAACCAATAAGCGGTAAAATTTCCTTATTTTCATCTAATTTAACTGCGAACCTGTTCTTAACCCACTTTTTTATAGCTATCCGTAAAGACAGCTTGCCTTGGTCTAAAGCGTATTTCTGGTTATCCTTGACCTTAGCCGACTTATAAATAACGTCTATTACTTTCGCGGGAGCTAAAATATCAGGGTCGCCGATGCTTAAGTCAATAAACTTTACTCCCTTCTCTTTCAGGGAACTCTTCTGCCTATCAATCTCGGCGAACAAATACGGCGGCAACTTCTTTAACCTTTCTGCCCAATCCTGTTTTTTCATGCCAACTCCTTCCTACCTAAAGAATCTATTTACCAAATAAAACGTCGTCCATAGAGTATAACCCTGCGGGTTTATCTAAGACCCATCTGGCAGCTAAAATTGCTCCTTTAGCAAAAATATCCCTGGTTTTAGCTGAATGAAACAATTCAATTCTGTCGGCGTCGCTCTCAAACACAACCCTGTGGTCGCCGACAATTTCATCTTCTCTAACTGCTTTTATGTCTTCTATTTTTAAATTAAACCCTTGCCGGTTAATAATCTCTGCGATTTTTTTTGCCGTGCCTGAAGGAGCGTCTTTTTTATGAATGTGATGCGCCTCCTCAATAAAAACGTTATATTTCTTTAACAGGTGCGCTGATTCTTTAACCAGCCTAAACAGCAGGTTTACCCCTACGCTCATGTTAGGAGAAAAAACAACTCCTGTTTTGCTGCTCAACTCTTTTATCTTACTGCGCTGGCTATGATCAAACCCTGTTGTCCCGATAACCATGCATTTGCTAAACTTCCTTACTAAAGACAGGTTTTCTATTGTGGCTGCGGGTGCGCTAAAATCTATCAAACAATCACATTCCTTTATTTTACCTGAATCAGCTGTTATCTTGACTCCATCTACAACTTTACCTACGCTGGGGTGATTTTCATCTTCCAGACCAAAAATAACGTCTATATCCTTATTTTCTTTAGCTAAGCTTATTATCCGCTTTCCCATCTTTCCCGATGCACCGCTGACACCAAGTTTAAACATCTCTGCCCTCTCCTTTTATTATGTAATCAATTTATATCGTCGTAACACTGCCTTGAATTTCTCTAAATTTGCCGCGCTCATCTTATAAAGAGGCAACCTTAAATGAGACTCTATTAACCCCATAAGGCTTAACGCAGTCTTTGCGGGAACAGGGTTTGTCTCTATAAAAAGCGCTTTAATCAAATCATAAAGGTAAATTTGTAATTTGCGCGCTTCTTTGTAATTACCTTTTAAAAAGTGGTCAACTAAATCGTGGCTCTCCTTGGGCATGACATTTGCTACTACCGAAATAGCGCCTACCCCTCCCACAGATAAAATCGGCAGGTTAACCTCATCGCTTCCGGAAAATAACAGAAAATCCTTATCTACTAACGTCATGATTTTAGTAATCTGGTCTAATGAGCCGCTTGCTTCCTTTATACCTACAACAGTCTTAAAATCTTTATAAATCCTGGCAACCGTTTCCGGTAAAATGTTGCAGCCCGTGCGGCCCGGCACATTATAAATTATTATAGGAATATCTACGGAGGCGCTAATCTTCTTAAAATGCTGATACAGGCCCTCCTGCGTAGGTTTATTGTAATAAGGGGTGATAACTAAGGCAAAATCTGCTCTTACGGCCTGGGCATACTCGGCTAACCCTAACGCTTCCTGCGTAGAATTTGACCCGCACCCGGCAACTACCGGCACTCTCTTATTTACTTCTTTAACGGCTATCTCAATTACTTTCTTATGCTCGGCATGAGAAAGGGTAGCGCTTTCTCCCGTAGTCCCGCACACCAGAATCGCGTCTGTCTTATGCTCTATATGCCAATTAATTAAAAACCTCAATTTATCCTCATCAATCTGGCCGTCCGCCTTAAAAGGTGTTACTAACGCAACAATACTTCCCTTTAACATAACTAATTCCTCCTCTTTAATTCTTCCTTTGCCCTTACATGGCAATTTTTCCCTGATATACTAAATAGGCTCTGCCTTCCAACCATACATCAGAAATCTTATTATCTTTACTGCCAAAATAAACTCCTAAAACCTGGCCGCTTTTAGTAGAAACGTCCATCTTATATTTTTGGGGCTTTTTATCACCAAATATTTCCTTGCCTAACAACTTATACTTACTAATAATGCTGCTGGCTACCGCGCCGGTCCCGCAGGCTAACGTTTCTGCTTCCACGCCCCTCTCATAAGTCCTGATCTTTATAAGGTTATCTTTTATGACCTGGACAAAATTAACGTTGGTCCCTGCCGGTAAAAATTCTTTATGATACCTTATCTGCCTTCCGATTTTTTCAATATCAATATCATCTAACCCCTGAACAAAAACAATTGCATGGGGCACGCCGCTATTTATAAAATTCACTTTTATTTTCCTTGCGAAAATCTCAATTTCTTTATCTAACTTCATACCGAAAACATCCGACACCTTTATCTTAACATTTGCGCGCCCCTGCACAGGCGCGGCAACTACTGCTTCAATCAGGCCTGCCTTTGTTTCAAACTTAATAGTTTTTATCTTTTTATTTTTAATTTTTAATTTCTTCCAAAAAGCAACGCAGCGCGCGCCGTTACCGCACATTGCCGGTTCGCTTCCGTCAGAATTAAATATCCGCATTTTAAAATCCGCTCCCCTCACTCTGGAAGGCTCAATAACGAGCAGCCCGTCTGCTCCTACGGCGAACTTTCTCTGGCAGTATTTTTTTGCAATTTTTTTCAATCTCTCATTCTTAATTCTTGATTTCTCATTCTCTATAAGAATGAAGTCATTGCCGCTAGCCTGTAATTTCCAGAATTCCATCTTACTATTTAGGATTTAGAGTTCAGGATTATAATTTCAGGTTACTATACATTCCTTACTAATCAAATCGCTGTAGTTTTGCCTCTCTCTTATACAATAAACTTTGTCTGCATCAACTAAAACTTCCCCTGTGAGCCTGCGGGAATTATAATTAGAACTCATACTAAAACCATAAGCGCCGGCACCTAAGACTGCCAAGTAATCGCCTTTTTCTACATCCAGTTTCCTTCCCTTACCTAAGAAATCTCCACTTTCACAAATAGGCCCCACCACGTCGGCTTTTTTCGGTCTTCGGTCTTTGGTCTTCGGCTTTCGGTCTAAAGGAACTATTCTGTGATAGGCCTCATACAATGAAGGCCTCAACAGGTCATTCATTCCGGCATCAACAATAATAAACTTTTTAGAAGGGGTATCTTTTACATATAAAACTTTCGTGATGAGTATCCCGGCGTTGCCGACAATAAACCTGCCCGGTTCTAAAATGGTCTTTAAAGAAATTGCCTTTAGTAAAGGCAGCACCCTATCAGCAAAAACTTTAGCCGTTTGAGGTTTCTCCTTATCATATACTATGCCTAAGCCGCCTCCTATATTAAAGTATTTTAAGTTAATCCCCTCTTTCTTAATATCGTCTATTAAACCTTTTACCTTCTTAATTGCTTTTATAAAGGGGCTGCTTTGCGTAATCTGGGAACCTATATGAATATGAACGCCCCTAATCTTAAGAAACCTAAAATCGCCTCTCTTAAGAAAGACCTTGCGGGCCGTGTTTATATCCATGCCGAACTTAGTTTCTTTTCTGCCGGTCGTTATATACTTATGGGTTTTAGGCTCAATATCGGGATTTATGCGTAAAGTGACGTCCACGTTCTCACTTAACTGCCCGGCTATCTTATTTATCTGTGCCAGTTCGCCTAAAGACTCTACGTTAAATAAAAGTATCCCGTACTTTATGGCATCTTTTATTTCCTCGTCAGTCTTGCCCACAGATGCGTAAACGACTCTTTGAGGCGGGCAATTCACTTTTTTTGCTCTGAACAACTCTCCTCCGGAAACAATGTCTAAACCTGCGCCTTCGCGCACCAGCGTATTTAATATGGAAAGGTTGGAATTTGCTTTAACGGAATAACAAATAAGAGGATTTATGCTGGCAAAGGCTTCCTTGATCTTGTGGAAATGGCGAAAAATAGTCCTCTTAGAATAAACGTAAAGGGGAGTGCCGAATTTTTGCGCAATACTGCAAACCTTGGTTTCCTCGCAAAAGAAATCTCTTCCCTTATAACTAAAATAATGCATATTTTACCTTAACTTATTATTTTTTATTTTAGGCACTTTTCTCAAAATTGACCTCTTTGAGGAAGTGGCGTGCTCCGGATTCATTATAAGCCGCAAAGCCCCTGAATCCAAATCGGGATGGAAAGTCTTTAACACACTATCTTGCATATTCTGAATTTTAAGTTCTTTCTCCTGCGCGTATCTTATTAACCTTCCCACAGCATCATGAGCCTGGCTAAACGGGATATTTTTCTCCGTCACTAAGAATTCAGCTATCTCTGTTGCGTATAAACACTCGTCTTCCAATGCCTTAGCGATATTTTTCTCTTTCAGGGTAATACCCTTTATAAACTCTGCCATGATTTTTAACTCCTTTTTCACAATCTCAACTGACGAAAATAAAGGAGTTTTATCTAACTGCATATCTCTGTTATAAGTTAACGGCAGCCCTTTCATTGTCGTTAATATTGCCATTAAATTACCGTAAATTATGCCGCTGTATCCTCTGACCAGCTCTAAGAAATCAGGGTTCTTTTTGTGCGGCATTAAACTGCTTCCCGTGCAAAACTCTTCCGGCAGCTCCAGAAATTCAAATTCCTTGCCAGAATACATAATCATGTCCTCGGCTAACCTTGATAAGTGCATCTGAAGTATTGCCAGCGTATTCAACAGTTCAATAATAAAATCTCTGCTGCTGACGTTATCAACTGCATTTTCTAGCTCTGCTAAGTGCTTTTTAACTAACGCGCTGAAAACAACCTTCTGGTAATGTTTTGCATTCAGTGAACTGCCTGCCAGGGCGCCGGAGCCTATTGATACCCCTAAATTCTCAATAAAACACTGCAGCCTTCTGTAATCTCTCTTAAACATATGCGCGTAAGCTAAAATATAATCGTTAAAAAAAATAACCTGGGCGCGCCGGGTATGGGTATACCCTAGGAAAAAGTTTTTTTCATATTGGGATGCTTTACCAATGATGGCATCAAAGGTATGCGTCAGGAGTTTTCCTAACTCCTCAACCTCGTTTAAACAATATACTTTTTCATCAAAAACAATCTGGTCGTTCCTTGAACGCAAGGTATGCAACTTAGCAGCCAGTTTGGGAGCCTTCTTTTCTACTCTGTTCTGAATATCAGAATGTATATCTTCACATTCTAAGTCCGGCTTAAATTCTCCCTCTTCTATTTCCCGCAGTATCTGGCGCAGCACCGAAATTAACCGGCTGCCCTCATCTTTTGTGAGGATAGAAGAGTCAACCAAGGCGTTAACATGTATTATAGAATGGTATATATCATACTGGGCTAACTTATAGTCATACTGGATGGACTTTGAAAACTCCTCAAAATCTTTATCCGTATCTTTCTTGAACCTCGCCCCCCATAATTTCTTAGCCATCACCGCTCCTTTCTTACCTAACGACTACTTTTTATACGGCATAGAGAAAATATTTATAAACCCTTGCGCATCCTCTCTCCTGAACTTATCGGCTTTGCCATAAGTTGCCAGTTCTTTTTTATAAAGAGAATTTTTAGAATATCTTCTTGCTACAATAATATTTCCTTTGTAAAGCTTTAAGGTTATCTTTCCCGTGACTTTGCTCTGAGTGCTTTCAATAAAAGCATCCAGGCTCTTCTTAAGAGGCGAAAACCATAGCCCCTGATAAATAAGCTCTGCATACTTTGGCTCTATGCTTCTCTTAACTGACAAAGTATCTTTATCTAACACTAAACTCTCAAGTTCCTTATGCGCCTTAATTAAAATCCAGGCAGCGGGCGCCTCATACACTTCCCTTGATTTTATGCCGACTATCCTGTCTTCAATTAAGTCGGTCCTGCCTATTGCATGCTTGCCTCCCAGTTTATTTAATTCCTCTATAACCGCAAGAAACGTTTTCTTTTTACCGTTAATCTTTACGGGAATGCCCTTGGCAAACTCAATCTCCACATTTTGAGAGTTATCCGGTGCATCTTTAGGGCTCTGCGTAAATATATAAGCGTTATCTTTAGGTTCGTTGCCTAAATCTTCCAAAATCCCTGCTTCAATACTTAAACCCCATATATTCTTATCAATACTATAAATTTTATCTTTGGTTGCTTTTATGGGAATTTTTTTGCTTTTAGCATACTTAATCTCTGATTCTCTGGAAGTCAACTTCCACTCTCTCAAAGGAGCAATAATCTTTAATTGGGAATTGAGCAGCTTTACCGTCATATCTATCCTGACCTGGTCGTTTCCCTTCCCGCTGCATCCATGGGCAACATATTCTGCCTTCTCCTGCCTAGCAACGTCAACAAGATACTTTGCTATCAGGGGCCGGCCCAATGCCGTGGAAAGGACATATTTATCCTGGTATACTGCGTTTGCTCTTAAAGCGGGCAAAACATAACTATCGGCAAACTCTTGCCTTAAATCTTCTACATATATTTTTGAAGCGCCTGCGGAAAGCGCTCTCTTCTTTAAATCCGGGGCTGAAAACTCGCTGCCCAAATTAGCGGAGAAACAAATAACATTAAACCCTTTATCTTTAAGATAGGCTACAACACAGGACGTATCTAACCCTCCTGAATAAGCTAAAACTACTTTCTTCACTTTATCTTACCTCCCTCCTACATTATTTAGGCGCTAACAGAGACAACAATATCGCTTTGGCACTGTGAAGCCTGTTTTCTGCCTGCAAAAATACCACTGCGTTCTTTCCGTCAATAACGCTGTCGGTAATTTCCTCGCCCCTGTGCGCCGGCAGGCAATGCATAACTAAACAATCCTTTTTTGCCAAGGCAAGAAGCTCTTCATTTATCTGAAAGTCCCGGAAAATTTTTCTCCTCTGCTCTCTTTCACTTTCTTTGCCCATTGACGACCAGACGTCCGTATACAAAACATCCGCTTCTTTTGCTACATCAGCGGGTTCATTCGTAAGGGAAATCTTAGCCCCTGACTTCTTCGCCAGTTTGTAACATTCTTCCAAAACTTGATCTTGAGGGTTGTACCCGCAGGGGTGAGCAATACAAATATTGCCGCCTAAAATAGAAAAAGCGTACAAAAGCGAATGGCAAACGTTATTGCCGTCGCCGATATAGGTAAACTTTATCTTTTTTACGTCTTTTTTTAACTCCGCTAACGTCATCAGGTCTCCTAAAACCTGTGAAGGGTGAAGTAAATTGCTTAACGCATTTATCACGGCGACTGCGGAATTCTGCGCAAACTCCTCAATAACCTTATGAGAAAATGTCCTTACAACTATGCTGTCAAGATAACCTGATAGGGTCCTGGCCACGTCGGATATCTTTTCCCTCTCGCCTATTTTCACTTCATCAGGAGCGTAATAAACCACCTGGGCGCCTAACTGCAGGGCTCCCACATAAAAGGAAGTCTTTGTCCTTAACGAAGGCTTCTGAAAAATCAACCCCACGTATTTATTCTTTAACTTACTCTTATACACAGAAGGCCTCTTCTTTACTTTCAAAGCTAATTCTAGAAGAGCCTTAATCTGCTTTCCACTAAAATATTTTAAAGACGTAAAATGTTTCATATTATATTTATATCCCCTCAAATATCCCTTCTAAAATATTTAACCCCTGCTCTAATTCCTGCTTCTTTATATTTAACGCCGGCATAATTCTCAAAACGTTTCCATGCGTTGAGTTAATTATTAACCTCCTCTTAAGAGCCTCTTCAAATACAGGTGCTGATTTAACCTTAAGCTCTATACCTGCCATAAACCCCATTCCTCTTATTTCTTTGATAACCTTAAATTTCTTTTTAAATTGCCTCAATCGGCCGAACAAATAAAAGCTTAACTTCCTGACGTTTGAAAGAATTTTCTCTTCTTTTATAATTTTAAAGACCTCCAGGGAAACCCTGCTTACAAAAGGAGACCCTCCAAAAGTAGAAGCGTGCATGCCAGGCTCTATTATATCAGCAATTTGCTTCTTAACCAATATAGCCGATATAGGAACCCCTGCCCCCAGCCCTTTAGATAAAACCATTATGTCAGGAGAAACTCCATAATTCTGGTAACAAAACAGCTCACCGGTCCTAGCCATACCGGTCTGAACTTCGTCCAGGATAAAAAGCAAATCATTCTCCCGGCAATGTTCTCTAACCTTTTTTACATAATCTAACTTAGCAACGTTAACTCCTCCTTCTCCCTGAATTAACTCTAAAATTACCCCCACGGTCTTAGGCGTTACTTTCTTCTTGAAATCAGAGAAGTCGTTAAACTGCGCCTGTTTAAACGACGAAAGTAATGGTTTAAAAGGAGCCTTATATTTTGGCTGAGCTGTGGCAGAAAGAGCGCCGAACGTCCTGCCGTGAAAAGAGTTCTTCATAACAATAATTTCATGCCTCCTCCCCTTCCTGCCGTAAACACGGGAGAATTTCAACGCCGCCTCAACTGCTTCGGCACCGGAATTGGCAAAAAATACTTTTGAGGCAAAACTACTGTTAACAATTTCCTTTGCTAACGCTGCCTGTTCCTTAAAATACAAATTGTTCGGCAGATGTATTAACTTAGCTGCCTGCCGGCTTATCGCCTTTACAATTCTAGGGTGACAATGCCCCAAAATAGATACTCCCCATCCGGGAAACAAATCCAGATACTTATTTGCCTCCTCATCCCACAAGAAGCTCCCCTTTCCCTTAACAAACACCGGGCCGACTCTGGTGTATGTAGGCAACACATATTCTTTAAACATCTTTTCGGTATTTTTCATTTTTAATTTATTTATTTTTATCGGTCACAACCTGCCCCTGCATAATCTCCATATTTACTTTACGACTTCGGTGCCTATTCCTCTGTTAGTAAATATTTCCAGAAGAAGCGCATGGGGAATTTTAGCGTCAACAATATGAGCTTTATTCACCCCGCTCTCCATTGCCGAAACAGCGGCATTTATTTTAGGAATCATACCTTCATCAATGGTTTTTCTGTTAATTAACTGTTTTGCCTCTTTAACCTTTATCGTAGGGATTAAAGAAGTGTTCTGCCGGGGATCCCGCATCACCCCCAACACATTTGTAAGAAGAACTAACTTCTCCGCCCCTAATTTTGACGCAAGAAAACAAGCAACTTCATCAGCGTTAATATTAAACGTGACTGCGTCTTCGGATACTCCCATAGGAGAAATTACAGCTATATCATTTTCCATAATCTGGTTTAACTTCTCTACATCAAAGTCAATGACTTCTCCTACAAACCCTAAATCTTTTTTACTCTTCTTTTTCGTTGCTTTTAGAAAGTTGTCGTTGGCCTTTAATCCCACGGCCCCTACGCCGTAAGAACTTATTTCTTTAACGATCAAATCGTTCAGTTTGCTTAATTCTTCCTGTACTACTCCTAAAGTAAACTCATCAGTCACCCTCATCCCGTTGATGAACTGAGAAACCTTATTTTTGCTATTTAACCTTTTCGTTATAGCAGGGCCGCCGCCGTGGACTAAAACCAGCTTTACTCCTGTGTAACGCAGAAAAGCAACGTCCTTAAGAACAGATTTTCTCACTCTGTTCTCTCCTAAAATGGAGCCGCCGTACTTTATCACAAAAACTTTCTTGTTGAATTTGCGTATAAAAGGCAACGCCTCAATTAAAACGTCTGCTTTTTTTATTGCTGCATCTACCATAGTTCTTCTCCTTCCTAATTCCAACGCAGATTGGAATTCGGTATTTAGCTGTACTCTGCGTTTATCTTTACATACTGGCTAGTTAAATCGCAGGTATATACTTTATGTTTAAACTTACCTCTTTTTAAATCAATTGTAATCTTAATATCTCTTTTTTTAAGCGAAGTAAACTTTATAGAAACGTTATCTTTAACCTTTATACCCCCATGGCCTAACGCTCCAATAATCCTGCCCCAATTGGGGTTTTGCCCGTATAAAGCGCATTTAAAAAGCGCGGAATTAGCAATAAAGAAGCCGCTCATCTTTGCTTCTTTCTCTGACGCCGCACCCTTAACGTCAATCTCCACAAATTTAGTTGCTCCCTCGCCATCTCTTACTATCATCTTAGCTAAATCCAGGCAGACTCTTTTTACTGCACCGGAAAAACTGTTGGTTTCCTGCTTATTCAATTTTACCTTTCTGCTTGAAAGAAGGAACACCGAATCATTGGTGCTCATACACCCGTCTATGGTAATGGAATTGAAGCTTTCGTCAGCCGCTTCTTTTATAATTTTTCTTAAAGAGGCACTGCCAACGTCAGCGTCCGTCATAACAAATGCCAGCATTGTCGCCATATCAGGGCAAATCATGCCCGCTCCTTTAGCAATACCCAGTATATTTACTTCTTTTTTCCCAAAACTCACTTTAGCGTACGATATTTTCTCAAAAGTATCGGTTGTAAGAATGCTCCGGGAAAACTTCTTTAAGCCTTGGCTCTGTTGCGTTGCGTTCTCTAAAAGAAGAGGCAACTTCTCTATTATCTTTTCCTTGGGCAGTTTCCTGCCGATAATTCCCGTTGAAGCAATAAGAATATTTTCCTTTTTAACTTTTAAATAACCCGCTAATTTAGCGATAATCCGCGTTGTATCTTTTAAGCCGTCCCTATGGGAGAAACAATTAGCGTTGCCGCTGTTTACCAGTACTGCCTTAACAGGATGGTTTATATTTTTCTTGCTTAAAATTACCGAGTAAGCGGGATTTGCGTTTTTAGTGAAAACTCCTGCTGCCCGGCTCTTATCCTCACAGCAGATTACACCTAAATCCAGGCTCTTCTTCTTTATCCCGCAATGTACGCCCCAAAGATTAAACCCTGCAGGAACTATCATAACAACCCTAAAGTCTGGCTAAAGCCAGCCATTATATTCATATTCTGGACAGCCGTGCCTGCTGCCCCTTTTATTAAATTATCTATGCACGATGCAATAACTGCCCTCTCACCCCTACTATCCACAGCAACCCCTATATCACAAAAATTAGTGCCGACAACCTTATTTAATTTCGGCAAATCTTTACTTACCCGTATAAAAGGGCACCTCTTATAATGTTTCCCATAAATACTCTTTATCCGGCTAACCGTTATTTTCTTCTTAAACCACACATAAATAGTAGAATATAACCCTGGCTCTGCTCTGATTACATGCGGCACAAACAAAATATCTATGTTTTTTTTCGTTTTCTTACATAACACTGTCTGCATTTCGGGAGTATGCTGATGAACGAACGGTTTATACGCCCAGACGTTACCGCAAACACTACTGTAATCCTTGGCAGCACCTCTTCCCGCACCGGTAATTGACGATTTAGAATCAGCAATTACTTTACCTTCAATTACTCCTTCCCGCAGCAAAGGAAACAGAGCAAGGATAACTGACGTCGGGTAACAGCCCGGATTTGCAATTAACTGCGCCCCGGCAATTTCTTCCTTATTAATCTCCGGCAGCCCGTACACGGCTTTGGCTAAATTCTTCTTATCTTTATGCGGTTTACCGTAATATTTTTTATATAAAGCGCTGTTAAGGCGGTAATCCGCTGACAAGTCTATTACTTTCTTCTTTCTCTCCAGAAAATAAGGAACGTACTCCATAGAAACCGTATGCGGCAAAGACAAAAACAGAATATCAGCACATTGAGAAGCTTTCTGGACATTTAGCGGCTCGCACTTCAAGCTGGTTTTTCCCTTAAACTCAGGAAAAAGCTCAGAATAAGGCACTTCTTCTTTAGTGCGGGAAGCCAAATACACGACTTCTGCCTTAGGATGAGAAAGCAGTATTTCTACTAATTTCTCGCCGGTAAACCCGGTTGCGCCTAACACTGCTACTTTCATATTTATTGCCCCTTCAGTATCTTAGGAAAACTACAAACTGGCCTCTCTTAATAAGAGTTATGATAAACTAAAAACACTCCCGCGTCAATAGTTTTAGAGGTTTTCTATAATATCCTGAGGCATAGGGTGAGGTTGAAATTCGCTGTTTATACAGACCAGAACGGTTTTAGCAGAAACCAGTATCTGTCCATCTCTTTTAACTTGCTGAAAAAACTCCAATGAAACGTTCTTTATTCTTGTTATTTCCGTAGAGATATCCAGAGTATCAGCATATCTGGCAGGCGCTTTATAATCAATATCAACTTTACGCACAACAAAGAGGATGCCTTTGCTGGACAATTCTTTTAAATCTATGCCTTTCTCACGCAGGTACTCGGTCCTTGCTTCCTCAAAATATTTTAAATAATTGGCATAATATACCACACCGCCACAGTCAGTATCATGATAGTATATTTTTTTAGTAAGAACGCTCATCTAAAAAATTTCTGCCCCTATTATATTTATCTTTTTATTACTCTATATCAAAGCTATTTGTCAACTAATGTATAATGTCGCGGCCCGCCTTTTATCTACATAGGTGAACCTACTCCTCTACATTTCATAACCAGTTATACGTACTTCCTCATTTACACCCGATGGTCTTGTAAAACTTTTCACATTACCTTGAGGAACTACTAAAGGTGTATTAAATGATACGCTTTCTCCTGCATTTAAATAATAAAGTACACTATCTCCCTGTCCTGTGCTAGATACTATTTCATTTCTATTAGTAGAATCAACATTGTATGCTGTAAGAATATATAATGTTTTACCCTCACTTACGGAGTAAGATTGCCCATCCTTTATTGCTTCATTTATAATAGTTACTCCTGCATCTACTTTATATCCTGTTAATACTAGATAAGAACTTACTGAAGGTTCAAGACTATTCCCTCCTTTTACTACCAAAGGAGCCTTAAAAGATACAGCCGACTCTCCCGGTAGTTTATAATATCCAGTGCCTCCTATAGTTACTTCCATTGATGAAGTATTCATATTACATAAGCTAAAAACATATAATGTCTTACCTTCCTCCACGTCATAATCTTTATAACTTCCACCAAATCGGGTGAGAATATGTTCTCCCTCCATTCCATCAGGAAATAAGGGATTAAGATTATGAGTACCCTTAACTGTTAATGTTTGTGAGGGTGCTGTTGTCCCGATGCCGACGTTGCCATCCCCTGTAATTCTCATCTTTTCTAATCTTGTAAAGCCATTATCAGTCGTAAATACTAAAGACGCTTTTCTATTCCCAGCATCTTCAGCGATTAAACCGATTGAACCTACTCTATTCTGGGCGCCTCCATTAACCCCGAATTGTATCTGTGCTTGGTCGTTAGTAGTTTCTGATGTTTGGATATTAGAAATCCACGCTATTGCGTCTGCTGCATTTGGAGCACTACCATCATATACAGTGGGTTTAGCTGCTATTACACTAAGTGCGGTTAATGGATTAGTCGTCCCGATGCCGACCTTGCCTGTTGTTCCTGCTCCTGCACTGGGACCCACAAAAAGAGTTGGAATGTCAGAGTTAAATCCTACCATCATGGATTTCTCGGTATTGTTCACAAGTATATTATCCGCATCATACCCTCGGCCAATAGCAACCGAATAATCTGCGCCAGCAGTTACATAATATCCCATAGCAACTGAACACCAACCGTTGGCAGCTGAAAGCGCCCCCATAGCAGTTGAGTCATCACCAGTAGCATATGTTGCCCTCCCCATAGCAGTTGAGTAGTTACCACTAGCAGTTGTTATATGCCCCGTAGCAAATGACTCGAGACCACTGGCAATTGTTCTATACCCCATAGCAGTTGAGTAATTACCTATATTCTCATCATTCCACTCTGTCCCCCCGCCTGTCTCGGAAACTCCTCCTGCTCTGAATGCAGCTTTACGAGGATACCATATCATTCTCACTCCGGCTCCGGTTGTAGTTAAACTATTCCCACTTTCGAGGGTTCCCTTGGCAATTATCCCTCCATCATCGTCAAGACTAAGCTTGAACTCAGGGGTCGTCGTCCCGATACCAACTTTTTTACCTGTGCCTGTAGCAAGATAGGCGTTATCTTCAATATCCACCTTCCCCATCCCTAAAACAGTGCTTATTTCAAGACTTTCCTGGGCAAA
>CP070797.1:635400-651034 GCA_020343495.1 Candidatus Omnitrophota bacterium | reverse complement strand
TTTTATCAACCCTTCTAAATTTTGTATAATCGTATCAAACGTGCTGTCGTCTGCGCCTAACTTAACCTTTCTAAAACTTTCTCTGCCGGCGTCTAAAGATACAACAACTTGCGAACAATACTGCGCCAAAGGAACCCATGTCTTCTCATCCATATACTTACCGTTAATTACAATGCTGACTTCAAATCCTATCTCTGCCAGCTTCTTTATTACTTCTAAAGTAACCTTACTGCCTAAAGGCTCTCCGTTCTCGGCACATATACGGATAGGCGGATAAAATCCCATCTTGACTAAATCGCCTATTAATTTATAAAGCTGCTGTTTTGTCATAAATAATTTTTCCCGGGCTTCTTCTAAAGAGCCCTCTTTGCATTTGTGTCTCACGCTATCTTCATATCCGCAACACCAGACACAATACATATCGCACCAATCGCATATATCTATCTGCAAATACAACAGCTTATTAATCTTTGCTCCGGAAAACGCTTCTCTTACAACAGGCCAGTTACCGGCAAATCTCCCTAAAAATCTCTCTCCATAAACACCTTTGCCTTCTAACAGCGGTCTAATCTGTCTTCTAAAATTAATCGCCTTAAACAACTTAACAACCACCGGGCTGGCGGTTTCCTCGGAGAAATTTGGGACCTCATTTAAAAGATCCT
The DNA here is from genome assembly GCA_020343495.1 of Candidatus Omnitrophota bacterium. Taxonomy (GTDB): domain Bacteria; phylum Omnitrophota; class Gorgyraeia; order Duberdicusellales; family 4484-171; genus JAHISK01. The sequence goes on along the minus strand of CP070797.1, from coordinate 650,372 downwards.
GCGTATATTCTTCACCGAAGTAATAAACCATCGTGCTTTTTAAACTCTGCAGGTACTCAATCAAATCCTTCTCTTCAAATCCTAATTTTATTAACTTATCGTAATACAAACAGCAAAAAACAGCGAACTTAGCCATCGTCTTATTCCGACAGCCGAGTTTAGCTGCCAGCAAACTATGGACAAACGCCTCTTCAGTTCGCTGAGCGTTATAATATACTTGAGAAAATCTATGGTATATCTCCGGATTTAAAAGGTCGTATTTGGCTACCCATGTTAAACACCAACACTGCATATCAAATAGCTTATCGCCTTCCAACCTAATTACATCTCTACAGAGATAAAAAATCTTTGCCAAACTAAACCCGAAAGCTGTAACCCACTTTCTTTTCTCAAAAAGCTCTATAATCCTTTTTATATTGGCTTTAGTGTTGCAGTCTGTCTTAAAATTCCTAATAGTTAACTGGTGCCTCCAAAAATCCAACAAAAGAGACTTGCAACTGCCTATGCCTTTCAATTTATCAGCCGCAAAATCACCCAGCTCACCAATGTCTATACACTTCAATTTCCAGATATTACTCTCCTTTTCAACCAAAACCAACGCCCGGTTAATTGTTATGAAATCATTTACTAAAATGTTCTTATATCTATAATAGCGAATCACTAAATCGTCTAAGAGTTTTACTTTATTGCCAATTTTGCCAATTAAGCCAAAATGGTAGCGAAGGAACTGCCAAAGAACTCCTGTATCTGTCGTCTTCTCACAGTAGCCGCTTACATTTGGCAGATAAACCATATCTGCTTTTCCTCCAAAAAGCTCTGAGAAAGCTTTAGCCCATAAAACATAGAAGAAACAGTTGGTCTCCATACCTTTTGCGCTTTCAACGAAATCGCTGGGCATATCGTATGGTATACTACATATAGATAAATCCGAAGCAAACTCAAATATTGTTTTCTGAAGCTGCTCAAACTTATCGCCAGCAGCCAGCTTACCTAATACATTTCTTACATGCTGCGCAAATTCATCCAACGGCATACTTTCAATCTCACCCTCCTCTAAATTAGTATTATCTACCACAGCAGAAACCAGTTTATGTTTACTTTCAACTTCAATTTGATTAAACCATTTATTTACAGCGTCATCGATTAATTCCGGTATTTCAGCATCTTCAATACTAACCGCAAACATATCTAAATCCTTGGTTACCTTATGCATTGCACAAACAATCTCATAAAAGCTATCGGGGAAAATACGTTTAAGGGGGCTAGAACAAACATCATTATTATTTTTAACTGGTGTGGAAGACTTACTTACCGGCGGAATTAGGGGCAAATAAGATGTCACAGGAGCTGGCGGCGGCGCGTTGGCAACAACAGGAAACCCTCCTTTTTGCTCAAAAGTCTGTGTCCTACTAAAACTTAGAGTATTTACCCCAACAGGGCTGCTGTCGCTCAAAGTTTCTTCCCAGCAACTCTCGGCAATCTTAAAATAAACTTCGAAAAGACGAATTCCTTCTGTACCAAATATATTTACTGATCTAAGATAACTATACCCTTCTGCATAGAAAATCATCCCTGTATGAAAAGCGACCTCTTCTGTAATTGCCTGCTTTGTTTTGGGGTCTAATCTTGTAAATAAACCCTCTTTATATACGTTGAACCCGTAGCTTCTAGATAACGCCCAATAAAAAATGGATTGGCCGTAATTACACATAAAATCATTAAGGTAAAAATTCGTTATTAAAGAATGGCTAACGCATTCCTTTAACTCTCTTAAAGAAATAACTGCGCTTAGGTAATGGTTATCTGCAAGACAACAATAACAAATGCCCTTTATTAAGCCTTCCTGCGTTAAATTAACAACATTAATACAAAAAATTCCCATTATATTTAACTCCTCACAGACTTCTTTATAATTGTTTGAGGCAAAAAACATCTTAAGTTTCTCATTATGTAACTGGCGGATATTAATTAATTCTTCATATGCCTTATCAAATTCCCCCATTTTTATATAAAGAATACATATCTCCATACAATTATAAATATCTTTGGGATCCATCTTTCTTATTCTCTGACACATATCCATTGCCGGGGCAAACTTCCCAAGAGCATAATATACATTAGTAAGCAAACTACATACCGCAATATTATCAGGATTGACGCCATATGCTAGAGTAAATATAAATTCGCTCTTAACCAATTCTTTTTTATCTAAATAATTTATCCCTATGTCTATATAAATCCTTATCACATCCTCAATGATACATTCGGCACACTCTATTATTATATTAAATATCTCTTGTGTCTCTTGAAAAATACCATCACAACAATCGTCTACTGTTGACATAATATATTTACACGATCTATTTATGAAAAAAGAGTTTTTATTTAAATTCACTAATTCCATTTCTTTCCAAACCTTAGATATTTCTGCTGCTTTATCCCTGATTAATGAAAGTTGTTCTTGCCTATAACCGTCAGCCATTTCACTAACTAAAGATTCACATATTTTTTTCCTATCTAAATTTTTTAAATCTATTTTTTTCCAAACTATATTTATTTCTGAGGAAGGTTCCTCTTTCTTACTACAAACAGCAATTTGACTAACTAAAACTTTTAAATTCTGACTGTCAGTAATAATTATAAGAGCTTTATTAACAATCTCCCTTAAATTATCCAATAAAGCTTGCTCCGAATCGCTAAAAGGTATGTCAACTTGGACAGGTGAAGCTGATTTTGTTGGGCTGCTTTGGTTCACTTTATCTTTCTTTATCGCCGGCAAGGCAACTGTAAACTCCGTCCCTTGGCCGACAACGCTTTTAACTCCTATACTTCCTCTATATTTTTCAACTATTTCCTTAACAATCGGCAACCCCAACCCGCTTCCCTTCCCTGACGGTTTTGTCGTAAAGTATTCATCAAATATTTTAGGTAAATTCTCTTCTGAAATCCCGCAGCCATCATCACCGATGGTTACAATGACATTATTTCTACTATCGTCTGTTTTCGTCTCAATCTTTATCCCGCCGGCAAAAGTATTCTCCAAAGCATGTTTAGCATTAATTAGAAGGTTTAAAAAAACCTCGTGTAAATCAGTGGGGACAGCTAATACCCAAGGCAAATAATTAGCAAACTGCCTACTAATGGTTATTCCTGAAAACTCATCGCCGTAAAGCTTAAGAATTCTTTTCAGCACTATTTTTACGTCTATCTCTATCTTTTTGCTACTCTCTAAGGAACAATGAAAAATGTTCATTATACTCTTAAACAACGCGCATATAATTTCCACTTCTTCGATAAACGAGCGTTTCTGCTTATTCTGCATATATTCTGCTGTCTTGAATTCTTCATTGTCGTTAAAAAATCCTAACAACTCTAAAAGAGTTTTATAAGTTTCAGGTAAAATTTTAATTAGTATCTTTGCATAAAAGGCTGCCGTATCCATATCTTTTTCATCACAAGCTTTATTCAAAGAAAAATATAAATTATAAAATTTATTAAAGACCTCTTGTATAATTTTTATATCTCCCCATAAATAAGGAAGCTTCGTTTCAAACCAATAAAACTTAGGGATTATCTCTGATATCGGGTGCCCGGCTTCATGGCCGATAATATGTTTCCACTCATCTAATATTCTCTGCACTAATTCGTCGGTGTTTTGCGTGGGAGACGATGAGCTAAGTTCTGTAACTTTCTCATTAGCGGCTGTGCAGACGGGTAAAGAAAGCGGCGAAGAAAAAGTATAGTTTGAACGAAGAGGAACTACCCTGGCCCCAACAAATTTATACTCGCCGTCTTGTATTTGAAATAAAATTTCTAATCCTGCCACCCCCCCAAGCTGGCGGTAAGCCACAATTTCTCCTTTGGGAACGTCAAAAGAAAACATAACAATTTTGCCGTCAGGAATGCCATCCTCACAAATAACAAGAACTTTTTCTACGATATAACGTAAAATTGCTGCTTCTGATTCTTTAATCTGTTTCTTAAAAAATTTCTCATGAATTTCTTTAATAATTAACTCCTTCCATTTAGCGTGATTTTTTTCCCCGCTCTCTCTAGAATCAGAGAACACAGGATGGGAAGAAATCTCGTAATCGAGCTTTTCTTTATCTTCATCAGTAAGTTGACGTTTAGCTGCTTTAATAACTACCTTTTCATTATTAACTCTACCGCTCTCCGCAACAACATCTTTATATTGTAACGACCGAATGTATTTTTTAAACTTATTACTGCTGATATGGCTATTTAGCTGGCGAATTACTCTATCTCGCAGCGTCCCGTGAAGAATTGCGATTTCTACCGGCTTCTGGCCACAAAACTTAATAAATTTTATTCTATTACAAAAAAATTCAAGTTTATCTCCTTTACGGTAAAAGCTTAATTCATCATAAATATCATCACCATCATCTATTATATCAACATTAACAATCTTCTCTATCTTGCCGCTATCACTGAAATAAAAGATGAAATTTCCTGCATTAATCTGCTGTAAATGTTTATTATTACCCTCTATATTAATTCTCATCTTGCTGGACCCTATATTTATATGAATAAGGCTGCAGTCAATAAACTTGTGGCCGCCTTCTTTATCCAATTCAACTCTCGGTTCTAATTGGATTTCTTCTTTATTAACATACTCTAACAGGAGAAGGCCTATCTCTATAGCAATTTCTGGCAGCGGCAATTTATGGCAGCGGCTCTTCATCAAGGCAAACGCTACAACTATATAAATTTTCTGTTTAATCTGCTCATCTAAGGTTCTTATAAAACCATTGAAATCAATAATATTTATCCTTCTCAAAAAATCCATCTGGTTTATGTCTTCAATAATATCTTGAGATTCTTGAGATATCTCCTCCAATGCCTTGTCCACTTCAGGCAACATATCGCTAATTGCTAAATTTAGTTCTAGCCCTCTAGAAAAAATCACTTCCAAAGCAGAAACAGGAAGTCTTTCGCTCAACAGGCCGGCTGCGGTATGCCAAAAAATACTCCCACCTTGCACTGGGAAGCAGCTTTCTATTCCAAGTTCATATTTAATAAATGGCGCTATCGTAATCCTTTTATCTTTAATATGCGAAGACAACATACCAAAAGCAGCACGCAGCTTTTTATCAAATTCTGGAATCTTCTCATAAAGCTTCTCAGGGTGAGACTGATACGCTGGCTGCAATACTGTTAATAACGCCAAAACTTCTGCACAGGATAACTCGCCTAAACAAAACAAATCAATAGCCTTATATATCAATAACTTAAAAGACGTCTTTATAAGAAACTCTATTCGTTCCACGCCCTGCGGCAGATTAAAGGGTTTGGGACCTAACTCAATCAGTGTTAGGTGGGTTAGGTAATTAACCATATAGAAAAGAGAATCCCTCTTGCGCATCGTGGAAAAAGCTTGATTTGTTAATATATCAGAGGGAACAAATTTTAAGTCACTGTCTGTAAGGTCAGCATTATTTATCTGCTCTATCTTAGAAACGTTCTTACAAAACAGCAGCGCCTGATAGAAAAGCTCATTAGCTATAGATAACATAAAGACAGCGGTCGCTGGGCGGCTGCTTTCTATATGACGTATTACTTCAGGATACTTACCTTCTAAAACACTATATAACTTCTGCCAGCCTTTATCAGTGTCAATGTCCTCTCCTTCACCTCTGCAACCGCATAAGCGAGTAAATAACGTCCTAAAGGCCTCATCTTTTTTAGTGTTGTAAAGGTCTGCCGCCGTAACCATTAACAAAGGCAGGAGGTGAGGGTATTTATTATAGTTATCACGCAGCATAACATAAGGTTCTTTATTCTCGGCAGGAGCGATGTTTTCAGATGTTTCTTGCCCAAACACTTGCGCTAATCTAAAAACGCGGCTGGTCTTTGCTGTTTCTTCTATATATTCCAATATTTCCCTCTTATAAGGGTCTATTATCCCATTAATCTCTTCAAAAATAGTTCCAATATCTGCCACATTATTCCTCACCACAGTGAATAAAGACTTCTTTTTTGAAGAAGCTTTCCTTCTAATACTCTCATCAAGATAAGTTTCCCTACCGCGTTTTGAATTCACTAAACAACAGGCTATTGTTTCTCCTATGATACCGGCAGGGCTGTATTTTCCGTATCTAGAAGAGAAATATTCTGCGCCTGTCTCAATATTCTTTTGCACTTCTTGAACTATTTTGTCTAAATTCTGCGGTGGGATATTATCAATCAGGTTTCTGAAACTACTATTATTAAAATACCCTGCTTCAAAAGCAACAAGATATAAAATATGCCAGACCCTAGAAATTAATTCATACTCAAAAACACCCTCAAGAAATTCTTTCTCTTCTCCTGTCGTATAATCAAAAACAAAACGGGGATTATTCCTGACAAAGCCTGTACCTAACTTATCTCTGTTTATAACAACTGTTATTATCTCTTCATAAATACATAAATTAACTGCCATAGCATAACCCGGCCAGGGGGTTTTAAATCTTTTAGCTAATTTGTCAAAAAATTCCCCCCCTTTAATTAAAATAACTACCCGGCCTAACACACTCTTAACACACCCATTCTGAACAGCTTTAAAAGCAGCCTCTATCTCGCTTCTATCCTTGTAACTAAACAACCCATCTTGGTCTTCGTAGATACTTCTCGAAACTTCTATGGCATCTAATCCGATAGGGCTTGCAGTTGAAATTCCCTTAACGTTTTTAATCCAATAAAAAACCTTATCTAATACCTCTTCTCCTCCAGGACACCGGAAACGAATTAAGCTCTCGAACCTTAAGACAGTATCTAAGAGTGCCTGATTACTAATAACTTCCCTGGAAGGACGAACAAAGAAATGCAGCAAAATTTTAACTAATTGTTCACTTATTGACCCTTGATTAAGGGCTTCCATAGCATACCTTAACGCTTGATGATAATCTTGCCTCCTAAAATAGCCTGTTGCTAACACGGTTAATATAAATTTATTATCGGGGTCGTTTCTTTCTTCTTTCTTAAGGGCTGCGATATCCTCGTTACTAATATAATCTTGCGCTATCCCTAAATAAACAGAAGACATGCCTGACAACTCTGTCCAGTTCTGACAAATCTTATCATCCCATTTAGGGATATCTTCTTTAACTACCCGACGCAACGGCAACGTGTGAATAGATTTAACTTCCTTACTATTAACTTGTGACCGCATGAAATCAAATAAAAGGTCTTCTAAATCGCCCATACCCTTTATCTCTAAACCATACCTACCCAAATCACCAACGTCAATATACAGGATTTTGCCCTTACTATCCTGCACACATATCTTATGCGTAATTACAGTATTGTTAACAATGGAGGATTTCTTCTCAAAAGAATAAACCACTAAATCTTTTAAAAGTTCCCATTCCTCTTTAATTCTCTCAACGATTACACCAAAATGAAAATTAAATCCCACAAAGTCTGTGCGTCCCGATTCTAAATACTCTATATTGCCGCCAACATTGGGAATATTGACGATATCAGCGTTTATCCCAAAGAAGCGCGCCAGAGAAACAAACCATAGAGCATAGCCGTAGCAGTTGGTAGTATCACAACGAATACTTTCCCATAAATCAGTTACACAATAATACTCTAAATTATCCACAATCACATCGCTTAAAAAATTAATTATCGCTTCTTTTAACTCTACCAAATCCTGTGGCTTTCCCGATAGGGCACCTAACTTTGCCGTTACAGCTTTGCTTAACTCATTCATATTCATATACCGCAATTCTTTACTATCTAAAAGACGACCAAACTCATCTGCCCATTTTGCATTAAACGTTCCCATAACCCACTCTTCAACGACTCCTTTGACATCATCTTCATTAATAGGAATCTTTATTGCTGCTTTATCTATATCCAGCGTTGCTTGATGCTGCTTTTTCATAAAATCAAAAAACGCCGGGGTGCCGAACTTATCTATTCCTTTCAAAGGGGACGCAGAAACAGTTTTTGTCTTCTGGGCCATAACTTCAGCACAAATAGCTTTTAAAGAAGTATTCATTAACTCAAATTTCCCTAGCACTAGCTCATAAAAAGGCCCGATTTGGCTATTATACATCCCTTTGTCTTTATACCATTTATACACACGCTTCAATGTAACGGTTTTCCTAGAGCCGTCATCGTCTATAAAATATTTTTCTGAAACCAGCTTGTCGCTCAAAAAGTCTTTTAAACTTTTCACAAACGCCCGGGCAGTCATTTTATACCATTGTTTGAACCCCAACTCATCCTCTAACCATTTCAAAAACACCTCTACATAACACTTACATCCCAACGCTTTGATAAAACCTTCTTGATCTACAAACGGCATGGATACTAATTTATCAAACACTTCTTTATTATATTGCTCTTTATATTCTAAACGCCACTGCCTGCGGGCCTGGGGCCAAAGAGTGCCTTTCAATATCTTTTCACGCAATTCTCTATTAAAAGTCATATAAGCTCCCGGATAACCTAACTCTCGCATTAGTTCGTATTGTCCAATATTAAAATTCTCTAGTTTAATAACGACCTGTTTTACATCTTCTTGCGAGAAGTCAAAATCCAACCGCTTACCCAAGGGGCTGGCTTGCCTCAGCTCCAACTTATAACGCAGGGGTTTTAGGGAAATTAAAGAGCCGTCTAAATTCTGCCGATTGGCATCGGAGATTTTGGGACGATGTACCCACAGGCACTGCGGCAATTCGTTATTTTTAATTAAAGGCGTAATATCATAATACCCTTTACCATTAAATTCATCTGGGGTTAGGTCTGGCTTATCATAAAAATATACTAAATACCCACATAGATTAACTACTATCTTTACTTTATATTCTTTTAAATATGGTGACCTCTTTAACCTTCTCAACATAGTAAAAAGGTAATTATGGTTTCCATCATCTCTAACTTCCGCATATATGACAAAATCCAAACATAACTGTCCATTTCTATATTTTTTTTGAATATATATTTTTATTTTTTCTCTTATATACTTTGATTCTAATATCTCATCAAGTACATATTTATATTCTCCCGGATGCTTACATTTACGGCTAATAAGAAACCTTTTTTTACCCCTAAAAATATTTAATGTATTCTCTATATTATGAATCTTTATATCTAAGTTTAAATTAGCCATTTCAAACTCGCCGCAACGAAAAAGCACATGGGTAGCAAACTCTTCTTTAGGAAAATAATAAGTGCCGTCTACGCCTCTAGTCCTATGTAAAACAATCATAGATATCATATTATTATCTTCCCTAAAAATAATGGTATTTGACCATCCTATCCCTCTAAAAGCAAAATCGTTACCTTCATTTAAAACCCGAAAAATTTCTAATAAGCCGTCAATTTCACTAACAACAATTTGATTAGTCTTCTCTTCAAACCTCACTCCAAAATAACCTTTACCTTTTTTAATTACTTCCACAACTTCTTTTTTAGGGGTAACCACTCCATTTATAATCTCTCTGACATAACCAATATTATTATCCCTAAGAAATACCCAGCCAAAAGGTTTATTCAGCCCTACTGTAGATTCTTTAGAATACCCTCTATACAAACAGGTAGTATTAGTAATAATAATCTCTTTTAACTCAATTGATATCCCATCTCTGCCGCCAACAACAAAGGGGATATACCAATCCCTATCTTTTCTACGTAAAAACCTCTCATTTATAATACCCCCTTCATACATCCCATTAAAAAGCCTCTTCCATGCCTCCATAGAATAGCAAACCGGATAAAAAGGCTCGCATATCCGCTCCATTGGCGAAGCACTGGCATCTAAATCTAAAATAATCTCCTTAGGCAAAACATCATCCATGATTAAATCCGTCAAATCCTTACAGTTATCCCTATTAAATTCGTTGGGATAAATCTTCCTATCAGATAGAAAATTTCCCTCACAGCCCAATACGATTACTCTCTTTGATTTAAAAGCTACGGCAAAAACTATGTTTTTATCTTTTTCTTTATATAAAATACGTCTCTTAGCATACCGCCCCACTCCTTTTACCATACACCGGATTCTATTTTCTTGAGTGCCCACGAATCTTCTGATAATCAATCTTTCTTTGCCTCTAAAAATATTTACTAATTTCTTCATTGTCCAGTGACTTTTCTCGTTACCCCCTAATAAATGGCACGAAAAAATTATCTGCCCCGCCATCTCATTTTCGGGCAAATCAAACGCTGCAATAATGCCTTCTTTTTCCTCGAAACTAACCATTTGCGCCCAACCATCCCCTCTCACTAAAGCGTGCCGCGTCTTACTTTCCGTCGGTCCTCGCAACAGTTGCCCTCTCTCCATGATACGACGCACGCTTTTAATAATAGTATCTTCGCCTAAATCTTTGATACGGCCGTCTTCTATAACACCAAAATAATTTTCGCCATCTTGCCGATAGCGCTTGAGTATGATTTGCTTTATCTTTTCCAACCCAAAACCATAAGGGCCAACACACCCTGCGTAGAGAGGAACAATATGAGGAAACCCTATTGTATGCCAGTCTCCATCAAAGACGGTTTTTAATCCTCTCCGCTTTATGATACATACAGGAAAATGCTTGCCTCTAAAATACTCTTTAAAATATTCCCTTGCGCCGGCGTCAATAACCGCTTTAACAAACATCTCCCAGGCACCTTCTGACGAATAATTTTTGGGGATATCTACACCCCTGAGCATGCGGATAGAACTGGATGCTTTCTCTTCAATTGTTATATACGTGCCGTATTCACCCCAATTCTCCCGAAAAAGGAATTCCATTCTGCGGCCCTGCTCTAATTCAAAAACTACGGTTGCTACGTCCTGTCCCTCTTCATAACATACGTACACACCTTTTACTGACGGTAACCGCTTAATCAAACCAGAGTTATAACATTCTTTAAATAAATCAAGCTGCGACTTCTTTTGCCTAACCTCACGCTCCCACGCAGTTGGTAATTGATGGGTTTGCCAATCATACGTATTTTCTTCTTTTTCTTTTATTTCCTTCCTTCCCCCGGACTCAATAAAAAACCCGCCTACTAACTCTTTTAAATCTCTGTACATTAAAACAAAAATATTGCCTCCTGCTTTTGCTGTCATAAACTGCCACTTCATAAACGTGCGGCGCTGATATTTCTCTTCTCTATAAGGTGGAGCACCAAACCCATACTTATCATGGAAAACTACAACTGCTGGTTCATCGTCATATTGGAATAAAATCATTAAATCTATACATTTACCTCCCTGGGCTAACCATCTTAACGAACCTACTAACCGCTGCAGCTTTTTATCCCCTTGCGTTAATGCTTTTATAACGTCAGTATAATAAGTAATATACACTGGGTTATCAAGACTGTCATTCCATTGACGAAACGTTTTTCTGTTATCGCTTCCATCAAGTTCATCGTGGCATTCAAGCAGAAAATAAACCTTCTGGCTGCGCAGCTGCTCGGCATATTTTCTTATTCTTTCAAAAGCGCGGTGTATTACTTCAAAATTATTATTATTGCCTAACCAATGCACAAAATCTACTCTAAACCCGGCCAGCCCGAAGAAATGGTCAATGTACCACTTTCCTCTGGCAAAAAATAACTCCTCCCAGAAAAATTGGCCTTCATCGGTCTTAGCTTCTATATTAGGCATCAATTGGTCCTGGGCATCGCCTCTTAACTTTACAAAAATTGCTTTACCGTTATACCGTAAAATCACTCCCCGCGTCTGCATTTGGCGGCGGATTTCTTCGTCGCTTTTAGTTTCCTCAAACACTTCATGAATAAAATACCTGTACGCTGCGGGATTATACAACAAAATCTCCGGGCTGTACCAAGGCGAAAAATCTATTATCGGCAGTGTCCCCATCCGGTAAAGGTCTCTTATACCGCCGCTAACTATTTCTTCAGTAAAGGGATCGGCAAAATGCGCCTCAGGGCAAAGAACCGGCAGGGAAAAGAGGCTGCCATAATCCTGATAATACTTAACTTTTACTCCATTAATTTTGTATTCAATCTTATTAGTATCGTATCCTAACTCCACTGAAATAGCTGCTTGCCCTGTTTTAAACGTTGCCTGAACATAATAATCGTCAAGAACTTCTGCCGCAACAACTTCAATATCGTTATACCCAAAACTTTTTATCTTTTCTGCTATAAACTTCTTTATGTTCTTTTTATCGGACTTCTGCCCTACGGTAACATCCCAGTTACCGTGCAATAATCTGGATACCCATGAACACAACTGGAACCAACGAACATACGAGGTTACGTATGCAAAACACGCTTTAAGCTCTTTGGCCTCTTCTTTTACCTCTCTCACTGCCTTATAAGGGTCAACACGTTTTACTATTCTGCCGGAACGAGCCGCAGCAGCGTCACTATTAAGAACTGTTCCGTATTCAGCTAAACTAAATCCTGCAATAAACCCCAGGTTACGTCTGCCGGGCTCAACAAATACATAATCTACGTATTTGCCGCATTCTAAACAAATCACAGAGTTTCTGTATCCTTGCGCTGTAACTTCTATATAAGGATTATTAGAATCTAGTATCCATGCTCCGTCTACAATGAATCCGTAGGGAAAATACCCTGCCTGCGCGCTAAATGAAATCATCCAGCAGTACTGGCCTGCCCCTAAGTAAACCAACTCCATATCCTGCTGTTTCCAGTTAGTAAGTTTAGAGTTAAACTTTACTATTCCGCAAGGAGGTAGACGCCCCCTATGTTTATACACAAAATGTATCATGCCGCCAAAAATATGCGGCGCCAGGAAGCTTTGCTCTGGTTTAAGAAGGATAAATGAACCATTAGCTCTCTTGCCTATACGGACTAAAGAATTTTTATAAATGCCTTCTTTAACAAATACATGGGAATCATCCTGGACATAGACGTTATCTACAACAAACTTATATTCAAATAATCCTGGTAAGGGGGTGGTTTCAATATAGTAATAGCATTCATTATTTCCCAACTCTATCCTACTCATCTTCTGCTTTTCCCACCCGTTAAATTCAACAGCAAGTTCTACTGCCGGCTTATTAGTTCCTTTGTGGTGGTAGATAAAGATTACTTTGTTATCAATAACCTGCGGCCCAGCCGTGAACCGGCCTGGCTTGAAAAATCTATAAAAACCGTCTTCTAACCTGCCGATACAAACTAAAGAGTCTAAGTTCGTATCTTCACTAACATAAGGGTTCATATAATCTCTTTGCCACTCTCCGTCAACGACAAATTTATACTTATGCAGCCCGCATTTAGCAAGGATGCTTGTGTAAAAATAAGGACTGCCGTCAAAGTTACGCATCTGCATCTCTTGATGTTGATAACTGTTTAAACTAGACACAATCTTTACTGACTGCGGAAGTTTGCCTTCCTGCGGCACATAAATAAACTCTACCCTATTGCCTGTAATTTGCGGGGTGAGCAGGTGCCGGCCCGGTTTCAACAACAGGAATCTACCGTTAATCTTTCTTACTTCAACTAAAGAGTTCTCATTGTTGCTGCTATCTGTCAGTTTAGAAGGGTTAGCCGGATCCAACTTCCAGGTGCCGTTTACAACAAACTTATACTGATAAGTCCCTGCCTTTACTCTCATTTTAAAATAAAAATAATCCTTTCCTTTCTTTGTTGTCTCTAACTGCATGGGAGACGGCTCCCAGGTTGGTTTAACAAAAGAGGCAGCGAGCTGAACTATCTCATTCTTATTTTTAGGCAGGTAGATAAAGACTATATCATTACCAAAAATGTACGGGCCGCCAGCTATTGTCTGCGGCTGCGGCCTATCTATCATCAACCCAACTCTATCCTGCCACTGACCGAACACATCCTGGCTTATCGCCATACAACCTGATGAAATACGTTTTCTTTTATCTTTCTTAGATTTATTCCGCAATGCTTTCAAAGCTTTTCTCTGTTTCGCATAGCCAATGGGATTATCAGGATCAAGCCTGATATAATTCTGTGCAGCTTTTAATGCTTCTTCGTACTCCCCCCTAGCCATATGGACATCCCATAACTGCCCATAAGCAACAGGGATATTCTCATATAAAGTAACGAATTGTTTTGCTGCCTCTAACGCTTTATCAAGTTTATTCCCCTTTAAATAAATTTTAACAAGTATCCCATAACTAAATCCTCTGTTCCTTCTTGCTTCTTTTTTATACTTTGTTTTAAGAAACGACTCTGCTCTTTCAATAGCATCTAAACACCATTTTTCGGCATCATTAAGCTCACCTGATTCTAAATATGCCTTAGCAAGCTCATTCATAATGCTTAATATATTACACAACTCATCACATTTAAAATATTTATTATATAAATCCAATAATTTAGGCACCCTATTATTGGAAGGCAACACTCTTATATCACCAAGCTGACAAATTAAATCTGCCTTAAACTCTTTGCCTTTCTTAAACGGCTTAGGATTATGTCTGTTAGTTCTCTCCCATCTTATTTCAGCTTTATTTCTTTCAAAGTTTGTTGCCTTATTTTTTTTCCAACTAGATTTATAGTGCTTAATAGGAGAGCTAAGCTCAAATTCCTTCAAATTTAATTTAAAACACAGCGTCTTACAAACTTTCAATTCTACCAGGCCATTGCCTACGTATAACTGCGCTCTTGCTTTTACTTCTCCTCCTGCTGTAACAGCTTCCAACAAATAGCCGTCTTCTAATATATCGGCTATACGTATGTTTAAGGTTTTCTCTCCATTCAAAGAGGTGACGAAGAAATCGAGACTGCCGGGCAAAAGAACATAACCCCTATAAGGAGTTATATAGTGGACTCCTATCTCTAAATTTACAGAAGGGCAACTGCCTTTACTAAAACCCGATAAATGCCACTGCTTCCATCTAACCATACCAACATAGTTGCTCTCTGTAACCCGCATTGAATGGAAATGATTATTATCATCAATCCATATACACCTAAAACCTATTTTTAATTGCTTCTTGCAGCGCCAATAGACATAACATTTATTCCAAGTCTCACCTTTTTGTCTTGGCAGA
>CP070797.1:619489-635300 GCA_020343495.1 Candidatus Omnitrophota bacterium | reverse complement strand
TCGCATCTGGAAAAAGCTGAGAAGTTAGAGCAGTTAAGAGTTCTTGAAGCAGGGTATAGAATAAAAGTTGTGGAGACTCAGTTTGATTCCTGGGGAGTGGATACGGAAGAGGACTTTCAAAAAGTTGAGAAAATTTTAGGAGAGAAGGGTTACGCTTAAAAATGAAAGAAATAGGATTTGATAACGAAAAGTATTTAAAAGAGCAGTTATCGGCTATCTTAGAAAGAGTTAAGATGTTTGATAATAAGCTGTATCTTGAGTTTGGCGGCAAGCTCCTTTTTGATTATCATGCTTGCAGGGTTTTGCCCGGCTTTGACCCTAACGTGAAGATGAGGCTCCTGCAGCAGCTTAAGGAAAAAGCTGATATTATACTTTGTATTTATGCCGGAGATATTGAACGAAGAAAGGTCAGGTCGGATTTCGGGATTACATATGATGTTGATGCCTTTAAGTTAATTGATGATTTAAGGGAATGGGGTATTGAGATAACAGCAGTAGTTATAACGCGGTTTGAGGACCAGCCGGCAGTTAAAATATTTAAAAACAAGCTGGAACGCCGCGGGATAAGAGTATACACGCATGCCTTTACCAAAGGTTACCCTACGGAAGTTGATGTGATTGTAAGCGATGAAGGCTACGGTGCCAATGAATATATCAAAACAAACAATCCTTTAGTTATAGTTACCGGGCCCGGTCCGGGAAGCGGAAAGTTAGCAACTTGCCTTTCCCAGTTATATCACGATTATAGAAAAGGTTTGAAGAGCGGGTACGCTAAATTTGAGACGTTTCCTATCTGGAACTTACCGCTTAAACATCCGGTAAACGTAGCTTATGAGGCAGCTACAGCCGACATCAGGGATTTTAATATGATTGATTCGTTTCATTTGGAAGCCTACAATAAAAAAGTTGTTAATTATAACCGCGACGTAGAGGTTTTTCCCGTGCTGAAACGAATACTTGAGAAAATAACCGGGGCTGCGTCCGTATACAAGTCGCCCACGGATATGGGAGTAAACAGGGCAGGGTTCGGAATTATTGATGATGAAGTTGTCAGGGGCGCATCAAAACAGGAAGTTATAAGAAGGTTCTTCAGATACAGGTGCGAGTACGCAATGGGGTTCCTAGATAAAGAGACTGTTCAGCGCACAGAGCTTATTATGAATGAACTTGGCATTAAACCGGAGGATAGAAGGGTAGTTACCTTAGCAAGAGAGGTAGCTTCTTGCGCCCAGCAGAAAGGCAAAGGTAACGAAGGTGTATTTTGCGGCGCGGCGATAGAGTTATCGGACTCCTCAATCGTAACAGGTAAAAATTCAGCGCTTATGCATGCTTCATCAAGCCTTATTTTGAATGCTATAAAAAAGTTAGCTAAAATACCGGATAATATACATTTGTTGTCGCCTAATGTTATAGAGTCAATAAGAGAGTTTAAGAAAAACATTTTATCGGCAAAAACCGTAAGTTTAGATTTAGAAGAGACTTTAATTGCCTTGAGTATAAGCGCTACTATTAATTCCAGCGCTAAAGTTGCTATGGATAAGTTAAAAGAGCTAAAGGAGAGCCAGATGCATATGACGCATATTCCTACGCCGGGTGACGAAGCTGGTTTAAGGAAATTGGGAATTAATCTTACCAGCGAGCCAAATTTTTCCAGTAAGAACCTTTTTTTAGTGTAAAACCATTTATGAGCATTTTAGGCTATGGTAAATTATAAAGAGAAATTCATATTTATTGCCGGTCCCTGTATCATTGAAGATAAGGATTTGACTTTAGATATTGCTTTTTATTTAAAGGACGTAGCCAGCCGTTACCCTGTTTCGTTTATTTTTAAGGCAAGTTTTGATAAAGCTAACCGGACGGCGATTAAGTCTTTTAGAGGGCCGGGGGTAACGCAAGGCCTGAGTATCTTGAAAGAAGTGAAAGAAAAAGTAGGCGTCCCTATTTTAAGCGACGTTCATTGGCCGGATCAGGTTAGAGTTTGTAAGGATGTCCTGGATGTAATACAAATACCGGCTTTTTTATGCCGCCAGACTGATTTAGTTTTAGAAGCAGCAAAAACTCATAAGATTATAAACATTAAAAAAGGACAGCTTCTTGCGCCCCAGGATGTTCGATATATAGTTGAGAAGGTAGAGTCTGTAGGAAACAAGAATATTCTTCTTACCGAGCGTGGTGCCAGTTTTGGCTACAATAACCTTGTGGTTGATTTCCGGTCGTTTTTAATTATGAAAAAGTTAGGCTACCCGGTAATTTATGACGCAACTCATTCTTTACAGCGGCCTTCTGCGCAGGAGGGAGTTTCCGGCGGAGACAGAGAATTCGTTTTCCCGTTAAGTTTATCCGCGGCTGCTTGCGGGGTGGACGGGTTATTTATGGAAGTCCACCCAAGGCCCCAGAAAGCGCTGTCAGATAAGCATACCAGTTATCCTTTAGAAAAGGTTGAGGATTTGATTAAGAAAGTTTTAGAAGTCAGAAACGTTACAAAACAGGGAGAGCTAAATAGTCAGAGGTAAAGATGAAAAGGTTTGAAGGCAGTGAAATTTTAAATTGGGCACACCAGGTTTTAGAAATTGAGAAAGAAGGAATTTCTAATTTAGTTAAGAGTTTAAATGGAGACTTCTTAGAGGCGATTAAAATTCTTTCTTCCTGTAAGGGCAAGATTGTTGTAACGGGAATGGGCAAAGCGGGAATTGTGGGGCAGAAGTTTTCTGCGACGCTGTCCTCTACGGGGACGTCATCTTTTTGGCTGCATGCTGCCGAGGCAGTTCACGGCGATTTAGGCAGAATTGATGAGAAAGACGCGGTAGTAGTTTTATCCTACAGCGGAGAAACAGAGGAAGTAAAAAATCTTATCCCTTTCATAAAGAAAATCGGTGCAAGAATAGTAGCGTTAACGGGAAATGTTAAGTCAAACCTGGCCCGCTATGCCGATAGTGTGGTAAACGTTAAAGTAAATAAAGAAGCCTGTTCCTTAGGGTTGGCTCCCACCACATCTACTACAGCTATGCTTGTTATATGTGACGCTATATCAGTTATTCTACAAAAAATAAGGGGGTTTAAAGAAAAAGATTTTGCTTTTTTTCATCCCCGGGGGTCTTTAGGAAGAAAGCTGCTTCTTAAGAATAAAGATGTAATGCGAAAGGGCAAGTTCAATCCCGTAGTCAGTGAGGGTACCTTAGTAAAGGAAGTTCTTCTGAAAATTACCTCTGCCCATGCCGGAGCAGCGGTTGTTGTCAATAGGAAAGGCAAATTAGTAGGTATATTCACTGACGGCGACCTGCGGCGAAATATTGAGCGTTATCCCCAGCTTCTTAAGAAGGCAGTTTCAACTATTATGACGAAAAATCCTTCTGTTGTAAGTGAAGAGGGCTTGGCATCAGAAGCCCTTAAAGTTTTAGAGAAAAAAAAGATAGATGAAGTCCCCGTTATTAATAAAGATGCCGAGCCGGTGGGGATGTTGGATATTCAGGACTTAATTGTCGCAGGAATAGTGTAGAAGTAGAAAGTAGATAGTAAAAAGAAGAAAACTTAAATATGGATAGAAAGAGAAAAGGCAATATTAAAGGGTTATTAAAAAAAGTTAAACTTCTTATTCTGGATGTGGACGGCGTTTTAACTAGGGGAGAGATTATTTATGATGATAAAGGAAGGGAATTGAAAATTTTTAACGTGAAAGACGGATTAGGCATATTTCTTTTAGGGAGAATGGGAATAAAAACAGTTCTTCTTACGGCGAAGAATTCAGCAGTGCTTAAACGAAGGGTTTTGGATATGAGAGTGAAAGAAGTCATCGCTGGGATTTTACCTAAAGAAAAGACGCTCGCCGACATTAAAAAAAGATATAAAGTTGAAGCTAGCCAGATTTGTTTTATCGGGGATGATTTGATAGATTTAGAGATGATAAAGAAGGTTGGCGCCGGGGTTGCCGTTAGGGATGCCTTGCCTGTAGTTAAGAGATATGCCAGGTATGTTACCAAAACAAAGGGGGGCGAGGGAGCGGTAAGAGAGGTGGCAGATTTGATTATCAAGGCGAAAAAGTTACAAGCTAAGGTTTACGCCCTGATTAAGAATCCGCAGTAACAGTAATTAATGAGAACTATTAAATGGTTTTAGATTGACTTTGCGAGGTGGTATGGTATATTATATTTTTTCTAAATTTATCGTAGTAAATATTTTTCTTTCTTTAATTGTTTCCTTCCCGTTAAAAACTTTGGCGTTGACTGAAAGCACTTCTGTAGAAAGTCCCTCTTCTGTAGAGAGTGAAAGCGAATCTTCTCAACAGAGGATAAAAGACTTCTATCTTACAAATTATAAAGAAGACGGCGCCCAGGATTGGGAAGTAGAAGGAAAGGAAGCTTTTATTTATGACACCTATGTGGATATTGACCAGATGAATGCAAAGTATTATACCAAAGACGATACTGTTTTTATCAAATCTAAGAAAGCAAAGCTGGATAAGAAAAGCATGGACGTATATTTACGGGAGGATGTTGAGGTTGAAAATAAAGAAGGGACATTGGTTACCGACTCCCTGGATTGGAAGAGAAACCAGAATAATATTAAGACCGACGATTGGGTGAAAGTTAATAATAAATCCATACAGATAACAGCTAAAGGCATGACTGCGGATACGCAGATGAGCAAAGTTGATTTTGAGGAAAACGTGGAAGCGTTGCTGCCCGATGAAAAAAATAAGGATTACACTATGATTACCTGCACCGGGCCCTTAGAGATTGAGCATATTAAAGGTACGGCAGTGTTTAATGATAACGTTGTCGTAGAAAATAAAGACGGCACACTTTTTTCTGATAAAGCTACGGCGTTTTTTAACGCTGATGAGAAGAAACTGATAAAGGTAGTTTCTGTCGGTAATGTTAAGATAGTAAAGGATGAGAATATTACTTTGGCGCAGAAAGCAACTTATTTCGGCGAGGATGAAAGGCTTCTTATTGAAGGTAACCCTCGCGTAATCTATTTTCCCGACGAAGATGAGACTCCTTGAAGTTAATAATTTAACTAAATCTTATAATGGCAGGCAAGTAGTCAGAGGGGTGTCTCTTTCTGTAAAAAGAGGAGAGATTGTGGGGCTGCTCGGCCCCAACGGCGCAGGCAAGACTACTACTTTTTATATGATTGTAGGGATAATTTCTCCCGAAGAAGGGGATATTAATTTTGATAATCAGGATTTAACAAGTTTACCTATTCATATGAGAGCACGCTACGGCGTAGGCTACCTTTCGCAGGAGCCCTCAGTTTTTAGAAGACTTACAGTGGAAGAAAATATTATGGCAATACTTGAGACGGTACCTTTAACAAAAATAGAGAGAAGGCGGCGGCTGGAAGAACTCCTGCAGGAATTAAATATTGCCTATCTAAGGAAGAATAAAGCTTATACTTTAAGCGGCGGAGAGACGCGGCGTTTAGAAATCACCCGGGCGCTGGTAACTAACCCTTCTTTTCTTCTTTTGGATGAGCCGTTTTCCGGTATTGACCCTATCGTTGTAGGTGAAGCAAAAGAAATAATCGTAGGCCTAAAACGCAAGGGGATAGGCATTCTTCTTACGGACCATAACGTGCGCGAGACGCTTTCCATAACAGACAGGGCCTATATGATAGCAGAGGGAAGAATATTGATTTCAGGAACGTCAGACGATTTGATAAGTAATACTAGAGCAAAAGAAGTTTATTTAGGCAGAGATTTTCGTTTGTAGATTGCCGCATTGCTACGTAAGGGAGGAGAAAATGAAAGTAGAAGTAAAAAAATTAGATAAGTTAAAAAGGTCAATAAAAGTGGAAATAAGCGGGGAGGCGTTCTTAAAAGAAAAAAAAGAAACTTTCACTGAAATAGGCAAGAAACTAAAGGTTTCGGGGTTCAGGCCGGGAACAGCGCCTTTAGATGTTTTAGAGAAGTTCCATGGCGGTACCTTGAAAGAGGAGTTTTTAAAGAAAGCAATCCCTCTTTATTATCAAAAGGCTATAGAGGAGTCTAAATTGTTTCCTATAATTCTGCCGCGTATCTATGATGTAGAGCTCCTTAAAGATAAGCTGGTATTTTCGGCAGAGTTTGAAGTGAAGCCCCAAATTACCTTGAAAGATACCGATTATATAGGGATTAAGATTAAAGATATAGAGACAGCAGTTAAAGACGAAGAAATAAAAAAAGTAGTAAATAACCTTAAAGACGGCGTAAAAAAAGTCGTTGAAGGCAATTTGGATGACGATGAAATAGCAAACTGGGCGGGATACGATAATTTTGATGTTTTAAAAGAGGCAATAAAAACGGAAATTAAAATTGAGAAACTGCGTGATAGAAGAATAAAAGTGACTAACCAGGTTACCGACCATCTTTTAAAAAATATCAAAATAGAAGTTTCAAAAACAGAGATAGAGCGCCATCATAAAGAATTAGTCAATAGAGAACTTTATAATTTAAAAACAAGAGGCATAGCGCAGGCGGATATTGAAAAATATACCAAAGACATTGAAGAGAAGTTAAAAACTGTTGCTGAAAATGAGATAAAAATAATTTATATATTAGAAGCGATAGCCAGTAAGGAAAAGATAAAGATATCAAATAACTTAGGGGAGGCTGTTTTAGGGTTTATTTTGAGTAAGGCAAAATATATTTAAAGAGTAGAAAGTAGAGAGAGAAGGAGGTTAGAAATGAGAGGGCAGACGTATGTTCCTATGGTTATTGAACAGACAGGTCGTGTTGAGCGCGCTTATGATATTTATTCCCGGCTTCTTAAAGACCGTATAGTTTTTATTGGAACGCCTATTGACGATAACGTTGCTAACGTTGTAATGGCACAGATGTTGTTTCTGCAAATGGAAGACGTAAATAAAGACATAAATCTTTATGTGAATTCACCGGGAGGAATGATAACCGCAGGTTTAGCCATATACGATACGATGCAGTTTGTAAAGTGCGATGTGGCCACTTATTGTGTAGGCCAGGCTGCTTCCATGGGAGCATTACTTCTTTGCGCCGGGAATAAAGGCAAACGCTACGTGCTGCCTAATTCCAGGATTATGATTCACCAGCCCTGGGGAGGGGTTCAGGGAACAGCTGAAGATATTTCTATACAAACTAAAGAAATTTTACGCCTGAGAGAGAAAGGAAACGAAATTTTGGCTCAGCATACAAATCAAAAAATTGAGAAGATAAGAGAAGACACCGATAGGGATTTTTTTATGAGTGCCGAGGAAGCAAGACAATACGGGATAGTTGATGAAGTGGTTGTTAACATAGATAAAATCAAAAAGAAATAATTTTAAATAAGGGGGAGATGAAATGAAACGTAGAACGTTGATGACGCCAGGGCCTTCGCCTGTCCCGTCTTTTGTAAGGGAGGCATTGTCGCAGGAAATAATACATCACCGCACAGATGAGTTCCGGCAGATTCTAAAAGAAGTCAATGAAAGGTTAAAGGAAGTCTTCTGCACGAGGAATCCTGTTGTTACGTTTGCTTCTTCGGGAACGGGCGCAATGGAAGCAGCAGTAAGTAACTTCTTCTCTAAAGGGGACAGAGTAGTTGCCATATGCGGCGGAAAGTTCGGCGAAAGATGGGCTGAAATTGCAAAAAGTTACTCTTTAGATGTTATTGAGGTCAAGGTTGAATGGGGTCTCTCTGCATCCCCGCAAGAATTAGCAAAGATATTAGATGATAATAAGCCAGTTAAGGGAGTGCTTACTACTCTTTGTGAGACTTCCACTGCTACTGTTTTTGATATAGAGGCTATCGGTAAAGTTACGAGAGAAAAGGGGGCGTTACTGGTTGTAGATGCTATCAGCGGTTTAGGTCAGGAGGTTTTTCATCCTGATAAGTGGGCAGTAGACGTAGTTGTAGCAGGCTCTCAAAAAGGGTTAATGCTGCCGCCGGGGCTTGCTTTTGTAAGCGTAAGTTCACGGGCGCAGGAAGCTATTAAAAGTTCAAATTTACCTAAATATTATTTTGATTTAGATAAAGCGTTAAAAGGGAGCCAGAAGAATGATACGCCGTTTACTCCGGCAGTAGCGTTAATTGTAGGCTTAAACAGAAGCCTTGAGGCAATAAAACAGGAAGGGATAGAAGCCAGATGCAAGAAGTTTGCTAAGATGGCGAAAGCTTGCCGCTTGGCGGCTACTGCTTTAGGGCTGGAAATTTTCTCCCAGAGACCTTCAAATTCAGTTACAGCAATTTGTGCGCCGCAAACAATTAAATCCAGCGATATTGTAAAAAAATTACGTAAAGAGTTTGGGTTAAGTATCGCGGGAGGCCAGGGACCTGTTAAAGACAAAATTTTTCGTATTGCCCACATGGGTTGGATAAACGAACAGGACTTAATTATGTGTTTTTCTTTATTAGAGAAAGCGTTGTTAGATTTAGGGCATAAATTTGAATTGGGAGTTTCCTTGTCTCGTCTGGAGGAGGTTATTTATGGATAAGATTATTATATCTGACAAATTATCGGAAGAAGGCATAAAAATTTTAAAAGACGCTGGATTCACGGTAGATTGTAAATATAATTTATCAGCCGAGGAGCTTAAGAAAATAATTGCAAATTACCGTGGCATTGTTATTAGAAGCCAGACTCACCTTACGCGCCAGATAATTGAAAGTGCTCATAATTTGAAAGTTATCGGCCGCGCCGGTGTTGGCTTGGATAATGTTGATATAGAAGCAGCGACAAAGAAAGGAATAATTGTTATGAACGCCCCCGGCGGCAATACCATTTCTACCTGTGAACAAACCTTTGCCCTTATGCTTGCTGCCGCAAGAAACATTCCTGCTGCCTACCGGTCTTTAAAAGACAGGAAGTGGGAAAGGTCTAAATTTAAAGGAGTAGAGCTGTATTCTAAAATTTTAGGAGTAATTGGGTTTGGAAGGATTGGGAAGGAAGTTTCCAAAAGAGCTTTATCTTTTGGTATGCAAATTTTAGTATACGACCCCTTTATCTCCGGGGACATAGCAGAGAGAGCAGGAGTTAAATTAGTTGATTTAAAGCAGCTTCTTAAACAGGCAGACTTTGTGACTGTTCATACTCCTTTAACTGAAGAAACAAAAAATTTGATTTCTGATAAGGCGTTGGCTTTAATGAAACCCAAAGCAGTCATTATTAACTGTGCCAGAGGAGGAGTGGTTGACGAGGATGCTTTATACCGGGCTTTGAAAGAAAAAAAAATAGGGCAGGCTGCCTTGGATGTTTTCTCTAAAGAACCCCCGTTAGACTCTAAATTACTGGAGTTAGATAACGTTGTTGTAACGCCTCATTTAGGAGCATCTACGGAAGAAGCGCAGGTAAATGTCGCCATAGAAATAGCTCATTGCGTAAAAGACGCCCTGTTAGGAAAAGCTATAAGAAATGCCGCAAATTACGTTCAGATAGAGCCGGAAGTATACAAAGTTATCGGGCCATACTTTGATCTTTGCGAGAAGATGGGCAAGTTCATTTTCCAGCTTATTGAAGGCAGGGTAAAAAACATAAAGGTGTCCTTTTTAGGTGAAATATCTTCTTACAAGGTGGACGTATTAACAGCTGCTTTTGTTAAAGGGTTTCTTTCGGATATGTTAGAGGAGCAAAACGTTAATTACATAAACGCCTTGGAAATTGCTAAGGAACGGGGCGTAAAGGTAGAACAAATTAAAATTCAAGAAGAGGAAGAATACGTAAATTCTGTAAGGGTGAAGGTTGCCACCGACAAAAAAGAACAGGTTTTAGAAGGGACACTTTTTGCCAATAAAGAAGCCAGATTCGTAAAGATGAATGACATTTATATTGAAGTTGCGCCGTCGCAGCATATGCTGGTCATTAATAACCAGGATAAGCCGGGAGTTATCGGCTTTCTAGGGACAGTTCTTGGCGCTCACAAAATAAACATAGCCGGTATGAGTTTAGGGAGGAGCGCGCCGAAAAAGGTGGCATTGACTATTCTTAATCTGGATAGCCCGTTGAGTGAGGAAGCAGTAAAAGAAATCCAAACTAACTCAAACATTGTTTCGTTAAAAGGCGTAAAGCTGTGAAAAATTCCAATTGAATAATAAGGAGGGTATTTATGGCGAAGGTTTATATTTTTGATGTAACCAACCGTGACGGCGTGCAGACCTCGCGGATATGTTTATCTAAATTACAAAAAACAATGATTAATCTTTACCTTGATGAAATGGGGATATTTCAGAGCGAGTACGGGTTTCCTACTACAAATCATGAGATTAATTATCTTAATGCTAATTTAAACCTTGCCGAAGAAAAAGTTATTAAACACTTAAGGCTTTCAGGGTGGATGCGGGCCATAAAAAGCGATGTTGACACCGCATTTAAAAATGTGCCGTCTTTAAAATATTTAAACCTTTCCATATCTACTTCTGACCAGATGATAAAGCATAAATTTCAAGGCAAAATTGATTATAAAGGAGTCATTAAAAATATGACAGACGCAGTAGGGGCAGCTAAACAGAAAGGCGCCAGAACAATATGTGTTAATGCTGAAGATGCTTCCCGTTCAAGACTGCAATACCTCATTGAGTTTGCTGCTGCCGCAAAAGAAGTTGGCGCACACAGGTTAAGGTATTGCGATACGTTAGGCTACGATACGCCGGTTTCCATTTATGAGAGGATATCAGGGATTTTATCGGCAGTGAAAATCCCTATAGAAATTCATTGTCATAATGATTTAGGGTTAGCCGTAGCGTCTTCGGTTGCCGGCGCAAAAGCAGCCATAGATAATGGCGTGGATGTTTATATTAACACCTGCGTAAATGGCGTAGGAGAGAGAGCGGGAAACGCTGATTTGATAAGTGTTATTTTGGCTTTTAAATACGGCAGCGGATTGAAAAAATATAAGTTGGATGACCGCATAAACTTAAAGAGAGCATGGAAAATAAGCAAGTATGCTTCTTATGCCTTTGATATACCCATTGCCATAAACCACCCCGGCGTAGGATCAAACGCATTTGCTCATGAGTCAGGCATACATGCTGACGGAGCGTTAAAAGATAGAAGAAATTATGAGCTGTACGATTTTGAAGAGTTAGGCAGAGGAGAGCTTGAGCTTATAGATACGGGAAGAAATATTACTGTTGGTGAATACTCGGGAATAAAAGGGTTTAGAAACGTGTATGAAAAGTTAGAAGTTAAGTTTAGAGATGACAAGGAAGCAAGAGAAATTTTAGAGTTAGTAAGGTATGCTAACGTCCATAACCAGAAATCTTTAGTTGAAGATGAGCTGAAATTTGTAGCAAAGCATCCTGACATTGCCAAGTTAATCTTTACGATGAGACCGAAAGTGTAGTATGAACACAGTAGTTGTGGGTTTACAATGGGGCGATGAGGGTAAAGGTAAAATAATTGATTACCTTTGCAGGGAGAAAGACGTAATTGTCCGTTTCCAGGGAGGCAATAATGCCGGGCACACCGTTGTTATAAATGGGAAGAAGTTTGTTTTTCACCTCATTCCTTCGGGAATATTAAGAAAAGGAAAAATCTGTGTTATCGGCAAAGGGGTAGTAATTGACCCGCAAGTTCTCATTGATGAAATTAACTATTTAAAAAAGCAAGAGATAGACGTCAGCCCCGAAAATTTAAAAATTTCTCCCTTCGCGCACGTTATTATGCCTTACCACCGTATAATGGATGCCTGTAGAGAGAAACAGCGAATTCAAAAAATAGGAACGACTAAAAGAGGAATAGGGCCTTGTTACGTTGACAAGATAGCCCGCTGCGGTATCAGAATGGCAGACCTTATTAATAAGGAAAGTTTTTCTTTGAAATTGCGGGATAATTTAAGAGAAAAAAATCCTCTTTTTGAGAAGGTTTATGGTTTTAAAGGATTTGAGTTTAAGGAAATTTTTGAACAATACCAGGAGTTTGCCCGTAAACTTGCGCCTTATGTTTGTGATTTGGTTGAGTTTTTTTGGAAGAAGAAAAACTCAAACTTCCTTTTTGAAGGTGCGCAAGGCACGTTTCTGGATGTTGATTTTGGGACATACCCGTTTGTCACTTCATCTTCAACAGTTTCTTCCAACGCGCTTGCGGGCTCGGGGTTTTCTTTTGTGAAGGTGGACCAAGTCTTAGGCGTATCAAAGGCATATACAACCAGAGTAGGAGAAGGGCCTTTCCCTACGGAATTAAAAGATGATACGGGTAAGTATTTTCAAAGTAAAGGAAACGAATTCGGCGCGACCACGGGCAGACCGAGAAGGTGCGGCTGGTTAGATTTAGTTTTATTGCGCCGGGCAAAAATTTTAAATAACGTCAAGAAAATTATTTTAACGAAATTAGATGTGCTTGACGGCTTAGAAAAAATTAAAGTGTGCATAGATTATAAAATCGGAGGCAGTCTTATAAAAAGCTTCCCTTTTGATTTATCGGGTGCTGTGCCTGTTTATGAGACTCTTTCAGGGTGGAATGAAAACATTGAAAATGTAAGAAATTATAAACAGTTGCCGCAAGCAGCGAAGAAATACATAAAAAGGATAGAAGATTATTTAGAGTGTGAAGTAGAATATGTATCTGTTGGGCAAATGCGCGATGCAATTATAAAGAAAAGCGTTTAGAAGAAAGGAGGATAATGGAGATAGCAACGGTGTTGATTCTGGTTTTTGTGAGTTCGCTTATTTCTATCGGGTTTGCTCTGGTTTTAATAAGATGGCTCTTTAAACAGCCGCAGGGCACCTCCACGATGAAACAGATATCTTCGTATATTCAGGAAGGAGCATGGAGCTATCTTAAACAGCAGTACAAGGTAGTTGGGATAT
Organism: Candidatus Omnitrophota bacterium; assembly: GCA_020343495.1. GTDB lineage: Bacteria > Omnitrophota > Gorgyraeia > Duberdicusellales > 4484-171 > JAHISK01. The sequence continues at coordinate 622,563 of CP070797.1, read as the reverse complement.
TCTTTATTGTTGTTTTTTGTCTTCTTTTCTTTATGGCTAAAAAAAATCTTTTATCTATTTTTGTTCCTTTTGCCTTTTTTACGGGAGGGTTTTGGTCGGCTCTTTGCGGATTTATAGGGATGTTTGTGGCAACCCGCACTAACAGCCGCACGACATACGCAGCAAGCTTAAGCCTTAACAGAGGGCTTAAAGTTGCTTTTGGCGGCGGCACGGTCATGGGGCTTATGGTGGTTGGGTTAGGCCTTTTTGACCTGGTTGTCTGGTTTGCCTTCCTGAAGTGGTGTTTTGCTCATAATATTTTGTCTTCAGGGTTTGATGAGTTTACTACGATCACTCAGACTATGCTTTGTTTTGGTATGGGCGCTTCAAGTTATGCGCTTTTTGCCCGTGTAGGAGGCGGTATATATACAAAAGCTGCTGATGTGGGAGCTGATTTAGTAGGTAAAGTTGAGGCCGGTATTCCTGAAGACGACCCCAGGAACCCGGCAGTTATTGCTGATTTGGTGGGCGATAACGTTGGCGACGTAGCAGGAATGGGAGCAGATTTATATGAGTCTTACGTTGGGTCTATTGTTGCGACAATGTCTTTAGCCGCGGCAGCAGGGTTAGGGTTTAAGGGAGTATCTTTTCCTATGATTATAGCTTCGGCAGGGGTTATTGCTTCTATTTTAGGGTTTTTCCTTATCAAAACCAAGCGGGAAGAGCATAAAGATTTAATTAATGCACTGCGCCGGGGTGTATTTTCTGCAGCAGGATTCATAGTTATTGGGTCAGCAGCAATTGTGGGATTCTTGTTTGGGAAAGAATACTGGGGGATATGGGGCGCGGTTATTGCCGGGCTAATTGCCGGCGTTCTTTTAGGAGTTTCCACGGAGTATTTTACTTCTGCTTCATTCTCTCCTACAAAGAAACTTTCAAAAAGTGCATTGACAGGGCCGGCCACCATCATTATTAGCGGGATATCTTTAGGTATGTTATCTACGGCGCTGCCTATTCTGTTTATCTGTGCGGCGGTGTTTTTTAGTTTTTATTTCGCCGGGGGGTTTTCAAATTACAACATAGGCTTATACGGCATTGGTATTGCAGCAGTAGGCCTTCTTTCTACATTAGGAATAACTTTAGCTTCCGACGCCTACGGCCCGATTGCCGATAACGCAGGAGGCATTGCGCAAATGTCTGATTTAGATAAGGCGGTCCGTAAACGCACGGATCAGCTGGATTCTTTAGGTAATACAACGGCAGCTACGGGAAAAGGGTTTGCTATCGGGAGCGCGGCATTGACTGCCCTGGCATTGATTGTGGCATATAAAGAGCGGGTAGAGATATACGGCGGTTCTTTAGACCTGTCTTTATTAGATATAAAACTTCTTATCGGACTGTTTCTGGGAGGCGTGATGCCGTTTATTTTTTGTTCTTTGACTCTTGGGGCAGTAGGCAGAGCTGCTGAGTTTATTGTTCAGGAAGTAAGAAGGCAGTTTCGCCAGATAACAGGGTTGTTAGAAGGCCGCATGAAAGCTGATTATTCTACCTGCGTGAAGATAACCACTGCTGCGGCTCAACGCAAGATGATTTTACCGGCACTCCTGGCAATAATTGCCCCTATTGCAGTGGGCCTGCTTTTAGGAGCTGAAGCCGTAGCAGGGCTTTTAGTAGGGTCGTTGATTTCAGGGTTTGTGTTAGCTGTCATGATGGCTAATTCCGGTGGCGCTTGGGATAATGCAAAGAAGTATATTGAGGAAGGCAATTTAGGCGGTAAAGGTTCTGATTCTCATAAAGCGGCGGTGGTAGGAGATACTGTAGGAGACCCTTTTAAAGATACTTCCGGGCCGTCACTGAATATTCTTCTTAAACTTATGTCTATGGTTTCTATTGTATTTAGTCAGTTTATTCTTACGTATTCTATTTTAAAGTAATTCATTAATACCCCTTAAAATCGCAGCCGCCGTCGGATTACGTTAATCTTGAAGGCGGTTGTATAATTTTTATAGACTATGATTAGGAGATATTTAAGATTTAAAGAAGAAGAGTGGGAGAATTTATGTATCAGGTGCGGAGGCTGTTGCGGCGCTTTTGATGACCCTTGCCTGCATTTGAAAAAGAACAAAAGCGGCAAATACTATTGTGAAATTTATCGAAAGCGGTTGGGGTTAAGAAAAACGGTAAAAGGAGAGGAGTTTGACTGTGTCCCTGTAAAAGAGATAATTCGCACTTATTGGAAGAAAGATTATTTATGTACATGTAAGAAAGAATTAAGAAGTAAGAGGTGAGATTATGAAACGAATCGTGCCGGCAATACTTACAGACAGAAGAGAAGTTTTCCTTGATATGTTAGATAGGTGCGCAGGATTTACCGATTACGTTCAAATTGACATTATGGACGGTGAATTTGTCCCGTCAAAAAGCATCGGTGTTTCAGATTTAGAGGCAGTTAAATCGCCGGTGGGCAGCGAGGCGCACCTTATGGTAAACGCTCCCCTTAAATGGGTGGATGCTTTTAAGAGGTTCGGCTCCCGCAGAATTATCTTTCATTTTGAGATTAAGGGCGACCATTTAAAAGTCATTGATAAAATCAGGTCAGAAGGGATGGGGCCGGCATTGGCTGTAAACCCTTTGACTAAGTTGGATGATTTTAAGTTTCTTGTTGATAAGATAGATTCGGTTCTTTTTATGTCTGTTAACCCCGGGTTTTACGGAGCTGCTTTTATCCCTGAGGTTTTAGAAAAAATAAGAGAATTTAAGAGAGTTTTCCCTGAAAAAGAAGCAGGAATTGACGGAGGGATAAAGCTTTCTAATGTTAAGGATGTTTTAAGCAGCGGCCTGGATTATATATGCGTAGGCAGCGCTATTTTCAATGACGGCAATCCCGGTAAGGTATATGAGCAATTCTTAAGGTTAATAAATGGGTAGAATTTCAAGAATTACTATTTTTATAATTTTAATTCTAGTCCCGATTATTTTTTATAGGGCGTTTAACCGCCACCAGACGCAAGCAAAGGTTCCTTTGCCTATGGGCGTCAGGAAAGTTAATTCTTATAAGCCGAAAGTCGCCTTGATTTTTGATGATTTTGGAGAAA
>CP070797.1:603544-619389 GCA_020343495.1 Candidatus Omnitrophota bacterium | reverse complement strand
ATTTTTATTGCTATTGACCTTTTAAGGAAGATGGGGTGTTTGCCTTTTTGTGTAGCTTGGTTCCTTATGAAAAGGAAGCTGCGCGCCCAGGGTAAGGGAGAGTATGACCGGGAAAAAGACCGCAGTTTCATTGGTAAAACTATTCACAGGATTGTTCCTGCTAGGGTGTGGGAAGGAATCAAGAAACTAAAACAGTGGCGTCCAACCTCTAAACTATTGAAACCCCTAGCATGGCTAGCGCGCTGGTTGTTAGGTAGATATTTGTACCGCCAGGTTCGTGTTTATAATAACGCAGATATGGAGCAGATGTATGAGTGGTATAAGGGAGATGTTTTAGCCGGAGTAGAAAACGATTTTAAAGTAACGTCAAACAATTCTATAGTAGGCGCTTTTCTGTGTTGGATGTTTATATTTGCTCTTTTAGTGAAGAAGTTAGACCAGTACCATGGAAATCACAGGCATGAAGATGATTTAACCGGAGTTGTCCGGGGATTACATAATTATATGGGCGAGAAGTTCGGAGAAAGGAAAGACGAGCGTATCCTAATAAAATGGGAAGCGTTTCTGCAGTATTATTCTGTACAGTTACGGACGAAATTACTTATGTTTGATCCTAATAATCCTACGGCACCAGACCCTGAAGACCCTACTATGACGCTCCTACAGTCAGCAGACCAGATTATTGAAAAGACAGGACTTTCCCAAGGATATTACCATTATATTAGAAGTAGGGATGATGGGATCCCTCAGTATGATTATAGAATCAGCAAGAAATTAATAAAAAGTGTAGAAAAATTTGCCAGGGAAAGAGGCTTAGAAGGTATCCCTACAATACAGACAGACATGGGGATATTTTATCCTGCCTGCATTTTTAGTTCGTTACTTACGATTTTAGCGGGAACTAGCAAGTACGTTCCTTATCATTTCCCGGTAAGCTCGTTATGCGCGGCTGTGTTTGCTGCCGGCGCAGGGTTAGGTAAGCTATGGGCAATTGCCGTAGGCGTTGCTCTTTTTGTTGCTGTTGCCCAGGAATTCCGGTGGTTTGTGTCTCATAAGAGGCATAGCCGTATTTTAAGCTTAGGTTTAGGCATAGTGTTTTTGGTGTCTGCATTGAGTTTAGGGTTATGGGTGCCGGTTTCCAGCGGCTCCATGTTTTTAGTTAAAACCATGATAGTAGGCATGTTACTGCTTGAGGCGGTTAGCCATATTTGGTCGCGGGCAGCGTGGGGGATAGTTGCCTTTTTTGTTTTAATACCTATGAAACTTGGGTTTTTCTTATTTTACGGGTTAATAACTTTGCGGCTCTTAACCCACCCCTGGATGTCTCTTCATGAGTTTTGTGGGGATATGAGAGAGATGTTATCAGGTATCAGCAATAAAGAACCGCATTCTATGTTTGGGATAGCTGTTTATTATCTTATGCGGCCTACTTGTTACCTGGGCAGGGTGCGCGGCCACCTTATTTACTGGCTTTATTATCTGTTCCTTTTTTCCTTAGCAATTTTTGTCGGCAGGGAGTTTAACATTTTCTTTTGGTTAAACAACCGGTTTTTTGCCGGAGAGCTATATAAAGTTTTATTTGGCGGCGGCATAATTGTTATGCTTGCGCAGTATTTAGCAGGGTACTCTTTCTTTATGGTTTTTACTGTGGTGTTGGGAGTAGTTTCCTTTTTGGTTGCGTTTGTGGTTTTGAAGGTCCGTATTCTTGAACTGTTGCGGCTTCTGTGGGATAAGTTAGAGTTAGGGCATATATCCGCAGGGCTGTGGTACTTTGTATGGAGGACAGATAGGTGGGAAGTAAAGATAAGCACATGGTTTATATATATTGAGAAGAAAGGAAGAGTTACGATACCATGGCAGGAAAGTCTACCGCCATTCGCAGGCTTAGGATTAATTTGCGGCTACCAGCTTACTGAAGTTGCACTAAGTTCATTTATTACGTCACTGTTAATGGGTATATTACTTTTCTTTGCGGTTGTAGGGTTCATTATAAAGAAATTCCAGTCTATGCCGGTTGGAGGTAGGTATACTTTAGGAAGGGTGCCGTCAGTAAACCCTGACGATAAAGTTGTGTGTATGTATTTTGGCGGTCAGACGCCGATATCTCGTAAGCTGTTTCTCGGGGCTTTAACTAAAAGTATTGAGAAAGGAGCGGTAACTAGAAGTATATTAAGCAATCGTCTAGACTTGGATGAATACTGGTGGCAGCAATTTTTTGAAGATAATCCGACAGGAGATTATTATCCTTTTAAGGATAACGTTAAAGCTAAAGCGCAGGATGCTTTTAAAAAAGGACGTATCACAGAGCTGCAATTAGGAATTATTAAAGACCTTTATAAAGATTACTTAGATTTAGCTAAATCTGACTGGGATAATATAGCAGAAGTATTAAAACCGTATGTTGCATATGACGCTGTGAAAGAAGCAACTAAAGATATGGCTAACTGGTTTAAGCTGCTTAAGCGGTCAAAGTTTCAAGCTTCCCGCATTATTTATCAGAAACTCAAAAACAGGTACCCGCTGAGGTTTAGAGGGAGCGATTTCAGTTTCGCGCAAGTAGTAAGAGCGTTCTCTGAGCTTTTCTCTGCGGAGCTTAGGCTAGAGCATTCTATTGTTTTTGTGGAAGACGTAGAACAGTTAAGAACTGATCATAATTACAAGGATAAATTCCACTGGATAGAAGCAGCCTTTTACCTGCGTTGGCGCATGGGTGAAGTTTATAAAGCTGGCACCAACATAGAAATGGCAACTAACCTTATGGCGAGGATGAAAGCAGCGAGTAAAAAATGGTATGCTCATAAAGTGAATTTATGGATATCTCATAATAAGTTCGAGGCTAAGGTAGGGTTTGATGACCCCAGTTCGGTAGAGAACTGGCGGGAAGGGTTGTTTGATATGTTGTATGAAGCCGAAAATAAATCAGCCAGCCCTTTAATGGATAAAGCTAAAGCAATCGCTACCATGGCGATTGAACACCGCGGCCGGGAATATTTAGCCCGGAGAATACACGAAGAAACCGGCATTACCACTAAATTTATTCACGTTAAAACGCCGATACCAACTAAATCCGGCGGTATGAAGAGCGCGTTGTTCAGTTTACCTAATATAGCGTACTTTGAAGTTGTTGACCAGAACTCAACTAGTCAGGATGAGCAGTGGGCATCTGACGTAGAAGATACGTTAGACGCTTACGAATGCGGGCATCCTGTTGCAGTTAAACTGGCTGACCGCGACCATAACCGTAACGCGTTTAACGGTAACCCGCAAGATGACGCTACTCACTTTATTGAGCAGGGCGCAAAATCCGCGGCTAGAGGGATAAACCATCTCTTTGGCGACGGCTGGGCATCAATGTTTCGCGTTTACTTTGAGCCGTTTTTAAGGGCGGTTTCTTACGCTGATTCCTATGTTATGCCGTTTTGCGGTGACACTTTTGTTGACGGCAACATTTTTGCCAGGATATGGGCACGGTTGTTTGGGTTGTTAAGTTGTCCGTTTATGATGCCGCACATAAGTGAAGATACGGCCACGCTTATTACCGGCGCACAGACCGGCATTGCTTTAGGGTATAAGTTTGTAGTAAAAGTAGGCAAAGCGTTTTTCGAACGGTGCCGTGGCGAGATGCATAACGTGTTTGAAATCGGCGCACGGTTTAGATGGAGCCAGGGACGGGCGCAGATGGAAAAAGATTATCAGTTGCAGATTCAGTGCGCTTACGGGCCGCTGCCGTTAACAGAGCGGTTCATGTACGCGCTTATGGGCCGCTTGTATGTTGGCAGTTACATAGCGACACTTTCTAACGTAGTAATGCCATTTGCCATATACTTTGATTTAAGCCCCTTTTCCGGAGCGTTGTTGTTGTTCTGGCTGTTTAGTGTTCTTGCTAACCAGATTTTAACCTTTCACGCCTTATGGGTATGTATACGTGATAAAGGGTTTAGTAAGACAATCGCTTTAATTATGGGAATAATAATTCTCAATTTAGATGTTACTGCTTTTGGAATTGTTGCTTCAGGTCATGCTGTCCTTGGGGTGACAGGAATTATTTTAGTGGGAGTTATTATGGGGTTAAGCACATGGTTAGCTAACCGTATCAGAGACGCTTATTTGTTCGCGCCGTCGGTGAACTTAGAAATGCAGGGCCAGATGCAAGACCATCTTAAGGGTTCAGACTTTTATTTTATTATATCAGGCAGCGATAACAGCCCTACCGGGACGCAGGTAAGAATGTTTTTTAACCGTAAGGCAAATCAAGTAGTTACAAAAAATGTGTTCAAGGCAAAGAAGGGCGATTCAAGAATATGGGTATTTATAAAGAATATGGGGGTTAGGGTTTGGGCGTGGGTAATTTACCATGCTAACATACCTCTTTTATTTTGGTTTTTAGATAATAAGGTTAGGCGGTTTTTATATTTTGTTCTGAAGAAAACAGGAAAAAACTACAAGGGGGATGTTTCAAGAAAAAGCCGGTTTAGGAATAATGTTGAAGCGCTTACTGGCTATTATAAATACGATGATGTTTTTGTTCCCGTAGAGTATCTCCAGGAAGAATTCGGCGCTGATACGTGGTGGCATCAATTTTTTGAGTGTGAGGATCAACAGGAGGTAAGGTTAGTCAGTAATTATGGCGAGGTAGTTACAACACTACCGGCAGCGGATAGAGGCAGGCTTTTCGGGCTTAATGTTGTATTAAGCAGGGCATATGCTAATGAGGAGAAAGTTTGGCAGTTTAGTAAACACGACAACGCGGCGTTGGAGAATAAGGAAACGGGTAAATGGCAGATTTTCAGGAAATGGATAGAAAACAGCCGTGACCCGCATAGAAACGTTGCAAAATTTGATCTTTGGCTGTGCCAGCATAATTCTTTCTGGTTGGGAATTTTTCTTACTGTCTGGTGTATTGTGTTTCTCATGGCATTGGACCAGCTTAACGTTTTCTTTTTATGGTTATCATTGAACTTTATTACGGCTATGTGGTTGGGTATTACCACCTGTAAACAGAGACTCGGTAAGAGGTGCGGTGTGTTTGAAACCATAACTAAAGTTATTGCTGTGCCTTTAGCAATCGCGCAGGTACTGCTTATACTGGATTTACGGTACCGGCTGTTAAAGGGGCTGCCGGTTGCAAATGTTGTTTTCTGGCTGGTAATGGCGTTTATTGTTGTAAACTTATGGCCGCTGATGCGGTGTTTATACAATTCCTTGTTTATGCGTAAGAAAGCCGATGCTGCTACTATAAGCGATCTTGAAAAAGTAAAAGTAAAACTTCCCGCATTTCTGGCAATTTTTGCTGGCATTTTCTTGCTTATCAACTGGCGATACGGGTTGGTAGGAGGCGGCAACACCGTGATAGTTAGAGGGGCAGCTTTTATTTTACACCGCTTAACGATGACAAAATTATTTCTGCTGATTATTGGAGCTGTATTGCTGATAGTAATTTATAAATTGTCAAAGAAGATTAAAAATTTCAGAGTAATACAAAAGAATGCAGCAATAATACGTAAAGTAATTAAAACAGTTTTAGTCATTTTAGGATTAGCGCTTTTAGGATTTAGCTGTTGGCGTTGGTCTTCTATAGCAAATATCATTATTAGTTTAAAAGGGACGCAATCCTTGCCACTTCTCCTTATGCCGGTTTTTGTAGGGGCGTTAATATTGGTGGGGGTAGCATTTCTCTATGCGATATCAATGAAACTAATCAGAGGAGTTGAGTTGTTTACCGGCTATAACGCCCGCCTTACTCAGGCGTTGGCTAACATAGTGTGGACTTCAATAATTGTTTTCTTTTGGTTTGGGATTGTGCCCAGTGTTCCGGAAAACATTATTACAAACGGTATGTACAGAGTTCCTTACAATGTGGACAGGGTTATTTTTTATATGTCGGTAATAGTCGGCATTATACTCTTACTTATTTTGCTGGCCAAGATTGAGGAGTGGATTACGGAGAAAATCTTACTGTGGAAATCAAACATTACTCATAATAGGTATCTTAGTAGGTTCAGGTTATCTTTGCGGCAGCAGCAGAAGCTGCAGGAATTAGAAGACGCGGAAATAGAAGAAGACATTGCCAGAAGAGAATTGCAGGCCGCAGAAGAAAATTATTATCAACAAATGCAGGATGCGCAGGCTCAGGTTCCGGCAGCACAGCAGGATGCAGAGGAAGCAAGGTTTAGGCTGGAGTGGTTAAGAGAGAAATTTAGAGAGGAATTAAAACGGTATGAAGAAGAAAATAGGTGGTGTGAAAGAGAATTAAATTGGTTACAGACGAGAGGAAGGCAAGTAGAAGCAAGATTATCGCAATTAAGAGAACGTCAAGCCCAAATAAGAGATTATCAGGAACAGTTAGGGAACGAATTGCTGGAGTTAGAGCAAGAACAGGCGTTAATAGAAACAGCGGCGCGGCAGTTAAGTTTAGAAGAAGAAAAGTTGGAAGCAGAGCTTGAGAATATTACATTTAGTGGTCCGGAGGCAGATAGAAGGAAGATGGTTAGAAGGAAGAAGAGAATGAATAAATCTAAAAGAAGCAGTTCAGCATCAAGCCGCCGCAGAAAAAGAAGCAAACAGGCTGATGAAATTGCCGCGAAGCTTTTAGAGAATAGAAATCAACAGCGGATAATAAGAGAGCAGTTAGAGGAAGTAAAAAGTAAACAGCGCTATATAGAGCAAGAACTGCTGATTATGATGGATGAAGCAGACATCCAGAATCTTGAAAGGATTTCTATAGAACTAAAGAAGAGAAAAGCACATATAGAAGAGAGAATAGATTTATTTGAAGAAGAGATATTAAAGCAAAGAAGAGAATATTTGCAGGATATGACGTGGTTAAGCGAAGTTATAGCCGAATTAACTTCAAGAAGAGATTATAATATAGCGGACTTGCGGTGGGAAATAAGAAGCCAAAAGAAGTGGTGGAGAGAAAGTAGACAGAGCCGCCAGGGTGCTAAATTTGAAATCAATGAGTTGGAAAAAGAAAAAGACATGTTAGACAGTCAAGAACAAGAGTTAGGGGAAACTTTGGCGTTACTGCAACAGCTAATGCCTCAGCGGGAAAAATTTCAAAGGGAGAAGAAAGAGTTAGATGATGAAGCGCAAGCAAAAGAGCAGGAGTTAATAATTTTGCAGCATAATGAGCAAGAGATTCTTGAGCAGCAAAAAGATAGTAAATTACGGTTCGGCTTAGAGCAGTGGCGCCGGGATTTAGCTGAGGCGGGAAGAGATTTTACAGAAAAACAGAGCCGTCTGGATGAGTTGGAATTGCAAGCTAAATTAGAGCAGCAGGCTCAGGATAGACTAAGGAGAAAAGAAGCCGCACACGACCGAGCTTTAGCTAAATTACAGCGTAAACAGCGCAAGGCAAGAGGCGTTCTCAAGAAAAGAGAGGAAAGGGAAAATTTTGAGAAGTCTATCTTTGAGTTTGAGACCCATTTCACAGGGTTATCTAACTCCTTTTTTAAGGGGCAGTGGTATAGGGTTAGAAAGCGTTTAAGAGAGATAAATTATAAGTTAGGAGTAAGCTGGCTAAGTATTGTATTCAAGATTTCCGTTGGCCTTACTTTTATAAGTGTGGGTATACTTTCCTGCGGCAGGCCGCTAGGTATAATTTTAAGGAACCTTCTCTGTGTTTTAGTAGCAGAAGAAATTATTTCTTTCGTTAGCAGTTTTATTTATGGAATTTATTTAGGATGGGAGAATACTTGTTTAAAAATTGGCTCTGGGGCAAGGGTTATTAAAAGATTTATCTCTTCAGTTTATCGTAAGTTTGTTTCTGCGCAGCAGCGGGCCCGTGTAACGTTTAAGAAAATAAAAGACTTTAAGCCAAAGAAAGAAAACAAAAGAGGGAAAAGGCCCCAGGCCCCGAAAAAATCGTCCTCTTGCGCAGAAAGCAGTTCTTCTTCTTCACAAGAGAGCGACGATTTGATAAGTTCCATGCAAGCAGCATTAGCTGTCATACAGAAATACAATTTAATTACAAAGGAAATGGTTGGGAATATTATTAGGATAGCAAAAGATGCATTAAAGCTTATAAAAGAAGATGATGAGTCAATAGGTGATTGCGAAAGTGTTCAGCGGCTTCTGGACCGCAGAGCTTTGGAGAAGGATTACTTTGTGATACGTGAAATTGAAGAAAGAATCCAAAAATTGTTATTAGATAAGGCAGTTGCGCAGAGGCAGCAAGATATGAGAGATAGTTCGCGCTATTTTAAGCAGTTGGGAAAACTTATAGACAAGAGAAAAGAGGGTATGGCTAGGAGGATAGCAGATTTTGAACATTTTAAGACAATTATGCCGGAGATAGAAGCGCTTAAGCATATATATTATTACGCTGGCACAGTGTTTAAACACACGATTAGTTTAGTAGATATATTTGAAAGATTATGGAGGTTTAATGAGGCAGATAAAGAATGGTTATTAAATTTAAACAAAGATGCGCCTTTAAGGGCACGCCGGATAGTAGAGGGTGGCCTGTGTGGTCACGGAGGTGTAAGCGAAGATACGCTGACACAAATACATAAATTACTGACTAACACAATAGTGGGGCCTGATATGTTTTTCCTGTTTGTTTTAACGCTGCTTTATCATGACGCCGGTAAGGTTTCTAATATGTATAATCACGCACCAGAAAGCCGGCTTTATTTTGACCGTTTTTTATCTTATTACGGGATAAGTTATAGAAAATATGAAGTTTTCTCAGATGCGATATCCGCCCACGTATCTTTGACAGCATGGCGTAATTTAAAGATAAGGTCGCCGCAGGGTTTAATAGAAGATATTCGAAATTCAGGGGAAAAGAGTGATAGTTTTATTAAAATTTTAGTTCTCATTACAATTATTGATGAAGTTTCTAATATTGGGTTTTTAGATGAACATAAAATGAGATGTTATTTAGATGTTGCAGCAGATGAAAATTGGAATAAATTCTTGAAGGATTTAGGACGGGAACAAAAGTTATGGTCAAAAAATATATTGAAATATTTTGGCGGTATTCATAATTATGTTGATTCGAAAAGAATATATAATAGTTATATTGTTGAGGAGGGATACGAAAATATTTTTACTAAAAGGATAGGCAATATTGTGGATTATACATATATAAATCGAATGTTTTCTAGCATAGAGAGTAACCGCGCCCTTAATGTAATTAAAATGCTGGGAATATTTGCTGGTGTCGTGGATGCTTTGGAATCCATAGATATGCCGGTTAAAAGAATTATTTTTATGATTCCTTCGGAGGATTGTATTAGTATTTTATCAAAATTAGATCAGAAAGTTATAAAACCTGCGGTAGTTAATAGAGAGATGGTTCATGATTTGGTGTTGCGTAAAATTTTCCTATATGGCTTTGTTATGGTATACGCTAAAGGTCAGCTTATATTTGAAGATACAGTCAGCCAATGGGCTAATCAGATAATAGACAAATTATCGTCAGACACAGAGAAGAAGGTGGATTCATCTTCAGCTAGAAATATAGATCGTGCCGCGCATTTAAAAGAAAGCTCTTCTCCGCAGACTGGTATGATGGGAATAGATTTAGAGCGTTTAGTAGAAGAGGTGTGGACGTATATAAGAAGTGATATAACAGAGATAAGAAATAATCCGCATACACCCGCATCGAAAGGGGTAATTAAATTGACGGATTCTTTATATAAATGTTCTGAGTGGACTTTTAGTAGAGTTATTAATAATATTGGAAAAGGCGAGACGAATCCTTTCTTTAGATTAAAGATGAATTATGCCAAAGGTAAAGAAGAAAAGAGGAGAATTGTTTTACCTAAAGCCAATCGATTATTGAAGATTGGATTTTTCAGCTTGGCCGCACATCCTTTTCATTGGGGGCATTTATTAGTGCCGTTTATGGTAATGGCTGAGCTGGGTTTAGACGTTATTATTTTTCAGGTTCAGGGAAAAATTTGGTATAAAGTATCAAAGTCAGATTATGTTTCAGTTAGGGACCGTCATTCTATGGTTAAACAATCAATAGTTAAGTTATGGCCGTTAGGTAGAAAAACTGATTTAGGCAGTCAGCCGGGCGATCGGCGTATAGGGTTTGAAGAGATGTTAATATATTTAGGCATGAATACCGACTGTGAAATTTTGGCTTATTGGATTGTTGGAGTTGATAGTCAACAACGCGTAGAGCTGTTTAGTCGCCAGCAGTATGAGGTTTTAAAGAGATATAATATTTGTCCTAACCATAAGATAGGGGTGGCTTGGAAGCAGCGAGGCCCTTTTGGCGCTACGTTTACTATGAAACAATTAAAAAGGATTTATGAGCAAAGTAGAACGGATGTGGGTGTGAAAAAGAATTTAAAGTTGGCGTTAATAGGAGGGCCAGATATCGATATTGCATCAACTTATTACCGTGAAGGAGGAGAGAATCGTGTCTATGTTCCTACCTCGGTTCATAAATATATTAGGACTAAGAGGGCTAGTAAAAAGAAGAAGATAGTAGGAAAGAGAAAGAAAATGGCCAGCCCGGTAAAAGCAGACGTAAGAGAAAATAGGGTTTACTTTCGGGTATCGAGCAGCAGCACAGACGGCAGGAATGATAAATTGATTAAGAGAATTAAGAGGTTGCTTATGGGCGGAATAAAAGAGAAGGCTAAGGCAAATAAATTAATAGATGATGATATCTTAGATGAACCAACTTTAGGCGAGCAATTATTGGAATATGTGAAACCGTTGCCCGGTAAGCCGCTCCTGCGAGTTATAAACGATGGGTTTGGCAAGAATAGAGGGGTTAAAGGGATTCCTAAGGAATACAGAAATAAGTTGCAAAATGATGAACCGTTAGATTTTGATAGTAAAGAAGATTTTCTTAATTTGAGTATGAACGTTTTCCCTCAGGCAGTAGGTGCTGGCTTGATAAAACCAGTAGTGATTATTAATATAAAAAATTATAATACGGAAGCGGTAATCGCTTATGGCAGATATTTAAGAGAATGTGCAGATAGATACTATAATAATAATATCGTGATATTATTGGTGATTGAGCATGCCGACGATTTAAAAAGTGATTTGGCAGGCACGCAGAATTTATTAAATATGGCGGTTGATGTGTTAGGTGAACAGTTTTTAAAGGAGCGTTTAGTTTTGACAATTTTAGACGGCGGTGAGAAAAAGGAGTGGGCAAATTTGATAATACGTTACGGCCAAAGCGGCGTAGGGCCGGCTAGAAGAGCAGAATCTTTAGTCTTACAGAGCATAAATACCTTGGGAGCATTGGCATTGACCTATCCGCGCTTAGGCTATGATGATATATTTAATATTGCCATTGAATCGGAGGTTGCTCTTACCGGTATAAGTGTGGCAGGGAAAAAAGTAAAAGACTTGCCGGAAGATAGAACAATAGTATTTTACGGAAAAATAAGAGTAGTGGTAGGAAAAACAGAATTAGCGCTTATAAAACAGATTTTGGGAACAGGTCAGAGCTGGCGCGATATAGTAGATAAAGATTATATGCGGAGCATTATAGATAAAGTTGATAATATGGGATTGCAGCATAAAGGAATGTTTTATTTAAAGGAAGGCCGGCTAAGTTTGTTTCAAGAAAAAGTTACGGCATCTAGATTGTTGCAAGAAGTAATTAATAGAGCAATTGCCGCAAACTTAGAAGAGGGAATTGTATATGAGAATTTATGGTTGGTTACCTATAAGAAAAATAAAATAATTGATTTTGCTAGAAAGTCGAAGCAAATGCCGGTAAGTGAAAGATTAATAAACTTGTCTAGCGGCCGGATAACAAATCTTTCTCAGTTGGAAGTAGATTTGTTTCAGATGATAGGATTGCTTTTTATGAGTGAAGAAATAGGACGGCAAACAGTAAAACAATGGATTTTAGATGATGAGCGTCCTGTTATAGGGAGCGATTTAAAGAAATTCCAGGAATTAGCCCAGGAGTATTTTCCCTATGAAGGTATGTATGCGGGTGAATACGGGCCTGATAGCGAGGCAGAAGATATAAGGGGTCTGCTGGAGATCGTAGCAGCATGGCGTAAGGAGCGTCGAGGAGGGGTTAAAGATACGTCAATATTGGGTCCTTGTAAGGTGGAAGAAGGAGCAACAGTAAAGGGTTCATTAAAAACCGGCATAGGCAATTTAGTAGTAAGAAACGGATCCAGGATGCTTTATTCTCTTGTCCATGTGGACAATAACCGTGAAATGGTATTGCCGACCGGCGCGACAATAATAGACAGCAATTTTAATGATAAGGTGCAATTTATAGGAGAAGGTATATATTTAATTGCAGGATTGTGGTTTTTCCCGCGCAGTATTTATGATTTAATGCCAAGCGGTAGGTGGGAGAGAGTAGAAAGATTAATTATATATCCGGATGAAGCTATTACAACTATTCAGGTGGAGCAGAAACAATATATAATACGTGATATTATCTCGCTGGATTTTAATAGAAAAATAGGAGAGATGATAAGCCAGAACCGGTGGGATAGGTGGGTGAAAAACCATCCTCATATATTTGGTGTGAAAGGAGTATCAGACACATGGGAGGCTGTAAAAGACAAGAGCCTGTTAGAGCTTCGAAAGTATCCTAACAAAGAGACGTTTCTGACGATTAGAAGTAAGGTAAGAGCGAGTGAACATTTGCAATTAACGATAGTAGTACGGAGCAGTATCGGTTTGCAGGTGGAGATATTAGAGGAAATAAATAATTATGTAGAAAATAATCAAGCGGATAAAGTGGTTGAGATGTATAAGGATGCGGGAGCGTGTGATAGAGTTATGATTGGGCAGGTGTTAGACAGCTTATTATTTGGTACGCATAACGCGAGGTGGTCGGCGCGTTGGATTTATGGCGAAATAATAGGGTTACCTGTTCACGCGATGTTTGAGATTAAAAGCGAAGCACATATAGTAGTAAAGAAATATAAGGAGTGGAGGGAAAGCGGACGTTATATTGACGCGCAGAAGATAGAAAAGATAATAGCGTCCGGGTTACTGGAGTCTCCATTCACTAATATGTATAAATCATCTAAGTTTGCGCAAAGAGAGATTGATAAGTATAGAAAACAGCGAAGGGATAGAGGGATTAATGGTAATAGCCCGATAGTGGCGGAGATGTTATTTTATAGGCTGGTAATAATATATAATCCGTTAGTGTTAACAGGCAACACTTCGCACGCGCCGCCGGATTATTTAGTTGCCTGCTTTCTGTTTCTTGCTATCAGCTGCAAAGAAGTCTTTCTCCATCCTAAAATAGTTCGTAGTTCGCAGTTCCTAATTCGTAGTAAAAACGGCAAACAATTATTCCCTACACAAATTGATTTATCCCGGGTAGATGTGGAAGGTAGTGCCTTTCCCGTGGCTGGCGGTGCTCCTTCCCTCTGCCTGGCAAATATAGCAGGAGGCGCTGTTTCCGCTAAGATAGCTTGTTCTTCTGGGGCAATGGAGCAGTTAGTTAGAGAAGGTGTGCGGCAAGGGCTTAGTGTTAATGATGCGAGGACAGTTTTTCTTTCTCTAAGTAGAAAAGTTTTGCCGAGTATTGGTACAGGAGAAGTAAAAGACGCGTTGATGTGGCGGATGCCGCCGTTGTTTCATAAAGATACAGACTGTAATGAGATATTTTTTAGAGAGATATACGCGGGGTTAGTGAGAAAACAATTCGCGTTAATTTGCGGTTTATCGGAAAGCCAGCCGTTAGGTAAAGAGTTGGATTTTGGACAAGATAGGCAAGTAATAGAAAAGATATATAGTCTAATGATTAAGGCGTATAAAGTGTTTCTCGCGGGAAGAGCAGAGGCGGCTGAGATTTCGAATAGGGATTTCCGGGATAAGATTAATGGATTTAGTTTGGGATGGATAAAGGCTATAGGAGATAACCTGCTGCCGTTTTATTCTCTCGGGGAATTTTTAACCACGAGCTGCCGGCCTGATGGAAAATTAGTAGGATTAATGGGTATTGTTATGGGTGAACCGTTTGAATTTAATATCCTTACCACAGTTGAAGATGTAATGGGGTGGGTTCTTAGAAGCGGGCTGCTTATATGTTCTGAAAGAGAGCTTGTAGATTTAGGTAAAGAACTATATCCAATTATGATAAAGTATAAAAAAACAGGCAAAATAGGAAAGCCGACAACTATATTATCTAAAGATAAAGATTACAATAAATTTAATTCTTTGGTACAGAAGAGACTAAAGGAAATGTGGAATGAGCTTTGTCTTGATGGACCATTAGGAGTTTTGAGATCATCAGAGATGGCCTCTCAAATGAGTGAAAGTATTCAAGATTTAGTATTTAAGTTAGGCCTGTATAGGGATTCATCAAATATAGAGGAAGGGATGGCGTGTTTTGTGAGACTAATTAAAGGTGTTGGTTATTATTATCATAGAAAAATTATTAATTCTGAGCCATCGTGGGAGAAGAAGACGATGGAAGATTTGTTAGGGAAAGTAGCTGAAAATTGGTTTGGTATTTGGTTATTCGTGAGTAGTCATTGTGGTCATAGAGAAAAGCCGGTTTTGTGGATACAAATTTATCGAGCTTTAATAGAGGCGATAGAGAATTATAAGCTTTTTTATGGCAGTAACGAAAGTGAAAATAAAAGATTAAAAAGTCTGTATTTAGATTGGGCGGAAAGAATTTTAGGAGCAATACCACATATAAATATAGTATTTGTTTCAGGCGAGTATCCCAAATCTTTTTTAGATGCGGTTAAAATTATGAAAAAAAGTGTATTTGGAGATAGGCTGCCGGTTAAGGTTAGTTATTGTAAATTAGGTAGTTTATCACAGGGTAGAATGGAAGAGCCTTCTGTTAAATTTAAAAAAGGTGTTTTGGTTCAGAAAGAAGGTAATTTATTTTCCATAGAGCGCGATAGTGTAGAGTGTGCAGGAGGTCTTTGGGAACTTGGAGCGGCAGATATTCTATTTGCTTGGGATAGCGAAAGTTATAACTATTTAATGAAGATTTATCCCCAAAAAACTATATATTTTTTCAGTATAGTACCCCTTGATATATCTTCAGGTAAAAACTATGGTTTTTCTTCAAGAGAACAATTAATAGAACAAATAGTCCTAAGGGAGATAGTGCCGTTATTGCGAAAAGCAGATATTTATTCTGAACAGAATGATGAGTGTTTATGTCGAATGAAGCTGTGGGAAACATCAGATTTAGCTGTCAGGATACGAGCGTTATTGTATCGGTGTTTTCCCGATTGTTATCCATATATAGAAGAAAACAGAGATGCGGATCATATAGCTTTTGAAATAGAAAAAATTCCAATGACTCCTGATTCATATCACCGAAGAAAAATCCCGAAAGTAAAGATACAAAAGTTACCCGGTAAGCCGTTTAATCTAATCCTGTACGCTTTATTTTTGGTTTTAAAGTATTCAAAATCTAAAACGATAAATGATGAGATATTTAGAATTTTAAATTGTTTCCCCATGAAAGAGTTAGCGCCATATCTTGATAAGGGATTAAGTAAATTATGTCCTGTTTTAAAGCATCTCGAATTCAGCAGGCGTTTAAAAGAACCCTTAGAATTATCCGGTATTAAATTTTTGGTAGAGAATCGGTGTATTGAAAGTCTTCAGGAAGAAATAATGCGACAAAAAGATATTAGAGGTATAGAAAATTACCTTATCGATTTATGCCAATCAAAGGAGAGCGCAGTAAGGGAATCGGATAGAGCAGTAATAGAAAAGGTGCTTATGATGAAATATTTAGAAGAGCTCATTGGTTTTTTAGTTTTAAGAGATGTGAAAGATTTAAGGCAGGAAACTTTATTAAAAAGATGTGGTATAGATAGTGTTGATGTGCATTTGATTCTAGGAAATAGCCGCATATTATCACCACATAAAGCAGCACAAGAGTACATTACAGGCAGATC
>CP070797.1:587332-603444 GCA_020343495.1 Candidatus Omnitrophota bacterium | reverse complement strand
GGCAGCCTAACGTGTTTATCTTTAAACTCTTATCTTTAACACCGATCTCCTCTAGAATCCGCATAGTTAAACCAATAATTTCAGCGTCAAGATAAAAACTGTCTGAACCAATAGCTTCTGCCCCTATATGGTGGAACTGCCGTAGACGTCCTTTTTGAGGCCGTTCTCCCCGAAACATCGGCCCCACGTAAAAAAACTTGTGAAAATCACTCTGTTTATAAAGAGTATTTTCCAGGTAATACCTGACCACCTGCGCAGTTGCTTCCGGCCGCAGGACAATGTCTTTACCTTCTATTTTAAACATCTGTTTCTCTACAATATCAGTGCCCTCGCCTACGCTGCGCCTGAACAAACCTTCTTCTTCAAGCAAAGGCAGAATTATTTCCTCATACCCGAAAATTTCAAAAATTTCTTTTGATTTCTGGACAATTTTGTTGAAAGAATAAGTCTCGGTAGGATCTAAACTAGACGTTCCTCGGATGCCAGAATAGATTTTACTCATTTTTTTAAATTTAGAGAGGTTATTTTACGACTTTCTTCATTTCCAGGCCAGACTTAAAAACTACGGTTTGCCGTTCGGGAACAGGAACAACTTCTCCTGTTTTAGGGTTTCTACCTACCCTTTTTTTACGCAACTTAACTTGAAAAACGCCAAAATTCCTTAACTCAATGCGTTTTCCCTCCTTCAGTGCTCCCAATATAGTGTCAAACGTTCTCTGAACTACCTCTCTCACAATCACTTGCTTTACCCCGGTTTCTTTACTGATTTTTAACACAATATCGCGTTTGCGCATACCTAAAGTCTATCACCGCCTTATTAGCCTGTCAAGAATAAACTTTCCTACTATTAACTCTATGTATATCAAGATGTTATAATGATAAAACTAAATTCTCTTCGCCGACTAAAGCGCCTATCTGGCCTAAGACCTGCTCATTTAATTGGAGAGAAAACTGCTGGGCTGTTTTTATCTTTATACCCTGAAATTTGGTCTTCTTAAACATAAATGAAACAGGTATTGCTCCCTGGTTATTAGAAAAAACACTCTTTAATTTATTTAATTCCAGCTTATTTCTATCAAGAAGAATATTTACTTCTTTTATATCGTTCATAACTCTATCCATAGGAATAATTTTTGAAGCTAACAAGTGAGCTGACCTTTCTCTGGATTCTACGTTACCTTTAACGGCAAAAATCATCTTTTCTCTAAGAAAAGAAGCAACTTCTTCAAATAACTTAGGGAAAACAAAAACATCTACGGATGAGGTTTCATCTTCTACTTTTATAATCGCCATTCTCTTATTCTTCTTAGTAGTGAGCGGCCGCATCTTCTCTATAACGCCGCAAATAAGGACGGATGAGCCTTTCTTTTCGTCAAACAAAGAAATGATATCCTGGCGCCTCAGGTGTTTAATAATGCTCGTGTAAGACTGCAAAGGATGGCTTGTCAAATATATGCCTAATAAAGATTTCTCAAAACTTAAAATTTGTGAAAGTGGCCATTCCTCTATGTCGGGAATCTGTTCCCTTGGCGGCACCAGGGAAAAAAGGCTTAACTGCGAGGTATCCTTCTTTTTATTATTCTTACTTAATAATTTATCTAAAACAGCCGCCATCTGCGCCCTCTTTAAATTAAAACTATCCATAGCTCCTGACTTAATAAGGCTCTCAACCACCTTCTTATTAACAGTGCGCGAATCTACCCTTTCACAAAAATCAAAAAACTCCTTAAATTTGCCCTTCTCTCTAACTTCAATAATACTTTCTAAAGCTGCTTTACCTACGTTTTTAATCGCCATCAATCCAAATCTTATGTTCTCATCGCCGGTAACCGTGAAATTAACAAAACTGGTATTTATGTCGGGAGGGAAAACTTTTATTCCCATACGCCGGTTAGCTTCGTTAACGTACTCAACAACCTTATCGGTATTGTTGCGTTCACTGGTAAGAAGCGCGGCCATAAACTCTACAGGATAATTTGCTTTTAAATAAGCCGTGCGGTAAGAAATCATCGCGTAAGCGGTGCTGTGGCTCTTATTAAACCCGTACCCTGAGAAAAAGTCTATCAAATCAAATATCTTATTGGCAGTCGGCTCATTAATTTTATTTTCCTTACACCCCTGGACAAATAAAGAACGCTGCTCTTCCATTATCTCGGGGATTTTCTTTCCTATTGCTTTTCTTAAAAGATCGGCCCGCGCCATATCAAACCCCGCTAACTGTGAAACGATATGCATGGTTTGTTCCTGGTAAAGAATTATCCCGTAGGTTTCTTTTAAAATCGGCTCCAGTTTAGGATGAAGGTAAACTATCGGTTTTTTACCATGTTTTCTCTCAATAAAATCATCAACCATGCCGCTCCCTAAAGGCCCGGGGCGGTAAAGGGCAAGAACGGCAATTAAATCTTCGAACCTGGTGGGATTAATCTTACTTAAAATTTCTCTCATTCCGCGGCTTTCCAACTGAAACACGCCGATTGTATTAGCTTTCCTTAAAAGAGAAAACGTCTTTTTATCGTCAAGGGGAATCTGCGTAATGTCAACGGATACGCCTTTAGTCTGTTTTATAATCTTTATTGCTTCATCTATCACCGTCAGCGTTTTTAATCCCAAAAAATCCATCTTAAGCATGCCGGTTTTTTCCAACGATTCCATATCAAACCCAGTAACAACTTCACCGTCGTTACCCCTTATCAAAGGAACTCTCTCAATAAGAGGTTTATCCGAAATAACCACACCTGCGGCATGAGTTGAAGAATGCCGCGAAAGCCCCTCCAGCTGCATGGCAACATCAATGAGCTGCTTTATGGTGTTATCGGAATTGTAAGCCTCATTTAATTCCGGGCTCATTGACAGAGCATCTTTTAAAGTTATGGCGTGGCCTACGGAAAAGGGAATCATCTTTGCAATCTTATCCACGTCAGAATAACTAACCCCCATAACTCTTCCCACGTCTCTTACCACTGCCCGCGCCAACATTGTTCCAAAGGTAATTATCTGGGCAACGCTTTCTTGCCCGTACTTTCTGCCTACGTATTCCAGAACTTGGCCTCTTCGTTCATAACAAAAATCTATATCTATATCCGGCATGGAAATACGCGCAGGATTTAGGAACCTTTCAAAAAGAAGGTTGTAACGTAACGGGTCAATATCAGTTATTCCCAGAATATAACTTACAATACTGCCCGCTGCCGAGCCACGGCCCGGTCCTACAGAGATATTATTTTCTTTAGCCACCTTTATTAAATCCCATACAATAAGAAAGTAACTGGAAAACCCCGTTTTTTTAATTACCCCTAACTCGTACTGTAATCTATCTTTAATCTCGGGAGTAAGCCGGGGGTATTTCTTTCCTAAGTTCCGGGAACAAACTTCTTCTAAAAACTCTTCGTCGCTGCGGCCTCCTGGAATGGGAAACTGAGGAAGATGTGTTGTTGAAAAATCAAATATTAAATTGCATTTCTGCATTATTTCCAAGGTGTTCTTTATTGCTTGAGGGATATCTTTAAATACCTCTTTCATCTCCTGAGGGCTCCTCAGGTAAAAGGTGTCTGAATTAAACTTAAACCGTTTAGGGTCAGAAAGGGTGGCTTGAGTCTGAATAGATAAAAGGACCTCGTGAGCAAACGAATGCGCTTTCTCCAGATAGTGGACATCATTAGTTGCAACAATGCCGATATCTAAATCTTTTGCCATTTTCAGGAGGACTTCATTTACTCTCGTCTGTTCCTGTAATCCGTTCTCCATAATCTCTAAGTAAAAATTCCCTTTACCAAAGATATTAAGATACTCATCAGCAGCTTTATAGGCGCCGGGGGTGTTTCCTGCAAGAATCAAGGACGAAATTTCTCCTTTCAGGCAGGCGCTGGTAGCGATCACCCCCTTACTATACTGATATAACAGTTCTTTATCTATGCGCGGCCGGTAATAAAACCCTTCTAAATAGGCTAAACTGGTCAGCTTTATCAGGTTTCTATAGCCTTGCTGATTCTTAGCTAACAGAATAAGGTGGTAATTACTATCTGTTCCGCTCTTATATTCTTTCTTAAGGCGCGAACCCGGCGCTAAATAAACCTCACACCCAATTATAGGTTTTATCCCTTTCTTCATACAAAGGTTATAAAACTTTATTGCTCCGAAAAGATTGCCGTGATCAGTAATAGCAAGGGCGGGAAGCTTAAACTGATAAGCTTTATCTATAAGCTTCTCCAGAAGGCAGGCGCCGTCTAATAAGCTATACTGGGTGTGAACATGCAGATGGGCAAAATCGGAATGAATCATGGTTAATTGGTTAGCTGGTTAAATAGTTAATTGGTATTACTCCCACTCAATTGTAGCAGGAGGTTTTGAGCTTATATCTAAAACCACTCTATTTATCCCTCTTACTTTGTTGATAATAGCGTTGGAAATTTCATCTAACACATCGTAAGGCAATTTGGCCCAATCAGCCGTCATCCCGTCTAAACTAGTAACGGCTCTTATTGCCACTACATGCTCGTAAGTCCTTTTATCGCCCATAACTCCTACTGTTTTAAGCGGTAGCAGAACACAAAAACACTGCCATAACTCATTATACAGATTGTTTTTTCTTATTATCTTCTCTAAAGTAGCATCGGCTTCCCTTAAAATTCTTAAACGCAAAGCAGTGACTTCTCCAACAATCCTTACGGCAAGCCCTGGCCCGGGGAAAGGGTGCCGCCAAATTATCTCATCGGGTAATTTAAGCAGGCGGGCGATTTCTCTGACTTCATCCTTAAAAAGCTGACGAAACGGCTCAATTAATTTTAACTTCATATCCAAGGGCAAGCCTGCTACATTATGGTGCGATTTTATACGTGAGGTGGGCCCGCCGAAAACCGATACTGATTCTATTACGTCGGGATAAAGAGTCCCCTGAACAAGGAACTTAACATTTTTGATTTTCCGAGCTTTCTCTTCAAACACTTTTATAAACTCATGACCGATAATTTTACGTTTCTCTTCAGGGTCAACTATCCCTTTCAGCTTATTCAAAAAAGAGACAGCCGCATCCACATAATGCAAATCAATTTTAAAATGGTCACGGAAAATCCTAACAACATTTGATACTTCGCCTTTCCTGAGAACGCCGTTGTTGACAAAAATACATTTTAGTTTTTTCCCGATAGCTTTATTTATTAAAACCGCAGCTGTTGCAGAATCAACTCCTCCGCTTAATCCGCAGATAACATTGGCGCCGGCCACTTTCTTTTTTATTTCTTTTATCTGTTTATCAATAAAATCCTCTAACTGCCAGCTGGCAAAACACTCGGCAATCCTGAAAAGAAAATTAGAAATTATCTGTATCCCCAGATCAGTATGTATCACCTCGGGATGAAACTGAACCCCGTAGATAGCTTCTTGGCTATATCCGATAGCGGCAAATTTTGTGTTAGAGGTGTGAGAAAGCTGCTTAAACCCTTGGGGTAACTTTATAACCTGGTCAGTATGGCTCATCCAGGACGTAATTTGCGCCGGCAAAGAGAAAAACAAATCACAATGGTCGTCAATATACATCAATGCCCGGCCGTACTCCCGCTTTTTAGCTTCTCCTACCTCGCCTCCCAGCGC
Organism: Candidatus Omnitrophota bacterium; assembly: GCA_020343495.1. Lineage (GTDB taxonomy): Bacteria > Omnitrophota > Gorgyraeia > Duberdicusellales > 4484-171 > JAHISK01. Next base: position 597,858 of record CP070797.1, on the reverse strand, counting down.
TTTAACCATAACCTGCATTCCATAACATATACCTAAAACAGGGATACCTAACTTTAAAATCTCCTTTCTCAAAGAAGGAGCTGCCTCTCCATAGACGCTATGCGGCCCTCCTGAAAGGATTATTCCTTTAGGGTTAATCTTCTTTATCTCTTCCATACCTATATTACAGGGCTCAATTACACTGAAGACTTTTAACTCTCTAACCCTGCGCGCGATTAACTGCGTATACTGTGACCCAAAATCAAGAATTAAAATCGCATCTTTGCTCTTCATATCTCTATATTTTACTTACCCATCCCCACTCTCTGCGTCGCTTGAAAAACTTTTCCTTCGGTCTGAATAGACGGGGCAATTATTATCTCTACAAAATGCATATCTTTCAAAGTCCTTGTGCCCAGGCAACCCATGGAAGTAGATAAAGCGCCCATTAAATTCTGCGAACCGTCATCTACCTCTGCCGGGCCAAAAAGAATTTGTTCAAGGCTGCCTGATACGCCTACCTTAATTCTTGTGCCCCGGGGTAGATTCCCATGAGAAGTCGCCATGCCCCAGTGGTAACCGCCTCCCGGCGCCTCTTTAGCTCTAGCAAAAGCCGACCCGATCATTACTGCATTTGCCCCGGATGCAAAAGCTTTACAAACGTCTCCGCCTCTGTTCATTCCACCGTCGGTAATAATGGAAACGTATTTGTCTGTCTTCTGATAATAAAAATCCCTTGCTCTAGCACAATCAACCGTTGAAGTTACCTGGGGTACGCCTATGCCTAAAACTCCCCTGGTCGTACAGGCTGCACCCGGGCCCACACCTACTAAAACTGCGCTGCACCCGACTTCCAGCAATTCTAAAGTAACATCGTAAGTAACACAGTTTCCTATAATGACCGGCACTTTTAATTCTTTACAAAACTTATATAAATCTAAGGGGGAATACTTAGAAGAAACATGCCTTGCCGTAGTTACCGTGGACTGTAACACAAAACAATCTACTCCCGCCTCTTGCGCTATAGAAGCAAATCTTTTCGCATTCTGCGGTATACAACTTACTGCCGCATAGGCGCCTCCCTTTTTTATCTCCTCCACTCTCTTAGCAATTAACTTCTCTTTTATAGGCGTAGTGTATACTTTCTGAATAAGGTTTGTGGCTTCCTGCGGGCCTGCCTTAGAAATATCACTCAACACTTGCGAGGGATTATCGTAGCGCGTCGCAACGCCATCCAAATTCAGGACGGCAATGCCGCCTAACCGCGACATCTCTATGGCAAACTTAACATCAACTACTCCGTCCATTGCTGCGGCTAATATAGGAACAGAGAACTTTCTGCCGCCAAACTCCCAGCTCGTATCTACCTCTTCCGGATTGACAGTAACCCTGCCCGGGACAAGGGCAATCTCGTCAAAACCGTAACATCTTCTTGCGCGTTTGCCTATACCAACCCATTCAGCCATAATATTTACCTCCTTCAATGAGACTCATCCTTGACATCTTTGATGCTAAGGGCTCTATCGCGTCAGGATAAAAATCTCCATCTTCATAATTTAACTTCGGACTCACCTAAAATCTGCTCTATAACATCTTTTTTAACCTGTTCCTCTATAACCTTTCTCTCAAAAAATGCAAGGGTCCCCTCTAAAACAAAATCAGCTAAAACAGCCCCTTGTTTTTTTGCCTCTTCATGATTGTATTGAAAAAAGAATTCATTTGAAATATTCTTACAATTAACATCTCCTAAAAAATATAAATTTTCATAATTTGTAAAAAATATGTCGTGAATATTTATCCCGTCTTGGAAAAAATCATTGTTAGGTAAAAGGCCGCTATCAACAAAGACTAACTGGGAAGAAAACACTTTTAAAGGCGATATTTTAACCGCTTTAACTTGCGCCTCTCCGATAGCCTCTTCAATAACGCAGTCCCGGTACACCGGCATACCTTTATCTTGGAGGAATGCAACAATCCGCTCTAGGTCCTGCGCGAAGAAATCCCAGCCCTCAGCTACGATTTTGACTTCCTTACCTAAAGAGTTTAAAGCCAAAGCAAGCCTGCAGCCAAGAACGGTAGAAGCATAAACAGTAGCCTCGCAAGAAACTTTCAATAAATCTTTCACTTCGGCAGGTCTCATCTGTGAAAGGTAGAAAAAGCCTTCTCTGTGTTCTCCTTTCATAGGCAGCTTTTTTGATTTTAATCCTGTAGCTACAACGAGAACGTCAAAATCTATTGAATCGTTTTCTTTAAAATAAATCTTTTTGCGGGTAGGGTTAATCCTTTCTACTGAATCCTGAATAAATTCAATTCCTTTGCCTTGAGCCCAGTTTCTTAAGTCAAAATACCCCCCTAAAGAAAGATTGGAGATAAATTCTTTCTTATTAAAATAATAGCTTTTATTATCAATAAGTCTGATTTTCTGCTGCGGGCTCTTTGCTTTGATTCTCTCAATAAACGCAAGAGCTGCTGTGCCTGCCCCTAAAACACAAATCTCTCTCATAACCCTGCCATTTTTGCGGTTAATATTAAATTATTATAAAGAAACATTGTCGTAAGTTTACCTGTACCCGCGGGGACCGGCGTAATATATGAAGCTTTGCCTTTGGCAACGTTAAATTCCACGTCACCGCAAAGTTTTCCATTCTTTTGGCCTGTCCCTACATCAATAACGATAGCGCCTTTTTTTATCCAATCGCCTTTTATCAAATCAGGTTTGCCTACAGCAGATATCACAATGTCTGCGCCTTCTAAATAGGCGGGCAAATCCCCTGCCTTGTATGTTTCAATGTGAGTAATACTTACCGTAGCAAACTCGCTGCCTAAAAATAACGCCAAAGGCTTACCAATCAACGAAGAGAACCCTACAATTGTTACTTTCTTAGCGGTGAGGTTTACTTTAGTTTCACCAAGCAACGCTATAACACTTAATACCGTTGGCGATATACATAAGAGGTCGGATGCTCCTAGCGTATCCCCAATAAATAATTTACCCAGATTAACCGGATGCATGCCTTCAACGTCTTTTCTCTCGTCAAGCAAAGAAAAGACTTCGCTGTCTTTCCATCTCAAAGGAAAAGGCTTATTAAGGATAATGCCGGTTACTGATTTATCTTTATTTAACTTGCCAATTTCTATCTTAAACTTATCAAATGAGACATCGCCGGCCAGTTTTATTGGCCGGTATTCTACCCCTAACCTCAAAGCAACTTTTCTCTGTGAAGACTGATAAACGCCTGCTGAATAATTATCTCCTATTACAACTGAACCTAAACATAGCTTGGGCAGGCCTTTTAATTTTGTCTTAATTTCCTCCTCCAGAGCCTGGGATATTTTTAGGGAATCTAAAATTTTTGCCATTGGTTTAAAGTTTTCTTAAAATCACCCATATATTTGTTACTTCTACCGAAAATCTTTGTATTTGCCTCTAAATTGGCAACACAGCCAAAAAGTGCGCTCCTTACAAATTCTAATCCTATATGAAAATCACTTATTATACTCTTTTTTATACCAGATTCTACGCCTTTAGCAAGAGAAAACACGCTCTCACACGCTCTGGCCACATCAACAATAAGCTTTTCGCTTCTTTTAAGAAGCTTCTGCCTTTCCTTAGCGCGCGCTTTCATAACTTTATCAAAAAGCTGGCTGTCAAGGTCTATATAAAGGTAAACCTCCTCTTTCAGCTTACCTAACCTCATTAAATATCTTCCTCCTGCAAGCTTACTATCCCTGATTGGAAGCTTGGCTTCTTTATCTAAAGAATAATTTATCGCTTTCTCTATTAAACTTACACCCAGGCAAAAATTTAAACAAAGGGCGCTGCCTCCTCCCGGAGAAGGCCGGCGTTGGCTTAAATCATCTAAATATTTCTTAAACCTTTTCCTGTAATTCATAAGACTCCTCTTTTTTACATGGCGAGAAACTGCGTCGGTGAAAAGGCGTTGGAGGGTATTTCTCTAACAAAGAAACGTGTTCGGCTGTAGGATACCCTTTATGACGTGAGAAGTTCCACTCCGGATAAAGAAAATCCGCTAACTTCATAAAGTAATCCCTTACTACCTTTGCAACGATAGAAGCGCAGGAAACTTCTTTAACTTTCTTATCCGCCTTACTTATGCATATGTATTTTATATTTAAATTCGTGCGAAAGAGGTTACCGTCAACAATAAAGGTCGCTTTACTTAAAGAGGGCTGTTTTGTGAGCAACCCTTTTATTGCGCGGTTAAACGTCAAAAAAGTTGCTTCTAAGATATTTAACTTATCTATTTGTCTTGGGGTTGCGACGTTTACACAAAAGCAAGCATTTTTCCAAAGCCAAGGAATAAAACTCTCTCTTGCCTGAGGCGATAACTCTTTAGAATCTCTTACGACGAACGGCGGCCTCTTTTTAAGATGCAAAGCGCACCCAACTACTATACCTGCTAACGGTCCCCTTCCCGCTTCGTCAATTCCCACTATCATTTTTATCAGGTTACGTAAGTGTTGCTTTTTTACCTACCCTTCCTCTTAAATAATACAGGCGTTTTCTACGCGGCTTGCGCCGGCTCCTCTTTACTACGTCAATCTTGCTAATATTAGGCGTATAATAGGGAATAGTTACCTCATAAGCCTCTCCGTAAGCAATTCTTCTTATCGTGAACGACTTACGGTGCATTGCTCCGTGAATCTTTATGACAACTCCTTCTATGGGATGTATCCTTTCTTTATCCTTTTCTTTTATCTTGTAATAAATTTTAATTATATCTCCCTGCTTAAATTCAGGGTAATCCCTCTTCATCCCCTCTTTTAACTCTTTCTCCACCATTAATAACTTATCCATAATTTACCTCCGTTTCTCTCTATTATTTACTTTCTCAACAAATCCGGTCTCCTTTTTTGGGTTATTTCTAAAGCCTCCCTCCTCCTCCATTCCTCTATTCGTTTATGATTACCGGAAAGTAATACTTTCGGCACTTTTAATCCCCGGAAATCCTGCGGCCTGGTATAATGAGGAAAATCCAGCAGGTTGCCCTGGAAACTTTCTTTTTTTATAGTCTCCTTATCGGAAACCAGCCCTGGTATTAACCTAACCAAACTATCAATAAAAACCATGGCGGGCAATTCCGCCCCGCTAATAACGTAATCGCCTATAGAAATTTCATCTTCAACTAAGTATTGCCTTACGCGTTCATCCACTCCTTCATAGCGGGGAACAATAAGAACCAATCTTTCAAAGGTCAGGAACTTCTCTATTAATTTCTGGTTTAAAGCTTTACCCTTAGGGCTAAAAAGAATAATTCTCTTGGTTGCATCTTTTTTTTCTTTAGGATACATTTTATAACCCAGGACTGCTTCCACGGCGCAAAATAACGGCTCTGCCTTAAAAACCATTCCCCTGCCGCCGTAAGAAGGAGCATCTACTTTTTTGTGGCGGCCTAAAACATAATCTCTTAAATTATGAACTTTTATTTTTACTAAGCCTTTATTTACCGCTCTCTTAATAAGAGACTCCCCCACAACGGGAGAGAACATTTCAGGAAATATTGTAATTACGTCAATAATCATAAAAACTGCTATTTTTCTTTATACTTTGCTTCAAATTCTTTTCTAAACTCATTGTATCTTCCTTGATCGATTGCTCCTCGTATCTTATCCATAAAAGTTTTGTACCAGAATACGTTATGGTACGATAGCAACTGCACACCGGCTATTTCTTTCACGTTTATAAGGTGGCGCAGATACGCCCGCGTAAATCCCTGACATACATAACAGCAACACTGCTCATCTAACGGCCTCTGGTCCTGGGTGTAAGGCGAATCTCTCACTACAATTGTGCCTTGCGCTGTGAAAGCGGTGCCGGTGCGGCCAAACCTCGTAGGGACAACACAATCAAAAAGGTCAACTCCCCTTGCTACTGCTTCTAAAATATCTAAGGGCATGCCATACCCCATAAAATAACGCAAATACCGCTTATCGGCGTTTTCCTGAATAAAAGAAACAATATTATACCTTAAATCCGCTCCTTCGCCAACACTTAAACCGCCTATACATAACCCGTCAACGCCTAACTTCATAATCTCATCCAGGCACTTCTTTCTTAAATCCAAATACGTAGCCCCCTGAATAATACCAAAAAAGAGGTTGCCTTCTCCTTTATGTTTTAGAAAAAGGGCCTTGCTTTTTCTGGCCCAATCAATTGTCCGCTGCATAGCTAGCCGGGCATAATCGCGCTGCGTAGGAAATTTAACGCATTCATCTAACGGCACGCATACGTCAGAATTTAAGTCTAACTGAATTTTTATTGCATCCTCGGGCGTTAAGAAAAAGGTCTTTCCGTCAACATGCGACTGAAACTCAACTCCCTCATCGTTAACCTTTCGCAGCCTTTGCAGGCTAAAAATCTGATACCCTCCGCTATCAGTAATAATCGTTTTAGGAAAATTCATAAATTTATGTAACCCGCCGCTTTTTCGTATTAGCTGCGCTCCCGGCCGTAAATATAAGTGGTAAGCATTAACAAGTAGCCCGTCAATGCCAATATCTGCCAACTCTTTAGGGGTTAATCCTTTAACAGCGGCCTGCGTAGCAACGGGGAAAAAACAAGGAGTCTGAAACTGGCCGTGGCTGGTTTGAAAAGTCCCGCGCCTTGCTTTTGTAGTTTTATCTTCCTTTAATATCCTAAACATGACTAATGGTTATTTACTTCTTAAAAAAAATATAAATAATCAGGCTTAAAATAACACTGATAATGATAGAGGTAGTAATGGGAAAATAAAAAACAAAATTCTTCTTATGGATAACGATATCTCCCGGCAGCCTTCCTAAAAAAGGCAATTTAAGGCGGGAAAATATTATAAAAAAGGCCCCCGTAAGAACTAATAAAATACCTAAAAGAATAAGAAACTTTCCTATACCGCTCATTTTGAAAGATTTCCTAAAACAAGTTATCCTGAAGTTCCTCTTGATAAGGGATATCCAAATGCTGGTAAGCCTTTTGGGCAGCTATCCTTCCCCGTGGAGAACGCACGATAAATCCTCTTTTTAATAAATACGGCTCCACAACGTCTTCCAAAGTGCCTTTATCTTCTCCTAAAGAAGCAGCTATTGCCTCAATCCCCGCAGGGCCTCCGCGATGTAACTGTATTATTGCTTTTAAGTACTTTCTGTCTAACTCATCAAACCCTTCATTATCAACGCCTATCTCCCGCAAAGATTTTTTAGTAATTCCCAGATTAATTATGCCTTCTCCTACAACCTGAGCATAATCCCTAACTCGTTTGAGCAGCCGGTTACAAAGCCGGGGAGCGCCTCGGGAACGCGATGCTATCTCCAGACAACTCTGGCTGTCAATTTCAACATTCAAAAGGCGGGCGTTTCTTTCAACAATTGAAGCCAGACTCTTCTCATCATAAAAATCAAAATCAAAAAAAAGGCCGAACCTGCCCCGTAACGGCGCACTGAGGAGACCTTTCCTGGTGGTTGCGCCGATGAGAGTAAAAGGTTTCAAATTAAACTTTACACTCTTGGCATACGGCCCCTTATCAATAACAAAATCTATCTGGAAATTCTCCATAGCAGGATATAGGAACTCTTCCACCACCTTAGATAACCGGTGAATTTCGTCAATAAATAAAATGTCTCCTTTTTCTAAATTAGTAAGAATCCCTACTAAATCACCGGCCCGCTCAATAGCAGGGCCGCTGGTTGCGGTCAGCTTGGCTACCCTTTCCTGAGATATACAGTAAGCAAGGGAGGTTTTTCCTAATCCCGGCGGCCCGGAAAGAAGCAGGTGTTCCAGCGGTTCTTCTCTCTTTTTTGAAGCCGCTATTGCAATTTCTAAAGAAGAAATAATATTCTTCTGTCCTATAAACTCCTTTAAGTTGTGAGGCCGCAGCGATAGGTTTATAATCTTTTCTTCTTCATTCTCCCTTAAATAATCAATAACTCTTTCTTCACTCATAACTTCTGACCGGCAAATTACACCGAACTATATACGCTCTGGCGGCGGGCAATAAGAATGGGCCCTAAAAAATCTTCCTGGACAGCAACTACTTCCCTTAATTTTATCAATTCTAATATAGCCAGAAAAATAACAACGACTTCAATTTTATTCTTCCCGGAAGATATCATTTCCTCCAAAGAAATCTTATCTTTCTCTAAAAGAAGGTGCGTAATATCATGAATCTTTTCTTCCACGGTGAATTCTTCCCTCATTACTTGGAAGAAGATATCTTTGGGGACCTCTTTTAACGCCGCCTGGAAGGCACTAATCAGATCAAAAATAGAAGCTTCCAGATAGGTTTCGCTCTTAGGAGAAGCCGGTGCAGGCCTGCTAAAATATTTACGGCGGTCTATCTCTCTTGTTTTAAGGAAATCCGCTACTTTCTTGAATTTTTCGTATTCAATGAGTTTTCTTACCAACTCCTGGCGGGGGTCTTCCTGAGGCTCTTCTTCGTCTGTTTCTGATTTAGGAAGCAGCATCTTAGACTTAAGGTTAATAAGGTTAGCCGCCATAACTAAATATTCGGAAGCAAGATTTATATCCAAGAGCTTCATAAATTCTAAAAACTGTAAATACTGCTCCACTACGTCTGTCAAAACAATATCGCCCACATTAAGGTGATTCTTCTTAATCAGGTAAAGAAGTAAATCCAGGGGCCCTTCAAATATATCCAGCCTAATCTTCATAATAATACCTGCTTCTCATATTTTCATCGCTGCCTTGACTTCTTCTAAAGTCCCCGAAGCAACAGCATTTGCTTTTTTATTGCCTTCCTTTAATATATCCCTGATATAATCCTTCTTTCTAAGAAGCTCTTTTTTCTTTTCTCTTCTCGGGCCGATAAAAGATTTAAAACTGTCTGCTAATATTTTCTTGCATTCTTTACAGCCTCTGCCGGCACTCATACATAAACGCCGGACTCTCTCTTTATCTTCCTCTTTAAATATCGTATAATATGCAAAAACATTACAAATATCGGGGTGGCCTTTATCTGTTTTTATCTTTCTTGCCGGGTCAGTAATCATGGATAAAATCTTCTTTTCTATAACGGAATCTTCCTCATCAAGGGCTATATAATTTTCGTAGCTTTTACTCATTTTCCTGCCGTCAAGGCCGGCTAATCTTGCAACAGAAGTAAGTAAAGGTTTAGGCTCAACAAAACATTTCTTTTTATATATATGATGAAACCTGCGGGCAATCTCGCGGCACAACTCTAAATGAGGAAGCTGGTCCTCTCCCACCGGGACAAAATTAGCTTTATACAAAAGGATATCCGAAGACTGCAGCACCGGGTACCCCAAAAATGCGTAAGTATTTATATCTCTATCTTTAAGCTGCTTTATCTGCTCTTTAAAAGTCGGGCATCTTGATAACCACCCCAAAGGAGTAATATAAGAAAGTATTAAAAAAAGTTCTAAATGCGCCGGCACCTTAGACTGTTCAAAAATAACGCATCTCTGCGGGTCGATACCGTAACTTAACCACTCACACACATTATCAAAAGAATATTCTCTTATATGTGAGGGGTCCCTGTATTCACTCATAAGAGCATGCCAGTCGGCAACCATAAAAAAACACTCGTATTCCTGCTGTAATTTAATCCAGTTAGAAAGTGTGCCGATCCAATGGCCGAGATGCTGTTTACCCGTTGGCCTTACTCCGCTTAATACTACCTTGTTCATTTCAGTCTCCTGGCAATCACTTCTTCCGTAAAAACGTCTATGACATCGCCTTCTTTAATGCCGTTATACCCAATGCTTATTCCGCATTCAAACCCTTCGGCGACTTCGCGGACGTCCTCTTTAAACCTCTTTAACGTCTGAATTTTGCCTTCATAAATAACCTCTTTATCCCTGAAAAGATGGCAGGCCGCGCCTCTGGTAATTTTTCCTTTCTCAACAACACTTCCTGCTACTATTCCCGCCTTAGAAAGCTTAAACACCGATTTTATCCTTGCCCTTCCCAAGAAAACCTTTTTTATATGGGGTTTAAGCAGGCCTTCTAATGCTGCCCTTATATCGCCGATTAATTCATAAACTATCTGATAAACCCTTAGTTCAATGCCTTTGTTTTTAGCTAAATCCCTTGCTTTATGGTCCACGGAAACTTTAAATCCCACGACGATAGCGTCGCTGACATCAGCTAAAAGCACGTCTGAAGAATTTATTGCGCCTACTCCCTTGTGAATGATAACCAATTCTACCTCTTCACTGGGTATCTTTGCTAAGGCATCCTGCACTGCTTCCAATGTTCCGCCAACGTCTGCTTTCAAAATAACTTTTAACTGCCTTAAATCTTCTTCTTTTACTTTTTTATATAAATCTTCCAGCTTAAGATGCGCCGAAGGAATGAGCCTTTTTTTATCTATTTCTTCTTTCCTTTTCTCTACAATTTCTCTTGCGCTCTTTTCGTCAGGGACAACAAACAACTGATCCCCGGGATTAGGAACCCCCCCTAAAGCAAGAACTTCTACAGGAACCGTAGGGTAAACTTCCTTTACCAAGTTAGCCCTGTCATCATACATTGCCCTGACCTTTCCGCGGTAAATACCGCACACGCACCAATC
>CP070797.1:570387-587232 GCA_020343495.1 Candidatus Omnitrophota bacterium | reverse complement strand
TTGTTTACCTTCTGCATGCGTACGGACATAACTGAAGCGCCTCCTTCCAAGAAAAAGAAATTATAACCTAAACCGTCATATTTATCAATGCTTTTTATAAAAGGCGCGGCTGTCTTCTAACCAGCCTCCTATAAATTGCTTTGGCTTCTTTAATTTCCTGCCTCTTAGTCTTAAGGCCTTTATCTATCTTAGCATAAAGCAGCCTCTGCAGGAGCCGGCTATACAAGTCATAGGGCTTCAGGTCAATTTTCTTTAAGTCCTCGCCCTTGACTTTCAAACGAATATGAGCCAGTTCCCTAAGATAATACTCAATGTTGTCTCTTATCTTCTTTTGGGGGTAATAGGCGTAAAAGAATAAAATACTTTCAATGCTTAAAGGCTGCAGCAGTTGATAAATTGAGTGAGGCAAAAGCTTTTTATTTAACCTCTTAATCTTATGGAGATTTTCCTTCATAGAAAGAACTCTTATAATATCAACTTTCTTTAAGCCGAACCTGCGGAAAAAATTCAAGATTTCTTCCAACGACAACCTAATCACCATACCGCCTAAATAAATCAACCAGCTTTCGCACCTTTTGCCCTTTTTAAATTTCCTTTTGTAGAAAGAGACGGCTTTATCTATCCGCCGAAGGAGGGCAAAATCCTTCTCATCCATTTTCATTTTTTTCTTAAGAAACGAAAGTTGCGTTAATTCATATAACCTTTTTATATAAAGATAAGTCTCCTCTTCCTTTAAAATAAGGATTAACTCATCGCTTAACCGGTGAGGGTGGAGGAACGTCAATGCTTCTAATTTAAGGGCTTGCCTCATCAACTTATCAGTATCCCTATCAATCTTAAAAGAAAACCTCTGCTTAAACCTTACTGCCCGCAAGATGCGCGTGGGGTCTTCTAAAAAGCTCTCCTTATGAAGGACTCTTATTAATCCTTTCTTCAAATCCGCGACGCCTCCGTAAAAATCAATTAGTTTGCCGTAATCAGCCTTATTTAACCCTATTGCCATAGCGTTTATGGTGAAGTCCCTGCGGAACAAATCCTCTTTTAACTGCGCCGGAGCCACTTTCGGTAAAGAGCCCCAGTGAGGATAATACTCGCTCCTTGCTGTTGCAAAATCTATTTTATGCTCACCAACATACACTGCCGCCGTGCCAAAAGCATGATGCCGGCGAAAATTTAGCCCCCTGCGCTGCGCTAACTTTGCTGCTAAAACCGTTGCGTCTCCCTCAACGACTATATCTAAATCAAAAGTAGCTTTGCCTAAAATCAAGTCTCTGGTTACCCCGCCTACAAGGTAGATTTTAAACCCTAATGACGAGGCTTGCTTTGAAGCAACCTTTAAAATGTCTTTAAATGCTTGGGGTAACTTCTTTAACTTATTTACCATGATAACATCATATATCTTTTTTAGGCGCGAGGGTGAAACTTACTATGAATTTCTTTCAGCCTTCTCTGGTTTATATGCGTATAAATCTGCGTAGTAGTTATGCTGGCATGGCCTAACATTTCCTGTACGCTTCGTAAATCCGCTCCTCTTTCCAACAGATGCGTAGCAAAAGAATGCCTTAAAGTATGAGGGCTTACCTTTTTCTTTATCTCTGCTTTCTTCACAACTCTTTTTATTATTTTCCAAATGCTCTGGCGGCTTAATCGCCGGCCGCCCTGGCCGACAAAAAGATAAAGGCTCGCTTTCCCCTTTAAAAACTTATCTCTCGCTTGGCTAAGGTACTTCTTTAAAGACTGCTGGGCAACCCCTCCTACGGGAACAATTCTTTCTTTTGACCCTTTACCTTTACACTTAACAAAGCCAACCTCTAAGTTAATGTCGCCAACTTTAAGCGTCGCTAACTCCGAAACCCGCAAGCCCGTCGCATACATAAGCTCTAAAATCGCCCTGTCCCTTATTCCCTGACGGCTCTTTAAATTTGATGCCTTAAGAATTCCGCTAACTTCCTGGCAAGTCAAAAAATGAGGCAGTTTCTTCTCAATCTTAGGTGCTTCTATAAGCTCGCAAGGGTCGCTGCTGCTTACCTTTTCTCTCAATAAAAAGCGGTGAAAATTCTTTATCGTAGAAAGGATACGGGAAATACTGCCCGCACTCACCCTTTTACGCAACGAAAATAAAAAATCCGTAACGTCGGTGCGCGTTACTTTAGCGGGTAGTTTTAGCCCTTTTTCTTCTAAATACCGGCTGTATTTTTTTAAATCCTGACTGTAAGAAATAATAGAGTTATTAGACAACCCTTTTTCTACTCTCAAATAATCAATAAACGACTCAAAATAAACGTTGCCAGAAATATCAGCCATGTTTTCTCTGAATTACAAAAACGGGTTACTTTCTTTTTCTGCGCCTACTGTCGTAGAAGGACCGTGCCCCGGGTAAATAAATGTCGCCTCCGGTAACTTCATTATCTTTTCATTTATAGACTTAAGTAACTGTTGGCTTGACGCCAAGGGAATATCCGTCCTGCCTATGGAACCGCAAAATATCGTGTCACCGCAAAAAAGCCAGTTCCCCAGCTTTAACGATACAGAACCGGGAGTATGGCCGGGAGTATGAATAATTTCAATAGAATAGTTATCAAAGGAAAGAGAATTTCCTTCATTTAATAAAAGAGGCGGCCGGCTGACAACAAAGGGCTCACCTAAAAATGAAGAGAAATTTAACCCGGCGTCGCTAAGCAGCCGGACATCTTCGGGGTGCACATAAAAACTGCCGGGAAACTCTTCTAACCCTCCGATATGGTCAAAATGAGCGTGGGTTATCAGGCAGAATGAAATATCTAAATTCTGCTTCTGAATAAAATCTTTTACCTCATCAAGGCCGGGAGGAACATCTATTATAAACCCCTTTTTCCCTTTTTCATAAATGAGGTAACAGTTAGTAAATAAATCTCCTACAACAAAAGTTTTAAGAACTAAATCATCCATTGTATTACGCTGCTAAAGAAACTTCTCTAGTCTAACCCAGCACCGGATAAATCTATCCAATCTTGCGCATCCCCATAGTTAAATTCAGATTCAAACTTTCTTTTGAAATGCGCAAGCCTGCGGATAAGAGCGCTCTTTTTTATGTCGCTCATATTAGGGCTTTTTTCTACATCCTCTTTTACCGATAAGAAATCTTCGTATAACGGATATATCTTGTCCTTGCCTTCCTGATTATAAAAAGCCATCATCTGCTCTATGTTCATTATTACCTCATCAATTGCCCGGCGCTGGCGTTTAAAACTCATCCCCCTACGCAAGGCTTGCATCAGTTCGTCTATCCAGCCTCTAACAAAAAGGTGATAGTCCCTATAAGCCTGCGGGGTGAGCTCGTTAGAATACTCCTTGAAATCCACATAAACAGGGGCCTCTTTCTGATATTTCTTCTTCCTTACAAATTTCTTACGCAGAGAGTGGCAGCCGCAGCAAAAAATAGCCATAACCAACAATAATGAAATAAAAATCCTCTTCATACTAAAATTAACACCTCCCTGCCTGCCGGTAGGCAGGCTAAAAACCTTTAAAAATTATACCATTTCTCACTGAAAAAGCTACTTAATACTATCGGCTATCTATATTTCACTTTAAAAAGGTAAAGGCCGCAAGCCGGGGCAGATCTTTTACTATAAGGTGCTTTATACTGCAAAATAGACGATGCTTGTTCTAAACTCAGCTTACCCTCGCCAACCCTTACTAAAAAGGAAACAATGTTTCTGGCCATGCCTCTTAAAAACCCGTCTGCTTCTATATCAATATAAAGAAAGCTTTCTCGTTTCCTGAAAATAATGCTTTTTATTTGCCTGACGCAATCTTTGTATCTCTTTACCTCTTTAGCAAAAAGAGAATAATCTCTCTTGCCTACGATTTTTTGAGAAACCTCCCTCATCTTTTCCAGGTTTAAGCTTTGAGGTATATGCCAGCAAAAATTTCTCTCAAAAACCGGCACTTCTTTTTTAAGGGAAATTATGTAACGGTAAACTTTTGACTTTGCCCAAAACCGGCAGTGGAAATCCAAAGGCACTCTCTTTACTTTTTTAACCCGTACGTCCGAAGGCAAAAATGAATTTAATGCCTCTTTAATATTCTTTAAAGGGATACGCGTATCAACTTTAAAATTTGCTCCCTGGGCGCAAGCATGCACCCCTCTGTCCGTACGGCCTGTGTAAGTGAGCCTTAAGCTCTGATTAAAAAGCCTCTCTAACGCTTTCTCTAATACGGCCTGGACAGTCTGCTCTTGTTTCTGCTTTTTATTCTGTATCTGAAAACCAAAATAATTGGTCCCCTCGTATTCAATTTCTAAAAAAATGTTTTTCACGGGATAAATTTATCTGGTAGCCTAGTGCAGCATCTAAACTAAACATTCGGCAATCTGGACGGCATTCAACGCAGCGCCTTTCCTTAAATTATCGCAAACGCACCAAAGCCAAAACGACTTATCTTCAAAGGGGTCGCAACGCAACCTGCTGATGAAAACTTCGTCTCTGCCTTCAGCGTCAAGGCAGGACGGCAGCGAATCAGGAAGGTATTTTACGCCGCCTGACTTCTCTAAAACTTCCTCTATTTGCTCTAACGTTGCCTGTTTTTGAGTGGTAAAATAAATTGCTTGCGAATGGGCTGTAATCACCGGCACTCTCACGCAGGTAGCAGAAATTTTTATTGAGTCGTCTTCTAAGATTTTATGGGTTTCATCTACCACTTTCCATTCTTCCGTTGTGTAACCTTCCTTGCTGAACCCGCCAATCTGAGGGATTACATCAAAAGCAATCTGGCTGCTGAAATAGGCAGGTTTGGCGCCTATTCTTTTATCCACTGCATCAAAATCAACGTCTTTATTTTTTTCAACAATCTCTTTAGTCTCTTGCCATAAACTAACCGAAGCTTTCTTGCCGGCACCGGAAGTTGCTTGGAAGCTGGTAAGAATAAATTTTTGCAACCCAAAACTCTTATAAATCCCCCCTAACGCTACCACTGCCTGTATCGTCGTACAGTTAGGGTTGGAAATTATGCCTTTATGGCTCTTAATCTTATCTTTATTTATTTCCGGGACAACTAAAGGAACGCCTTCCTGCAGCCTGAAATCAACGCCATTATCAACTACAACTGCTCCCTTATCTATAAATTTCTGGGCGTAAAGACGCGAGGCGCCTTTCTCTCCTTCTGTCCCGGCAAAAAGAGCTATATCTATGCCGTCAAACTTCTCATCGCTAATTGCTTCAACATTGTACTTTAAACCGTCAACTTCTATCTGCCTGGCAGAACGGGCAAAAACCCTTAAATTGTTTACGGGAAATTTACGCTGTTTTAACACGCGTAAAATTTCAACCCCTACCGCGCCTACGCCAATGACAGCTACGTTAACTTTCTTCATGTCTAATCTCCCCTCTATAAATGTTTAACAACCAAGTCTCCTACCTCTTGCGTAGAATACCCCATCTTGCCCGCCGAAAGACTGTGTAATTTCTTTCTTACGACTTTCTTAACCGAATCTTCAACGGCAGCGGCAGCCTTTTCTTCACCCATATAACTTAACATCATACCAAGCGCACAGATTGCTGCCAGAGGGTTAATCACATTTTTGCCGGTATACTTGGGCGCGCTGCCTCCTATAGGCTCAAACATAGAAGTGCCTTGCGGGTTTATATTACCGCCGGCAGCTATGCCCATGCCTCCCTGTACCATTGCGCCTAAATCAGTAATAATGTCTCCGAACATGTTATCAGTAACGATAACGTCAAACCACTCAGGGTTTTTTACCATCCACATACAAGTTGCATCAACGTGGGCGTACTCTGCCTTTATATCGGGATACTCCTGCGCCACTTTATAGAAAACCCTCTCCCAGAGGTCAAAGGCATACGTTAACACGTTGGTCTTGCCGCATAAAGTAACGCATTTCTTCTTATTCCTTTTACGGGCATACTCAAAAGCAAACCGCACGCAGCGCTCAACGCCTTTATAACTATTTATGCTCTCCTGAACCGCCACTTCTTCTTGCGTATCTTTACGAAGAAACCTTCCTGCCCCGCAATACAGGCCCTCGGTGTTTTCTCTAACAACTGTAAAATCCACGTCCTCCTCGCTCTTATCTTTCAAGGGGCAGTATTTCTTGTCATACAAGACTACCGGCCTTAAATTTATATATTGGTCAAATTCAAACCTTATCCGAAGCAGCAGCCCTTTTTCTAAAATCCCCGGCTTTACCCTGGGGTCGCCTATAGCGCCTAAATAAATAGAATTAAACCCTCTTAACTCCTCTAAAACGGAGTCAGGTAAAACTTCGCCGCTTCTTAAGAATCTCTCTGCGCCTAAATCATAATTGACCGTATTGCATTTAAACGAAAATTTACTGCTCGCTGCTCCCAGAACTTTCAAGCCCTGCCTCACAACTTCCGGGCCGGTGCCGTCGCCTCCTATTACAGCAATTTTATACTCTTTCATTTTTCTCCTTCTCTGCCCTTGTTTTTATCCAACGAATAAGCCCCTTCTTTCTTATGATATCCTGCATAAACAGGGGGAACTTCTCAGAACTAAATATTTTATGCTTAGTTAAGTCTTTTATCAAGCCATTTTTTAAATCAACTTCTAACACATCCGCCTTACCTATTTTGGAAGCGTCCTCACATACAAGTATGGGCAGGCCTAGGTTTATGCTGTTTCTATAAAATATCCGGGCAAAACTCTTGGCAATTACTAACGATATGCCAGCTCCTTTTATACTTAAAGGGGCGTGCTCGCGGCTTGAGCCGCAGCCAAAATTCTTGCCGGCAACGATTATGTCGCCTTTCTTAATTTTTTTTCTAAAGTCAGGGTCAACGTTCTCCATGCACTTGGCCCCCAAAAACTCCTCGTCACAGGAATCTAAATATTTAGCGGCAATTATGTCGTCGGTATTTATGTTATCGCCGAATTTGTGAACTTTTCCTTTTATAACCATAGCTAACAATTTTTAATTACTTCATCCGGATGCGTAATCCTGCCGGTTACAGCAGAAGCAGCTGCCACGGCAGGAGAACTTAAATACACGAAACTCTCAGGATGCCCCATTCTTGCAATAAAATTTCTGTTTGTCGTAGCAAGCGCCACTTCCCCTTTATCAAGAACACCGGTGTGGCCTCCCAAACAAGGCCCGCAGGTAGGTGAGCTTACTATAAACCCTGCCTCACAGAAGGTTTTCAACATTCCTTTTTCTTCCGCTTCTTTATAAACTTTATGCGTTGCCGGAATAACAATTGCCCTTACCCCCTTTTTTACTTTCTTGCCTCTAATGACTCCAACGGCTGCCTCTAAATCTGTAATTCTGCCGTTAGTGCAGGAGCCGATAACAACCTGGTCTAACTTTACCTTCTTTAATTTAGTCACTGCCTTAACGTTACTGGGAAGATGGGGACAGGCAACTTGCGGCTCTAACCCGCAAACGTCTATCTCTATAACCTGGCTGTATCTGGCGTCTTTATCGCTCTTAAGCAATTTAACCTCTTTTATTTTAGGGTTCATTTTCTTAACGTAACCTGCTGTTTTTTTATCCGGCTCAATTATACCGGTTTTAGCTCCTGCTTCAATTGCCATATTACACATAGTAAACCGGTCATCCATGCCTAACTTCTCTATCGTTGGCCCGCAAAACTCCATAACTTGATATAAAGCACCGTCTACCCCGATTTTTCCTATGGTGTGTAAAATTAAGTCTTTGCCGCCTATCCAGAGAGGCAGTTTCCCTTTATACACAAACTTTATGGTTTTAGGCAGACGAAACCAACACCGGCCTTCTCTCATCGCAGCAGCCAAATCAGTTGAACCCACGCCGAAGGAGGCTGCTCCCAAAGCGCCGTAAGTGCAGGTGTGGGAGTCTGCGCCAATAACTAAGTCCAGGGGTTTAACCAACCCTGCTTCCGGCAGAAAAGCATGTTCAATGCCGCACTTATCAATATCGTAAAAATGTTTTATATTAAACTTTGCGGCAAACTCTTTTAATAATTTTACGTTGTTAGCCGCTTTTAAATCCCTGGCAGGGACAAAATGGTCACAGATAAAGCCTATTCTTTTTCCATCAAATACCTTCTTAAACCCTGCCTTTAAGAATTCTTTTACTGCCAGGGGCGCGGTTATATCGTTACCGAAACAGAAATCCACCTTAGCGTAAATAAAATCTTCTAACTTCCCTGACTGCGAATGTTTCTTTAAAATTTTCTCAATTAAGGTCAATCCCATAATAATTAAAAATGTTAATTTGAGGTGCTGATAAAATAATGAATTTATCTAAATTCTTTAACTAAAAGAGATGCGTTATGGCCTCCAAACCCTAAAGAATTAGATAATGCGTATTTTAATAAAGGTGCGGTGACAGCTTTATTAGGAGTATAGTTTAAATCACATTCCGGGTCGGGATTCTCATAGTTTATTGTGGGAGGAATAACTTTATTTTTAACCGTTAAACAACAAACCACAAACTCAATTGCGCCGGCGGCTCCCAAAGTATGGCCCATCATTGACTTAGTTGAACTAACGTTAACGTCTTTAGCGTGACTGCCAAATACTTTCCTGATAGCGCGGGTCTCCATACTATCGTTAAGCTTTGTGCTTGTTCCATGAGCATTAATATAACCTTTCTCTTCTATTCCGAAACCGCCTTCTTTCAAAGCCAGTCCCATAGCTTTTGCTGCAGATTCTCCTTCCGGATGAGGTGCGGTTATATGATAGGCATCACAAGTCGCACCGTATCCGCATAGTTCAGCATAAATACGGGAGCCTCTTCTCTTTGCGTGCTCTAACTCCTCCAACACAACAACCGCTGCTCCTTCTGCCATAACAAAACCCTCTCTATCTCTGTCAAAGGGACGGCTAGCTCGCTGCGGCTCATTGTTTCTTGTGGAAAGTGCTTTGAGAGAACAAAACCCCCCTACGCCTAAAGGCACGATAGCAGCTTCGGTTCCTCCGCAAACCATCATATCAGCTTTTGAATTTTCAATGGCTCTATAAGCTTCGCCGATAGCATGCGCGCCGGAAGCGCAAGCTGTAACCGTACAGAAATTTATTCCTTTCAAACTAAACTGTATTGCTACCAGGCCTGCTGCTTCGTTAGTAATAAGCCGAGGTATGAGAAAAGGAGAGATTTTCTTAGGCCCTTTTTCTGTGAGGTTCCTGTATTCTCTCTCTACGGTTTCTAAACTTCCTATGCCGGAACCAATAATTACTCCCAGCCGGTATGGATCCTCTTTTTCAATGTCCAGACCACTGCCCCCTAAAGCCTGGTCAGCGGCTGCTAAGGCAAACTGAACAAACCTGGCAGTCTTCCTTACATCTTTAACGGAAAGAAATGCCGGTGGCAGGAAATCTTTCACTTCTCCGGCGATCTGAGAGTCAAACTTTGAAGCATCAAAATGCGTAATATTCCCTATTCCGCTTCTGGCGTTGAGCAAGGAATCCCAAAAGAGGTGTTCTCCTATTCCTACGGGAGATACAATCCCACATCCAGTAACAACCACTCGTCGTTTCATTACTATTTAATGTCAAAGAGTTATTTTTACTCTGCTGCCTTTTTTATTTTCTCTTCAATATACTTTGTCGCTTCACCTACAGTAGTTATCTTCTCAGCATCTTCATCAGGAATTTCTATGTTAAACTCCTCTTCTAAAGCCATAACCACTTCTACTGTATCTAAAGAATCCGCTCCTAAATCGTCAATAAAGGAGCTTTCGGGTTTAATTTCTTCTTTTTTTACTCCTAACTGTTCAGCAATGATTTCGTTAACCCTACTATCAACACCCATACTAAACCTCCTTTTTCTCTACTTCCTTGACTTATCTTTGCTGTCTTTTTGAGTCAAGGTTAGTTAGTATACCCTTACCTAAGAAAAGACATCCCCAAATCTATAGTAAAAGGCTCATCTCACCCCTTAATAACTTAAATAAGGCCGCCGTCTACTACTAAAACCTGCCCGGTAATATAGGAAGCTTCTTCCGACGCCAGGAAAGCAACTGCTGCCGCTACGTCGGATGGTTTTCCAAACCTTCCTAAAGGAATCCTTTTTAACATCTCTTCTTTTATCCTATCGTTGAGCTTATCGGTCATGGCTGTCTGTATATAGCCGGGAGCAACGGCATTAACATTAATGTTGCGCAGCCCTAACTCTTTAGCTAAACTCTTGGTTAACCCAATAAGCCCGGCTTTGGAAGCAGCGTAATTTGCCTGCCCGACGTTGCCGATTATTCCTATAACCGAAGAAATGTTAACAATCCTTCCATAACGCTGTTTTACCATAAACTTTATCACTGCTTTAGCACAGTTAAACGCTCCTTTTAAGTTTACGGTTAAAACTTTGTCCCAATCATTTTCAGAGAGCCGCAAGAACAAACTATCTTTTGTAATACCTGCGTTGTTAATTAATATATCAACTCTTCCAAAGTTGTCAATAATTTTATTGATATTTACTTGGACCTGCTCTAAATTAGTGACATCAACACAAACACCCTCAACGCTAGAATATGACTTTATCTGGCTTTGCGCTTCGGATATGCTGTCCTTATCCAAATCAAAAAGCACAACTTTTGCTTTATTCTTAGCAAACTTAAGGGCAATTTCTTTTCCTATGCCTTGTGCCCCGCCGGTTACTAAAACTACTTTATCTTGAAATCTCATATCTTGCCTAGTTTAAGCAGAAATTAGCGTTTCTAAGTCCTGCTTGTTCTCAATATTAACCACTTCAACTGCTGAGTTTATCTTTCGCAGGAGCCCCCGTAAAACGCGCGAAGGACCAACCTCATAAAAAGTCCTGGCGCCGTTATTTACCATAAACTCAACACAATCTTTCCATAAAACAGTAGATACCAACTGCTGCAGAAGGTTCTCTTTAATTTCAGTAACGTCTTTTGAGCCTTTCGCCTTCAAATTACTTACTATAGGAATCTTGGCCTGGCGGAACTCCAAATTATCTATCACCTTCTTAAGATCTTTTAGTGCCGGCTCCATAAACGGCGAATGAAACCCTCCGCTAACTTCTAACTCAATTACTCTTTTTGCTCCTGCTTCTGTCAGGAGGTCTCTTACTTTATCTTTATCTTGCTTTCTTAAAGAAATCGCTATCTGGGAAGGTGAATTTATGTTGGCAATAAAAAAGAGGCCTCCCTTTTCTTCTTTACTAAGGGTGCCTCTATCTAACCCTATAACCGCAAACATAGTGGAAGGGTTAACCGCGGCAGCTTTCTGCATAGCGGCAGCTCTCCTCCTTACTAAAACAACCAAATCCTCTAACGATAAAACATCCGCTGCATAAAGGCAACTATACTCTCCTAAACTTAAACCGCAAACATAACCTATATCTGCATCGCCAACGCTGTCTTTAAAAATTCTGTAAGCAACAATACTTACCGCTAAAATAGCCAGCTGCTGCACACCTGTATCTTTTAAATCCTGCGCCGGGCCGCGAAAACATTTCTCTGACAACTTAAACCCCACAACACGATCAATTTCAGAAAAGATTTCTTTAGCTTCGTCAAAATTATCGTAGAAACTTGCGCCCATACCTACATATTGAGCGCCCTGTCCGGGAAAAATTACTGCTTTCATAATAAAAATCAGACTATTGACCATCAACTATTGACTATCGACCTTCCTAACATTTTCTTCAAAATTCTCAAAAAAAAGTTTTGGTCTATGGTCTATAGTCAATGGTCTATGGTCTATTTTCATACCCATCTAATTGCGCAACTGCCCCATACCAGGCCGCCGCCAAAAGTATCAAGGACTACAATGTCGTCTTTCTTTATCCTGCCTTCTTCCCAGGCTTCACATAAAGCTACCGCGCTTGATGCCGAAGACATATTGCCGTAACGCGCTATGTTTACATATACTTTATCTAACGGCATATTCAACCTCTTTGCTACGGCGTCAATAATCCTGTTGTTTGCCTGATGCGGGATAAAAAGATTTATATCTTGGGACTCTAACTCCGCCTGTTTTAAAACCCGCCTTGCTGCCTGGACCATTACTCTTACGGCAACGCGAAAAAGTTCGTTTCCCTTCATCTTTATATAATGCATCCTCTTACTTACTGTTTCCTCTGACGCTGATATTCTTGACCCTCCTGCAGGAAGAATAAGGATTTCTGCCTGAGAGCCGTCGCCGCCCATATAAGCGCTCAAAAAACTCTCTTTATTTGAAGCCGTAAGAACCGCTGCTCCGGCGCCGTCGCCGAATAAAACACATGTAGACCTGTCCTGCCAGTCAGTTATGGAAGAAAGAACCTCGCTGCCTACAACTAAGGCATTTTTATATAACCCTCCCCTTATAAACTGCCAGGCACAACTTAACGCATAAACAAACCCTGCGCAAGCAGCGGAAATATCAAAACAACAAGCGCGCCTCGCTTTTAAATGATGCTGCAGGTAACAGGCTGTTGAAGGAAACTGATTATCAGGGGTAATACTGGCAACAATAATTAAATCAATATCATGAGGTTTTAAGTCTGCTCGTTTTAAAGCTACTTTAGCTGCTTCATAAGCAAGAACCGAAGACCCCACGCCTTTTTCCACTATTCTTCTTTCCTTAATGCCTGTACGCGTTGTAATCCATTCATCAGAAGTATCAACCATTTTCTCTAAATCAGCGTTGGTCAATATCTTAGACGGTAAATACTTGCCTAACCCCACTATTCTGGCAGATTTCATTAATTCTCCTCTTTATTTCTAAATTCAGGCCTCGGGATAATTCCTCTATAGCTACTTTAATAGCGTTCTTAACGGCTAAACTACTTGAACGGCCATGGCCAATAATTACTATTCCGTCCACCCCCAGCAGAGGCGCCCCCCCGTATTCAGCGTAATGAATCTTTTTCTTAAACTTTCTTAAACTCCTCTGCATTAAAAATAACCCGATCTTTCCTAAAGGGTCTTCTAAAATCTCATCTATCAAGAACCTTCCTAAAACGTCGGCACAACTCTCAGATACTTTCAAGGCAATGTTGCCGACAAACCCGTCGCATACTATACAGTCACATTTTCCCGAAAAAATATCTTTTGCCTCTAAATTGCCTACAAAATTTATAGAGGCGCAAGAAAAGAGTTTGTGCACGCGTTTAACAAATTCTGAACCCTTAGAAGCTTCTTCTCCGATATTAAGTAACCCTACGGTAGGGTCTTCTTTACCCAACACTAGCTTATAATAAACGTAAGCCATTGCCGCGTACTGAAGAAGATGTAAAGGTTTAGGCCCTATGTTTGCCCCTACGTCAATAATCAAAGAAATTCCTTTTTTCGTGGGTATCATTAAAGCAATCCCCGGCCTTTCCACTCCTTCAATTAGCCTTAGAATTAAGGTAGAGGCGCACACAACCGCTCCTGTATTGCCGCAAGAGACAAAAGCATCTATCTTTTTCTCTTTCAGGAGAGTAACTCCCCTCACAATAGAAGAGTTCCTTTTCCTGCGCACAGAAGCTGCCGGCTGTTCGGCCATCTCTATTTTTTCAGGAGCATCAATTATAGTAAAAGATTCTTTGCTCTTATGTTTAGCTATTTCCTTTTCAATTTCCTCTTTTACGCCAATCAGCGTAATATGAGTTCCTTGGAATTCTTTCCTAGCTAAAATAGCGCCCTTGATAATCTCTGACGGCGCATAATCTCCACCTGATATATCTAACCCTATTCTATACATTACTGTTTTTTCTTTTTCTCTTTTATCTCTATTTTTACTACTTCTTTGCCGCCGTAATAACCGCAAAACGGACAAACCATATGCGCTTTCTTTTGGCGGTGGCATTCTTTACATTCTACTAAAAGAGGTTTGGAAACCTTCTGATGTGTCCTCCTTTTCCTTGACCGCGAACGCGAATGTTTACGTTTTGGATGTGCCATAAACCCTCCTTATTATAAAATCTGTAACATCAACCTGTCTCATCCTGCGGCTGGCTTCCTTTAACTCTTTTTTGACATTTACATTTTTCTTTATTTAAGTTAGCGCCGCACTCTAAACAAAGCCCTTTGCATTCTGGTTTACATAAAAGTTTCATGGGAAAATTAAGAAGAACTTCTTCCCTCACATCTTTATCTACATCTAAATAATCTCCCACACTATCAACGCTATAGGAAAATGTAAATTTTTGCTTTAAACTCCGATCAGCGTTTTCTAAACAGCGGGAACAGGTAATCTGCCATCTGATAACTACGTCCGTATCTAGGAGAATCTCTTTACTAATCTTTCTTGCCTTACACTCTAAATGAATTTTGTCTAAAAACTTAACGTCAATGCCGTCTATCTCCCATTGGCAAGCTTCAATATCTTCTTCTACGGCCAGTTCCCCATCTTCTTTTATATCTTCAACTCTTATCTTCATCTTTAATCCGTTAACGACTTTCGGCGCTTAGCTATTTTTTTCTTCAAAGCTTTCTGAACCGGCAGAGGTAAAAACTGTCTTAAATCCGCGCCTAAATATGCCGCCTCTTTTATAAGACGGGAAGAAATAAAGCAATACTGCGGATGAGGCATAAGAAAGACCGTTTCTATTCTTCCATTAAGACTGCGGTTGGTTAACGCCATCTGAAACTCGTATTCAAAGTCAGAAACCATCCTTACGCCTCTTATAATCACTTTTGCCCCCACTCTGGCTGCGAACTCAACTATCAGCCCGTCAAAACCTTCTACCCTAACACCCTTTATGTTCCTGACTGCTTCTTTTACTATACGAATCCTCTCAGAATAGGAAAAAAGAGTATTTTTTGGCGGGGTTCTGACAACAGCAACAATTATCTCATCAAAAATGCTTGAGGCTCTTTTTATAATATCAATATGCCCGTTGGTGACGGGATCAAACGTCCCTGGACAAATAGCTTTACTCATTTTTTGTATATATTAATAGCTGACTCTGGCCGTATTTCCTATGTTCAACCAGTAAGAATTTACTACTCTCCTTAAGAAAATCATCCTTTATATAACAGAATCCGACTATATATCCTGAAGGGGCTAATATATCATGTTCCTCTAAAATTTGCAAGGTTTTTATAAGCATGCCCTCATAATACGGCGGGTCTATAAATATAAAATCAAACTTGCGGCGGCGCAAATAACAATCCTTGACGGCAACAGCAGCGTCCTTAAGATACGCCTTGGCCTGAGGCAGCAGTTTTAGGCGTAACAGGTTCTTCTTTATCGCATCTATACAGCTCTTTTTTATATCTACAAATACGGCTGTAGCCGCCCCTTGAGAAATAGCCTCAATGCCTAAAGCGCCGGAGCCGGCAAAAAGGTCTAAAACATGCGCGCTCTTAAACTGGCCGGACAAAATATCAAAACACGACTTTTTCACTCTCATAGACACCGGCCGGATATGCGCAGGGCATACTAGGTTTCTGCCCCTTAAATTACCTTTTAATATCTTCATTTCTGAAACCAAAACTGCAGATGCTCCCTTATACACTTATGTTCCCGTTTCTCTAAATAAGGGTCGCTCTTTATAACTTTATATGCGAGGAGACGCGCATCTTTTAAAATATCCAGGTCTCTTAAAGGCTGGGCAATTCTTAACTTGGGAATTCCGTGCTGG
The DNA here is from genome assembly GCA_020343495.1 of Candidatus Omnitrophota bacterium. Classification (GTDB taxonomy): domain Bacteria; phylum Omnitrophota; class Gorgyraeia; order Duberdicusellales; family 4484-171; genus JAHISK01. The sequence continues at coordinate 571,718 of CP070797.1, read as the reverse complement.
ACGTGGCCGAAAAAATCTCCCGGCCCTCGTATGAGAAGGTCTTCCTCGGCAATCCTAAACCCGTCTGTTACAGTTGAAATAACTTCCAGTCTCCTGCTGGCTGTTTCGGAAAGGCTATCTTTACTTATAAGAATAAAGTAAGGCTTATGGTTAGAGCGCTGAATGCGGCCTCTTAACTGGTGAAGCTGCGCTAACCCGAACCTTTCCGGATTCTCTATTACCATTACCGTAGCATTCTCTATATTTACGCCAACCTCTACCACCGTGGTTGACACAAGAACGTTAATTTGGTTTTTCCTGAATTTCTCTATAACGTTTAGTTTTGCCTGCGGCTTCATCTTACCATGAAACATCCCTACCGCGTAAGCAGCAAACTTCTTAGAAAGTTCTTTATACATTATCTCCAACGATTTTAAATCCTGGTCCTGGTTCTCTTCAATTACGGGATAAACTACGTAAATTTGCCTGCCCTGTTCTAACTTTTCCTTTAAAAAAGAATAAACCCAGGGCCGCTTCTGCTCTTTCACCCAAATGTTATCAGGAACTTTCCTGCCGCGGGGCATGTCTCTTATAACGGAAAGGTCCAAATCCCCATACAAGGAAAGCGCCAGGCTCCTTGGTATGGGAGTTGCGCTCATTACTAAACAATGGGGGTTACTGCTCATCTTCTTAGGTAAAAGGACTCTTTGAGCGACGCCAAACTTATGCTGTTCGTCAATAACGACTAACCCCATTTTTTTAAACTTTACTTTCTCCTGAATAAGGGCGTGCGTGCCCACAATTATATCAACTTTGCCCTCTTTTAAATCGCTATAGATTTTTTCTGTCTTTGCCCCAGATAAAGAAGAAGTAACTACCTTTATACGGAAGTTTAAGCCTTTAAATACTTGCTCTAAGGTTTCTTTATGCTGGTAAGCCAGTATTTCCGTAGGAACCATAAGCGCGGCCTGATATCCGCAATCAAGGCATACCGCTATTGCAAAGGCAGAGACAATCGTCTTGCCGCAGCCTACGTCTCCCTGCAGGAGCCGGTGCATAGGAAAAGGCTTTTCTAAATCCTGCAAGATTTTAGAAAGCGCCTCTTTCTGTGAAGGAGTCAGCTCAAAAGATAAATTAGTTCTTATTTTATCCAGGAGCTCATTATTCACCTTAAAAGCTACACTTTTGCGGAATCGGCGCTTTGATTTCCTCAAATAAACTAAAATCTGAGAAAAAAACAGCTCCTCAAAAATGAATTTTTCTCTAGCAAGCTGTGCCTCTTCCCAGAGAGCGGGAAAATGAATCGCACCTAAACTCTTTACAATATTAGGGAAACCTTTCTCTTTCCTTAT
>CP070797.1:553339-570287 GCA_020343495.1 Candidatus Omnitrophota bacterium | reverse complement strand
TAACCTCAAGAGTATTAGAGGGATGGAAATTTTTAGAACTTGAGGCCGGCTCATCCCCTAGAACAATAAGGACTTCGCTAATTTCGTTATCAATCAAAAACTTTTTGTAAGGAACGGCTGCCCTCCTATCAACGGCTACAGCGCGAAGATGCGGGATAACAGAAGCAAACACCTTTTTTCCAAAACGCGCAGCCTCTAAACTATTTATTTCATACCTCTGTATATCCGGTATATTTATCGTATCAACCGAAGGAAAATGTTTTCTTACAATTTGCAGTTCCTCAATAAACCTATTTTTCTGCCGCGGGACTAACTCTATGGATATTCTTCCCATTCAAAACTCCTTACGTCCATTATATCAAAGCCCTTTGACAATTAAAGGATTTTTGCTCCTCTTACAAAAATAAAAAACCTGTCTACAGAAACAGACAGGTTTTATCTCTTCTTATTTTTAATAACTCTTATCTATGACTTCAATACTTTTACTAACGTAAGAGCACCTAAAAGAACCAACGTAAATGCTATGGCAATTTTCATTTTTTTCTCGGGGATTCTCTTTAAAGTATGCGCAGCAAAAGGCACTGACAACACAGCTCCTGCCATAAGCCAGGGAGTAAGGCTCCAATCCACCTCAGATTTTAAAAAGAAATACAAAATAATCCCTACAAGGCAGGTTAAGCCTTCTGCCAACGAAACAATACCCACGGCATTTCTAACTCCTATCCCGGAAAGAAGCTGGCCTCCCATAACCAGGGGGCCGTATCCTCCGCCGCTCATGCCTTTATTAAAAGAGGCGATTGTCCCCAGAACTGTAATCTTTCGCCAGGTAAACCGGGGCTTGCGCTTAAACGTGGCTAAAATAAAGACTCCCATAGATACTACCATAATACCTATCCAGAACTTAAGCAATTTTGCCGGCAGTCTTATTGCCAAGAACACAGCCATAATTGTGCCTATGATAGAAAAAACAGCAATAACCGCTGCTATCTTAGTATCTTTTGAAGAACGCCGGAAACTTACATTATCAATACTGTGATGAAAAGAAGCAGCAGTAATACCGGAAACAAACTCTGAAAAAAGCACCGCGGGAACAACCTGCAGAGGCTCAAACCCCATAAGCAATAAAATCGGGGCAAGGCTTGTCCCATAGCCCATACCTAAGCTTGAATCAATAAACTCACAAAAAAAAGCCAAAGGCATGATAAGCAACACTTTTATTCCCATAGTTATTACCTCCTCACTACACCAACTCTGCTAAACTCAAGTTTTCCAGCTTATTAGCGATATAATCTCTTATTTCTTTAAAAACTCCTATTATCCTTTTCTCTTTCTGCAAAGGCGTCTCTGAGAAAAAATATTTACTAACAGATTCCGTCGCCGCTAAAGCCCCGTCCATTAACCTTATAATTTGAGCTAGGTTAATTTTTGAAGCGGGTTTTGCCAGTTTATATCCGCCGCCGGCGCCTCTTCTTGTTTTTATATAGCCGCTTTGCTTTAATACTGAAAACAAGTATTCTAAATATTTTTTGGGAAGGTCATACTCTGAACATATCTCTTCTATCTTTATGAAATTCTTGCCATGGCGGGCGATATAGATAAGAGCCAGAAGCGAATACTCACTTTTTGTAGTTAACTTCATACCACCTCCTTTTATATACTTTGTCTATATACATTATAGACAATGTAAGGCTGTTGTCAACCTTTTTTAGGTTATAAAAAGAAAACCTCCGTTCCCTCACCAGGAACGGAGTTGTAAACTTTTCTTTAAAATATATTTTTAAACTTTGCCGGCAGAACCTAAAACATGTTCGTTTTTATGTTTGTACATATCAATTAAAGCCTGGCGGGCAGGACCTAAGTATTTACGGGGGTCAAAATCAGCCGGTTTATCGCTAAAATGCTTTCTTATGGCTGCGGTCATCCACAGGCGGCCGTCGGAATCAATGTTAACTTTACACACTGCCGACTGGGTAGCTCTTCTTATCTGTTCCTCTGGTATCCCAACGGCATCTTTAAGCGCGCCGCCGTTGCTGTTAATAAGTCTTACCGCTTCCGCGGGCACAGAAGAAGACCCGTGAAGAACAATAGGAAATCCCGGTATCTGCTTCTCAATCTCAGCTAAAATGTCAAATCTTAACTCCGGGGGCACATATACGCCGTCAGCGGTCTTTGTGCATTGTTCGGGCTTGAATTTATTTGCGCCGTGAGAGGTGCCAATGGAAATTGCTAAGGAGTCAACGCCGGTTTTTGAAACAAATTCAATTACTTCTTCGGGTTTTGTATAATGAGATTTTTCCGCTACAACGTGTTCCTCTATGCCGGCTAAAACACCCAGTTCTCCCTCAACAGTAACATCAAACTTATGCGCGTATTCCACGACTTTCTTTGTAAGGGCAATGTTATCTTCAAAAGAATGATGCGACCCGTCAATCATTACCGAAGAAAACCCTGAATCTACGCACGACTCACAAAGCTGGAAAGTATCTCCGTGGTCAAGGTGTAAAGCCATAGGGATTTCTTTTAACCCCTCGGATTTAGCTAACTCCTTCATCATCTCTACCGCGCCCTGGCCTAAATACTTCAGAAGCGTCTGATTGGCGTAACTGCGCGCTCCTTTTGAAACCTGCAGGATTACGGGAGACTGCGTTTCTACGCACGCTACAATAATAGCCTGCAGCTGCTCCATATTATTAAAGTTATACGCCCCGACAGCAAACTTGCCGGCCATTGTTTTCTTAAACATCTGGCGGGTATTTACAAAACCTAACTCCTTATACGATGTCATATAATCCTCCTTTCTAAAAGAACTTAACTAATCGCGTCAAGTATTCTCCTCATAACTGCCGGCTTATTAAGGGTAAAAAAATGTATTTGTTTGATACCATTCTTTATCAGGTCCCTGCACTGCTCTATAGTAAAATCAATTCCTGCTTTTGCCATCTCATCAGGGTTTTCCTTAAAACGGCCCATTTTCTCTTCAATATGTTCAGGAATCGTTGTCCGGCAAATAGAAGCAAACTGTTTAACCTTGGCAACGTCGGTTAAAGGCAGAATCCCCGGTAAAACAGGAATGTTAATCCCTGCTTTCTCCATCCTGTCCAGCAATGAATAGTAATGGCTGTTATCAAAAAACATCTGAGTTACGGCAAAATCTGCGCCGGCACTCACCTTTTGTCTTGTGTAATCGGTGTCTTGGGCTAACGACGTGGTTTCAATATGGCCTTCAGGGTAAACGGCAATCCCCACACAAAAACCGCTGTAACGCTGCTTTATAAACTCTACCAAATCCCTGCCGTAACGAAACTCCTGTATTGATGAATCAAAGGCAACATCTAGCTGCGGCGCATCACCCCGTAACGCCATAATATTTTTAATGCCTTTCTCCTTATACTCATCTAAAAGAGCTGCTATCCGGGCTCCTCTGGCGCCAATACAAGTTAAGTGCGGCATAACAACTAAATCTGCTCTTTCCTGAAACATCCTTACCGCTTCTTTTGTCCTCTCCTGAGTTGACCCGCCGGCACCGTATGTCATAGATACGTATAACGGCTTATAGGCACTTAAAACAGCTGCCGTCTTCTGTAAAGACTCTATCCCCTTTTCCGTTTTAGGCGGAAAAAACTCAAAAGATACGCCCTGGTTATATTCTTTAAGGATACTGTCTATCTTCATCTTAAGCTTATTATACATAACAACCGCTTAATTACGAGGGGTTATTTTATCATTAAATTTGCTTAAAATCAAAAATTTCTCTTATTAATGTTGAAATTCCCCTTTTTATCGGATATATTAATATATTAAAATGAAAACTAAAGTATTAATATTTGATTTTGACGGAACCATAGCTGACACTTTCAGCCGCCTCATAAAAATAGGCAACCACTTAGCAGATGAGTTTAAATTCAGGAAAGTAAACATCCCCGAGATAAGCACTCTTCAAAATAAAACCCCTAAAGAAATAATCAAATACTTAAACGTTCCTATCTTCAAAATACCCCTAATCCTGCGCCGCCTAAAGAAAAACCTCCATAAAGAAATAACCTTAATCAAACCGGTAGAGGGGATAAGAGAAGTCCTTATCCGGCTAAAATCAGAAGGCCGGGTGCTGGGGGTACTCAGCTCAAACTCTCGAGAGAACGTAACCGATTTTCTAAAAACACACCGCCTTGATTTTTTTGATTTTATTCAAACGACTTCAAAAATCTGGAACAAAAACATAAGGCTAAAAAAGCTGATAAAAACTCATAAGTTCCAAAAAAATGACGTTATTTACATCGGTGACGAAAAAAGAGATATCGCCGCGGCAAAAAAAGCGGGGATAAAAGTAGCCGCGGTAACCTGGGGGTTTAATCCTGAGAAAACTCTTGCTGTTTATAACCCCGACTATTTAATCTCTCACCCTCAAGAACTGCTTAAATTATAAGCTAATTGTTTTTACAGGTTTACCTCGCTAATCCAGGCGCCGTGCAAATTACAAAGCTCTACAACCGTAAGCTTTCCTCCCTCGGCTTTAATATGAAGCGCCGCTGCCGGGTTAAGTTTATCGGGAGTTAACTTTACTCTTGAAATGAATTCCTTATTAATATAAAAATCAATGTGCATAATATAATGCTCAGGCTTCATAGGATGCTGAATTTGGCCCATTTTCACGTGGACGTCCTGGCACTCCTCTTGTATAAAGCTGCATTTTTTTACTAGAGAAATAACCGGGACGTGCTTTTTCTCTAACTCGTTCAGATTGTTTGGATCTTGTGGGATTTTTATAGCATCGTCCTCACGCTTAAAAGACGTCTGCGGAGAACCACATACGGGACAGCTATGAGGCGCTTCTCCCTTTAGGGAGATATAATCACAAACTTTACACACAAACCCTTTCATAATATCACCTCTTTATTCTATTCTGCTTTTGTTTTTCCTATACGTTTACCGCTTACGCTACAATAAGCTTCTACGGATATTGTGTCTGCCTTCTTTACATCGCAGATACGATAGATAACTTTTTGGCTGGAACTATTCTCCTGCTCACTTATTTTATGTTCAATAACCTCTTCCCCATTAACAGCAACGTCTACTTTTTTAATATAATGTGTCTTAGGGTCACTTACACGATGCAAAATAACTGCCTGGATTGTTTTTTCAACAGAATCATAAGTTACGGTTATCTTAGCCGGCGGATGAGCATAGACAATAAAACATGTTACCCCCAGAAAAGCTATCGCAAAAAATAAAACTAACCTACTCATATACCCCACCTCCTTCTTTACAGAAAGTTTATTTATAAAAGGAACGGCCATATTAGCTATAAGTAAAGCCCCTAACTCTACATCAAATTTTGCTCCCGCTTCAGTAAAAACAAAAATTAATACTGCAACGATTACTCCAAATACCCCTTTACCTAACCTAGATAAAGGGGTGGTCTTCGGCTCAATAAGCATAATAAAGATAAAAAAATAACTTAAATATCCAAAGATATCATATAAAGAAACATTTCGTATAGCCGCGCTAACAGCGAATAAACCCAATGCTGATACGCCGTAACTAAGCAAAATTTCAATCTTCTTTACCCTATAAGCAAAATAAAATCCAAAAGGGATAAGCAGATACCACAGGTATGTTCCCTGCCACTGTGTTTGGGCTTTCAAAAATATCGTAACTAAGAATATACCTATAGCGGCGGGGTTAAAGATGTGTTTCTTGTTTATACGAATTATATATTTTGAAGAAATAGCCACCAGGCTAGCTAATATATATATCCACCAAGCAAGATCCCAGGAAAGGATTAGCCCAATAATTAAACCTGTAATCAATACGCTGCTGCTTATACTAAACTTTCTTTCTTTAAAATATCCAAATATACAACCGATTATCACTGAAGAGCTAACGGCAATGGAAGTGGAAAAAAAAAGGGTAAGATCTTTATTTCTTACAACTAAATAAATCCAAAAGGCCGCAAGAAAAAATCCTAATTGAACTTTTACGGATTTTACTTTCACACTATCTCATTTTATCAAATTAAAGAATTTTACTCCTTTTATTACCATTGTCAATTCTTTTTGAGATTTTATCGTCTCCTGCTTGCAGCTAATCTGTCTATTACTTGCTTAATCTGCTGATCGCCAGGCTTTATCTCCATAACTTTCTTAAAATATTTCTCTGCTAACTCAAAATTCTTCTCTTTAAGATAAATTACACCTAAATTCCTGTATGACTGATAAAGATTTTTGTTTATCGCCACCGCTTTTTTATAATTTACAACCGCTTCTTTAACCCTTCCCATCTGCTGGTAAGTATGGGCAAGGTTATGATAAGCATCGGCGTAGTCAGCTTTTAATTCTATTGCCCGCCTGAACTCTTCTACTGCTTTTTCTAAATTGCCTTCTAAACAATAAACGTCTCCCATATTATTATGCGCCTTGGCGCTTTGCGGGGAAACCCTGACTGTTGCCCGCCAGATACTTGCGTGGCTGGCCCAGTCAAAATTTCTTATTACGGTGCGGACAGAACCAGCTGCCAGTAAAGCTATCAGTAAAATGCTGCCTGATACTTTCACTTTCCCGGCGGCAGAAACCCGCTCAATAAAAAAAGCTAATCCCATACTTAATGCTATTGAAGGAAAATACAGATACCTTTCAGCAACCAGCCAGGTAATAGTCACCGGGCTGTAGGTCGGCGATAAAAATAAAATAAAAACCATAAAAGCAAAAAACAAAACTTTTGCTTTTTTAAAAAGTATCGGCAACAATAAAAACAACAAGCATAAAAAAAATACTCCCACACCCATAGCAGGTGCCGAAACTGTAAGGTTTTCATGGTAAAGAGTTAATCTTGCCGGCCACAAAAGCAGGCCCAGATGCGAAAAAACAGAAAACGCCATATTAAAAATGAAGTTTACATCTCCGGAAGGACCGATATCGGCGCTGACCTGCGCGATACGTTGTCCGATTAGACTAGTTATTGACAATACCTTAAAAATACCAAAGGCAAAAAATACCGTCCAATACTTGTAATTCTTCCGCCACTTACCAAAAGTAAAATCATACAACACCAGCATACCTAAATACAACAAAGCCACAGTAGCAGAATATACCGCGCAAATAAAGAAAATAAAAGAGCCTAAAAAATCACCTACCCTCAATTTAGAAGATGCCGTTGCCCTTACGTAAAGAAGAAAAGACGCCAGTAAAAAAAGTGAGAAAAGAACATATCCTCTGCCGCTAATCCAGGTAACTGCTTCGGTATGTACGGGGTGAACGGTGAAAATTAAAGCGCCCCAGAGAGAAGGCCACTGCTTAAAGAATAACCGCAGGAAGAAAAAAACAAGGATAGAAGTTATTATATGTAAAATAATACTCGTAACATGGTAAATCCAGGGATTAAGCCCTGCCACGGCATAATTTAAAGCGTATAAAAAAGAATTAGGGTCTAATCTGGAAAAAAGATCGGACAGCACAGGGTTATTGACAATTGCCGGTATATCGTCGGAAACAAACTCGTTATTTAGACTGTTCCCGTAAATAAGAAAGCTTAAAAGTATAATAATTAAAATAGTATATTTATTCATAGCTATAATATTATATTAGATAGACGGGACAAAGGTCAAGAGGCAAGATTAATATTGATATTGTTCATATTTTTCTATAAAATTATTATACTAAAGAAAGGGGGTAATTATGTCTAAGAAAGCTATTGTTATACTTGCCGACGGATTTGAAGAGATTGAAGCGTGCACGTGCATAGATATATTAAGAAGAGCAGGTATTGAGGTAACTGTAACGGGATTAGATGACGTAAAGGTAACCGGTTCCCGCCGGATAGTTATACTGGCTGATACAACGCTTAATCAAGTAACTTTGGGGGTTGATGCCTGCGTACTGCCGGGCGGTATGCCGGGCGCCTCAAACCTGGCTGCTTCAGAAAAAGTAACCACTCTTATAAAAAGAATGTATCACGAAGGAAAAATAATTGCTGCTATATGCGCTTCACCGGCAATAGTCCTTGCGCCTTTAGGAATTTTAAAAAACAAATCTGCAACGTGTTTTCCTGGTATGGAGGACAAATTCAGTATCGGCACTATCTACAAAGAAGACCCAGTAGTTACTGACGCAAACGTTATAACAAGCCGCGGCCCGGGCACAGCGCTTAAGTTTGCACTAAAAATCGTGGAGAATTTAGCAGGAAAAGAAATCAGCGAAAAAGTGCAAAAAGCTACTCTTGCAAGCTAAATAAAGATACTATTATTTTGACGAATGTTCCCTGATTATCTTCATAGCTTCCAACTCATTCTCTGCATACCTCAAGCGCGTTCTAACATCGCGGTTAGATAAAAAACTGGCAATTGTAGCTAATACCATTACAATATCTTTTATGAACTTTTTATGAAAATTTTTCACCCTCCTTTCCAAACCGTCTATTTAGTTTTTAGAATTTCCGTTAACGGTAAAGGAAGTAACTTCTCTTGCCGGCAATTCTTAATAATCTCAGGAAGCATTTGAACCGTTGCTTCTCTCCTTTTCATAAACGTTTTCTCTGCACCATCGTGAAATAACAAGATATCTCCGTCACTTTTAGCTCTCTTTAACAATTTGTGTCTAATGATAAACTTAATCCCTAACCAGTCAGCCGATGACTTTGACCAGCCCACAGGCACATGCCTCAATTCTTTTGCTTGTCTAACCAGTTCCTTTGCCGATAAATCCCACACTGCCAACGGCGGCCTGAACAAAAGCGGGCGGCTACCTATTATATTTTTTATAATTTTATTAGTTTTTGTAATTTCTTCTTTTATGATTTTTTTTCGCTCTTTTCTAAAAAAAGGGCTCATGGGATGGCTGTAAGTGTGGTTACCGATATCGTGGCCTTCAACATGAATACGCCTCACTATATCAGGATGCTTCTGCGCATTTTTACCCACAAGGAAAAAAGTCGCTTTCACTCTGAAAGCCCTGAGGATATCAAGAATCTTTAAGGTGTAATAGACGTCCGGCCCGTCATCAAAGGTCAGTGATATTCTTCTTCCTAAATATTTCTTACTGCTGACTCTTTTTATCATATCTTACATCCCGAACGTACTCCATAAAGTATAACGGCTCCTTACCCAACCATTTCTCCCAAACAGGCATCCGACGGCAATCATGCCGCTGGAATCCGTAGCGCTCAAAAAACGAGAAAGCGTCTTGCCGGCGCAAGGCGCGAAAACGCACACCCTTCCTCCTGCTATCAACATACTCAAGAAACGACTCAACCAACCGGCTGCCGATTTTTTTGCCACGAAACCCTTCTTTAACGTTTTGATGGATATGAACAGAATATTTTTTCTCATCAAGCGCAGTAAGACGGCCCTGCTTACAACAATAGGCGTATATATTATACCAGATTAACCATAACGTTTTTTTACTAAATATTTTCCCCCGCCCGAAAGCCTTAATAAACGCTTTGGGAAGAATCCGCCATAACATGTACCTGCTATATCTGGCTTCATCAAACCCGGCACAAAGATACCCGACAACGTTACCATCAAACTCTGCCACCCAGGTATGTTCTGGCTCATACCGCACGTAATACTCCATAATAAGGTCTGCCAGCAATTCTCTGTCGGGGAAAAAATGTTCGCAGGGGCTGCCGAAATAGGCAGTGTCAACAGCAATCTTTCTGAGAACCCTAATATCTTTCTCCTGACACTGGCGGATAATAACGTCGTTCTGCATCCTTCTACTTCAATATTTTTGAAATCTGATACATAATTCCTTCGGCAACTTCCGGCTTAGGAACCACGAGTTTACGCGCCGTTACTTTTACCCGGACTCCTCGTTTCTTTCCTTTTGAAAACTTGACAGTAACGTCGGAGTCATATACTTTTGCTTTTATTAAGTAATCTTTTTTATCTTCTTGGACATTTCCGCCGATTCTTTTAATAAGCTTACCTACTTTTTTATATGCCGCCTCACGGCTCACTCTATATTCGGCGATACTGCTATCTTTACTGGCCAGGACACCGGCAACGCCTGCAGGCAAAAGCCCAACCCCTAACAGTGCTGGCGCACTATATACGGCAGCTCCTTTTAACCCTGCCGGGCCGATAGATTCTAACATAACCAGAGCAGCCAACTGCTGGGCGCTTTTAATATTTTTATACACTTTATTCTTAACGTTGATATCATAACCGAGTACAACGGGAAGCTCTGTTTTGCTGTAATCTTTCACGATAACCTTTCCTAAATTCAGCCTTAATTCGTCAATCTGCATTGCCATTTTTTTGCTTTTTTTCTTCTTTTCTTTCTGTTTCACAACTCTTAAAGCATCAATATTTAATTTGCCGTCTTTGTTTTTGATGACAACCAGCTCTTTTAAATCAAAGACTACTTGCGGCAAATGAAGTTTACCTTTTAATACCGCCGGCAATTTATACTTAACGTTTACCTGCCCAATGTCCATAAGAACTTCTTTGGGGAAACCTCTAGGGTTATACACCTTTAACCCTTTTATACGCACGCCCTGCTTAAACACTCCCACAGCAAAACTCATGATACGCACCCTTGCTCCCATAACATGCGATGCGCCGGCAGTAACAATTGTTTTAACTACGGGGTTTTTTATAATCCCCAGCCCCAAAATTACTGCTACAACTATTATCAGGATTTTCTGCCATTTCTTCATCACGCCCCTCCTTAATTAACTGCGCTATTCATAACGTAACGCTTCAATAGGATTAAGCCGCGCTGCCTTACGCGCCGGCCAAAGCCCAAATACTAAGCCTACGGTAATAGAAAACAGTGTTGCTAAAACTACCGACGAGGCTAAAACTTTCGTAGCCCATCCCGCAAAAATAGATAGTAACACCGCTATCAATATCCCGAAACCAACGCCGATTATGCCGCCGCTAAACGTCATAACCACCGACTCAATAAGAAACTGTTTCATTATATCGGCCTTGCGTGCGCCGATTGCTTTGCGCAAGCCTATCTCGCGTGTCCGTTCAGTCACTGAAACAAGCATGATGTTCATAATGCCTATTCCTCCCACTAAAAGAGAAATTGCAGCAATTGAACCCAGGAGCCAGGTCATTGTTCTGGTTGTACTCTCTAGAGTTTCCTGAATTTCAGCCATGTTACGAATTTGAAAAGAATCTTTATTATCATCGCTGATGCGGTGGCGTTTAACAACAAGCCCTGTTATAGAATCCTGCGCTTCCTGCATTAAACTCATATCCTTAACTTCCACGTCAATAGAATCAACGTACTCCTTGCCTAAAAGCCTGTACATTGCCGTGGTTATAGGCATAACAACTAAATCATCCTGGTCATGCCAATGCGAGGCGCCTTTCTCAGGTAGGACTCCGATTACTTCAAAATTTATCCGGTTCACTTTAATTCCCGCTCCCACGGGATTGGCTGTGCCAAACAACTCTCTTGCCACAGTTGTCCCAACGAGAATAACTTTTTCGCGCATGCGCAGTTCTTCTTCTGTGAAAAACCTGCCGGCAATAGGGGCAGATGCCCGCATATCCGCGTAATCAGAGCCTGTCCCTTGAATTTGAGTATTCCAGTTTTTATTCCCGTACACAACCTGGCCCCTGTCTCTTACCGACGGCGACACTCTTCTTACCTGCGGCAGTTTAGATATTGCGTCTGAATCTTTCAAAGTAAACCTGGTAACCGCGCCTGCCTCTAAAGAAACGCCGTGAAACCGCCGGGACCCCGGCCTGACACTTAAAAGGTTTGACCCCAGGGAAGCTAACCTCTGAGAAATTGATTCTTTGGCTCCCTGGCCTAATGCAAGCATAGCAACCACTGCCGCAACTCCGATAAATATCCCCAGCACGGAAAGAAAAGACCGCATCTTATGAGAAACTATAGAGTTAGCCGCCTGGCGCAGTTGTTCAACAAACTCAACTTTATTTAACAGGCGCTGCTCATGATCAAAAATACCTTCAAAAGATAATTCTTTAAACTCGCCGGCAGCCACAGATTCTCTTTTCTTTTCATCGGATATAATTTTACCGTCGCGCATATAAATAACTCTATCTGCGTAAGCGGCAATTTCCTTCTCATGAGTAACCATAATAATCGTCTTGCCTTTACGGTTTAAATCCGTAAAAATTGACATAATTTCTTTTTCGCTTTTTGTATCAAGATTACCCGTGGGTTCGTCAGCTAAAATAATTAACGGTTCGTTAACTAACGCCCTTGCAATAGCTACCCTCTGCTGTTCTCCTCCGGACAGCTCATTGGGCCGATGCTGCGCGCGCTGGGTAAGGTTGACTTCTTTAATCTTATCTAACGCTTTCTCTTTTAAATGGCGCCTGCCGGCGTAAACTAAAGGAAGCTCGGCATTCTCTAAAGCAGATACGCGGCTAAGCAGGTGAAACTGCTGAAAAACAAACCCGGCGATACGGTTCCTTAAAACTGCTAACTGTTCGTCCGTCAGCCTGATTATATCTTTATCCCATAACTTATAGTCGCCTGAATCCGGCCTGTCTAAAAATCCCAATACATGCAGGAGCGTAGATTTTCCGCTGCCGGAAGGCCCCATAATAGCAACAAACTCGCCCTGCTTAACTTTTAAAGATACCCCGCGCAGCGCCTGGACGCCTACTTTGCCGGTTCTATAAGTTTTAGTTACGTTTTTTATTTCAATCATACTGTTATCTTCTTCTCCTGCCAAACGGTAAAAAAGGGCTGCCAGACTGGTTTGGCTCCTTTAAAAAAGTGTAGCTTTTAACCTGAATTATTATTTTATCCTGCGGGGCAATGCCTGAAATAACCTCAACATTTTTATCGTCCGACATACCGAGTTTAACTTTTTGTTTTACGGTTTTAGCGTTGCCGTTTTTCTGAACAAAGACAAATGCTCCGGTTTCGTCTTCTGCCACTGCTTCTAAAGGTATAGTTAAGACGTTTTCTTTTGCTTCCTGAATTATATCTACATTTGCGCTCATGCCGGACCGGAAAACATCAGGGATTTTTTCAGGAAGCACGTCTACCTCATATATAGTAACGTTGTTAACAATCGTTGACTCGTAAGAAATATGGTCAACTTCCGCCTTAACCTTTATGTGAGGGTAAGCGTCTAAACTAATGATTGCCGCCTGTTTAATTCTTACTTTACCGATATCAGTCTCATCTACCTGCGCTTTAACAATAAGGCGGTCCGACAAAACAATCACAGCATCGCTGGAAGTAACTGTCTGGCCCGGCTCAACCGCCCGCACAATAACTTCTCCGTTAATCGGCGCAATTAACGGCGTAGGTTTATAAACATCTTCCCAGCGTTTAAGTTCTTCTTCTCCTTTAGAACGGGCAGCGTCAAGCAAAGCAGCGCGTTCCGTTGAACTCATCCAAGCCAGGGTTTGGCCTACCTTAACTTTTTGGCCTTCGTTAACTAAAATTTCTTCTATCCTGCCGTTAATCTGCGGCTTTATTTCCAGGCGGTTCTGCGGCTGGACCGTGCCGGTAGTTGAAATAAAACTATAAATACTGCCGTAAACAGGAGTTACTTCTTTGATGACATATTTAGCTTTGCTCTTTCTTCCCCTTGATACCATAAAAATCCCTATAACCACTACAACTAAAATAATAAGAGTTCTCTTGCCTTTTTTACTCATCTAAAGTTCCTCCTTTCGCCTGGACCCAAGTAGCCTCTTTAACTAAATAATCTGCCTGCGCATCCAGAAAAGATTTCTTAACGTCAACTAAATCATCTTCAATAATTGTCCAGTCATCAAACGAAACCAGTCCGCTGGAATACTGCGCCTGAGCAATCTTAGCCCGTTCTTCGGCGGCGGTTAAAAACTTCTGTTTCACGCTTACCGTATCTACGGCATCCTGCAACTGTGCCCAGGTTTCCTCTAAAGTTAAAAGAACACTGTCCTTACCGCTCCTTTCATCAGCCTGCGCCTGGTTAAAGGCGGCTCTTGCTTTAGAAATATCCGCTATACGGCTGCCGCCTTCAAAAATCGGAAAAGAAACCCTGCCGCCGACTGCCCATTTATCGTTAACCGGCGGCCACTCAGGGCCTGTCTTTCCGAGAGAACCAGTAACATACACTTTAGGAAACAAATCTGCTTTAGCGGATTTTAAGTCAAACCGCGCAGCCTCTTTCTGTTCAACAAGGTCTCTTAAAAAGGGCGTGTTTTGCGCCAACTTATCAAAATCGGGCCTTTCTTTATACAATAAATGATCGACGCTAAACGCTCCCTTAACTTCAACAGGAGAAAACTTTTCTCTTCCCAATTCTTTTAGGAGCTGGCGCTGCTTAACGGAAATGTTACGCCGCGCCTGAGCAACTTCAAATTCAGCCTGGGCTAAATTTGCCTGCGCCGTTAACAAAGCTCCTTTATGTTCTCTTCCTGCCTCGTACCTCAACTTAACTAACTCAACGTTCTGATTACGGCGCTGTTCAATGCCTCCGGTAATCTCCAGAAGCCGCTGCTCTTTCAATAACTGAACAAACGCGGTCCTTAAATTTAACCGTACGTTAGAAGAAGTTACGTTATAACTGTACTGTTGGGCTCTTATATCTTTCGTAGCAGATATAATATCGTAAGGGATTTTAAACCCGTCAAACACCAGTTGCTCTCCTGAAACGCTGTAAGCATACGTATCAGGCCTGGTTTTACTGGGACCGGTACGCGAAGTTTCCTGGCTCGCAGAACTGCTTATCTGGGGCAAAAGATTACTTATAACAGCAGCTCTGTCGGCTTTGACTTCCTGCAAAGATTCTTTAGCGGAAATTAAACCAGGATGATTATCTTTTGCTTCACGGACGCAATCTTCCCATACAAGAATATCCCGGGCAACTGCTGCTGCCGTGCTTCCCATAAATAACAAAATAATAAATATTCTAACCATTACCTTATTTTATAACATAAATTATCCTAAAGGAAAGAGCTTTTACAAATTCTCTTTTCCCCGTGAAGCTAAAGGAGGCTTGAAACTTTCTCTAATATTAAATCCGGCAGAGAATCTCTGTTTTCAGGAGTCACTTCAATTATTTCTAAATCTTGCCTTTTCTTTATCTCCAGAATAAACTCATCACCGCCAAAAGCTATTGTCCCTATAACAATGTTCGCGCAATTCAGCGCCTTTACTGCCGCTTCTTTAAAAACAGGAGAGAAACATTCCATCTTACCGATTTCATCAAGTATTATAACGTGGTCATCAACAGGAGCAATTGAAGGCACGGCAATTGTTTCAATGTTCTCAATGCTTACCCCAAACCGCCTTACAGCAAACTCTGACTTAATATCCTCATGGGCAAGGTATCCTGTCCTAGCGTCAAGAGTTTTCATTAAAAACCCCGTTCTTTTTTCTCCTTTCCTTTCCTCCTCGGTATAAAACCCGTTAGAAGCGATGGGTAACCGTTCAATTACTTTCTTAATAACGGTGGTTTTACCTGACGACGGCGCCCCGGTTAAAAAAATGTTTTTTTTCGTATGGTTCATATAAGAAATAAGTGACGTCCGTATATAAACGTCTCCTTCTTTTATCAGCATATTCTATCACTTTGATATATTTTTAAAAGTGGAAAGGCAAGATAACCGCAGCAAGCCTATTGTCCCCGGGAAAAGGGAGTTAACCCCTTATTTTTTTTCTTTTTCTTATCTTTAGCTCTTTCAACCAGCGGCTTTTTCCCTGATTTTGTTTTTTTGAAGGCATTAAGGACTATTTCAGCTTCCTTAAAAGATACAGTAATAAATGAGAATTTATCAAAAACGCCAACATCAGTTATTTTTCTCTGATCTATCTGAGCAACTCGTTTAACCATATCCACTATTTTACGCGGGGTCATTTTATCAGCCTTTCCTTTAGCTACAAAAAGTCGAGCTGTTCCCTTTTTATCAACATAGGGTTCGCGGATCCTAGAATACTTAGTTTCATCCAGCTCTTCGCCAAAGGAATATTCAATTAAGGCTGATATTATACTTTCGGGATCCTTTTCACCCAAAATATCTTTGGCAAAAGATTTATGCTTTTCTGCACTATTAGAGCCTATTAAACCATCGATGCTTTTCTTAATCCGTACCTTCTTTGAACTAATAACTTCTTCAATACCAGGGATCTTTTTCCGACGAATGTCAGTTTTAGTAACTCTTTTAATAACTACTAACTTCCGATATTCATCGGAAGTAACAAAAGTGATAGCTGTACCGGTTTTACCTGCCCTGCCAGTTCTGCCAATTCGATGCACATAACTCCGGGGGTTTTGAGGAAGAGAAAAATTTATAACATGGGTTAAATCGCTGACATCAATTCCTCTGGCTGCAACATCAGTAGCTACCAAAATAGTAATACGTTTTTGCTTAAATTTATTAAGGATGCGTTCGCGCTGGCTTTGAGAAATATCCCCATGAAGACCATCTGAATCGTAACCGCGAAAGATAAGCTTTCTTGCTAATTCATCCACATCAATTTTAGTTCTGCAAAACACTAAACCGTAAAATTCCGTTTCACTATCAATAATCCTGCATAATGCCTCAAACTTATCCGAATGGTTCACTTCGAAATATATCTGATCGGTTAAACTTACCGTCAATTGATCTTGAGAAGCTTTAACCAGCTCATACCTTTTCATATATTTCTTAGCAAGTTCAAGTATCGGCTTTGGTATGGTGGCAGAAAAAAGCAAAACCCTCCTCTCTTTACTTGCATAGGAAAGTATTTCCTCTACGTCTTCAATAAAACCCATATTAAGCATCTCATCAGCCTCATCGAGAATAAAATAGTTTACACCCGAAAGATCCAGAGTTCTTCTTAATAAATGGTCCTTTACGCGTCCGGGGGTACCCACTACGATATCCACACCTTTATGCAATCTGCGTAATTGCTGGTCCATAGATTGGCCGCCGTAAATTGCGGCAATATCTAAATTCTTACCGCCTTTTAAAGAATTTATTTCTTCGGCAACCTGCACTGCTAACTCTCTGGTCGGCGTCAAAATAAGGGCCTGGGGA
>CP070797.1:536142-553239 GCA_020343495.1 Candidatus Omnitrophota bacterium | reverse complement strand
GGCTCTAATTTATCCTTCAATACTTTCTTTAATTGCTGGTTCTCTTCAGTCAACGTAACAGAGGCTTTCTTTCCCCCAACTTTAGCTACGAGCTTCTTCTGTAAAGAAATTATCTCTTTTATAAACGGCTGTGCAAACTTTACTGCCTCTAAAACTGTTTTCTCATCTACTTCGCAAAACTGTCCTTCCAGCATTACAACGGCATCGTCTCTTCCAACAACAACTAAATCTACTGCAGACTTCTGCCTCTCTTCGTATGTGGGATTAACAATAAAATTGCCTCCTATCTGCACAACTCTAACCGCACCTATAGGGCCATTGAAAGGAATATCAGAAATTGCCAATGCGCAGCTGGCGCCGTTAATAGCTAAAATATCAGGGTCATTCTTGCCGTCGCTTGATAAAACCATGGCAACTATCTGAATTTCGTTTGTTAACCCTTTAGGGAAAAGCGGCCTTATCGGCCTATCTATTAAGCGGGCGGAAAGTATCTCTATATCCTTAGGTCTTCCTTCTCTCTTGAAAAAACCGCCGGGGATTTTACCCATAGCATAGGTTCTTTCTTGGTAATCTACATATAACGGCAGGAACCCTGCGTCTTTCTTTGGCTCTTTAGACATACAGGCAGTAGCTAAAATTACAGTATCCCCGTAAGAAACAGAAACACTGCCATTAGCCTGTTTTGCTAAATCGCCCGTGGAAAAAGTTATAGGATTTTTCCCTATATTGGAAAGTGTAAATGAAATCATTATTATTATTTATTAAGCTTTAGCTCCTTTATAAGTTCTTTATACCCTTCAGGATCTTCTTTCTTGTAATAGCTAAGGAGCCTACGCCGTCTGCCGACAAGCATTAGGAGCCCGCGGCGAGAATGGAAATCCTTTTTATGGCCCTTAAGATGCTCGGTTAAATAAGCAATACGCTCGCTAAGCAATGCTATCTGCACAGAAGTAGACCCTGTATCCGCAGGATGCCCTTTAAATTTCTCAATTATCTTCTTTTTCTTATCCTTCGTCATCATATTATAATATACTACCTCCTCTATGACTACCTGTCAATTACAATCTGCCCTCAAAAAACACCTGAATTTAGCTTATTTTCAGATAAAAGGACAGGATTTTCCTAACCACTGTATCAACAGGGGATTGCAGGAGAATACGTCAAAATACCTCAATAATTAAACCTATCTTATCAGAAAATACTTTAAAGTCAATAAAAACTTATTACACGAAGAATCCAATGCTTAAAAGCTATAAATTGGGACTATTATCCGGCGGGATTAGATATCTTTGGCTTTTTTACTCTTGCCACAGCCCAGATGTCACAGCCGCAAAGTTTCTTCGTCAAAATAGAGATTAAGTTTGAAGAGCCGTCCTGGCACCAGACTTTAGCATAAAAACCTTTAAGGTGCCGGCGTAAACTAAACGGCGTCTGCTCGTTAACGTGCATTGACTCGTCATAAAAGTATTTGCTGCGTTTATAAAAAATACCCTTTTTTTTCTTTAGGGTTTTGGGAAGGTTTAAAATCCTTTTTAAAGGAAAAATAAAGTTTATGTACCACCGGTTAGGCGCTGTATGGATTATGAGGCGCCCTGTATTTGGCTGCAACAACTCTTTTAGTTTATTGAATAATAATTTTAATTCCCAATCGTATAAATGCTCAACAATGTCGCACATAAAAATCACATCGTACTTCTTAACGTCGGGTATATTCTTTACATCGTCTTTCTTCAGGCGGGTGTTTTTCTTCAAATCTTGCGGTAACGTATCAATGGCTTTGCCGGCAATATCTAACGCATCTTGACTATAATCATACCCCTCAACAATACAGCCTATCTTTGCACAGGCATAAAGGAGCCTACCTATCCCACAGCCAACATCTAAGACTCTCTCTCCCTTACGCAAATTAGCCACTTCTATTGGGTAATCAACTAAAGGGCTGGGTTTATCCAGAGATCCAATAAACCGGTTAATATCCCCACCATAACCATCCTTCAAGTAATAATCTGCATCATAAATATTTGAATCTACTGCCTCTAGCCGCACTTCTCCTCTCCTTAAACTTTAATCTAATTAATGAATTCCTCTGCCGCACTGGGAAAGATGTTTTATTCTTTTAAGCATGTTAGGGTGCGTGCTTAAGATCTCCATTAGTTTATCTCCGGTGGCAAGCTTTATTTCTTTGCTTCGTAACACCCTCAACTCATCAGGGTCAATAGTGCCGCTTCTGTCTAAATCTAACTGGGCTAAATCCCGTATCTCGGTCCTTGCCTTGGAAACATCGTTAAGAAAAAAAGCTTTCAAGCCTTCCATTTCTCTTAACTTCTCTTTAGGAACGCGGGCGGCTCCGTAAACTAACTTATAAAGGGCTGTAGCTAAAGCCGAAGGCGAATTCCCCAAAGCAATTGAGCCTCTATCAGCGAAATATTCTCTGATGCGGGAAGCGTATAACACTAAAAGGTTAGTGATAAAATAAAAGATAAAAGCTGCCAGCGCCAGCAGCACCGTGTAAGCGCCTCCTTCTCTTCTTCTTGAAAAAGACCCGAAAAACATCAGATGAAAAAATAAACGGTAAAGAATTAAGGGAATCACCGAAAGAAACGTAATAAAAAGAACGTCTCTATTCTTAAGATGAGAAATTTCGTGGCCTATTACGGCTTTCAACTCATCTCTGTCAAGAAGCTGCATAATAGCAGATGTAACGCACACTCTGCCGTCAGCTAAACTACGGCCAAAGGCAAAAGCATTAGGAACAGCCATAGCTGATATTCCTATCTTAGGCATAGGGATTTTTGCCCGGTGAGATAAGTCAGCGACCATATCATACAACCAGGGATAATCTTGCTTCTTTATATACCGTATACGCATAGTCATTTCTACGATTTTAGGGCCTATAAAATACTGAATAAACATAATAACAAAAGCAAAAACCACGTACATATAAAAGCTGGTTACTCCCATGGCTTTCATAAAGATAGAAACTATCACATACAGAATGCCAAACAAAATCCCTATTAACATCGCCATTCTTAGAGTTAATGACATAAATCTTTCCCCCTTTTACTATATAGATATGGAAACGTAATCATAAATGGAATCGCCCAATACAACACATGCCACGGCAATGAGATATAACCTGTGGCAATATAACCTATAAACAGACTTACACCGATCAATATATGAACCTGATTTTTTAACGGCCATTTACTTATTGTATAATAGTACATTAGGACAATAAATGCAGCAAAGAATAATACATTTTGTCCTATAAACGAAACATCTGCGGCAAACCACGTTACCAAGATATGCGAAATAAAATGTTTATGATCCATAACGGCAAAAGGAAAACAAATAATAAGAATAGTAACGATGAGGCTTATTAGTGTAAAAATAAAATTCTTTATTCCTTTATTGAACAAAACAAAACATAAGATAACAACGCCGGGAAAAGCGTAAGTCATCCGTACCAGTAAGCTTATACCAAGGAATATACCAATAAGCATATCTTTTATGAAATCTTGTTTTATTCTTTTACTAAAAAACATGATAACGGCTAAATATAAAAAAGGTAATCCATATAAAAGTTCTTCTCCCGATTCCCAGAAATTAAAGTTAGAAAAAGGCGTCATAATCATAACCGTTAAAGCTAACGATAAAATCGGCACTTTGCTTATCTTCTCGGCGTATCTCCATAAATATGTAACGAGAAATAAAATTGCCGCCGCAGATACTACCTGAATACTGTTAAAAAGCTTAACGAACGGCAACGATAATAGAACGGAACTGGGCCCGGTATGAATAACATGATGTAGAAAGGTAAACTCTTTATAGGGATATTCACCATTCAAAAAATGCTTTACCGACTGGTATAAAGCGTCGTCCCTGTCACCTTCATGCCCTATACAATCCATACCCCTATACAATTTTATGCCTATGTAAAATATACAAAACGATACAAAAATAAGTTTATTGAAGGTATCCCTTCCAATGTTCCTATTAATCAATGCGTATGCATAGAGCAGAAGGTGCGGTAAAGCAAACAACATTATCGGCAGAAGTACTCCTCTGTAGGTGCCGCGAATCAATAGAAAAAAGAACAATACAAAACACAGCGATATCTCAAGAATAGAAACCTTGCTTTTATCAGCAACCAGATAACCCAGCTTCATTTTATGTCTTCCTCAAACTCTTTAACGATTTTATTTACTTGAAGCTCTGTTTTATCAATTTTCTGACGGCACAGTTTAATAAGTTCTATGGCTCTGCTCACCTTTATAGAAACTTCGTCAACGTCTATTCTCTCGGACTCTAAATCTTGCAGAATCTTATTTAATTCATCCCTCGCCTGACTGTACTTTATGCTCTTTTTACTCATAACCGGCTCCTTTCCCGCTTCTTTACTTAATCCTTAGATTTATCTTTCACTTGCGATATTATCCTACCATTATATAAAACCGTTTCAATAATTTCTTTTATTTCAATATTATCAATACTTTTGAGGGCTTTAGCGCCTCTTAAAGTTATGGAATAGCCTCTTCTTAAAATGTTTTTGGGATTAAGAAGCTTTATTTTTTCATCGCTATGCCTTAACTTATCTTTGGAATGCCTAAAAATTTTATGTAGATGCGTTCCTAAATCTACAAAATGCCTTTTTATATCTGTCTTCTTCTGCGCCAAAGACATATCAACTAACCGCCGAATATGGAGTTTACTGCTTAAAAGCTGCTCTTTATGTTCCCGAAAATACCTGGTAATAGCTGACTCCAGTTTCACTGCCGTTGTTTCTAAACTCTTGCTGTTATCTAATATCAGCCTTTGCGTTTTTTTAAGTATACTCTCCTCTAAATAATCTAAATCCGCCAAAAATCGGGTTACTTTATCCAGAAGAAATTTTGCCGCAGCTGTCGGCGTCTTTACAGAAAGGTTAGCTACCATATCCGTAATAGTAACATTAATGTGGTGGCCTAAAGCAGCAATAACCGCGAACTTCATAGAAGCTATCGTCTGCGCTATTTTTTTACTGTCAAAAAAACTTAAATCAGCCGTGGAGCCGCCCCCTCTGGTTATGACAACAACGTCTAAATCGTCAACAGAAAACTCACTGAAATACTTCAGCGCTGCCACAACGTTATCTTCCACGTAACGGCCCTGCATGTAAGAATCAAAAACAAAAACCTTAAACCCGTAATTACTTATTTTCAATTCATTAATGAAATCGTGATATGCCGCACAATTATAAGCAGTAATTAGGCCAATTCTTAAAGGCAAAACAGGGAGCTCTTTCTCTTTATTTTTATCCAGCAGGCCAGCTTTGCGCAGCTCCTCTATTATGCGCTGGCGGTTCTGGGCAATTTTACCTAAAGTATAGACAGGGTCAATATCAAAAACCGTTAAACTGAACTGACCGGTTTTAGAATATAAGTCCACCCGGCAAAGAAGTTTTACTTCAATATCAGGCTTTAACTGAAAATCAGAACCTGCCTGCTTTATGCGCCGCAAAATTTGCGGTTTGACGTTGGCAAAGATAACTGCCTTTGTCTGGGCAATGATCTGGTTTCCGAATTCTTGTTTCTGCACTAAATTAAAATTTATGTGCAGCCGTTCCCTTAAATCCTGAATTTCGCCGCACACCCAGATATAGTCAGGGAACTGTTCTCTTATTAGGCCTTTTACCGTATCATTTAACTCAAGGACAGTATAAACTTTTTCTATATTACTAACCATATCAAAAAAATTTATGTTTTTCATATAATACCTCTAACGAAAGGAATTTTGCTGGTTTTAGTTTTTTTTAATTAAAAAATCTCCTATAGCAAGAAATTCTAACCCGCTTTCACGAAACATATTTAACGCATCAGCAGGGCTGCAGACAAGCGGCTCTCCCCTCCTATTTAAAGAGGTGTTTATCACAACCGGCATGCCGCTCTTACGGTAGAACTTCTCTATAACGCTGTGAAACTTAGAATTTATATCCTTATCCACTACCTGCGGCCTTAATGTGCCATCTACGTGGACAACTTCTGGAATTTTATCTTTCCATTGCGCCTTAACTTTAAAAGCAATCGTCATAAACGGCGCCGGATGAGGAGAACTTAAAATCTCCTGCGCTTTCTCTTTTAAAATAGACGGGCAAAAGGGACGCCACTTCTCCCTAAACTTAATAATTGCGTTAATTCTGTCGGCTGTTCCTCGTATAGCTGGGTTGCCTAATATACTTCTATTGCCTAATGCACGCGGCCCCCACTCCATGCGCCCCTGAAACCAACCAACAATTTCTCCGTTAACTAACAAATCCGCTGCTGCCTGGCAAATGTCATCTTGGCGGCTATAACTGAACCCTGAAAGTTTGAGTTCTTTCTCTACCTGGGCATCGTTAAACTGCGGTCCTAAATAAACATGCGTCATTGGCTCTATTTTTCCTCCCCGCTGTTTAGCTAAATAAGCTGCTGCTCCTAGAGAAGCTCCGGCATCGTGGGAGGCAGGCTGTACCCATAAATTCTTTATGTAAGGAAGCTCAAGTAACTTTCTGTTTAAAGCAACATTTAAAGCGCACCCGCCGGCAAAACAAAGGTTCCCGTGCTCCAACAACTCCTCTTTTAAATAGTTATCAACCAACTTCACTGTTATATCTTCTAATTTCTTCTGCGTTGCCGCTGCTATATGTGTGTACGGCTCATCTAAACAGTCGCCTGCTCGGGGTAACCCGAACTCTTCTACCAGCAACTTTGAATACATCTTATCAGGCCTAAACCGCAGGCGCCTGTTTACCCAAACATACTTATCATTACATCTATACACTCCTCTCTTATCGTCCCAGGTAACTACGCCATCTAAATTAACTTTGCAAGGATCTCCGTACGGCGCCATACCCATAACTTTATACTCACCGTTGTTACTCTTAAACCCTAAATATTCCGTCAAAGTAGAATAAAACAATCCTAAGGAATCGGGAACGCATATCTCTTTTATAGGAACGATTTTGCCTTTTTCTGCTTTAGCTAACAAAGTAGCGGTAAACTCCCCGCTGCCATCCATAGAAAGTATAGCTGCTTCTTTCATACCGGAAAAGTAATAGCTGCTTGCAGCGTGGGCAAGATGGTGCTCTACAAACATAATCTTATTGCGGGCAAAGTTTACGCCTAACTTACTACATACTTCTTTGACAATGTTATCTTTGTCACGGCATATCCTGCGGGACTTTATTATTGCCTTTATAGCGCGGTCAGGGCTGCCGGAGAACTTCCTCTTAAAATATTTATACTTATACCTGTGGTAAGCTGCTGATGACCAGGGAAAAGCTATAAAATCAATGTCCGAGGCTCTTATACCGGCAAAATCTAAACAATACCGTATGGCACTTAGGGGCAGCTTATTTGTAGCGTGTTTTTCTCTTATGAAACGCTCCTCTTCTGCTGCAGCAACTACTCTTGCATCTACAATCAAAGCAGCAGCAGGGTCGTGAAACATCGAAGGCCCTATACCTAAAATATTCATATGTTTTTTTATATATTCCAAAAGCCGCAGGCACAGCCAGCACCTATGATATAGGGAAATAGACTTTGCTCCAGTACCTCTCTAACATCTTACGTTTGCCAGCTAACCAGTCTACATTCTTACTATACCAGCCAACTGTTTCTTTAATGCCGTCTTCAAAATCAAAATTTGGCTTCCACCCTAACTTAGATATCTTTGAAGAATCTAAAGCATACCTGAAATCATGGCCAGGCCTATCCTCAACAAACTGGATAAGCTGGCAGTCTTTTCCTAACATTTTAATAACCTGCTTTACTGTATCAATATTACGCTTCTGGTAGCCGCTTCCTAAATTATAAATCTCTCCTAGTTTGCCCTTCTTCGTTACAGTTAGTATTGCCTGCGCGCAATCTTTAACATAAAGCCATTCTCTTTTATTCTTGCCTTGCCCATAAACAGGAACTCTCTCATTGATTAGCGCTTTAAAAATAACTACCGGAAGCAGTTTCTCCGGATACTGCCACAACCCATAATTATTTGACGGCCGCACAATCATGGCAGGAAAATTATACGTTCTTACGTATGCCTTAATAAGCAAATCCGCCGATGCTTTTGATACCGAATAAGGATTGCCGGGATTTAAACTGCTTGCTTCATCAAATTTTCCTTTTTTTATCTCTCCATAGACCTCGTCAGTTGAAATATGCACGAACTTATGAATTCTATGTTTTCGCGCTGCCTCTAACAAAATGTGCGTGCCTCTAACATTTGTGTCCAGAAAACTAGATGCATTTTGAATGCTCCTGTCAACATGGGTTTCTGCGGCAAAATGGACTAAAACAGCCGGTTTCTCTCTTTTAAAAATTGAATCAATCTTACTCTTATTACAAATATCTGCCTTATAAAATGTGATCTTGCCTCTTACTGACTCAAGACGGGCTAAATCTGCGGCATAGGTGAGTTTATCAACGACAGCTACATTATAGCCTTTACTAACTGCCAGCCTTACAAACTCGCTGCCGATAAACCCGGCGCCGCCGGTTATTAGTACTTTATGTAATCTTTTACGCATTCTTCCAATACCTCATTTATGTCTCTCATTTTAAACCCGCTTTTCTCTAACTTATCCGTTGATAAAACCAAATTAGTCCTATCCATATTAAGTTCGCTGTAATCAATAACCTTACATTCAAAATCAGGCACATATTTTTTATATACTTCTATAAGCGACGGGTATCTTAACGCCCCTTTATTAACAACATTATAAAGACCTTTTGCATCTATGTTTATTAAATGCTTCAGTGCTTTTATGAAATCGGGAATATACGTAACTGAATTGGGCATATCAATAATTTTCTTATACTTAATGAGTTTGGTAAGGACATTCTTAGGATGGGGCCGGCTGTCCAAAGGAACCCTGATGCGCACGGTTAAAAGATTAAACCTGTTGGCTAAAACATCTAATGCCCGTTCAGCATAAATTTTGCTTCTGCTGTAAAACAAATCAAAATAATCCGGCTGTTTATCTTCGGATATAGGCTGATTCTTACCGTAATCGTAATGAAAAATACAGCCGCTGCTGATATGAATAAACTTAATGTTGTTTCTTAAAGCAATTTCTGCCAGCATAACAGGAATAAAGGTATTGGCAGACAACGTGTTATCTATATCTTGCTCGCAATCATCTACGTTGCGCTGGCCGGTGTATCCGATACAGTTTATAATAATTTGCGGCCGGTATTTTTTAATTTCATCTTGGGCATCGCTAAATGAGTTTATCCGTCTATTTGATATATCGCACTCAAAAGCCTCTGTGAGGCGGCTTCCTATAAACCCGCCCCCTAAGATAAGAATTTTACTGTCCATCTTTAATGATTTCCTTTAAATATTGGCCGTAATTGGTATTTATTGTTTTTATTAACGCATTTAACTTCATTCTATCAATATAGCCCATTTTATAAGCAATCTCTTCAATACATCCCACTTTTAGGCCCTGGCGGTCTTCTATTGTTTTAATAAACATAGCAGCGTCTATCAACGCATCAGGAGTGCCTGTATCAAGCCAGGCATAGCCTCTGTCTAACAACTTTACTTTCAGTTTTTTCTTATGTAAATAATGACAATTAACGTCGGTAATTTCTAATTCTCCTCTTGCTGATGGCTTAAGGCTCCTGGCGATATTAATAACCTCGTTATCGTAAAAGTAAAGCCCGGTAACAACCCACCTTGATTTGGGAGCTTTAGGCTTCTCCTCAATAGAAATAACACTATGGCTGCTATCAAACTCAATAACTCCGTAACGCTGGGGGTCTTTTACGTAGTACCCAAAAATAACCGCACCGTCATTTAAAACTGCCGCGTCTCTTAAAGTTTCTGTTAAATCATGGCCGTAGAATATGTTATCACCTAAAATCAAACTTACGCTGCTTGAGCCGATAAAATCTTGCCCGATTATAAAAGCCTGGGCAATACCGGCGGGCCTCTCTTGAACCGCATAAGAAATATTTATCCCTAAATCAGCTCCATCACCTAAAACATCTTTAAACCGGGGGGTATCCTGCGGCGTAGAAATCACTAAAATATCACGAATCCCTGCAAGCATTAACACCGATAATGAGTAGTAAATGAGGGGCTTATCATATACAGGCAATAACTGCTTACTGACCCCTCTTGTAATAGGGTACAGCCTGGTTGCCTGGCCTCCGGCTAAAATTATCCCTTTCATACTTATACCACCTTTTTTATCCTGTTAATTTCAGCAAAATCTACTTTTTCCAAAACATTATACCCTAATCTTGAAAAAATGCACCTGGTAAGTTCTGATGCGCCGATAACTACGTCATAACGTTTCTTTTTCTTCAAAATCTTCCATAATAAGTCAAAAATAGTATGAAAAACGACAAAATTTACCCCGCTATGCTCAAATAACCCGCCTTCTTTAAATACACGGCTGCGGTCTAGATTCCGACCCCTGACAAAAACCCACACATAATTACCCCTTCTTGCTAACTCTACAGCTTCAGGAAGAAGAGAAGATACTTCCTTATAACCATCTGCAATCCAGGCAATCCTTAAAATTTTACCCCACTTCTTATCACATTTTTCTTTACTCTCCTTAAAAATACTCTCTTTTCTGGAGCCAATCTGTTTCATAGAAGCATGCTCTAAGTGATAAACGTAAGAAGATTTTGCTACGCCTGTCAAGTATCCGGCCTCTTTTACTTTCATAGAATAATCGGTATCTTCAAAAAACATAGGATAAAACTCTTCACTGTAACCTGCGACTTTATCAATAACTTCTCTCTTTGTAACCATACAAAACCCGATACAGAAAGGCATCTCAACAAACTCACCCCTGTGGTTACTACGCAAATCCTGTGCTAAGGTCTCTAAATTTGCCTGTGATCGCGGCTGCAGGCCTAAATTGTTGCTGTTAGGATTCAGCAAGCCTATGCGGCTGTTCTTCTGGAGAACAGAAATAGCCTCGCTTAACCACCCCTTTGTAAAAATTAAATCATTGTTGGCTAAACATACATAGGGTGCATGGGATAATTCTATGCCCTGGTTCATGCCGCGGATAAAACCTCTATTCTCGCGATTTAAAACAACTTTAATAATACAGTTATCTGTGCTTTGTAATGTGCAAAGGTATTCTTTTGTTCCGTCACCAGAGCCGTTATCAATCATAATAAGACGACAAGGATATTCTGTGTTAGCTAAAAAACTATCCACAAACTGCCTTGTAACATCCATGCGGTTAAAGCTTAATACAACGACATCACAATTATATTTCATATACGCCTTACTCTATAAAAATTATTAAAACTGGCAAGTTTTTCGTTTTTTAACTGGTATCTTGACGCCGGATTTCTCTGCTTTTATATAATACTGATACGTAAGGAATTCTTTTAATCTGCCGAAACTGGCGCGGTTTAAGAAGCGCATCAGGCTTGCCGCAACAATATTGCGTTTTATGTCAATAATCTCATAACCGGCATCAATAAACAACTCTTTTATGTTTATTAAAGTAAAAAACCTTAAATGCGTCCTGTCCAGTATGCCCTGCTCCATATAATCCCAAGTTCCAGAAAAGATTAAGTTCCCAATAACTTTGTAATACCTGATATTGGGTATGCTGGCAAGTATAAAGCCATCCTCACTTAAATACTCTTTACATTTTTCCAAAAAAACAAGAGGTTCAATAAGGTGTTCCAGCACATCAGCGCAAAGAATACAGTCAAAATATTCTTTCGGATAAGGCAAAACGAAATTCTCCATATCAACAGAGAACACTCTGTCTAACTTCTCGGCTGCCGCTTCACATAACATATCATTCTTTTCAATACCAACGACTTCTCTTTCTTTAATTTTTAACATACTTCCTAACCGGCCGTCACCACATCCTAAATCAAGGATTCTTTTTGCTCCCTCCGGCACCATAGCTAAGAACTCATCCCTCTTATTCTTCTTTTTCTTTCTGCTCATAATTAAATCCTTAACCTATTATATTTTATTCCAAACTTAAACGCTATATAATTAAACATACTCTGTACCCTATGGTAATAAGTATGTTTATTTAATACACACGCATAACCTTCCTGAGCAATACGCTGGCGCTCTTTTTCATTTTTTAGATAGTACTCAACTAATTCTAACAGTTGGCTATCGTTTCTATAAGTTACTAAATGCTTTTTATCCTGAAAAAGCTTCTCCAGCCCGTTATCTTTAATGTAATTCGTCAGCAAAAAGGAACCGCTCGCCAGTATTTCAAAGATGCGCATATTAATATCATTCATAATTGAAGAGTTAAACCCGATTTTTGATGCGCTGTAAATATCTCCTATTTTTCTATAATCAGCAGTGCCGATAAAACTGTTGGGATATTTTTCTCTGAGAAGCGCGAGATGCCTTTTTCTGGCAAACTTTTTTGCGTCTCTGCCCACAAACCCAATATCGTATGCTAAAGGAACTTCTTTCTTCTGATGAATTTGCGGGTCTGCCGCTAAAGGAACCCACTGAGCATCTACTCTTGCCTCTCTCCTTAATCTTTCTGAACCGTCTTTCTGAGCGCAGAAAATAACATCATAATGACTTACCTGCCCCTTAATCTTTTTATAAGGTTTTTTTAAGTGGGTATCTATAACATAAAAAACTGCCGGCCTCAAGTTTTGTGGAATATCGTATTTATAATCTCCATGGTCAATTCTAAAATAAAGATCAAATTCCCCAGGGATACAATGAGCGTCTTTCGTCCAGAAATGGGTATAGTCTATTGCGGCGTCTTTTATTACTTTCTCTATATGGACGCCGGTTGTGAATTCACAGTCCTTATTATAAATTAATGCTATCTTCATATATATAAATTTAAACTGAAGCTTTTTATATTTTGTCTTTGATAAGGAATAGTTTTAATAAAACCTGGAAAGTATTTTATCAACTAACTTAATTTGCCGACAATAGCTTACCTTCTATCAACCCTGCGTTGGTAAAAGTTTTCATTAATACCGGGACTTTTTGCGGTTTATCCATAAACCAGATACTAAATGCCGAAGAATGCCTGTAACTGTTATCTCTTCTTCTCACGCTTCCCTTAACCAAATAAAGATGGTATGTTTTATTTTTAATTTCAAACTCTTTCTTCTTCAAAACCTCAGCATAAAAACGGTAATTTTTCTGGCTGGTATTAATATTTAAATCAAATGTTTTGCCCACCTCAAAATCCTGACGCATCAGATGATAAATTGTTGAAAGCGGGTCCTGGGTATTAGGCAGAATCATTCTTGTTTCGCCGTTTCTGGTCATAGTGTGATTAACCTGGTTATAGAAAGACCGTTTTGCTTCCTTTACTTCTCCATAAAATTGTGAAGCATAATTAAATTCTAAGGGATACTTTTTATTTTTATCAATAAAAGACTCAGCTTGCACTTTTACATTATAGAAACGGTTTAAAATTTCCGCTAATTTTGCTTCCGCCTTTATATAATAAACATCTTTTCCTTTATACTTCTGTATTCCTTTATTTTCTATAACAGCTTTGCCTATAGGGATAAAGCCGGCATAATTCATTCCAAACACAAGTTTATCGTTGCCTTCGCCCAAAGAAAGAGATTTTAAAACGTTACCAAGGCTATTAGTATATAGCCCCCATAAAAAAGCAACTAAGATAACCGCTACAATTATTATAATAATTCTTTTAACCAATTTCATCCTGTCTCCTTATTTTTTAATTGTATCATATTTAAAAAAATATAGAAGATTTCTTTTGAAAATTTTTAGAATGGCTGCTGGAAGGAAAATCAACACAAATTGCCAGAAAACAAAGTATCTAGCAGAATTCAGTTAGTAACTTAAAACAGGGTGTATATAAAAGGGGCTACTGCCGAACCCTGAGAAACAAATATCAATAACCCTAACAGAAATAATGTAACTATTATAGGCAGAAGCCACCATTTCTTGCGGACTTTCAAAAACTGCCATAATTCTTTAACAATTGCGAGTTTCTCCATAAAGTTCTCCTCCTTTAGAACTGGTTTTCATATCTACTCTTATCCAGATTATCAGATTCTTGAGGCACCCAGTAACTCCCAGTATTTTTATCAATTTTTAAATTTAAAACATCTTTGCCTATTATTCTCATAAACAACCCTATAGGAGTTATAACTAAATAGAAAAAAACGATTAAAATGACTCTTGTCACAACCCACCCCATCAAGATAGCCGCGCTCATCCATACCTTCTGAAACGGCTTAAGAACTTTTGGTGCCGTTAATCCAAAAAACAATAATGCTGCTGATATAATAAAAAAATAAAAGTAGAAATCTTTCCCCCACCACCAAAATGAACCTCCTATTAAAGCCATACCAATACCAACGACTATGCCAAACTGGCAAAGTTCTTTTTTCTCACTCTTGATACTTTTAATTTCTTCTATAACCATAAACTCTCGCCTCTTATTTCTATCTATCAATCTAACTCAAACTCTCTTAACCAATCAATATCTTTATCTAATGGTTTTTGCTCTTTTTTTTCCAATAAAAAATTTCCCATAATAAGATAATCCATGTTTGTGCGCATAAAACATCTGTAAGCATCTTCGGGCGTACAGACAATCGGCTCACCCCTCACATTAAAAGATGTGTTAATAATCACCGGACAGCCATATTTCTCATTGAATCTAGTTATCATTTGATGATATAAAGGATTATCTTCCTTACCTACTGTCTGCACTCTTGCTGAATAATCAACATGCGTAATTGCCGGAACTTGCGAACGCGATACCTGCAACTTACTAATACCTGTAAGCTTATCTTCCTCTGCTGACAACTGACATCTTCTTTCTTTTCTAACAGTCGCCACTAAAAGCATATATGGGCTATCTTTATCTAAATCAAAATACTCCTTAACTTTTTCTCTTAATACTGAAGGCGCAAAGGGACGGAAACTCTCACGAAACTTTATCTTAAGATTCATTGTTTCCTGCATCTTAGGTGACCGCGCATCGCCTATAATTGACCTGCTTCCTAATGCCCGCGGGCCAAACTCCATTCTTCCCTGAAACCATCCTACTACTTTTTCTTCTGCAATCAAATCAGCTACTTTTTCCG
Source organism: Candidatus Omnitrophota bacterium (assembly GCA_020343495.1). Classification (GTDB taxonomy): domain Bacteria; phylum Omnitrophota; class Gorgyraeia; order Duberdicusellales; family 4484-171; genus JAHISK01. The sequence goes on along the minus strand of CP070797.1, from coordinate 538,162 downwards.
AAATATCTTCATCGCCTAACCTAACATAAGAAATATTATTCTCATTTAAATAGGTCTCTATATCCGCATTATCAAATCTTGGCCCCAAATAACTACCATATTGAGAATCTTTGATGCCATCTATCACTCTTTCGTTCCCTAAATATTGATACCATACAAACAACGCTGCGCCCAGTGCTCCGCCGGCGTCTCCTGCTGCCGGCTGTATCCAGACATCGTCAAAAATTCCCTCACGTAAAATTCTTCCGTTACCTACACAATTTAAAGCAACTCCGCCGGCAAGGCATAAATTTTTATATCCGGTTTGTTTACGAACATATCTTGCCATGCGTAACATTACTTCTTCGGTCGCTTCCTGAACAGACCGGGCTAAATCCATATGCCTCTGTTCTAAGCGAGATTCTCTTTGGCGGGGTGGTGCGCCAAACAATCTATTAAACTTTTTATTTGTCATCGTTAAGCCAGCACAGTAATTAAAATATTTCATGTTCAACTTAAAAGAACCGTCATCTTTTAAATCCATCAGCTTAGAAAGAATCAAATCTTTATATCTTGGCTCACCATAAGGAGCAAGCCCCATAACTTTATACTCACCGGAGTTAACTCTAAACCCAAGATAATAGGTGAACGCTGAGTAAAGCAACCCTAAAGAATGAGGGAAATGAATCTCAAACTTAATATCTATCTTATTATCTGCGCCTACACCAAAACTGGCCGTAGCCCATTCACCTACGCCATCTATAGTAAGAAACGCCGCTTGCTGATACGGTGAAGGGAAAAAGGCACTTGAGGCATGAGACTGATGATGTTCGGGGAAAATAATCTTACCGCTGTATTTTAGCTGTTTTCTAATAAGCTCTTTCATCCATAACTTTTGTTTCATCCATAAAGGCATTGCCTTAATAAACGAATTTATTCCCAGTGGCGCATAAGCTAAATAGGTCTCCAATATCCGCTCAAACTTGATAAACGGCTTATCATAAAAAGCAACGAAATCCAAATCATTAACCGTTAACTGTTTACTTTCTAAACAATACTTAATGGCATCTTTAGGGAAGGAAAAATCGTGCTTTTTACGGCTAAACCGCTCCTCTTGCGCAGCAGCAGCTATTCTGCCGTCCTGCACAAGGCAGGCCGCGCTATCATGATAAAATGCTGAGATTCCTAGTATGTTCATTTTTCTTAATATAAATTAATTTTTCACCTTATTCACTTTACTCAATAAAACTTTATCTCTCAAAACTTCTTGCGGTAAAACAGGTTCTGCAACCACTTCATACACATCAATTTGTCCGCTATTATAAGAACATTTCGTTCCTGAGGGACATGTTTGAGGCAGAAAATCTTTCACGAACTTAAGCCCTTTATTCTGCGGTATCTTATCTAACTCTTGGGCCCACTCCAGCAATTCTGTATCCAAATATTTCCCGCGATGAACTAATACATATTTTACACCTAATCCCTTCAAGGTAGCAGCGGTTTTAGGTTCAGATAACTTAGTTATTGTTCTGGCAATTCTATTAGGTCCCGTTCCCGGAATAGTCCCATTAATAATCGGTTTATGATGAAATATCTGATAAAATTTATATATCTCATTAGGCAAGTCTATATCTAAAGGGTATTCTGCTATAGCAAATTCTTCCTTCTGTTCTCCAAGCCAATAATATACCTGCGGAGCTCTTGACACATCAATTACTTTAAAGGGAGGCCAGTTCCAGAACTCAAACAAAACTACCCCGCATAATAAACTTGTCATTAAAACTTTTTTACTATTAGTTTTAAACCGCTCTAAAATATACTTCAAACCATATCCTGCTAATACTGCTACTGCCAGCATAACCACAATTCCAAACCGGCAATACGCCCTAAATGGCGGTAAAATCTTATACATAAAGAACGATGGCATAAATATCTTTAAAGGGCCGATTTTCCACCACGGAGGCTGAGAGAATAACCAAGCAACCACTGTTAAAAGGAGGAAAAAACTAATGTAGTAATTATCATTATTTATAGTTCGTAG
>CP070797.1:518189-536042 GCA_020343495.1 Candidatus Omnitrophota bacterium | reverse complement strand
TCTCTAATCTCAGATAAATGCCTGCCCTCTATTTTACGAAGGTTTCCTTTTAACTCTTCAATAGCGGCTCTAATTACATTATTTAAAACAGCTTCGGATAACTGTTTTAAGCCTTCTAAATCCAGGCGAACATCTCTGCTTGTCTCTTTTCTTTTTAACGCCTGAAACTTATTATATGAAAAAGTATAAATAAAATCATAATCTAAAGAAAGGTTATAGGCTAAATTATATAAATTATCGTAAACACAGGGATTTAAATCTTTTAAAACCGGCATAAGCTTGAGCCTGATCCGATTACGGAAAAACTTATCTTCAAAATTGCTTTTATCTACACAGTAGGCTAGGCCCCTTTTTTGTAGCCATTTTAAAATATCTTCTTTATTAACTCCAATAAAAGGCCTGATAACAGTTGCCCCCCGAAACTTAGATTTCGGCAAAAACCCCCTTAACCCTTTTAAACCTGTGCCGCGTATAATTCTCATTAAAATAGTCTCCACTAAATCATCCTTATGGTGAGCAAGAGCCAGTTTTTTTATCCTAGTTTGACGCAAACACCTTAAAAAGAAATCAAACCTTAAATTGCGCGCGGTCTGTTCCAGAGAATCCCCCTTAAAAAACTTCTTAACGTCTTTCTTCTCGCTTATAAACTTTATTCCTAAATCCTGACAAATTCTCTTAACAAACGCTTCTTCTTCGCCAGCTTCCCGGCGCAGCCTATGGTTAAAATGCGCGCACACAAGCTTGAGTTTGTATTCTTTACTTAGCTCTTGCATCAGATAAAGTAAACACACTGAATCAGGACCGCCGGAAACTCCCAGCATTACCTTATCCTTCTTTTTCAACAAACCATACTCTTTTATTGTGTTTTTTACAATATCCTTAATCATATTAAACCTGCCTGCCTTGCCACAACATTGGCAACTGATAGCTTTATATTATAGTTCCCTATTATATCATATTTGATATAATATTTAACCCGGATTTTGGTCTCAAAATATGAATATTCTAGCAATAAATCCCTGGATATACGACTTTGCCGCCTATGATTTCTGGTTAAAACCCTATGGTTTCTTAGTAATCCTGACCTACCTTAAAAATAAAGGTATCAACGTTGATTACATAGATTGCTTAGATAAAAAGATAACCAAAGCTGACTTTGGCCGAGGTAAATATCCTGCGCAAATTATAGAAAAACCCTCTATCTTTAAGCAAATCCCCCGTCATTTCAAAAGATACGGCATATCAATAGATGAGCTAAAAGGCGCCCTCAAAAAGACTAATTACGACTATATCCTAATTACTTCATCTATGACTTACTGGTACCCGGCAATTATAGACCTGATAAAAATACTAAGGGCAAAATTTGGCGCTTCCAAAATAATTCTAGGAGGAACATACGCTACTCTTTGTTATGGCCACGCAAAAAAAACCACTGGTTGCGATTTTGTCTTTAAAGACTCCTCTTTAAAAGAGTTTTTTAGCTTACTAAACGTAGATTTTAACTACACTCAATTTTACTCAACGCTTCCTTCCTACGAAGACTTTTACACCACTTTAGACTATGTGGTCCTGCGCACTTGTTGGGGATGCCCTTTTGACTGCAGCTATTGCGCCATAAAAGAACTATTTACAGGATTTTTTAGAGTCCCCCATAAAAAAGTCATAGAGTTTATCGCCAAATATCACCAAAGCGGAATAAAGAATTTCATTCTTTACGACGACGCTTTTCTCTATGAGCCCAACTATGCAAAACAACTGTTGAGGCAAATAATCAATTTAAAATTAGACATACATTTTCATACTCCCAACGCTCTGCACCTGAAATTCCTTGATAAAGATATTGCTTGCCTCTTAAAGAAGAGCAATTTTATAAACCCTCATTTCGGATTAGAAACCCTAAACCCCTACCTGCAAAAATTGTGGGGGGATAAAGTAAATAAATCCGATTTAAGAAGAGGCGTGAATTTATTGAAAAAAGGCGGGTTTAGAAAGGGAGAATTCAGCGTTTACTTACTGCTGGGCTACCCTAATCAAAACTTAGAAGAATTAAAAAAAGAGGTTGATATGTTACATTGCCTCGGCGCAAAAGTATCATTAGCTGAATTTTCCCCTGTCCCCAAAACTAAAATATTCCAAAATTACAAAGATAATTTCAATGAACCGCTCTCACATAACAATTCGGTATTTGGGTCTTTCCAGCAAGACAAAATAAAAGACTTCTGGGAAATCAAAAATTATGTGAGGCAATTAAACAAAGAACTATCTCTTGGAAATAAAGGGGTTATCTCTGATATAAAATCTTAAAAGCATATCTTTGGAATTAGTAGCATATTCAACACCTATTCTCTTAGCCTTAACTATATCAAACTTTTTAGAAAAATTACGGGCAACGAATATCTCATCAGAAACAATACTCCTGCCTAAAAACTGCTTATTTATTCCAAAAGCCTGCGTCCAACGGCAAGGCCCGGAAGTTACCTTCTTTAAATCCGACACACCTCTATTACGCTTCATCTCATCTATGCCTTCTAGGGGCTCAACCGCTCTTATAAATACAGCTTCTGGCACATTTTTTTTGGAAACAACAATGTTAAAACAATAAAACTTTCCATAGATAAGATATACATAAATTAGGCCTCCCTCTTCGTACATAATTTTATTGCGCGGGGTAACCTTACCGCCAAAACTGTGAGAAGCATCGTCATCTACGCCTAAATAGCTTTCCGTTTCAACTATTCTAGCTATAAGCGTATTCTTTTTGTTATTTAAAACTAAGAAATCCCCTAAAATATTCCGGGCTACGTATTCGGCGGGATAACGGAAAAAACGTTGGCTTCTTTTGTCTCTGTTTAATTCTAATGCCATTGATTTCTTATAACGGACAGGCGCCCCTCGGACATACTCGGGATTCCCTTCGGTCACAAGGCCTGTCCCTACTATATTTCTTGCCAGTCTTCTAAATAATCTTCCTTAAAAAAGAGTTTTAACTTCCTGCTGTTATACACCCAGCAGTCATAACCTTCCACAGTTTTTTCTCTTTTATCCGGAAGGCCGAACTTTTTAAGAATCTCATCTTTGGTATCATGTATAACAAAATACACTCCGTCCCTATCTACATAATAGTCTTTGCCTTCTTTCAAGCCCTCCCCTATCTCTTGTTTTAATCTTAAACCAACGGCTCCATTCTTTCTAAAAGTATAATCTCTCAAGCCTACGCACCCGGTTAAAACTGCCAAACAAACAATTACTGATATTTTTATACCTATCTTCATCACACCCCCCATAATGAAAGAATTAGATTTAAAATTGACCCCACAACTATTGTGGTAGTCACCATAATAAGAACTGACTTTACCATATCCTTTATTCCTAACTCCCGGAATAAAACAACGAACGTTGCCGCGCAGGGAAAATATATTGATAAAATAGTAGCTCCCACAATCATCTGCCTTAATGAAAGGTTCAACGGCCGCAGCATCCCCACGGCAACGTCTTTTCTTAAAAACCCCACAATTAAAGCGCCTATTACCTCTTTGGGAAGCCCCCATAGTTTAGTTATTACCGGCGCAAATATGTCAGCAAAAAAATCAATAACTTTAAAAAAGTAAAGTATATTAACAAGTAAGATGCCGCCTAAAACCAAAGGAATTGCTTCTTTCAGGAACCAGCTGATTCTCATCCATAATTTTTTTAAAATACTGCCGATATGAGGAACTCGATAAGGAGGTATCTCTATCAAAATCTCAGGGCTTTGGCCCCCTAAGAACTTATTCATAAGCGTTCCTAAAATTTGCAACAAACAAAAAAGGACAAAGAAAACAATAAATACGTATTGCCCTCCAAACCTTCCTAACAACCCGATAATCATTGCTGTCTGCGCCATACAGGGAACAGCAATTGCCATCAATGTTGCGGCAATAAACTTCTCACGCCTCTCTTCAAACAACCTCACAGCTAATGCGCCGGGGACATTACACCCTAACCCTAAAATCATAGGAATGATAGCATACCCGTGCAACCCTAAGCGATGAAAAAACCTGTCAGCGAGAACCGCCAGCCGCGGTAAATACCCCCAGTCTTCAAGTAAACTCAATATGAAATAAAAACTGAATACGTAAGGCAGCACCATACCAAAAGGCACGTAGAACCCTGCGGTAAGCAAACCAAAAGAGCGGCTGTAATCTATTGAGCCTGCCACCAACTTTCCGATAAGGACGCTATGTAAAAAGGGTAGTCCCTGTAAGGCACTACTAACCTGTAAAATTAAAGGCTTATATATATTCTTAAAAAAAGGGTCAAAAACATAGTTAATCAGGCCTTCTCCAATACCTCTAATTATAAAAAAAGAAACCACAATTACTCCTAACCCAATAATAAAGGAGAACGGTGATTTTATACTCAAATCCTGCAAAACATCTAAAAATGTATGATGACGGTGATGAAGTTTCTGGACACCTTCAATTATATCTCCAATTTCATTCCACAAAGGAGATTGCGAATATTTCAAAGGCGACTGTCTAGCTTCATTTATCTTATAAACTAACTCTTTAATCCCTTCCCCGGTTAAGGCGCAGGTTGCTACTACAGGCACCTCTAACAATTCCTGCAACTTGCCCAAATCTATTTCTATACCTAAATGCTTTGTTTCATCCCACATATTCAAAACAACAATTATAGGTTTATTCACTTTCCTGATTAACTCCAACGTCAGATGCAGGTTCCTTTCTAAATTAGTAGCATCAACGACATTGATAATCAAATCTGATTCTTCAATAAGTTTTACAGCTACTTTTTCAACTTTGTAAGTGGGCTCTAAACTATAAGTGCCGGGGACATCAATCACTTCTGCCTTTATATCAAAAAAGCGCATAAATCCTTTTTTAACCTCAACGGTTGTCCCGGGATAATTGGAAGCAATTACTTTTGCTCCTGTAAGGCGGGAAAAAATTACGCTTTTACCGACGTTGGGATTCCCTATTAAAAGTATCTTCATATTAAAGGGGTTCTACCATTACTTTTGAAGCCATAACACTGCCTAAAGCAACTTGCAGCCGGCCAAGCCTTATAACTACCGGCCCTCTTTGGGAGGCGCCGGTTACTTTCTTTACTATCATACCTTCTTTTACCCCCAGATTATGCAGGCGGCTCTTTAAATTCGTGGTACCTTCTACACTTATTACTTTAGCAGATTTACCCGTATTTAGTTTAGTTAAATTAACCATAATTAAACACCCATAAGATAAAGCGCATACCCAACGATTAACCCTATTGCAAGGTTAAACAATTTTACCCAAACACCTGCTTTCACGCTATGAGAAAGTAAAGGGATTATACCATGTCCATCTCCAACTATACAAGAAGTAAGTAATACTGAAAATGGAATTATTCCTTTAAAAAACATTACAACAAAAATCAACTGCGGCCCGCTGTCAGGTATTAACCCTACTATCGCGGCGATAAGCAACACATAAACCAGATGGTTTTTCACAAACACTTCTAAATTAAAAAATGCCAACCCTACTTCTATTAACAAAAAAGCAAAAAAACTCCATAAAAGTATGCGCCAGAGATGCTTTTTTACTATGTGTTCCCAGATATGCTCATGCAAATAATGTTCTGAAACTGTACTTACAATGAATAAAGCCACGCCCATTAAAGATACAAAACTCAACCTCTCCCACCCCCACTGATCAGGGCCTAAAGCGCCGCTAACAAAGGTATAAAGAAAGAAAACGAACAAAGAAATTAACAAAAACCGGTTAAACGATAATTTTTTAAAAACCGTAAATACTTCTCTTATTCCTATGGAATACCGGTGGTCTTCTATATGGAGGCTACACGCACCGCATTCACAAGGGTCGCGCCACTTAAAATACTTTATCATTTTATCTACAAGGAAAGCGCCGCAAATACCCACTAAAAATAGTAAAACGTGTATAAAAAGGGCTTGCTTAGGAAACAGCCCGAACATAACGAAAGAAGCGTCCCCGCTGGTAGCAAGCATAGCTGCTGTCAACGCTCCAAAAGAGACCATGCCCCGAACATAAAACGATACCACCATAAAAGCTCCTAAACAGCCCGGAACTGCTCCTAAAAAGGCAGCAATCACGTACTGACGAAACCGGCCTACTTTTATAAGGCTGGTAAACCTGCCGGCCGTTAAAACATTTATATAATCAATAAACATCATCATTACAAACACAAACGACGTAACCATCAGCCCGTGTTTGAAACTATGCGTTATCATTTCCATATCTTAGCTTCTCCTGTTTTATATCTGGAACTCAACTCCTGACTTTATATCTATAAAATTATTCCCATAGGTTTCTTTAAATAACTCTTGCGCCTCAAACCCACTACAATGAGAAGGCCCGACACATTGAACCCCTATCCTCTTGGTCTCTTTAACAACATACTCTACAAACCGCTTATCACTATCCATAAGATGCAGGCCTCCAATAACAGAATAAATCTTATCATCAGGAAAGGTCTCCTTTACTTTTTCTAAGACTTCTAAAATCCCGGGATGAGAACATCCACAAATAAGAGAAATTCCCTTGGCGGTCTTGGTAACGAGAAATTGCTCAATAATCAATTTTCCCTCATAGAGAGTCCTAATGCCGCCTATTGTATAAATACCTTCGCTTATCTGCTGGGGCGCTTTAACTTCTTTAACCTTGTTGTTACCAAGCTGACTTCTAAACTCTTCAATAAAATCCCGGCAAGCAAAAATTTCTAAATCGTCTCTCCTTTCAATAAAACCCCATAAACCCTGGCGGTGGTCCCAATGATTATGTGAAATAACAACTTTTTTAATTTTATTTATATCCACTCCTAAAACTTCCATATTTTTAAGCGTATATTCTGCCTTTTCTCCGGTATCAAACAAAACCTCTTCTCCTAGGAGAAAAGAAAGACCCCAGCCACCTGTTAACCTATCATTAAGTCTTTCTCTATCAAAAACTACTGTAACTTTCATTATCTTGGCCCGAAAATTGCTGTTCCTACCCTTACAATATTTGCTCCCTCTTGATAAGCAATCCTATAGGTATCGCTCATCCCCATAGATAAATATTTCCAATCTATATTAGCAGCAGCTGACTGCTTTATTTTATCAAAAATCTCTTTAGTCTTTTTAAAAAACGGCCTGATATCCTCCGCTAATTCAACAAACGGACCCATGGTCATCAATCCCATCAATTTTAGGTTTTTATACTCCAAGATTTGCCCTGCAAGGTCTTCTACATTCTCCGGTAAAACACCGGACTTGCTGGATTCAGCAGCTGAATTGACTTCTATCAAAACAGGCATAACTTTACCTGCTCTTTCACACTCTTTATCTAAAACAGAAGCCAGCTCAACAGAGTCTAACGTCTCTATCATATCAAATATCTTAATAGCTGCCTTAACTTTATTCTTCTGCAGGTGCCCGATTAAATGCCATCTCACTTTTTTCCCCACAACCGTAAATTTACTCTGCGCTTCCTGCACATAATTCTCCCCGATTATTTTTATGCCTGCATCTATCGCCTCTAAAATCTGGGAAACGCTCCTTTTCTTAGTGGCGGCTTCCAACTCTATGCCCGAAGGCAATTCTTCTAAAATATTCTTTATATTATCTCTAATCATCGGCAACAAAAATATTTCTTTCCTCTATACAAATACTGCTTTATTTTCTTGCTTTGCACTAAACTTCTTAAATCTTTATTAACTCCAGCAGCATCCAATCCTAACGAACGCCTTAAATCATCTAACGTTGCCGGCCGCCGCCTTAAATACCTTATAATTTGCTCTTTCGCATCAAGAGAAAACCTCCTCTGCCTGTTCTTATGAAAAGACTCGGCAACTTCTATGTTAAAATCAATTATTTTCGCAAGAATACTTAATTTACCTTTAGTCGGCAACTTTAATTTAACCGGTGTCGGCCTTACGGGAAGATTAAGCTGCACTTTATCGGGAGCAATTTTTTCAATTATCCTCTTAAATCCTTTCGCTTCTTTTACAGAATCGTTTATGTTCGCTATAAGCATAATTTCCAGCCATATTTTGCCTTTAAACTCTCTGCGTAAGGCAATTAAGCCGTCAATTACTTTTTTAAAAGTAATCCCTGCGGCAGGACGGTTTATTTTATAAAAGTTTTTTGAGCTGGCCGCATCTAAAGACGGGATTATTAAATCCGCTTGTTTTAATTCTCTTCTAACGTCCTTTCTGTACAAAAGAGAAGAATTTGTAATTACGCATACCGGATAACGGCTTTGAGTAATCTCTTTTGTAATCCGGATTATTTTATCTAAATTTTTATGTAACGTCGGTTCTCCTGACCCGGAAAAAGTTATATAATCAATTTTAGGCTGTTTTCGCAAGATATCCTTTAATTCTTTCCTAAACTTATCCAAATCCACGTAAAAAAAGCGGCGCAGGCTCTTGGTGGTGGTAACGCCGACCTGACAATAAATGCAGTCAAAAGAACACACCTTTGCGGGGACCACATCCACCCCTAAGGATAATCCTAATCTTCTTGAAGGAACCGGCCCGTAAAAATAACTCATTGAACTATTATATAATATTATTGCCTTGATTTCATTGTTTATTTTGCCACAATGGTTATGAATCTCATCAGAGAGTATTTTGCATTGTTTTCAGGCTAGATTTAAGGTCATCCAAAAAGGAACGGCTGGTAAGGAGGGCGTATTGGGGAGTATCGATGAAAACAACATTATCTAACCCCATAACTAAAACCTCTTTTATGGCGTCATTGACATAAATAAGATTGTTCTTGCCTTTATTAATAAAAACTTTGCCTTTTTTTACATTTCTTTTTTTGTTTCTTGATAAAACCTCATACACGGCATTCCAATTACCAAAGTCTTTCCATAGAAACGCTGCCTTAATCAACCGTGCTTTCTTTGTCTTTTCCATAATTGCTTTATCAAAAGGGATATTACCTATCCTTTTATAAAGTTGCGATATCTTCCTGGCAGACGGCGCTATTTTTGCAATAGTATTACTAAAATCTCTATAAAAGGCGTAATATTTCCTGAATTCATCTTCTAACGTGGCCAACGTTGATATAAACATACCGCTATTATAATAGGCATTGCCTCTTTGTATAAGGCTTTTTGCACGCCTAGAGGAAGGTTTTTCAATAAATTTCTTTACAGAAAAAATTCCTTTATTAATTTCTCTGTTTATCTGAATATACCCAAAGTTGGAAGTGGGTTGCGCCGGCACTATGCCTAAAGTGCATATCCCGCCTTCGTTGGCAGTTTTTAAAGCTTTTTTTAATGCCGAATAAAAATTCCTTTCTCCTTTTATAAGATGGTCTACGGGAGAAATAACTATTCTACTTTCGGGGATAAATCGGTTCTTTAAGTAAAGAAGGGAAAGGAGAATTGCCGCGGCTGTATTTTTGCTTTCCGGTTCAAGGATTATGTTTTCTTTTTTAATTAAGTTTAACCTGCCAAGGGCCTGAGCCTCCTGCTTATTAGCGGCTAAAAATATGTTATCTGAAGAAGTTACCTTTAAAAACCTCTTTATAGTCACCTCTAACGGCGAAAACCCAAAAACATCTAAAAAGTTTTTGCTTTTATACTCTGAAAGCGGCCATAACCTTAGAGAGCGGCCGCCGCAAAGAATTAAAACAATAGGGTTACTTTTTCCCATTCAACTCCTCTAACTTCTTAGAAAAAAATCCGCCGGTATATCCATTAATAATAGCATTAAACTCCTCTAATCTCAACTTTTTTTGAAACAACTCATCTCCCGATAAAGAAGAAATAGCAATTTCTCTCCTCAAACGCAGTCTCTCAAAATACACCCTATTTATCTCATCAAGAATATCTAACCTTACCTGAGTATTAAGCCGGCTTCTCGTATCAACGTCATCTTCATACATATTCCAAACTAAATCGCCAATATCCCAGGAAAAAGATACACTCCAATCCACACTTCTATCAGCGGGCCCGGTTACATAATAATGCTTCGTAGCGCTGGTATAAATTTCATACGTATCATCTACTGAACCGTCGACTTTTACCGCAACAGAAGGGTATAATGCTCTCTTTTTTAAAGCATTCCGCCACTTCTGTATTTTTTCAGGGTGAACCTCATTGAAATACAAAGCTGCATTCTGAACTTCTGTTATAGAAGGCTCCTGTAGCAATATTGCCTCATAATCCGCTTCTTGATAATACGAAACAGACTCACCATTCCTGAATAAACCGCCTGATGTTGCCAAATAACTTTCTCCAGAAGGGTTGAATTCTACCCAAAAAACTTCCGTTGCATAAATGCCTTCCAGAATTGACGTAGAAGTTTTTGCTTTTAAATCAATTCTAAAAAATCCTCTGGTAGTACCTAAATACAAAGCATCCCTGTCTGAATCAGTCTGAGCAAGCGCATTAATATAAATATTATCAATCCCCTCTATATACATTTTTCCCCAGGTTAAGCCGCCGTCTTCAGAACTAAATATCCCTTGATTCGTCCCTAACCAAATCCTATTTTTATCAAAAACATCAACTTTTATTATATTAGCAACCAAACTATCCTCTTGCGAATCTCTTATTACAAAAATTCTCTGTATTCTGTCCTCTTCATCCATCAAATAAACTCCCCTGCTGGTTGCAAAATATAAGTTCTTCTTGCCTCCTGCTATAGAATAAACAAAGGTATCTGCTCCTAAACCATTTAATTTTCGCCAGTTTAATAAATCTTGTGAAGCCATATAGCAGCCTTCGGTCGTCCCTACATAAATCGCTTCTTTAAACTTACCAACCGTTAGAATCATCGCTTCATCCGGGGAAGAAAATATTCTTTGCAGTTTATCTTCCACCTTAAAAACATGCCGGCTCGTCGCAATATATAATGTATTTGCCAAGTACGAATCAAAGAAAATATGCTGTGCCGTCTCATCCTTAAAGACAGATACTTTTTTAAAAACCGCTCCGCCGTCTTCGCTCCTAAAAAGAGAGTTTTCCGAAACAATATAAATCAGCTTATTATTAAAAGGAGAGATTGCGACGCGTTTTATTCGCACATCCTCTAAACCTTCGACCGGCTCAAAACTTGAAAAAGAATCAATGAAAGGAAAGATTGAAAGGAATAGAAAAATTGGAAGGAAAATTAAAAAGATCTCCCGTTTCATATCTCATATACACCTCCACAAAAAATTCCTCTATTTAGGATAGGCTTATTATCACCAAAAATCAATTTTTGTCAAGATAAAGTGCCGAGGAAGGGAGTCGAACCCCTGACGCAGGGATTTTCAGTCCCTCGCTCTACCGCCTGAGCTACCTCGGCACCAAAAAAGATTGGAAAATAACAGGTATTTTGAAGAAACATCAAAATTATAGCATAGAAGATTTTTTAGGCAAGAAATTTTTGAAACATAATATTTGAAATTATAAAATCTAAACTTATCCCCTTTTTATACAGTATTTTATTCTTTACTTTCAAGGATTTTATTTATCTTCTCATCAAGCTCTTTAAGTTTAATGGGTTTCCTGATACATTCATCAGTGCCTATCTTTACTTTCTGAATATCCTCAATATGGCCTGAAGTGCAGAAAATAACAGGGATGCCTTTAGTTTGAGAGGCGCTCTTTAGATGCTTGTATGTCTGGAAACCATCCATTACCGGCATTTTAACGTCTAATAATATTAAATCGGGCTTATTTTTGGCAATCTTTGCTAACGCCACTTTACCGTTCTCTGCCTCTTCTATGATAAAACCTCTTTTGGTAAGTATTACGCCCAAAATATTCCTTATGCCTGCATCATCATCTACTATTAAAATACGTGTATTTCTACCTTCTTTAGTCATAACATTATCCCATTTAATGTATAACACCTACTATGTTGGGTGTCAATAGCTAAATTATTGTGAGAAAATTATTATATGGAGAATATTAATATTCTGTTCTCAAAAAGGCTAAAGGAATTACGCAGAAAAAAGAAATTAACTCAGGAGGAACTTGCCCACCGAGCAGGGATTGATTATAAGTATGTCCAAATATTAGAAAGCAAAAAGCCCTCCTCGCCAACCTTAAATACATTAGAGAAACTTGCCAAAGCTTTGAATATATCTATCTCCAGACTATTAAATTTCTGAAGTAAAATAAGAGAGGGATTGTTTTTATCTGACAGGCTCTTTTTTACTCTCTTCTTCTATAAACTGTTTTATATCTTGCTCTTCTATCTCTTCGCAAGGACGGTCTTGGTAATAATCCATTAAAAGTCCGGCTATTGGGATAAAAGCATAAAATGTCAGAAACTTAACTCCCATCATAAAAGGGCCTCCAAACAACTCCGGAAATTCTTCCTTGTAATACCTCTCAACTAACAGTCTTCTATTCTTAAATCTTCTCTTGGCTAATTTTAAATCTTTAGGGTACTGCTGGGACTCATCTATGGTAAAGTATGGCATATCCACTTTGCCTTTTTTAACCATATAACCGCCGCTGGTTTTATCCACTTTTACAAATCTGTAGGCAGGAGAACATCCTCCACAAATAACTGAAGCAATCACTACGGTAACTATTAATTGTCTTTTACTCATTTTTCTTTGTGCCTAAATGCAAATATCTCTTTAACTTGCGGCCGGCTAAGAATAACAATGGTAAATACGCCCAGAATTGTCCCGAAAGGAACAAAAAGGCAACTCAATGCTGCTATAACTAAACAAAACAAATAGTGTTTCCTTCTACTTAAAAATCTGCCAGCATAAATTAAACATATTGCAAAAATCCATCCTGAAAATACAGCCACCCCTCCCATGACAGCAAAAATCCATCCGAAGAATGACGGAGGGAGGTCTCCTTTATCGGCAAAATTTTGCGGGGCGACAATAAAGACAATCCCCAAAACAAGATGCATTATAAATACACTGGAAAATATAGCTACCAATGCGCCAACCACGTAATGAAAAACTGACAACAACTTAAGATGTTCTTGATTTGTGTTTACATCTTTTTCCATAACTTCACCTCTGTTATCTAATTATAACACTAAACAATTATTAAAAAAGTGCCAGTTTTATTTATATTAAATTAACCAGCCAGGATTTTATTTACCATTTTCAACAGCTCCGGGGCAGTCACGGGTTTGGCTATTACATAGGATTTGCCAGTTTTTTCTACGAAAGATTCTTCTTTTTTCTTAAGGATGCCGGTTAAAAACAGGATAGGTATTTTTGCGGTAAAAGGGTCTGAAGAAAGGCTGCTGGCGACATCACTTCCGTCCATATCAGTAAGGACTATATCTAGAATAATAAGGTCGGGCTTTGACTTTGAAGCTAAATCTATTACCTCTTTACCTTTAGTTGTAGCAATTACTTCGTAATTAGCGCGCTTTAAAATATGGGATAAATACTCTAAGACTTGCTTTTCATCGTCTACTACCAGTATTTTTTTTAAACCGTTACTCATTTTTCTAAATTATTACTCTTAATTTTAAGTTTGTCAACAAAAAAATAAAAAAGGGGACGGTTCTCAGTCTTACCCAAAGAATCAGAATCAAGAACCATCCCCCTATTAAAAATCTCCGAAGCTCTTATAATTACCTCATTATCTAATTTCACCTCAAGATTTCCGCTACCACATCTTCCTCATAATTAATTACCCCTACATCTACTGTTATTTCTTCTTCATCTTCAGGGGTAGAATTACTCTTCTCTATTACTAAATCAATAGCTTCAGATTTAACCTCGCCTGTTGTTACATAACACTCTTTATAAGTATTGGCCTCAACTGCTGCATTTGCTTTACCCCTGGGAGGGACTACTTCTACTCTAATCTTATACTTGCCTTCTTTTCTTGCTAAGAACGCTGTTGTTACTATTTTCGCGCGTTTTGCCGGTATTTTTTCTTTTACGTCATAGGTTACCTTATAATGATCCTGCATGTCAAATACCCACTTTACCCCGTTCACTGCGCTGTCTCCTGCATTGTATATCTTGGCGGTCAGGCGTACTGTCTCCATCTTTCCTGGCGTGTAATTAGTTAATTTTAATGCCCTCATTTCTAAATTAATTCTTTCCTCTCCCTTCAAAATAAAATCTACCGCGTTACTTTCCTCGCCATTCTTTACTGCGATAACTTTACCGCTCTTGGCTCCTTTTGGCACCTCAACTTTAAGCTCTACTCCTTCAGGAGACATCGCACCTACATGTTTAGCGTACGCTCCCTGAAACTTCACTTTCATTCCTCCGCCGTGTTTCAAATACAGATTCTTGCCCCGTAACACCACTATATCCCCTACGCTCGCCTCTTTCGGCACGATAGAATTAATTACCGGCACATCTTCTTTCACCCTGATTCGAACTCTTTTAGTATTATTATTCTGGTATTTCTTAGACTCAAGCTTCTTCTGTTCAGCAGATACCAACTCTACTTTCACCTCAACCTTATGATAGCCTATCATTCCTATTTCCAAACGGCCAGGCTTTGTCTTTAAAGATGCCTCCGGTTTAAGCTCTGCTATCTTCAACACAAGAAACTTCTCTCGGCTTTTCGGTACTACAAATTTTACCTCAATAGGCCCTGCCGTCACATTTCCGTTATTACGAATCGTGGGACTAAAAACAACCTTTTCTGCTTCCTCAACAGTAACTTTCTCAACTCCTACATCTACTATCTCTAAATCAATATATTTCTCTTCAACTATCTTAAAATCTACCTTGTTACTCTTCTTGCCGTCTATCGCTACGTACATCTTTCCGCTCTTGACTCCCTGCGGCACTCGCATATTAAGCATCAATCCTTTTGGAAATTTGCCTACATTCTTTGTTTCTGCTCCCTCAAACTTTACTACTATATCCTTACCCAATAAATTCTTTCCTTTTAATACGAGTTTATCTCCTACTTTTGCCTCTTTGGGAGTTATAGAATCTATCACGACAGCGCTTACGACGGCTTCAACAGTTACTTCTTTAGAATTATTTGCAGAATTTGTCTCTTGCTTTTCATATTTGGTATCAGGCGTTATAACTGCGCTAATAGTATGACTGCCTGCTCCTTCTGCCTTCTGAGTCATCTGAAATGATTTGGTAACCGGGGGTTTAGTATGAAGAGGGAAACTCACTGATTTAGAAAGTATAACCTTCCCGTCGTATTTAACTTCCAACCTGCTCCGGCACCCGTAATCGCCATAGTTAGTTACTGGCACATCAATTGTAACTTGTTGGCCGTCCTGGGGCTTAAGAGTACTTACCTTAATTTCATCCACTGCTAAATCAACAACAAATGCCGGGCATTTTAAAGTAGCTTTAATAACGTTGTCTTCCTTATTATCTTCAAGAAGCAGATCCGCAGGGTCAACTTTAACTTCAATAATGTTATCAGTCCCTTTCTTTAGCTTATCCAACGAAATGTAATATCTAAAATCCTGCCTGCGTCCAGGGTTTACCCGAACATTATCAAAAGTCTTTATCTCTTTCCCATTTACATAAATAACAGCTTTTGTCTTAGGGGAAGTTATGCTGCTTGTATTAAATACACTAAAATTTACATTCACCGTATCAAAAGGCGTATTAAACTTACTGTCAATCTTATTCTTTCGTACACTAAGGCTTGCTTTACGCAGTGGGTTTATATTGATTTGAGTTTGCTTAAAATTATTGTCAAGTTTTTCTTTCAGCTCTACTGCTGGGGCTTCCAAGATTACTTCTGCCCAAAGCCGGTGGCTACCTGCTTTAGCTGTCCGAAATCTCTTTTCCTTAGAAAGCGCTTCTTTCCATTTAGAAGGAATATCCTCAAAAACGAACGATGAATCAGCAGCAACTGTAAAAGTCTCTATTCCTAAATAATTATGCCGGTCAATTACCAGCCTAAGCCTAGCTTGAGCAGGAGTGTTACCATAATTCCAAACTACTGCTTTAACTTTAAACTCTTCATTCTCATACAGCGGTGAAGGAACACTTAACTCCGTTATTGCTAAATCAATAATTTGCTTCACACGGACCTTAACTTCTTTATAATTATTCTTCACATTTTTCTCTAAATGTTTCTTCTCGGGAGAAGGTTCAAAGCCTACCTTAATTATAAACTCTCCCGTATCTTTTACTCTAAAACGCTGGCCGCCGGACATAGTGTCATTTGCTGAAATACGGGCAGTATCAGTAAATTCTTCACTGCCGAAATTAATCTTCATCGTAAGAGTATCTGCAACGTTGCCTTTATTACTCACCTTTACAGACACAAGGACCAAATCATCTTTTTCCAAATTGAAAAACCCGCCTTTAAGCTTAATTTCGCCTTCCTTAGGCCTAATTCTAATTATCTTTATTTCTTCTGCTGCCAAATCAATAACATCTTCTCCCTTTACCTCAATCTCAGTCTCTTTTGAATTATTATCCAATATACTCTCTAAATCTTTCTGGGCCCGCGCAACTTCTGCTCCTACATATATTTTATATTTGCCAGGAGCACTTCCTACACTAAATCTCTTTACTGCCGGGACTGTTGCTCCTGCGCCGATTGTGGCAAGGTCAGCATACACCCGCCGCTTGCCAAACTTTATCTCTAAATTCGCGCTGCCGGAAACATTGCCTTTATTCATTACCGGCGCCCTTACGGTAATCGTCTCTTTTGCCTTCGGGGTCTTGTTGCTTATCTCAATCTTCCCCACATCAAAATCTATTTCTCTCTCCGCTTTTACTTCTGAAGTAAAACCAGTATGGTCATATTTAACTCCTGACTGCCGGACATCTTTACCTTCCCGGTTAACAATGATTTTAACGTCGCAGGCACCTACTCTATCTGTCACTGCTTCGTGTTTAAACTCCTGAATACTTCCGGGGTTTAAAGCCTTTACCTTAAAATCTCTCTCAACATTATTATTTATGAGCATTCTTACGAAAGTTGAAGGAGACCTGCCTTTTCCAACGTTCGTAACACGAAAAGTTGCTTTTACTTTTTCGCCTAAATACACGCTTGGCGGGCCGTAATTCATCATAGCAAGCTTTAAGTACGGCAGAGGCGGATGCAATATCTTAATATAATAATTTTTATCGTTATCTCCTCTATTACGCTCTAATTTCTCGTGATGAGAGTAAACCACAACCTTTGCAGTAAGGGTATGATCACCTACGCCTTCAACTTCAACTTTAACTTTACGCGGCCAGGAATGGGATGAATTCGGCTCAACGCTGAAAGTCTTTCCAAAAACTTGATTACCGTCAAGAAAAAGCGATAATACCGCATCTCCCTTCACAGAACCTTTATTTACAACGGTCGGGGTTACCAAAACATAGCCGTCTTCTTTCTGAACCGTGTTTGTCGGGATACCTAAATCACCCACAACAAAATCAATATACTCATCTAAAACCGCCCTGTACTCAAAGGTGTTATCGTCTTCTTTTGTCTCTTTTATGCTGTTTGCTTCATCAACTACAACCTTAATATTATACTTGCCCCCTTTAGTAAGATTATATTTATACTCAAACTCAGCCGGTTCAATCCAGGGCGACAACGACTTTATTGAAAATTCCTTTATCTTGCTATCATTTATATACAGCACCGCCTTAGTCGGGGGTGAGTCGCTCCCCTTTGCCCCTTTATTAAAAATAACAAACCATATACTTATATCGCCTGGCTGCTCTATATATTTAGGGTTAACTCTTCCTTCTATCACAAAATTAGGTTTGGCTTTTGCTTTTTCTTTTACTTCTAAATAAGCCACATCGTGATCTGCTGAGGGCGCCTTCTCAATATCTGCCTGATGAGGCGCAGGCTCTACCCAGGCACGGATTGAGTTACGTCCTAATTTTACTTTTGGTTTGTCTGCACGAAAATCAAATTTAACAGTAGCTGTTCCGTTAGCAGGCACATTAAAAGAACGGGTAAACCCCATCTT
>CP070797.1:500175-518089 GCA_020343495.1 Candidatus Omnitrophota bacterium | reverse complement strand
CTAAAATTATAATTAAAAAGACCAGAGGAATAAATTTTGATTTACCCATAATTATTTACCCTTATGAATTTAATTATAGCATGCCCTTTATTGATGTAAAGATTTTTTTAAAATATAATATATATTTTCTATTTTTCAATTTTAAACTTTAAATTTTTAATGCTTTCCGAAGGCCGGGACTTCCACCGGCGGTGAATCCACCCCCACTGTTGAGGAAAATCTCTCACCCAGCCCTCTATTATACGCGTAATATTTATTGCATTAATAAGAATTGTCCTATCTCTATCCTCATCTAAAAGCAATTGCTCCTGCTCAAATAACTTTATATTATGCTCTCCCTTTGCCTCTCTAAATATGTATCCGGGCACTATAGCTGCTTTGGTTCTAAGCGCAAAAATAATAGGCCCTACGGGGGTGGCTGCTAGTTGCCCAAAAAACCTAACCCAAACCCCTCCTGTTCCAAAATTCTGGTCCATCTGGATTATTACTATCTCATTCTTCCTTAAAGCGTTTATAATGCCGTTTACACATTTTCTCCTGGGGTAAGAAAAAATCGTTTTAACTCCCGAAGCTATTCTTAAATCATGAAAATAATCACCGGCTTTCTGGTCTCTCATCGGCCGGACAACGACATTTACAGGATAACCTTCCTTAGCTAATTTTAAACTCATTAGAGGGAAATTCCCTAAATGCGCGCTGACAATAATAACCCCTTCTCCTTTTTCCAAAGCCTTCTTTAAATTCTCCTCTCCCTGAATGTGGACGTTACTTAATAAATAGCTTTTTTTCAAAAAACACAATGCTTCTAACGTGCTCTGCGCCATAAATACAAAAAAATCATAGGCAATTTTTTCTCGTTCTCTCTTAGAAAGATCAGGAAACGCTATAGCCAGACTTTCTAATGCAACTCTACCGTGCCGAACTGCCACAAAATATGCCGCCCCTCCTAAAATACCACCCAGAAAATAACTCCATCCCAAAGGTAAAGTGCCATTTAGAAAAGTAAACGCTCTAATAACATACCAGCCTAATTTTCTCCTGAAAATTTTTCTCTTTTCTTTATCCATAAATGGTAAGTTCTACCCCTATAGCTTATACCCAAACTTCCTCAGCAATTCTTTACGTTCTTTAACATCTTGAGGAGTTTCAACTCCTACGGGAGGCAAACCGTCAACTACCCCAAGAAGCGAATTACCCAGGTCGGTCTTAACTATAATCGCTTCTAAAGGATTTGCCGTTGCACAAAAGATACGGCAAACCTCAGGAATGTTTTTTATCTGATTTAAAACGTTTATAGGGTAGCCTTCCTTTAAAACAATTAAAAAAATATGTCCGCATCCTAACTGCAAGGCACCCTCTATAACAATTTTCTTTAATTGCTCATCATTGCCTTCAACTCTTATCAGCCGTTTCGCGGAAGCCTCACAAAAAGCAAGGGCAAATTTTATATTAGGAACCGCGCCCACAATAGCTTCATATATATCTTCAACTGTCTTAATAAAATGAGACTGGCCGATAATAATATTTAAATCCTGCGGTTTATTAATTTTCACAACTCCCAACTCCACCTTCATTCTCTTCCCCCCTCTTTCCTGTTTCTTTCGTACGGCTCTATATGAATATTCACCTGCGAAAAATTAAATTTTTCTTTTAAAAAAGCGGCTAATCTGTGAGACAAAATATGTGATTCTTCCAGAGAAACATTCTTCTCAAGCAAAAGATGGAAATTAACGATGGTTCCTGCCTCTGTGCTAAGAATCTTCATGTCATGAAAACCTTTTATATCTTTTGTAAAATTTGATATTCTACTCATTAATCTCTCTAATTCTTTCTTATCAACAGCAGCAGGCGTTCCCTTTAAATCAATGTGAACTATGCATCTTCCCAAATTACTTTGATAAATTTTCTTTTCAATATTATCAGCAACGCTATGTGCTTCTTCCAGAGAAAAAGACGGGCTCATCTCTACATGAAGAAAGATAACTTTGTTCTCCCCGTAAGAATGGACTTCTATATCGTGCACTCCCTCTACAAAGGGAAAAGAAGATGCAATCTGGCGCACCTTTTCATAAAATGCTACAGGTTCTTTCTTTCCCATAAGCTTACTGATAAATTCTCTTCCTGTAGTCAGCCCCCATACAATGATCACTATGGAAACTCCCATGCCAATAATCGAATCTACATATACAACCCCTCTTCTAATGAAAAAAAGCCCGGCTACTACCGCGATACTTGTAAAAAAGTCGCTATAATGATGAAAAGCATCAATTTCTAATATAGGCGACGAAATTCTTCTGGAAATATTCTGAGTAAACCGTCCTAGAATTAACTTAACTACCGCGGCTACTGAAACAATACTAATGAAAAGTAAATTTATCTTTACCGGCTCCGGCGAAAACAACCTTAAAAAAGAGTCTTTTAAAAAGGCGAAACCTATAATAATAAGCGCTAACGAAAGGATAAGGCCGCCTACGTCCTCAGCACGGCCGTGGCCAAAGGGATGAACACTATCAGCGGGCCTCTTGCTTACCTTTAAACTAAAAATTACTATAATGGAAGTAAAAAGATCGCCTAAGCTATGGGCGCCGTCACTTAAAATAGAAATACTGTTAGAAAAAAAACCTATTGTAAACTTTATGAGGGCAATAAAAAAGTTGGCGAGAATACTTAACCAGCAAATTTTAAAAGCCGGGGAGTAAAAATTATCTTTCATTTTTTAAAAACAACTATCCCTAACAATATCAATCCGCAAATAATAGGGAAGAATTCTCCAAAAAATTTATATAAACTTTTCTCATTGCTTAAAGCAACACGAAAATCCCCCACGCCGGAAAAGAATACATCCTTACCGTTACTTTCTAATTTTTCTATTCGGCCTGTTGCAGAAACCCAACCGCTAATTCCTGTATTAGCGCAGCGAACAATGGGGATTCTATTCTCTATTGCCCTAAAAACCATAATCCCAAGATGCTGTCTTGCCTCAGGGTGTCCCCCAAACCAGGCATCATTAGTTATATTCACTAAAAAATCTTTTTTCTGAGAAAACCGCCGGACGTGTAACGGTAAAACATCCTCAAAACAGATAAGCACAGAAAAAGACTTATCTTTATAAGGAAATTTTGTATAACTTCGGCCTGGCGTCATATCTCCGATAGAATTTATCACATTTATAAACCCTAAAATTTTTCTTAAAGGAACATATTCCCCAAAAGGAACAAGTTTCATTTTAGAATAATCGTCTTTAAATAAGACACTATTTTTATCAAACTTGAAAGCTACGTTATAAAAACGCCCATCAAACTCCTTTATCGCACCAATAATAATGTCCCTTCCTAACTCCTTAATAAAATTTTGAACTATCATATCTACCTCATCTAAATTATAAGGGCCAAAATTATAAGGGTAACTAGCTTCAGGAAAAATCACTAGAGAATCTTCTTTTGTTTTCTTCCCTAAATCTTTTAGCTTATCTATGATGTATTGTTTTGCGGACTCATCCCATTTTAATTCCTGCCTAATATTGGGTTGAACTACGGACACATCTACATAATCTGTAGTTCTTATGCTGTCCAGCCTGTAGATAGAGTAACCAATACTGCTTGAAAGAATAATCAAAACAACTGCTGTCTTCACCAAAACATATTTCTTTTTGAAAAAAATCTCCCAAATCAAAACATTTACCATAACCATAAGAAACGATATTAGTTTTACGCCAAACAA
Source organism: Candidatus Omnitrophota bacterium (assembly GCA_020343495.1). Taxonomy (GTDB): domain Bacteria; phylum Omnitrophota; class Gorgyraeia; order Duberdicusellales; family 4484-171; genus JAHISK01. The sequence continues at coordinate 514,369 of CP070797.1, read as the reverse complement.
GTCTGCCACTTGAATCAGATAAATATTCCTATACTGAGAATACCCTAAATTCAGCCATCCGAAACCAACCCATACATTTTCTCTTACAAACTCTAAAATAACCCAGAGCGCGGGAAGAGTAAATAAGCTCAAAGGCCTCTTAAAGAAGAACCTTGCCGATAAAAAGAAAAGGGCAGGATAAATAGAAAGATAAAGAAGCAATAAACTTAAACCTAATACAGTAACTTTACTTAACCAAAAAATTGCTACCCCGGAAAAACTTAATCCGAAAATAATTGCGGCCCAGATACCTTCTTTTAACTTGCTCTTATTAACTACATAAATAAAGGGAATTAACGAAACCCACCCCGCGTAGGAAAAATAAGGCAAGTTAAAACTTAAACCTGTCAACACTCCGCTAATTAAACACAGAATCACTTTCATTTTCATAATAACTTTCGAATCTACAAAAAATTATCTTACTATGGATTAAACTATTTTCCACAACATTTTTTATATTTCTTGCCGCTGCCGCAAGGGCACGGTTCATTTCTTCCTACTTTTTTTTCTGCATATTTAGGAGTTTCTTTTGGTTCAGGCTGTTGTTTCTGCAAAGGAGAATACTGTGAATGGACTAGTTCCTGCTGCGACTGAACGAATACGCCCTCTGCTTCTTTCGGCACAGAAATTTTTACTTTAAAAATAAAATCTACTATACTTTCTTTAACCGAGGCGGTCATTTCCTGAAATGCGGTGTAAGTTTCTTTCTGGTACTCAACTAAAGGGTCGGTATGGGCATACCCTCGCAAATGTATCCCTTCTTTTAAAGAATCTATAATCAAAAGGTGTTCTTTCCACCGCGAATCTAAACTCAATAAAACCGCGACTTTTTCCATCTGCCGCATGTTATCTTCTCCAAAAGTATTTCCTCTTTCCTGATAAACTTCTCTCACTTTATCTTTAAGGAAAGATTTTGCCTCCTCCAACCCAAAATCACTAATCTGCGAAGGACTAATTTCTACATAAAATTTGGATTTTATCCAATGAATAAGCCCTAAAATATCCGGCTCTTCCTGAAAATAAACAGGGGTGTTTGCCTCAATAACTTCATCAACAATATCAAGAATATCCTGCCTACTAATCCGGTCTTCCAGAACCTGGTTTCTCTGGCTATATATAACTTCTCTTTGTTTATTCATCACGTTATCGTACTGCAGGAGTTGTTTTCTTATTTCAAAATTATGGCCTTCAACCCGGCGCTGGGCAACTTCCATGGACCGGCTAATAAGGGGGTGTTCTATGGCTTCATCTTCGGGAAACCCTAATTTTTCCATTAAAAAATAAATCCTGTCTGACCCGAAAAGGCGCATCAAATCATCTTCTAAAGAAACATAAAACCGTGACGACCCGGGGTCGCCCTGGCGGCCTGAACGGCCCCTTAACTGATTGTCAATTCTGCGCGCCTCATGGCGTTGAGTGCCGATAACGTGTAGCCCGCCTAATTCTACAACTTTTTTATGGTCCCGGGCAAAGCGTTCTTTATGTTTTAAATATAACTCCTCGTATTCTTCTTTATAATTATCGTCTTCGGGTAAAATATTGTTTCTCCTTAAAATATCCTTAATAAAATAATCAATGTTTCCTCCTAATATAATATCTGTGCCCCGGCCGGCCATATTAGTTGCAATAGTAACCTGGCCTAACCTGCCGGCTTGAGCAACTATATAAGCTTCATTTTCATGATACTTTGCATTCAACACATTATGAGGAATGCCTTTCTTATTAAGAAGAAATGATAGCTCTTCCGAATCTTCAATGGAAGTAGTCCCTACCAACATCGGCTTCTTGACCTTATATAGCTGCGTAATCTCACCAATGACAGCGGCAAACTTTCCTTTCTTTGTCTTATATATCCTATCGGCAAAATTCGTTCTTATCAAAGACTTATTAGTAGGTGTGCTTAATACGTCCAAGTTATAAATATGCCTAAACTCATTTGCTTCCGTATAAGCGGTTCCTGTCATCCCCGCTAATTTTTTATACATCCTAAAGTAATTCTGTAAAGTTATCGTAGCAAGAGTCTGACTCTCCTCCTGAATCTTTAACCCCTCTTTAGCTTCAATTCCCTGATGAAGACCGTCTGACCAGCGCCGCCCGGGCATAAGTCTGCCGGTAAACTCGTCAACAATAATTACCTTCCCATCTTTAACGATATAATCCTTATCTTTACGAAAAAGGGAACGGCCTCTCAATGCCTGGGTAATATAATGAATCCATGAATTAGAAAATTTATCCGGGGTGTCTTCTGAAATGCTGCCCACCCCTAATAACTGTTCACATTTCTTCTCTCCCCTGTGCGTAAGATAAGCGTTATGAGTTTTTTCTTCAACTATTGCATCGTAGCTATCTTCCAGCTCCTGCGGAGAAATCTTAACCTCGCTGCCGTCGGTATTCTTTATAGTAATTGTGCCGTCTTTACTGTCAAAACTCTGAATTATAAATTTAGTTTTAAGCTGCCTTACTACTTTATCGGCTAGATAATATTTATCAACGCTTACCTCTGAAGGGCCGGAAATAATTAAAGGTGTGCGCGCCTCATCTATTAAAATAGAATCAACCTCATCAACAATGGCATAGAAATGGCCACGCTGAACTATTCTGTCTGCGCTCATAACCATATTATCCCGTAAATAATCAAAGCCAAACTCATTATTAGTCCCATATGTAATATCGCAATTATAAGCTCCTTTCCTTTTCTCTTTATCCATATCCTGCTGAATAACCCCACAGCTTAATCCCAAAAACTCATAAATCGGCCCCATCCAGTCCCTATCTCTTTTAGCTAAATAATCGTTAACCGTTACTATATGCACGCCTCTTTCTGTGAGTGCATTTAAAGATGCTGCTAAAGTAGCGACCAAGGTTTTGCCTTCACCGGTAACCATCTCGGCAATTTTATTCTTATGCAGAGCAATTCCTCCTAAAATCTGAACATCAAAATGGCGCATCTTAACGGTTCTTCTTGCCGCCTCTCTTACCATAGCAAAATAAAAGGGAAGAATCTCATCAAGAGAAGCACCCGTTACTTTTAGAAACTCATCTTCAGATAAATTAGACGTTTTCTCTTTAAGCATCTTTTTAAACTCTGCTGTTTTCTCTTTGAAAAAGCTATCTGGTTCTTTCTCTACTTCTTTCTCAAAAGAATTTACGCGGTTGACCTGCCCCGACAAAGAAACAATTTCCTTTAAAGAAGGGGTGGGGATTTCTCTATTTAAAGAAATACTAACTTGGGGTTTTACAAAGTCTATCTTTTTTTGATATTTTTTAAGAAAAAAGTTCTTAAACATTGAGTTCTTGCGATTTAATAAATTTTAAATAGGCATGAATAAAGTTATCCAGCTTGCCATCTAAAACTGCCCATGCGTCATGGTTTTCTACGTTTGTCCTGTGGTCTTTTACCAAAAGATAAGGGTGTAAAACGTAGGAGCGGATCTGAGACCCCCACTCAATCTTCTGTTTTTTACCGGAAATTTTCTCTAATTCTTTTCTTTTTTCTTCTTCCCGTAGTTCATATATCTTTGCTTTCAACACACTTAAAGCAGCCTGTTTATTCTGATATTGAGAACGTTCGTTCTGGCTGGTCACTATAATCCCTGAAGGCAGATGAGTTATTCTCACGGCAGAATCAGTAACATTAACGTGCTGGCCGCCTGCTCCCGATGCACGAAATGTATCAATCTTTAAGTCTTCGGCTCCTATATCTATGTCGACCTCATCCTTAATCTCGGGAAGGACATCTACGGAGGCAAAAGAAGTGTGCCTGCGTTTATTAGCGTCAAAGGGAGAAATTCTTACCAGCCGATGGACTCCTCTTTCCGACTTAAGCAACCCGTACACACGCTTACCCTTAACAAAAAAAGTGATATTTTTTATTCCTGCTTCTTCTCCTCTTACCTCTACCAACACCTGAATTTTAAATCCGTTATTTTGCGCCCAACGAAAATACATCCTAAAAAGCATATTCGCCCAGTCACAGGCCTCTGTCCCTCCTGCGCCGGAATTTATTTCTACAATAGCGTTAGAATTATCAAATTTTCCCGAAAAAAGAACTTTTAATCTTAACTTCTGGCATTCCTTCTCTAAATTATGCGCCTCTTTTGCCAAATCTTTCTCCAAAGACGCATCTGATAGAGAAAATAATTCTTTAATCTCTTTATGTTTATCATTTAAACCATCCCAGGCATCCACGTCCATTTTTGCTTCTTTAAGCTCTTCTACAACAGAAGAAGCTTCTTTCTGATTCTGCCAAAACGAAGGCTGAGACATTTTTAGCTGTAACTGGCGCATAGTCTGACGTTTACCCTCTATGTTAAGAAGTTCTTTTAACTTCTTCAATTCTATTCCTAAATTTTTTATCTTTTTGGCTATCTCTTCCATTATCCCTATTAACCTGTTATTTTATCTATTATATCAATCCCTTATTGCGCAATTCCATTTCTAATTCTTCTCTTTTATCAGCATACTCTAAAGCAGTTTCCGCCGTAATTGTTTTTTTCTCCACAAGATCTACTAAACACTGATGGAAACTTCTCATGCCATAAACGTCTCCTGAAGAAATATACTTTGGAATTTCCAAAATCTTATTCTCCCTTAAAAGCCGGGAGATTGAGGGGCTCAAAGTTAATACCTCATATGCCGGAATTAAACCTAACCTGTCTGCACGCGGAATTAATCTTAAAGAAAGCACTCCTTTAAGAAGCGTGGAGAGCTGGTCAAGAATAAAATGATGCTGGTGAGGAGGGAAAAAATTTACTATCCTCTCTACGGTGGAAGACGCATTCACCGTATGAAGAGTTGAGAACACAAGCACTCCCGTTTCAGCGGCAGTTAATGCCGCATAACAAGTTTCCTGGTCACGAATATTACTTATATAAATAACATCCGGTGAATGAACGGCAAACTGTCTTAGCGCATCTGTATAATTAGCTACATCTAACCCGATCTGGCGCTGGTTCACCATACACTTTTTATCTCCAAAAACAAATTCAATTGGTTCTTCAATCGTTAAAATATGGCGCCCCATATTAACATTTATATACTCCATCATACTGGCAATAGATGTGGACTTACCGCTACCGGTAACTCCTGTAACAAGAATTAACCCCCTTCTCTCTCTACAAAACTTCCTTAGAACCTGCGAAGGAAGATTTAATTTATCAAAAGAAGGAAGACGCAAATCAATTTTTCTAATAACCATTGAGGGCGTGTTTCTCTGATAAAATATACCTACGCGAAACCGCCAGTGGTCGCCGTGCCATATCGTAAACTCGCAACTTTTCTTTGCTTCTAGAACTTGCCTGTTTTTCTCGTCGGTTATCTCTTTGACTATTCTCTCCAGAGCCTTTACATCCAAAACATTATCGCTCACTTTTTCTATCTGAGCATTAATTCTCCCTTTAAGATGACTATTCGCTCTGAGGAAAATATCCGAGATGTTTCTATTAATCATAATTTCTAAAATTTCTTTAAAATTCATCTAAACCCCCTTCATTTCGCTATACTTTAATATCTATAATTTTAACACATCTTGTATCTTTTTTTCTAAATTTATTAAATCTTTCTTTAATCCCTTCCCTAAAGAAAAACCTCCTGTTGCTTTTGAAGATTTTATCACTCTGTGACAGGGAATAAATAAAGGGAATGGATTCTTCCTCAAAGCATTTGCAACCGCGCGCCAAGCTCTGGGCCTGCCGGCTTTTTCTGCTACCCACTTATAAGTTTGAACCTGACCTAAGGGTATCTTAGCTACTTCTCTTAATACTTTCTTCTCAAATTCAGTCATAAATCATATAAACCATCAACTACTGACTATCGCCTTTAACTGGTCTATTTTATCAATTTTTTCTTTCTTAATATTTTATGGTAACTTTGTGCAAATCTATGCGCCTCATCCCTTATCCTCTGTATAAGATGCAAACAAGGGTTGTCTTTAGGGATAATTAAAGGCTCTTTTTTATAAGGAAACCATATTTCTTCATTGCGTTTAGCAATTCCTATAAGAGAAACAGACATCCCTAATTTATCCATTTCTTCCTTTGCACGCTGAACATGACCTTTACCGCCGTCAATAATTACCAAATCAGGTAGTTTTCTGTTTTCTTCTATAAGACGCTTATACCGCCGCCTAAAAACTTCTCCTATCATAGCATAATCGTCTATTTTTTCTACCCCTTTTATACGATAGCGCCTGTAACCGGCTTTCTGGGGCTGGCCATCGCTAAAAACCACTACTGAGCCGCTAGCTTGCTTGCCTGCCAAACAAGATATATCTATTGCTTCAAGCACCAACGGCAAAGAATCTAAATTAAGTATTTCTTTTAAAGCGAGGATCTGGTTAACTCTTCCCTTTCCTCTATAAAGCGTGCTTAACACAACTAATTTATCCCTCAGGCGGGCAGCTTCCTCAAACTTTTTGGCCTTTGCCAGTTTCTTCATGTTTTTTTCCAAATCATGAATTAACTTTTTTCTTTCTCCTTTAAGGATTTTATAAATACTCCTGATATTGCTCCTATATTCCCGAACAGAAACCTCTCCGGCACAGGGGCCGGGACAAAGCCCTATATGATAAAATAAACAGGGTTTTCTGAATTTACCCCGGCAGGAACAATAAGGAAATATTTTCCTTATCATATTTAAAGCTGATTTCAAGAGTTTTACTTTTGGATATGGTCCCAAGAAAATATTAGCGGTCTTCTCCTTAGGCCTAGAAATAAAAATACGGGGGAATTTATCTTTGGTTATCTCTACATACGGGTAACTTTTATCATCTCTCAAAGCAATATTATACTTAGGTTTCTTCTCTTTTATTAAAGCCGCTTCCAGAATTAATGCCTGAGCTTGCGTTTGGCACTCAATATAATCGATGTCCTCTACTTTCTCCATAAAGATATCGGTCTTGCGCGACTTTCCCGGTACAAGATAGCTGCTCACTCTCTTTTTCAAAGAAGAAGCTTTCCCTATGTAAAGGGTATCGCCCTTCCTTGATTTCATAATATAAACTCCCGGGCAGTCAGGAAACTGTTTTACTTTATCTTTAAGCATAATTAATAACTAAAAACTCTATGGCTCTATTTTTCTAAATATCCGTCTTTTCACATAATCTAGGTGTTTTATACCTATAAAACTTCCTATCCCAACGAATATAACAAAAAATGCTCCCATAATAATACAAATCTTAAAGTATTTAGAAAAATCCAGTACCAGCCAAAGAATACGAGCGGTACCTGCGGCAACAATACTAAGTGCCGCCACTTTAAGGAATTGTGCTCCTGTGTCCTCCCATTCAAATCTTCCTATTTTTTTTATAAGTGCGCGATAAAGTAAAAAAACATTACAGGCAGCAGCGGCACTGCTTCCTAAAGCTACCCCTCCTACTTTCAAAGGGAACATCAGGATAACGCTCAAAATCACATTTATCAAGAGACATACACCTGTAGTTTTTGCTGCCGTGGCCGTATCTTTCAAGGCATAAAAAGCGCTTACCAACAATTTTATTAAACAAAAAAAGAATAAGCCAAATGCATAAAAGAAAAGCACTCCCGATGTGATAATCAAAGAGGCATCGGTAAACTCTCCTCTTCTAAAAATCACATCAATTATGCCTTGAGGGATAAAAAGAAAAGCAGCCGAAATCGGGATAATAAAAAAAACGATATTTTGAAAAGAAAAAATGAAGAATTTCTTAAACTGGCCTATATTGCCGTCTTTATAGCAAGATGACAAATCCACAATTATAACACGGGATATTGAAAGGGCTATTAACGCAAAGGGGAACTGAATTAACCTGTTGGCGAAATAAATAGCGGCGATGGCACCCTCGCCTACTATTGTCGTAAGCGAACACAATATAGTATCTAAAATAACGCTTAAATGATAAATTACACTTGACCAGATTCTGGGAGGAAACAACTTTAACATCTTAATAATATCTTTATCTTGAAAAATATTCCTGAAGTTAAATTTAAAAGAGAATCCTTGCCTTTGCAGGAAAATGTAAGGAAAAGCTATTTGTATAACGCCGGCAACAATTACACAAATGGCAAGAATATAATTTTTGAAAAACCTGCTAAAAAATAATACGCCTATAATAAAAGAGACATTTAAAAAGGCCGGGGTTAAGGAAGGGATGAAAAACTTTTTTAAAGACTGTAAAATAGCATTGATGTTCACCGAGATTCCTATAAGGAGAAGATAGAAAAACGTTATTCGGGTAAAAGAAACTGCGAGATTAAACTTATGGGCTTGAGCCAGAAATCCGGGAGCGATAATAAGGACTAAATATTTACTAAAAATAACGCCTAACAGGGTAATAACAGCCAGCGCAACAAAGAAAAGAGAAATAAGATTGGAGCCAATGCCAAAAACTTTATTTTTATCTTTCTGATGTTCGGCAAGGACAGGAACAGCAATAGAATCGGCAAACCCTTCTCCGAATATACTGCGAAACAGATTGGGAAGCCTAAATGCGACTAAAAAAGCTTCCAGAATAGGTGAAGTCCCAAAAGAAGCAGCGATAAGAATATCCCTTATAAACCCTAAAAAACGGCAAATAAGCGTGCCGGCGCCTGTTAATGAGGTGTCCTTTATAACTTTTTTAAACATAGTAATGCTGTTTGTCCTATCTCGCGGCAGTTAAAAATTCCTTGACAGCCAAAAGGTATTCTGATATAAATGCTTCTTACAAAATATAAGGGAATACCTATGCCACAGAGATTATCAGGAAAAAAAGAACTACGAAAAACCAAAAAAAGGCGCCAAAGAAACCTCGACGCCAAAGAAAGAGTTAAGTCTACTATAAAAAAACTAAAGGTAGCTCTTGAGAAAAAAGACTTCGCAACCTGTGAACAAGCGCTAAAAGACGTCTATAAAACACTGGATAGAGTAGCTGCTAAAGGCCTAATTCACCCCAACAAAGCCGCAAGGAAAAAAAGACGTATCGTTAAATTATTAAACAAAGCAAAAGCAAAACCGCGCCGTTTATCCCATTAAATCTCTGCCGCTGCCGGCGAAGAAAACAATTTAGCAAGAAGTAATTCAATAGCAAGTTTTGTATCTATCCCTTTTTCTTTTATTGCCCTATCGGCTTCCCATAAATGAGAAAATTTTTTCTCTTTATCAAAAAAATTATTAGAATAGGCCGTCTCTCTTACCAGAATCCCTAAAATTAAAGGGCCCATCTCTCTGGTATTGCCTCTTTCAAAAAGCTTTTCCAGAAAATACAAAGAAGAGCTCAAATCCTTCTTTCTTATGCTTCTTTTAAAATCTTCTAAAGATACCTGGCGCTGCCTAGATACTGCTTTGAAACTGACGGCTTGCCTAAAAATAAAACTGAAAAACTTATCATTAACAATTTTTTTATCTCTTCGCAACTGAAAGTAATCTCTTTCTATTTCTAAAATAATATAGTTTGTAGAAACTATTTTTTTATAATTTTGCAGGAGGAATTCCCTTATCTCTCTGGATAAGTTGTAGGCATCTTTAATTATTACAATTTTTTCCCTATCAAAAGAGAACGTAAAAGCGTGTTCTTCCAGAAGTCTTATATCTATCTCTTTGCCATAAAAGGTGAGGATATTAAGTTGGGTTGACTTCTGCTGCAAAATGCGGCTCTTTATAGCATTGAGGCTTGCTTTACGCTGCAGAAAGTCTAATCCTGCAACAATAAAAACTCGTCTGGGATCACTTACCATTCTTCCACAACTGCTTCCAGAATCCTGCGTGCTGCATCGTCTATGAGATCTGTCTGGGCAGATTCTTCTGTCGTCTGATGCGTTCCCGATAAATAATAACTGGTTTCTCCTACCACCTGTTTCTCTTTTAGAACCTCGCCCTGAGAATCAACGAGTTTCATATCAACCATAAGCCTCAGGCGCTGCTCCTGGACATTCTTGCTATCAGTATATCTTAAAGATTCCTTCTGGTAATTAGTAATTTTACAACTCAAAACCAGAGCATCTTTTTCGCTGCTGACAACTTTTAAATACCCAAACACATTAAACTTATTTACAATGGTATTGGTCAACCTCTTCTCTAGTAAAATAGGAGATACTGTATAATTAGAATTTCTTCTTGACTCCGAAGTTATATCTACTTTATTTATAACCGGCTTTATCACTATCCTGTCTTCTTTATACACAAATCCTTTTGTTGAGTATCCGCACCCGGACAAACCATAGACCATAAACCATAGACTATAGAGTAAAATAACAAATATTCTATTCTTCATATTTTCTTAACTCCTCTATTTTTCCTCTAGCCTCTGAAACATAATCACTATCAGGGTACTCATCTAAAACTGTTTTATAATAAACAACTGCGCTCTTATACTTCTTCTGTTTTTCATAAAACTTAGCGATATCAAATTTTTTCTTTGCTTCCTTGTTTCGCAACTCTGCCAGTTTATCAGTCGCCGCAGATACTACCTTTGCCTCAGGATGTTTTTTAATAAATTCATCAAGCCTTCTTGTCGCTTCTTCCAAAGCAGAAGAATCGTACCCCCCGCCGGGAAACGCTTTTGCTGTTGCTACTGCTAACTGATATCTTGAAGGAAGCGCCCATTCGCTGTCAGGGTAATCGTCAATAACCTTTTGAAAAGCTTCTCTTGACTCTTGGAAACGGACTAAATCCATAAGAAGAACTCCTAACTTATACTGCGAAACCGGGGCATATTCAGAATAAGGGACTTTATCTACAATAGTCTTGAAAATCTCAATTGCAGGATGTTCAACAAAATCATACATAGACACCCCCAGCCATCTCTTGGGTTCCCGGCCTAAAAAATACTCTCCTATTCTGTATTGGCGCTCAATAACTTCATTTATACGCTGGCTGTTAGGGTAACTGATGAGCACTTTCTTAAATTCTAGAAAAGCCTGGTAAGGCTGGTTTAACTCCTGCAGACACCTTCCTATAAAAAACTGAGATTCCGCAGCTTCAAACGCGTCAGGATAATTAACAATAAGCTTCTTAAACTTCGTAAGAGCCACCTTGTATCTTTTAGTGTCAAAGTATTTCTGCGCTTCTCTATATTGAAGATATGGCGTAACCAACGCCGAATACTTAGGATTTTTCCACTTTTTGGTCTTAGGCGACCATATCCAGAAACAATACCCATTAAAAGAAATCAAAGATATTATTATAAGAATCGCTATCTTTCTCATAAAAAAGACTATATCAGATGGGGCAGGCTTTGTCAATTTCTTCTACTAAAGGCGGGGTATCTGGCGTAACCCACCAGAACAGAAGCCAAAATCAGATAATAAATAACCGCCCCTTTCATAGAAAATGTATAAGAAATAAAAGACCCCTTTATACCACCGAGAAAACGGCTAAAACTAATAAATGCCGAAATCAGTAAAGACAAAACACTCCCTAACGATTGAGAAATAAAACCAAAAGGCGAAAAAACAATGAAAATGAAATTAACTATCAAAATAAGGGTAAAAAATGGAATTAACAAGATATTATACAATATATTTAAGAAATAAAGACGGCCAAAATAATAGGAAATTAAGGGTGATATAAAAACCGTAACAACTAATGAACAAAACAAAATCTGTTGAATATAACGAAAGATTGCGTTAGACGATGTTCTTGCAGCAAACAGTTTTGCCCCTAAAATTATTGCAAAGACAGAAAGAAACGATAACTGAAAACCTACCTCAAACAAAGATAAAGGGCTGATAAGCAAAGAAATGACGCCTGCTACCCCTAAAGAATTAAGGGACGAGACTCTTCTCTGAAGAAAAAACCCGAATACAAAAACAGAATACATAATAACGCTGCGCAAAGTGCTGCTGCTGGGGCCGGTAACCACCGTGTATATGTAAAGAAAAACCATTGAAATCAGAAGCCTTGCCCTAAACTTTATATTGAAAAACCTCAACACAAAAAATAGCACCAAAGCAGTCACGCCCAAATGCAGGCCGCTGATAGCTAAAAGATGCGAAGCTCCCACGTCAACAAACACTCTCCTTTTTTGGCCAAGCAGCTCTCTTCTTCCCAGAAATACCGAGGACATAAACTCATACCCATCTTTGCTCAAATGCGTTTTAAAAAGATTAAGAAAGTAACAAGTAATTTCTTTTTTAGCCTTATCTATTAAAGAAGCCGGAACTTCCTCCAAGAAAGCGCCTTTCTTCACCCACAAACAATAAAAGCCTCTCCGACGGATTAATTTCCCCCTGACATTATAAGACCCCAGATACTGCATCTGCCGCGTATAATCAAAGGCTTTCGTTTTCAGATTAACGCCGATGCCTTCTACCCCTTTCACTCTAACGAAAAACGCATTCCTTAAATTTTGGCTCTGGGGAAGAGAAATAACTTTTACTCTATAGGTGTTCTCTTTATTTAAAACCTTCTCTATTGCCTGATTAGAAAAAGAAATCCCCCAAACTGCTCCCAAGAATAGAAAAAAAAGAATAATGCAAGTATCCGAAAAGAAAGGCAAGCTTTTATTATAAAGAAAAGGGATTAATACCAAACAAATTAGGATTGCAACAAAGAACCCCCAGAAATAAGGCAAATAATACCCTAAAACAATACCTGAACTCAAGGTTATAAAAAGCCAGAAAACAAACAAAGCGCTTTTTCTTTTTCCCATTTAAATCTGTTAGTCGGTTAGAATACAATATATTCTTTTAGGGCCTGGGCTTTTTTATCGGCGATGCCTTTAACTTTTTTCAAGTCGTCCAGCCCCAAAAAGGCGCCAAATTCAGAACGGTACTCAATTATTAAGGCGGCGGTTTTTCTTCCTATGCCGGGAAGCCTTATTAACTCATCTACAGTTGCTTTATTTATATTTACGGGCGCTAATGGGGACTGTACTTTAGAAGCCTCTGTTTCTTTAAAAAAGCTGTCCTTAAAATACCTTTTATTTACAAAACGGAGAGTGCTTCCTGATAAAATCAAAATCCCTATAAAAATAATAACTTTTCTTTCGGTAGGAGTAAGGCAAAACATAATTTAAAATAGCGTAGAGCCTATAAAAAGCACGCTCCACATTATACGCCAGATATTAAACAACGATATTAACTATCCTCTTATCTATATAAATAACTTTTTTCGGCGGGACATTATCAGTTAACTTTTTGATTTTCTGCAGGGCTAAAGCCTTCTTCTCAACTTCATTCTTACTCCAGCTGACGTTCACCTTCATCTTATCTCTTACTTTACCGTTAACGAGAACGGCTATTTCTATTTCTTCTTTATGTAAATATTTTTGGTCAAACTGCGGCCACCTCTTTCTGAATATGGAATCTTTACTCCCCAACAAGCTATTGACTTCCTCACTTATATGAGGAGTAAAAGGCGCCAGCAACAAAAACACTGTCTCAACAGCTTGGCGCAAGATTGTCTTCCTTAAAGAACCTTCGGTTAAACTCTTATAAGTCTCATTCACCAGCTCCATAACCCTGCTTATTGCTGTATTAAACTGGAAATTACCCTCTAAATCAGCGGTTACTTCTTTTATGGCAGAATGAATTTTACTCAACACCTGCCTTTCATACTCGTTTAAATCTTTTTCTGCGGCGCCTTCTTTATATTCTTTCAACATATCTACCAGCCGCAAACAGCGCGCAATAAACCGCCAACAGCCGAGCAACCCTTCATCCTGCCATTCCGCATCTTTGGAAGGCGGCCCCATAAAAAGGATGTATAACCGCATGGTGTCGGCGCCGTACTTATCAATAATATAATCCGGGGCAACAACATTGCCTTTTGACTTTGACATTTTTGCGCCCCCCTTTACAATCATTCCCTGCGTAAATAACCTTCTAAACGGTTCGCCGAAGTCGGTCTTAATGCTACTGATATCTATAAGAAATTTATATATAAATCTGGAGTACATAAGATGTAATATCGCGTGTTCCACGCCGCCGATATACTGGTCCACCGGCAGCCATTTATTTACATCCTTGCGGTTGAACGGCGCCTTACTTTCCCTGGGAGATATGTAACGTAAATAATACCAGCTGGAATCAACGAAAGTATCCATAGTATCGGTTTCCCGTTTTGCAAGTTTGCCGCATTTAGGGCACTTTGTTTTCATAAACTCTTCTACATAAGTTAAAGGAGACTGCCCCGTAGGAAGAAATTTTACCTTATCGGGAAGCACAACGGGTAAATCTTTAAAAGGAACTGCTACTTCGCC
>CP070797.1:481155-500075 GCA_020343495.1 Candidatus Omnitrophota bacterium | reverse complement strand
AAGAAAATTTGTAAGGGTAAAATTCCCCTGTGAGATATGTGTTGATATCCCTCAAAATGAGGTAATTTCTACTCACACAGAAAATATCAGCGCAGGAGGGATAAGGGTTATTCTTGAACAGAAACTCCAAACTGCTGCTATAATTTCCCTGACTATCTATAAAATAACAGAAAATCCCATAATCTGTAAAGGCCGCATTGTGTGGATATTCACAAGAAGACACCCTCACAATAAAGATGCTTCTCTCTTTGACACAGGCATAGAATTCTGTGAAATCGCAGATGAAGACATCTCTAGAATTAAAAAATTTGTATTATCGGTAATCTCTGATCAGGAATGATTTTTAAACTTTCCCCTAAAATAACTATAATTAAAAGTATATTCTAATAAGGTAATTTATTACCTTATTAAAGACAAAGCGTATACTCGCTACTTCCTGAATAAGCCAGGAAACAATAGGCACACAATAAACAGAAAATAAAGATATTCCTTTGCGAATACCTACTGGCCAGAAAGAAATATTTTTTGCTCTATCATAGAGAGTTACTAAATGGTGGTATTCGTCTATTTTAAAACCTTTGCGTCTGTTAAGCTGTTCAATCTTCTGCCACAGCCTTTTTAACTCTTCATATCTTATCTGCCTTATTCTCTTATAAGCATTGCGAAAAACCCAGAAGAATCCGCATACAGGCAAAGCGACATACGCTGCCAGGATGCACAATATAAAAAGGCTGGTAAGCTGGTATAATTCGCCCAACCATATACTAAAGGTTAAATAACCGCCTATTACTATAATATGAACAAATAAAAAATTAATGCAATACTCGACTATTGATTTTAATCCATAATAGGTATCAGGATGGCAAAGAGATATTTTCAGGATATATTCGCCTGAAATTTTCGCAAGCAACAGACTACGGTAGTTATAAAAAGCTATCACGCCTACAAAAAACGCTTTTATTATAAAATACCACCATATTGAACTAATAAAAAGCACATAAATATTGGTAATCAAGTCGTCAAAGAACCGAACGCCGTATCCTGTCAGATAATGATATACAACACACCCCAGGAAGAAAATACTCAAAAGGATAAATATGATTTTGTTGCAATTTTTGATTAAAGTTTCATTGGCCTTTTTACCGTCTTGCTGTTTTAGGACTCCTTTGCCGACCAAAACCTGGACGGAATGTAAAATGCTATTTAACCATCTATACCCTAATCGGGAGCCTAAAATAGGCAGGACTCCGTATATCAAAAATCTTCCTATCAAAATATTGAATTTAAAAGGTCCGTTACTAAAAATATAAGCCAGTAACAGCGGCAGGAGAAAAAGATAGGTGAATGTCAAGGCAGCATAAATAGGGAATTTAACCTTTTCATAGAACCGGACCATAACCCAACAGATGGGGTCGGTTTTAAAAAGCTTCCATACCTCTTTCTGGTTACTCATATGGTTCCATAATAGCTCAAAGACACTAAAATTTACCAAAACATTCTAAACTAAAAACATTATAACACTGTCTTTAGGGAAAACAATAAAAAAGGGACGTTTCTTTATGAATTTATTATTCCGGTGGAGAAAAAGAGATGGGGTGGGTGAAGGGACTTGAACCCTCGACAACCTGAGCCACAGTCAGGTGCTCTGCCAACTGAGCTACACCCACCATCAAATAAACAAATTAAAAATGTGAAATGAAAAATTTAAAAGGCTAAAACAAATCCTTAAGCGAATCTACAACGTCTTTTACTTTCTCAATAGTATCGTTCACAGCCTGCTCTACAGGTTCCTGGCCTTCTCCTGAGGTGTCTGACTTCGCCTCTTTTATCTTTCCAATTATATCGCCAACGACAGAAGCCGTACCAATGTTAACTATCCCTTTAAAATTATCTTTTACTGAAGCAAAATCTAATTTAGGCGAATCCATTTTTGTCTTTAGTTTTACATTTATAGACGCTTTATCTTTTGTCCCTTTCAGGAAAGCAACAACGGTCTTTAAATATTTCATCTTATCGGAAATCCCTTCTGTTTCTTCAACAAAATCTATTTCCTCAAGAGCCATTGTCCCGTCTATAACTAAATCGTTATGCTGCGAATTTAAATTTGCTTTCAATGACAACGAAGCATTTTTAACCCCGAACTTTTCTAACTTCCAAAAGGGAGGGTAATAATCATTGAAAGTGTAAGCATCAACATTATCCATAGAAACATTTACGTTCATATTCTTATAAAAATAATCTACCCATCCTTTAATATCTATATCATTGCCTTCCTTTACACTATCCGTGCGTAAAAATGCACTAAGATCTATCTTAAACTTCCTTAAGTTTGGATATTCAAAATTATTCACTTTTAACCTCGTATTCTCAAAATTGAAAGTTACCGACTCCCCCAAAGTTAAATCAATGAACCGGACTCTTGCGTCTTTAAGGAATAAACTGCCTACTTTAAAGGAAAACTTCTTCTCTTGCTCTAATGCATCGGAAACTGGCGCTTCCTGCGCAAAAGCAGGAGGCATAATAAACCCTCTATTTCCTGAAATTTTTATTTTATTTTTCCTTTTACTCTTAATATACACGGGTTTCATATAAATTCTTTTTTTATCCCGGTGTACTTTTATATCAAATCCTTCAATAACTACGCTGTTTAAAACCAGTTGTTTCGTAAAAAGGTTATAGAACCCGCCAAAAATGTTCGCTCTCTTAAAAGAGACATCCTCACAAGAGAAATCTTTAATTTCTATGTTAAATGGAAACTTAAAATAAAGAGACTCAATATGTGCCCGGGCATCGAAACTCTTCTCAACGTAGCTGACGATAATATCTTTACCTTTGGTATTTATGAATTTTAACGTCCCAAAATAGGCAATACCGCCTAAAACCAAAACTATTACTAAAAAAATCATTAGTCCTCGCATATACTCCCTCTCCTTTTTACTATTCCCTCAATATTACCCTACTAACATCTATTAACGCGCGCCCGGCAGGAATCGAACCTGCAACCCCCTGCTTAGCTTACTACTCCTAATTACTTAGGCCCTTAACGTATCGTTAAGGTTGTAGTCTGGACTATGTCTTCACCATCTCAGGTGTATGGCGTATAGTCTCTGAGGACTCTCTTTAAATAAAGGTTGCCTGCAAATAATCCTAGCATTTATATGCTCTAGGACTTCCTTGCATACAGCCATATCCACTCTATGTGTTCTTTATTCCACATAGAGGCTCCTATTTGAAGGCAGGTGCTCTATCCGATTGAGCTACGGGCGCATTGGTCGGGAGGGTGGGATTTGAACCCACGATCCCCTGCTCCCAAAGCAGGTGCGATAAGCCAAGCTTCGCTACCTCCCGAAAACCGTTAATTTTAAAAGAACTGCGGGCTTAAAATTATACCAAATTCTATACCTTATTTCCACTTAATTATTCTATCTACCTAACTCTAATGCTGCAGGATATAACGGGCAGGTTTCGTTATTTTCCGGACAACCACCGCAAACTTTACATTTAGGGCCTGCTGAAGAAAACACCTCCGGCAAAACTTCTTTAGATAAAGAAAACATCTCTGACGCTAAGGTGCGTATCTCCCACTGCGCCCGTAAACATAACCTTTCACCAAAAAAATGCAGGAGCTGGCGGACGTTCATGGTAATAACAATCTTGGTCTGGCTTGCCTGAGGAATAAGAAAACGTAAGTCCTGATTTATTTGTTCTTTATCAAGGCTTGAGTCTTTCTCCAAAATTTCTGTTAATTCTCTATACACTTTTTTAATATACTCTACCGCTTCTAAGAATTTGGTCTTAGCTTCGTTATTTCTATCAATAATCGCAGGGACGACAAACTGAAAATCATCCATGCTCACGTACCGCTGGCTCTGTTGCGAATAAGAGGCTATTCGGTGACGCACTAACTGGTGCGTGCAAACCCGCGATACGCCTTCTACGGCGAAAGTGAAACTTACATGCTCTAAAGGGCTAAGATGCCCGCGCTTAATAAGGTGAGAGATAAACTCTTTAAGTTTTTCAGCCGATATTCTCTGCGTATTAATGTAAATCTGATACGCTCCTAATTTGGAATAACACTGCCGCGCAGAAGAATAAATTACCTCTTTGGGATTAGCTGTATAAGAAAGGAGTCTTACTTCCATAATTTTATTAAAAACACGAAGAAATAATCTCTTCTACCTTCTGATGGATAATGCCGTTAGAAGCGATATAACCGATAGCCTTATACGTAAGCCTGCCTCCTTTAAGGTCGCTAAGCCTTCCCCCTGCTTCTTCTATTATACACACCCCGCCGGAGAAATCCCAGGGCCGGTCATGAAACTCTACGGCAAAATCAAGTTTGCCTTCGGCTATATACGTCAATACCCTGACAGATGAGCCAAACATTCTTATATTAAAAGATTCTCTGGCCAGAATATCTAATACTTTCAGCATTATGTCAGGCGAATACCTGATACTTGAGTCAAACGAAATAGAACATTCCTTTAAATTACCATGCTTAGATACCGCTATCTTAGAACCGTTCTTATAAGAACCGTTGCCTTTTTCGCCTACATACAACTCTGCCTCTGGCGGCATGTATATAATGCCGCCTACAAAGTCATCTTTATAAACAATACCAATTGATACGCCAAAGATATCTATCCCGCGGATAAAATTATGTGTGCCGTCAAGGGGGTCAATAATCCATAAATACTCCTTATCGCCGCCGATCTTGCCGCCCTCTTCGCCTAAAATGGCATGGTCAGGGAATTTCGTTCTGATACCATCTATAATTATTTGCTCCGCAGCTCTATCCAGGTTAGTAACCAAATTCCTATCGCCTTTGCTATCAATTTTGTCTATCTTACCAAAATTTTCTAAAAGGAATTTGCCTGCGCTAACTGCTGCATTAACGCCTGTTGTTATAATATCTTTCATTCTAGCCTCCCGACAGGCATAATGTATAAAGGCTGCTCATCTACTCCTAGAACTCCCTTAACTTCCCCATCTGAAAAAGCTCCTACTGCTACTGTGCCTAACCCTAAAGCAACTGCCTGCAAATATATATTCTGACCCAGGTGCCCAACTTCTACATCAACGTAGCGGGAACCTCTGTTCCCGTAACGAGACGTTGTTATTCTATAATTGGCGCAAACAATAATATCTACGGGTGCTTCCCTAACCCAGCGCTGGCCTAAAGATGCCTCACTAAGTAAAGAACGGCTGTCCTGCGAAGAAATCCATATTAAAGAATGCTTTTTATTATTATATTTATAAAGGCCGGCCGGGACAGTGTCAACTTCTCCCACGGCTACGTAGATAGTCAAAGGGTATAGAGCCCCCGCAGAAGGAGAGGTTAATTTTGACCATTTGTTCTTACCATAGGCTGCCCATAAAACCTGCGACAACTCTTCTATGCTTAAAGCTGCCTTACTATATTGGCGTACGGACTGACGCTCATTAAGAGCCTCCTCTACAGAAACATTACTCTTATACCGCGGCAGGGGCAGCTTAACTACTTTACCCTCTCCGGAAACGCCAAAAGAAAAACCACCTAACATTATTATTAAAATTACTGTTAAAAAAAGCCTCTTCATCTTGAAGGATTATATCACCACCGGCAAAAAAATCTATATAAATCTATTGGCCTTCAGGCTGTAAGATCCCAAACACCTAGCGCAGCCGCTTAAGCGTCCGTTTTATTTCTTTCTTGACTATCTCTTCTTTAATCTTCTTTCTTTTATCAACGAGGTGGCGGCCCTTAGCTAATGCTATTTCTACCTTTACAATTCCTTTATCATTAAAATAAACTTTCAGCGGTATGAGGGTAAACCCACGCTGAGCAGTAAGCCCGAACAGGCGCTTTATTTCTTTCTTGTGAAACAACAGCTTTCTCACTCGTTTCGGTTCCGACTTAAAATAAGAACTCTTCTCAAACTCAGGGATATGCATATTGTAAAGAAAAGCTTCACCCCCTTCTATGAGAGCAAATCCTTCTTCAATTGAACAACTTCTCGCCCGTAAAGATTTAACTTCGTTTCCCTTCAACTCAATACCGGCTTCGTAAGTTTCTGTTATCTGGTAATTGTGCCTTGCTTTACGGTTTGTCGATACTACTTTCATATTAAAATTAGGCCAAAGAAAAAAGACTAAAAACCAACAATTCTTTTCAAAAGGTAAATCCGGAAACCTGCAAAAATATCCCTACCCAAAAAGGGATAGTGAAAATACTTAATAAATGCGTAATAAAT
Organism: Candidatus Omnitrophota bacterium; assembly: GCA_020343495.1. Lineage (GTDB taxonomy): Bacteria > Omnitrophota > Gorgyraeia > Duberdicusellales > 4484-171 > JAHISK01. The sequence continues at coordinate 493,842 of CP070797.1, read as the reverse complement.
ACGCCTTTGGAGATAAACTCACTGTCAGCACCCCTTAAATCAACTATTATCGGCAGGGAAGCTGCCGAAGGCATGGCTGCCTGTAGCAGGATAAATAACCCCAGCAACGAAAAAATGCCAAATTTTATAATAAAGACTAAAAATATCAAAGGCATTACCATCAATTTAAGAAAAGACAGCCACCCTAAACATATAAGCCTTCTATACACTCCCCTCATAGAAACTTGTGCCAGCCAACAGCCCAGAATTATCATAGAAAAAACAAAACTGGTATCTCCAATCATCCTCATGGGAACGAGAATAATATGCGGGATAAAAGAAGAGGCGCTAGTATAAACTAGAATGACGGCAGCAACAGTGCTTAATACCGGCGGGGTAAATATGGATTTTAACTTAAAATTGTCGCCCTTGCTTTTAAAAATAAAATAACTTCCTACTGACCACATAATAATATTAAACCCTAAAAGATAAAGGAAAATATACACTAAAAACTTCTCCCGCAAATCCGGAGGGAAAAGAAAAACCGCTATATTCATCGGCAGATACCCTGCGTTCTGGAAGCTCACTCCGCTAATAAACTCTCGCCGGTTTGCGCCTACTATCGGTTTAAACGAAAAAAGCAACCCTAAAATAATACCGGCAAAAAATACAAAGAAACTTATAGCCAAAAATACGCCTAGATTATGGATAGAAACACCTTTTAAACTCTCTATCAGATGAGAAAAAATTAAAAATGGGATAGATATATGTATGACAAAAAAAGTTAAGAATTCCAATGAAGCCTTCTCTATATACTTCTTCCTATAGAGAAAAAACCCTAAAAAAGCCACTAATGCAAGCTTTACAATAGCTAAAGAAATTATATGCATATAAAAAGTATTTTAGGTTATCGGTTTAAAATATTTCACTAACCGCCCCTAAGATTATAACACACTATATTTAGTTGACAAATATAATGAATTAAGGGTAATATATAAGTCGTTAACAACTAAATACTGCGCGGGTGGCGGAACTGGCAGACGCGCTAGATTCAGGTTCTAGTAGGGAAACCTGTGCGGGTTCAACTCCCGCCCCGCGCATTTTTATGGAGAGGTGGCAGAGTCCGGTTGATCGCGGCGGTCTCGAAAACCGTTGTGCCCTTTAGGGGGCACCGGGAGTTCGAATCTCCCCCTCTCCGTCAGTTTTAATAAAATATGACTAAAAGAAATAAATATATTATATTAACTATTATCTGTATCTTCTCTATAATCCTGCTTCAGGCCTTAAGCCAGCCTCAGCCTTCTTTAAGAAAAGAAATAAATTTTATACCTGACGAACAAACACTTCTGGAAAGCCCCTACGCTCCTCTATTCATGATTTTAATCTTATTTTATCTGGCTCTTATCGTCACCGGCATAGCTAACCTGGTTTTATTTATTGGCAGGAAGCTTTCTAAAAAACCTCTTGTTACTATCCAAGAAAAAACCATAGAATTTCCTCTGTTGGAAGAAAAAGCGAGTAAACTGATGTTTCTTATTTCTCTGTTTGTTTTGCTTATTTATATTATAGAATTTTCTATATCTGCTTTTTTGGCAACCTCATTTACCAAAACGCCTTTTATAAACTTAGCTATCCTCTTAAATCTAGCCCTCGAGATAACCGTAATAATTACAATCTTAAAATTCATTAAACAGGATTTCCTGATATTCCGTATCAAAAAAAGCCACTTAACTGCCCTGTTAAGAATCTATACAGCAATGTTACCCCTTATTCTGGGAGCATTATTGTTAAATAATTTTCTACTGGAAAAAACCAACACCCCCCCATCGCTTAATCCTGCAATAGAGGCGATCCTTTTCCTGAAAAATAAATTCTCAATTCTTCTTATAGTATCTCAAGTTATCGCGGTGGGGCCGGTTGCCGAAGAATTGCTTTTTAGAGGATTTTTTTATAAATTCCTAAGAACCAAATATTCTTTTGGGATTTCTGCTATATTAATTTCTATTTTATTTGCCTTCATTCACGGAACCCCTCAAGACACCTTGCCTCTTTTTATAATAAGCATGATGCTCTGCTATGTTTATGAAAAAACACAAAATATCCTCGCACCTATAATTTTTCATTCTATACATAACACCTTAAGTATTTCTATTCTTTTGACGCTGAAAAACTTAATTTAAAGCTTTGCTGAAGGCTAAAAAGCAGACGGCTGAGCAACTAAAAATTAATATAATCATCAACGTCAATGGGCAGGCGTAAGACTTCTTTTATATGTTTTATACGCGGGGCAGTAAAGGGGTGCGTTCTGAAATAAGAGATAGGCCGTAACTTCTTTTTACTTTCCTGATAAAGCTTCTCTAACACGCTGATTCCTGCTTTAGGTTGAGAACCTGTAGCTTTGGTATACTCAACTGCCAACTCATCGGCGCAAAATTCGTCTTCCCGGGAATAACCCGCCATAATCTGAGCAAGGGCAAAACTTAACCCTTTAGAAAACTGAGGGTCAGAACTCACGCCTCTGGAAGCAATAAGTAAAAGGTTATACCCCATAGCAGCTTGCAGCCTTTTTATGCTATGCCGGGAAACTATATGGCCTACTTCGTGAGCAAGGACAAATGTAAGTTCGTCGTCATCCAGCAAATCAAGAAGCCCTTTATAAATGTAAACATAGCCTCCGGGCACGCTAAAAGCATTCTTCTCATCATCTTCAATTACATAAAAATAATAACTAATCTCTTTCCTATCACAAACATCAACAATGGCCTCGCCGGTTTGGTTCACCCTCATAATATCGTCGGGATTAGCAGAAATTTTATATTCGGAGGCAACTTTCCTGGCAATATTCTGGCCTAACGCCATCTCCTTCTCCGTAGAATAGAAAAAAATATCCTGCTTATGAGTAGCAACATTATATTCGGAAGATAAACATCCGCTTAATAACAGGCTAAATACCACAAAAAATTTAGTTGTTAAATTTAAAATCCTCATTAGCATTTTATATTGAAAATTACAATTAAAACGGGACGGCTTCCTTAAAATCATCAGGAAATGATATCGCTCTTTGTAAAAAGCGATATAAGCGGGCATCCTATCTTAGAGAAGTTTGCCTGGGCGCCTTCCTGCCTGTCTATTACAACGGCTGCTTTAACTACGTTTATCTTTTCTTTCCTCAAAACTTCAATTGTCTTTATTAACGACCCTCCGCTGGTTGCCACATCATCCACTATTACTACTCTATCTTGAGGCAGAATTTTGGCACCTTCAATCATTTTTTTGCGGCCGTATTTCTTAGGAGCTTTTCTAATAAGAAACCCTTTCAAATTTTTCTTGTTCTGATAGGAAACCATACACACGCCGCTGACAATAGGGTCAGCCCCCAGAGTAGGGCCTCCTATAGCATCAATGTTATCGCCTCTAATTTCTTCCCATATAAGATGAGAAATCAGGTATAACCCCTGGGAAGTTAAGCTCACCCTTCTTACATCTATATAATAGTTGCTCATCTTGCCCGAGGCAAGCCTTATGCGTTTTTTTATAAACGCCTCTTTTTTTATTAACTCTAATAATTTCTTTTTCATTTTCCTCAACCTAAGATCCTTCGCTTACGCTGGAGAATCAATTCTCCGCCGTAGGCGGATTATTGATTATACTCCAAAAACAAAATCCTTGCAATAACTGCTTTATAATATAACCCGGACAGACACAGGGAGTTAAAACTTATAATTTAGAGCCAGGGAAGCTGCCTCTTCATCAAAAAAATGCCCCTCTAAATTAATCCAGATTTTCTCGCCAATAGGAATATCCAACCCGCAAACAAGCCCTATTGATTTGGTTAAATCAGACATACGCCTTTCTCTGTCCTCTTCTACCCAATGAATGTAATCTAACCTAGACCACTTTGTCCCTAAATAGGGCGTAACTCCTAACATATCATAAGATGCTAACAACGACACTTGCCAATCATCTAACACAGCTTTATTCTCAACGCCATTTACGTCTACCGAATAAGGATGAACGCTTATATGATGAAACCCAAATACTGCCTTTAATCTTTCTTTATCGTAAAGCTTTACGCGCACGCCATAGCCGCCGGCAAACGACGTTGGGTAATCTATCTCATCGCTGCCCAAAGGGTGCTGTTTTATGTAGCCGGCTCCTCCTTTTAAATCTATGGATAACCAATCCCACACCCCGCAGGAAATTTGAAGAAAATGCTGAAGGCTTCTTATCTTGCCATATTCATCTTCTAAATACCTCTTAAATATATTGTGCGTCTGGGTACCGGCAAAAACCTCACCACATCCAGGCATTTTCGTGCCATAACAGGGGGCCGCTAAAGCAAACCTGGCTGCTGTCACCGCAAAAATAAAACAGATAATAAACCTATACTTTCCATAAAACATGCTTGTATTAATCTTATGTCTATTAAGAATTATTCTTCTTGAGCGTAAGGATAAAAATATATGGCTTTTACGTTTACTTTAGGATTGTTACGGTAATGATGTATCCCTGAAGGGTTATACATCAAAGTAAAATTATTAATACGAACTCCTCCATCCTCTATGCTAATTTCAAAGGGATGACGATCAGCAGGATTTGGAGCAGTTGTATCATTATAAAACCGGTTGGTCAAATAATAATCGCCTGTTCCATCATTAAAAATAACCTCATTATTAGTAAAATCGAAAATATAACCCCCAATAAAATCACCCGTTACATTTCTTATCCTTAAACCCGGGTTCTCTCCTTCTTCTAAAATTAACGCGGGCGCCGTGGCATTTCCACCTCCCTGCCAGACATACTTCTGAATATGGTCTAAGACAAACATCGACTCCTTTTGAATAATGGCCTTTCTTTCCGCAGAGCGAAAAATTTCACGACTGACTATATCAAAAGAAAACACCGCCAAGATTATCACGCCCATAAGAACAATGCCTATAACCAGCTCAATTAACGTAAACCCTTCTTTATGCATAAATCATATTAATAAAACTAAATCCTTTCTAATTTTAAAACAAAATCTCTTTGGTGGGGCACTAATTTAAAACTCTATTGAGTCGTAAGTTACATTAAAGGTAATATTACGGTTATCTCCATCCTCAACTATCGTATAAAACCCGGAATATGTAATGCCATCTACCTCAATTTCTGATCTCAGCTCTTCAGGATAATCGGTATCATTCAAAGGCAATCCATGCTGACCCTCTCCAAAAGCAGGCGCATCTACGTCACCTCTTGCCATTTCTTTATATAAATAGTTAGACGCGCTTCTAATCCAGTTGTTTGCAATAAGCCTCCTGTTAGCGCGGGCAGTATATCTTCGCGTAAACATAAAAGCAGAAAGCAATAAGGCAAATGCCACAGATAAAATTATTGCTGATACAATAATCTCAATTAAAGTAACTGACTTTCTCATACCCGATTAAGGACTTATTTCACTATAGTAGCACCCAGTATTATTTACTATATCATTAGTGCTATTGATAGTATACTCACATCCGCCCCATGTTCCAAAGGTCCGGTTTGCTCTGGCTATAAAATCATTCACAGTTACATCTGTAACAGAATAGTTCCAATTTTCTCCCGGCAGGTCTAAGTCTAATAAACTTCTGCAACTATCTGTACCTGCACAACTTACATAATTATTTATTTCCAACTTCTCCATCTGTTCCTTTGCCTGAATAATTTTTAAATGAGCTATTGCTTCCGCGCATCGAACCCGTTCCACTGCTTTCTTATAAGTAGGCATACCCATGGAAGCAATAATTCCTAAAATCACAACTACAATAATGAGCTCTAACAATGTAAACCCTTTAGAAAGCATACTCTTCTTCCGTGTTAATAATTTATTCTAAATCCTAAAGCAGTACATGTCCCGCTTGCTCCGCCATTTGAACAGGTTATATTGCCATTAGCGCGAATATGCACCATATACTCACCTCCGTATGCTGTATCCTCTCTTCTCTCAAGGGAAGCGACTACCCTATCGGCATTAACTTCCGGATCAACACCAGCGATAAGGGTTGGCGGCTCTTTAAAATGTTTTAATGTAGTATACCCGATGTCAAGCTGCGCAGGATCGTCAGTAGTATCGTCAAACTCTGCAGCATAACGCAGTTGTGCACCCCGTAAAGCATATAAAATATTTATTGCTTCCGCTGCTCTTGATTTCTCCACTGCTTTATTATACTGAGGCAATCCAAACGCTGCTAAAAGACTTATTATCAATACTACAACCATTAACTCAATTAACGTAAATCCTTTTGAATATTTACCTATTTTTTCAGGCATTTTTTATCTTCCTAATTACATTATTCTATTTTTAAGTGAGAAATTTATTTTTAGAATCCTAACCTTGCACATCTAGCTGGTGTTGCTCCCGTACAAACTATAGTTCCATTTGCGGAAGCATTAAGATAATACTGACCATAAACACCTCCTGCATTTCTTTGAACAGAAGCTACAATTGCATCCGGGTCAGTTGCTATATTTACACTCCCAATATTCTGGTCCGTAAAGAACTTTAGGGATGTAATATTAATATCCAAATCGCTTAATGAGCCAGCAGTTGTACCATTAAACGCGGCATATCTTACCTGGGCACGACGCACAATTCCTAAATAAGCAGCTCCTTCCGATGCTCTTGCTCTTTCAACTGCGACAAAAAGCTGCGGTGTAACTATTGCCGCAAGAACACCAATTATAATCATTACCACTATTAATTCTAATAGAGTAAAACTTCTACCCATTTCTTAACACCCCCTTTTTCTAATCTTTTGATATTAATACCCTATATCGCTTTCCCAAATTGTAATAAGACCACCCCAGAATATTATAACAATTATTAACTCAAGAGGCTACCTCCCCTTCTCATTATTTAACATCTAGAGAAAACATTAATACATTCCTTTAGGATTAGATTTCCATTCATCTGATCCGGTTTTAGAAAAATCTGTCTTAAGAGTAAGGTTATAATTTGAAGCAGTAGCAACGCCGGGCGACTTCCCGGCAGCACCTTCACATCTAAAAGCTGTAATAGTAAGGTTTTTACCCTCGGAAGAAGTAATATTGTATTTAAAATAGTAAGTAGATCTACACACGGAAGGTATCTGGTCTTCACCGGACCCAATACCTGCTTGATCATCCTCGAAATCATCTAAGTTATAATGTGCCATAAGATGCCCCGCTGCCATAGAACGAATTTGACCTATAATAGTCCTTGCTTCTGCTCCTCTTGAACGTTCAATCATCCTAAAATACTGCTGTGTCCCCAGAGTGCCTAAAATACCAAGAATAATAATAACTACTACTAACTCTAACAATGTAAACCCATGTTTTTTCATTTATCCCCTCCTCTTTCTTAAAAAATTAAAGCAATTTATACCTCATTCTATATGAATTTATCTCTTACTTTTTTCTCACCTCCTTTTTACTATATTATTAATTAATTTATTATACCACCTCTTATTCCGGAATCAACGCAAAAACTTCTCTTCCTACCCTCCTCCTCCCATAGTGCCTAATTTAAACAACGGCAAGAATAAAGAAATAACCATCCCGCCAATAATAACTCCCATAAAAAGAATAATTAAAGGCTCAAAAGCTGAAACAAGCCGTTCCACGCGAACTGTCAACTCTCTTTGATAATGCGCAGATATTTTCTTAAACACCTGCGGCATGCTTCCGGTTTCCTCTCCAATCTTTGCCATCTCTGAAATTAACATAGGGAACAAGTCTAATTTCCTAAACTCTTCCGACAAAGAAGCGCCGCCTCGCACCTTTTCTTTCGCCGAGATAATATTCTTCTCTAAAAAAGTATTCCCCATTCCCCGGGCAGCAACTTCTAATGTATATACTAACGGCAAACCACTTTCAAGAAGTATGAATATCGTAGATGTAAGCCTTTCCAAAGCACCAAGAAAAACTAAGCCTCCTAATACAGGCATTTTTAAGATTACTTTATCCCAAACTTTTTTTGTTTGAGGATTTTTTGTAAAAAAGGTAAACCCGCTTATCAAAAGAATAATTCCTATTATAATAAAAAGAAAGTTTTTCTCAAAAACTTGACTTATGTTAAAAATAATCTTTGTAGGCAACGGCAGTTCAACTTTCATTTGATTAAATATTTCAAGGAATTTAGGCAAAATAAACTTAAAGAAAATAAATAAAGCTACTATGGCTGCACATATAAGAATAGTGGGATACACCCGCGCGCTTTTAACTTTTCTTTCAAAATCCATCCGCATTTCCAAATAATCGGCTAACCTTTCTAAAACTAAGGGCAGGTTACCGGAAGCTTCTCCTACTTCCACAATTCCCTGCCACAGGTTAGAAAATACTCTTGGGTATTTAGCAACTGCCTCGCTTAAAGAAAGTCCTGCTCTTATGTGCTGGCTGCACTCTTTTAATATGTTTTCAAGCTTTCCGCTCTCGGTCTGTGTAGCAAGGATTTCTAAACTCCGCAGTAACGTAACTCCACTGGATAAAGTAGTAGCAAGATTACGAGCAAGTAAAGTTAAATCCAGAAGTTTTATAGAGGACCTTTTGCCTTTTGTTTTAGAAAATAAGGAAACTGAGAAGAATGAAGGCGTTTTTCTTTCTTTTTTCTCTCCTACTTCCCTTATAGAAACTATAAAAAGACCTCTTGCTCTTAGCTTACCAATAAGCTCATCTTTAGAAGAGGCAGTTTCTACGTCCCGTATAGTTCTTGCATCTTTTGTCTTGGCTCTATAACTATATTTAGGCATAAGAGAAAAAGACCATAGGATTAATATAATGCTGTTACAGAAAGGATTTCTTCTAAAGAAGTTACCCCCTCTTCTACTCTCCTTAACCCGCTCTCCAGGAGGGTTAAAGAGCCTCTCTTTCTGGCTAACTCCATAATCTGCGAAGGACTTATCTGGCCGTGTATTGCTTCCCTTATCTCTTTATCAATAAGCATGACTTCTGCGATTACGCTTCTGCCTCTATATCCAATAAAATTGCATTTATTACATCCTTTGGCTTTATAAATTATGGGAGAATTTAAAACAACCCCTTCGGGAATTTCTTCTTTCTCAACTTCACGGGGTTCTTTACAATGAGAGCAAAGTTTTCTTACTAATCTCTGAGCAACAATTAACCGCAAAGATGCTACGACCAGATAATCCGGCACGCCTATATCTACCAAGCGTGTAATAGTTGAAGCTGCCTCGTTAGTATGTAAAGTGGAAAGAACTACATGCCCCGTTAAAGCCGACCTTATACAAATTTCAGCTGTCTCTAAATCTCTTACCTCGCCTACTAAAATAATGTCAGGGTCCTGCCTTAAAAAACAACGTAACGCGTTTGCAAAAGTCAAACCTATGCCTGGCTTTACCTGAACCTGGTTTATTCCTTCCAACCGGTACTCTACGGGGTCCTCTACCGTAAGGATGTTTTTAGTAGAACTTTTAAGCTCGTTCAAAACGGCATAAAGAGTAGTTGATTTTCCGCTTCCCGTTGGGCCGGTAAGAAAAATAAGGCCGTAGGCAGCAGTTATTCCTTTACGTATAAGGTCTAACTCCTGCGGCAGGAAACCCAACTTTGCCAGTTCTAAAGGGATTCTTGACTTATCAAGTATTCTTAAAACAATTTTTTCACCAAAAATTGTAGGTAAACTGGACGTTCGTAAATCTATCAGCCGTTTACCTAACTTTACCATAAACCCGCCATCCTGAGGAAGGCGCTTCTCAGCTATGTCCATTTTAGACAGAATCTTTATTCGAGAAATAATCGGCAGATAAAAAGACGGCGAAGGCGACGGCATCTCATATAAAGCACCGTCTATTCTGTATCGTAAAATCAATTTATCACGGTAGGGTTCAAGATGAATGTCTGATGCATTTTCTTCAATTGCTTGCCTTATGATTAAATCTACTAATTTGACAACCGGCGCTTCCTCTGCCTGAGCAATAAGCTTATTTAAGCTTAAATCTGTGCCTTCGGAAGATATTTCTTCTATTCCTACTTCTTTCTCTTCCCCTCTCATTTCCATAGCTTCACGAAAAAGCCTGTCTTTGCCGTAATGGGTCTCAATTGCTTTTAATATATCTGACTTTGTAGATACCACAGGGTTTATTTCACAACTGGTTAATTTTTTAAGGTTATCAAGAAGAATTAAATCCAGAGGGTCCCACATAACTACGGTCAAGGAATTAAGATTACGCGAAATTGGTAATACTAGATTCTTTACGGCAAATTCATAAGGAATGAGTTCTTCTAAATTCTGGTCAGGAGCAACGATTAACTTTCCTGAAGCCAAAGAAATATAGGGGATAGCTAACTGTTTACTTAAAGCTACGACTATTTGCTCCTCACTTACGTATCCTAAAGTGACTAAAGCCTCTCCTAATTTACCTCCCTTTTCTTCCTGGAAAGTAATGGCTTCTTTAAGTTGTTCCGTAGTAATAATCCCTTCAGAAACTAAAATATCTCCTAACTTTTTATATTTAGGCATTGTTTTATCCTTTCTAATTAAACATCAGCAAATATTCCTAAACATTTTCTATTTAGAAATCTTCTCTAAAGTGCTTTCTAAAGATTTTTTCTTTATACTATCTTTTTGTTCTCTATAAGGAATATCGTACTTTTTAGCTAATACAGAATCTCTTATTATATGAGGAGTTAAGAAAACTAAAAGTTCTCTTTCTCTATCATCTTTATTACGGCCTCTAAAAACTGCTCCTAATATGGGTATTTTAGAAAAAAAAGGCATCCCTTCTTTTGTAAGTGTATTTTTCGTCTTTATTAACCCTCCTATGAGCAGAGTCTCACCGTCTTTTAACCTTACGGTAGATTTAGTTGTGGTTTCTTCTATATTAAAAAACGTATTGCTATTTTCGTCTGTAAATCCGCTGGTTGCCGTTTCTTTTACCGTCGGCTGCAACACAATAGTTATCTGGTCTGTCCCTCTATTAACCAAAGGAGTAACTCTCAAAGAAACGCCGGTTTCGGCTCTTTCTGGGTTAATAGAAATCGTAACCCCTGTTTCTTCGGCTTTCTCACTGGTAGTACCAACTACCGTATCAGAAACGATCCCAATCTCAGCAGTCTCTCCGGAAAGAGTCAAAATCTTCGGCCGCGCTAAAATCTTAGTGCTTGTATCATAGAGTATGGCTTTAAAGAGAGGGTCGTACGTCAAGGAAAAAGTCCCCTCTCTCCAGGGGCTGGGAGGGCTGTCAAACCTATACGATGAAGAAGGAAAAACATCAAAAGACATCTGAAGCCCTGCCTCTGAACCGCCGAAAGTTATTCCCAGTTCATCAATTACGGTCTTATTAACGTCTACCATCTCTACTTCAATCAAAACTTTCTCCTGGGGAATATCCAGCTCCTGGACAACCTTATCTATCATAGGAAGCTGAACAGGGACATCAGTCACAATTAAAGAATTAGTTACCGGATCTTCTGTAACTTTGCCGTATTCACTTAAAATTCTCTCTACAGCTTCTTTTATAGCGGGAGAGCTGCTCCCTCCGCTAATACTATCAACTTCGCTTTCAAATTGAGAGCCGCTTACTCTTGCGTATTTAAGTTTATATACTTTAGTTTTCAATTCAATTGTAGGTTTACCCATCTCTTTAACAATAAATATTTTTGCTTCCGGATAATACTCGTAAGTTAAATTATTTGCTTTAAATATTATATCCATAGCTTCCCGAAGAGGGACCTCTTCCATATATAAAGTCAAGGTGCGGTCCCGGACTGCCTCGGTAGAAACAAAATTAAGGCCGCTATACTGAGAAAACATCTTCAATACATCTACCAAATTTGCCTCTTCTAACTCTAATGAAACATTTTTTCTAATACCGGCGAGCATATACTCTCCAAATTCATTATCCGGCAAAAAATCACTGAAACTGGATTCTCCACAAAACCCTATTCCTAAATAAAATATCATAACAAAAAAGATTATTAAAGCGCTAACCTTTTTCATTTCTTCTCCTTTTTTCCGATATCTTTACTTATTATGCCTACTTCAAACAATCCCCCCTGATAAAGAACAAATATTTTATTTTTTTCAATCTTATGTATTTTAATCGTGGTTCCTTCAATGACTTCACCTATTCTATAAACTTGGCCATTAATTATGACGTTTGAAGTTCCTCTTTCTGCATACAAAATACCATTTATTGTCATTGCCGGCAAAGAAACACCTACCGGCTCCTTGATTTCTACTTTCTTGACTTCTTCCGGCTTTTCGGGAAAACGCGCCTCAAAGGGATCTCGATACTCTGTCTGTGCATAAACATTCCCTTCTAATAGAAATAGCCATAACAGCCCCAAAGAAAAAAAACAAAATGTTATAATTTTTTTGCTTATCATTAATTTTTAAGTGTAATTGCGCTTATAACCATATCGGCTTTCCTGCCAACAGAAGTATCTTTTATCTCTAGTTCCTCTACCTTTATATTTCTATCTTCAAGATACCGAATAAAATCCACAATATTCTTGTAGGGAGAAGTTACCTTTAATACGATTTTGCTTTCCCAATAAAATTGCCTATCTATATGAGACGGGCTTAAATAATCTAAATTTATCGCGGCTTCTTTAGATTTTTCCTCAATAAATCTTTTAAAAATTAAAGTATCTTTCTTAAAAAAGCCTTCTTCCAATTTTTCATTTCTTTTAGTTATATCCTGCCATTTTTTTATTAATTTTTTTCTATCTTCGATTTGTTTCTTTTCT
>CP070797.1:460715-481055 GCA_020343495.1 Candidatus Omnitrophota bacterium | reverse complement strand
GCAATTATTTTAGATGAATACGGAGGCACCGACGGCCTGGTTACTTTAGAAGATATCCAGGAAGAAATATTCGGGGAAATTTATGATGAGTTTGAAGTGCCCAGCGAACTTATAGAAAAAATAGATGATGATAAGTGGCGACTTCACGGCAAGGTCCCTATAAAGAATTTGAATTTAGAGCTGGGGTTGAGCCTTCCCGAAGAAGAAGACACTCTGGCGGGGTTTCTGTTGTCTTCTATGGAAAAAATTCCTAAGCAGGGTGAGATTTTTAAGTTTCGGAATTTAGTATTTTCTGTAGAGAAAGCAACTAAGAAAAGAATCGTAAGCGTAATTTTAAAGAAAGAATGATATATCTTTATATAATAGGATGCATAATTTTCATATTGCTGCAGGCGTTTTTTGCCGCCAGCGAGATTAGTTTTATCTCTTCGCGCCTTGTGAAGCTTCAGCACCGCCGCGTTAAGGGAGATGCGCGGGCAGCACAGATTTGGCGCCTTATGATGGAGCCGGAAAGGTTCCTGGCAACCACACTGGTAGGCACAAACATCTCGCTGGTAGTCAGCTCAAGTTTACTTACGTTTTTTCTTATAAGAATGGGAGTTGATAACAGTAACGCCTGGATTACGCTTTTATATACCCCGGTAGTTGTTATTTTTGCCGAGCTTATTCCTAAGAATATCGGCCGGCTGTTCCGGGAAGAGTTTAACTGCCGCACCGTGAGCCTGCTTACTTTTTTTGAGAAGTTGTTCTGGCTGGCAGTAGGCAGCATTGACATAGTAACCAAAGTTTTAATTAAAGTCTTTATAGGAAAAGTAAAAAGGAAGTCTTTATTCGTTACTAAAGAAGAAATTAGGTTCATCATAAAAGAAATAGAAAGAGAAGGCGGTATTGATAAGGGAGAGAAACAGGCTATTGAGGAAGTGTTTGATTTTCGCATGGATAAAGTAAAGGATGTCAGCGTGAGTTTAGAAAAAGCAACGGCTTTAAGTTATACTGATTCTTATGAGGAGATATCAAAAATAGCAAAGAAAAACGGGTTTACGCGGTATCCGGTATTTTCCGCCGAGAGAAAAAATAAAAAGATTATAGGGTACGTTAATATTTATGATTTGTTTTATAACCCGGCAAAAGACTGGCGGACGTTCATCCGGCCTGTAATAAAAGTAAATATTAACCAGAAGCTTTACAAGGCTTTCACTCTTCTCAAAGCCAAAAAAGAAAGTATTGCCCTGGTGGTTAAAGGCAAGAAAGTTTACGGGATAGTTACCTTACAGGACTTAATCCGCGAAATTGTCACTTCTATTATTAAAATATAATTAAGAAGCAAGGTTAAGGCTGGTTTAAGATTTCTTTCAGTTCCTCGGCGTTGAGGCAGCTGATTCCTAACTTCTGCGCCCATTTTATCAAACCGTTATCAGAAGTAGCTAAATAAGCGCCCAGTTCGTAAGCAAGAAGGATTAAGTCAAAATCTTCTTTACTGTCAATAATGCCTTCCCTTAGAGCAGTGCGGTATTCATCCCGCAGGGTTTTTATAATGCTGTCATGGTGTTTATCTTTGCTGGGAACTAAACCTTTGCGGGCATATTTCTCGGCAATACGCAGCCCTTTATTCGTGCGCAGCCGCATTTCTTCAATGAATTCGTAGAGGAAAAGAGAGGGAATGGCGGTCTGGTAAGAAGCCGGCCCCTTTTTATTAATAAGTATAGTCTTTTTAGGCGAAAGGGGTTTTTCCATGAATTTCATTAGTTCCTCGTATACAGAAGGAGGAATATAGCAGGTTAAGTGTTTCTTTTCTTCTAGGGTATCTAAGAAATTGGACAGGGCGTCATGTGGTTTTTTACCGAAGAAATAGCGCGAATCAGGGTTAACGAATATGCTGGTATCTAATACTATTTTTGTTATGCGTTTCATAGACTATATTTTAAGGCATAATTTTCATAAAGGCAATGTTTTTATCTGACATATGAAAAACATTGATAAGGCTTAACGTATCTGGATGTCAAGAAAAAAAGCGATTTTTTTGCTTTGTTACTCCTTGATTATCAAATAGTTACAAATTGGGCTTAAATTTCTCAAAAAAATGCTTGAAAAATATGGTGAAAATATGGTATATATGTATAACATGCCTATGGGGAGGCAAAAGATCAATATTTTCAACAGATTTTTAAGAAAACAAATAGGGGCTAAAAGTATTTTGGTTCTTTGAATGGGGATTAAGTTTTTCTTTCTACGATAAAGCTTTCTTTACCGTATAGGTAAAGGAGGAAAGCCACGGAGTAGAAAGTAGCGGTTGATGAGGGGAGGTTCTCTCATAGAAACTTGCGCATTTCTACGTATAATTAGCCGGGCTGCCGAATAGAAAGGTAGCCCGGTTTTTTTTAGCCCAGATTCAAAAAGTTCTTTGAAGAGGAGAATAAATTAAGCTTTCTACGATAAAGCTCTTCTTACCTGTTTAAGGTGAGAGGGGAAAGCCACGGGAGTAGAAAGTAGGGAATTCAAAGGGGAGGAATTCTCCATAGAAGACTCTGCATTTCTACGTATGATTAAGCCGGGTTGCCGAATAGAAGCGGTAACCCGGTTTTTTTATTTTTAGGGAAGAAAAAATGGGTAAAGAAATAATAATGAAAGTAAAAAGATTTTTCGAGAAAAGAGGGAGGTACAGTAAGATGCGTAAAGTAGGTAGTAGAATTTTGGTGTGTTTTTTGGTTTTAGGTTTGTTGACGGCAAAAGGTTTGTTAGCAGCAGACCCTATTGATATTACTGATGACTATTATAGCAAGTTTTCCAGTCGGCTCACTGAGAGCGAAAAAGCTTTAATTGAGAGCGGTATAGAAGGAAAGTTTACGCAAGTAGATCCTCTCACAGGAGCAGTAATAAGAGGGTATAATTTTAGCCTTCAAGAAAGGACGATGAGTATTGCAACCTGGCAGGGAAAGATAGTAAGTGTATATGCATATGACCGCGAAATAGGTTTTTACAAGATTGAAGAAGCATATTTCGACACATTAGGCAGAACAGTGTTTACTAAAAGAAATATGACGGATATAGATGGTAACACAGCTACATCGTTTATATTTAATAATCTGGAGACCGGTGCAATGCATTATGAGATATCGTTGCATTCAATGCTGCCGGGAGAAACAATACCGGGCCTTTCCTCTTCGCAAGTGCTGGATATAAAGGATAGAATGGACGGCGTAGGCCAAGCTAGAGGAACGTCAATAATTTATCTTGATAAATATGGAAACATTGTTGAGACTATTGAAGCAGCGCAGAGCTACGCATTTATAAGCAAGTATAATTATACTGCACTGGAGACCAGCGGCAGCGATGCAGAAGCTATCGAGAGAATGAAAGAAGATTGGCAGAACTATTTTGGTAACCCCAAAGATTTTTTAGATGGGTTAGATGGTAACGAAAACGGAGAAATAGATTCAGGTGAGTTTGCCAATGCTATAAGGACAAAAGGAGCAGGCGTATTTGGGATGCAGAGAATATTCGACAATAACGGGGTTGAGTATGTAGTATTAGGTAAACTTCCTGTGGGAGAAGAGGCTGAAGTTTTGGCAAATATAGCATATTATGAAGGTATGGGGCTTATAAAAAAGTTGTGGAGAGAAACAGAATATTATGCTGACCCTGATGGTATCACTGCCGGCACCGGCAGCCATGAAATAGAAAAAACAGCAGCTAAAATCTTTAATCTGGATGCCGAAGATTTAGAAAAAGCGTTAGAAGCAATTTTTATAAATTCAAAAGCTAAAGGAGACCGTGAAGGTAGGTCAGTAGCAAATACGCAAGCAATAACGTTTCAGTTCGAGTTCTCGAAATATTTTAATGATTATATGGCTGACATTAAAAATCCTGTTAAGTATGGTGTAACAGACGGCGAATGTAAAGTTACTTCCGCGCAGATAGACGTTATGTATGACCGGCTGATTTCGTTTAGTCATGATGATACTAAGACTGCTATTTCAAATAACACTGCCACAGCAATGGATAATTTAACGGAGACAGATAAGGTGAGGCTTTTGAACTTTGTGAATGCTGCAGCAGGAGCAGTTGAAGATGGGGAAAGTGAGTTTGAATTTGAAGGCACCACATACAATTTACCCACGCCAATGGACAATATTAATAATATTCCAGAGATTAAGTTTTCCGATGTTTATGTGGATACTACTATTAATAGTCAACCCGTTACGCTTACTTACACCCTCAATTTTAAAGTTAGACAAGTTTCAGATTCTATCAGAATATACACTAGAACTGATGTGAAGACCAGCGGCGGTGCAGATGTACCAGACTTGCCTTCGGATACAGGTTATCATCAACTTCCATCTTACGGGGTGATTGTTAGCAGATGGTTTTATAACATCGCTACGCCCTCAGCAGCTAATATTGACAGGGATGGCGATCTAACTCTTTGTTCACCTTTTCAGGTCCAAGGAGTTACAATAAATACCCTTAGGATGAGCAAGCCGGATTTAGGTTTGTATATTAACACTAGTAAAATAATTAATAAAGATGGGTATCAGCCTGGAGTTGCTATTTCTGACGCAGAAGGGTTAGGGTTAGTAAATTCTCAAGGAAATCTTACTAGCAAAGTAACAAATACAATTGTATATGACCCGGCGATTAGCGGTAATGTTGTAGGGCTTTTTGATGAGCAAGGCGAGGCAATTACTGATTTGCAAGGTTATGTTGACAGTTATGCCGGTGATCAAGATATAATTGTTTATGCCTATGTTGATGCAGACTGGTACGTAACTGCTGATAATGTGGCGCACGTTAAAGGAGAAGATTATTGTAGCGAAGAAGACGCTTACACCGAGAAGGTTTTCATCACTACAATAAATATCAGCAGTTTTTACAAAAGCAGCTCTTCCCGCGAGCAAGACTTAATCGGGACAATTCAGTCGTCCCTTAATGATGCCACTGCCATAGTTTTCTGGGGATACCAGGCAGATTTTGGCAGTAATGAAGTGACTTATTGGGATTTTGGCACAGGCGATTTCCAAGTGCCGGCGGAACTTTTGAGTGAATCCGTCAGGTAAGAAATAAAGACTAACAAGAAGGGAAGAGTGAGTTCTTCCCTTCTTTTGTTTTCTGTAAGATAAGACGTTTATAAATAATCGGGATGGGGCAAGCCCATCCCCTACATAGAGTTGGGGCAGGTTTAGAGATTTAATAAGAATTAAAGATAAAGTTGCACAAAATACTGCGGCAGAGCTCTGTCTAGAAGCGGGTAAAAAGGAGAGGCGACTGAGATATGAAAAAAAGTTTTATAAAATTAAAAACAGTTTTAATTATATGCCTTATAGCTTTTCCTTTGGTTGTTTCTGCTGCAGATTACGTTATAGACCCTAGCTCTTACGATCACACCCAGATAGTGTTGTCGCCGGCACCAAAGATCGCTTTGTTAGGCGACAGCCCGCCGTTAAACACGCCCCTGCGCGATTTAGAAATAGCTTTCATAGAACGCACTGACCGCCAGGGCAATACGGTTTTATATATAAACGGAAAACCAGTCTGGAAGAAAGAGCAAAACGGCGATACCTTTTTTTATATTAACGGCCAGATTTCGCATAAAGTTGCTGTCAGCGGAATAAGGATACTTAATTATAAATGGAATAACAAAGGCATAGCTACTCTTAGGAATGAAGCCGACGAAATTATCGGTTATGAGCAGCACGGCTTAGGCGGCAAAATTTTAATGAGGTTTGACAGTAAATATAACCTCACCCATATATATGATTATGATAAAGACGATAAAGGCTATTGGGTGTTTAACCTACCAACAAAGGTATGGACCAGGTATGAGTTTGGTAAACCTACGGTGGAGACGTTTGGCAAAAAAGGCGGGCATATTTTAGCGTACTGGCTAGAAGAAGCTGATGGGTTATGGAGGATAGAGTATGCTAGTATTATAGTTAAAGACGCCCAAGGTAATACTGTTTATGGCGACGACGGTTTTCCTCTGCGCCAGTATGGCATAGCTAAGAAAGAAAGATTCAATAAGCACGGAACGCAGATTCTCCAAGAGTATGACGCCAACGATAATTTAAGAGTCAGTTATGAATGGGAAAACCACCGCTTAAAGAGGGTTGTTAATCATTATAATAATACTTATAAAAAATATAGCGACTTTGGCGTTGTAGAAGAAGGGGCGTTTGGCCGGCAAGGTGAAGAAGTTGCCAGCTGGGTATATGATTGGCAGGGAAGCCGCATGAAGAAAGCTTACGAATTGTTAAGCCCTGACGGCAGCGGCATAGTGTGTTATTCCGGCAAGTACATAAGCTTTTCTGCTGACGGTAAAATAGAAGAAGTGGCCTGGCGCGTTAATGAGCATAACCAGCCTTGGTTTAATGAGTTTTGTGAAGAGTTAGAGATTCCTGCTTACCAGATAGGCGATGAGATTATCCAGGAAGATTACGCTTATTTTTATGAAGTAAAAAATTTAAATGAAGAGCAGCTGGCTGACTTCTTTCATACCAGCAAAGATACCGCCGCCTATATTTACAGTTTTATTGAGGATATGAAAGCAAAAGGTAAAGCTGACGCGGCGATATTTGCCAGGGCAATATACGGGATGCCCAAAAGCGAAATATATCTTGAGCGGTTTGTTGGTTTTGATGAAGCTAGTAACGAGAGGCTTTCAGTGTACGTCGGCGATGAAGCTAATTATGATATCCCTGCAAGGTTATTTAAGGCAGCGGCGCAGCGCTATTTAGAAAACGGTGATTACGCTGATGCCCTGAAGAGCTGTGCGGAGTTTAAAGATTATTATGAAAGGGATTTAGCTGATATCGAGAATTTAGATGATAGGTTGGCCAGGCTTTACCTTAAGGTGTTAAATATAGAAAGGCAAGCGCAGAAAAAGCTGGGTAAATTTGAGGAAGCAGACGATATAATATCTTTTATCGTTGATAACTTCTCCGGATTAGTTAACAGGTGGGGACAGGAGTACGTGGAATTAGTTGAGCAGGTTAGTTAATAAGTTTTTATCTTCAAAATAAATGGGGTTAAAAGATAAGGGGTATCAAATTTTCCTCATTAAAAGTTAAGTTAGTTGGTTAACTCTTTTTTTAAAAAAAGGTGATTATGAAAGACCGTAGAAAAAAACAGGAAAAAATCAGCCTGTTTATCAGGCGTCCGGTTACTACTGTTATGATTTTCTTAGCGGTAGTGGTTATGGGATTGGTCTCTGTAGGCAGGCTTTCTCAGGAGTTGTTTCCTTCAATATCTTACCCTCAAATTACCATTTTAACTTCTTACGAAGGAGCTGCCCCCGAGGAAGTGGAAAGTTTAATCACGCAGATTCTGGAAGAGTCAGGCGGCGCTATCAGCGGGGTTAAACAAATCAGTTCGGTTTCCCGCGAAGGCCTGTCTCTGGTTATGGTTAAGTTTGACTGGGGCGTAAATATGGAGTTAGCAGCTTTGGAAGTGCGCGAAAAAATAGATTTGGTTAAGGAGAGGCTTCCCCGCGACTGCGGTGAACCGATTGTTATGAAGTATAACCCTTTTGAGAAGCCTATAATTGTGTTAAGCGTAACGGCAAACCAGTCGTTGCTTGATTTAAGAGAGCTTTGTGAACGCCAGATTAAAGATGATTTTGAGAAGATAGCAGGAGTTGCCGCAGCTGTGATAACAGGCGGGGAGCAACGCGAGATTTTAATAGAAGTAAACCAGTCGCGTCTGCGCGCTTCCGGCCTTTCTCTGGTAGATGTGGGAACGGTAATAAAAAATTCCAACATAAATTACCCTGCCGGCTCTATTAAGGGAAGTTTTTATGAACACCTGGTGAGGACAATCGGAGAGTTCCAAACCTTAGATGAAATCAGTGATTTAACCGTTTTAGTAGATGTCCCTGAAACTGAAGAGGAGCAGCAAAAGAGACAGCTCGGCATAAAAGAAGAGATTCAGGAAAATACCGCCCGCCTGGTAAGGTTGACTGATATCGCAAGGGTAAAGAACGCAGCAAAAGAAAAGGAAAGCATTTCCCGCCACAACGGGGTAGAAAATGTTTCTATTTCCATTAAGCGGCAGTCAGGTTCAAACGTTATTGACGTATGCCAGCGGGTTAAGCAGGAAGTTAAACGGATAAATAACAACCCTTCCTTAGATGTAAAGTTAGAAGTTGTGTATGATGAGTCTGTCTACGTGATAAATTCTATAAAAGGAGTAAGGACTGCTGCCATCGGAGGCGGAATTTTAGCTTTTTGTGTGTTGCTTATTTTTTTAAGGAATATTAAGTTTTCCTTGATAGTTGCAGCTGCCATCCCCATATCAATAATGGGGGTATTTATCTTTATGTTTTCAAGGAGCATTTCTTTGAACATGATTTCCCTGGGAGGCTTAGCCTTAGGTATAGGTATGCTTGTAGATAACTCTATTGTTGTGTTAGAGAATATATTCCGGCGTCAGCAGAGGCTAGAAAGTAGCGCCTCAGCGCAGCAGCGCCAACTTACTGCTTCCCAAGCCAGCGCGCAAATGAGAGGAGCGATTATTTCGGCTACTTTTACCAGTGTTTGCGTGTTTTTCCCGATGATGTTTCTTACTGGCATGGCTGGTCAGCTTTTTAGACAGTTAGCGTTTACTGTAACGGTCTCTTTGATATCTTCTTTATTAATCGCGTTGACGCTTGTGCCTATGCTTTCTACTTTAGGAGCTGAAAGTAAGGGCAATGCGCAGCTCGCAAGTTTAAAAAAGATAGACGGCACTGTTGATAATTTTTACCGCAGGGGATTGGAAATTGTTTTAAATAATAAACTCGTCCTTATCGTGGTGATGGTAGGAGTATTTTTTGTTAGTATGGTAATGCTGAAATCCATACCGAGAGAGTTTTTACCTAAACTTGACCAGCGGCAGTTTATGATAAAACTTACAATGGAACCCGGCACCAGTTTAGAAACTACTGATAGCTTAACGCAGCAAATTGAAAGTGTATTGCTTGGTGATACGCTGGAGGTTAAAGAAGTTAGTGCCAAGGTCGGCTCAGATCAGGATAACCCTGCAGAAAAAGCAGTGCAGACCCTGGCGCCTTATGAAGCTGAGATTATGGTAAAACTTTATAGTCGCCAAGAGTTAAAGAGAGGAGCTGGCGGCAGAGTTCGTTCTACGCAAGAGGTTATTCAGGGCTTGCGTCAGGTTTTAGAAGAAAAACAGTTATCAGGAGCAGAGTTAGAGTATATTGTTCAGGAAAGCGTACTGAAGGAAGCGTTTGAGGATAAACCTATTCAAATAGAAGTAAAGGGAGATAACTTGTATAAAATAGGTGAAATTGTTGATAAGTTAAAAGAGAAAATGTCTTCTATCAAAGGAATGTTCAGCGTTGAAGACGACAGAGTGCCTTCTTCTCCGGAGACAAAAATATTTATTTTAAAAGACAGGGCTTCCCTTTATGGTTTATCAACCCAGGATATAGCCTTAACAGCGCACACGGCTATAAAGGGGAGAGTCTTTACCAAGTTTAAGGAAGATATTACTCATCCCATAGATATAAGAGTGCGGCTGCGGGAAGAAGACAGAAAAGATTTATCTAAAGTAAGGGGCCTAGAAGTGCGTACTGCCTATAAAAATGTTATGATTCCTCTTTACCAGGTAGCGCGTATTTCTAAAGGAATGGGGCCTACGCAGATAAAAAGAGTTGACCAGCAAAGGACGGTTTCCGTGAACGCAAACCTGTTTGGCCGCCGCATTAGTGAAGTCAATAAAGAGCTAACACAAATAATTGATGATATAGCTAACCCGTCAGGTTATATTGTGGGGTTATCCGGCGAAAGTTTAAGGATGCAGGAATCTTTTGACAGCATGAAGTTTGCTTTTCTGCTGGCTGTGCTTTTGATTTATATGATTATGGCAGCGCAGTTTGAGTCTTTATGGCAGCCTTTCATTATTATGTTTACCGTGCCTTTTTCCGTTATCGGAGTAAGTATCGCTTTGAAGTTAACTTCTACTTCCCTAAACATAGTAGCTCTGCTGGGAGCAATTATGCTGGGAGGCATAGTGGTAAATAACGGTATAGTATTAGTTGATTCAATGAACCACTTAAAGGCAGCAGGCCTGCCGCTAAGAGAGGTAGTATTAAGAGCCAGCCAGCAGAGGCTGCGGCCGATTTTAATGACTACGTTTACGACTGTTTTGGGAATGTTGCCTTTAGCTTTAGGTATAGGCGAAGGAGCAGAGTTGCGCGCGCCCATGGCGATTACTGTAATTGGGGGGCTTCTTTCATCTACGTTCCTGACGCTTTTATTTATTCCTGTATTGTATATTGGCGTGGCGCAGATACTTGAGAAGATAAATAAAAAGTAAAGGGTAACAATTATGAATTTACCAAATTTATCAATAAGACGGCCGATAGCCATTTCCATGGTATTTTTGATTTTTCTGCTATGGGGAGTTCTTGCCCTTTTTCGCCTGCCCGTAGAGTTAAGGCCCAACGTAGAAATCGGTAACATTACAGTAGAGCTGCGCATAAGAGGAGGTATAAGCCCTCAAGAAGTTGAAGACACAATCGCAAGACCCCTAGAAGATAGCCTTTCTGTTATAGGAGGATTAGAAGATATTATTACCATTTCTGAGGAAGGCGAGTGCCGTATCATTCTTTATTTTAAGCCGGAAGTTAATTTAGATTACGCTGTTGTAGAGGTAAGGGAACGTTTTGCTCAGGTGCAGCATAAGTTGCCGAAAGAAGTTGAGAGGCCGGTTATAGCTAAGTATGAGTATGCCCAGGTGCCGGTAGTGATTTTAGGAGTAACCAGCAGACTGAAAACAGTTGAACAGTTACGCCGCATAGCCGAGGAGAAGATGAAAAACAGGTTTTCCCGGATAGAAGGTGTAGCTAAGATTGAGATTGGCGGCGGCAGAGAAGAAAAGATATTCGTAGAGGTGAACGAAATTGCTTTACGGTCCAGGGGCCTTACCATTGATGACGTAACAAAGACGCTGAACGAAAACAACTTAAATCTAATTGCCGGAAACGTAGACAAGGCAGGAGGAGCAACTTATCTGGTAAGGACAGTAGGTCAGTTTCGGTCTTTAGAGGACATAAAAAATTTGCCTATCAACCCCAGCGGTGACGCCCATATGGTAAGGATAGCTGATATAGCCAAAATTGGGGTATCTTATTTAGACCCTCATGCCTTAGCACGAGTTAATTCGCAGCCCTCCATATCGTTATATATCCAAAAATCATCAGGCGCAAATACAGTAAAAGTAGTGAGAGAAGTTGTGGAGACAATAGGTCGCTTAAGGCAGGAACTAGCTGCTGATATAGATATCCAGCCATACTTTAACCATGCCGACTATATTAAGCAAGCTATTGCCACGGTGCGCAACGCATTATATATAGGCGCCTTTTTAAGCGTGCTTGTTTTGTGGGCTTTTTTACGTAATATAAAATACACTTTGATAATTTCTCTTACTATTCCGTTTTCCGTGATAACAGCTTTCTCATTGATGTACCTAAGCAAAATCAGCATTAACGTAGTTACCTTAAGCGGTATTGCTTTAGGGATAGGCATATTGGTTGATAGTTCCATAGTTGTTTTAGAGAACATTTTTAAGAAGAGAGAACAGGCGCCAATTAGGAACGATAACATTGATTCTGAAACATTAAAACTTACTGCAGAACAGGGTGCCAGCGAAGTTTTTATAGCAATAATAGCTTCAACCCTTACTACGGTAGCTGTATTTGTTCCTTTATTTTTTGTAAACAGAGAAATTCAGCGTCTTTACAGCGGCCTGGCTTTAACGGTAGTGTTTGCGTTATTGACCTCTTTGTTTTTTTCTTTCACTTTAGTTCCTCTCCTGGCTTCCCGTATTTCTACGAAAAGAAATTCTCCTAATAATAAATTAACGCCAGAGCAAGAGCCGATAGCAGATTCTGGTAGCACAAGCTTTGATGAAAAGAGAAGTTTTAAGAAAAGTGTCTTTGATGATTTGTGGGGAGGCATAAAAAAATTAAAAATTAGTGAAGTCGGAGATGTTTATAAAAAATGTATTAATTTTGTTCTAAAGAAGAAGTATTTTTTTATTGGAGGGACGGTTATTTTATTGATATTAGCTTTTGTTCAGATTGCTGATTTAGGCAGGGAGTTTATAGGCATTGCTGAGCAAAACAGGTTTACAGTGTATGTTCAGATGCCTTCTGGCACCAAGATTGAAGTTTCCGATGAAGTGGTTAAGAAAGTTGAAGAAATCTTAGATAATATACCGGAAATTAAGAACCATACTTCCAGAGTAAAAGGGTGGTCTTCGCAGATTTACGTAGAGCTTGAAAATAATCCTGCTTCTGGCCGCGGCGTAGATGAGATTATTGAGGAAATCCGCCGCAAGACAGAAGGTATGGAGCCGGCGTTTATATATGGGCAGCAGCCGGAGTCCGTAGGTAGAAAAGAGATAATGGTAGAAGTTTTTGGCTCTGATTATGATTTGTTGAAGAATTTAGCTAATCAGGTGGGAGGAAAGATAAAAGGCGCTGGAACTTTTAAAGACGTTAAATTAAGGATGAGAAGCGGCCGGCCGGAAATACACGTTATCTTTGACAGGAATAGGTTAGCTTTGCACGGGCTTACTGTTTTAGATGTTTCTAATATTTTGCATGCAAAGATGCGGGGGTTGATTGCTACGCGGTTTCATACTACTTCTTCGGGCAACATTATGTTGACGACAAACGTGTCCGGTTCAAGAAAAATGCCCACGATAGCAGAGTACGGACACAAGGCTTTTCATGGCGAGCTTAAAAAACTATCTTTAGCCATGGGCGGTTTTGCTGATAGCGATTTAGGTGCAGGGGCATCTAGAGAAGTAGAGACCATAGCTCGTCTGGAGAAAAGCTTCAGAGACACTTTAGAAGATATGTATAATTTGTCTTTAAGAGGCAGGGATAAATCGCTCATATATTTACAGCAGGTAGCGGATATAAAAGCTGGGCTTGGGCCGGCAGAAATTTGGCGTAAAAATAAGGAAAGAATGGTGCAGGTAAGCGCAGATACCGGTAAACTGGCTTTGAGCGAATCCGCACAGATAGTTAATAATGCTGTTTCAGATATAAAATTTCCTAAAGAGTACCATTATAAGTTTGGCGGCGATTACGATAAGATGATACGCAACCAGCGGGAATTAACCCAGGCAATAGTGTTGGCTTTATTCTTAGTATACATAGTTTTAGCTTCTGTTTTTGAGTCTTTTTCTCAACCTTTCATAGTTTTAGCTTCGGTTCCCATGGCGGTTATCGGAGTGAGTTTCGGCCTAAAATTAGCAAATGAACCTATAGGACTGGGAGTATATGTTGGCGCAGTAGTCCTTATCGGTATAGTGGTTAACAATGCTATTATTTTGATAGATTATATTAACCGCTTACGCGGGGTTGGCGCCTATAAGAAGTTGACAACGGTTCGGTTAGCAATAGTTGATGCTGTGAGAACAGCAAGTTTATGGCGCCTGCGGCCCATTCTTATGACCAGTTTGACTACTATTTTGACGATGGTTCCTTTAATATTTCAGAGAGGCGGTACCTCTTCTCTCTGGCGGCCGTTAGCAATAACTATTGTAAGCGGCATGGCAACCTCAACGCTATTGACTCTTTTTATCATACCTTCTATTTATTTAGTTGCAGAAGATATTACAAAGCTTGTTTCTTTTAAATGGTTTTTTTCTAAAAGTAGTTAAATATTTCTTTGTGCTTTTTAATTGATAAGTTAGATGTTAGAATATATTTAGATTGACGAGAAATAATTTAAAAAAGGAGGGATAAGATTTGTTTTTTCTGCTCATAACATTGATTGGCACGGGTACAATTTATATGTTGTACCATATCCTTTTCTCTCCAGGAGAATCTTTAAAAGAAAAAGGATCGCAAAGGGTTAGAGAAGAAGAGCTAAAATCCTTTAAGGAGCAGGTGGATTCTTTGAATTCAGAACTTGACGCCACAAAACAAAAATTACAAGAAAAAGAAGAAGCCCTCACTAATTCGGCATCAGGCCTAGAGAATTTAAAACATCAGATGCAAGATTTAACCGTTGATAAGAATAGGCATGAAGCTAAAGCAGCAGAGCTTTTTGATAAGATTAGCAAGATAGAATCAGAGAAGACCCAATTGAGTAATAAGCTTAAGTTTCTAGAAGGCGAACTTCGTGCTTATGAAGAAAAATCTCAGAATAAAGGTCAGCAATTGCAGGCAGATTCAGATAAGTTAAAACTTAGAGAAGAGCAAGTAGAAAGCCAAGCCGCTAAATTACAGGAAGAAAAAGACCTTCTTTCTAAGAAAGAAGAAGTTATGCATAAAAAGATTGAGGAAAGCCAGGAGCAGTTAAATAAAGTTACGCAGCAAAATCAGCAGCAAATCAATGATTTAGAAAAGAAAGTTCGTGAATATGAAGAAAAGTTGGCAGATTTGACTAAGAAAAACGAAGAACTGACGCAGCAGCAGAATTTAGGGCAGGAACAGAAGCAAGCGGAGCCGGATGTTGAGCTAAGCAGGGAAAACGAGGCTTTATCAAGAAAAATTGAGGATTTAAATAGACAGATAGAAGTTTTAAAAGGCCAGCTTCAGAGTAAAGAAGTTGCATCTGAAAAGAAGAAGCCCGCAGCAGGCTCGCAGTTAAATGAGCGCCAGAGAGAAACATTGGAGTATTTGAAGGAAAATGAAAGAATTACTCGTGGAGAATATGCTGATAAATTTAGTGTTTCTAGTCCGACTGCTTCACGCGATTTAAAAGAGCTTCAGGATAAAGGTCTTATTAAACCTTGTGGGCCGTTAGGGCCGGGCAGGTTTTTTATATTAGTACAAAAACCCAACGAGTGATTTGGTTGACACACAATTGATATATAGTTAGAATTAATTAAGAAATGGAAAATAGAAGGAATATTTTTATTATAGTAATTTTACTTTTTTTAAGCAGCATACCTTTAGTTTTTGCTGAGGATGCAATAACTGCTTATGTTTCTGTCGTCAACCACAAGATAGCTACTCACATTAAGAAAAGCGGTTTTCCCAAAACTTCTGTTCCCGCGGGCAAAATTAGGACAGTCTTAGAAATTGATATTTTATCTAACGGCAGCATATATTTAGTTAAGGTAATAGAAAGTTCCGGAATAGCTGATTTTGATAAAGAAGCAAAGAATTTAGTTAAAACATTAGCGCCCTACCCTGCGTTTCCTTCTCCCCTTAAATCCAGGTTAACGATACGGTTGCCTATAGAGGTAGTTGGTCAACCTCAAGGCGAGAGACTAGGAGCGAGGGATGAGATGCAAAGGGCAGAAAGAAAGAAGCGCGTAGAGACAACCCTTAGAAAGAAAGAGTTAGTTAAAGATAAGGAAAAGCCCATAAAAGATATCAGAAAGAAGGAAGCACTTTCTCAAATAAAGGTGGGTGATAAATTCCTGAAAGAAAAAGAGAAGATAAGAGGATTAGTAGATGAAGTAGAAAATTTATATAAGATAGCATTAGATAATTCTGACCCGGCAAAAGTGGCGCAGCAGCAGTTAGGTTTGGCACGTTTAAAAATAAATGAAGCACGGAGAAATCTTTTCCCCAAAATGGAGTTTCAGTACAGTATTTCTGAAGGCCAGACCATCACCGACCCTTATGAGAGTCAATCTTATGCTTTACAGTTTAGGCAGAATCTTTTTGATAACGGCAAAACTGCCAAAAATCTTCGTAAAGAGAAGTTGAATTTGGAGGTTGCCGAGAAAGAATATGAAAAGACCGTGCAGGAATTAAAGTTTGAAGTGGAGAGGTCTTATTTAAACGTGTTAGGAAAACAGGAAGAGTTAAAAGAGGTAGAGTCATTTAAAGAAGAAGTTAGCCATGATTATGAGTTAGCCAAAGATATCTATGAGCCAGGGGCAATTTCAAGAGTTGAGTTTATTGAGATAGAAGCCGAGTATCAGAGGACAACAAATATGATTAGCCAGATTAACAACGAGTTAATGTTGGCAAGAGAGAAATTACGGGCTTCAATGAACCTGCTGCCGCAAGCCCAGGTGCAAATTGAACAGTTGAGCCTGCCGCAGCTGGGAGAGATGGATATTAACGTTGATGATTGTATATCATTGGCATTGGAGAATAAGCCGGAAGTCAGGTTATGGGAAATAAGCTTAGAAGCAGCCAAATACGCTAAAGATATCGCCGGCAGCGAAAACGTGCCTAAGTTAGATTTTGTATCTTCTTACGGGGCTTCGGGAGAAGCTTTTTCAGACCAGGATTTAAATTTAGCGGAGGAATGGAAGCTGATGGGGGTTGTAACCTGGCTGTTTGGCGGTAACTCTTTTGAGGTCTCGACAGCAGATGAAAGAGTAAGTTCCAAAGACGTAACCGAGATTGACCGGAAAATAGAAGCAACTACTTATACCGCTAAAATGGGAATTATGGATAAAATGCAGTATTATGTGCAGAAGAAAGAAGCAGAGATTGCCTATGCGCAGAATGTTAGCAATTTATCTAAGAATAAACAAGAGGTAGTATTTGATACCAGGAAGAGTTTTCTGGAATACAGGCAGTCTTTTGACGAATATCAGGTTGCTTTATTTGAAGCAAAGTTTAGCGGCGTAAACTTAGATTTGAAAAGAGAATCTTTTAAAATAGGCAAAGCAGGCCTTTCAGAGGTAGCAAAGGCAAGAGCAGATTATATGAGAAAGCGGTTAGCATTACTTCGCGCAAAGACAAGTTATTTTATTTCTTTAGCCAGTTTAGATAAAGCTACTGCTTATTCATTAGGGTTATTTCCCGATAGCGAAAATAGCAGCAGCACCGAATATGCTAAAAAAGTAAAAGAAACAGCTAGGTTACAAAAATAAATTAAAAAAGAGGATGTAATATGAACGAGAAAAAACAGTTATTCTTTATTTTAGCTTCCATAATAATTATTTTTATAATGCTAATTTTTATTAATACTTCTCAGCAACAGCGTCGTCTCGCGCAGATAAAGCAGGAAAGAGAAAGCATTTTTGAGGAAGAATTTGAGCCGGATTATTATGAGGAGAAAGAGACAGTCACAACCACTCTATTGGAAAGGTTAGAATCAGGAGAAGATATTTTCGGCGAAGAGGAAGATACTTCCGGTATGAGCGCAGAAGATAGGGCAAAGAGTATTTTAGAGAAGTTGCAGCAGCGCCAGGAACAGGTAAGTAAAGAGGAACCGTTGTCAGTAAGAGTATTTAAAATTAAAAACGTAAGTTACCAGGATAGTCTGCCTGTTACCGGTGATATAAAAAGTGCCAAAGAAATCAAAATGAGGTTTGAAAAAGAAGGCGTTATTGAAAAGATTAAGGTTAAAGAGGGAGATATTGTAAAAGAGGGGGATTTAATCGCATCGCTTAATAAAAAAGACTCACGGCTTGCCGTAGCGCGCGCGCAGAGTAAACTTGATTCCGACAAGGCAGCTTTAGCAGCTGCAGAGAAAGAATTGCAATTGACAAAAATCCTTTATGATAAAGGAGCTATTGTAGAAACGAAGTTAGACGAAGTTAAGCTGCGCGTAGAAAGCGAGCGAGGAAAGGTTAGAGTCTCCGAAGAAGAGTTTAAGATGGCAAAATCGTCTTTGGATAAAACAGAGTTACGCGCGCCTGTTGACAGTATAATCGGGGCGCGGGAAGCTGAAGAAGGCGAGTTTTTCACGCCCCGAGATATAGTGGTGAATCTGTTAGGCCTTCGTGACCTTTACGCTGAGATAGGCGTGGTGGAAAGGGATATTTATAAGGTTTCTATCGGGCAGGAAGCAGTAGTAAAAGTTGACGCTTACCCTAATAGAGAATTTAAGGGCAAAATCGGCAATTTATATCCTGTTGTAGAAGGCCGCAGCCGAACAATGAAAGCAGAGGTTAATATAACTGACATTAAAGAAGTGCTTCTTCCGGGAATGTTTGCGCAAGTTGAGATATTTTTGGCAAGTTTTGATTCAACATTGATGGTGCCTACAATGAGTTTGTTGCAGGTGTCGCCGGATGTAATAGTTGTGCCGCTGGTTACTTTAGATGCCGGAATTGACGAAGAAGCAATTAAGAACGGTGAAGGCACGGGCGTAATAAAACTTACTGAGGTAACCCCTGGTTATAGAGGACCGGATTATACGCAGATACTGTCAGGCCTTAAACCGTCTGAAATCATAGTATTGGAAAGCCATGGGGACATAGAGGCAGGAAGAAGGGTAAGAATTTTAGGATTAGAAGAATACGGGATAACCGAATAAGTAACGGAGGATAGATATGCAGACAAATAAATTTAGAAAAAATATTTCATTTTTTATACTAATAACTATAAGTATTACCTATTTATTTTTACCTTCAGATACATTTGCTGAAGAAGAAAGTAAAGTTATAGGAGTAGCCCAGAAGCAGAGTTTTGAGACAGTAGCTAATGAGTTAAGCCTTATAAAAGATATCTCTGCCTTAGGCAGTATTGAGTTGGAATCTACTGTTTTTGCAGTTGTTTTTTCTCAAGGCGGAAAATTCTTAATTACTGCCGATGAAAGAGGAGGTATAAGGTTATGGGATACTAAAAAAAATTATGCCTTAGATACAGTATTAGAAGGCCATACTAAGAAAATTTTTAGTTTAGATTTATCTAAAGACGGCAAATATTTGGCCAGCGCCGGCAAAGACCAACTTATTAAAATATGGGATCTATCAAATAAACAGTTAGTTAAAACTATCCGCGATTATAAAGGTTCAATAACAGCAGTAGTGTTTTCTCCTGACAACACTATATTGGCTTCATCTAATCTAGAAAACGTCATTGAATTTTGGGCAACAAAAGAAGGAGAATTTTATCATGTAACTGACCTTACAGGTATAGAAGAAAGTATTTATTCTATGGCATTTTCTCCTAACAGCGCTTATTTAGTTTCAGCAGGAAAAGATAAAGAAATTACTATCCGTCCCTTAGGCGTAGATGATAAAAAGAAAGTATTGCACAATCACACCCATGTAGTTTTATCAGTAAGCTTTTCTCCCCGGGGAAGATTTTTAGCTTCAGGAGGAGCAGATAACGTAGCAAATCTTTGGAAAATTAAGTTTGCAAAGAAAAGATTGCAAATTGCTCCCCAACCGGCAATTTCTTATGTGCATAGAGGGTGGGTAACTAAAGTAAAATTCTCGCCGGATGAAAAGTTCTTTATCACTGCCAGCCAGAGCGGAGACCTTCGTATCTGGGACCTTGCCAAAATGAAATTAATAAAGATAATAAATGTTTTTTCAGAAAAACCTATATTTGATTTTTCCTTTTCTCCTCAAGGCAGGTACTTAGCTGTTGCCGGAAAAGGAGCGGTTATTATATATGACTGGCAGCAGATATCTTCCAATTAATCCCTAAAATCTAAAAAATTTTTAATTTAAAATTGTAATAATAATTTATTTTAATAAATTATTAAATTTATTTAATATTTCTTTCTGTTCTGGAATTATGCTAAATTTTATAAGCCATTTTTTAATATATTGAAAATTAATTTTTTCTTTATTTTTAATTAATATATTTTTTACATCTTCTAAATCAATTGCTCTGTTAGCAAACATTTTATGAATAATAACATCTTCACAAGAAGCAAATTTTATAGGATAATTATTAAGTATTATTTTCTTTGTTTTTTTCATAGCTTGTTTTTCATAATCAGTAAAAGAAAAAATAAAATCTACACGAATTCCTAATTTTGATTCTGCCACAGGTAATACTTTAGTATCTCTTGCAAAACTCTCTGGATTTTTAGGCAAAATTTTTAATCCTATTTTATTACATATATTTTTAATTATTATAAATTTATCAGTATCTATTCCTAAGGTTATATCAATATCTTTAGTAAGACGGGGCACTCCATACAATAAAACTGCTTGTCCTCCAATAATCATATAAGGAATTTTATTTTTATCTAAATAGAAAGCTATTTTTTTTATTAGTTTTTCAAACATTTAAGGCAAGCCATTTATTGTATGGGCTATTTTAATATCTTTTTCTAACCCATCTAAAATATTCTTGGAATTTATAACCCCTAAAGCGATAGCTTCTTTATAAAGCGCCTCATATATTAAGAGCGCTTTCTTGTAAGAATTTCTTTCTTTGCTAATTAACTTTTCATAAAATCTAACCAGTTTAAGTTTATTCCTTATCATATTAGTGATTGTAAACAAATAAAGATAAAAGTCAATAGATTTTATCTCGTCTTATCTTATCATAGTGTTTAGATATGTAAAAGACAGCGTTAAATATTAGGCAGTTTTTACCCGTAATATTTAACATTACAAGTTAACTCTAGCGGCTAAAATATGGCCCCAGAGTAAAAGTAAACCCTATCATATATAAATGATATGGTTTCAAACCTTATCATAACCTTATCATAACTTTATCAA
>CP070797.1:440082-460615 GCA_020343495.1 Candidatus Omnitrophota bacterium | reverse complement strand
TAAAATCTTTTTCTCCTTTCCAATACTTCTCTATGCCTTCTTTTATTGCTTTGGTCACGCTGCGGGGGGTAATTTTATTGAGCGTATTATACTCTAACTGCACTCCTCGTCTGCGGCTGCTTTCATTAATAGCTTTCTTCATTGACCTTGTAACCGTATCAGCATACATTATGACCTGGGCGTTTATATTACGGGCGCAGCGGCCGGCAATTTGAATAAGAGAAGTGCTGGAGCGCAGGAACCCCTCCTTATCTGCATCAAGAATTATAACCAAGGAAACTTCCGGCAAATCCAGGCCTTCCCTTAACAGGTTTATTCCCACAAGGCAGTCAAACTTCTTCGTCCGTAAATCTTTAAGAATTTTTGTGCGCTCAATAGTGTCTATTTCAGAATGAATATAGGTAACTTTAAACCCTTCGTCTGCTAAATACTCACTGAGCTGTTCTGCCATCCGTTTTGTAAGCGTGGTAATAAGCGTGCGTTCTTTCTCTTCTACTCTCTTCTTAACTTCTTTTATTAAATCGTCTATCTGATTTTCAGTTTTACGCACTACCATCTGCGGGTCCGGCAGGCCCGTGGGCCGTATAATCTGTTCTACTACTTTTTTATTAGATAAATTCACCTCAAAGTCAGACGGCGTAGCAGAAACAAACATAACTTGTTTAAAAAACTCCCTGACTTCCTCAAACTTTAAGGGCCGGTTATCCAGACAGGAAGGCAGCCGGAACCCATACTCAACGAGAATCTGCTTTCTGGATTTATCACCCTCATACATACCTCTTATCTGCGGTATGGTAGCGTGGCTCTCGTCAATTATAATAATAAAATCATCGGGAAAATAATCTAACAGGCAGTACGGCCGCGAGCCCGGCGGCCGGGCAGATAAATGGCGGGAATAATTCTCAATCCCGTGGCAATACCCCATTTCTCTGAGCATCTCCATATCGTAAAGAGTGCGGCGGCGCAGCCTCTCGGCTTCCACAATTTTACCTTTTTTTTCTAAAGTTCTAAGCTGATCCTGCAGTTCCCACTCAATAGTTTTCAGCGAGGCCTGTATTTTATCTTCGCCGATTATAAAATGTTTTGCAGGGTAAACCCCTACTTTCTCTAAGGCGGTAATTTTTTCTCCCTTTAAAGGGTCAATTTCATAGATTTTCTCAACGCTGTCGGCAAAAAACTCTATTCTTATAGCTCTTTCTTTATAAGTAGGAAAAATATCTAACGTATCTCCCTTTACCCTGAACGTACCTCTCTTAAAATCAAAATCAGCCCGTTCGTACTGCAGGGAAACTAACCGTTTAAGCATAACTTCTATTGATACCGTGTCTGCTTCCTTAATATACAAAATCAAGTTTTGATAATCCTGCGGCGACCCTAAATTGTAAATACAGGACACCGATGCTACCACTAAAACGTCTCTGCGGGAAACTAAAGAACTGGAAGCCGATAGTCTTAAGCGGTCCAGCCTTTCATTAATTGAGGCGTCTTTTTCAATATAAGTATCTGTCCGGGGGATATAACTTTCCGGCTGGTAATAATCATAGTAACTGACAAAATACTCCACGGCGTTACAAGGGAAAAACTCTTTAAATTCAGTGTATAACTGGCTTGCTAAAGTCTTGTTATGAGAAATGACTAAAACCGGCCGGTTTATCTTTTCTATAACGCAGGCTAACGTAAACGTCTTACCGGAACCGGTTACCCCCAGAAGAGTCTGAAAACTCTTACCCCCCTTAATGCCCTGGGTTAACTGCTCTATTGCCTGGGGCTGGTCGCCGGTTGGCTTAAAATTACTGACGAGTTTAAATTTATCCATAATAATACTAACTGAAAAGAAATTAGTTAGGGGTTATAAAATTTCTAAAGAAAAATCAACTATCTGCGCAGAATGCGTTATGCTTCCCACGGAGATAAAATCAACGCCACAGTCGGCAATTGCCTTAATGTTGGCCAAATTTATGCCGCCGGAAGCTTCTATCAAAACTTTGGGGAAATATTTATTGCGCAAAGCCACAGCTTTTCTTAGAGTATTTAAAGAAAAATTGTCTAACATCACAATGTCCGGCTTATATTTCACGACACTCTTAAATTCAGTTAAATTTTCCACTTCAATTTCAATTTTTAAAGAAGACTCACTTCTTAAATGTTTAATTAGCTTCTGGAATTTCACTTCATTTAACTCGCCATCCGCAAGAAAGTTTCCTGCCCGAAGATGGTTATCCTTAACAATAATTCCTTTTTCTAAATTTAGGCGGTGGTTGCGGCCGCCGCCCACTCCCACCGCATATTTCTCTAAAGCTCTCAGAGTGGGGGTGGTTTTTCTCGTATCAAGAATTTTTGTATTGGCTGGTTTTACTCTATTAACAAATTTAGCCGTAGCCGTTGAAATCCCCGAAAGCCGCGATAAAAAGTTCAAAGCTACGCGTTCAGCAGTTAGAATTGTTCCAATATTTCCTTTTACGCCGGCAACTTTTTCATTCTTGTCTAGGTGGTCGCCGTCTTTTTTAAGGGGGCGAAAAACAATCTCCTTACTTAATGTTTTAAAAACCTCTTCGGCAACTTTGATACCGCATAAGAGGCCCTTTTCCTTTGCAACGATTACGCCCTCTCCTTTAATAGAAGAAGGCAACGAAAGAGACGTAGTGATGTCTTTTGCTCCGATATCTTCCTCTAAAGCGGCTTTTATAATTTTTTTCACCTGCGCGGTTACCATTTTATTTACTGCTCCCAAACGCCTTTATTAAACTTTTAAGCCGGCCTACTTGGACAGTTAACTCCCCAAACTTATTTTTTTCGTTTTCTATAGTCTGACGGGAAGCATTCCGGAGGAACTTCTCGTTAGCCAGCCTTGCGGCAACTTTATCTAGAACTTTTGTCAAATTATCAGCTTTTTTCTCTAAAGAAGAAAGGAAATTCTTTGTATCAATATCCCTTATGCCTAAATTTACCTGCCATAAGTCGTTCTCATAAAGCACCCTCTTTAATTTTTCTTCAAAAACTATGCTCTCTGAAAAGGTGAGCCTCTGAATCCAGCCTCTGTTGACTTCCCAGAACTTCTTATCTTCTTCTTTAAGTTTTACTTGCAGTTTTACCTTCTTTGTCCCTAAATTCAGGTCCGTCTTTATATTTCGCACTGTTTTGATTGTTTCAATAACAGATTCTAACTTCTTTGTATTTTTATCAACACGGTTGAGTTTATATTTTGCCGGCCAGGACGAATTAACAATAAAGGCGCCGATATCCAAAGATGTCTGCTCTTTTATTATCTGAAAAATCTCCTCAGTAATAAACGGCATAACCGGATGAAACAACTTAAGCGAATTTAGGAGAACGTAAATCAAAACCTTTGCTTTATCCAGAGTAAAATTATCTTTAACTATCTCTATATACCAATCGCAAAAAGTGTGCCAGAAGAAATCATAACTGGCTTTAGTAGCCTCATTAATCCGGTAATTTTCTAATTCGTTGTTAACTTTATCTATTGTATTATTTAACTGGCCTAAAATCCATCTATCTATCTCATTAAGGTTTTTTAACTTTAAATTGTCAATTTCAAAATTGTTCTCCCTTATTTTAAGAAGCAAAAACCTCGTTGCATTCCAGATTTTGTTGGCAAAATTGCGCCCGACCAAAAACTTATCATCAGAAAGATAGACGTCAGAGCCGCTTGCTGCCGACAACATTAAAGAAAACCGTAGACTATCCGCGCCAAATTTATCAATAATATCTAAAGGGTCAATAGTGTTGCCTAAAGACTTTGACATCTTTACGCCTTTATCATCTCTAACCGTGCCGTGAATTAAGACGTCACGGAAAGGAATCTTGCCCTTAAATTCTAAGCCTGCCATAATCATGCGCGCTACCCAAAAAAATAGTATCTCTGAAGCAGTAACTAAGACATCGGAAGGATAAAAATACTTTAAATCTTTACTTTTTTCTTTGTTAGGCCAGTAAAAGGTCGCAAACGGCCAAAGCCAGGAAGAAAACCACGTGTCTAACACGTCCGCATCCTGACAAATATCGTTACCCCTGCATTGAGGGCATTTTTCGGGTTTTACTTTGGAAACAATCACCCCTTTTAAGCTTTCAGGTGTCAGCTTTCTGCTTTCTGTTTTTTTCTGCTGACAGGTCTTACAGTAATAAACCGGCAGACGGTGCCCCCACCAAATCTGGCGCGATATACACCAGTCCTGAATGTTATACATCCAGTTAAGATAAACCTTCTTCCAGCGCGCAGGATAAAACTTTATTTTATCTTTCCGGACAACTTTTATTGCTTCCTTTGCTAACGGCTTCATCTTAACGAACCACTGCAATGAAAGCCGGGGCTCAACAATAGTATGGCAGCGATAACAGTGGCCGGCACTTATTTTATAAGCCTGCTTCTTTTCAATTAACTTCTTTTCTTCCAAGACCTCTAACAACGCAGCGCGCGCCTCAAACCTATCCATTCCGATAAAATCATCCGGAACATTTTCATTCAAAACAGCGTCGTCACCCATTATATTAATGAATTCTAAATTATGTCTTTTGCCTAAAATAAAATCAACGGGATCATGGGCAGGAGTAACTTTTACTATTCCCGTTCCAAATTCAAGGTCAATTGCTGCATCTTCAATAACTTTTAGCTCTCTATTAACAATGGGAAGAATTACTGTCATCTCTTTTAACCACTTATATCGTTTATCATCAGGATTAATAGCCACCGCAGTATCCCCCAACATTGTCTCCGGCCTGGTTGTTGCAACGATAATGTAATCTCTGCCTGCTGTTCCTTCGTTCGGCTTCGCCTCACTTCGCTTCTGTTTCACAGGATACCGAATGTAATAAAGCCACCCGTCTATTTCTTTATGCGCTGACTCTTCATCGCTTAAAGCAGTTTTACACCGCGGGCACCAGTTAATAATGTAATTGCCGCGGTAAATTAACCCTTTTTCGTAAAGCTTTATGAAGACATCTTTTACTGCTTCACTGTAATCTTCATCCATTGTAAACCGCGTTCTTCGCCAATCACAGCTTGCCCCCAAACTTTTAAGCTGATTTAAGATTGTCGTGCCATATTCATCGGTCCAGGCCCACAATTTTTCTAAAAACTTCTCCCTGCCAATATCTTCCTTCTTTAACCCCTCTTTGGCTAATTCCCTTTCCACAACATTTTGCGTAGCAATACCGGCATGGTCTGTGCCCGGCATCCATAAAGACGCAAACCCTTTCATCCTCATAAACCGGACTAAAACATCCTGAATAGTGTTATTTAAGGCGTGCCCCATATGCAGGATTCCCGTAATATTAGGAGGAGGGATAACTATACAGAAAGGTTTTTTAAAAGAGTCTCTATCGGCATTAAAACAACCTCTTTCCAGCCACTTTTTTAGTATTTTATTTTCTACTTCTTGGGAGTTATATTTTGAGGGAATTTCCATAACTATTTAATTTACCGTCATTAATAAACAATGTCAAGAATTAGTTGAAAAAGAAGGAGGGGGTTCTCAATTCTGATTCTTTAGGTAAGACAGAGAACCGTCCCCTCCCCTTTCTTTGCACACTTTACTCTTGCGTAAATACCTCTATTGTGGTAAAAATTAAGTAGGGTATATAAAATAAGGGAGTTTTTACTTACCACATTTATGAAGAATTTTCAAAAGTCTTCAGAGTTTGGGGTAAAAAAAGGGGGAGGTTTTATCATGAAAAAGGGGTTTACGTTAATGGAAATAATGGTTGCGTCTGTAATCGTTGTTATCCTTGCTACCATAGGAATGGGCGGTTATTTATTCCTGTTAAAAAACGCGGAAGAAAAAGCCTGTGCCATTAACCAACAAGCCATTTTCAAAGCCGCTTACATAAAATCAAAAGAAACCGGTTCTTTAGGAAAATTAGATTTAAAAAACAACTTAGAATACTTAGGAAGAGTTCATGCTCAAATAATGAAAGATGCAGATTGGTTTACAAAATTCTCTTACTTTCTTGTAAAAACAAATAATTCTAAACAGGCGTACGCTGCTATAGGAGACATTGTGGATCCAGATATAATGAAAAAATACGGAATTGACCCGCAAATGCTTTCCTGCCCTTCTTCAGGTTTCCGTTACGGAGTAAACAATTTAGATCCTAATTTGCGCTGGGAAGATATCGATAAAGGAACAATTTTAATCGGCGACTGCCAAAATCCTACTTTTAAGTTACCTTCAGAACTTTTCCCTGCACATCGACTTCCATTAGCCAGCGAAGGTAATGCCATTGCAGTAACTATGGAAGGAGATACTTTTGCTCTTGGAAAAGAAGAAGATGCAGAACCGAGTGTAGTAGAAAATACTTCTACGAAACTACGATTTCATGCTAAAGGTATGTTTGAAGAAGGAAAATCACAATTTAATAGCGAAAGAATAAAACACACTAAATGCAAAAATAAAGGATGCTTAATAGACAGTGGTTACACTTGGGAAAGCGGAAAATGGAAAAAGAAATAACTAAATCCGAAAGATAGAAACTGCTCTTATTTAATGTTAAGGTTTTTTAAATCAAAAAGTTTTACCTACCCGCTTATTATATGGGCTATAGTAGCAGTATGGTATTTAATCTTTGCTGCTGGCCTTTTAACCCCTTCTCGCCTCAAAACTCAGGATTTGTTTACACAACAGGCCTTTTACCTTTTTACTGAGAAACCTCCCGTTTCAGAGAAAATCGTAATTGTCGCGATAGATGAAGGGTCGCGGCGGCACTTAAATCTTAAATGGCCGTGGAAAAGAAGCGTTACCGCACAACTTATCAGCAACATTTCTTCTTTCTCTCCTAAAATAATCGCATTAGATATAATTTTTTCAGGAAAGTCTGAAGAAAAAGAAGATATCCGGCTGGTTGAAGCTTTAAGAAGCCATCCTGACATTATCCTTGGGCATACGTTAGGCGACGACGAAAAAGATAAAACCGAACTACCCTACCAGGAATTCATGGCAGCTGCTAAAGGCGCCGGATACATTACAAAACCGGTTGAGGCCGACGAAGTCGTAAGAAACATCCGTCCCTTTTATATTGACAAAGATAAAAACTCTTACGTTTCTATAGAACTGGAAACATTCAATAGTTATTTAGAGTCTGACTTTGAAAAAGCTAAAGTTACCCCTCTCACTGGAGGCGATATAATACCTATTAACTATCTTGTTCATCCTAATAGTTTCTATACTATTCCGGCATACCTTGTTTTAGAAAAAAAGATTGGCGCAGAAATTTTTAAAGACAAAATAGTCTTAGTGGGAGCAACCGACCCTTTAATTCACGACGAGCACCTTACGCCGTTCGGGACAATTTCCGGGGTATCAATAATTGCAAACGCATTAGTAATGATGTTGAGTAACCGCTACCTAGTAAATCTGCCTCTTTGGCAGATATTTTTAGCAATCTTTATACTAAGTAACTTAATAATTCTTTTAACTTCCAGGCTGCGTTTGGCCTTTTCCACTTTCTTTACGGCAATAATTTTATTTATGCTATTCATCGGCAGCTTATATTTAAGGTCTCTGGATTTTCAGTTTGATTATTTCAGTTCATTTTTCTTAATAATCTCCTCGTACGTTGTTTCCAACATCTATAAATACAGTTATTTAATTTACATGAGCACTAAACTAAAAAACATAGCTATCATGGACTCTTTAACCGGATTTTACACTTTCCGTTATTTTACGGCAAAATTAAATCAGGATTTAAAAGAAAGGCCAGAAAACATATCGTTTATAGCTCTGCTGGTTTCAAATTACCGAAGGCTAATTTTAGATTTAAGTTTTGAAGAGTTGAAATCTCTAATTAAACTGCTGGCGGAATTTATCCAATCCAGCTTTAAAAAAAGATTTAAAACCCCCATCTTTGCCCGCATATCCGAAGATATAATAGGCGTCTCTTTAAGAGAAGAAAATCAAACGGCAGTTAACGAATTTTTTAAAATGTTAACAGATAGGTTGGGGAAAGTTGAATTTAAAATAGAAGAAAAAATTATTAAAATTATTCCTAAAGGCGTCTTAATTCACACCCCCAAAGGCAGAAAAGTCAGCGGCACCGAGATCGTGCATAATATGGAGACTACCCTGGGGAATTTAAAAGAAAATCCTCAAGAAAATATCCGCTACCTTAATTTAGAGGACCAGGTCTTAGAAACAAAAAAAGCCTCTCAAGATGAAGACATCTTGGATTTTGTCGCGTCAGATTTAGAAGAACGCAATAAAGACCTTGAAAAAAGCCTTAAAGCGCTGCTTGAATCAAAAAAAGAAACTGAAGCCGCTTATTTTGAGGCAATTCGTTCTCTGATTAAAGCTCTGGAAGAAAAAGACACTTACACTCAGGGACATTCCGAGAGAGTCGCTAAATACGCTCTTGCTTTAGCAAAAGAACTACAACTACCCCAGGAAGAATGCGATAATATTTATAAAGCAACGCTGCTACATGATATCGGAAAAATTGGTATTCCTGATAATATTTTACATAAAAAGGCTAGCCTTACAGACGAGGAATTTGACCTTATA
This sequence comes from Candidatus Omnitrophota bacterium, assembly GCA_020343495.1. Lineage (GTDB taxonomy): Bacteria > Omnitrophota > Gorgyraeia > Duberdicusellales > 4484-171 > JAHISK01. The sequence goes on along the minus strand of CP070797.1, from coordinate 452,105 downwards.
AAAAAACATGAAATAATGAGCGTAGAAATATTAAAACCGATTAAACCTTTTAATGAACTGCTTCCCATTATTCTGCACCACCATGAAAAGTTTGACGGCACCGGTTACCCTCACGGTTTAAGCGGCGATATGATTCCCCGAGGCGCGCAAATCCTGGCGGTTGCTGACGTGTTTGACGCGATAACCTGCGGACGGGGGTACAAAAAAGGCGCTACTGTTGAAGAAGCTATAAAAGAATTGGAGAAAAATAAAGGCACACAATTTAACCCTGCCTACGTAGATGTTTTTAAACAGGCTGTCTCCTCGGGAAAAATTAAATTTTAGCGTATATAATTAACCAATCTGCCTATACCGTCTATTTCTACTTCAACGCTATCGCCTTTCTTCATCGGGCCTACTCCTGCGGGAGTGCCGGTGGCAATTACGTCTTGAGGCAGTAACGTCATTATTTTTGATATAAAGGAAACTATTTTTTCTATAGAAAAGATAAATTCGCTGGTAGAAGAATCCTGTTTAAGCTCCCCGTTTAAGTAAGACGATATCTTTAAACTTGCTTTATCTTTGAGCTCTGTTTCTATCCACGGCCCCAAGGGGCAAAAAGTGTCAAAAGACTTTGCTCTGGTCCATTGGCCGTCTTTTGCCTGAAGTGTGCGCGCGGTAACGTCGTTAAGACAGGTGTAGCCTAAAATATATTTGGTAACTTCTCCCGCAGAAACAGATTTAGCTCTTCTGCCTATAACTACCGCTAACTCTGCCTCATAATCAACTCTGCCTACGCCCGGGGGATAAATAATTTGGCAGTTATGCCCGATTACAGATGTCGGCGGTTTTAAGAAAATTATCGGCTCCGAAGGCATTTTCATTTTAAGTTCTGCGGCATGGTCTTTATAATTAAGCCCCACACAGACTATTTTTGAAGGAACCGCCGGCGCCAGGAGCTTAACTTTATTCCGGCTAATCTTTTTTGAGGTCTTTTGTATCTTTCTGGACGGACAATTTCTTAATGCTATTATATCATTACCCTCAACCGCTCCCCATAATAGCTCTTTCTTATATTTAAATCTTGCTATTTTCATTTCTATTATTGATTAGAGGGCATCTATCAAGGAAATAAACTCAGGAAATGACTTGTTTATACACTTTATGTCATCAACGGTAGAACTATTATCAAGAGCCTTGCCTAAAACAACCATGCTCATTGCCGTGCGGTGGTCAGAAAAACTTTTAAAATCTGCCGGCTTTAACTTATCCCTACCTTCAATCTCTACCATCCAGTTCTTTTTCTTGTTTTTAGTATATTCTTTTGCCTCAATTTTAACTCCTCCCCTTTTTAAATTATAAACCATTGAATCTATCCTGTTGGTCTCTTTTACCTTTAACTCTCCCACTGCCCAAATACGAGTCTTGCCCTTGGCAAAACTTGCTGCAACAGCTAAAAGGGGTATCTCATCTATCATTAAAGGCACTTCTGTTTCTTTTACCTGCGTTGCTTTCAATTGCGAACTTTTCACCAGAATATCGGCGTAAGGCTCATAATAGTTTTTCTTATTAACAATTTTAACCTGCGCTCCCATCCTCTTTAAAACTGCCAGTAACCCGCATCTTGTAGGGTTTATATTTACGTTTTTTACAAGCATCCGGCTTCTTTTCAAAATCAACCCTAAAACAACAAAAAAAGCTGCTGATGAGAAGTCCGCCGGTATAAATAATTTACCGGGAGAACAAAGTTCTTCAGCTCTGGAAACAATGGTTTTGCCTTCTCTTTGTAATTTGCCGCCGAATAACCTGACGATACGCTCAGTATGGTCACGGCAGACAAAAGGCTCTATAATTCTGGTTACGCCCTTAGCATAAAGCGAAGCATAAATAATGGCTGACTTTACCTGGGCGCTGGCCACAGGCATTTTATAGTTTATTGATTTTAACGCTTTTGCCGGTTTTATTCTAAGAGGCGGGTACTCCTCGTTATTTAAAAAATTACCCTCAATGTCTGCTCCCATCATTCTTAGGGGGGTGGTTATTCTACCCATAGGCCTCTTTAATAAAGAGGGTGAAGCAGAGAACTTAAAACTAGCTCCTTCTTGCCCTGAAAGCACGCCGCTTAAAATACGCATGGTAGTCCCTGACTCTTTAGCAAAAAGGTTTAGCTCGCCTGTAACAGGCAGATACTTACCTGCCCCTTCTATAGTAAGAGATTTGCCTTTCAAAACTGCTCCTATCCCGCAGCTTCTTATACACTCTAAAGTAGTTAAAGTGTCGTCGCTTAAAAGAAACGGTTCAATAAGAGTTTTGCCGGTTGCTATTGAGGCAGTAATCACTGCCCGGTGCGATATAGATTTATCCGGGCAAACCTCAATCTCTTTTTTTACGTTGGTTACAGGTGTTATCGTATACATATTTGGCCTTATCTATATGATAATATTATTGCTTTCCTTTTTCAAGGAGAGAGTGCTCTTTTTCTAAAAACTCTTTAAACCTGGGAGGCAACCCGGACTCAAACTCAATAAAATTTTTCCCCCGCGGATGATAAAAACCTATTCTGTGGGCATGCAAAAACAAGTTGGAAAAATCATCCTTTACCCCGTACTTTTTATCACCCACAACAGGGTAACCTAAAAATTTAAGGTGGACTCTTATCTGGTGCATTCTTCCTGTTAACGGTTTTATCTTAAGAAGGGTTGCGTGGGAAAGTCTCTCTATCGCCTCTATTTCCGTATAGGCATTCTTTGACTTAGTAAAGCTTACTTTCATCTTCAGGCGGTGCTTGGCGTCTCTGCTTAAAGGTAGGTCAACAACTATTTTTTCTTTTTCTACCCTTCCCCAGCATAAAGCGACGTATTCTTTCCTGACTTTCCTTTCCTTAAACTGCCTGACAATATCCAGATGCGCAAAGTTATTTTTTGCCAGAACCATAACCCCGCTTGTTTCCTTATCCAGGCGGTGCACTACCCCCGGGCGCACCGGGTTTATGTCAGATAACTTCTTCTTCATATAAACAAGCGCGTTTACCAGAGTCTTGTAAACATGCGGCTGCGGCGGGTGAACAACTAAATCAGGCGGTTTATCTACGACAATAATATCGTTATCTTCAAAAATTACAGGCACCTTATATTTAAACAGTTTTAGTTTCTCCGAGGTTTTTTCTTCCTTTACATTAAGGCACACGGCTTCTTTATCTTTTAAGGAGTAGCTGGGTTTTCTTACCCTGCCGTTGACAAGAACAGCCCCTTTCTTAATTAAATCTCTTATCTTTGTGCGAGAGATAGATTTTATGCTTTTACTTAAAAATATGTCCAGGCGCATTCCGCAATATTGATGCGTGACTTTTACCTTTTTCTCCATTATCTTTATGTTATGGTCTTTTTCTTTGAAGAAACTACCGCTTCAAGAAACAACAAAGCTATCCCCACGCTTATACACGAATCGGAAAGGTTAAAAACCGGCCACCATCTCAAATCTATATAATCTATAACAAACCCTAAAAATACCCTGTCAAGCAAATTAGACAATGCCCCCCCCAGAACTAACCCGCAGGCAATTATAAAAAACAAATTCTTTTTATTCTCCTTTTTCATAAAGACAAGGAAAACCAGAATAAACACCACACTTATAATAATTAAAAGGGCGGTATTGCCTTTAAGAATCCCGAAAGCCGCACCCCTATTAAACACCACGGTAATATAAAGGATATTTTTTATAACAGGAAATGATTGAAAGCAGAAGTTGTTAACCAGATACCGTTTTATAACGAAATCAAGGAAGAAAACAATAGCAGCGACCAACCATACTATTGCCGTACTATATTTTATTTTCTTTTTCAAGTTTCTCTTTACATTTTTTACAATACCTAGCATAAGGTATGGCACTAAGGCGCGTCTTGGCTATGGGCTTTTTACATAAATGACAGTCGCCGTAAGTCTTATCTTCAATTCTCTTCACTGCTTCTTCTATTTCTAAAATAATCTTTCTCTCGTCGGAAACAATCCCTAAATTAAACTCCCTTTCATAATTATCCGTAGCCACGTCAGCCATATGAAGGCTGTATCCGGACATATCTCCTGAAATATCCTTTTGCGATTTCATAAGGGTGGTGTCAGAGATATCTTTTATCTGCTCTAAAATATCCTCTTTTAAGTTTAGAAGTTTTTCTTTGTAAACATTTAAATTCCTCTTGGTAAACTTTCTCTTCATCTGCCCCTCCTTTGAATAAATAGCCGTTTGTAAATATTATTTCAGCTAATCCTGATAATTTGGCTAAATTTTAAGTTTGCTTAGCACCTGTTGGCAGCGGCCACAAACTTGCCCTAAATCAGGGTCTATCTTTACGTCTTTACGCCAATTCCAACAGCGCAGGCATTTTTCTCCTTTTGCTTTTTCAACCTTTATAAGCGGGTTTCCCTTTTTAACTTCTACACCGGATACAATAAAAATTTCCTGTAACTGCGCCTCATAACTCTTATAGAAGTCATAGTCTTTCTCATTAAACTGAAGCAAAACCCGCGCTTGTAGAGAACTGCCTATATTTGCCTTTTCTCTTTCCTTTTCAATTTCACGAAGCACTCCTGCCCGTAAAGAAATTATTCTGTTCCAGCGCGCCATGAGAGGCTTATCTATCCACTCGCAGTTAAAGGCGCTATCTAAAGATGAACTAAACACCGTCTGTGTTTTTCCATATAAGTTTTCCCATGCCTGATAAACTTCCTCAGAGGTAAACGATAAAACAGGAGCAATCATATTAACCAATAACCTTAAAATATGATAAAGAACAAACTGCGCCGAACGCCTCTCTAAAGAGCCGGCGGAAAAAGTATACAACCGGTCTTTTAAAAAATCAAGATAAAAAGAGCTTAAATCCAAATTGCAGAAATTAAATATTGCCTGCGTCGCCTTATAAAAGCTAAACTTCTCATAAAAGTTTAAAACTTGCTCATACACAGCCATTGATTTAGAAAGCATATACCTATCAACTTCCAGGAGCTGCTGGTAGGTTACTCGGGTTTCGCTAAAATTAAAATCATAAATGTTACCGAGAATGAACCTTATGGTGTTACGGACTTTTCGGTATATATCCACTAACTGTTTTATGATATCTTGGGAAATTTTGACGTCTTCGCTATAATCGCTGTAAGCTACCCATAACCGTAAGATTTCCGAACCGTACTTTTTAGAAATCTCCTGAGGAGCAATTACGTTACCTAAGGATTTTGACATCTTTTTTCCTTCGCCGTCCACGACAAAACCGTGCGTTAAAATCTTCTTAAAAGGCGCTTTATCTTCTTTAGCCACGGAAGGAATCAAAGAAACCTGAAACCAGCCGCGGTGCTGGTCGCTTCCTTCTAAATACATATCAGCAGGAAACTTCAAAGCGGGATTGTCCATAACCACGGTAAAAAATGAAACGCCGGATTCAAACCACACGTCAAGAATGTCAAATTCTTTTAAAAACTCAACATTGCCGCACTCGCAACACTTATACCCTTGCGGCAAGAACTTCTCTATGGGTAAATTAAACCAGGCATCAGAACCTTCTTTCTTAAAGACGGATGCGCTCTTACTTATAACTTCCTTATCTAAAACGACGTTTAGGCATTTTTTGCATTTAACCGCCGGTATAGGAACTCCCCATAACCTCTGACGGGAAAGACACCAGTCCGGCCGCGTAGTTAACATTGCCTTCATCCTTTCTTTGCCGGAAGAAGGAATCCATTCTACCTTATCTAACTGCTCAATTGCTTTTGAACGCAAATTTTTATGGTCAACATTTAAAAACCACTGATATGTAGCGCGAAAGATTATGGCATTCTTGCACCGCCAGCAATGAGGGTAGGAATGGGTTATTTTTGTGTGTTTCACCAGGAAATTATTGGCCTTTAATTTTTTAATGACTTCTTTGTTGGCTTCACTAATACTCCTGCCTTTAAACCCTTGCGGTTCGCAAAAAATGCCTTTATCATCCACAGGCATTATTACATCTAAAGAATACTTTTTAGTAAGAGAAAAATCTTCCTGTCCGTGGCCGGGCGCTATATGCACGCACCCGGAGCCTTCCTCTCTGGAAACAAAATCCGCTAAAACAACCAAAGCCTCTCTATCCAGGAAAGGATGCTTTAGGTTTATATTCTCTAATTCTTTGCCTCTAAACGTATCGAGAGCTTTAAATTTACCGCCGACCTTCTCTTCTAACAAGGGGATTAAATCCTTTGCTAAAAGGACCTTTCTGCCCCTAAACTCTGTTAAACAATATCTAAAGTCCGGATGCACTGCCACGGCAACATTAGATATAAGCGTCCAGGGGGTAGTCGTCCAAACGAGAAAATAGGTATCGGCTCCGCCGAACTTATCAATATCTTTGGCTACTTTAAAAAGGACGTAAATTGAGTCTGACTCTTTATCTAAATACTCAACTTCAGCTTCGGCTAACGCTGTCTCACAACTGGCGCACCAGTTAACCGGCTTTCTGCCGCGGTAAACATATCCGGCTTCCACTAAAAACTCCAGCAGCTTAAGCACGCCGTATTCATAGCCGGGGTTAAGGGTAAGATAAGGGTTATCCCAGTCACAAAATATTCCTAACTTCTTAAAGTCTTGCTCTTGCAGCTTAACGTGTTTTAATGCAAACTCTTTTGCTTTTTTACGAAAATCCCCAACTTTAACGTCATGCTTGGTCAGTTTCATCTCTTTAAACAACTGATGTTCAACGGGAAGGCCGTGGCAATCCCATCCAATAATAAACGGCACGTTATATCCTTTCATAAACTTATACTTTACAATTATATCTTTAAGAATCTTATTCAAGGCATGGCCTATATGGATTAAACCGTTGGCATAAGGAGGCCCGTCATGAAGGATAAACTTTTCTTTATCCTTTCTCTGGTTGCATAACAGCTCATATTCGCCTAATTTTGCCCAGTATGACAAAATTTCAGGCTCAAGCCGGGTTAAATTCGCCTTCATTGAAAACGAAGTCTCAGGCAAATTTAAAGTGTTTTTATAATTTATTTTTCTGCTCTGGCTCATATTAAAAACAGGTTAACGCTTTAAACTTTTCGTACCTGGCCTTGATATCGTCGGGGGTAATATTTCCCAGACGCCCCAGGCTAAAATCCTCAACGGCAAAGGTCGCCATAATACTTCCGTAAACAATAGCTCTTCTTATGGTATTTTCATTAACTTTTTTATTCTTTGCAAGGTAGCCAATAAAACCTCCGGCAAAAGTGTCTCCTGCTCCTGTAGGGTCAAATATTGACTCCAGCAAATACGCCGGCACGCTGAATACTGATTTGTTTGAAAACAAAATTGAGCCGTGCTCTCCCTTCTTTATAATGATTTTTTTAGGCCCCATTTTAGCTATGGCGCGCGCTGCCTTAACAATCACCGTCTCTCCGGAAAGCTGCCTTGCTTCGGACTCGTTCAACAAAAAAACATCAATATCTTTCAACAACTTAACCAGCTGGCTGCGGCTGCTTTCTATCCAGTAATTCATCGTATCGCACACAACCAGTTTCGGCTCATTTATCTGCTTTAACACCTCTGCTTGAATCTGGGGGTCAATGTTTGCCAAAAACAAAAATTCACTGTTTTTATACTCTTTGGGTATCTTAGGGTCAAACTGGGAAAAAACATTAAGATGCGTGGCTATAGTTTTAGGATCGCTAAAATCCCAGCTGTATTCTCCTTCCCAGCTGAATGTCTTACCGTTCTTTTTAATTTCCAACCCTTCTAAATTAATGCCTTTTTTCTGTAAAAGGTTTATATGAACTTTGGGGAAATCAGCTCCTACTACCGCCACTAAGTTCACGGGAGAAAAAAAACTTGCACTTACGGACGAATAGGTGGCTGACCCCCCTAATACCCGCCGGCATTGCCCCAGGGGCGTTTTTATCGTATCTAAGGCAACTGAACCTACAACTAAAACACTCATAGTATCCCCTTACTTTACGTATTTACCAATTATAATATCTAACCGTTTCTTTATTTTACTATCTATTGCTTTAGGGTTAGTAACAATTGCGTGTTTTAAAGCCTGTCGGCAGGAACAAGACCTCTCTTCTTTCATAGAGGATAAGGCGCTCTTTAATATTTTCTTTGCGTTCTCGGTATTTTTCTTGAGGGTATCTAATATCATCTCAACAGTTACGACTTCCTCGGTTTCCCGCCAGCAATCATAGTCCGTAACTGCCGCTAAAGTAACATAACAAATCTCTGCTTCTCTCGCCAGGCGTGCTTCTGCCATGTTAGTCATGCCTATTATGTCCATACCCCAGGAACGGTAAAGGTTTGACTCTGCAAAAGTAGAAAACTGCGGGCCTTCCATATTTAAATATGTGCCGCCGTAATGAACTCCGACATCAAACTTCTCTGCTGCCCCGTGAACAGTTTTTGCCAACTGCTGGCAAACCGGATAGGCAAAACTTATGTGGGCGACTATTCCCTCGTCAAAAAAAGTATGTTTACGGGCCTGGTTGGTCCTGTCCACAAACTGAAGAGGAATAACAAAGTCCCCGGGTTTAAGCTCTTCTTTCAGCGACCCGCAGGCAGAAACTGAAAATATTGCCTCTACCCCTAATTTTTTCATGCCATAAATATTTGCGCGGTAATTTATCTGCGACGGGCTGATTGCGTGAGCTTTACCGTGACGGGGAAGAAAGATAACTTCTTTACCTTCCACCTCAGTAATAACGAATTTATCGGAAGCATGCCCAAACGGCGTTGTAAGGCAAACTTGGTCTTTTATTTTAAGCCCGTCTAAATTATAAAGCCCGCTTCCTCCTATTACACCAATTTTTAACATCTTCTTCTCCTTTATTTGCCAGCCTCTACTATAAATAATTTAGGGAATCTCTACGTGAGGTGTTTCTTTTTGAGGTGTCTGGCCGGCTGCCTTTATTCCTGAAAAGAGATAAAAAACATAAATTCCCAAATAAACAATCCAGAATGCCGTAAAGTTTATGCCTAACAGCTCCATTATCACTGCCAAAACAGTAGGAGGCACCATGGCATATATCCCGATAGTAAGCAACTGTTTATACGATAACTGCCGATTCAAACTATTCTTGAATATTAACGATAATAAACTGAAAAAGAAAAGCTGTATTACCTTGTTTAAGGAATACATAAACATAAGCCAGAAAAAAATTACCGGGTAAATAAACCATGAAAACCTGCTAATCAGTTTCTCAACAAAGAGGGGAGTGATGTTGAAACTGTCTTCCTGGATAGAGACTTTCACTCCATCCTGAATAGGCACAAGGTTTAAGTGTTTTATCTCAGCCAATTCATACATTTTTATCTCCGATTGGCCGGTGTCAGGCTTGCTGTATTTCATTATCAGCTTTGTATCAGTCAAAATTAATACGTTAGAATAACCCTCTAACATTGGAAATACCTTCTCCCTTTGAGGCTCAATTACGAAAGAGAAATCCTGCCCCCATTCTTTGCTATAAAAAGTCTGGGGTAAAGTCAGTATGCCGTCTCTAATTTCTATTTCGGGCAGGTCTTCAGAAATACTGCCCAAGTTATTTTGCGCCCAGCTAATTATCTGCGGCAACACCTTTTTTATAGCTGCGCTATACTTAAAAGAGATAATTGCGCTTATTATGACTATAAAAACAACTAAAAAGCCTAAACTGCGGCTAAATTTCTTCTTAGCTATCTCTTTGTAAAACTTGGGGTTAAAACTCTCTAATACGGCTAACATATCTTTTATTTAAGGTTCAACTTTTTTGCCTTCAGTAAAGCAGCTTCAATTCCTTCCTCAACCAGAACCGGCAAATTATTCCTCTGCCATAACCTCAAGGCAGCTTGGGTGGTTCCTCCTTTTGATGCAACTTTTCCCACCCATTCTTTAAAATCAAGCGGCTCTTCTTTTACTAAAGCAGCTGCTCCTAGAAACGTCTGTATTACCATCTTCTTTGCCAGCCCTTTGGAAAACCCTAAACTTAGCGCACCTTTATATAAACAATCCATAAAATAATAAATGTATCCCGGGCCGCTGCCGGCTATGCTGGTAACCTTATCTATGTAATCTTGACTGATGGTTACAACTTCGCCTACCGACGAAAGTAAGTCTTTGGCAATTGCTAAATCCTCTTCTTTAGCAAATTTGCCCTTACAAATAAAAGACATAGATTGGCCTACTTTAGCGGCTAAGTTAGGCATAGCGCGTACAACCCTTATTCCTTTTATATGTTTTTCAAAAAATTTAGTGGAAACCCCGGCGGCAATAGTAATAAGCAGCGGCTTACTTTTATAAAAAGCGTCTTTTATTGTATTAAGGAAGATTTTGATATCCTGCGGTTTTATGGCAAGAACTACCACCTCAACTTTTTCAATTAATGCCCTGCTGCTCTCGCTAATAATAAAACCTTTCTGGCCGGCTGTCTTTTTTTTGTCTATATCGTAAACATAAACTTGCCTTTGCTTGCTCTGGAAAGCAACCGCAAAAGTAGCTCCCATATTCCCAAACCCGATAATACCTACCCGCATATTTCTTTTCATAAAGAGGTTTTAAAATATCACAAAAATTTAGGGGTGTCAATGAAAAGAACACGAGAAATCAAAAACAACGCTTTATATTATCTGTAAGCTTATTTTTCTTATCCAGCCCACCTTCCCATCCAGACGCTTCACCTTATACCAGTCCTTATCCTGCGAGATAATAATGACTTTCTCTGCCCCGTATATGTCAAAATGCGTCGTGGCATTATCCTGGGGCTCAAACCTGACGCTGGACTCTTTTACGACAATGGCTTCTTTACCGAATTTAGCCCCCGTCTGCAGAAAAGAACAAATGGCCGCTAAAAATATAATAGCAAAAATTAAAAGCGGGTATATATAATACTTTCGGAAATCAATGAAAAATAGCCGCAGGATTAAAACCATAAACATTAAAATATTAACAATAAAAATAAGCATTACTAACTCGCTGGCATTTAACCTGCCAAAAGTTTCGGTCATAACGTAGCTTATAAAATTAGCTTTTGGCTCCTCATAGCTTTTAGTTATACGCGAACGCACATACTCTATATTAGCTCTTAAATCAGCATCGCGAGGCAGCAGACGCTTTGCTTTCTCATAGTAAACTAACGCTTGAGGCAGCAGCCCTTTCTTATAATAACAGTTACCCAGGTTATAATAGACATTTGCGCTTACATAGCCGTTATCCAGAATTCTGTTATACTCTTCTATTGCTTCGCTATACTTTTCTTCTTCATAATATAAATTAGCTTTATAGAAAGTAACTTCTAAAGATGACCTTTTATTGTCTGCCGGATAAAGGGCTCCTTTAAAAAAAATAAGAGTTAAACAAAATAAAACTAGAATCCTGCGGGCGTTCATCGTAATTCCCTCTCCAGATAATCTAAAATTAGCCGTAACTGCTCAAGAGTCCGCTGCATTTTTTCTTCGTTAAACTCTGAAGGCGCGTACCTTGCCAAATCGCATTCAGACATAATTGTTTTTATTTTACCGGCAATACCGGCCTCAATATCCCTCGCCGACAGCGAATTAACAATATCTGAGGTAATTCCTGCCCAGGGAATATGCAGCTTATAGCCTAAATACCTCTGTAACGTCTTAAATATAACCTCATAAAACTTATGAGGATCTGATTTGTTTAAGAATAATTCCGCCTCTTTTAAGCCTTTACGGGCTATTTTAGGAGCCCTTAATTTCCTGGCGTAAGCCTCATCGGTTTTAATCTTATGGAAATGCCGGTAAATTCTTACAGTTACAAAAAAACAAACTAACGGCAAGAACTGCAATAAAAGAAGTAATTTGTTTTTATAAAGGAATTCCTCCTGCCGGCGCAGTTTGCCTATGGAATCTTTAATATAAATAACGTCTCTTCCTAATTCCTGAGATTTTACGATATCCTGCTGCTGGTCTCCAAATAACTCAACTATTTTTACGTCCTCTTTTTTATCTAACTGTTTAACTTCTATCTTAAACGGGCCTTTCTCTACCGTCTTATAGGAAGCGCTTTGAGGGTCAAAAAAACTAAACTTAATCATCGGGATATACTC
>CP070797.1:418930-439982 GCA_020343495.1 Candidatus Omnitrophota bacterium | reverse complement strand
AAGGGTCGGTATAAGTGTAAGCAATCATAGAACACTTCTTGTTTAACGCAAGGCTTACAATGTCGCCACAGCTTAACTTATAAGAGGGGATATCTTCGGGGTTTGCCTGGGAAATCTGCCAGTTTTGACAATTCTTACAATGCAGGTTACAGCCGGCGGTTGCTATTGATAGAACAGGCTCCCCGGGATAAAAATGAAACAGGGGTTTCTTCTCAATAGGGTCAATATGAATAGAACAGGGGTAACCGTAAGGTAAAGACCGTAACTTACCGTCAAAGTTTACTCGCAGGCGGCAGTCCCCGCGCTCCTTATCAGCTAAGATACACCCCTTTGGGCAAAGCTGGCATTTTACTAACATCTCTTATAAATAATTTTAGCAATCAAAACGCTAACTTCATACAAAATTAATAAGGGAACAGCCAGGAGTATCTGCGTGACTACGTCCGGCGGCGTCAAAAACGCTGCCATAATAAACAACCCTACGATTACTTGCCTTCTTAGCTTAACTAAACCGGCAGGATTAACCAAGCCTATCTTTACCAGAAAAAGAACTACCAGAGGGAACTGAAAGATTACGCCAAAAATTAAAGTCAGGCCTCCTAAGAAGGAAATATATTTGCTTACGGTAATCATCGGCCTGATGAATTCATCAGAAAAGTTAATAAGGAATTTTAAACCTGCAGGAAAAACCAAAAAATAGCCAAAGGCGCTTCCTCCGATAAAAGAAACCAACGACCATACCCCAAAAATAAAAGCATACTTTTTCTCTTTTTCTTTCAGCCCCGATGAAATAAACTGCCATATTTGATAAAGGAAAAAAGGCGAAGAAAAAAGGAGCCCGCCCCAAAAAGCTATAGATAGTTTTGTTATGAATGCTTCCGTAGGATGGATAAAAACCAAACTGCCTACCGGCCTAACTAAAAAGGGCAGTATTGAAGGAATAAGCTGATAAATGAGGCATGCTACGATAACTAAAAATACGATACATTTAATAACCCTATTTCTTACTTCTTCTAAATGCTGAAAGAAAGTAAGCCTTCTGTCCTGCATCTGTCCTCATTTTGAATTTGGAACCCTAACAGTTAAGACGGACTACTCTGTATCATCTTCCTGCGTAACTGCTTGCTCTTTTAATTCTTTGCCTGCTTTTTTAAACTCCCGGATTGCTTTGCCGACTGACCGGGCAATCTCCGGCAGGCGGCTGGCCCCGAATAAAAGCAGAACAATTAAAAAGATTAAAAGCAACTCTGCTGTGCCGAACCTAAACATCTTCCACCTCCTTATCTAGCCTGACGGCATACCTAATATTACCACAAACTATTTACACTATTAAGAAGTTTTTAGTTTATACTTTTATATTCCGGAACCGCTTAAACTCACTCTTGGGCAGATTAAAATACCCTATCTTTACATGAGGAAATTCCTTCTGAATGTACCTAACCAAAAACATAATACCTTGCGGCTTTAACCTTTTATAAGGCATGCTATCTAAATAATACTGCGGGTCAATGTTTAAGTTGCGCAACTGAACCATATCCGGCTTTGTCTTCTTTAAAAAGGTGGTTAATGCTTCTATCTCTGAAGTAGAATCTGATACCCCGGGAAAAATAAACAGGTTTATGGCAACGAACTTCTTATATTTCTTAGCTATTTCTATAGACTTTATTATATCGCTAAACTTATAGTTGCGCGGCCGAAAATAAGCGTCATAAAGCTCCTTCTGCAGGCTATTGATACTGACACGAAAAGAATCAACGCCTGCGCGGCAAAGCAGCTCTACTTTATCAGGCAAACTTGCGTTAGTGTTTACATTTATTGTACCCCGGCTAAGTTTTTGCCTAACTTTGCCGACTGATGAGGCAATCAAATCCGCTTCTAACAAAGGCTCTCCTTCGCAGCCCTGCCCGAAACTGACAATTGCTTCTTTACCCCATTTCAAATGATTAGCCAGCACCTCTACAACTTCTGATACCGTAGGTCTAAAACTTATGCGTTTATGAGAAGAGGCGCAGTCTGAGGTCTGATACGATAAACACCCGATACAGCGGGCATTACATCTTTGAGCCGTTGGTAAAGGCGCTTCCCAGCGCCGCAGGAAAAGGTTTTTAGCTGCCAAACAATTATAGTTAAGCGCGCAGTTTGATAAATGCCGGTATAGGCGGTTATTGGGAAACTGCCGGTAGAGCTCTGCCACTGCCTCCCGAAGTGCGGCCTGATTATAAAAGGAAGGCCTCTGACGGACGCGGCGGTCTATTTTTACTGCGGCAACGTAAAACCTGCCCCCGTAAAACCCGCAAGCAGTGTACGCCCAAAGGGGCAGCACCTTTTTCTTTTGCACCACAACCGCCGGGTTATACAACCTTAAATATGCGGGAATTAAAAATGCACCTACCCCAAACACTCTTCTTCCTTTAAACTCTAAAACTTCCTCAAACTCACCGGTCTTTGGGTTAACCCCCAGCGGGCTTCTGGAGGGAAGATGAAAAAGGCTGCTTGCTTTAGGCAGGGATATTAGCTCTGACTCTTTCGGCACTGCTATCTTATCAAGGCAGGATACTGCCATCCTCAAATAGGGATGCGTAAAAATCTTTCCTTTTACATCAGAAAAAATTAAAAATGGAAGGTTCATTTAACTTGCCCATATAATAAAGGCGCCTAAGGCAAAAAACAACAGTGCCATAAGAATCTTAATCTTACCTAAATGCTGCTTTAGGAAATCATTGAACTTCTGAGAACTCACCCCTAAAAAAGATAGAAGGAAAATGATTACCAAAGGCAGAATAAACATCAGGTTATACAGGATGAGGTAAGAGAAAGCTTTCAACCTTAAATTTGTGCTCTTGAGAATATAAACTATCGTGGGCAGGTAAACCTGGCCTGTGCAAACCGCTTCCAGTAAAGACACCAGAAACCCTATTACAAACGAGGTTATGGATAAATCTATGAGGGAACGCTCTTTTTTCTCTCTTAACCTTGAGCCAATTACCAGGTTTATCTTTTTCTTCATAAAATTAGGCAGCTGTAAAATTAAACCACTGGATGAGCCGGTTTTCTTAAACTTAACGTAATCGTAAACACTTAAGGCCGCCAAGGCAAAACAAAGTCCTCCTATAAAGTAATAAAAGACTTTTATAACGTAATATACGGCAGCAAAAGCATAAAGGAATTTAAAAAACCCCAGGCCGATTAACAAATAAGCAATAAAAACCGCCAGGCAATAAAAAGTGCCCACGCACACTATGTCTTTCTTTCTGTAGCCGTAAACAGCTAAAAAAGAAACGAAGAAAACAATCACGGCAAAAGCGCAGGGGTTAATTCCGTCTATAAGGCCGCTTCCCATCACCGTAAACACTGAAAGCGCCCCAAACAGTTCCTGCAGGTTTACCTGGCGCAACCTAAACGGTTTAGCTCCCCTTTCCAAAGTAACTTTAATTGCTTCTTCTAAATCTTGCCGGATCTCCTCTACCCCCACCATAAAAAAGCTTCCTACAAAAACCGAAGGATACTTTGACTCCTTGCGGCCAAAACTCTGGGAAAGAGAAAAAAGAGTCTGCAAACTCTGGGGGTCATCATCAACATCCAGATATCTCCATTCCAGGTTATCGTTATATTTTTCTTTAATTTTCGGCAGGAACTCTTCTTTTAAACTAATGCATACCTTACAATGCGGCGAATAGAATAGAGTTACGCTAATCTTATCTTCGCAGTAAGAAAAAAGAGGTAAAAACAATAGAAGAAATAAAAACAACCTTCTCGCCATAACTACGATTATATCAAGAGATAATTAAAAAATCCAGAAGCGAATTGATCGATAATCAAAGATATTAAGTTTTAGAAAGGTTTAACCAAATAATCCTTTTTTAGGCTGAATATTCCATTCTTCCTGAAGTGTATAAATTACCCCATCCACTTGGGGCATAAGCATACTAATATCATCCGAATATGGTAATGCCTTATCATCTCTGAATTCCTTCAGAAATATTACAGCATCTTTTGCTATCTTTTTTGCTAACTTAAAGTCTAAGGTTTTCTTACCAATGGAGTCACATATTTCAGGAATTAACCATGCGGCTGCTGCACGCACCTGATAAGGCATATCGCCATTTGTTATTGTATCTTTTAATGCTGGTATTGCAGCTTTTCCTATATCTATAATTTTTTGATAAGCTGGGTCATTTTGTATAGTGAATCTGTCAAAAGTTTTAAGTTTTGTGAGTTTTGAGAGATGGTCTAAGTAATTCATTGTTAATTTATATTCTAGAGACTTAGATTTAGGAGCCATTGCAATAGTTATGGGGCTACTCTTTAAATCGTAAGGAACAGAAGGCACGTAAATACTGACATCTCCACAAGCACCCATATTGGACATTTGAGAATCAAGTTTATACTTCTCTTCGGCACAAGTGTTTCCCGAAATACTAAGAATAATAAAGAATCCTAAAATAAAAAGTGTTGATTTTGCTGTTTTCTTTAGCATTTTTAAACCTCCATTTTATATTTTTCCGTAATATTTTTATCGAATACTTGAAATAAAACAGCCGGAATCTTAATCTATACGTTTTGTCTTATGCTTTTCTGCAAACGTTGTTATTACTATTATATCTTCTTCTTTAGAAGGCATACCATCTAATTCCAACCCACCTAAGAAAATATTCCTCCAGCGGTCGTTATTTGTCTCATAGGGAGCCACTAAATCCGCGGCGATTGTAAATTCATCCTCAACCTTTTTATGCTGTCCTAATTTTCCATAACATAAACCTTTAAATATATGATACCTTTCTTTAGCTATATCATCTGCCGTATCGTGCCTTAAAAAAGATGCCGCTTCCTCAAAGAGAGCCAATGCCTGCTCATAATTCCCTAAATAATAGGCGGCTATTGCTGTTTCAACGTTTGAATAATATGCCAACTTACATATTCCAGCAATAGCATTCCTTCCGATGACTGCCCTACGTTTATCCTTCCACGGCAAATACCAACTCGAATGCTGTGAAAATGATTCCAAAGGAGGTTGTTTCTCAAATATCTGTTGGCGGCACCCCTTTGCTTTTTCTGCCTCTCCTTGTTCTTCATACACTCTCGCTAAAGCTTGATAACACCGCATTTGGTCTATACGACTTTTACCGTATAAATAACCTATTTCATATACCTGGGCGGCTTTATCATACCAGGCAATTGCCTCTTCAAAATTTTCATCGAAATTTAATCTATACCTTTTTGCTACTGCCCTTAATGCTTCACCCAACCGCATCTTATATTCGCCCACAGAATCTCTACTTTGTGCTGTTTTTATTAAAATAGTCCAACTATTATACGCTTGTTCTATTAAAGATTTCGCGGCGTTAAAACCGTCTGGGTTGTATTCTCCACAATATAAGATATAATTACCTTCTGCTGCTGGAAAATCCCACTGTTTACTTGCGTCTTCTATCAAATTTGAACATAATTTTATCAGGCCTGCACACAAAGACGCATTATCTACATCATCTATTTCCGCGGCGTATTTATAGCACCTAAGTGCGGCCGGATAATCGGTAAAAGATAGTTTATCAAGGCAGAAGGCATCCCCTGCTTTTATTAACAAATCACTTAATTGTGTTTTGCAAAGTGCATATTGAGTTTTTATAAGCTTTCTTCCCTCTATACCCGATCCTTCAGACATGGCAGGCTTAAACCAAGCTGATTCTACTAATGTTTCATATGTAGTGACTATATCTAATAACGTAAGTTCTACCTTTATAAAGTCATTGTTGTGTAAATCTATTTTTACCGTTTCTATTGCCTTTAAACACTCATCTAATTTATCAAGATAATAGTTGGCTAATAGTTTTTTCTCTCTTGGACTCAATGAGCCAAATGAACAAGTATCTCCGATAGCAATCTGATTTATGCCGTAAATGTCATCAAAATATAAATTAGGGCCATCAAATACCGGCAAATAATAAGGTATATCCTTATTGGGCATACCATAAAATCGGTTCCGATCGTCGGCCCAAATACTTGATGCAATACTCAAAATAATAACTCCCCCTAAAAGAAACCTCGCTAATTTTACTATCTTTCTCAACATTCTCAAACCCTCCCTAAAAATAGAAAAAACCTAACTCTATCGCCTCCCCCGGGCAATAAAATTAGGCTTCTTTGAGTCTAAAATACTACCGTCGGTAAAATTTGTCAAGGGGAATTTTTTTTAGGTTTGGTGACCTGTTAACATTGAAAAATAAGTACGTAGGGTGTCCCTAAATAGGACGCCTGCCAACCATGCCAACTCATTGGCAAAAAGATTTTTAGAACCTTTTGAGTTTCTGACAACCCTGTCTTATTCCAAGAAGAAATCGAGTTTCTTTTTATAGATTTTTGCTAAGGTCGTTAAATCAACAACGCTAATGCGGTATTGTCCTGATTCTACTCTGGAGATAAAAGATTGCGGTCTGCCTAATCGGTTCGCGACATCTTCCTGCTTAAGCCCTGCCTCTTTCCTGGCCTTAATGAGTTGTTTGACTATATGTTTATGCTGTTTTGTATAAATTGTTTTTTCCATACTTGACACTCCTTTCTATATATGATAAATTCAATTATTGCATATCTAAAATTTAGATATGAAAAAAAGGTGCTTTTCTATTTTGCCATGAATGACGCTTAGAGTAATGTATGATTCAAAGAAAAAGAAATCTAAAAGTTTTGATTGTCGATAATGATGATATGCTAAGAGAAATCTTACATTTTACACTTACCAGAAGAGGTTTTATTATAGAAGAGGCTAAGAATGGAAAAGAAGCCTTAGAAAAAGTTAACAAGAGTAAACCAGATCTCATTATTCTTGATATAAAAATGCCTATAATGAATGGTTTTGAAACATACAGGCATTTACGAAAAAATCCTGATACAAAAGATATCCCCATAATCTTTGTATCAAGCAATAGCACAGCTGGTAATATTATCCGAAATATTCAGGAAGACCTTGTAGAATTTATTAAAAAACCTTATGCTATTAACGACCTTCTTGAACAAATTAAGAGATTACTCAGATAAGAGAGTCCATAAGCAACCTTTTGGACAGGGCGTATCTCGTAAATACCTTATTTTCTTCATTCCCCACCCTAACAGAGTTATTACGCCAAGGACGACCAAATGAACGCAAATGCAGCTTAATCTCTATCAGAGCACTTACTTTCTGCTCTTAGTTAACATTGAAAAATAAGGATTTTAGTGTAGAATATAGTGATATGCTATACAAATTTATAGATAATAAAGGCACCTTTATCGTAAAAAATCCCCATAAATATATGGGATATTTTCCTCTTACCGACTGCAACGGCCAACTGCTCAGTTCAATAAGCCCTAACTTAGGCGGTGACATAAAGAAGGATAACGACCATTTTCTCACCCCGCCAGCATCAGTAGAAGACGTAAGAAGCAACCTTCTCTGCCGCAGAGACTTCTTCATAAAAACAGATAAAGAAACCATACGCTTATCCAAACCCTGCAACGATACCTTAGAAGCAGGCCTCTTATACCATAAACTCATAAAAGAGACTACCTCTTTACGTATAGAAGTGTTAAACTTTATTCCTTACACTATCGCTGCTGAAATAATGTGGGTAAAAGTTACTAATAAATCAGCTAACCCAATAAAAATCACTCCTACCTCCTTTATTCCTCTTTATGGAAGGGCAGAAAAGAACCTGCGGGACCACCGCCATGTCAGTTCCCTGCTTAACCGCGTCTCTTTGAATAAATACGGCATATTCCTTAAACCAACGATGATTTTTAACGAAAAAGGCCACAAATTAAATAAAACCACTTATTTTGTTTTAGGGTTTCAAGACAATAATATCCCTGCTTTAGGCCAATTCCCCACTCTTGACTACTTCTGCGGGGAGAGAGATTTAATTTCTCCTGACGCTATAGAAAAAGAGGTAGCCCCCGTAACAAAAAAAGAGCCTGACTTTGACGGCAAAGAATGCTGCGGGGCATTTCGTTTTAAAGACACCCAACTTAAAAAAAACCAAAGCGCAAATTACTTTATTGTTATGGGTATGACTAAAAATCCCACAACAATCAGCAGCCTATTTAAAAAAGTCAATTCCATAAATAAAGTCAACCAACACCTGCGAACAACAAAAAACCAATGGGCTGCTCACTTCTCTAAATTAGAGTTTGATTTTAAAGACGCTAACTTTAATAACTGGCTGCGATGGGTAAAGATGCAGCCAACTTTACGAAAACTGTTCGGCTGCTCGTTCCTGCCTCACTTTGACTACGGAAAAGGCGGCAGAGGCTGGCGGGATTTATGGCAGGACGCTTTAGCCCTGCTTCTTACTGAACCTGATAAAGCTAAAAAGTTAATATTAGACAGTTTCCAGGGAGTGCGCATTGACGGCTCCAACGCCACAATAATTACTAAAAAGGGGCGATTTCTGTCTGACCGCAACAGCATACCCAGGGTATGGTCTGACCACGGGGTCTGGCCCTGGCTTACCCTGCACTCATACATAAACCGGACAGGACAGTTATCCTTTCTGCTTAAAGAAATTCCCTATTTTAAAGACCACCTCCTGCACAGGGCACAAAAGAGAGATACAGGCTTCTCGCAAAAAGATTTTTACCTGCGCACAAGAAATGGCAGAATTTATAAAGGAAGCGCATTAGAACACATCCTTATCCAGAACCTGACTTCTTTCTTCAACGTCGGTAAACATAACGTTATCCGGTTAGAGAACGCTGACTGGAACGACGGCCTGGATATGGCCCCGCAGCAAGGCGAAAGCGTAAGTTTTAGTTTTATGTACGCCCATAATTTAGGCAGCGTCTGCGCAATGTTAGAAAAACTTAAAGAAAAAACAAAAAGCGTCTGCCTGTTAAAAGAACTGACTCTTCTCTTAGACAGAATAAACTCTCCCCTGAATTACGATGATTACAGGGAAAAACAAAGGCGGCTGCAAAAGTACTTCCTGAAAACAGAAAAATTAACGGGAGAAAAAATCAGCATAAAAATTGACGATTTAATTTATGATTTAACCCAAAAATCCAGCCACCTGTCAAGATGGTTAAAAGAAAAAGAATGGCTAAGGCAAGGCTTCTTCAACGGATACTACGACAACAAAGGCTTAAAAGCCGAAGGCCTGATCAAAGGCAAACTGAAAATGATGCTGGCCTCCCAGGTATTTGCCATAATGAGCGGGTGTCTGGGGAAAGAACAAACCGCCAAAATTTGGGCGTCAATAAAAAAGTATTTAAAAGACTCACCGTTAGGCGGGGTCAGGCTTAATACGGATTTTGGGAAACTTATGCCTGATCTGGGAAGGGCGTTTGGCTTCTCCTACGGAGACAAGGAAAACGGCGCTTTCTTTTCCCACATGGCAGTAATGCTGGCTTTCTCCTTATATAAAGAAGATTTTCTAAAGGAAGGCTCACAAGTTATAAATTCTATTTATAAAATGGCAACTTCGCCGGCAGCAAAAATTTATCCTATGCTGCCTGAATACTTCAATAATGAAGGCAGGGGCCTGTATATGTACCTCACCGGCTCAGGGAGCTGGTATATCCATACTTTAACGGAACAAATCTTAGGAGTTAAATTTAAGACGGGGAACCTTGCGCTTTCGCCTAAACTGCTTGCTTCCAACTTTTTTAACAATGAAATTACTGTCTCTTTTGCCTTTAAAGACAAAAAGATAAAAATCTGCTTCCATAAAAGCAGCTCTTTGAACACCGGCGTTTTAAAAATAAAAAAAGCCTTCTTAGACAAAGAAAAACTTACTATTGCCGGCTCACAGTGTATAATAAAGAAAGAGCTTCTGGAAAAGTCAAAAAAGAAAGACGTTAATATTAAAGTATATTTAGGATGAATATAGAACCTAAGAAGGTATGGTAAGGCCCAGACTACTCCTTCCTCTAATAATTGCGGTTTTATTATCTTTTAACGTTTCTGCCAAGAGTACAAAATCCGATGCAGACGTATCCATTTTTATAGACAATTCCTCGCCTTCCCAACCAAAAATAGAGTTCTTCTGGAAGGAGGCCATCGTCTTAAAGAGCTCCTATGATAAAGAGGCTAAAGAACTATCGGCAACTGCTAAACTGCAAAACCTTAACCTGCAAGATATTGCCCCTCTCACAGAGAAGATAAAAACTGTTTCTTTAAAGGGCGGTATTATAAAGGCGGGCAACTTAACCCTGAAAAAAGGAGATACTTACTCGGTAAAAGGCAAATTAGAAATCCAGAATCTGAAAGCCACTTATTTTACTAAACACCTGCAACTTGACAAAATCAAAGACAATTTAGAATTTATGGCTAATTTATCTTTAACTGTGTCAGCAAGCCTGCCCCAACCTTTTACGAAGAACTTTATATCGCAAAGCTCCTACTCCATAACCGGTGCGGTAAGTGAGAGCGAAATTAACAATGTGCCTCTTTTTGATACTCTTTCTAAAGTAGAAGCTGCCTTTACTCTTGATAATAAACAGCTAAAATTTAATGTCACTGAGGCAGCCTATCCGAAAAAAGTGTACTTTCCCTCAAAAACAAAAAAAGAAATAAAGACTCTCCATACAAACCAGCTTACTGCTAAAGGAGAACTCACCTATTTAGATACCAAGTCTTTCTCACTGGAAATAAAAACCCGCCTTTCTCTGGAACAGTTTTGGGAGGCGGCTGGCGAAATTAAAAGGATGCCTTTTCAATACCGCGGCGCAGGCACTATAGATTTAGAAGGCATCATAAAAGGGGCTCTGGCAAGCAAAGACTTTACTTATTACGCTGATTACGCTATAGACGGCGCCCAATTTAAGGATTTTACCAATATTAAAGCTAAAGGGTTCCTAAAAAAGGACAAACTGGTCGTTGAAACAGCGAGTTTAAATTACAAAGATATCCCTTTAAAAATAAGAGGGAATGTGGAAGACTTTACTTTACCGAAAATAGAATTGTCAATAGACACCGACCTGCTAAATATAGAAACAAAAAGCCAGTACAGCGAACAAGAATTAGACGTTACCGAATTAGTTATTAACGCGGGCACAACGAATATAATTTCCAAAGCATACCTGGACTTAAAAGACCCTCCCCAGGGAAAAATTGAGGGGTTTGGCAAACTGAACCTAGAGGAAGCCGAAGGAATTCTGTCAATTCTAAACTTGAAATTCCCTCTCATTAAACGGTTAAAGCCGCAAGGTGACGTAAGCTTAAAATTCAAAATAGAAGGGGGCTTTGATATCAACGAATGGAAAGTAAAAGTAGCGGGAGCAAGTAACCAGATAACCGTTTACAATATCGCGGCGCAAGACCTAACTGTTGAACTTTATAGGGATAAGAACGAAATCACTATCAGCCCTCTAATTGCCAACATCGCCTCAGGACAAATAGAACTGCGCACAAAATTAGACAGCCTAAACGACAACGCAGTTTTCAACGCTGCTGCTGCCGGCATTGAGTTAGCTGAATTAAAAGATTACTTTAACTTAAAAACCAAAACGTTAGAAGGCAAGCTTTCCCTGGAATTATACCTAAAAAAGAAAGGCCTCTCTAAATGGGGCAATTTAGACGGCGAAGGCAAAGTCTCAGTGAGAGAAGGAAACCTCTGGCAGCTGAACTTGCTTAAAGGATTAGGCGAAATCCTTTACATTCCTGATTTTGAAACAATAACTTTTGATAAAGGGCATAGCGATTTGGAGTTTGCAGGAGAAAACATTATGTTTAAGAATTTAGAATTAAACTCCACCCAGCTGAACCTTATAGGCGAAGGAACGCTTTCTCTAAAAGGGGATATTGAGTTTAAACTCCTTCCCCAATTAAGCCCCATACTAATCTCTGATTCAGAGAAGCTTCAGGAGTTAATTAACCAGTTCTTAGGCAAAAGCGGGTTAGGCGTGGAAATTAAAGGCACTCTTAAAGACCCCGAATACGAAGTAACCCCAATATTTATCTCACCGTTAGAAGGGATCAAGAGTATTTTTGAGGGGATACTGGACGAGTTTTAAGCTTAAGGAGGGCTATCTTTAGCAAAACCCATACTGGGATTATAAAATTTTTAAAAGAACTTGACAATAAATTATTGGATTATAAAATAATAATGGACAAAAGATATTGAAAATATTAACGTTTTTAAAAAAGGAGGTGTGTTAGATGAATAAAGCACAGTTGGTTGAGGTTGTAGCACAAAATACTTGCACCAAAAAAGAAGCTCAAATGGCAGTAGAATCAATTTGGAACGCCATCAAAGGGTCGCTCAAAAAGAAAGAAGACGTAACAATTTCAGGGTTCGGGACTTTCAGAGTAAAAGTAACAAAACCAAGAATGGGCAGAAACCCTAAGACAGGCGAAACAATCCAAATCCCTTCAAAGAAGAAAATCGCTTTCAGGGCATCAAAAGATTTAAAATCTGTTCTTTAATATTTCAAGTTAAACTATAAAAGGGGCATATTTTTAATATGCCTCTTTTATTTTTATACGGAAACTTTCTTGATTTTGGCAATAAAAAAGCCTTCCATAAAATCATTGGGTATGATTCTCTTGCATAAACGGCACGGGGAAGAAAATTTGCGGTTTTTCCACCGCGCCAGGCCGCTAGTTACATTATCTAAGGGAATATCTATAGGTAGCAGTTCTACTTTATCCTTAAATTTTCCAATAAACCAATCAATTACTTCTTCATTCTCTTCCGGGGAAAACGTACAGGTAGAATAAATGAGAGTTCCTTCCTCCCGCAAGGCAAAGAAACTTGAATGCAGCAGCTTTTTCTGTGTCCTTACCATTTCCTTGACTTTTCTTGGTTTCCAATACTTATAGCTATGCTTGTTGGGTAAATAAAACGTCCCTTCAACAGAGCAGGGCGCATCAACCAGGATTTTATCAAAATATTCGGGGAATTTCTTGCGCACCCATATTCCGTCCAGAAGAAGAACTTCCACGTTACCGACACCCTGCGCTCTCAAATTTGCCAGTAGTTTATAATAGCGTTTACGCACCTTATCAACTGCTATGATTTTTGCCTGGGGCGCCAGAGAAGCCATCTGAGTAGTTTTTGCTCCCGGGGCCGCGCACAAATCAAGAATCCTCTCATTATTTTGAGGGTCAAGAATAATGGCAGGAATCATACTGGAAACATTCTGCACGTAAACTAACCCTTTGCGATAAACGTCTGTATTTTGAAAGTCCCTTAAAGACCCCTTTAACAGAAAGGAGCCGGCAGGAAAGGAAAGTTCCTTAAAGCGAACGTTGGCTTCCTTGAGCTGCCTTGTTAAACTAACCAAATCTGTTTTTAAATAATTTATCCTGAAAGATGTTATCTTTTTTTGACGGAAGGTAGCAAAGATTTCATTGAACCGGGAAGGGTAAATCTTCTTAAGTCTATGAACAAATTCCTGAGGTAACTGATATATCTGGCTATTCATCTACCCACCTCAACAAAAGGGGACGATTTGAAAAAGCTCCTGCCTCCCAGGTGAAAAATTAAACTGCCATTTCTAGTGTCCCAGCACTTATTAACAAAATAATTATCGTCTGCCTGCGCACAAATAACTTCTCCTAAAAAAAGATAATGGTCTCCTACTTCTTTAATATCTAGGAGTGTGCACTCTAGGTGGCCAAGGCACTCGCCTATCTGGGGGGTCTTTGACAGACTCAGCGGCTTGATGAGAGTTAATCTGCTCTCTGCGAACTTATCAATATCACGGCCGGAATGTGAACCGCAAAAAACAACCTTATCTAACAAATCCCAATGCGGGATATTAATAATAAATTCTTCGCTTTTTCTTATTAGCTCCGAAGAGAAATGCGCCTTTGCCAGAGCTATGCCCAGGCAAGCCGGCTTCTTAGAAAGAGGCATCTGCCAGGCGCACGGGGTAATAGTAGTTTTGTCTTTATAGGCCGCAGTAACTAAAACTACCATACCGCAATTAAGCAGGCGGCTGGCCTCAACTTTAGGTATGTTTACCTTCATATTATCCTCCTCTTACACTGGTTAAATTATAAGAAGTTATTATACTCTTTTAGACGGCTATCGCAACATCTTTACGCCGGGAGGCTAAAATCCCCGATGAAGGCCAATCTTTCCTGCGTAATCTATCACTTCTAAATACTCATCTGCGGTAGGGGGCCTTGATAATTCCGGGAACTCAACTGCCTTATAATGAGGCCTGTATTGATTCATAATGTTGACATAAGTATCAACCGATACTTCTTCCTTTATAAAGTCCAGTATTTTAAAGGCTCCGGCTATTCTGTTAGGCAATACTAAATGCCTTACTAAAAGGCCCCTGGTAGCTAACTCATTCTCTATAACCAAATCGCCTACCTGCCGGTGCATTTCTAAAACTGCTATTTTTACTACTTGCCAATAGTCAGGCGCGCGGGAGTACTTTTGGGCTGCGCCGTTATCAGAATATTTTATATCCGGCATATAAATATCAAAAACGCTATCCACTATCTTTAAAGTATTTATGCTTTCATAGCCTCCGCAGTTATAAACTAAAGGTAACTTCAATCCCCTCTGTGCCGCAATTACTAACCCCTCTAAAATTTGCGCGATGACATGAGTGGGCGTGACAAAATTTATATTTTCTGCGCCCTGGGATTCTAAATTTAACATCATTTCTGCTAACTCTTGCGGGTTAACCTGCTCGCCCACGCCTAAATGGGAAAGCTCATAATTCTGGCAATAAGCGCAGCCTAAATTACAATTAGAGAAAAAAATCGTCCCCGACCCT
Organism: Candidatus Omnitrophota bacterium; assembly: GCA_020343495.1. Classification (GTDB taxonomy): domain Bacteria; phylum Omnitrophota; class Gorgyraeia; order Duberdicusellales; family 4484-171; genus JAHISK01. The sequence goes on along the minus strand of CP070797.1, from coordinate 425,273 downwards.
CTTCTTCCCACAAGTTCCGGTTCCTCTCCAAAATGAAGAAAAAAACTATTTACCTTAGCACACCTGCCAGTGCCACAGAAGCCGCTTTCTCCTTTTAACCTGTTTACTCTACAATTTCTAGGACAAAGCAGACAACTAGCCAGACTGCCTACTAAAGTATCCCGTATTTCTTCTAACTTTCCCTGATTGTATAATTCTGGATATTTAGACATATAACTTCTATGGGGTTTGCGCCCTTAACTGGCCGCAGGCAGCGTTAATATCCTGGCCCCTGGGTTTTCTAAGAGTAAAGAACACCTTGCGTTTCTTTAATTCGCTTATAAACCGGCTGACTTCTTCTTGGCTAGGCGGCTGGTAAACAGAAGAAACCCTATTATAAGGAATAATGTTAAGCTTATAATTTATGCCGGCTAGGCGCTTCTTTAACTTTACTGCTGCGCTCGGGCCTGTATTTAGCCCTTTAAGTAAAACGTACTCCAAAGTAACCGGTAAGAGTTGCTGTTTTGAGAAACTTCGCACTGCTCCCAAGAGCTCTGTTAAGGGATATTTCTTATTTACCGGCATAATTTTTGACCGGATGCCATCATCGGCTGAATGCAAAGAAACAGAAAGCCTGACTCCTAAATTTAGCCGGTTAAGCTCCTCTATCCGGGGAGGCAACCCGCAAGTTGAGATGCAAATTTTCCTTTTTCCCAAATGTATTGCTTGCCTGTGCAAAAATATCTTTATGGCGCCTATAGTATTAGAAAAATTATCCAACGGCTCACCTATACCCATAAAAACAACATTAGTGATTTTTTTGGGCCTAATTAAATCTAAAACCCCTAAGTATTGATTTATAATCTCGCAAATAGTTAAGTTTCTTCTGAACCCCGGCCTGCCGCTAAGGCAAAATTCACATCTAAATTTGCACCCTACCTGGGTTGATATACAAAGAGTAAATCTCCTGCCTTCAGGGATTAAAACAGTCTCTATACTATAGCCGTCCGCCAAGCCAAATAAAAACTTCTTTGTCCCATCATGAGAAACTTCTTTTTTTAAGAGTTTTAAGGCTGAGAAATAGAATTCTTTCTCTAAAGCGGCTCTATCCCTTTTTGATATATTGGTCATTAACCTAAAATCCTCTAACCTCCTCTTATAAACCCAGTTGAAAATCTGGTCTGCACAACGAGAAAGGAAACCTCTGCGCAGCAAATACTCTCTTAATTCCTGAAAAACAAAATTCTTTATATCCTTTTTCATAATTATTTTATATTATATCAACGACCTTTAAAGAAACAACCATTCTTAAAATTTTAAGAAAATAAAAGAACCCCTCAGTAAACTACCACGGGGTTATAAAAAGGTTAAAGGTAAGCCCCTAAAAAGAGGTATTATCTTGGTTCTCGTTGCCTGCTGAAACAATAAAAGCCGCTAAGTTTTACCTTTGGCGGCAGATTTCATGCACGTTGATAGCTATATTAATAAGCAAGAAAACTACTCCTATATCAAATATATGTCTGGGGTTAATTGTAGTAAGTATAAATTTCCAGCTTACTTCAAAAAGCTTCATTGCCGCAGAAGCGCCTAAAAAGATAACAGCTAAAGCTAAAAATATATCATCCATATCATACACTGTCTTCATACTACACCTCCTTCTAGTTTATTCTTTCCTCAATTAATGAAATATTATCTCATTCCTCTAATGAGATAAAAACTTTGCCTTGTGAGGTTTCAATTTCTATCCCCTCTTGCGATATCTGAGTGAGGAGAGCTTCTTCTATACTCTGGCCCACTCTTATTTGTTTACCGTTTATTATCGCCAGAGGCTCATTTTTATCGTATATTATACCCTGCAAATTATATCCAATGTCTTTCTTAATTGCCTTTTTTAATGAATTTGTTTTTGGCTTCTTTTCTTTTTTCGCATAAACAACTTTACTGTTAGGAGAGAAATCTGAGCCGGAAACGGTCTTCCAAACTACATAAAAAATGCCTGCCCCCATCATCACCATAAAGATTAGAAATATAATTTTAAAGTCTGATTTTGGCTTATAGTGCGGCTTATTTTTCTCTTCTGCCTTCTTTAAAGCTTCATATATAATACTCATATGTACACCTCCACGGACTTATAAATAACTACTTCCTACTGCAGTTCCTCTACGCAAACTCTAAAATCTTCTTCCTTAAAAGATATCTTCTCTTTTATGAATCCCAGGAGAAGGACCCTGTCACAAAGCATATTAACAAGGCGCGGGATACCTTGAGAAAACTCATAAATAAGCTTAAAACTGGCAGAAGAAATAGTAATGTCGGTCTCACCGGCCCTTTGTAATCTAAATTCCACATAGCCTCTGACTTCGTCTTCACGAAGAGGCGCGATAACGTATTTTACAAAAATCCTCTGGCGAATCTGGCGCAGACTGAACTTTTTAAGTCTTACCTCAAGCTCCGGCTGGCCGACAAGAACAATCTGCATAAGTTTCTCATCTGAGGTTTCTAAATTTGAGAGCAGCCTGATTTGTTCTAACTGGCGGTTGGTTAAGCCTTGCGCTTCATCAATGATTAAAACAGCGTTGCCTCCTTCCAAACTTATATTCACCAGGAAAGAATTTAATTCATTTATAATATTAAGGCGGTTTTTTTTCTTCACTTGCAGGCCAAAATCTTCAACGATTGCCCGTAACAACTGCACTTCGCTAAAGTAAGGGTTCATAATTAAAGACGTTTTAACTCCTGACGACATCCTATTAAGAAGAGTTTTGCAAAGCGTGGTTTTGCCCGTTCCCACTTCTCCCGTAATAAGGATTATGCCTTTTTTTTCTTTAATACCGTAGGAAAGAGTTGCCAGCGCTTCCTTGTGCGAGGCGCTTTCAAAAAAAATCTGCGGGTCGCTGGTAATATTAAACGGTGACTTTCTTAAGCTATGCGATTTTAACTCCATTCTATCTATTTTATCTTCTCTTGCTTCTTAAACTCCGACATAACGCGTTCTGTATCTAAAAGCTGCTCAGAAACTGCCTGCCCCGGGTCCAGTATTTCTGCCGTAACAAAAATCAACAAATCAATTATTGCAACATCGTCTGTTTCCCTCCTAAAAATCTTCCCAAGAAAAGGGATATCTTTAAGAAACGGTATGCCTATTTCTTGTTTTGAAGTAATTTCTCTTAATAGCCCGCCCATTACTATTGTATCGCCGTCTTTAATTACAATCTGAGTTTCTGTCTCGCGCGTGGTAATGCGGGGGTATTCCACCAGAGTATTGCCGTCGGAATCTTGAACGGCTACGGTTGAAGAAGAACTTGTTACTGCCGGGTGTATAATCAGGCTTATGTAGCCGCCTTTATCCCCGCAAATTTGCGGGACAACGTTTAACTGAATACCTATATCCTGATAGCCTTCTAAAGAACCCCCGACAATCTGATTGGTTTCTGTGCTTACTTTGGTCTCAACAATGGGAAACTTCTCGCCAACGAGAATTGAGGCTTCCTGATTATTTAAAGTAAGGATTGTCGGTGCAGATAACGTGTTTGTCCTTGCATCTTCTTCTAAAGCATGCATAATTGTTTCAAACTGGGTTCCCGCTAACTTCTTAAGCGCCACTTTAAGCCCGGTATTTGTCGTAGTAAGAGTAGTTGTCTCTCTCGGGCCAAAAAGAGTCGGCGTAATCTGGTCGGCAAGAAAATGACCTGCGGCCTGTTTACGATCTTCGTCGTTATCAGACGACATGTCAACATATGTAAGAGTAGTACTAGAGGCGCCAGTCTGACCGGTCCCCCAATCAAACCCGATGTCTCGGAGTAAATCTCTTTGTACTTCCATTATTTTAGATTTTATCAAAATCTGCTGCGGCATAACGTCTATCGCCGCTAAAAGCTGTTCTACCTCGTCCAGTTTTTTTGAAACATCAGAAACAACTAAAACTTTCGTGCGGGAAACTTTTCCTTCTGACGCCCGCGACCTTTTAGTAACATCAGCGCCGAATTCCCACCCTGCCTGGCCGGTTGCTTCTAAAACAGTCACTCTGCCTACCGCAGACAGTAACGGCCTGACAGCTTTGCTGGCATCGCTGGCATCAAGATATTTTAACTTAAATACTTTAAGCCGCGGGACTTCAACTTCCTGGCGTTGGCGTTCCTGCGCCTGGCGTTCGCCTATCCTCTCAACAGTATCTACTAAAATTATACTATCGCCTACCCAGATATAACTATAATCATAGGTCTTTAATACCGCGTCCAGCGCCGTCTGCCAATCTACGTTTTCTAAACTCACGCTGACAAACCCTTGCACGCCCGGACTGGCGAGGATGTTTACCTTCTTGCCGTCCTTAACTGCTTTCTCCGATATTGACTGTAATACCACTCTAATGTCAGCGTCTTTAAATTTAATGACGGGTATTAACGCTGCCTCTTGAGCGTAAGATAGAAAACAGAAAACAGAAGACAGAAAACAGAGAAAAGAAAACAGGAAATAGATAATCTGACATCTGATTTCTGACATCTGACCGTTCTTCATTCTTCCTCCAATTTTAAAATAATTTCCTCATCTTCGTTTTTTAAAATTACTCTTTTTTCTTCTACCCGTAAAATAATATACTCGCCGATTCTGTCATTTTCCTTTAGAATTTCGTCATTTATTATCGCAAGCGCTTTATCCTCTGAATATATTATACCTCTTAAAACAAAGTTAGAAACAGTTTCTTCCTGAGGGATCAAAATCCTGCCTCCCCTGCTTATCAACGGAGAGAAAGGGTCTCTATCTTCATCTGTAAAAGGATACTTTGGCTGCGGCCAAAGGCATAATCCTTTCGCCAAAAAACAACAAAACAACAAAATAAAAATTGCTATTCCTTTACTAACCCGCATATCACCATATCAATAGAATTATAAGGCTGCCCCGAAAAGATATCCAGTTCTGTTACTTCAAAAAAATATTTGCTGTTCTGTAAATACTCCAGGAACCTGACTAAATTATGGAACTTTCCCCTAGCCTTAACTGTAACAGGCAGCCGTTTAAATACCCCGAATTTTGTTGAAGCGCCCCCTTTTATTTCTGCCGGTTTTAACAATTCTATTTTTATATTAAACTTCTCACTCTCTGAAGAAATAAAGGCAAGAGCGCTTGACTCCTGCCGGGGAGAAAAAAACCTCATCTTTGTCATCTTAATCTCTTCTTTCAAGTTACCATTCTCTTCTAAATATTGGCTCCTTTTAGGCCAATCGCGCTCTAAGTTTGCAAGTTTCCTTCTTATCATTATGATTTCAGCATTAAGCTTGCGCATTTTACCTACCTGCAGAGGTAAAATTAAGGCTAATTCCAACAACAATACGGCTACTAACCCAATAAAAATGATACTTTTTTTATCTAGTTTAAATTTAATCTGAAGCTTCTTAATACTTATCATTAGTTTTTACATTCTATACTATACTCTAAAACCTCTATACCGTAAAAGGCTGTGCGTTGCGAATGTTTCAGATTTACTTTTTTAAACTTAGAAGGAAAATACTCCCGCCTCTTTAAGGGCTTGATAAATTTATCTACCAGTGAAATTAAATAATCTTCCTGCCAGGCCACTACATACCCTTCTAAATTAAGCGCGCCCTGTCTGAAAGTTAAATCTTTAAACCATACATTCTGTGGTAAAACATTGAAAACATCCTCCAATATTTTTACAATGTGAGTGTCGGGAGTCGTCATCTGCCGAAGAACTTTTACTTCCTCCGTCAATCTTTTAGCTTCTTTTTTTATTTTAGATATCTGAGCATATTTGTCTCCATTTTGCGCCCACTGCTGTTTATAAGCGTTATAAGTATTGATTTTAAAAAAAATAAAGAGGGATAAAATCAAGATCGCGGCAAAAACCACAATCGCTCCCAATGCAACAAATGGAGTATAAGAAACTATTCTTTGCAAAATTATGCTTTCAACCTTTTCTTTACGCGGATTTAAATTTATGCATATCTTATTCATGCTTCAATTATATACTTAAGCCAAACGCTACGGAAAAACTGTTTTTGAAACGCTTGAAATTCTCGTCAGAAAAGGGAATATTAAAATTTTCCAGATTATCTAAAACAGCAACTTCTACTTCTAAGCTTTCTTTCAAAAAAGCTCCTATTTCTGGAACCGAAGATAGCCCGCCGGTAATATACATCTTCTCAATACGCTCACCCTTATTCACTTCAAAATAATCAAAAGAGTTCTTTACTTCCTTGCACAAACCGGAAATACTGGCCCTTATTACCTCAAAAAATTCTGTACGCCCTTTGGAAGAATGAACCCATTCCTCAATATCGGGAGCTGATAAATTTTTTATGCGGGCTACCACTTCAAAAACTCCTTTTGTTTTAAACTCTAAATCTCT
>CP070797.1:397040-418830 GCA_020343495.1 Candidatus Omnitrophota bacterium | reverse complement strand
GTAGGTGGAAAGTCGGTTTCTTTCACATCTTTCTTCGCTCATCCTTCGTCCTTCGTCATAACCCGCCACGCTGGACGATTGTGTATCTTTCACCTCTGCTTCTATATCTATAAACGGCGGCCGGCATCTTCTTTTAGCGATTTGTGGCTCTGTATCCCAATCTGGGGGCATCTTTTCTTCTGGTGGTACCACCTCAACCTTCACCTCTCTAGATTCTCTTGATGTTTTTGGCTGACGCTCTCTTCTCTTCTTCCACCATTTCTTTAATAATCCCAAAGCACCAAGGATAACTATATCATCAATAAAACTTAAAACCAGCTTCCACCCGAAAATGCTAACTATAAAATTACCGGCCATCACCAAAACTATACCTCCTAAAACAACAGGACACACAACTACCGCCAATATATCCAATATTTTCATTATACGCCATATAACATCTAAAATTTTAAACCTGCCTGGCTCAACATAATCTTCATAATCTTCTTCTGGCCCCTCATTTGAAAGAATAAATATAAATTCATCAAATCTCATAGTACGTCCAGCCGACCAGCGACTAATTGGCCTAAACCAAAGATCCATATCCACAGGGCTAGCAGCAGCATCGGGAGGAAAACTGCCAGATGGCGGCAACCTATTCGTTTTACCGCTTTTTTTACATGATGATATTAGCTGCCTTGCCTTATATATTTTTGTGGAAAGCATATCTCCTAAACTTCTCCAGTTCATAGCATCATCTCTACTGTTCACATATCCGTATAATATTACTGAAAGTTGCGCTGCCTCTTCAATCAGCACTTTTAAGGAAGATACTAACCGAAATAACTGCGTAGTATCTCCTTCCTTCTTTGCAACGGTAATCTCTACCATACAAGATTCCATTTCATTAAATAATTTTGTTACTCTTAATATTGGGGTGAAATCTTGCTCTCTTTTCTCAACGACATCTCCGGGAATCCAACCAAACAAACCATATTTGCTTCCCTCTCTAACCACTGATCTTATAACTATAGAAACAATGGGTCTATCTCTTTTAAACATTCTTATATTACTTTTAATACTTTTCTCCAACAAGGAACCCTGTGACGAAGATAAATCCTTATCCATGGAATTCATTGCTATTGCTAAATGGCATATACAACCATCCAACTTATCTTTATAATTGAACGGCACAACTTTTTCTATAGGAATTCGCTTATTCTTCATTTTGGCTATGAGATGGAATATCTGGATATTTATTTTTACATATCTATATAAATTAACTATTATAACCCTCCATAAGAAGAGATGCCTCTTTACTATCTCTGGGTTTCCATCTTTAAACCTATCCTGATCAGCAATAATAATTAATTTACTTAACTTCTCTTCCAACTCCTTATATAATTTTACTTTACCTTGCTTATATCCAGGTGCTTCGTTTTGCCTTGGTAATCTAAAATCATTAAAAATTTGATAGTAAATCTTTCTTACTTCTTCTATAATACCCTTGGCTTCTCTCTGAGATTCTATAGGTTCTAAACGACTACTTAAATCAACTAACCTATCTATAGACAATCTCATAATTTCCGGCACACCTTCAATCGGGCTGCAATTTTCTGCTAACACAGCCTGAGCGGTTTTTTTCTTCTTATGACACGGGGGATTATTATTGCGGTTACGAAGAGCTTCTTCATACTCCCTTAAAGCTGCCTGCGGATCGTTTAACCTGGAGTAAATATTTCCCTTAGCAACAGGGATTTCAGCACTTGTCGTATCAATTTCAGAAGCGCGATTAAGCAAGGCCAATGCCTTATCTAAACAGCCCAATTCAATACAAACCATCGCCGCTCTATAAAGCAGGAGCGCGGTAAAATTAATACCTTCATCTTGATAATGAAAGTCAGGATAAAGCTTCAAGAAAGACTCCATCTTCCTAGATATTCCCTCTGAAGCCCTATATCTTGGTTTCAAACTATAATAGCCTCCCAATCCTTCGTCTATATCATAATAATCCTCCATATCCCATTTAATAACATCAACTCTACTTTCAACAAAATTTACAAACATTTCCGTCCCGTTACTCTCAAACACCAAGAAGAATGTATCGCCTCTCTCATTATGCCCTGTAGCCGTTGCATTGGCTTGAATATCAAAAAGTTCCAAAATAAAAAGCGGCAACTGCCCCATAACTGCAGGAACAAGAAGCGAATCAACAAACTGTTTCTTCTTATCGGTAGAAACCTCTGCCTGTTTTATAATGCTAAATATATCAATATTTTCCCATATTTTTTCGCTAGCATTATAATAAGAAAGCGCGCTAACTAACCGCTTAACAAAAGGAATATTCTTTTTATCTTCAAAGATACGGTTGTAAACCTCCTCTCTGATTAATCTAATAAAAGCATAAAGGCCTGCCTTAAACCGCACGATATTATCATCCTGCGAATTTTTTATACTATCCATAAGAGATTCCAGGTGATTATTTCTATTAAATTTAAAATAAAGCCTATTAAATTCCTGTCTAAAATCACTGTGATGTTCTGTTTTCTTATATTCTAATAAGAGCAGTACACTAACGATATCTTCATGAGATATCTGCAACGGACTGCAACTGTCCCTGCCATACAAAGATTGATAAATTGACTTTATCTGAGGTTTTACGAGTTTCTCTGTCAATTTTTTTATAACAAAAATAACTGCTGGATCTTCCATTATTATTAACAAATCTAAAGAAAATATGTCAAATATACAGGATAATTTCTCGATATAAATACCGACAACTTCTTTCAGAACTGAATTTTCATTATCTTTAGGCTGAAAGTTTTTCTCCTCTCCGCAATCTGAAGATGCAACCCCCAAAACTCTCTTAAGAACTTCTAAATTCCCGTTGTTAGTTACCGGGCTGGTGCTTATATCTTGCTTTCCTGCAACAAAGATGTTCCGCAGAATCTTTGTTATATCAAAACTATCCTCAATCATTTTCTCTTCCCACATAAACTTAACTGTAACCGTCTTACCTTTTATGCTTATGCCTTCTAAAAACACCTTTATATGTTCAAGATTCTTATTGATTTCTGCCAAGGTTTCCTCAAAGTCAACTAAGGCTCTATCAAGTAACGCCTGCATACTGCCTGCTATTCCGATAATGAGATTATGTAACTCATGCGTAGCCAGTTTTCTACTCCCTGCTCCTTTCATTATAATAAATAAAGGATTGGTGGTTTTTCCCATAATCTTCTTCTTAAACCTTGCTATTTCTTCCTTAATTATTCCCTTTAACAGGGACTTAACTTCATCTCTTCTTTCGGTATCAACAAAAAGAGAATGTCCTAAAGAGGTATTGTAACTTTCAAGTTTTTTAAGGGCATCCCAGATATCTTTAATATTCTTTAATTTCTCTTCTAAATCTTTAATAAAGCCCATAACACACTGTTTAAACGAATCTTCATCCCAATAGGGTAACTGTAAAATATCCAACGACTTCATCTCTTGCCCCGTAATTTGAACTCTTGTATCTTCAATACTAATCCCTTTTAAAATTCTTTTAATAGTACCAAAATTATTCCTTACTTTATCCAGCTCGCTTAGCTCAGATTCTTTAAGTAACTTTTCAACACGAATCTCTGCCAGATATTTGTCTACGTTACACTCTTTGAGAATCGTGCTTAAGAATGTTTTTTCCTCCATCATCCTGCTGACTTCAACAACCTTCTTATTAATCCTCCCCAAGTTTAAATTTATAACAGCTAAATCTTCACCTTCTATTTTTTCAGTCAATTCAGGGAAAGTGGTAACAGCAAAATATAACTCCCAATCTTGCTCTGACAAATGGTCTGAAAGTTTAGCTGCTGAAGACCCTGCTATTTGTCTATTCATTATTTGCCTTACATACTGAATAACCATTAATGCAAGAGGTTGCTGCGCAGGGCTGGCGGACACAGCTCTTTGTTCTAATTCTTTTACTTCGCCAGCCACGATAATTAAACTTTCACTGATAAAATTAATTTCTTCTAAACTAATCTTATTTACTAAATTTTCTCTCATTTCTACTAAATCTCCTACCAAGAATCGCAGTCTATCTATTAGATTTTTCCCAGCTTTCCCGGTTAATTTCTTCTTATTCATTTTCTTCTTTAACTTTTCTATCCTTTGCAATAAAAAGGCTATTCTACTTCTTGCCTCTCTAACTCTGTGATTTATCCACTCCTCATCTTTTCTTAATGTCTGTTTTAATTCTTCTGTCTTTCTTTCCAAAGATTCTATCAACTGTTGCTGGCACTCATGGAGAAGCCATTCTATCTTTAAGAATCTTTCTGACTTATCACTATTATTTATAATTCTTTGAAATTCGCCCACGAACTGATTAAAACGGCTAATAAACGCCTCTTTATTTTTAATTGCGGCGTCAACCTCTGCTAAATCTAAATGCCCATATACTAAATCTGTCAACGGCTCAAATATAGCGGCATAAAATTTAATAAAATACTCTAACTTCTGCAGATGATAATCTAAAATGCCCTGAACAACATCGCTTAACTCTTCAATGTCAAGTATGCCCTTTAACTCACTAACTAACTTATTAACTCCACTAACTATATCTTGCGACAGCCCGGCACTACCCCAAGACCATCCCACCATAGGGCTGGCTGCTTCTGCCTTGCGGCTGGTAACCAGTATCATTCCTTCTGTTAATTTAGTTGCAGAGACCCCTGCTAACATCGGGGAGGCGAGGAAACAGAGGTCTCTGACAACTATTTCTAAACTAAGGGCTCCGGCTGTCGGGGAGGCCACGGAAATTTCGCCAGAGCCCTTACTATTCACTGTTATAGTTGCAAAAGAGGCTCTTCTTATTGGGGAGGTATGAAGAGAAGAGCCCCCTGCAACATTATAAAAACCTTCCAAGGACTCAACCGCCTGATAATTCGGGGAGGCGACAAGACCAGGCGATGAGCCTTGGAAATTGTTATTATTACTATTTATATTATTTAATTCAAATACTGACAGCTGAAAGCTGATAGCGGAAAGCTGATTGGCAGGACTATTTGCGTAACTTACTGCAGGACTTCCTGCTGTAGGCGGCGAACACCCTGTTGACAGCTTATTCCAGGAGTCTTTTGTTCTTGCAATATCAACAACTTTTCCATAAAACCCTTGTAAGGAAATAGTAGCCGGGCTTGAGATTTTTATTAAATTTCTTATAAAATGCGTGCTATTACTCTTTGCGAACCGTAATGGCGAAGGATTCTCCTTTATTAGTAGCGATGACAATTGCTGTAGTCGTATCTGTTCATATGTATCGGTTGGGGGGTTCTTTCTAAAATCTCTAAAGAGCCTTAAAGAACTAATTACCGGATGAGCAATTACATTAATTATAAAAACATCGGATATTCTTACAGGGCTGCAAACTTTTTTATAACCGCCTCGTCCACTGAATAAATTAATTATGTCCATATCGCTTAATTGTTGCCCTGACAAAAGATTATTTAACAATACTGTTTCTTCTCCCGTAAGACATTCTCGATGAGGAGTCTCCTTAGATACAACAATATTGAACTTTAGCTCTTTAAAATATAAAACTGCTGCTAACGCTAATGGATGACCACCGGGGACACTCTTAAATTTCATTATTATTGCTTTTTCGTAATCCGCTAACGCTAATCCATAGTTAACTTTTCTTATTATCTCTGAGGCTACTGTTTCAGGACGTTGCACTCCACTATATAAAACGCGTTTACCTATCTGTTGTCCACTGATGATCTGATCTGTAGGAATTGCTATTATATTCATATTTTTATTTCGTGTTCGGAAGAACTGCTTTAATGCCTCAATCCTTGGATTATAAATACCCACCCAATAATCCATCTGCCCGGCTTCCTTTTCAAAACTACTCAATCTTAAAATTACGTTCTGCGGCATCCAGGTAACAATACCGTAACCGGCGATATCATTTCCCCTTAAAAACAGCTCAAGCCATTTATTATCTGTCATTTTAAATATAAACCACTGGCTATCTTTACCCGTCTCTCTACTATCTGCTGGCGTATGCTCAACACTGGCTAAATCTGTAAAAACGCTACCTGAATCCTTAAGCTTCTTAAAGAAATAATCTAACATTGCGTTTGAAGAAGCCACAGCACTAACCTTAAGCCTTAACACAGAAGAACTGCCCTGTTCCACGGTCGTTGGCAGGTCAAAACCTTCCACAAATCTGTTGTTTACATCTAAACTGAACCCAAAAAAATCTGCTACCTGATTTTCTAAAACAGCGATTTGCACTTTACTGATTAATGTTACTATAAACGACCACTCTCTTCTAAATCTTTCATTTATACATACCTCTTCTATTTTACCGAAATCTTTTATAACATTTTTTATAAATTCATCCTTTTGTTCTCTGTCTCCGAATTTGCCGGCTAAATACCTCAAGTATCCTGCCAAGAGACTTTTCTTATATGCTGCAGCAATTCCTGCTCTACTTGCTATATAGCTATAGCCCCCCTCAAGAATCCTACGGGTATATTCTTCCATTAAAAAGGGAACTCTTAAATCTTGGGGTATCTGCTCACTAATAAAAATAAGGCAATTATCTGCTACAACATCTACAAATTCCTCTAATATCACTATACCCACGGGAACAAAAAATCCTACGTTATATCTGCAAAAAATATCTTCAAATTCTTCCTGAGAAACCAAAACGTAATTAAACCTTACAGAAAACCCAGTAAATGTCTTTACCCTACCCTCTCTTAATGCCTTACCCGTTACATATAATGCAAACTCATCTGCGTCATTTGTTGGTATTGCGCCGGAGGGGACTCTAAGAACTGCTCTATCTGCTAAAGGCGATGCAACCACTTTACTTTCCTTTATGTTAAAATCATGAATAACTAATATATTCCTGCTAGTTACAGATGCCAATTTTTCTAATCCTTCCTCGACACTCGTTGCCATACAAACCTCTGTCACCTTATAATCTTGAGGTAAAACATCCGGCAACGTCAACTCTAAACCCATTGCAAAAGGTTGGATTACAGGCAGTTCATCATCAATAAAAATAATTGTCCATTTAACAACTGCGCTGCTAAAAACCTTCTCTCCTACCAACTGACGACTAACGACTGTTTCAGCTGAAGCTGAACTTCTCAATCCGGTAACCGGGCTGGAGATTAATTGATTAAGCTCCTTCTTAAATATCTTATAAGACTCTTCTAAAGCTCTAAATGCAGGCAGAAGCTGCTCAGAAGTAACCTGGTTTATGCCTGAACCTCCAAATGTTAAAGTACCAAAATTAGGCCGGCCTAAATTATTTACGTTTGCAAGAGAAGCAGCATGAAAAGTATTAAGACCAAACAAGTATATCAAGCTATCTGGGTCTTGCTTAGCTTTATGAGCACAAACCTGCATTGGTATCATGGCTCCGTCTCTAAGATAAATATTTTCATAATAAGTAAGCGGGCCGAACATAAGTGAAATATCTGCCCGGCGGATAATTGTACAGATTCTGTATATATCCTCTGTATCTAACCCGCCAACCAAATAAGGCGCAGGCACTATTCCATCACTGATTTTTAATATTTTTGGCTTCTCTTTCTCGGTTTTTGGCAAAGCTCCTTCAACTGCTATTAAATTACGCGGGATATAAAGAGCTCCGCTCTTAATTATATCGTTAGCTATCGGCAGATATTTTTGGGGGTTAGATAAAGTGGCAGCGCCAATATCCCAGCCCTTTGCTGCAAGAAAATAGTTCAGGCAAGCTCCTCCTGCCACGGCATAGAGACAATCTACTTTTTCTCTAAATAACTGGATAAGTTCGTATAACCGCTCTATCTTATCTGGCTTTGCTCCTGAACAAAAGAGCGCTAAAGACGCTTTACCTTTTTCCTTTTTCAATTCATCAATTTTTGCAAATATTCTATCTCTGATATCGTTTATCCCTTTTAAAAACCCCTTCACATTAGGGCCTGCTATGGCGGGTATAAGTTTAGGTAAGACAACAAAACGAGCATCCTCCCGATGCGCGGTCTCTATATCAAAGTAAATAACGAACTCTACCAGAGGCTCACCCTGCTCATCAAAGAAGCGCTCTTTTATGTGAGCTATCCTTACTTCTTCGTCTCCTTCCCATTCATACGGGTCTGAACGAATATTTTCCACAAGAAACCCTGTTCCCCCAGTAAGCTGCCTTATCTGGTCTCTGACCATTCTTCTGTATTGGGGAGTTTCCTGACCTTCTTTAGCAACATCATATGGCGGCTGAACCCATCCTATATCTAGACCCTTCTGCCTGAACCAGTCAGCCACCGCCCTAAGACTTACCTTCCCATCTTTACCATGACCAACGATAGTAATTTTATTATTGTTGGAAAGAAACGTCCGTATGTAAGGAGCAATGTTGTTTAGGCGTTCTTCGCTTTCAATGTCTCCTCGTCTGCTTACCGCATCAACGTTAGTTAAAACAATAAATGTTTTGTTTTTTATCCTTGCTAATTGTTCCTCACTAAGACTAACTAATGGTGAAGCGACAAAAGCCAACTTCTCTAGCGGACTGCAACCCTCATCAGAAGAAACTCCTTTATATTTAAATACCGTATCAATGCTCTTACCAACAGCAGTTAATATGACACGGACTCTGTTTTCAAATCGCTTTTTACTCATTCTACGATATCTTTCATTTGATTGAACCAATTGGGAATAAAGGTCGTCTAAACTTGTTATTTCTTTATCTTTTTCCAATCTTCTCAACAAACCTTTTCCCTGAACCTGTTTCCAATATGCATATCCTAAGCTTAGATAAAATCGCCGAAGCTTGTTAGAGCTAACCTTTAATTTCGTTGCTGCATCTGCTATTTTTATAAGAAAATCCTTTTCTACTATAGCGAACAAATCTTCTTTATCAAAAGGGCGATTCTCCTCTCTTAATTGCTTAATTCCTTTACCAAAAATCTCTCGTACCAAACGATAAAATTCAGGCATTTCATCTACCCCATACCCTAACTTAGCTGCTAATTCTTTTGTCGGTAATGAGATGTTATTAAGAATAATGTTCTTTTTACCTTCTAGGTCATTTGCTGACGCGGGGCTGCAAATACGAATTTTTTCTTCCTTAACTTTTCTTTTAAGATATCTTATTAACCTACTCTCTAATTTCTCTATACTTACCACAAGTTTACTCCCCTTCTCTACAAAACCAAACGTCTTGAAGAAACGTGTTGCCCGGCTAGATTTAGAAACACTTATTTTATTAATTCTCCCATGATGTTCCTTTACATATTCAACAAACTTAAACAGCATAATAGTTCCATAACCATCAAATCTGGAAGAATTGCTAGCGATACGGCAATCAATCCGGAAAAAAGATATAAATCCAGTCCTGGGAGAATATATTATACTTCCTATATGATGGTCTCGGCCTAACGACAACTTTTCTTGATACATTAATAATCCTTTTAATTTATTTTCCTTAATTTTAGATATCAAATCGTTCAAAGATGCTGACGCAATATCGATTATATCTCTCGATAACGCCAAGACATCTCTTTCGTTGGTAGCTTTTACTTTTCTCAACTCTATTGAGGGGAAAGCTAACTTCTCTAATTGCTCCATACTTTTATTAAAAATATATTCTATCAAATAATAAAATTCACTCATATTATCTGGCCCAATACCTAACTTAGCCGCTATTTCTTCAGGAGGCAACAAGACGTTATCAAGAATAATTTTCTTTTTCTTTCTTGGTTCAATTATTGCTGACGAAGACTCCTTTGAATATAACGCCTTTAGGTTTAAAATTTTCTGGTAATAACCTACTAAATCGAATCTCTCCGGATACAATAAGTAAGCCGCCAGCGAAAAATCCACTAAAGTCCTAAGCTCATCCGGGGACAATTGTAAAACTTTCTTAAATGTGGGTAGCCTTTGGATACTTTCAGTAGCAACAAAGCCTAATCTTTGTATAAAAGAAGGCCGACGAGAAGAAGTGAGAATAGACCCGACCGGAATATTCGCAACAATATCTACTGTTCTGTGGGTAAAGACATGGCCTCCACAATCAATAATCGCTGATTCCTTAGGTAAACAAGCCAAAACTGTGTCAAAACAGCATTGCAAGGATTTCTCTTTTTCATTCTCACCATAATATATGGTTACACTGTTCTGCGGGTCGCGCATATTAATTACACATTTATAAAGCAGGCGGATAGACCTATCTATTTGGTTAAAAATAGTATCTCCTTGCTCACCGGTAAAATATAACTCCTGAATTTGCGCTTCTTCCGCTATCTGCTTTATAATATTACCTATTACATTCCCTTTAGGCGTCTCCGCGCAAACTATAATTGTATCAATTAGGTCGGCCTTTTGATACGCAAGATATTTACCAATCGCGCCATAGATACCTCGCTGTTCTCCAAAGATAAATGCCTTATTAGGGAAACCTTCTCTACCTACGTAAAAAGATTCAAATTCTTTACGGACATCGCAAGACAAAAACACATTTAATAACGCTTCTCGATATTGGTCATTACGTAAATTATCCTTTAATTTCTCTAATATCGCTATTGCCGGCGCCAAATCGCTCTTATCAACCCACAGCAAGGGCAAAGACTCAATAATCGTCCCAAACAATTTATCTATAATCTCTTCGCTACTAAAAATATTTCTATTATCGCTTACAATTTCCTGGATGAGGTTTAACAGGCGTTTCTTGTCTTCTTCGTTTTTAAATCCGTATATAAAGGTGTTACAAATATCGACGATAGTGTTTATATTAGAAAAGTAAGGCCCCAGCGCTTCCTTTACCCGTTGCATTTCTAGCCTCCGAGCATTTCTTCGCAATAAATTTATATTTAAATACCTCCACAAGCCACTAGCGGAGGATGCCGACGAACTAATCCCTACGGCAACCGGAGACGGGGCGGAAATTTTAATTTCACCGGGGGCATCAAATTTATATAATCTTTCGGTATATCTAACCATTCTGGCGGGAATAATATCTGTTATTCTCGCGGAAGATAAATTACCCTCTCCGCTTATCTTAAAAATATCTCTAAGCTTAATATTAAAAACTGACCCTCTTTTATCGCGAACCATTGAAATCTTAGGCAGTACCAATAACTCATCACCAAGAGTAAACAACAAAAAGTCTCCAAAACCGAATTCGTATCCGCAAATAAAATCACTACCGGTCTTCTCGATTTTCAATACCTTAGCTGCCCACTCTCTCTGGAACTCGCTTCCTGCTATTAACTTATCGCCATAAGACATCTCACTATTAATAAGCTCTAAGTAATGATCAAGAATATCCTGCCATAAAATAACGTCAACTTTAGCCTTTACAATTATTTTTCTTACTCTCAAGCCGCAATTATCACTGCTAAAACCAATACTTTTAACTTTGCTAACCACCCACATGCTTTTGTTTTTAGTCAGACTCTTTTTCTTTTGCACCGACATAACAGCAGGAACAGAAACATTTCCCACTTGGGGGACAAATACTTTACCGTGGAATCCTTCTTCTACCTGATCTCGAAAATTTTTATAGGCGACTCCTAACTTATTATCTATGCCCTGTAAATGGAACAATGCGTTAAGCTGGCTAATAAGCGCAACTACCATACGCCTTTCAGAATACTCGCCAATTAACTCCCTGAGCCGGTCTAAAGAATCTACTATTTCCTGTATCCGGTTATCTTTTGTTGCCATTAAATCCTTCTTTATATTTAATATCAAATTATCAAACAACAGATGTCGCTCTATCATCTTAAGAAGCTTTTTATAATTTAAAGAGTCTAAATACGTCTTATCATATCCTTTCATTTGCAATAGGTGTCTAAGCTCTCTCTCATATTGTTTTGCCGAAGAAGACTGCTCATATCCCTTAAAACGATTCATCAAGCGTAAAAACATAGCGCTAGAAGAGACTCCTGCCACGGACCCTCTCTTGGGACTAAAAGCCACAAACCCTCCCTCAATTAATGCTGAGCTTATCAATCCTGTAGGTGGGCAAACTTCCGTAAGAGCTCTTAACAACTCTGCGGATGAACTCTGCCGTAGGAGCGCTAACTGATTCAAAGCTTTTTTTAACTTGCTCCTTAACCACTCCTCTGCGCTCGTCAATGAGGAAATTGTAGATCCGGTTGTCTCTGTCTCTTGCTGATGCGAATATAATCCCATTAGAAGTAGCAACAACAAAATGAGTGAACCGCAAACCAACGGGTAACCCTGTAACCGTACCTCTTGCGTACATAACGCACCTCCTTCAATGATCCGCCATAGGCGGAGAATTGATCCTGAGCGAGGCCTGAAAAGGCCGAGTCGAAGGATCTTTCCTTTAATACTACCAACTAACCACAAACCACTAATCACTATCAATACAATTGCCACAGCCTCTCTTACCGGCGAAGTCACATTGTAAAGATTTAAAATTGAATCTACTCGGCGAGGGAGAAGTTCAAATGTTAGGCTGGAAGCCATCTCTCTTAACCCGCTATTATTACTCTGCTTTTCTCCATCACGTAAATTCCACCGCCAAACATATTCACGCATTAAAACTTTCCACTCAATATCTAAAACAATTGTCATTTGAGAAGACTCTAATGATTCCGTCTGGCTCATTTCCCTTATAGAAACTTCGTCCTTAACGGCTATTGCTAAATTATGTATAAAAACGCTGTGATCTTCGGCCATTAGTCTCGCAAAAGCGGAAAAATCTTCACAGTTTCTATAACCTAAAATCCCTCTTCCTTTCTCTCCTTTTAAATAACCTATTACTTTTTCAGCAAAAGAATCATCTGTCAATTTATGCACTTCTTCTGCACGATTTTTTTCACTATCATCATAAAATACCCATTTATCGGAATTTATCCAGCGCAGAACTAATTCCCAAAGATACATTTTTTCACCCATTTGCTTCTGCGGATTCCATAAAGTTACTGTATAATTTGCGTATTTGGACGAAACATCTCGCAGAACCTGCCGTAAACAAGGTATCCCCTCAAAAATATCTCGTGGTACGGACAAGGCTCCGCCGGCTATCGGGGAGGCGATATAATCTTCTCCGGAAACTGTTCGTACCTTAACTTTCTCATATGTTTTATTAACTTTATTTTGGTAACAAGTTTGGAACTTCTGCAATTTAAATTCCTCAGAGGCAACCCTATTTATTAATTTAACGATGGTTTTAACATCTGCATCAAAATATTCTAGATAACGTCCGCGAAGAGTGCCTAAATTCTTCTTTATTATTTCTTGAAAAGCTAATAAATCTTCTTCAGAAAAGAAGTCCAAAAATTTTGGCAAATACCCCGATAAGAAACCATAAACTGCAGCTGCTTGCATGGCAATATTGGGATTCTCTCCCATAAAGATAGCCAATACATATTGATAAATCAGAATAGTTTCTTTTAGAGGTTTAGATTTAATCTTATTTGATATAAAAATAAGCCAATCGCCCTCTTTTCTTAAATCATACACCACATCACCGCTGTCACGAACAACAGCCATTGCTGGTAAAACCGCCTTAGAAGTGCTGAATTGCTTTAATCTCTCTATATCCTCAGGGTCAACTTCTCTATATTTAAATGATAAAGGTAATTTAATGCGGCTTGCTGAGAATGTTAATGGTGGCTGGTTTTGAAGTCTATTAAGTAACATCTCTTTTGTACTAGGCGTCGCAACAAGAAGCTCTAAACTAGGTCTTCCTGCATCAATGGGAGAAGAAAGGAGTTTAGCTGATCGTCTAATATAATATAAATATATAGGTAAAGAAACGTTATATTTGGTGGCTGAAACAGCCGGAATTAGGCAGGTAAAATATGCGGATTTCGCCACGGGTTTTTCAGAAATAAAGATGACATATACCGGCGGCGAGGTCCCGCTTACGCAAGAATAATCATCAAATTCTATAACAATAATATAAGTGCGGTTTTTACTGTACATTACAAATATTTGCACGCGATTATTCTTGTCTGATTCTGCCATTAAATTATTACCTTTTAGGCCTCGATAACTTACCTTATTTGGAACCCATCCTAACCTCTTTGCTGTTACAGCATTAACCGGTAGCCTCCTATCGGTTCTAAAACCATCTGTCTCATTCGCAGGGCTACTCAAACCTTTAGCTGAATTATTATTTAGTTCTTGCTCTCTTTCGGCAGGGGGTACAAATATGGGAACTTGCTGTGTTTTTCTAACTGGCGAAGAATCTGTTTCTTTCGGCGCTCTAACTTCTGAAGAATAAACTGTGTTTCCAGGCTCTTCAGTTTTCGCTTGAACTCCCGTTTTTTCAACATCAAAATCCACCTCCTTTTCTACTGACGAAAATCCTGTTATTTCTTCATTCGCTGCTTTCTTAAATGTAACACCACCAACGGGCAATAACCTTTTAAATTGATTATCTATTACTGTTGGTTTATTATTAATAATATCCCTTACTGAAATCTTATAATCCTCTTTTAACTTGGCTAACTTTCCCGCTATCAAACAAAAAACATCATTTGTAATCTCCCCTTTTTCTTTTTGTCTTCTGCAAAACCTTATGATATCTTCAAAAACCTTTTCTCCGGCGGCAACGACATTCTTTAATTCAGGATTACGTCCAATCTCTGCAGAAAACCCTCCAACTGCTCTATCTACCTCATCATCCATAATGGCATTAGGTTTACCACCTTTAAATATTTCCTTGTCTCTAAATTCCCCTAAAAAGTCTAGAATATCACCCCTAATCTCTGTCTTTATAACTAATACTAGCCTTAACATTACCACTAGATTCAAAGTACTCTTCTTAACCCCCGAGCTAACACTCCTATCCTTTACGAGGTGTACATGAAGGACATTTGCCGCAACCATTTCTTGCGATAACGATGAAAATAGCGTTATTTCCTTATTTACTACTCGCCCAAATCCAATGTCAGACAATAACCTTTCAATATGCCGACCACCTACACTAATATTTGCGTTTTCCTTTAATTCTAAGGACTCACCAACTATATTTTCTACTACCTCCTCCCAAAATTTTCCACCAACTACGACTTTCTCGCCGGATGAAAAAACTACCACAATCTTATCTTCTGCCACCTGAAAGATTATACTATTGCCACCCCAGACAATTTTTATGCTCTTTGTATATCGTCTTGATGCTAGGGAACCAATGGACGCCTCAAGATTCGCAACCAACATTTCCTCTAAAGGCGAAGAAAAATCCCTCCCATTGTTTGCCGGTCCAGGTAATTTTCTATAATATACCTTTATTCTGTCTACCGCCGGAGTTACTCTATCATTAAAAAGACTCCAATTTCCCTTTTCCTCAAAACAATCTACTTGCAATTCTCTCGAAAATTCATTTCTTTCTAACCCATACTGGCTGTATATATATGTTCTTGCTACACACGGCACCACATAAACCTTCACCAAATTTAATATTTCTCCAAAGAGTATATTATTCATTAAATAACACAATTCTTTACCTTGATATACTGGTTCCACTATTAAATCATATATACGTAATTGCGTGCCAAAATTACGACTTGTTGGAATTATTTCTATTCTTCCAATATATGTTGACAACCTCAAATCATAAAAACATAAATAATGATAGCCCCCCTCCAATGTAAAAACTCCTATTCTATTTAAACTCGCCCCCTTCTTATTACCCAAATTAATTTCATCTACTAAGTTAACCACTCCTATACAATAATCATAAATCCCTCTTTCTTTATTATGATGATATTCCCAGTAAAAGTTAGGGCCTAATAAACCTTTTTGTCTCTCTATCGGTATTAAGGAAGAGGTAATACTATCTATACCTGGTGATGAAGAAATACCTTCCTCGTCATTCGCCGCACCAGAAGCAAGAAAGTGTCCGCCAAAATTGGGCATATTAATTACCGGCATTGCTAGTAATCCCGTCAATTTTCTATCATTAAACCCAGGGCCCATTTGATCCTCTACAAATAGTTGTGTCTCGATAGGCGTTACATAAATCTCTATCTTGGCGGCTTCTTTAAGAAGCTTCCTTAGCTTAAGAAGCTTCCTTATCTTGCCTCTACTTATCGGCACCACATTATCTTTCATTCCTCTATTAAACAACTTTTTAAAATATGTTAATATATTTTCAGCTGGTGAACTGGCAACTATTTCCTCATTCGCAGGACTAACAGGACTACTGTTGATATACGGATTAAAAACTTTATTCTTATAGATATAATCTCCTTCTATATAATAACCTCTAATCATATATCTATTTTTCTTATTCGCAGCAGTTATCCCCTCTTGGACTCCTTGGCGTGTTAGTTTTTTCTTTTTCATGACATCTGAAATAAGCAGAGGAAACTTTCCCTCCTGTATAACTTCCTCAAAACGTATACCTTCTTCAGATTCTTCTTCTCTATATTCTGCGGTATAAACTCGGCTACTATCCGTTTCTAAAGGTTCATGCCTATCATCATTAGAAATCTCTATGCATTGAATGGCCTCTTCTTCTTTCATCCCTAGCGTCTTTGCAATAGTACTAAACATTACAGACCGCGCTCTGGATAAACACTTTTTCACACATTTATCAATCTTTTCTATTTGTGCCTCTGTTACAGAGGAAGAAACTGGCCTAAACCCGCTATCCACAATAAATCCACCATTACTAACTTGCACAAACTCAACTTCTTCATTAACCGCATTAGCATTAAGATTTAGAATCGGCGAAGAAACCTCTTCATTTGCGGCATTTGTATTCAGCATCTGACATCCGACTTCGCCTTCTGCTAGTTTTACCCTGCCGCTAATATCTTCGCCGGAAATAGCAGACGCTGCTTTCGCTAATACCTCTGTTTCTTGGTTAGCTGGCTCCCTGTTACTTAAATCTAAACCCTGCGGCAGGATATCTTCCTCTTCCTTTATATGAAGCCCTATCTCTTGATGCTGTTTCTCTATAAACTTTCTTAACGGCGCGTACTGGATAACCCCTTGAACAAGAATCGATAACTCCTGATCACTCTGCAGGTTAGGATTGGTAACCGCTTCAGGGAAATAAAACCACTCTGCGATATGCCCGAACAACTCTATTGCTACGCCGTAATCCGACTTTACCAAAGGTATCTTTGCCAGCGCTTCCAAATCGCTTTTCGTTACAACCGGCTTCATCATTACTGTGTCTAAACTAACTAAAAACGCGGCAGTAACAGGGTCTGTGGTTTTAAAATGCCGGCTGTTCTCTATACGCGCTTTGATATTAGCAAGATGCTCTTTTACGTTATCCCATCTTAACTCCGGCCGGCTGGGATCGCCTATCCACTTATTTAAATCAGCTATGGGATTATCGTAACAATCCTCTCCCTGTCCTTTAAAATCCTTCATCTTTTTGGCAAAGGCATCTTTAAATTTCTTATCGCTAAGCATACCTGCCAACCGCTCAAACTTCTTCAACTGTTTTACTAAATACCCCGGGTTCTGACTTTCCCGCGCTTCGCTTAAAGCGTGCGTACCGTCATGTATAAGCGCGGTTGCATGCACAAAATTTTTAATCTTTTCCTGCGCGTTCTCTAAAAGATAATTATTAAAATATATTAACTCTGTCGGTTTCTGTTCACTGCTGTTTGCCGTAGCACTTGTATATACACCTTCTTTAGCAATCGCCTCAAAGAAAGGCTGCTTGTCCATATACCTGGCCTCAATACTCTTATCTTCTAAATCTGCCTGTGTCTGCGGGATAATAAATTTGCTTTTCTTGTCTAACTCTTTATAAAACCTCTCTTCTTGCGCATCAACGATTTTCTTTTCTTCGGTTACGTCCCGATAAATCAACCGTATCAATTCAGCTTTATTGTTTTTATATAAATCATAAATACACTGCACCACAAGGTGTACGTTTAACCCTTTACGCAGGACTTTATTAGCGTGGCCGATAAACCCGCTTTCCGTTGAAGAGGCGTCTGTTGCCTGCAGCCACTCATTATTTATCGCAAACAATACCAACGCTACCATACTGTAGAACCGCGTTATACATTCGTTCATATTCAACTCCGAAATTCCCAGTTCGCTGGACTTAACGGCTCCTCCCTTAACAACCTTAAGCATATCTAACACTGCCGTATACTCTTTACGCGCTGCTGCCTGAGCTGCCGGGTCTGTTGAATTAACAATCCTTTTAACATCATCTCTTACCGAATTTATCGCGATATGGAAAAGCTCGTGCGCGCCTCTACCAAAGTTGTACTCGCCTATCATGTTAAGCCTCATCAGGAACTTGCCGTTATCAAAGGTAAACATAAGGTTATCAACCGCGTCAAACTTAACTAAATAATTATCTTTATCATGACCCTCATCTTCTGACGGAGCAAAAACTTTTGCTGTGGTCATATGTATGTTATCCGGGCCGATAAGTTTTCCTTGAGGGACAGCTACCACTTTAACGCCGTAATCTTTCCTCTTTCCCCAATCAAAATGCCAGTTCCTGCCAAACTTGCTTTCAAGAAGCGGTACAGCGCCTTTCTCATAGGCTTGCGTGCCAATGTGGTTTATTGCCGGCATTACAGCTTTAAGCACCTGGTAAAAAGCAACGTCACTATTGTTATTACGGCCTTTTGAATCTAACGCGTCTAACTCCTCCAACGCTTTATTGATTTCATCCGGCCCGCTGATTGTGCTTAAAAACTGCCGGGCATCTTCAATGGTAAAAGGTTCAGAATTATGAGCAACTAACCTTACTTTAATATCAGGGTCCAACACTTTATAGAAGTTTTTCTCTTCTTTTTTACCGACTTTATCCCTGCCTTCCAGGAACTCCTCAGTTTCGCAGAACCGCAACCCAAAAGCAAACTCAGGCGTAATATCTAACTCGCGTAAACTCCGGTAAGGGTCTTCACCTTTTAAAAGAGGCGCTGTCTGCTCAACTATCATGTTAAAGGGCAGGTACTCTTCGCTTTTACGTTTTGATAAAACACCGGCTATTACTCTCGCTACGCTCCTTACGTATTCTTCATCGTTAACGCCTAAATGAAACGCGGTCAACTCCGGATGGTCAACAAAATGCTGCAGTTTAACTCTTTTGACGATTCCTCTGGTACCCATGAACTCGCAAACAAAACTGCCGCCCTGGCGGATTTCTCTACTAAACCCTTTTTCTTTCATAAATTGGCCCCGGGCATAAAGGTCGTACATCAAAGAATGGAACTCAAACACCGTCAGTTTTTTTAACTCGTCTTTACTTACGTTAGGCAATACTAACTGAGACAGAAACCTTGACATTTCTATCTGCACCGGACCCAGCGGCATAACTATTCCCATGACGTCGCTGAACTTCTTGGCTGTGCCTGCTTCCATGACGGACACAACATTCATAAGGTGTTCCATTCTAACTTCGCTCTTATAAATGTTTTCGTTATACCGCGCATCAACCTTCTTTAAAGCGGCGGCTACTTTTTTATTCTTAACGTTCCTGACGAGAAACTCCGGACGCGTCAACATCTGTGTCTGCACCCCTCTTAACTCTTCCACAGGAATTGGGTTACGGGCGTTAAATGAAACTTCTCCTTTAAAGGGAAGAACCAGCATGGCTATATTAAGCAGCGACTTTAAGTCCGTCTGCTGGTAATTAGTAAGGTCAACTGCTCCGCTTAAGACCAGCGATTCCGCTAACTCAAATGCTTCGCTATCTTTTATCAACTCGGTATGCGAAGGCAAACCTGCGCCAACAGCGTTAGAAATCCCTAACATAGGCAGAAACTCGCTCATTGTTTCCCGTTCTGTCTTCGTCCAGCGCTGTATAGACTGCATAATATCGTTAAACGCGCCCTTACCTACCATATAATCGCCCCAGAAAAACTCTGCCTTGCCCTGGTATTGCGAATCGCGCAAACGCGCTGCAAATACCTCGTATTTATTTTCAAACTCACTAACCTTCACCGGCCCTAACTCAATTCCCGGCAGCCCTTTGTTAAGACCTTCCAGAGTGTAGCCTCCTTCTTTAAACGCCGCAGCAACAACGGGATAATCAGTGGCTGAAGAAAACTCTTTAAAAAACGCGCTGCTTATCTGCTCCGGCGTCAATAGCTTATACGCCGGCTGATTTTCTACCAATCGCCACACTTTCTCACGCAAATAATCCATTGGTTTATTGGCAACGCGGTGAGGAAACAGGAACTCATCGATTATTGCCGTGACGAACTTGTCTTTACCGTAAAACTTCTTGCCTAAATCTCCTGTCTTGCTCCATAGTTTCCTTAACTGCTGCATTCCCGAATGCGTTACTTCAAAAATCTTATCTCTACTTGCCTCGGTATCGCCAGCAGGGTTTTGCAACTGTTCAAGAGAATTCTCATCCTGCAGGATTTTATTTATTCTTAACACTTCCCGTTTTACCTTTGCTTTAAGCCCCTTCTTAGAAATGCTTTCTACTAGGGCAAGGTTAAACTTATACGGCGATTCCAGGAGCATCTCCATAACCTTCTGATACCTTTCTCTCTTATCCCAGGTATGCTGGTTATGCTGGAAGATTTTTTCTAAATCATTTCTTGTCTCTCCTTTCTTGGCGCCGCTAAACAAGAGTATCCTATCCACTTTATTATAATGCTGGCTTCCGTCTTCCGGACGCACGCGCCGCGACCCCTGAAAGATTTTCAACCAGATACTACTGCGGTCAGCCCAAGTACAGTTAATAATACGCGCCCGCGGTATGCCTGAAAGGTCTATACCAAAAAGGTTACCTAAAGAAAAGTAAATTTTAACGTTAGTTTCTGTCATAATAATATTTGTTACTGTATCCACTACATGTACCAGTCTTGCGAGGTTACGCGGATCAGGCTTATACATATCCATCTTCACAGCTTCAGTCCATCCCTGGCCGCGTTTCATCAGCCACCAGTTTCCTCTTGGGTCAAGAACCACCCTTACAGCAGCTCTGTCTCTGCCAAAAACTTCCATTTTCTTATCAAAGCTGGCAAACCGCTGGCTCTGTTCTGCGTCAGTAATAACTGCTGCTGTCCTGCCCATTGACTTCATAAGTGAATCCACTTTACGAAACTTCGATTCCACGCTCATCTTGCCGGTAACTATCCTGCTGAAATCAAGTTCCATTTTATTCTTATCAAATTTGCTGATTCTCTGCCTGCCGTAAAGAAAATCCATTGTCCTGGTCTGCTCGGGCGTCTCTGTTCCAATAAAGAGCAGGGCTGAACGCACCCCTAACTTCTCTGCTATATCCAACATCTTTGCATCAGACACCCTGGCGTCTCCTGGCCGCTGGACTTGCAGGTTCCTAAACAGGGCGTTACTCTTGCCGGCAAAAAACCGTTCGTTATGAATTACCGCGTCAGCAACCGCCTGCCATGGGTTTGAAACGCGCACGTTATGCGCCTGGCCGCTTTCGTTGCTGATAGGAATAATCACCATCTTATCCCTATCAAAAAACCTGTCTATACCTGAAACGTTGGCCCTTGCTACCATTACAGCTTTAAACGCTGCTATCTGTTCTTTTCCTATAGCTGTCTCTCTTGCTTCTTTCAATGACCGTTTGTTAGCAACATTGCACACCCAGCTTTCTAACAACGCGGGGTTTGCCCTGGCATCCACCACACATTCTTCCTGGGGTGTTTTGGAAATCTTAACTTTATACGACCTTTCTATTTCATATTTACCCTTCTTTAACCCTGTCGCCGACCCTAATACTTGCGTTAAAAACTCCTGCGCCTCGCTAATTCTTTTGACTATAACCGCCTGTTGTTTAGGCTCAAGTTTAGCGTAAGCTTCACTACTTATCTGCAGGGGCGGCTGTTCCACTGAATCGGTAGATATTAACAATGAATTTTCTAACATTTGTTTTAACAGC
>CP070797.1:374824-396940 GCA_020343495.1 Candidatus Omnitrophota bacterium | reverse complement strand
CCGGCGTCAGGCTTCCCTTGCTGGCGCCAGAGAGTAAAAGTTCTAAGAGCCTGGCCCTGTCCCGTAGAAACACTAAGTTGGCCCCATTCTTGGTCCCAGGTATCAATAAACCAGTAAGTAAACTTCACCTTTACCAAAACAGGCCGATTACCTACATTAAAGTCTCTACTAATGTAGTTATTGCCTCCATTACGTAATATATAATTATATTCTGAAAAACTTCCCGGCCTGCCTCTCACCCTGCCTCCCTCACTTCCGGAAATAGTCCATCCCATTCTTCCTGACTCAAAATCTTCAATATAAATTAACCGCCAGTCCTGCCAGGAATGAAGTGTTTGTCCAGTCGCTGTACTGACAGGCTCTCTATAATAATAAATAGAGTTACCATCTCCTAAACGGACGTTACCCCCAACATCTAACATCTCAGACGGCGATATCACTCCAATACCAACTTTATCATTAAAAATACTTCTTCCTTTAGTTACGCGAATAGCCGAAGGACCGGGGGCTGTAATATCTTTAGTACCGCTTTTATAATATCTTCTTGCCATTCTTCCGTAAACCGGATCCATATAAGGCGGTTTTGTATTGCCCCAATAGAGGTCATCGCAACCGCCCTCATAATTAGTCTTGCTTTCAAAAGAAGAAGGACAATCTTCTTCCTTAGAAGAAGTATCACATTCACACCTGCCGGGAGAAGTATACTCAATAGCATCAGCGTTCACGTTATACCTACTCCTGCTATACTCATAAACATGCCCGACAACACCTTCGGGAGACTCAACCATAAACTTGGCGTCAGTAGGTTCTACCCCGATACCCACGCTGCCGTCGCCAGCTACATACACACCTTCATCGTCACCGTCGGCGCTTAACCAATTATCTCCTAACACGATATTGCCGTTATCTATTCTTATATTACCGTTACTAACCTTTATATCACCGCTACTGACTTCTATATTTCCATCTGCTACCACTAATTTTTCTTCAGGGTCAGCTATCCCAATTCCAACGTTACCTTCTATTACCAACCCATCTGTTGGCGCCGGCGTAACAGAATCAACGTAATTTTTCCCAACAACTACACCCCCGGCTACATCTAACTGATTTAGGGGATTAATTATCCCTATGCCAATCTTGCCTTTTACTATCAACGCATCTTCAGGCACTGTCGCTGCTTCATCTTCTGAATACCCCACGCTAACACCGCCGCTTTCAGTAGCTAACTTCGCCTCTCCTGTGCTTAGCTCTCCTGCTTCACTAAATATACATAGAGGAACGGTAATTAAAAGTATAACCGCAATTATAGTAAAAAAACGCATTTCTAACCTGTCCCTCTTATTTATTCTCCTGCACATATTCAAAACGGTACGCAGCTCTTGAAAGTTTATTAAACAAAACCTCTTCCTGAATAAAGGCCGGCGAAGTATCCACAATCTTTGAAAACCCTTCCCAAATCCCAAACCATCCCAACGGCATAAATATAATACTCAACATCTCTATAGCCAGTTGACTAAACACTTTAAAATAAGTTATCAGCATCAGGAAAGTTAAAAAACAAATACCGCTTACTACAAAAATAACCCCTTTTGCCCTTATCCTGACAATATCTTTCTGACGCTGCAAGAAACGGTGCCGGAAATGTTTCTTCAACCTCTGGGCAACCATATTTTCCGACCTCTCGTCTTTCAACGAAAACGGCGCATAAAGTTTAACAATAAAATCTCCTTTTCTTGTCTCTCTATATCTTTTCTTAAGCTCCGAAATGAAATCTTCTGATAAAGTGCGGTCACTTAAAGGCCGGGGGTCAAAATCGGAAAACACATCATCCCAGGTGTCAATAACAATGGTTATTTCTCTTAAGTCTCGTATTCTCTGACTTGCATCCACCATAAATAAATTATATATCTTATTAAGGGGAAATCAATTCTTTTATCGCTTTAATCCTTTCAAGCACCGGCGGGTGGCTGTACTCAAGGAATACTTTTAAAGGATGGGGCGCTAAATTTGATAAGTTATCAACGCTTAACTTCTTCAGGGCAGAAATCATAGCATCAGGCTTCCTATACGTCTCAACTGCATAGCGGTCAGCCTCGTATTCATATTTTCTGGAAAGAGAATTGGCGGCTATGGAAAAAATCATGTTTATTGGCGAGTATAAAAATGCGAAGAAAAACAAACTGGCATAAATAGAAAGATTTTCCATCTTAAACGCAGAAAAGAGGCCTTGATTGTTTATAAACAAGGAAAGAATAAAAAACATCAATCCTGTGGTTGCAACTGAAACTGCTATGTGTTTAAAAATATGTTTTTTCTTAAAATGGCCCATCTCATGGGCAAGGACAGAGGTGAGTTCTTGGACTGTATGCTTCTCAATCAACGTATCAAACAACACAATCCGCCGATACTTGCCGAACCCGGTAAAAAAAGCGTTTGATTTAGTAGACCTCTTTGAGCCGTCCATTTTAAATATGCCTTTTAACTTAAAATTCTGCTGCCGGGCATAATCTTTAATAGACCCTTTCAGGGGGCAGTCTTCTAAAGGGATGAACTTATTAAAAAGCGGTAAGATTACCGCCGGCGCGATAAACATTAAAAAAAATTGAAATAAAGTAACAGCAACCCAGCACCACACCCAGGCTAAAGCTGCTGCCTCCTGAAAAAACCACAAAACCCCGGAAAAAACAACGCTGCCGATAACAGCTATCAACATCCATTTCTTTAAAATATCTAAAAGGAAAGTTTTAGGGGTGGTTCTGTTAAAACCGTATTTAGCCTCAATAACAAAAGTATCGTATAGAGAAAAAAGAATGTTAATAATCTGTAAGGAAAAGATTAAAATACCGGCAAATATCAGCCCTGTCAAAATAGGGCCGAAATTAAACCCCCTGGCAAATCTATCAACCCAATTAAACCCTCCTCCTAATATGAAAATTAAGAGAGCAGCAGTAATAACTGTTTTTGTAACTATGCCAAAAACAGTATTATCCCTAAGATACTCTTGCGCTTCTTTATACCGGGAGGCGTCGTACCATCCTTTAAATTCAAATGGTAAAGAAGTATTAACATTTCTCACATTTAAACTCTCAACAGTCAAATCTAAAATATAATCCCCGATTAAAATAACTAAAATAATAATTAAATAAATATTCATTACTTCTTGCTTATACGGAATAATGATAAATCCAATTCCTGAACAGACTCTACCTTAAAAGGCATAAAAATCTCTGTGCCGGGGAGACTTAACTTTCCTGACACTTGGATTTTAACAGGTTTTCCTTTAACAAACTCACTGACTAATCTTGCGCCAACCTTTTTCTTAAAGTTAATAACCCCCTCAATTTGTGTTTCTTGCCCGGCTTTAAATAATGTGGGAGAAAGAAAAGATTTTACGCTTTTGTCTTTCGCTCTAGGATATATTTGTATTATGCCATCCTCAAGTAATAAATCTATGCTAACCGGGTTTGTTATGCCTAACACATATTTAATAACAACGTTGCCCCTTAGATCAGGATAAAACCTTGTAAATACGCTCACCGCCAAAGGGCGCCTTATACTGTCTCTTAACGCATCTAAATGGAGCACGGCAACTTTATCTTCTATAGGAATACGCAACCCTAATCTCTTATAACTAAACTCTGTCTTTAAACTTACATTTACATACTTTTTATTTAAGACTGACAAATTGAGGCTGATTTCTACGGGAGAAGAGAGCTCTTGCTGCGACTTTACGGTATGCACTTGCCACTTTAAAACAGAGCGAGATATAACTTTTTTTTCCTCATCTTCAATGGTCAAATAAACCTGTTTCAGTTCCAGATCGCTTTCCGTAGGGTTCTTAACAACTATCTTTCCTGAAACAAAAATTTTATTGTCTTGTAAAACCGGCTGCAGGTGCGCAACAATCTGAGGTATGCGGACATTGCCTCTGGATGTAACCATCCTTGATATTAAAGAAGCGCATCCGCAAACAAAAAATAAACATACCATCAAAAAAGCATAAATAACTTTAGATTTTTTCATGAAATTTCAACTTCAGAATTTAACTTCTATTATCTTTAAGGTCATAATTACCAACATAATTATTGCTATTACCAACTTAGCTGCAATTGAGCCTATTCTTCCCAAGATACTTCCTGTCCCTGCTTTTAGGGATTTTACTAAATCTTTTTGGACGATGAATTCTGCTAAAAATGCCCCCAGAAAAATCCCGACAAAAACCCCTAAAAAAATCCCTATCCCCAAAACAGCCGTGCCCAAAAGTGCTCCGGCAAAGCCGCCGATAAGAGCTCCCGCAACCGCCACATTGGAAGCGCCAAACTTTTTAGCGCCGGCAATAATGCAAATATATTCCAGCACTTCCCCACAGAGATAAAAAGCAAACAATACAACTATCGTCTTAAGATTTATAACTGCAAATCCTGTTAAAGCCGCATAAACCAAGCTGCCTATAAAAATGATTAAAGTTCCAAAAGTTGTAAAAAAAATAGAAATAAACCCTGCTAAAACAGATATACCTAAAATTACTAAAGCTAAAACTTCCATATCATATTAGCATTTAGTATAATCCTCTTTATAGGCTAATTACTTACTACTCAATACTAACAATTTTTATATCAAAAATAAGGTCTTTTCCTGCCAAAGGATGGTTAAGATCAACCATAACACTATCTTGCAACACGTCTATTATAGTAGCCATTATCACTCCCGACTCCTGATTTTTTAAACTAATAACCATGCCTTTTTGTGGCACAAAATCAGCAGGAAACGAACTCTTAGGAAATTCTTTAATCAACTCTTCATCCCTCTGCCCGTACGCATCTTGCGCTCCTATGGTTACCTGTTTCTCTTCATTCAGACGCATCCCCTCCACTGCCTTCTCAAACCCTGGTATAATAGAACCTGCCCCTACTGTAAACGCTAAAGGATTATTCTCTGGTGACTTATCAAATACAGTCCCGTCCGGGAATCTGCCTGTGTATTGAACCTTGACTTTACTACCCTCCTCAACACTCATTTTCCTACCTGCCTCTGACGGAATAGAGCCTCCGGATAATCTTGTTTCTTCTGCCTCTTCCAGCCCCATTTTGACTTCTTGCTTTTTACAGCCTACAATTAAGACCACTGCCCCTGCAATAACAACCAATATTTTCATTCTCATAAAAAACCTCCTTACTTTCTTAGCTACCGGGCCGCCGCTTCTGCCCTCAACATAGTTTTAAAATGCCTATCTTTCGCCGGGATGCGCTTATTTTGCGATGATTATTGAATAATAAGTAGCTTAAAAATCGTACCAGATGATACCGGCTATGTCAAGCTAATCCCCTTTAGCCCTAATTATCAATTATAACAGTCTTATATTTTTTCCTTGCCATAATTTTAAAATATGGTATAACCTTATATCGAGGAGAAGCTATGGCAGAGGTCGTAATTAACGGGAACCAGAGCTTTGAAAAAGCCTTGAGGAAATTCAGCCTTCAGTGCAAAAGAGAAGGCATTATTAAAAATTTCAGGGAACGGCGATATTATATTAAACCATCTCAAAAAAGGAGGGAAAAAGTAAAGAAAAAAGGAAAACGGTAAAAGGGTTATTTGTTTGTAGAAACTTTTTTAAAGGAGAAAGAAGAATGGAAGAAGAAAAGAAAATTTATATTGGTAACTTAGAATTTGGCATTACTGAAGATGACTTAAAAAGGACTATCGAAGAAAAAGGACTATCCGTAAAAGAAGTAAAAGTAATAATTGACAAATTCACGGGCAAATCTAAAGGTTTCGGGTTTGCAGAATTCGAAACAAAAGAAGAAGCCCAGCAAGCAATAGATGCTTTAAACGGACAGGAACTTAACGGAAGACAGCTTCAAGTCAATAAAGCCCGGAAAATGCGGCCAAGAAACGACAGAAGAGATTTTGGCGGCGGCGGCGGCCAGGGCGGCGGTTACGGTTCTAGGTTCAGAAGATAATTAAAAAAGGGTAGAAGGAAAATGCCGTTCCCTCCTACCCTTTTTTTCTGCCTACTTATCTATCCATTTCTGACTTGACGAAATTAGCTATTGCTTCCTTATTCCTTTTAGATATCCGGATAAAAGAAATTCCTAATTTATATTCTTTTTTTTCTGACGAAATACTATAGCGAACCCTACCTACTATCTCCATTGACCTTACCCTATCCTCATCAGCGTTAACATTTATTAATGTAAATTTAATAGAAAGAACTGTTGCCTTAGGGATATCATATTTTGCTAAAATAGCCATGCCTTCCTGGCTTAAATCTAACATCAACGCATCAATCTCTCTATTTCCAACCCACATATGCATCTCTAAAGACCTATCCATATTGCAACTAACAACAAAGCGGGCTTTCACTCTTTCAAACTTTCTTTTATTAAGATTTCTTTTTAAAAAATCCATAGTTACCTTCTAACCCCCCGGAGGGGTCTCCTCCTGCGATGGGGGGGTCTCCTCCGGCGGCGGTGTATATGTCTGGAAGGGTTTCTGCGGCGGTGTTTCTATAATGGAAGACTCTGCAGCTTTCTGCTCTTCTAAATTCTGGTCTGCGCCCTTTGCGAAAGCTAAATACCCCATTAAAATAAAATTTAGTATTGGCATTAGTATACCCATACCTAACCATCCCGGTCTGCCGCGAGCCTTAGCAATATCCATCCAAAGAATAACCATAATAACAATATTTAAATACGGGATAAATAAAAGCAGGAGCCACCAGGCAGGCCTGTCAGCAATTTCACATTGAAGATATAAATTAGCGATGGGGATCCAGGCAAGCCAGCCGTTTTCAATGCCTGTTTTAACTGCTATCATCTGTAAAGTAATTGCAACATAAACATATGAGACGATGAATATTAACCCAAAAAATATCATTATCTCAAAAAAATGTTTTCTTACAACCTTCTCAAAATCTTTCTTAGTAAAAGATTTACGGCTAAATATTTTGCTAAATGAGAATTTTTTCTTACTATCTATTCTGGAAGGCCTCTTTAGCCTCCTTGCGGGTTTTACTCCTAATTTTCTAACGAAAATATTGCCCTGATATTTCAGCTTAACTTCCTCCTCACTTACTTCAATGACTTCTACGCCATCTACGGAATCGCCTTCTTTAGCAACTTTTCCATTTATTATGACTACCGGCTCTCCGTCATATATAACTCCCGTAACATGTATATCAGGAAATTTTTGCTGTTCAATCTTATCATCCGTAGTTCCTTCCAGAAGAAAAGCGAAAATTCCCATTAAAAAAACAATTAAAAAAAGTATTTTTCTATTGTTCTGCATTTTCTTCCTATTACCCTTGCCGTTAGGCTAAGGCCCTCTGTTAAGATATTATATACAACTTTGCCTCCCTTTTCCACTGATTTAACACGATTATCTCTTTACGCCGGAATTAATAATCCCTGCTTACTTTCCTAAAATAAGGATATACCACACAACTATATATGCTACAAGTAATTAGGCATATGGAAACTCTGCGGCTTTATGATTTTTGAGCCAAGTTGAGTTGAAATATAGATGGTTATATGTTATATTTTAACTACCTTAATTAATTCCAATTGAGGGGGGGCTAATGAGTTGGGACAAAAAAGAACGAAGACAATTCGTAAGGGCTTGCTTTCCATGCAAGCTATCTGTCCACCCTTGCGATAAAAATGCAATCCATACTCAAACAGAAAATATTAGTGCCGGCGGTATACGGGTATTTATCGCCAGAAGATTAAAACCAGCCTCTATCGTTACCGTAACTATCTATAAAATAAAAAAAGACCCCATAATTTGTCAAGGCCGGATTATTTGGGTATTTAGCAGAAAACATCCTGAAAATGAAGAGCAAGTTCTTTTTGATACAGGAATAGAATTCCATCAAATTACCGAAGAAACAGCTTTTGAAATTAAAAATATTATAGAATCCCTCAGCTAACCAAAGAACGGCAATTTGTCATACCGCATAAATAATCAACACGCCTAAACCTAAAACTATTACTGCCATCAGGCGTAAAACTCTCCTTGACCCTTTCATCAATTCTTCCATAATAGGGATGAGTTTCTTCGGCCCCAAAACAAAATCAATAATACCTTTTATTAAAGCTATTGCTCCTATTATACCTATAAACAGCGGCCAGGAGCATTTCGGAGCTGCGCTAAAAAAAATAACGCTAAATAAAAGGTTTATTCCACCTGCAATGTAAAGCCTGTTGCCCTGCATCCAGTACCTAGTAACTCGCTGCATTATAACCGGTTTTATCAAATAGATAACTCCAAAGACAACTATGACTATGCCTAAAAGTTTAACTAATCCAACCATATCCCCCTCCTTTCTTATATATAATTATATCAGAAAAATTAACAAATTATTATAAAAATCTAAAATTCCTTATGAAGTGCTACTTTTATATATTGGGGAAGATTATTGATTCTGCTATCTGCAATCTCTCTAAGAACAGGTGCAACCTGTATGCTGTAACGCTGAGAAATATTTACCGGGTCAAACCCCGGCCAGCCCCAGCAGGAAGTATGAATAACTCCTTCCACTTTATAAAAAATATTATCCAGGGAGGTAGGATGCATTGTCTCAATAGGAGATTGGCCAACAGGATTAGAAATTAAATCAAGAATTACCGCTCCTTTTTTAAATAACTTCAACATATCTCTTGTAATTATAAACTCTTTACCTCTTTTTTCCACCGGCCAGTTTATAGCGTTAATGAGAATATCCGTTCCCGGGATATGCTCTCTCATATTTTTAAAATCGCGCTTATTTAATACACCGACCCTTGCCAACTTCCTGGCAGCGCATTGTATAGCCCCGCAGGCAACATTGCCGTAGCCCATAATTTTGACCAGGCACTCTGAAGGAGGCCTCCCCCAGAGTTTAAAACCTTGCTCCATACCAATATAGCCTGCCTGATGAAGCGCCTCAATCTTACGTTTCCCAAAACAGTCTTTAATTTCCTCCATAGATATCGCAATTATTTTATATTTCTTCAAAAGCTGACGCAAAACAGGATTACCGGGAAGGTGCAGCATGGAAAATATAGCTGCCCCCGGCTTCATTAAAGCCAGCTCTTCTTCTTTAGGCTTTTTGATCCTGACTACTAATTCTTTACCATAAACTTCTTTCCTGCTAACAATTTTGGCGCCGGCTTTGCGGTAACTGCTGTTCTTTATGCCGATACCTTCTCCTGCGCCTTCTTCAACAAAAACATTGTGAGCCATAACAATATCTTTTAACTCCTGAGGCCTTAAAATTACCCGCTTTTCTGACGGCCTATTTTCTTTAGCTATACCTATATTCATATAAGTTAACTCCTCCTTTTAACAATGCCTTTAACTAATATCTGCATAGTAGAATATCTTATTTTCAAAGTTCTTAAATACATACCTTCTTCCCCGGCGTTTGACAATATATTTCGGAAGAAGAGGAGTTTTACCTCCCCCGTGCTTTAAATCTATTATAAGATGCGGAATTGCCAGGCCGGAAGTGCGCCCGATAAGCCCTCTCATAATTTTTAGAGCTCTGGCGATACTTACTCTAAAATGGTAGGTGCCCCTCACAGCATCGGGAATGTAAAGATAATAAGGCCTGATGCGCATCGTAAGCAGTCCTTCAAAGAGTTTCTTTAAAGTAGAAACATCGTCGTTAACCCCGGCTAACAAAACCGCCTGGTTACCTAACACTACGCCTGATTCCGCTAACATATCAGCTGCCCGGCGGCTTGTGCGTGTTAGTTCTCTATAATGGTTAAAATGCGCATTAAAATAAATAGGGCTGTATTTCTTAAGCATTGCGCAAAACCGGGCAGTTATGCGCTGCGGTAACACGCAAGGAGTGCGGCTGTCTATACGAATAATCTCAACATGGTTAATCTGACGAAGATTCTTCAGGTAATACTCTATTCTGTCATCGTCTAAGGTGAGGGGGTCCCCGCCGGAAAGAATAACGTCCCTTACATCTTTATGCCGCCTAACGTATTGAAAGGCTGCCGCAGCATTTTCTTGAGACAAAACTTCTTCTCTGCGGCCGACGCTGCGTTTACGCGTGCAAAACCGGCAGAACCCTGCACAGGTATCAGAAATAAGAAATAATACCCTGTCTTTATATCTATGAACGACTCCTTCCATTGGTGAATACCTCTTTTCTTTAAGAGGGTCTTTTCTGCCTGTCTGCATCTGAATTTCTAAAATATCGGGAATACACTGTTTCCATATAGGGTCTCCTCTTTTCTTTATTAAACTTAAATAATAAGGGTTTATCCGCATAGGATACTTTTTAATTACTTTTTCTATTTTCTTTTTATCAATTCTGGCATATCTATACAACGATTGCGAATCGCTAACGCAATTCGCTAAAATATCTTTCCACTCCTCCATTATCTGCCCTCCCCCAGTATTTTTAAAACTTCCTTAAGGTTTATAAACCTTCCGTGTTTTTTTAAAAGAGCTGTTTTTTCTTCTATGTCTTTTATGTTTTTTTTACAATCATAATCATAACTGTGCGTCAAAACAGAAACAATAATATCTTTATTGCGACTCCGTGCTTTCTTCTCCAGGCTTTCGGCAGCTTTGCCCAACATATCTTTGTTATATTTCTCAAAATAAAGATAACCCCCTTGCGCCGCGCCAATAGGCACCTCAAAAACAGAGGAATTGCCCGGCCGGCGCTGGTCGCTATAACTCATTCTATATAACGAATCCGGAGCGCCTCTCCAATCAGAAACAACCTCGCCGCCCAAAACTAAATACCTGCCTGGTTCACAAGAAAAATCAAACCGTATGTTAGCCTCTTCTAAAACGGGTATCAACTCTTTACAAAAAGTGAGGTAGCCGCCGCGGTAAGCGGATGCCGGCAACCCTGCCTCCTTTAACCTATTAACCTGCTCCAAAATAACTTTTCTCATTCTTTCAATATCCCGAAAATAATAATTCCTAGAAGGGTCATCCTCATGACAATGTATGCCTATATCTCCTGCGTTATTTATAATTTTGTGCCAAAATTCTATAAACGGTTCTTTTAAAAAAAACTCACGCGCCCGGGGTGAAGCATGAATGAAATGAATAAATTTACCCGCCAGCAGGCGTTGGCCCAGAGTAACTTCAGCTTCAATAAACTCACGCATACATTCTTCATTAGGAATCCTTTCTTCTTCAGGTAGGCTAACGTCAAAATACTGATGCCAGTCACCGTCTACGGTAAAAACATAATACAACATATATATTGGTTTGACATTTATAAAATTAGAATCAAAACTACGATGCTTTACTTACGATATAAATTATTTCTTTTCACCTAACTTAAGCTGAAATTCGCTCACCCCGTCATTTAAAATGACTTTATCCTTTTGTATGTCAATTACCGTATTGCCGTTGATTTTACCTCCTACGCCCAGGGTAACACCATTGATTATCACCAAAGGCCTCTCTGAATCCCACAGAATACCGTTTAAAATGAGCTGCCCTGACAACCCTGCATCAAAAGAAAAAGGACTTTGTCCCCATTCGGCATAACCAGATTTTTTTGCTTTTCTGGAAAGAGAAATAAAACTCGCTTCCTTTAACTCATCTTTCTCTATTCCTGCTTTTTTAATCGCGGTTTTCTGCCCATATTTAGGCGGAACAAGTATGCCATAAGTCAAACTTATAACCGCGGCAACGCTTAATATGATTAAAATTATTAGTTTTTTATTCATTCGCTTGCTAAATACATACTTAACACTATTCTCGCTCTTAGCTTATCTATCTCGTCTTTGACAGCAATTATTTCAAAACTCTTTACAATTACTAAACTTTTTTTTAATTCATCCAACGCGCCCAAAAAGGCGCCTAAGTCTTTATACCCCGCTTTTATTTCTATTCCTATAGGCAGGATTTTATACTGTCCGGTTTCTGATTTTTCTATTTTTTTGGGTGTGATGGAAACAAAACTGATACCCCTTGCTTTCCCCTGCCGGACTAACTCATCTATACCCAAAGAGGCGGTTTCTTCATTTACAATCTCTTTTTCAATTTTTCTTTTTTCAGATTCAGTTATCATCCGGCGGATATATGAAATTTGCGCCTCTGTATTTCTGCTTTCCAGCGAAAGCACTTTAATTTCCTTAATAACCGGCTGATATAAAAATAAATACAACCCTCCAGCAATTATTACTGCCGCGCCTGCTATAATAACTATTAATTTTTCTCTTGTTAATTCCATATAATCGGCGTTCAGCCTATCATTTAAACTCGCATTCAAGCTCAAATTCGCTTGTCTGTTCTTCTTTTTTCATCCTTCTGGTGGTTATTAAATTTACATTCCGAAACATACTGTCTTCCAAAATAAGCATAAAATTAGATAAAGATACCTCCGGCTCACTTGATATTACAACCCCGCGAATTTTTAAAATCTTTTCTCTCATTGTAAGTTCGGTGAGACGGATATTGGAGGGAATAATATTACTCAACTCTTTAAAGACTTCTTCCCAATAAGGTTCTGCGGACAGCAAAACGCTTATTATATTTTGTGCTTTAACTTGTCTAAATTGGAGGCCTAAACTTTTAAGTTCCAGTTTAAAAGCCGCTGCCTTCTTTTGAAAATTAATATGCTGTATTTTTAATCCCGTATAGATAAAAATCAAAAGAAGAATAACCGCCGCGGTTACAGCTTCTACTGTTGTGCGCCTGACAGTGCGTTTTAACTGCTGTTTAATTTCTTCGGGTAAAAGATTTATATCCCTGTCTTCACTTAAAGCCGCGCCTATAGACGGTATTAGCCTCAAAGAAATTTCTTCTGTTTTTTCTGCATCAATACCCGCGCGCTTCAACCCCTCAAAAGGAAAACCGGTAATTACCTCTATCGCTAATTCCTCAGAAAGAAACTCCCCCAGCCCTTTAAGGTATGCCCCGCCGCCGCAAAGCACCAATGTGTCTATCTTTACTCCGTTGGCCTCTTTCCGGGAATAATCCAAGCACCGCTTTATTTCACCTACCAAGTGTTCCAGCGGTAAGTGCAGCATAGACAAAATTTGGGTTGTTGAAACTCTATCGTTTATCATTTTAGGCTCATCGGCGCAAGGCAGGCCTACATGACGTTTAATTTGTTCTGCCTCCCCGTCGGAAAGCTTTATTTTACCTCTCTCAGAAACCAACATGCCTGTGAGAGCTTTTGTAAAATCATCTCCTGCTACAGGAATTTTACGGGAAAATATAAAATTCTTTTCTTTATAAATGGATATCTCACTTATGCTTTTGCCTATCTCAAGAAATGCATTAATTTCTTTTTCTTTGGGCGAATATTTCTCAACCGCTTTTCCCAATCCCAAACAGGAAGGAATAAACGCGGCGGGTTTTATGTTGAGCTTATTCATAAAAGAAAGGTATCTATCTACCGTCGTCTTTGGAGATACAGCTATAAGCACCTGATATTTTTTTACGCCCCCTTGCGTTATCTCTTTAAGAATTTTAAAATCTATTACGGCATCTTTCAGAGAAAAGGAGAAATAATTTTTCGCGTTTAATTTTATACTATCGTACAGCTCTTTCTGCGGCATGTGAGGAGTCGTTATAATTTTGGAGGTTGTCAAGGGACAGTTCAGGCTTACTATAATTTTAGACTCAGCTGTATTAACACCCTTAAGCAGTTTTTTAAGCGCGGCTATTTTTTCTGCTTCGCCCGACGCAGAAGGTAATTCCTCCCAACCAGCTCTAATCAAATAAAAACCGTCCTGTTTTCTTATAAACTGCGCTGTTTTTACAGAGCTTGTGCCGATATCAACGCCGATTATGAGATTTTTTTTGAACATTTTATACCTCTTATCCTACCTCTCTACATCTTGCTTCTTCTCTCATATCTGCTCCCAGGTTCCCGGCACTTTAACGATAATACCTTCTTCATTGGCGTCGCCGTCTATGTCCAACCCCAGGCCGGGTGCGGCTTCTTCAAGATAAGAGTGGTCGTAATTAATCGTCACTGTTCTGCCAAGAGCAGAAATTTCATTATTTTCAAAACTATCTGTAACAACGCTGCCGTTTATAGTTGCGGTATCGCTTAAAGAAGCTTCACTGGTATAAATGTATCCGGTTAGAATAGTGCCATTTGTTAATTTCACTTTATCCGAAGAAATGAAAGCCCCTGTAACAGTCGCATTGTCGATTTCCGATTCACTCCTTGCATATACAAGCGTACCGGTAGCCGTTGTACTTGCTTCAATAGTTACATCGCCTTTTGAGATAAACCGGATAAACCCGCCGCTGTCCGGGGTAATACTTGTAGAATCCTTGATGTTAATCTTTTGCGTTGCTACAAGTGCTCCGCTTCCCGTTACAGTAACCCCGCTAATTGTTATCTCTCCGTTAACATAAGTAGTACCGCTTACTGTATAGGTTCCGCCTGTCAGGATAAGATCGCCCGCTGCTTGCGCTTCGGCTGTAATAATTTCATCATCATAAAATGTAGTATCTAAGACAGGATAAGCGGGCTCATCATCAGGTTTTGTGCCCTCGGTATAGGTACCTGCGGCAGTCCAGGAAGCAGCGGTATAGACAAAACCTCCGTTGGTTATAGAAGGAGTGCCGCCGTCAGGTACATTAATGGCGCCAGCGCCGGTGCTTGAAAC
The DNA here is from genome assembly GCA_020343495.1 of Candidatus Omnitrophota bacterium. Lineage (GTDB taxonomy): Bacteria > Omnitrophota > Gorgyraeia > Duberdicusellales > 4484-171 > JAHISK01. Next base: position 382,343 of record CP070797.1, on the reverse strand, counting down.
AGTATCTTTTGTAAAAACATCTCCGCCGTTAACATTAACGGCACCCTGGTTTACATCAAGACTACCTGCTCCTTCCCAGAATAAGGCATAATTAAAAGCCTCGGGCAGGCGGCGGATTTGCTGCCTTATTTTGCGGCTTACCTGTTTGTGTCCGGCATCCACCACAGATTCACAAGTAACTGTAATCTTAGTTCGTGAGCCGCCGGTCAAATCTATATCGTAACTTCCCGCGCCGAAATCTTCTGTTAAGACAGAGGTGCCTGTGTTATCGCTCCAGTTTGTATCATCTTCCAGATATTCCATGGTTCTTTCTATACCGGCCTCGGCTATATACAAGGCCTGCTCCCCGCCCAAATTAAAACCAACTGCTTTTAACTGGTTAAAGATTAAAAAATTGTACCCCCCAACTATTACCACGGCGGTTATTACAATTATAAATACTATCAATATAAGGGAAAATCCCTTATTCATAGTTACCACGGCCCTCTCGTCTGCCTCAGATTTCTGGGAATCACAGAAGTTAAAAGGGTAATCTCTTCATCTTCATCGCTGGTTTTAAGTTGAATATCCAGCCTGCGGATACTGTCTCTCTGCACTATAGATAAATCAGGTGACGGGATAAGCCTGGCATTATTTAAATTACGATAGTCAATCCCGAAACTCTCAACATTAAACGCCAGATTTACGCCGTCCCGTTTCAAACTTGTGCCGGCAGTGCCGTCCCAGGAAAATGTTACCAGCTCACCCGCATCCCGCACATTATCTGAATCTGTATCCTGCCACCAGAAGGATACAGACTTATCTTGGGCAGAAGTAATTTCTCTGGCGTCATTAAGCTCTCTGGTTAATCGCTGAACTGCCGTAAGCGCGTCTATTCTTAAATTACTTCTAATATCAGTGCTTCGCAATTGCCTTAAGATAACTACGAAAGTAAACCCTACCGCGCCGATGAGGATGGAAAATAATATTATGGATAGTAGAAGGTCGGTTAAGGTGAACCCGGATTTCATATTTTGCATTTCATATTAACAAATATCAACGCGCCTCCGGATGATATTCCGTTACTACCGACTTTAGTTCCACTTGTGTAGTGCCGCCTGGCGCCGGCCATGACACAGTTACAATAATACGCTTTGCGTCTGTGGTGCTGTCAGCAGAGGGAGTGCCTGCATTAAAATTATCTTCCGGCACATTTTCAACCGTAACCGCGCGCCTAAACCGTGAGTAATTCGGTGTCGTGCCCGTACCGTCAAAATAGGTACCGCTTATATTCTGAGGTGGACTTTTACTCCAGCCGTCATAATCATCGGCGTCATCATAGTTAACTCTAGGCTCTGCTTCTTCCGGGCCAAAGACAGCTCCTGCGTCAGGATCATCAAATCCCTTGCCTATAATTTCATCCATCAAATCCCTTGATAGAGTTGAAGCTATTTCTATATTTTCAAGGTCAACAGCGCCTCTTATCCCTGCTGAAATAGATGCAAACACTGCCATCACTCCAACAGTTAAAAGAATGATTGTCATGAGAAGTTCTAATAAAGTAAAACCATTTCTAGTTGTTTGTTGTCTGTTGTTAATAGTTAGTTGTTTTATTTTACGGTTTTGTGTCCTGGTCAATGTTAGACACATATATACAGCTGTCCCCGTTGATCTCGGTTACCTCATCATTAACATTAATAACTGCACTGCCGTTGCCATCAGGCCCCACAGAATAAATAATATAAAACTTATCATTTGTGCCCCCCAGCACCCATACATAATCAGCGCTTGTAGCGCTAAAAGGGTCGGTAGGCACCTCATCAATAATTACAGGTACATTCGCATCATCGGACAACTCGGTTTCAAGCGTGGCCGAACCTGTCGCGGGATACTCATTCTCGTTATGGATATAATAACTTTCTACGGCAATCTGAAGGGTTCTTAGTTCAGCTTTTGCTTTGGCAATATTTCCTTCATCCTGCATACCTTTAAAACGGGGTAAGGCTATGCCAATTAAAATAGAGATCACCGCTATTACGATTAAAAGTTCAATTATTGTAAAAGTTGTTTTTTGAACATATTTGAACATTCCTCCCTCCTTATTCCTACCGCCCCAGTATTTTTATCATATCAAAAATAGGCAAAAGCATAGAGGCCATAATAAAACCCACTATTGCCCCCATTATAACCAAAAATATCGGTTCTAAAACTGTGGTTAACTTTTTTATTGTATATCCTAAAGAACTCTCATAAAAGGCTGCGCTTTTTTCAAGCATTCCGTCCAAGTTACCGGTTTCTTCTCCCACGGCTATCATCTGTATAATATCCGGCGGAAATTGCCCGGTTGCCTTCAGCTGTTGGGCGAGAGGCTCCCCTCTTTCAACAACGCCGGCAGCGGCGGTGATAGCCCTGCTTATTACTTCATTGCCTGCTACTTCTTTAACGATATCCAATGCCTGCAATATAGGCACCCCGCTGGCAATAAGTGTAGCAAAGGTTCGGGCAAACCTGATGATAGCTGCTTTTCGAAAAACCGATCCCAGTATAAAAAGCTTCAGTTTAAATTTATCAAAGTTAAGCCTTCCCGCTCCTGTGTTTATGTAAAATCTTACTGCTCCAGTAAAAATCATACCACTAAATATTATAATATACCAATATTTTTTAATGCCTATCCCGATTTTATATAAAATAATTGTCGGCATCGGAAGCGTTATGCCGGTTTTCATAAAAATTTCAGCAAACTGGGGAATAATATAAGTTACAATAAAAAGAATAACAGTTAGTGCGGCAAAAAAAAGGATAGCCGGATAAAAAAGCGCTCCTTTTATCTGGCGTCTTAAATCTGCCTGTGCTTCTGCAAATTCAACATAGCGGCTTAACACCTCATCCAATTTCCCGCTCGCCTCTGCGGCTTTTATCATATTTACAAAAAGTTTAGGGAATATCCGCGGGTGCTTGGTGAGAGTCTGTGAAAAACTCTCTCCTGCCTCTACTTCCCGAGAAACCATGCCAATAACTTTTTTTAGTTTTCTATTTTCAATTTGCCCGGCAACGGTACCTAGGCTCATTAAAAGAGGGATACCTGCGTTTATCATATTAGAAAGCTGAAGATAAAAAATAATCATATCTTCACTACTTACTCTTTGAAACCCATCAAATATCGTCTCTTGTTTTATGCCCGGTGAAACCACTTTAATCTGTGTGGTTATATAACCCATCTGGCGCAGCTTCTCAATAAGCTGCTCTTTACCATCCGCATCCACAGAGCCCGTAACCAGCTCGCCTGCCGAATCCCGCGCTTTGTAAAAATATGTAGGCATCACGCCTCCCGCGTCACTCTCAACACCTCTTCTATTGTGGTAATTGCCTGCCTGACTTTTTGCAGACCGCTTTCTTTTAAAGAAACCATCCCTGTTTTGAGAGCCTGCTTTCGAATTTCATCCCCCGGTGCTCTGGCATTAATGAGCTTGCGAATATTATCATCAACAACCAATAATTCAAAAATACCCACTCTGCCCTTATAGCCTGTATTCATACATTTCGAACAACCTTTTCCGCGATAGAGTTTTAATAAACCTAAACTCTTCAATTCTTCTTTGCCAAGCCTATATTCTTCTTTACAATCAGAACAAATAACCCTGACTAATCTCTGTGCTAAAACTCCTATAATAGAAGAAGAAGCCAAAAACGATTCAACTCCTCTATCAAGCATCCGGGTTAAAGCAGCGGAAGCATCGTTGGTATGCAGAGTAGAAAAAACCAAATGCCCTGTTAACGCCGCCTGAATAGCGATTTCCGCTGTTTCTTTATCCCGAATTTCTCCCACCATTATAACGTCAGGGTCCTGACGTAAAATTGAACGCATCCCGTTAGCAAAAGTAACACCTGCTTTAGGGTTCACTTGCGTCTGCCTGATTAAAGGTAGTTCATACTCAACGGGATCTTCAATCGTGATGATATTTTTTTCCATAGAACTAATCGCTGTCACCGCCGCGTAAAGCGTTGTGGTTTTACCGCTTCCCGTAGGCCCGGTTACAAGAATAATCCCGTTAGGACGCCGGATAAGGTTTGTAAAATCTTCTAAAATGCTTTGCGAAAACCCTAAATCTTTCAATCCCAGGAGGACAGAAGTCTTGTCTAACAACCTCATTACTACGTTTTCTCCATGAACTGTAGGAAAAGTAGAAACTCTTATGTCTAAGTCTTTATCGGCAAGCTTCATACGGACTTTGCCGTCTTGAGGCCGCCGGCTTTCGGCGATATCCATATTTGATAAAATTTTAATCCGGGAAATAACAGCATTCCGTAACTTATTAGAGAAAACATGCTTCTCATAAAGTATCCCATCAATTCTGTAACGGACTCTCACCGTATCTTTTTCCGGCTCAACATGAATATCTGATGCTCTACTCTTATACGCTTCCATGATTAGTATGTTAACCAGTTTAATAACAGGCGCCTCTTGCGCCCCTGCTTCGGCAGGGGTGGTAATATCTGCCTTTTCTATAGACTTAACTATCTCATCAAAAGAACCGATAACACTGTAATAAGAATCTAAAATTCTTTGAATTCCTTTCTCGGTAGATAGAACGGTCTCAATAAAATCTATACCGCTTACTTTCCTGATTATGTCTATAACCATAATATCCTGGGGATTAACCATTGCCACGGTAAGACGGCTGCCGCCGATTTTAAAAAGCGGGGTTACTTTATGTTTCCTCGCTAAATCTTCGGGAATTAGTTTTATTACCTCTCCATCTATAATATAATCTTTCAAATCCATATAAGGGATACCATAACTTTGAGCCCGCACAGCAGCAATGTCTTCTTCGGTAATTATTCCTAATTTCTCAAGCGCGCTCTCAATAGTCAGCCCTGTGCGCTTAACTTCTTCTTCGGCTTTATTCACCTGTTGGCGAGTAATCAACCCCTGTTTCAGCAACAATTCAATCACTCCCATTTTCTCTGCCATATTATGCCTTTTTCTTCTTCTTGCCTTGCTTATACGCTTTTAGCTCCTCTTCTAACCTTTGAATTTCTTTTTTTAACTCTATCATCTTCATTTCCCTTCCCACAGCTGCTTTATTAAACCGCTGCAGCTGATCTACTTTTTTCTCCAACTCCTGTTTTATTTCCTTTTGCTCCTCATTAACTGCTGTTAATTCTTTCGTGCGCTCTTCCACTTTCTGCCCCAGGAGTTTTGCCCCATTTTTAATTTCGTTTTGTGCTTTTCTTAAATCAGAAGTCATTTTATTAAAAGAATTTGCCAACTGCCCAACCTCATCCTTAGATTTGACTTCTATCTTAACATCTAACTTGCCTCCTCCTACTTCTTGCGCGGCATAGGTAATCTCTCTAAGAGGCATTACTATGGCGGAGAAAATAAAAAAACCAACCAAGAAAGCAACTATTACTACTATCCCTGAAATACCCCAAAGAATATTGCTTAACTTATTAACAGGGGCAAATACTTCTTCTGTATCATGTTCTATCACCAAAGTCCACCCCACGCCCTTATAATCTCTATATCCTTTAGAATGGGAATGAGAAAACAACTTCTCTCTTCCTTTATCCTTAAGTTCTCTTACTACAAAATAATCCAAATGCTCTTCTTCTTTTTCAAAATTTGCTATTATTTGATCCCCTAACCTTTCAAATATCTCAAATCCTGGTTCTGTTGAAAAAATTACTCTTCCATCTCCAGTTATTAATTTAAAATTTGACATTTCACTGCCGGGCCTGTATGTACTACCCGCAAATATTAACTCTTTAAACGTGCTGACAATTTCTTCTATATTTAAAACAGCTTTCAGAACCCCCAAGAAATCCCCGGCTTCTCCTTCCACCCTGATACAAATATCTATAGAGTAAACAGCGGCGCTCCTATCATACTCAATATCTCCTACATGTACCCCCTCCTCTTTTGCTGCCTGCCACCACTGCTCATCTGCCTGGTAATAATCAGAAGTCTTCTGAGTTAAAGCTGCGACTGCCCCATACTTATTTGCCGCAAATATCTCGCTAAAAACTCTATAATCATACTTTTCTTCTAAAAAATTAATTTTCTCTATCAGCTCTTCTGACGCTCTATTATCAATCAATCCCCGAATAAAAGGGTTTAACTTACCGGCAGGCGTAGCAACCCATTCTTCGTCTTTCTGGTTAATATACTCTTCAATGTTTTCTATTTGCCCAAACTCCTCATTTGATTTTATCAGAGCATCCTGTAAGATTAAATCTTTCGTATAAATCTGCATTAGTTCTATCTTATGATAAATATTTCTATCAATTTTATCCATTATTTCCCGCGTTAACATTGCGGAATTCTCCCCGATAGTTTCCTCTAACGCCTGCCTGCTTATATTAATGGAAATTTGAGCTGCAATTACAAACGCTAAAACAATTCCTATAAATACCAAAATCAGCTTCTGGCTTATCTTCATTTCTTTACCTATTTTTAGAAAAATGCCGCAAAGGTTTCAAGTATCATTCCGGCCATTTCTCCCCTTTTAACTTTTTAATTTCTTTTTTCAATTCTATCATCTTCAATTCCCTTCCTACAGCTAATTTATGAAACTTTTCTAAATCGTATATCTTCTTATTTAACTCTGCCTCAACCTTCTTCTGTAGGGAAATATCTTTAGCCACATGAATTGACCCGACAAATTCTCCTTTACTATCAAAAATAGGCGAAACTGTAATTAAAAGCGGCATACCAATACTAGGGTCGTCTACTTCTTGAGTCATGGGTTCTTTACTCTTTTTGATTTCTTTAAAAGGGCAATCCGGCCAGGGTTTATCTAACTTATGCAATACTTCATAACACTTTTTTCCTACAATCTCACCAACTTCTAATTTTAATGTATCAGCAAAAGCCTTATTTACTTTGATAATGTTATTATCTTTATCCTGAATAAATATTAAATCTGATATGGCATTGAAGGTGCTATCCCATTCTTCAACTGCCTCTTTTACCTCATTTTCCATTATTCTGCGTGAAAAAAATTCAGCGATAACTCTCGCCGCCACCAGTATATGATTCTTTGCCGCCTCAAATACATATTGGGGCCTAGGAGTATATTCTTTTGCTATTTTCAATAACTGTTTTGAATCAACATTATAGTTTTGAGCAATATCTTTAATTGTTTCTTCATCGGTAGGCGGATTTGAAACCCCGGCGTTGTTTGAGCCGATTACCGTACCGTCGCCGGTTATTACCGGCGCGGCAAATATCTTTATCCCTGCCGAACACTCCACTTCGCAAGGTCTCTTATCTTTAATCGCCTTAAAAGAAACCGCCCAACAATCCTGATGGCATATCCATTTCTTACTTTTTATAGCCTCATCCTCGGTCTCTCCTGCCATCTTCCTAGAAGAAGAATTCAAAAAATCACAGTATTCAGAACTGAACAATGCTGCTGCGTAACTGCCGTCTACTTCATATATTGCTGCTGACGACTCTAAATAGTTTAAATAACTACGCTGAATTTCGTTTAATAAATCCTCACCGATAATATTTTTTAAAGTAATTTCTTCTCTC
>CP070797.1:351895-374724 GCA_020343495.1 Candidatus Omnitrophota bacterium | reverse complement strand
TTTTTTCTTTAAGTTTTTCTCATTTAAAATCCGCAGGAATTTCCTTAACAAAAAGTAGTCAATTTTTTTTATATCGGTAGTATTTGAGGACTCAAGAAACTCCCGGAACTCTTTTAAATCAACGCGGTAGTTGATGTGGGTATGGTGGGAGTAGTTCTTTTCAACAGTAATATAATTTAGGAATTTATCTGTATAGTAAGAAAATGGGAACATAATATTAAGCTCTCAGCATTCCTGAAAGCTACTCTTTTTTTTCTTCCTCTGGTTTTTGTTCCTGTGGCAGTTTCCTGCTAGTGTATCTGCATTCGGGAAATCGGCTGCATCCGTAAAAAAATTGCCCTTTTTTGTTCCGCCTCTGGATTAGCTTTCCTTCTTTACACTCAGGACAGCTCACTCCCGTAGTAATACTTTCGGCATAGCGGCATTCCGGGAATTTCTCGCAGCTTAAGAATTTTCCTTTTCTTGACCATTTTATCACTAACCTTCCTCCACATTGAGGGCAGGTTTTATCAGAAAATTCAACTTCTTTCTGGATAGATTCCATAGCTTTATCAATATCTTTTTTAAATACGGGGTAGAAATCTTGCAGGATACGCCTCCATTCAATCTGGCCGTCTTCGACCTCATCCAGTTTTTCTTCTATGGAAGCAGTAAAGTTTTCATTTATAACGTCAGAAAAATATTCACTTAATAGTTTTGTGACTTTTTCTCCTAACTCTGTAGAGATAAAATACCCTTTTTCTCTATTCATATAATGCCTTATAATGAGCGTATATATAGTGGGAGCATAGGTTGAGGGCCGGCCGATTCCTTTTTCTTCCAGTAATTTTACTAAAGAAGCATCGTTAAAATGAGGCGGCGGCTTTGTGGTGTGTTCGCTAATGTTTGCATCCTCTAACGTTAACGTTTGTTTTTCTTTTAGTTGGGGCAGGCTCTCCTGTTCTATATCTTCTTTTTTGTCGCTTACTTTTAGAAACCCCTCAAATAAAATTCTTCTTCCTTCGGCAGTAAATTCTGCCTCGCCCGACGAAATAACAATTTTTGTGTTTTCGTACATTGCTTCTTTCATGAAAGAGGCAATGAACCGGCGCCATACTAAGTTATATAATTTTGCCTCATCGTCAGTTAAAATATTCTCTAAATCATGAGGCTGGCGCCTGATGCCGGTCGGCCTGATTGCCTCATGGGCAAGTTGCGCTCCTTTTTTGGTTTTATATTGATATTCTTGGTCGGGCAAGTAATCCTGGCCGTAAGTGCTTTTAATAAACTCTTTTACTTTCACTTTGGCTTTAGGGCTTACATGGAAAGAATCTGTCCTCATATACGTGATAAGGCCGACGATTCTTTCTCTTATTTGAACGCCTTCATATAATTTTTGGGCAACAAGCATGGTTTTGCGGGAAGAAAACCTTAGTTTATTAAATGCTTCCTGCTGCAGTAAAGAAGTTGTATGGGGCGGGGGAGGTTTTCGTTTTACTTCCTTTATTAATATCTGGCTTACGCAAAATCCCCCTTTTTTTATCTCTTCAATACATTTTTGGGCTTCTTCTTTGGATTCAAAGGGAAGAGGTTGGTCCTTATATTTACTTAGTCTTGCGCTAAAACTTTTATCGCCGGCCCTAAATTTTGCTTCAACTCCGTAAGTAGTCTTGGGAATGAAGTCTTTGATTTCCTTTTCTCTTTCAACGATAAATTTCAGGGCGACGGACTGGACTCTTCCCGCAGATAACCCCCTTACAATTTTTTTCCACAGCAGGGGCGAAAGAGAATACCCCACAATTCTATCTAAAACACGCCGGGCAATCCGGGCATTCACCTTATTCATATTTACGTAACCCGGGTTTTGAAAGGACTCTTTTAATGCGTCATCAGTAATCTCATGAAATATTACACGCCGAAAACTCTCTGGTTTAATCGAAGGTTCTTTCTTTTTAGTTTTTTTAGCTTTAGATGTTTTCTTTACTTTCAATAACTGGTACTGGATGTGCCAGCTGATAGCTTCTCCTTCTCTATCGGGGTCAGTGGCAAGATAAATGATTTCTTTGTTTTTAGCTTCTTTTTTTAACTGAGAAATAATTTTTTCTTTGCCTTTAATAACCTTGTAAGAAGGCTCAAACCCTGCCTCAACGTCAACCGAAAGCCTTCGTGCGGGCAAATCTACGATGTGGCCCATTGAAGAGCTGACTTGATAGTCTGCTCCCAATATTGAAGAAATAGTCCTTGCTTTTGTAGGCGACTCAACTATAACTAAATATTTACTCATATTGCCGTTAATTGGGATTCGCATTTTTGCGATGTTAAATTACGATTATAACACATTTTTTGAGAAACCGGTCTTATATTTAATTCATCTAATATATCGTCTATAGACTCGGTAAGGCAGGCTCCTTCCTTTATAAGTAAATGCGTTCCTTTACTTAAGAAAGAGTCTGTTTTACCCGGCACAGCGAAAACTTCCCGGTTTTGTTCGCAGGCAAGCCGGGCAGTAATAAGGGCTCCGCTTCGGCCAGCTGCTTCTACTACCAGCACCCCACAGCATAACCCGCTTACAATCCTGTTTCGACGGGGAAAATTATGGCGCAGCGGCGGCGTATTTAAAGGGAATTCAGATATAACCGCACCGGTTTCAGTTATTTTCTTAGCTAACCTTTTATTTTCTCTGGGATAAATATTAAGCAGGCCGCTGCCTAAAACGGCAATGGTTCCATTTACCTTTATTGCTTGCTTGTGGGCTACAGTGTCAATACCCCGCGCTAGGCCCGATACAATAACTAGGCCGCTAGCAGATAATTCATAAGAGAACCGGGCGGCTGTAGAAATTCCGTATAAAGTAGGTGTTCTTGTCCCCACAATTGCAAATAAGGGTTTCTTAAACACTGACTTCTCTCCCTTAAGGTAAAGCACTGGCGGCGGGTAAGAGATTTCTTTCAGGAGAGGCGGGTAGCTTTCGTCAAAAATATCAATAATGTCTATTTTTTCTTTCTCAATAAGGAGCAATTCCTTATCAAGAACTTTTGATTTTCTTAAATTCGTAATTTGAGCAATATTTTTGGCGGTTAACGAAGGAATCCTGCGTAAGGAAGATTCGGTCTCTGCAAATATTCTTTGAGGGTCTCCTAGTGCAGAGATAATATCATAAATTTTCTTAGGCGATATATTCAGTAAATTAAGAAAAATTAACCCTTGTTTAGTCATTTTTAATTTTTGTTTAACGTTTCAATTATTTTATCTGCCGCTTCTTGCGGAGATGTTTTTTCAGTATCAATTGAATAATGCGCTTTATCGTAATAAGGTTTTCTTTTGTTTAACAGGCTTTTTATTTCCTGCAAGGGGTCTGATACGTTAAGCAGCGGCCGGTGTTTGTGTCTTTTTGTCCGGTTATAAATCGTCTGTGCAGTTGCAGTAAGGCAAAATACGGTGCCGCTTTCTAAAAGTATTTTTGAATTGTCGTCGCTGCAAATAAGGCCTCCCCCGCAGCTTACTATTAAATCGGTTTTATGGGAAATTTCTTCTAAAGTTTGTTTCTCCAGCTTTCTAAAGTGGCTCTCTCCCCACGCAGCAAAAATATCAACGATTTTTCTCCCTTCTTTTTTTTCAATTAAATCGTCCATTTCTATAAATTCTTTAGATAATTTTTTAGACAACAGTTTACCCACGGCAGTTTTTCCTGTGCCCATAAACCCCACTAAATAAATATTCTTCATCTTGCCTCTTAATTTTTACTTTGCGTATCTTTTCAGGAGGTCTAACGCTATAATATTTCTCTGGATTTGGTTAGTCCCTTCATAAATTTGCGTTATTTTTGCGTCACGCATAAATTTTTCTACGGGATAATCGCGCATATACCCGTAACCGCCTAATATTTGAACGGCGTTGGTAGTAACTTCCATAGCCACATCAGAAGCAAATAGTTTTGCTGCTGCAGAAGCTCCCCCGACGTTTTTTACTTTTCTATCTACCATGGAAGCAACACTGTAGACTAAGCTTCTGGCTGCTTCTATTTTCGATGCCATATCAGCAAGCATCCATTGTATACCCTGGAAAGAACTTATAGGTTTGCCAAACTGAATGCGGCTATGCGCGTATTTGGTTGCTTCTTCCAGCGCTCCTTGGGCAATGCCTACGGCTTGAGCAGCAACTCCCGGCCGGGACTGGTCAAAAGTCTTCATCGTTGAGATAAATCCTGTGCCTTCTCTTTCTCCTAAGAGGTTTTCTTTTTTTACCTTTACGTCAGTAAATACTAACTCTCGGGTAGAAGAAGCGCGGATGCCTAACTTTTCTTCTTTTTTGCCAAAAGTAAAGCCTTCTTGGCCTTTCTCCACAATGAATGAAGAAATGCCTCTGGGGCCTTTATTTTTATTTGTAACAGCAACAATCGTGTTGATCTGGGCATCGCCGCCGTTAGTGATAAAATGCTTTGTGCCGTTTAAAATATAGTAGTCGCCGTCTTTGCTTGCGGTAGTCTTTATGGCGGCAGCGTCAGAGCCGGCTTCGGGTTCTGTCAGGCCAAAAGCAGCTAATTTCCTGCCGCTGGCTATATCCGGTAAATATTTCTTTCTCTGTTCTTCGGTCCCGTACAAAAGAATGGGAAACATCCCTAAAAACGAGGCGGCATAGGAGGCAGCAATTCCTCCGTCAACGCGGGAAATTTCTTCTGTTGCAATACATAGGTCCAGCAGGCCGCCGCCCATTCCTCCGTAATTCTGCGGGATACAAATTGCAAACAAGTCAGATTGAGCTAAAACCTTCATTATTTCCTCAGGAAACTTTTCTTCCTCGTCGTACTGCCGGCAAACCGGCTTTATTTTTTCTTCAGCAATTTGACGGCATAGGTCTTTTAACATTTTTTGTTCTTCGCTGAAAGCATAATCAACTAACGACATAACTCCTCCTTCTTTAAGTTTAAAATTATAAGCGTTAAGTTACTGGTAGAAAACATATATTTTTTAGCTAAATTAAGACTTTATTTGCGGGATTTTTTATTTCAACAAATAAGCCTATAACTTCAATATAACCGCTTCTTCCTTACAGTCGGGAAAGTATACGCAATTCATGCATTCGCTCCAAATCTTATGAGGCAGTTTTTTCCTGGATGTTTTCTTAAATCCTAGTTTCTGGAAAAACTTAGGCACAAAAGTTAAAGCAAATATGCCTTTTATCCCCAACGAGTGAGCTTCTTTTATGCATTTTTTTACCAGGGTAATTCCGATACCTTTATTTTGAAAACGCTTAAGGATTACTAAAGATTTTATTTCTCCTAAATTTTTCCATCCCACAACTCCCAGGGCGCAGCAGCCGACAATTTTTCCTTTATCTTCGTAAACCCAGAAATCTTTTATGGTTTGATAGATATAATTTAAAGAACGGTCTAATACTTTTCCTTGTTTTGCCCAAAAATGTATAAGTGACTGTATCTGTTCCGCATCAGATATTTTTGCTTTTCTTATCATTTTTTAAACATTTAATAAAAAAAAGATATACCGCATAAAATCAAGTTAGTATCTATGCCTTTATTCGGGCTCTTAAAACTTGCATTAGAAAGATGCCGGTAGCGGTATTCACAGCTTAACGCTATGGTTTCCTTAAGAAAAAAATGTATCCCGCCCCCTGCCTGGGGAAGGAAGTTGTATTGCGTAGATTGTTCCCGTGTATGCTGCGTCATAAAAAGAACGCCTAAGCCTCCCTTTACGTAAGGATGCAGCCGTTTAGTAAGAGGGTAAGCATATTTTATTAAAAAATTGCTTCCAATTTCAACGTTGTTATCAGGAGATATTATAGTATTTAGAAACGGTTCAACTATAAAATGTAAATCTCCTTTAGGGTTTACTCCAATAGTATTAAACGTTGGTTTTGCGTCAAAGTTAAAAGATATAAATAACGGCATACCGGCATATGCATTTTTATCCCGGATGTTAGCCTTCAAGTATCCTGAAAATACTTCTATTGCTTCTAAAGCATACCCCTTAACCGGCAATAAAAAAACACATAGTAAGATAATAGTTGTTACGCTTTTTTTCATCCTCCCTCCTTTCCACCTCGGTTTTAACGTCTTTTCCTGACGTTGGGTTGAAATCCGGACACAGCATAGAAGAAAATTTTAAACGCCAATCCTTAATCTGTCAATTATTTTTAATCGCTATACCAAATCGTTAATAGAGGAAAAATGGCAGGGAATCTCAAAAAATATACGGCAAGACCAAATCATAAACGGCGTATTTATTTGCCGGTGAGTTGGGTATTCTTTTGCTGCCCCTTTTTTTTACCTAATGCAGCAAAGAAATCTTTTAGGATAGAAAAAGATTCTTTAGGAATCCGTTTATTAATGTTGTTTTCTAAATCTTCGTTCAAAGATACGATGCCAAACCATTCCTCGTTCATGTTCAAGTTATTCTTTACGCGGTTATCAAAAAAATATGCCCCTTGAGACCATCCGCCTTCGGTGTTATGGATGCTCCAGTCACGCCTGTAACCTTGGTTGTGTTTCCACCATTCGTCGTTCCACTCAAAGGTTACCCCTCCGATACAGTTCCCTTTTTGGTTGCCGCTGAGAGGGCAGTTATTGTAAACTTCCCTCCATTGAGAAAGCAAAAATTCAGCCTGAACAGCCTGATTTTCTTCTTCTTTATAAGCATCGTAAGAATCACAGCCAAACTCTGAAAGAAATATCGGTTTATCAAAGGTGCGCCTAATATTGTCAAAAAGATTGCCGAAAGTCTTTCCTCTATAGATAATTATTGCTAAAACATCAATGTTCTTACATACTCCCGAAGCAATATTAAGGAAATTTGCCTCGCCGTTGCCTAAAGCAACAGGATGTGTTTTATCAATTTTTTTAATTTTGGCGGTGAGCCTGTTAACGAAAGAATAGTAAATTTCGGCTTTTTTATTTATTTTTTTGAAAGGTTCGGTCTCTTTTTCGATTTCAGGAGAAGTCCAAAAACCTATTTCTCCCGAGAAAGTATAATTATTTTCGTTTCCTAAAATCCACATAAGAAGCCCTTCTTCGTCTTTAAGGGCATGGACTATCTTTAAAACTTCTTCCTCTATTTTTTTCTGAAACTCTGCGTCAGCATAGTTTGCTGCCGGGTAACTCCATAATCCTAACCAGTCACTCATAATCGTATAAATTCCAAAATTCTGGTACATATCAGCTATGAATTCTTTTACTTTTTCTAAATCTTTACCGGCAGAGTAAACCCTGATACAATTTATTCCCAACTCTTTCATAAGCTTTCCATCATCCATCCAGGGTTTATTGGGGTCTGAGTAAAAATCATAATCGTAGCCGCTGCCTATAGGCGTGGGGTTATAAATCACCCCCTTTACAAAAAAAGGCTTATCATTTACGTATAAAGTGTAGCCGCCTGATTTTAGCTGTTCAATATTTATCTGGGTTGCCGGACGGCAGTTGGTTATTAAAAGGAAACTTAGGATACTAATAGTTATTGTTACTAAAATTTTTCTCATTGGTTACCTAACTTTTGTTTGTTGAAGAAAAAGAACAAGAAACAAAGAAATAGCTTTTCTTTGTCTCTTGCTTTCTTTTTTATATTTTTAATATTAGTGTTTATTCGTAATTAATTTCGTCCAGGTAGAAAACTATGCCTTCGGGATCATTTACGTCAATGTTAGTCGCCCAGCAGAAACCGCCGATCACGTAGGAGAGGTCTCTTCCCCGCAAATCAATTTCGTATTTTTTCCAGTCTTTAGTTAACTGAACAGGCCCGATTCCGACACTGTCAGAATCAATATACTCGCCGCTGGAAATACCGCCCATCTTGAACTCATTTATTACTTCTGCGCCTTTCTCTCCTCTTGCCCAGAAGGTAAGTTTTGTTGCGTTCTGTAAGTTATAACCTGCGTTGGGAACGGTTCCCCAGTTATTTGCCGGTTGCTGCCAGTAAATTCCTGCCCAGCGTGTTCCCGAATTATTTTTATATTCTATGCGTATGCAAGAGCTTCCGCTGAAAGGATAATTCTCCCAGTTTACATTCATTTTTAAATCATTAGAAGCAGTAGCCGGCATCCATCCACTGGGAATAAAATGGTTATCTAAAGAATTAGCGTCGGCATATACGTAAAAAGGTAAATTCAGGAGCGTTTCTTCTTTCTTTAATTTTTCGTCAAGCGTATAATAAATGTCGTCTATATAAATAATCTGTTCTTCATCAACATGGTCAGCATTAAAAATGATACAGAAACCGCCGTTGATGTAAGATAGGTCTTTTCCCATTAAATTAATGGAATATTCCTGCCAGTCGTTAGTTAAGCGTACGGGGCCGTATTCTACGTTTGTAGAATCAGGGTAAGCGACCATATCGCCGTTAGTTGTCTTTGTTATTCCTCCTACTTTAACTAAACTGATTACTTCATTGCCTTTGACGCCTTTTGCTTTAAAGACCAGCTTGTTGAAATCGCTTAAGTCAAAACCAGTATCTTTATCGCCCCAGTTATTTTGGGCAGATTGCCAGTAAATTCCCGTCCAGCCTTGTCCCTGGCTCTTTTTTGCGGTATACCCTATCTTTATAGAGGTTGCTCCTGAGGCATATTCATCCGTTGCCTGGTCGTTGAATTTTAGATCGCCGTAATCACCCATCCAACCGCTGGGCATAAAGTGGTTTGACGGCGAATTTTTATCCTCATAAATAGTGAATTTCTTCTCCTGTCCATAACCGGAGATGCTAAAGATAGCAACACATAATATTGTCAATATTAATAATCTGCGCATTCTAAACCTCCTCTTAATTATTTTACTTTTTTATTTCTAATAAACTAAAGATTGCCTGACTTATTTGTACGATGTGTATAATTTTGTCTAAGCGCTAATTATCACCTCCTTCTCCACCTAACTTTTCTATATCAATCAGCGCCTCCCATGGATAACTAGTTATTTTTTCCAAAGCTTTTTATAAGTAAAGTAGGCTTTTTTTAGCTGGCGCAGGTAAGGGGATTTTTTACCGTTTCCCTGGCTGCATAAACCAAGCCACTCTTCATGCATATACCCGTCTAAAAAAGGGCCGGCAAAAAGGCCTTTTTTATCATGGTAAGCTGGCTCGTAAGCTTTCCACCATTCATCTAACCATTCAAAAACAAAACCGCCGATGGCGTTTGCCGCCCCATATCCGCAAGAGTTGTAATATATATCCTGCCAGTTAGCGCGGTGGTAACCTGCTTGAAAACTTTCAGCTTCATCCATAGTATAACCTTTAGCATAAGAAGGAGCACCGTATTCTGTAATCATTGCCGGTATATCGGCAACTATTTTTACTTGGTCCCATAAATCTAGGAACCCGTATTTTCCCCTATAAGAATTTGTGCCAAATACGTCAATATCAGGGCAATTTTGGGCGAAGATGTTTAAAAATAGGCTGTCTCCGGAAGCTATACCTACCGGCCTTTTTTCAGGGTCTAATGATTTTATGAGTAAAGCCGCTTCATTGGCAAACTTAAAGAAACTCTCAGGTTTCTTATCAGCATTACACCCTAACCCGTACACATTCTCGTTGCCAAGCAGCCACATTAACACATAGGGTTCATCTTTAAATGTAGCTACCATTTCCCTAACGCTATCAAGCATATTTTCCCTATCCGTGGGGTCGTCGTAATCAGTGCCTTTTTCCCAGTCAGCACCGCTGCCTAAGGTGTATTTACCCAAAAAGTCGCCTATTATTATATATATACCATATTTTTGGTACATTTGTCCAATAAGTTCTTTATTTATTGTAAAGGGCTGATAATAGAGCCTTAGGGTATTAACCCCCATTTCCTTCATTAATTTGAAGTCGCCGGTTACTTTTTCGGTTAAATCCTGGCTATTATTCTTGTTTTTATCTACCCAGGCCTCATAAGGAGCATCAATTAAGCCGTTTTGGTTCAAATCCTGCGTTGACCAGTTCTGTAATGAGCCGTCGTCCGGCGACTCTCCTACCCGCGTAGGGCCATAAGTCATTCCCTTAATTATAAAGGGTCTATTATTTAAGAGCATCTGCCAGTCGCCACTTTCATATTTTACGAGTTTAACCCTTTCGCCTCCCCTGGTTTCAACGATTTTTCCTAAATTCTGTCGTTTCGGGATTCCTCTACTTCGTAGTAGTAGCCTCTCTATAAAGGAGAGTTTCGTAAGTTTACCCGGGTTTACAATAAAGACGTCGTTTCTGATTTCGTTATCATAGCCGTTAAGTATTTTTATGGAAGCATCTTCTAATCTAAGGCCTAATTTCGGGTTTTCCCTTAACAGATATTTTAGGCGGTATAGAGCAGCTTTACCGATATACCATGGCGTATGCCAGTAGGTCCAGCCGTAACTGCGGGGATAATGGACTAAAATAGCATAGTAAGCTTTTATTGCCGGTTTAATATAGCCGCTTCGTTCTAAAATGTCAGCAATATAAAATAATTTTACTCCCGGCGGTTCCGGCGCTATGTTCCATTTATAGAAAGCAGTACGCATGTCTCTGGAATTTAGAACTTTCCAGTGGTCAACTTTAGAAAGCGTTTTTTTAACTTTTATAAACTGAGGGTCAAACTTAACGGAGTTTGTGTTAGGAAAGATACCTTCGCCTACGGCTTTTGCTAAACTTATGGGGTTATCAATTACGTATTTATAATTTCTGGTTCCGGGGTTTAAGAATCTGCCGTATTTTAAGTAATTAACGGGGAATTCACTGCCGGCGTCGTAGAGTTTTACTTTAATTTCCTTTTCAATGATGTCAGGTTCTTCCCTTGGTCTGACGATTTTGCCTTGTAACTGGTCTATTGCTATCTTAGCTTTTTCTGCTAGTGACCAGTACCAGCCTCTGGGGTCAAACGCCTGCGCAAAGGGATATTTATCAAGGATTGTCTTAAACGCCTCTATAGCTTCTTCTACTTTGCCTTGCTCTCGTAAAGATTCGCCTTTAATAAAATAGCAAGTTGCAACGTCATTCATGATTTTGAAACTTTCTTCATCTCCTGTTGGGGGAAAATCAGCAAGACCAGAGGCTAATTTATCTGCTTGCGCAGAAAATTTTAAAATACATTCGTCAGTTACTTTATAGACTCCTTGGAAATCCTTTTTACCCCGCAACGCCCAGCCTTTATTTACGTATTCGGAGGTATCCTGTGAAAAGCAGTTAGTAGTTAGCAAAATCGCCATCACAAATACATATAGAATAGTACGTATTTTCCTACGTACTATATGCGAATTATAAACTAGTATTTTCATCCTACCATCGCTCCTGCAGTGATTCCTTTAATGATTTGCCGCTGCATTACTAAATATAGAAGAATTATCGGTACGGCAGCAATAGTTAAGGAAGCCATAAGCAGGGTATGCTGAATAATGTTTCTGTTGTAAAACTCCATCAGACCTACCTGCAAAGGCATTAGATTGTCTTCGGTGAACATCAAAGATGCTAAAACAAACTCATTCCATACGTTTAGAGAATTAAAAATTATAACCACTGCTAATGCCGGTGCTACCAAAGGAAGCCCCACGTTCCACCATATTCGTAATTTGTTACAGCCGTCTATACGCGCGGCATCTTCTAAATCCCGCGGCAACTGGTCAAAAAAGGTCTTTAACAGATAAATACTGAAAGAAAGTCCTATATTTGTCATTGCCAGGACGTAACCGGTCCTGTTTACCAGGTGAAGTTTGTTCAGCAATATGTAAACAGGGACAAATCCTGCAGGAAGAGGTATCATCATCGCTGCAAGAAACATGAAAAATATAACATTTTTGCAGGGAAATTGCAAACGGGAAAATCCGTAGGCAGCAAGAGAAGAAACCATCACGATTGACAACACTGTAATAAAAGTGTAAAAAACGCTGTTAAGGAAATAAAACCCTAAGTTACCTTCCGTAAGGGCGGTTTTATAATTTTCGAGAGTGGGGCTGGAAGCTATTTTAAGCCCTAAATCTTCTCGAAATTCGGTGTCGGTTTTAAATGAGGCGTTTAGCATCCAGAGTAAAGGCGTTATACAGCTTAAAGCCACGCTTAAAAGAAACGTATGCAGCAGTATTAGAACTATTACTTTTTTAACTTGGTAATACACCCCAGCGACTCCTTACCCATTTAGAAATTCTAAGCATTGTAAAAGATATAGCTATAAGAATAACGCCTAAAACTATACCCTCGGCGCATGCCAGGCCAACTTGACTGCCGCGCAGGTGGTTATAAATCCTCATTACAGGGACTTCCGTAAGGCCGCCTGCTCCTCTGGTTAAAGCAAGAATCATTGCAAAAGCCTGCATTGTTCCCAGAATAGTAAGTATGAAAACTAAGACAATTACCGGCGTAAGTAAAGGCAAGGTAATATTTAAAAAGCTTTGATAGCTCCTTGCCCCGTCAATCCGCGCTGATTCGTATAATTGCTCAGGTATTGCCTGTAAACCTGCAAGCAGGATCACAAACGCCCAGCCAAAGCCTTTCCAGGAGTGAACCAGAGCAGTAGTAACCAAAGCATGGGTTATTTTAACGTTACCTACCTGGAATAATATTTTTTTTGCATCCAACCAGTTATGGAGAAAAAACCCTAATCCCAATTTATCCAACCACTGGTTAAAAATCCCCGGGTTAGAAATAAGGATTTGGCGCATTAATAACCCGATAATTATTTCCGAAAGAACGCATAAAACAAAAAATATTACCCGGTAAATTTTGCCGGTTTTTATAGCTTTATCAACAGCCAGTGCAAGTAGTAAGGCAACAACGTTTTGAAACGTTAAAGCAAAGAACGTAATAAAGCCCCCGTAAAACATCGAAGGCCACCAGTCTTTATCGTAGAAGAGAACCTCTTTAAAATTAGCTAACCCTACAAATTCCGATATGTATATGCCGTCGCCGCGCTGAAAGCTTAAAATAAAAGTATAAATAAAAGGGTAAATATAAAAAACCGAAAATATGAGTAGTGCCGGAAAAATAAATGAGAAGTTTACGCCTTTTTCTTTTAAACAAGCGTTCATCGTCTCCCGACCCTTTGTTTTATCTGCTGGACTTCCTGCGCTACTTCTTGGGGCGTCTTTACTCCCATAACAGTTTGCTGCAGGCCCTTATTCATAACTTCTATAACTCGTGAATCCTCATTATAAGGCCAGATATTGGGATGAGTAAGCCTATCTAAATTATCGGTAAGCGGGCTTAAAATAGGAGGTAAATCCTGCTCGCATCCCTTTATCGCCGCTAGGTTATTCGTATTTTTAATAAGAAACTTCTGCTGCTTTCTGGCGGTAAGCCATTTTAAAAATTTAATGGCTTCGTCTTTGTTGGAAGATTTAGCTTTTACCATGAAAGATGAACCTGCTCCTCCCCAGATTTTAAAAGAAGCATTAGCTGCTTTCGGTAAAGAGAAAAACGCATAATCCAACTCTGGTGACAACTGTTTATATACGTTAACTGACCAGCTGCCGTTAAAAGAAAACGCTGCTTTACCTTTTGAAAAAGCATCTTCCGCCTCTTTATTAATCATCGTTGTTATATCAGCGGCTAAAATACCCGAATCTTTTATCTTTTCAAATAATGAAAATACTTGTATCCATTTCTCGTCGGTATAGGGAATTTTACCCTCTAATGTCTGGATGAACCTTTGTTCATCCATAATATTGATTGCCCATTCAGTAGCTAAACAATTAAGCAGCCATCCTTCACCCCATCCGCAGATAAAACCGTCAACACCTAACTTATCTTTGATGGTTTGAGCGTAAGTAATAAACTCGTCAAACGTTTGAGGCGGCTTATCAGGGTCCAGCCCTGCCCTTTTGAATAACTCTCTGTTGTAAACAAATTGCATTAACGTGGTATCTATAGGTACCCCGTATATACCGGGTTTAACGTCGTAAAAATTGCCTTTTTCAAAGACGGTTGTTTGTAAAGTCTGGGGATAGAAGCTGTCTTTCCATTCATTGGCATTTTCTTTCATAACCGGCGTTAAATCCAGGATATGGCCTGCTTTTATAAAAGAACTTAAGGATTTCTTTTCTCCTAAGATACCGAAGATTTCCGGTAAGCTTCCTGCCCGGGCAGCAGCAATTACTTTTTGAGAATATATGTCAGGAGGAAAGAATAATTTGAATTTTACGGGTATGTTGGTTTGGCTGGTGTATCTTTTAGCAAGCTCCTCAAAAGCGGATTTCCTGTCGTTCATCCAATGCCAGATTACAATCTTCTTTTCGTCAGTATCTTGTCTAGGAGCGCAGCCGCTTATAAGGGCTATTATAACAATAAAACACCATACTACTTTTGATAAGTGCATTGTTCTGCCTCCTTAAATCTTAAAATATAGATTTTGAAGACTGCTATATACCCTATGACTAAAAGCATAATAATTTAGCACAATTTTAGGTATATTGCAACTGGTTTGTATTTTAGGCTTTTTTAGTCAAAAACTACGGTTTTATTATTATACACAAGAATTTTTCTTTCAAGATGGAGCCGCACCGCCCGTCCTAGCACTATCTTTTCTAAATCCTGGCCCTTCCTTTTTAAATCTGACAAGATATCTCTATGGCTGATGCGCACCGTATCCTGTTCAATTATAGGGCCGGCGTCTAACTTTTCGGTAACATAATGGCTGGTTGCGCCAATAATTTTTACGCCTCTTCGATATGCCTGCTTATAAGGGTTTTGCCCTATGAAAGCCGGCAGAAAGGAATGATGTATGTTTATAATACGGTTAGAGAATTTCTCCACTACTTGCGAGGTAAGAATTTGCGCATAGCGTGCCAAAACAACTAATTCAATATTTTCTTTTTCAAGAAGCTTAATTTCTTCCTTTTCAACCTCTTTCTTGTTTTTGGGAGTCTTGGCAAAGGAATAAAACTTTATGTTAAAGTTTTTGGCGATTTTAGAGACTGACGCATGGTTGCTGATAATTAAAGGTATCTTACATTTAAACTGGCCTTCGTTGTGTCGTAATAATAAGTCGTATAAGCAATGAGTTAATTTAGAAGCAAAAATTGCCATGCGGGGGGTTTCTTGCGTAAAATAAAGCGACCAGCTCATTTTAAATTCCCTGGCTATCAATGAGAACTTTTTGCTTATATCTTTCTTCGCTATGCGAAAACCTTTCAAAGCCCATTCTATCCGCATAAAGAAAGTATTGGTCTGAAAATCAATATGCTGGTCAGCGTGTTCTATGTTTCCGTTATTTCGGAAAATGAAGGACGTAATTTTTGCGGTAATTCCTTTTTTGTCAGGGCAAGAAATTAACAAAATCGCGTTATTCATTTATCTATTTGGCGAGATATCTTTTAAATACTTAAAATAATCACTGTCAGTTGTAAGAATAAGCGTTGTGTCTGTATCTACCGTACTTTTATAAGTTTCCAGCGTTTTTCGGAACGTAAAGAAATCCGGGTCCTTATTGTAAGCGTCAGCATAAATCTTGGTTGATTTAGCGTCAGCTTCTCCTTTTATCTCTTGAGACGTTTTATAGGCCTGCGACAATATGCCTTTTAATTCTTTTTCTGTTTGGCCTTCAATCTCTGCGCGCGTGCCTCTTCCTTCGGAGCGGTACTGCTCTGCGGCCCGTTTACGTTCGGCAATCATACGTTCATATACTTTAAGCCTTACCTCTTCCACGTAATTGACTCTTTTTATCCGCACGTCAATCAGTTCAATCCCATACTGGGGAGCTAACTCTTTTGCCCGTTCAAGGATTTCTCCTCTTAATTTGTCCCGGCCCAGGGTCACTTTTTCAAAAGCGCTTTCTTCAACGAACTCTTTCTCCTCTTCCAGCCTCTCTAATTCAGTAATTAACCTGTTTGTAGAACGCACCATCTCAATTAAATTATGGGACGTAACCGCATCCCTTACAGCCGCATCAACTATGTCGTCAAGCCTTCCATGGCCGCCTCTTTCGTCATTTACCGACTGAAAGAATTTAAGCGCGTCTTTTATTTTCCAGCGGGCAGTGGTGTCTACAGAAATGTATTTCTTATCTTTAGTAGGAATCTGGTTAGGGTCGCCGTCCCATTCTAATATCCGCTTCTCAAATGTTGTAACTTTTTGAATGAACGGCAGCTTTAAATGCAGGCCCGCTTCTGTAACAGGCCGGCCTATTGGCTTGCCGAATTGCGTAATAATTACCTGATACCCTTCGGAAAGAATATAAAAACAGTTTATTACCACAATCACTGCGATTATACTTACTATTACGATAAAATTTAATTTTTTAGTCTTCATCTTCTAATTTTAATAAAGGCAAAATCCCTTTTTCTTCTGGATCAACTATATATTTCTTCCCTGCTTTTGTGAGAATATCGCTCATATTCTCCAAATATAAGCGTTTGGTAGTAATATCTTTAGCGCGGGCGTATTCTTCCCGCAGCAAAAGAAATCTTTTTGCGTCTCCCTCGGCATTATTTATCTTCTCCAGAGCATAGCCTTCGGCTTTGCTTATCACTTTGGCCGCTTCTCCTTTAGCCTGAGGGATTTTCTGGTTATAGATTTCCCAGGCCTGGTTGATTAACTTTTCCCGTTCCTGTTTTGCTTCGTTTACTTCGTTAAACGCAGGTTTTACCGGGTCAGGCGGGTTAACGTCCTGCAGTTTAACCGTTACGATTTGAACGCCGGTTTCGTAAGAATCAAGAATTTGCTGTATCTGTTTCTGAACATCATTATTTATTTCCAGCCTTTTTGTCGTAAGAACTTCGTTAAACGTATAGTCTCCCACGACTTTTCGCATTACTGATTCGGAGATATCCCGTAAAGTTTTACGGACGTCTCTTATTTTAAATAACAGGTAAAAAGGGTCTTTCACTTTAAACTGGACAATCCATTCTAAATCTAGAACGTTCAGATCGCCGGAAAGCATTAATGATTCGTCTGCATATGACTTAGAATCGTAAATAGTCCTCACTCCCGCGGTTCTTGTGCGGAATCCAAACTCTTCCTTATAAATGTATTCAACTTTAACAGGGTAAACTCTGTCAATTCCAAAGGGGAGCTTAAAATGCAGGCCGGGTTGGGTATTCTTTACAAACTTGCCTAACCGCAGAAGCACTCCTACTTCGTTAGGCTGAATAGTATAAAAGGAAGTAAATACTACTATAAGGGCGGCAATAATTCCCACGATGGAAAACAGAGGAAAAGTTTTAGGCATACGCAGTTTAAGTTTCTTCTGAAAATCGTAAATTATTTCGTCGGGAGTTTTACCTTCAAAATTCATATTAAACAATTGTAACACATCCCCTTACCTTAGCAAGAGATATTTTAAGAAGTGTTAAATCTTTGACAAAAACTAAGATATGTGTTATCTTTAAAAATAAGCTTATGAATACCAGAGCCAAAAGATTAAAGAAAACCATAAAACTCCATTGGATAAAAATTCTTGTCGCAGTTCTAGGAGTCGTCTTTCTTACGGTTTTTATCATCCTGCTTATCGTGGGTTTGAGGAATTTCTTTTCGTTAGAATCATTCTATAAACGCCAGTTCCTATCCGTTATCCCCTTTCAAATATTTATAAGCATAGTGACGGGGTTTGTTTTTGTTATATTCTACTCCTTTATGTATATGTGGCTCTTCTTCGGCGGCGGGTTTGCAAAGTTAAGCCAGAAAAAAATAAAAGAAAAAGAAGTAGACGTAAAATGGTCTGACGTCATCGGCATGGAATCAGTAAAACTGGAAATATCGGAAGTTATAAAATTATTAAAAGATAGGGCTCAGTTAAAAAGAATCGGCGGCAAAGTTATAAAAGGCGTTCTTATGGTAGGGCCTCCCGGCTGCGGGAAAACTTATTTAGCTAAAGCTATCGCTACTGAGACCGGCCTTCCCTTTCTGCCCTCGGTAGGAAGTGAATTCGTAGGTATTTTTGTCGGGTTAGGCGCAATGCGTATTAAAAGTTTATTTAAACAGGCGCGAACGCTGGCGGATATTAACGGCGGCTGTATTGTTTTCATTGATGAGATAGATTCTATCGCGCGTCCGCGCGTGGGGGTAAGCGGTTTCGGCGGCGGCATATCGCATAACGCCACGATAAACCAGTTGCTATCGGAACTGGATGGCCTGCGGCAGGAAGAAAGTAATATTGTCATAATTGCCGCCACTAACGTAAACGAGGAAGAACTGGATCCTGCTTTAATGAGAGCTGGCCGGTTTGACAGAAAAGTATACGTAGATTACCCGCAATTAGAAGATAGAAAAAATCTTTTTAAATATTATTTAGACAAAACTAAATATGACCCTGACATTGATGTTGCTGTTCTTGCCCGCAAAACCGTTTATTTCTCGCCGGCGGATATTTCTAATATGGTGAGAGAAGCTTCCTTAATCGCCGTGCGTAACAACCGCGAAATTACCATAATGAAAGATTTATCCGAGGCTTACGATAGGGTGGAATTCGGTTTTAAATCCGGGCTTCTTCTAAGCGAAAAAGAAAAAGTGTGGGTTGCTTACCATGAAGCCGGCCACGCCATAATAGCTTATTTGATGCATCCGACAACCGACGTAGTTAAAGCATCAATCATTCCCAGAAAAGGATTCTTAGGATACGCTCATCCTGTCCCCCGCGAAGAAATCCATATAGATACAAAGAACCAGCTTCTGGCATCAATAAAAACATCGTTAGCCAGTTACGTTGCCGAGAAGCTGAAGTTCGGCTCTACGGGAAGCGGGGTAAACACAGATTTTTCCAACGCGTTGAAGACCGCTCATAATATGGTATACCGCTGGGGAATGGGTGAGACCGGTATCTTAGGCAATTTCTATACTCCGGGGATTTTTCACCCCACCTACGGCCTTACGGTTTCAGAAAAAATAAGACAAAAGTTAGACGAAGACGTCCAGAAAATACTAAGCTCCTGTTTAAAGGAAGTCGAAGAAATTTTAACTAAAGAAAAAGATTTGTTGGAATACTTTGCCCGCGAACTTCTTAAGAAAGAAGAATTAGAGTATGATGAAATAGTAGAGATATTTAAAAAACATGGTAAAGAACGGCCTCAAAGCAGCGCTAGTTAGCTTATCTTTAGTATTAACTTTATCTTGCACTATCGCCCCTACATATTCCCGCCGCGACATTGATAAATCAATAAAAAAAATCTGTGAGGAAGAATTTAACATCAACGTTAAGAGCTGGTTAGTCCAGGATACTATCTGGGTATATGCGCCTTTTAAGAAAGTTTTTGACGATAATTTTTCCTGGGAGAAGGAAACCTTAGAAAACGTGCGAAAGATATTTCTCGCTCTATCAAGGGTTCTGTTAAGCATGGATGAGCGGCCGTCATTTTTTATTTTCGTCGTATCGGACGTAGAAAAATCAGGCAGCGATTTATATTATATAGGCTTTATCCCTGACATGATGAAAATGCAGAAACTGTTTATATCTTTAGGGCAATGGCAGGAAAGAGAAGTAATTATGAGTTTCTTAAACCCGCAAGCCTTAGGTGACTATCAGGGCTACCATATTAAGAAATATAACCTTACCATGGGAGAGTTTATTTCTTATCTTATAAACCAGAACGTACGCAAATACTTTACCGCGCCACAAACAAAAGATGTTTTCCAGATAAATAACCTAAAAACCGGATATGCTAACGGTAAACTAAGCATCCTCCTGGATATTTCAGTCATAAAAGATGATGCAACGGGTTTAGCTGACCCCCTGCGAGTAACGAAAGAAACTGCCGGAAAATTATTAAAAATTTACAGCGATTTTGATGAGATTTCTGAAATTGAAATAATTGATGCCGTTAACAATAGACAACATAGTTATTCTAAGAAAGAACTCCTCGGCGGTTCTTAGTGGATTCTCCCCTTACAAATCTATCCCCTTTTCTATATAAGGAAGGATTTTTTTCTTCTCTTGAAGGGAACGGCCTTTAACTTCAATGGTTATAGGGTTGCCTTTAAACCGCCGGTCATTCTCTTTTAAAATTGCTCCCTCAATAGTAAAAACTCCTGCCTCAGGCGCAAAAAGCTGATAGGTTAAATTAAGTGCTACTTTTTCTTCCGTGCCTCTGATAGAGTAACTCTTTGATTCATTTTGAGAAACGATTTTGAAATTTTCAAATTCGGGAAGAAACAACGTTGCCTGGTCAAATTCACCCCTGACAGTTATAGTATAAGTAAAAATCTCTCCGGTCTCTACCTTATTTTTACTCACTTTTGTCTTAACTATACCTAATTTACCCCAGAACCCTAAAAGAAAAAAAGAGAAAATAATTAAACCTAACAATAGGGAAGTCATTTTCCCTTTTTTAAGCTGCCTATATCTAACCAATTTTAACATTGCGGCCTTGTTTTTTTATTTTTTTCTCTACGAATAACTTTACAACCAGAGGGTACAATTTATGCTCTAGTTTATGAACTTTTGCTTCTAATTCCTTTAGCGTCAAAGCCTGTGTTATTTTTATCGGCTCCTGCATAATTACTGGGCCGTGGTCAACTTTATCGTCTACAAAATGAATAGTCACTCCCGTAAATTTTGAACCATACTTAAATGCTCTTTCTATTGCATCAACGCCCCTGAAAGCAGGCAGCATCGCCGGATGTATATTAATAATCTTGTCTTTAAAGCTTTTTACGAAATAAGGCGTTAAAACCCTCATAAAACCCGCTAAGATTACTAAATCTACTTTTTCTTTCTTTAAAATTTTAACTAACGCCTTATCATAAGTCAGGCGCGATTTGTAATCCCCGGGATTTATGAATATATCTTTTACTCCAAACTTCTTTGCCCGACCTCTGGCAGGAGCGTCTTTCTTATCAACAAGCAGTACTTTTAAATTAGCCTTGATATAGCCTTTTTTAACGGCGGCGGCTATGCTTGCGAAATTCGTCCCCTTTCCCGAAGCTAACACTGCCAAATTCATAGTTTTCTTAAAATTCGTAAATTAAAAATTTTATCTTTATTTTTAATCAGTCTCCTTACACATAGATAATAAAGTATAACGGCAAAAATTGCAATAAAAAAACTTAAAATGCTATTTTCCCCTCTGGTAAGTATTAAGAATGATAAGAAGAAAACTGCCGGTATTAAAAAGAGGATAACTACCGCAAAGAAGGTTCTGCCTTCTTCTATGCCGACTTCAATTTTATCCCCCTTTTTTAAAGGGATACCTTTGGTGTTCGGTATTAATAAGGTCTCTTTTCTGTCAACGTTACAAATATGTATGGATTTACAGCAGGAACACATGGGCCGTTTTTGAAATTTTATGCGCACTTTTTGGGGAGTTACTTCTACTACATCTACTGTTTCTTTAAACATATATTGTTATTGGAACTATCCTGTCAATACACTTCGTAGGGCATTTGCTTTTTGCTTCTTCTAACGGTTTTAACTGCTCAATCCGGGAATAATCTAAGTAGGCAAGATTATTTTTTAGATAAAACGGCGAGTTATCAACTCTGGTGCATATCCCGCAGCCAATACAGCCTCTCTTGCATACGGCCGTTACGTTTTTACCTTTCTCTTTACTGTTACAGGCAACAAAAAAACTGTCCATAGGTTCCCTGGCGGGCGTTAATTCAAAAAGCCGGCGGGGGCATTTCTTGACGCACCTGCCGCAACTTATACATTTTTCCTGGTCTATATGGATTTTTTCATCTTTGAGACTTAACGCAGCCGTAGGACACACTTCTATACAGTCTCCAAACCCTAAGCAGCTATATATGCAGTCGTAGCCTGCGCTGATGATATCCGCAGCTACGCAGTTCTTAGGCCCCTGGTAACTGTGAGATTTCTTTTTCTGCTGCTTATCAGCGCCACAGTGGCAGACTAAAACCAGTTTATGGTCCGACACTTTCGCATCAATTCCTAAAAGTTTAATCAGTGTTTCGTTTAACTCTTTACCCCCGGGAAGGCAGCCATTGAAAATCTTCTTATGTTTTATTATGTTCTCGGCAAATGCACGGCAGCCGCTAGACCCGCACGCCCCGCAGTTTAAACCGGGCAAGAGATTTAAGGTTTTCTCAATGAGGGGGTCTTCTTTTACTCTAAGTTTTTTATTCAGGAAAGCAAGAAGCAAAGAAAACCCCAGGCCGATTAATCCTAAAGATAATATTGATATGACAATATCGTTCATGATTTATTAAGCGCTTATTAATCCGGAAAAACCCATAAATATAAGTGAAAGCAGGCCTGCCGTAATCAATGTAATAGAAGCTCCCTTAAAAACCTGCGGGATATCTGCGTAGTTTAACTCTTGGCGTATCCCTGCCATAATAAGAAGGACTAAAGAGAATCCCAGCCCGCCGGAAAACCCGAAAGTTACTGCTTCGGCAAACCCGTAATTTTTTGCTACCATAAAAAGTGCCGCACCTAAAATAGCGCAGTTAGTAGTAATAAGCGGTAAATATAACCCTAATGCTTGATAAAGCGCCGGCGAAAATTTTCTTATAAACATCTCTACTATCTGCACCAGCGATGCGATTACAAGGATAAAAACCACGTATTCTAAAAAGATTAAGTTAAAAGCCGTTAATATATTATGGTATATAAGCCAGCTAATGCTTGTAGCAAGAGTCATTACAAAAGTAACCGCCATGCCCATACCAAAGGCAGATTCTATTCTTCCTGACACGCCCAGAAAAGGGCATATTCCCAAAAAATATGTAAGGACAAAATTATTTATCAGTATCGTTGAAATAAAGATTAAGAATAAATTTTTCATGTTATCCCTTCTCTACCTTATTCATTGTTGCAACCAAAAACCCCAGTACGATAAATGCTCCCGCAGGAAGAATCATTATAACTAAAGGGTTATACTCTGTGGGCAAAAGCTGCATTCCTAAAATAGTGCCTGCTCCGAGGAATTCCCGTATTGAGCCTAAAAGAAACAGGCCCCAGCTGAAACCTAAGCCCATTCCCAAGGCGTCAAGCAGAGACTTTCCTACCGTATTTTTTGAAGCAAA
>CP070797.1:328898-351795 GCA_020343495.1 Candidatus Omnitrophota bacterium | reverse complement strand
CACCCTCATTCACTCTATACACAAAAGGCTTAAGCGCTGTATGCTCAACCATAACCCAACGGCCCTGACGGCTATACATAACAGTAGCTAAATCATAAGTGTCATTACCTTCTTTATCTTTCCTAATGATTCTCTCTGAACAAACATCCCCGGGGTTAGCTTCAATTTCTCTATATATTTTCGTCCTCTCTCCAAATGCCGACTTCCTCGTACCAGCCATCCCGGGCTCAGCGTCACCAACAAAACTCAATACCCAATTGATAAACGTCATATATTTCATTATCGACGCAAAATAACTCTTATTAGAATCAAAAGCAGGGGGGCTCTGCTGCGGTTTTTTCTCCTTATCAACGTTTAGCTTATCCAGCTTTTCTTGAACACGATTTCTTAAATCCTCTGCTTTTTTTACTCTTATATATTCACCCAGCGCATTTTGATAATTCTCTTTTGCTTTGGATAAAGCTTCTTTTTTCTTATTACTCCACTCACTACATACTGAATACATATCTCCTATCTGTTCGTATAGCCAACCTCTTTTCATGTAAAAATTATCTTCACCAAAAAATATAGCATAATCTTTTGCTGCCTCAATCCGCTCCATTTCTTTCAGAGCTCTCTCTAACCGGTTAATCGCACCGCTATAACAACTGTCTGCAAACCTCAAATTACCCTCTATAATGGCGACCATTGCTAATATTACGAATCTTCGGGACATAGTCTCTTCCCTTAAAGCAAACAAATCCCATTTTGCCTGTTTAAAACAAAATCTCATTAATTCTAATCCTTCTTGGACTTTTTCTTTCATTTTTTCTGGTAACGCAACCATTACAGCGTCAATCAGCTTAATTTGTTTCTCCGCAATCTTTATCTGCTCATTTATAGCGTCTTCAAATTTGCCTAGATCCTCAATTGTCCCTAACTTTGTATACTCATCCTGTAAATTCTTTAATTTACCTAAAAGATGCGGGTTAAGATAGAGTTTATCAATCTCAATTTCTAAACCATTAACTTTAATCCTTGCTCGCCACCCTTTTACTTTTGTAGGTAACGCACATAACCCATAATTAGACGGCAACATACGAGTTTCATTCTCCACCTCTATGCTCATATCTTTTTGATATAACTTTCCTTGCCACCATACCATAACCGTAGAATTTACGGCACAAATCTGGATTGGTTTTCCTTTATATTCTCCATAAATAATCTCTATAGGATTATCGGGATGGCCTACTTTATCATTCTTAACTGCCCAACCATCATGGGCAATTTCTAAAGCAGTGGCGGGGTTAACTAAACTATCGGAAGGTAAAACAATCGTGTATTCTTTATCGCCTTCTCGCTTGTAAGCAGCAACTCTTAAGCCTTCTTCATGCCAGCATGGGGGAGCGCGCACGAAATTTAAACTCTTTATATAACTGGCAATTTCACTACGGCTCATTCCTTTAAATCCTTCCATATCCCATAATATATCTATGATGTAATCCAGCGGTAAATCATCGCAATCCACCTTTATGAAACCCTGCTCAAGCGCTCTAATTGCAGCTAAAACCTTTTCTCTATCAGCATTGTTTGACGCTGCATCAGCCGGCATCTGTATTTTTCTATCACCCTGCACTTTTAACAACACCTTCCGACAGAAGCCTGTTGTCTCTTTATCCTCTAAAAGAATAGCACCGCTGGTTACTCCCTCATTCAACAACGAAACAGGAGCCCCCCCGTTTTCGACAACACCGAACAATTTCTTAATCTGCATTAAAGCGCTATCGGTATCCTCAGCCCACTCTGTCCCAGCTATCTCCTTAGCCCAGTACGCTTTATTTGCTAGGTCAAACGTCAACTCCTGCGGCAAATTATATTTTTCCTTAAACTGATTAAACAACGCTTCTAACTCTTGCTGTTTTTCTTCTCCTCCCATAGCATAAAACTCTAATGCCAGAACCTCAAACCCTTTAATAAATGCCCAAAGATTCTGCTCTGGGGTAAGTTCGTCATATACAGTTTTATAAACAACCTCCTCTTTACCGTCTATTGTCTTTATCTCATAGTTATCAGCAAAGTAGCGGTACGCTTCATACATTGCCAACAATTTTAACCCCGTATCATAACAGAACTGGTATCCAGTATTTATCTCAATGGTAAAATATTCTTCGTTGGTATTCCAGTCATACTGACGTATTATTCTAACAGCCTCGAGTAAATCTTCTATATGACGAAACCACCCTTTAACCGTAAAACCCTCGTTACTTTCGGTAGGAAGACGAATTTTAAAATGCTTAAGGAAAGAATTAACACTGAACCGCGCTTCCATATAATTGACAACATTTATAAGCGACCTTACTGGCTCAGCCAAGGCATAACGAAAAGTTATATCTTTGTAAATTACAGGGTTTACTCTACCAACCAAATCGTATCTGGGGTCATCGATGTTAGGTATACTATCACCGTCGTCGTCGGCATATTTATTAACATCTATTTCTCCTTCGTGAGTGATAAGATAATATTCCGGCTTATCAGAAGGATGTCGCCGATGTTTAGTCTTATACGCCCAATCAATAAAATTACTCTTGATACTTGCTATACTCTCCCCTGCTAAAATCCCCTTCTTTAAAGCCTCAAGAAATACAGTCCCTATTGTCCCTTTGGTCATCTCTGTGGTACCGGCAATAATGGCCTGTTTATATAAATTATGGAGTTGACCGTAATAATACTTAAAACTATGGCAGCTATCCATAAATATTATCTTGGTACCTACCATTTCTAATGGGGCATCTTTTAAACTTTCCTCCAACTGAAACCCAGCACAAGAATGACCAAAATAAGCAATAATATCTACCGTTGGGTCAATAACTGCCTCAAAAACGTTATACCATTCCTGTGGGTTAGGCACTTCAATCCTTGTAGTAACCAACCTTCCGGTAACGTCTGTGTCTTCACTGATAAAAACAAAATACTCTCTGCCATCAATATATTCGATATGAAAATTCTGCCCCAGATACTGCCCTTTCCACTGGTCAAAAAACTTATGATTTAAAAAATACATCCGTATTTTAATCATGTCGTCTTCTAAAATTTCATCAACAGGCAGATATTTGGGCCGGGGGGATATCTCTTTATCCAATGCTTTTATTCTTTCTACTAAGTTTTCTGCTCTTAAACCGTCAATATGTGGGATGTAATCGGCAATTTGCATCAGGCTAGAGGTGAGGAATTCTCCAAAACTATTATCTTTCTCTGCTCTTGCTTTCTCCAACAAAACCTCTATCTCATCTAAAGAATATTTACCCCCGTGTATAAAATCATAAGCAATACACATTAAAATATTATTACGTTCCTCTGGAGAAAATCTAACGAACGGCGTGTTTTCAATATCTACTAACACGTTTAAAAATTCTTCTCTCTTACGCGCATCTAGTCTTAAGATTTCCTCAGGCAACAACACGTTAGAGAAAGTATTATGAATAATATCTCCTAATACATCTATTTCTCTATTATCAATTAATCTCTCCATTGCCTGAGCTGCCACGTCTCTGTTTTCTTCCCACTCAACTAAAATTCTTAACATAACCGCGTGTTTATCAAAAACATCCTGTTGATTTATAAACATTGCCTTTGCCTCCGATACGCACCCTCTTCCTATTAACGCCCTAAATAATGGTTTTGATGTCGTGTATATCTCACTAATCATCTCATAGTCTTTCTTTTTCAAAAGTTCATTTCCTAATATCTCTACTACATTGTTATACTGGGTTTGCGACACAATAAAAGAACAAAGGTAAGGATTTTTAACAATATGGTTTCGATAACCTTTATCGGTTAACATCTCTTCTTCTAATCTTTTAATAATCTCATAGTGGATCTCTACCCCTACAAGATCTCTCCATAATAAACCATATTTATTGTCGGAAGAAATATGATTTTCCCATGTTGAGGTATCTTCTTCCTTAACTAACTTATCTACAAATTTTAACCACGCCCTAAAAGCATAATTGCCTTTAGTTAGTATTAATGCCGCAGCCACCATACTTTTTACCATTTCATCCGAATCATCCAACGGATCCGTTTCATCGGGCATATCTAACAGCTTAACCAAATACTCCACAATATGCGAATCCAACTCTCTTTGTTTACCCAATGCAAGTATTCCTATAACTTTAATTATAGGCAACAGGTTAGGTAATATTAACTGAGACAGATAATAGACTTTATTAGGAGCTCCTGAATCTAAATAGGCCATAGCAACAACATTGAACAAATCTGAGCCTACCTCCTCAGATATGAGGATGCCGTAATCCAGAATTTCAAGAATCATATCCAGCGCTTTATCTGAAGGAATCCTTCCTAACAGCCCTATCATCGCTGCTTCAAAACTTGCCTTGCCAAATTTCCACTCATTACAATTCGTAATTGCTGTTTTAATGCTCTCTCTATCTTTTTTGAACCTCTCATATAGCTTCTCAACCGGAAGCATTGCTTCTTCGCCAAGGTTATATCTGCTTAATTCCCTTATGGCATGAAAAACAATATGTATATTTTTATCCTCCAACTTTGACAGTAATGCCTCCTCCACCTCAGAAGAAAGCACATACTTTACACCATACATTGCTGTATACACCGAAATCTCCCTATCACTTCTTAACCCTTCAAGGATAACCATCTCTGCTTCGCCTAATGATACCTCGGCAAGGGACAAAATAATCATCTCAATATACGCTGCCGCTTCCTTACTATTACAAGGTATTGAATCCATAGCATCTATATATTTGTAATAGGACTGCGTCAAGGTAGTAACTAACACTTGCTTTGCTTTCTCATCTTTAGTTATTTCTAAAAATAACTGGATAATCATTTCTTTATCTACGGACCCTACTTCCTCAATAATAACCGCTGCTGACTCAGCTATTTTTAACGCAGCCTCCTCCTTTACTCCGGCTAACTGCGTTAATCGTCTAAGAATATCCCTCTTTCCCCACCGATCAGAATACTTTCCCCACCGATCAGAATACTTCAAAGAGGCAATAAATACAGGAATAAATTTTCCTTCCGAACTCCAAAATATAGCTTTAAGTACTGCTTCCTTTATCTCTCTATTACCTCTTTGTGTTACCTCAACCAACTTATCAATACCTTCAGGTACTTTTGACTGGGATAACACTTTTATAGCCCGCACCGCAGCCGCTACATCCTTCTGGTCCAACGCTTTATCTAATGCCTGCATTACTATCTCTATCCTACCAATACCCACTAAAACTCTTCCTGTTTCTACTGCTATATCTTCAGAAGAGCTGGTTAAAAACGCATTTTTTGCAGCACCACACACCTCTTGATTCTTGCCGTCAGCATATATCTTTATGAGAGCTCCAGAAGCGTCATCTACTAACTTATTCTCTCCTAAAAACCTTATTAAATGGGATACTGCTTCAACTGCCTCTATCTCACCTAATATATCGATAATGTATCCTTTAGCCCTGTCGGCAAAATTAGGATCATCTAACTTCTGCATCAATTTGGCAATATTACTTTTCCTATTATTTTTATCATGTCTAATAATTTTAATTATTGCAGAGGCACATTGATACCCTTCATCCCACCTGTTAATATTATTCATAGCAATAATCAAACCATCAATAACTGACGATTCGCCGCTTTCACCCAACACAATTATCACATCGTCATGAAAATACTCATCTGCGGGATCTAACAATATATCCACTAAAAACTCCCTGCTTTCTTTACTATTTATTTTTCCTAATGCTTTGACAATTAACTCTTTTGAATAATAATCAAATTCCTCAAATGCCTCACTTAACGGTTTAACTGCGATAGGGTCCCTTAACTGCCCTAACGCAATAATGACTTCATTTTTATAAAACGGGTCATAAAGCGGTTCTTCCAAAAATCCCAATAATGGTTTAGTGGCTTTTTTATTACCTATCTTTCCTAAAGCTTTTATTATTATATTCCTGGGCCCTCCTTTAAACCGGTCATCCCTCAATAACGCAATAAGCACTCTCACTGCTGCCTGGCTCCTTAATATTCCCAGCGTTGACATAAGAAGCGCACAATACTCAACAGTTCCCTCTGCTGCTTCTGCCTCTAACTCATTAATTAAAACATTTTCTGACTCAACTCCGCCGATTTCACCTAATGCCCAAACAATTGCTGGTTTTACACCAAGCACCTTTTCAACCTTAAACCTCGCAATTAAATAACTACTTGCTCTTTCTGCTGGACACATTCCTAATGCCATTGCTGCTTCTGCCCGTACCGCCGGATGAGAGTCATTTAAAAGCTTAATAAATGCATCTATCGCATCATCAGTACAAAACACCGTTAACCCCTCAATTGCTTCCTCTCGCAAAATCTCTATATTTTCAGTAACTAACGCAGTTTCTATTAATAACTCCACTATTTCATTATCTGCCTTATCAATATACTTATTCAATATACAAAGGATATTATACTTCTGATAAACGTTTCCCTTTTTAAATTCTTCTACCAATGCTTGCTTTACTCTCACCCGAATGGCATCTGAAATATCTTCCAAAGGTAATAAATCAAAAATATACGGAGAAATACCCTCTTCTAACTTTACGATTAAATGCCCTACCAACTCATCAGGATAATTTTTAAACACATATCCCCTTAACACTTCATATACCTTGTCAGAAATTTTATACATCGCATCAGAGGCTTCCCTATCTATCTCACCACCCATCGCCTCAGTTATCTTATCTAGACGGGAATCTGTTAAATAAAACCACTTTTCTATAAGCGGACCTATACTAAACTGGCTACATCTCCCATCCAAAATTTCAATTGCTCTTAGACAAATTACCGGATCTTTATCATCCAACAGTAGTATTAGCCGCCATTCATCTTCTCCCTGCAATCTATAATCAGGCTGAATCAACTCATCACAAAGAATTTCCATAGCCAAGCGTTTTAAATTTCTATCTGTCAAAGTCTCAATAACCTCAAACATTTCATCTTTCTTCCTCCTGTTCTTTATCTTTCTAAGCGCACTAACCGCCTCATTCCAATTAACCGCTCCTTTTCCTTCATGGAAAACCCACCAAATCAGCTGGCTAAGCGCATAATCGTCATCTTGCCTCTGCGCTAATATATCCAAAACATCCTGGTGCAGAGCTTTATTATAGGGATTGCCTGCTATTAAATAACCTAAATAGATGCTTACCTTTTGCCCCGGCATCCGGCTAAGCTTTTCTTTGGCAAACGCCTTTTCTTCATCTGCCGCCACAGTTACAAGAATACTTATCAATTCTTTTAACTTACTCATATCAACATCCGCCTCAAGATAAAACCTCCGTAGACCCCTGGGGTGTACAGAGGTTTCTTTACACAGTATCCGGTTGATAAACCCACTTAGCTGACTGACGACATCATCTTTAATCTTTCTATTACTACCAATGAAACATCCCCCTCTGTTGGGAGCCTCAAGAACACAAGGCAATTCTTCACTCTCAATCGGGAAAATATCCTCAACAACAACCTGCTGGCTGCCCTGATTATCTGTCCAGTCTGACCCCATTTCCAAAATAATGCTTTTGACTTTATAAGAACTAAAATGGCTTAAGTCTACGTTGTAAGCTTTCATCTCATCGGTTAATGTCAAAATAGTAATTAAACCGTCTCTTACTCCTCCTTTATCATCCTCAGTTAGAAGATAAATCCTTATCTGCTCGCCACCTGTATTTCCTTGTGCGTTAATAATCAATTTTGAGTCAGAAGTAATCGTATAGTCGGTATTAAAATTCAAAGTAACATTGCCCCATGTATCTTCGCCGGTGTATGTAACAATAAATCTATTTTCGTTATCATCCTTATCTATAGTACAAGCACCGAAAACACTATAATCATAAGAAATGCCCTTCTCTTCAGAAAAGATATCTAATAATTGCTGATACCACTGCGCATCTATCTCTTTTGGCAAGAAGAATTCAATCCCATCTTCTGAAATACTGCTAAAACCCCGCGAATGGAAAAGATATCCCCCATGCCCTATTTCTTCTGCCGGGCCGTACCACCATCTGCAATTAGCGGGAAAATTCAACCACTCTTCATTGGTAAACTCATGGGCAGCCGCTCCTATAACATTTTGCGCTCCCCTACCATAACTATTTGCCTCAATATCCTCTTTTATCTCCCAATATAATAATTCTCTTTCCTCTAAAGACAAATCTCCTATGGGAGTATTCCAAATTCCAACTCCTTTAAATTCCCGCCAAAGACGAAGGAAATCATCGTGAGCCTCTTTTTCTCTTGCTGTTACATAATAACTTAACCCGCGGAAAAATAATGCTTCAGCGATAATCTGCTCTTTCGTCCTTTCTCCTTGCGGCAGCGTTTCATCATTAAAAACTGTCTTATTAAAATCTCTATTGATAAGCATGGTTGTATATTTAATAACTTCATCATAATATCCTCTTATATAGTTCTTTTGTACGGCAGCAAGTAAAATAACGGGGTCGTCGGTTGTTTGAGGCACAACTTTTTCCAAATGAATTTTTGGATCTTGAAAAGGATTAATACCATACTCAAATATCCCCCATAAACATTGCTCCGGGACAGGAACGCCGAACTCAGTAACTACCACGGCCAGATCAATCCCGTGGTGTTTAAGCGATTTAAAGTATAACCCCATACGCCCGGGCAATCTAAACCCGTTATATCCTAAATAGTCAAAATTCTTAACGTACTCAACAAAAGAATTAACCTCTTTCAAGAGAATATCTCCTGAACCCAACCCCACTGGTTTAGTGACTCCTATTGTTTTAAACGTATCTTTGGCAACCTTTGCCAGTTCGTTCATAAACTGATAGTACTGCGCAATGGATTTATTTATTTTCATCCAGAAAACATGCCTTAACAGCCCTTGTTCATGAAAATAGTTATTTTCGTTTCCTAAGAGCATTGCCAACACCCAGGGTTCAGCCCCGTATTCTTCTACCAGTATTTTTACGTCATCCTTTATCCATTGGTCCTTTAAATTCTCGTCTTCTTCGGGGTCATAAAAAAGCCCGCAGAAATCACCAAGTAAAACATAAATACCATACTTCGCAAATACGTACCGGAAAAGCTCCTTGCATTTTCGGATATCTTCCTCATTGGTTAAACTGAGATTGTAAATCCGAATGACATCTATTCCCTTATCTTTAAGTGCCTGAGCATGGGCCTTGCCTCCCAACTCTTCTGCTTCTGAAAGAAGCGCTTTATACAACTCATAGTAATTATCAGTATAATATTCCGGCCATTCTACCTCGGTAGGAGAATACACAACGGCGTTTATAAAAGGAACTTTTCTGCCACCAATATCCCAGAAGTAACCGTTGCTATCCTTTTGTACAGTGACGTCTGCTGCGCACTGTGTTTTGATATATTCATCTTCCAGAGCTAGGTTATCACTATCCTCGTTACCTAAATAAACACCGAACTCGTGAATAAGAGAAAGTTGTAAAAGGAGTGGGGAATCAAGAATTGCTCTATTTAAGAAAAGACCGGTGGGAGTCAATGAGGAGCACAACTCATATGAAGGCCCGGCGCGAATTCCTCCCTTCTTTATAAACTCTAAATACTCATTCACTTTCGCTTCAGGAAACTTGTTCTTTAACCAGGTAATCGCTGGTGCAAAATGCTGGCTAACTTTTTCCCAAGGAACGATATCTAAACTATTGAAATCCTCTAAAAGCGCCCCATATGCAGCCTGCGCTTCATCTAAAGTAACCCCCGGCATACGTTTTGCCGGGTCAAGCACATTATCTAAAGGAGCTAATTCAGCCTGACGCATATTCTCTGTTTCTATTCTCCAGACCCAGCTTGCTTTGTAAACGTTGCCTTCCTGACCAACTACTGTCAAAATGAATGTCCACCATCCGCCTACTTCATGGAAAGGAGGTATAGCGGTAATCTGGTTTCCCTTAGCATCTATAATAACCGGAATAACCGCCTCATCTCCATACACTCCTTTCCGTATTCCGTGCAGCTTTACTTTAACCGTAGACAAATCAACATCCCCTGAAACCAGTTGTATCTCTATCTGCTGGGGCGACAACTGACTGCCAGCAACTATCGTTGTAAACTTCTTTGGTGCAACTTCTACAGATAAAGGCAACTTCTGCCCCACCAGCCAAGTGAGCATTCTGCCGTCTCTCCTGGCAAGGTCCATTTCTTCATGCCGACGGCCTATCACAAAACTACCCAGCATTCCATTAAAATCACTCACCGGCTCAGGATGCACGCCTATAACTACTAACCCTTGCTCATATGCTCTATCAAGCATAGCTTGCGACCCATAACCAAAGGGAGGGATAAAGGTAACCACATTATACGCCTCTTGTATTTGACCCTCTATTCTGTCTTCTAACCCATCCATAGCTTCTAACATTACCTCTGGATTCAAATCACTGCCGTCATGAAACTTTCCATGACAGGCTATTTCAACGCGAGGGTTTCGGGCTAATATCGCTAAATCATTATCTGATAAAAGCCGAACCTTATCAGTGCTATTAGCTTCATTAACATTAGCAAGATTTATCCCCACCACCGCGCAGATATCATATTCTTCCAACAGAGGCAAAACTATATCCTTAAAACTATCATAGCCGTCATCAAACCGTAAAATTATATATTTAGCCGCCTCTAATTCCCCATTCTGTTGCCACATTCTGAACGCCTCAGCAGGAGTTATAAAGGTATAACCTTGCTCTTTATACTGTTTAATAACCGCTTCTA
Organism: Candidatus Omnitrophota bacterium; assembly: GCA_020343495.1. Classification (GTDB taxonomy): domain Bacteria; phylum Omnitrophota; class Gorgyraeia; order Duberdicusellales; family 4484-171; genus JAHISK01. Next base: position 341,046 of record CP070797.1, on the reverse strand, counting down.
AATAAGCTCTGGAAACCGTAAGTTTAGGATAGCTTCTACCTAAGATGAATTTCTCAACCACATCGTGGAAAGTTAAAACATATACTAACGGTAATACTTGGCCTATTTCTAAATTATCGTCATCAGCCGAAGCTAACACCCCATCATTATTATTTGCTTCATTTATTGACGCTTCGTATATCATAGGATTACTATAATAACCACAAAGCATTGCAGCCTCCACCGAAGAAGGAGCAAAAATACTCCAATTTTCCTCTTGGTCTTGCAGCTTATATTTCTTCTTGCCAATTTGAATTGTTGAAGCACGCTTCCGGGGCGCCTCCGGAGTCAACTCCTCCGCGTCCGTAGGAACGGCTGGCGTCGGGACCTCACCCTGGCGACCCTTTTCCTGCTGTTTTTGCGTTGACGAATTCCCAACTATCAACAATTCTCCCGAACCAAAGGCAAAACAACTACCATCTATACAACAAAAAACACGTGCGAAATAAGTGCCTTCTTTATCTATGGAGACTGATAATACATTCGTATCATCCTGCTGAGCTAGAGAGCCACTTTCCCACAGAACCTTACTAAAATCCGAACAGTTATACACCTTCAATACATATGAAATATTCTTATCATCCACATTGTAAAGCTTCTCAATATTTACTTTAATAAAAGAATTCTCACTATACATCTTATGTTTTAATCTTTCTCTACAATCATTTGCTATATTAACAAACTCTTCCGTGGAGACTCCTAATAATTCCAATTGGTGCAAATAATAAAGCGCTTTGCCAGAATATCTTTCTGCCCAAATAGATAAATTCTCATCAGAAACCTTATCCCCCAATCCTTTATACGCCAGGGCTAACACCTTATAAGCTCCTTTTTGCTCATCTAAACTCTCAAACTTAAGATTACTTCTTCCTGATTGAATAGTTTTAAACGATTGAATAATTTCAGAAAACGCTGGCTTCGTATTCTTTGTCAACAAACCGTTCATTTCTTCAAGCCAATTACTATATCTATTATGTTTTTTAAATGCCTTTACCAAATCTTCAGCATCTCTAATAATATCTTCACTTAATTTCATCTCATTAAAATCTCCCGTGAAATCCTTTAAAGAACAGCCTTTTTCTAAGCCTTCTTTCAAAACTCCAACCGCTTTATTAAATTTATCCCTCTTATCATATTCATCTTTATTCGTCTCATCACAACTTAACCTATAATAACTTAAGGCCCAAAACAAAATATTATCGCTATATTGAGCTTTATCTAAATCAGCTGATTCTTCTAGCTTCTCAAGCTGTTCAATTGCCTTCTCATATTTCTTTAATTTAAAATAATTAACTCCTATTCCCGAGCTAAAATAGAATATATCTTTCGCCACTGAACTATTCTGACGAGATATGTCTTGATATATTCCGTTAGAATTAGGAAATTGACCATCGAATATTTTAGCTGCGTTAATAGCTTTCAGCCAATATTTAATAGATTCTTCATACTCACCTGAGCGTTGATAATAAATAGCTATGAGATCATAAATTTGATAACCATTCCTGCCGCCATAACCATATTTAACAGCCTCTATATATAATCTATTCGTGTCACTATCCTGTTCAGCTAACTTTGCTGAAACACAATAAGCTTTACCTATTTTCTTTCTACATTTTTCTACTGCCGTAGAATTTTCAAGATTCTGATACAACTCCAAGCTTTTTTGATAACTCCCTAAAGCCTTCTCGCATTTTTCATCTGAATCTACCCCACGTAGATAGCTGCCATCTTCAATAGGAATATCTCTCAAATAAATATCTCCTAATCTTTGATAACACTGTCCTGCCTCAAAAAGCATATCGGAAGAAATTCCCTCCTGCTTTAATTTCTCAAAATCAGAAACTGCTAATTCATAGTTTTTCTTGGCCTTAATTAGATCTCTGTTTCCATAGAACTCATCTCCAGTTGTTTTATATTGCATAAAGCTATTTTTGTAATCCCCTAAGGAATTATTCTCCATCCCGCCTGCTGTATGCTCTTCTCTCGAAGCGGAGGCAGACAAAGGTTTTTTCGAATTCATTACTGTATCCCAGGCCTTAATTAACTTATAAAGCTTATCTATTACAATAAGCGCTTCTGCCGAAGGAAAAACACTTTGCATTGACGCCTCTGCAAGTGCTAAGTATATCTTACAATCTTTGTCTTTTCCTATCTTTCCAAAATAATAAGACATAAACACAGTAACAACTGCTTTCGATAAATCTGATAAGCGAATAAATTCCATTAGAGAATCTACATCTCCTCTCTTAAGATCATTTTCAATCGTCAGACATCTCGACAACCAACTTTCCATACAGCTCTTAAGCTCTACCTTTTTCTCTTTAGAGCCGTATCTTCTTATACATTCAAGTGTATCTAATATAGAGATAATATCATTTACTTCTCCTACGGAAGTATTATAAATTCCTTTAGTTAGATATTCATCAGTATAACTGGCAATTTCCAGCACTGCCGCTTCTAAAGCTTTTTCATAATATTTTTTGCCTGCGGCGAAATCTCCTTTAGCAAGATAACAATACCCTATTCCTCTAAAAATATAATCAAAGGGATAAATTTCTGCTGCTTGCTGATAACATTTTAATGCTTCGTCAATATTACCTGCCTTATGAAAAAAGTTTGAAGCCTGTCCAACTAAGTCAAGAACTCGCATCTCATTCTTTTGTGTTATCTCCTTCCTCGGTTCATGTGGTGTTGACGCTTTAGAATCTGCTATTCTACTCTTACATTTATCTATTTCTTGTTCTACATCCACTCCAAGACTCTTACTCTCCAGGTACAGACTAAGGGCCCTGTTATAGAAATTTTCTGCTCCTGACCCAACCCTCTCAGCTGCAAAGAAATAGCAATCTCCAGCTCTTTTAAATTGACAATTGGCTTCATATATCTCTGCTGCTTTAATATAATCTAACTCTGTCTTAGCAAATAATTGGAGCCTGAGGGCTTTAACTGTTTCAAGAAAGGAAGGTGATTTTCCCATAGACAATGTTTTTTTCTGATTACTCCCATGAGAAGAACTCTTTTCTGCATACTTCTCTATCCACCACTTTGTCTTTTTACTTTTCAATGTTTCTATTTCCATCCCTACATCTCTACAAAATTCCTGTAATTGATTAAACTGTTTTATAGATTCCCCATAATTGCCTAACTTATCATAACTCATACCTAAGTATATATATGTATTGCTATCTACAAGTTCAGAGTAGTTGTCAATCAAATCCTTCAAAATATTAACTGCATCTTCATATTTATTGCAATCATAGTAAACCAAAGCCAAATCCTTATGGTAACAATCACACCTCTTATGTAAATACTCAAACTGCTCCACTGCTTTTTCATATTGGCCTGTTTTATAATAACTCTTTCCTAATTGATAACGGATGCTATCAGTAAGGCTATTAGGATCCTGCTCTATAGCGGCTTTATACGAACTAATTGCCTGCTGAAAATCCCATGCATAATAAGCTGCCTCGGCTTCCTCTATATACTCCTGCACTTTATTTTCGTCTGTACTTTCTGATACGTCCGTATCTGCTGGGGAAGTTTCCTCTCCCAAAACCATCTTCTCTATTTCATCGGGCAATAAGTCTAACAATGTTTTCGGATTATCCAACCGCTGATATTTATTTCTCATAATCTCAACTGCCTCGGCTTTATTACCAATTTTAAGTTCAAATTTATCCCACGCTTTTTTTAGCTTATCTTTTTCATCTTCCGCACACCTTGCCATGGCACAGTAATACTTTGCTACCTTTAACTTACTACTCTTATCACTTAACCGCTCAATAGCTTTTCTATAAAAGATATACGCTGCTTTGTGAATTCCTTCCTCTTTCTCAAATATCTCTCCTAACTTATAACAATAAGCTGGTTTAGGTCCTAGCAGGTCATTTAAAATTTCTAATAACGATTTTCTATATTTGCGATTTCCTTCCTCTTTCTCAAGTATCTCTCCTAACTCATAACAATAATCTGGATTAGATCCTAACATGTCATTTAAAATTCCGAATAACACTTTTGCTTTTCTATATTGAAGATTAGCTTTGGGTTCTCTACTTTCTTTTAATGCTTCCTCAAGTGCTTTAATTGCCTCTGGGCTATCTTTAATTGCTAAAATCAAGCTCTCATAATAATTTGGGCCTAAGGTTATCTCTCTTATCTTCTCTATAAGCTTATTTTTTTTACTTAATTTTTTAGCCAAAACGGCAAAAATCACATTTATCTTACTTTCATTAGACATAATTGAGAAGTCGAAAGCAAGCTTACTCTTCTGCTCCGGAGGTTCTCTCTTTTTAGGGTCCTCATGATTACGAATTCGGACAGACCTAAGAACACCTTCTTTTTTCCGTTGTTCTATAATCCCTAAAATATCTACGAATTTTTCTACTGCCGGCACTGATGAAAAGAAAAATATTATCTCTTTAGTATCTCCTTCTTTTATCTTATCAATCCTGTTCTTAATATCTTCATTGGTGGGAGTTCTATCTTTTTCTCCTTTTTTAATATATTCTCTCAATATGATTTTATATACTGTATCATTGAGCTTCTCCCTAACCTCTTCATCTGTAGGTTGCCTGTTTTTCTCTCCCGCTGCTATGTATTCCGACAATAATACAGCATACACTAATTTATACACTCCGTCTTTTTTCTCCAATATCTGTCCATCTGCGTTTTTCCCCCACTCACACACCCATTTAATAAGTCTCTGCGGTAGTTCTTGCTTAATCTCTACTTTTTCTTCAGGGACGTTGGATGGTTTTGTTATCTCTCTCCTTTTACTAACTATCTCTTCTCCATTTATTATCTTTCTCCTTTTGCTATCTATCTCATCTTTACTAGCGATATTCAAATAACGCGCCAACCATTCAGAATATTCCTTCAATTTATTCGCAAACAACCATACAGCTCTATTATGCCGTCCGTCTAAGTGTCCTTTAGTATAATTCTCAAAATATAACGGGATAACCTTAAAAAACTCATCCACGTCATGAGGAATGTTTTCTCTCATTCCAAAGAAAACATCATTCTCATCCACCGACCAGCTGGGTTTACAATAAACTCTGCCATCCCAGAAACCAGAAAACTCATCGCGCAGGCTGCGGAATTCTTCTCTTAAGTCTGGCTTATACGATAGAATTATAGTTAAAACTTCTGCGAACAACGATAGCTTTTCCTCATTTACCTTCTTATAACTACTCGGTAAATTAAGAAACCCTACCATATCTTTTACTAATCCACTTAACGCATCCTTATCAATTTTAGTTAGAATTTCTTCTCCGCGTTGAAGGAGTTTCTGCTTCTTGCCTTCTAATATTTTCAACTTTTCCTCGGCTTTTTCTAAATAACACTTAACTATTCTAGCCCTTTTTCCTTTTCTTTTTGCTAATCTTATTTCAATTGCTCCTACTTTTTCTCTCTGATTCATTATCTTAACGGTTATCTCTCCTATCTTATTACAAATAGCTGTATATTCTCTAAAGAGCTCTAAATTCTGTTCCTGACTTAACGGCTTATCGGTTTGAGTTGTAACGGGAACTTTTCTCCTTGCTCCTTCTTTAGCTGGTTCTGTTATTCCCAACAATACATTAATTTGCCGGTTTATATTATTGTATAAATCATCATACCATCGCGCTAAAACACCTGCGTAGAGATAAAACCTTTGCGAACGCAATGAAATCACAGGGGGTAAAGCTTTCTTGATTAGAATCCGACTGTTATCCTCTGGTTCTTTTCCTTGCGGCCAAGCCTTCTCTTCTAATCCTTCTACTGGGTCCGGTAAAATTGTCGGTGAGTTTAATGAAGACACTAAAATTTCTGGCATAGGTGTTTGCTGTTCTCTATGCTCGTTGGCCTGAAGTACCGCTCCCTCTTGTTGCGGTAAACGCTGCTCTTCCACTGGAGATGTCGCTAAAGTACCTGTTCTTAAACCTTTTGAAGCATCCTTTTGTTTTCCTTCTGAGGGATTTATTTGCATAAATATAGCAGCTCCTCCCGGTAAACTATTCTCTATTTCTCGCGACACACTTGCCTTATTAACTACCCGTAAGTTTCTTCTAATAATTTCCAGCCGGTTCTGTTTATCTTCCTTCGCAGGACTGTGCAGCGGCAATTCCTCTGCAGATACAAGAGAACCTAAATGGTTATTCAAAAATCCAAATACAGGGCCAATCATTCTTTCAAAAATACTTCCGAACCCACCAGTTTGAGTTTGGGGAGGTTTGGAGCTAGCGGGCCCGGAATTATCTTCATTCTCATAATATGTAGGTAAAAAATCCAGTATATCTGATATCTTATCCTTATATCCTTCATATCCTTCGGGTTTATTCTCTAATAACCATATCTTACACTGCCCTAAATTATTAATACTTTCGTCTGAAAAATCTATCTCTTCATCTGCTAAATCAGATATTATATCAACATACAACTTAACTCTTGAAACTGCCTCTTGTTCTTCTAGAGGTAAACTTTTAATACCTCTATTTAAATACTCTATTGCTTTCGTAATTTCGGAATGTCTATCGCTACCTTTCAAATATCTCTTAACATAATCTACTATTACTTCCATTTTTTCAGACGTCATGGAATAAAAATACACATGCAAATACTCATCCCAAGCTGTAGGAATATCCTTAACTCTATCCTTAACAGCTAAAATATCTGCTATGAATTTTTTTTCCGACGACCATATCTTACTACTTAGACTTTGCGAAAGGATAGCCACTAACTCCCCCGGTGTAATATCCTGTTTTTCTGCCTCTTGCAAAAATCCACCTAATACCTCTAAATTATCTTTAAATACTGCCCCATACCCCGGCAGGCTCTCATGTTTAATAAACTTATATAACTTCTTTGACTCTTCTAAATTAGTTATAAATATTATTAATCCCACACGTTCAAAACTATCCGGAGCGTGAATCCCTACCCACCTCTCAAATTCTTCTTTATCTACTGCCGTAGCCAACGATTCCCACAATGTTTTCGGGGTGCTTTCCTTCCTAAAAGTTAATTTTGCTAAAGACTTTTTTCCTTCTTTTACTTTTATCTCCTGTCCGAACAAACTATCATATACTGACTTAAACAAATCATCGACACACCTTGATCCTGGTATAACCCTAACCGCTGCCGATGCCGAAGAATTACCACCTAAACTCTCTACTATGTATTTAAGAAAACTTCCGAACCCACCAGTTTGGGGAGGTTGTGTGGATCTAGCGGGTCCGGAATTATCTTTTTTCTCACTATTTCTCATATTTTTTATAATATTAATATCTAATACATCCCCTCTTAAAGATGATGCCAAACTCCATAAAGCCATTATCCCTTTTCCTTCTGTCGGTTCGGCTTCATGCTTCTCAATAGCATTTCTAACAAAATCCGCACACTCACCTAAACCGGCTAAAAACAAAATCGCTTTAACTCTTTCTCCGTTCACGCCAAGCTTAGGATTCCATCCCCTCTGACGGCTAGCAACCGGCTCTGGATATGTTGCTTTCTCAAGCACCGTAGTCGCTTTCGTTAAAATATACAGCCCAATTGCTGCGGGTATATTCCCACTGCATAATGCGAAAAATTGCAGATTTCTAATTACAGAAGAAGACGGCAGGTTGTGGTCTTCTTCTCCCAATTCTAAACCTACATTACCCAGCGCGGAGGTGGACATAGGTCTTATGCCTGCTCCAGCTGGAGGCGCATAAAACGGCCGGCCGGGAGAGAAAGAAGGTGGCATTACCGGGGTAGAACTTTTGCCTGGCTGTGGTAAACTTATGATGGGTTCAATTTCATCAACCAATCCAGGCATAACTATCACTGGTTGAGTTGGACTTAATGAAGGTAACTCTATACCTTCAACTGGTTCTTGCTTTTTGTCTCTAAAAGTAAGATAGGCCGCATGGAACATATTAATTGTTGCTACAACCTCATCAAAACTTGTATAAGGCTTATAAAAACAAATGCCTTGCGCATATCCCTTTATATATTTGTATCCGGCCTTCTGATTAAAACTAGGCAACTCATAAAGGTCCTTGCTTAAAATAGTAAAGGCCCGAGCAAGGTCTTTATGCCAGCCAACAATCTTCACCACTTTTTTAACTTCTTCCAACGTAAGATTGTTAAGTCCAATGACATTACCTTCCTCATCAAATACAAACATTTCTTTAAAATTAAGAAACTCTCTATGGTAATGCTCTAATATCTGTTTTGTTCTCTTAATATAATCCACCGGCAAAATCCAAGTAGAAGGATTAAGATTCTGACCATCACGGATAACACAAATTATTTGCTTTTCTCCAGCTGGGCCTTCAAGAGTAACAGTGAAATTAGGGTCTTCTCTCCTATTGGCAACACTCTCATCCACTAAATTACTCTCATATTCATATAAATACCTCGGGAAAACAAAATCAGGAAGCTGCTGACTGCCATTAGATGTCATAAATATGACAGGTTCTCTTTCTATATTATCCGAACCACCAATTAAATATACCGGGCTATTACCAAACCCAAACTTTCTTCTAATTTCATGCATTATGTTATCAAATTCATCAACATCGCTATAATATGTATCCATAGCTTCCTTTAGTTGCCTATATCCCTTGATATTCAGGCACATCTCTTTGTTGTTATCACCGTATTTTCTAAATTTTATCTTCCCAATAATATTTCCCTTGCTGTCCCAAACTGAAATAGTATATCTGTCAGAAGATAAATCCTTACCAACACTAAAGCTGGATTCTCTAAATATATCTTTTAAACCATCCTTTATATTTTTACAGAAATTAACAACTGCTTTGTCACAAATCATATACCACACATATATATCATCCATAGTTAAATTTGCGAACCAATCCTTCAGTTGACAGCATCCATCTTTAACTCCATTAACTCCTTGGACAAACTTAACTTTCAAACCATCCACTGCCCTGTCGATTATAAGGAGACCATAATCAAAATTATCCTGTGCACTTCTAAAAATTCCCCCCATCTTTTTTCTAAGTTGGTCATATCCAGACTCAATTTCTGCAGGGCCAATCATTCTTAGGTTGTGCCTTTCTGCTAAATGAGCGTAATAAAGCGGTAAGCTTTTATAATAATCGTCGATATTAGTTGGATCATTCCTCACTACAGTTAACAGTAATGGATAACGATTTGTAGAACCTTTAGCAAATGTCCCCACTTCCAAAGTATAGGTGCTATCTACTGGTATAAAACTATCTATCCCTGCGTATCTATTAACCTCTTCATCTATAGTCTCAGTAGTAGCACCCCGCCTGCCTCCTAAAACTGCGCTAACAAAACATCCGATACCACCTTCATCCGGACTGCTGCCATTAGAATCATTGCTGCTCCCTTTATTATCCGATACGCTAACTTCTACCTTGCACGTACTGCCAAAAGACTGAATTTCCTGAATCAAATCATCACTAACCTTATATCTAACCAAGGTATAAACTGTCAATTTGTATTCTGCTGATTCATCAGCCACAGGTATATTTATTGAATTCGTCTTCATCGCCACATTATCATAAACATCATCATAATCAGCTATAACACTCTCTTCTCCTAAGGAATCTATCTTACTCAATCTAACTTTATAGGAAATATCATAATTGCTACCGAGATCAGCTTTTTCCCAACTCACATAAATAGCTCTCTCATCGTTAGCCGTATCCCAGCCAGCATAAGCAGAAATCTGGGGCCTGGGTGGCCGCACAACCACCTCTTGAACATTGCTTGCTTCAGATCTATATTCACCTGACATACTATAAACACGATAATAATATCTTCCCGGGGGCTTATTTTCAAACTCATAACTATTAGCTCCTGCGCCTTCTACGAAATAATTTTTCAGGTTCTGCTTGAATTCATCATCAGCATATTCTTTAATCCTATATCCTGTTACGTCCTTACAAGAATCAATATCCCATCTTAATAACCAAGCCGACGGGCTTTCTATATCTATTAAACCACCCTCTAATAACGGCACCGGCAACTCAGGCTTCTCTATTTCTAAAGAATAACTTTTCTCACTACACATCCACGCCGAATAAATCCCATCCGCACAACTGCGAATACAAAAACCATATACCCCTTTACTATCCACCACAATATCTAATGCCTCTTCCTTAATAGGAGAAATTGAAGACAGTAAATGCCATTGCTCATCTTTATATAATAATACCTGCAACTCATAAGAGACCTCGTGTTTATCACTATCTACTATACCGGTCCAATTCGCATTAAAAATAACCTTATTGTTATCACTTTGGTTATTGCTAAGTTTAACAATAAAATCCTGCGGAGCTGTCGGAACCATTATCTTATCGCTCCATTCTGACTTAACCTTAACCTGACTTTTATCCACCCATATCCGCATACTATAGTAACAAGTTTTTCCTATATTCTCTGTTATATCTAAATAATTATCCTTAATAGAATAAACCATATCCGGCTCAGGGGAATTTTCAGTGAGATACATCCCAATCTCATATACTGTCACGCCTTCAATAGGAAACCATCCTAATTGAGAAGTGTCACCGTTATGGATAACAGTAATATCCGGAATATTGTGTGATAAGATTTTCTCTAAAGCATACTCTGCATAGTAAGCTAAATAATTATCATCTAAAAAGCTTTTCAATAACTCTATGGCTCTTTTATCCCCTCCTAAAACCCCTAAAGCATTTATAATTCCCTCCTTAATTATTATGGAATAAGGATCGTTAAACTCTTTCAAACCTTCTAACATTTCCATAAAAGGCTCTACTGCTCTCTTATCACCAAGCTTCTCTAAAGCAATAATAACCTCCTCCCGCACATCCATAAAAGAAGAATCCTCCAAAACTCCTATAAGATAATCTACCGCTTCGACATTTCCTATCTCTCCTAAAGCCCAAACTACCTTACGGCGAAATAAAGGAACGTCTTCATATCTTGATAATAACCTTATTAGAACAGCCGCAGCCTCTCTGTCTTTAAACTCAACTAAGGCGCTAATAACGTCTCTACAAACCTGTTGATCCATAATAGTTATAGAAAATTGCTCATCCCTGTCATCTACATAATTCTCCTCATCCTTTACATAATCCTCTACATAATACGCTAACACATTCCGAATAGGCTCTACTGCTTTAATGTCTCTAATCTTAACTAATACACGAATAATGGCACTGCAAACATACAAACTAGGATTTTCTTTTGACAACTCACTATTTAACGCCTCTATAAGAGCATCTACTATTTTATCTTCTATTTCTTCCATGCCTCCAAACTCTCCTAATACCTCGGCGGCCAGAGACCGCATACAACTATCTGCGTCTGATAGCAGTTTAATCAATGCCTCAACTACCTCTATATCCCTAACACCACCCAAAGCCAAGGCAGCCTGACTACGAATATGCTGTGCCTCTTCATTATCTAACATGATATCAATCAAAGTACCTATTACTAACTTGTCTTCCTGTTTACCAATACTTCCGAGAGCCTCTATCCGTATAAATAATTCCTTATTTGTTTTTACTGTTGTTTCCTCCTGAATCATATCGTCAGCCTCTTCGAATATCGTTAGAAAAGCAGTATGTAAATCTTTTGCTTTATTATGAGCCATCTCTTGTGCTAAAGCACTATCAATACCTTCATTTCGATACCGTCCTGTTAATTCATTCTCCCCGCGCTCATGTCCGGCTATTGCTGCTAACCTCAATAAAAAACTTCTCCTATCTCTATAAAAAGAATCCCCATATAAATCTAAATAGTTATAAACCTTCCTTGAAATATAAATATGCAATTCCTCACCTACTACCTTACTACTTATAAACCACTTCTCCTCCTTCTCTTCTCCAGTCCCTGCCGCTATATATGTTCCTTTCTCTGCTTTAAAGAACTTTATCTTTTTAAGCATAATCTGGACATCATCGCCAGTTATCCCTAATTCATCGACTAACACACGAATTAACTCGCTCTTTATCTCTCCATCTTCATCCATAAATTCTCCCCAGTGCAAATCGCACTCTTCAAACGGGAACGCTGTTTGCTCATCAACATAAACCGGCTTGCCAAAGAAATTACCCATCTTCTGCCGTGGTACATTATAAAAACTTCCGAACCCACCAGTTTGGGG
>CP070797.1:304897-328798 GCA_020343495.1 Candidatus Omnitrophota bacterium | reverse complement strand
AGATGTGAGGAGAGGTTGAAGAATTTAAATGGTGTGCTATGCAGAGCAATTGAAGCAGAAAAGTTATTTGACGCCGGCTATTACAGCCAAGCTTTGTCAAAGCTTGAAGAAGTTATTGCCCTGCTTATTCCTTATGGTCATACGCCTCGGGAGAAAGGGATTATTCTTGTTGCCAAACGAGGTGTAGAAGAATGCCGGCAGCGCCTTGAGAGATTAGATAAGGCTAAATATTTACTGAAAGAAGCAGAGAGGTTATTTCAAGAAAGAAATTACGCAGGAGCTTTGTCAGCGTTTATCTCGGTTATCTATATACTTGGTTCTGATAGTTGGCTGCCGCAGGAAAGAGCAATTCTTGCTGCTGTTAATCGAGGAATAAGGTTGTGTAATTTGGAAGAAGCAAAGGTCAGGTTAGCAGAAGGGCAGAGTTTACTGGAAGTTGGCAATTATATGCCAGCGTTGAAAGATTTTAACCTTGCTATTGTTTTAGTGGGTTCTTTTAAAGATTTACCGCAGGCAGCAGAAGTTATAACTGCCGCCCTCAAGGGTATAGCAGTATGTAATGAGAGGCTTACTAAGTTAGCAGAAGTGAAAGCGTTAATCAGAAAAGGTATGAAGTTGTTATTTCGGAAAGGCAGCTATAAGGAGGCTTTATCGATATTTGATGCAGTTATAGAAATGTTTCGTCCTCTATCCCATTTACCTAAGGAAAGGAATTGTATTAGGTCAGCTAAACAGGGTAAAAACTGGTGTTACGAGCGCCTTGCTGCGATAGAAAAAGCTGAAGAGTTAATTCAAAAGGGAATAGAAGAATTTAACAGGGGAGAGTATGAATCAGCGCAGGTAAAGTTTACTTCGGCTAAAAATATGTTTAGCGGTTCAGTAAGTAATATGCCGCAGGAAAGAAATCTTATTGTATCGGCAGATTCGTGGATAGAGAAGTGTCAGGACCGGCTCCAGAATTTGAAAACAGCTTTTCAGTTATTGAACCAGGGGAAATCGTTTTTTAATGAAAACAATTATGAAGAGGCGTTAAAGGCGTTTAAGACGGTTATAGAGTTGTTAGGGCCTACAGGAGTTACGTCCCGGGAAGGAGAGCTTATTGATGAGGCTAATAAGTGGATACAGTTTTGTGAAGATAAACTCAGCAGCGTTAAGGAAGAAAAGGTAGAGTTGTATGATGGGGAAGGTTTAGGGTATCCCGGCGTTGTTATGCTTTCTAAAGAAAGATATGAGAGGTTAGGGGATTTATTTAATGAAAAAGATAGAGAGTTTATAGGACAGTATCTGGGTAAAAACAATATTAAAGACGCTGACGATGTTATACAGAATCTGGTGATTCTTTATAAGGGGGAGGATTTCTTTGATGCAATCACCGCTAGATTTGAAAAACCGTGGATTGGCGAGTCGAAAATAATTAACCTTTGTATTGAGTATTCGGTGATAGTGATGGTTGTTAACAGGGATAAGCTGGTTTCTAGTATTGAAGTTAGCAGGCCGTTGTATGTTTTTGATTACCGCGGGAAGAAAGAACGGTATTCACAGCAGCTTTTTGATGATGAGCTGGTGTCACTAATCCGTCATAATCTGGTTTTTATTGTTTTTCAGTGTTTGTATGTTAATGACAGTGGGGTTAAAAATACAGTTGATAGTACTGTAGACGGAAAGGTAGAAGAAATTGCCGCGCAAGTGTGGGAAGATATTTCAGCTTGGCTTGGTAAGGATATCTCTTCGGTAAGAGATGCCCCACAGTATTTTTCTTCTAAATATGGAAGGTATCATTATGCAGGGATTATAGGAGAAGCTGTGGCTTTCTGTTTGGAAAACGCTCGGCGTGTTTCCAATGATGAGATGGCTAAAGAGAGGAAGATAGCTTTAGGGAGATTATTAAACCAGAATATAAACGGTATCTTGGATATTTTCAGCCGGATTCATCCCGTAGTAAATAAAATCAATAAAGAAGTATGGGCGGCGATAGCAAATGAAGTAAGAACAGAAACAAGGGCAGATGTAGGAAAACATTTTACGCCTCTAAAACCAGCAGCAAAAGTTATCAAAATGGAAGATAAAAAAGAAAGACACATTATAGTGAAAGAGAGGATTAAAGATTATCCGCACTTTTCCCCCCTGTTTAGAGTCGTTGCCCTTAATCTTTGTGTTGAGGAAAAGTTAGGAAAAGAAGAATTGAAATTGTTGATTAGACAAATAAACGGTCTTTTCGGGAATGAAGTTGATGAGGAATGGAGAAAAGTAGTTTCTGCCGTAGGCCAAAGGTATCCGCAGGTAATTGAGTGTATAGTTGAAGGCCGGCGTAAGTCTGGATTTACGGTTATGCTTTCTTTGCGGGAAGAATTGTTGCATTTAGCGGTTTGTTCTTTGGAAGATATTAGCAAGGTAGTGGTAGAGTTAAGCAATAATAAAGTGGGAGGAAATAGTTGCGGATTGATTTTACCGAAGGGGATAGAAGTTAGAGAAGTTTTAGTAAGGGTGTTAGAATCTGCCGAATTATCTTATCTGATTAATGAGGTAAGTAAAGGCGGCCTCGTCAATTTAGGGCAGGCAGATAGAAGTTTGCCTTCAGGGTATGACAGGATAGAGTTTTGTGTGAGCTTGGCCTGTAAATTATTGATGTATAATGTGACAGGGTTATTTTGTTCAGACGGACTGGATGCGTATGAGACATTGACTTTAATATCAGTGATAAAAGCTGGTTATAATCATCAGATACGAATTGATCTTACACCGGTTTTACCTCAAGGAGAATTTGAGGATATACTAGACCGGGCTTTTCAAAAGTTAAGCGGGAAGGTTAAAGCAGAAAAACTTACCATTTTACCTTTTATTAGAAGGGAGCTTGAAAGCAGCCAGGATACCGTTAGGAATGGAGACGTAGACCTTTGGCAAAGCGCCGCAGATTTGTTAGAGGGGATGTTTAGTCCTCAGGATTTGGCAACGATTTTCTCTGAGGAACTCAAAGCAGGGCAGTATCCTATAGATTTATCTATTAATAGAATAGCGCCGGATTTAAGTAAAGTGTTAGCGCGATATTCTTTGGAAGCGAAAGATATAATAGAGGATATAGGGCATTTAAATTATATCCCTAAGATAGAAATTGTTGATTTGAATAGTCTTTTAACAACATTAGAAGTGGAAAATGAAGTTAAATGGCAGATTTATATAGCATTAGCTGTTAGGGTAATAAAAGATACCAACGATGGTTTGCCGCCGGGCCGTATAATTCTTGATATATGTTCTATCCTCTCTGACTATACTATCCAAGAAGAGATTGTTATAGGTAGTCTTCAGAGGTTTTCGGAAACTGGCTCTCGTTATGAGGTTCCAAGGATAACGGGCAGCATTAAAATAGGCGGTAATATAGTAACATATCATCGGGAGGGTGATGAGCGGCAGTATTGCCGGCAGTTTTATAATGAGGCCGCAGGGTATAGTTTTTATTTTGACGAAACTGATAGGATAAAAAAAATAATTAATATTAGAAGCGCAGACCAAGAAGGTGTTGATGATGATAGAGAGAATGTTCCAGATATTGATGAAGATGAAGACGAAGATCCTTTTACCGATAAATTGGAAGAAGAAATTGAAGAGCAATCTTTTAGTATGATAGAGATTGAATACGAAGCTGGTGGAACGTTTAAACAAATCTGGATTGATCGGGGTTTGCTTTCACCGCAGGCAATGGAAAGTATAAATGCTGTAATCGGGCACGAAGATTTTGAGAAAAAAATTAATTCTGCAGAGTATCCTATTGGCTTTGAGGTTAGTAAGAAGTTTATTGCTGATTTTGAGAAAGAGCTTTCCAGAAAGCAAAAGAAAAAGCTTGATTTAGACATCAAAAAGGCACGTGAGCGTGAACTTGCAAAGAGAAATAAAAATAAAAGAAAGAAAATGAAGGATCTCGGCCCTGTGATTAATGCTAACGTAACTAAAACTGTTAAACTAAAGCTCATTCAGCCGGTTCTAAAAGAAATGATTAAGAAATTTAAAGAAGAGGCTATTGCTATGGCTAAAATAGGGTTGACAGATAAGCCGTGTCGGCCGCTCATTTTTCACAGTAAGGGAGACACATTTTCGATTGAAGCGCATAGCCATTGTTTTACTAGAAGGAAAAGCTTATCAATTACATTTGAAAATAGAGATGGTAGTTTTTATGTCGCTAGTGTTGAACTTATTCCTATAAGGGTGTATGCAGTTACGAAAGAACATAGAACAGTTAGGAGAAGAGCCCCAGATCTTACCTTGCATTGGAAGGTTGACGGTTCGGACAAGAAAGATATTTCATCACCACTGGGAGTAAGAAAGGATATTCTTAAAGAAAAACGGGAAAAGGTTTTTGAAGCTTTAAATGTTTATTTATCTTTTTGCAGACAGAAATCTAATGTGGAATATTATTTATTTGATGAGTTATTTTGCAACTATAGAGTTATTAGTGTGGGGCATGATCTTGTTTTGAGAAATAAAAAACAGCGTAACGAGGCAGTAGAAGAGTTTGGCGATGGTAAAACAATATTCGGTACATCTGGTGTCTTGAATTGTCAGACTATTTTTGGTAATAGCAATGATATAAAGGGGTTGGCCTTACATCAGTATGTTTACCCTGATAATGCTTCATTGGATAGTAATATTTTTGCAGCAAAAGTAAATAGAAATATAGATAAAACGCTAAGTCTAATAGAAGGTTTGAAATCGGAACAGGTTGTTTTATTAGGAGTGTTTAGGAATGATACTAATAAAATGAGTAACGAAATGTTTAGGTTGCTTGAACAAAAATTGAAAGATGAAGATATTCAACTGTTATTTTTAGAACGAGATGAATGTGAGGAAAACGGAATTGTTGAAATTTCTATCTTAGATGGGGTTGCTTTTAGAGTGTATCCTAAAAAGAGGAATGTAAATAATATGTCCGGTTTTAGTTTGTTGTGGAGGGAAGTAAGACAAATCCTGCGCTCAGAAGAAGAGAAGACGATTGTTTTTCGTAAATTTGACAATTTTGTGCAGTGGCATAATAAAGGGTATCCAAGGGGGGGGATTTTTGATTCGCCTGTAGTATTCGAAAGTGAAATGCAGAGATTTTTAAAAAGCAAGAAAGATTCGTCTATCTGTTTTTTACTTTCACTATCCGCCGCCTCGCCGGTTTCTGTGTTCTCTGATTTTTCTTATAATGAATTCAGCGCCGTCCTTGAAAAAGTCAAAGACATGCCGGCTTTTGAGTTATTGAAGGCGTTGAATCTTCGTGAGGCCCAATTGATTAGTAAAAGAGAAGATGTACAGACGGGTTTGGAAGTTCACACCATTCGCATCCCGAAACGGCGCAATCCGCTTAAGCCAGCGGTGGGTCTAGAGATACTTCATAATGAACTCGGAACGGTGAGGGAATTTGAGTTGCTGTATAATTCAAGAGGGTATCCTATTGCAATTATTCCTGTGTTAACAGAAAAGATACTTAGTAGATGGATTAAGCGCAAACAGTGGCTTATTAATGCATGGGATTATTTTTTGAGGAAGTTGCCAAGGAAAAAGTCTGGCATGCGTTTTGTTTTAAGCCAAGTATTGTCTTTGATTTATCTGGTACTGAGAATCCAAGAGCAGAATGAAAAGTTTTTCTATTTCGATTTTTCTCCTTATTATTTTAAGTTACCTAAAATAGGTGAGTCGGATAGCCGAACCCGCTGGATGGATTTTGTCTTCAGGCAAGTTGGAGATGAACATATTATTGGGCTATATTTAGGTTTTAAAGGAATTTCTCAATTTATTAAGAAATATAACATCCGAAGCCGAGATGATAATGAAGTTCAGAAATCATATGTTTATATGGAGTTTTATCCTGAGAGCAATATGAAATCTATGTTGCAGTTTGATCCAAGCGATCTGCTTAAGATTTCTCGTAGAGATGATCTTAGGTATTTGGAGAATATTTTTTATGTGAAAGAAGGGTGTTTGCAGATTGTTTTTCCGGTTTTACCAACAGTTTACTCTCCTGGCTTAGGTTCGCATGCTGCCAATGATGACGAATATCTGCAGCTAGTTTATCATGTGTCTAAAAATCTGACCTCAAAAAACGGTGATTTTGGTTTAGTTGTAGGGCCTGGTTCTGGAATAGATGTGTGGTTGCTTTGGTTAGCAATAAATCAGGTGGTTTATGCTATTGGTATTAATCCTTTTGAGATTGCCAATACCCGTATTTTTGCAAAATTGGCTGGTTTTGAGTTCCAGCTTAAAACTTTCTTGCATGATAATATTATAACAAAACGGGGGCGATCAATATTTGGCCGTATTAAGTTTAAAGTGGCGTGTATAAATGCGCCTTTCTATCGGCCTTTAAAAAGTTCTCGCAGTATCATAATTGACAAGTTGAGTGAACGGTTGGTTAGAACTCTTTTAAGATTTCATGTATTGAGACCTCTAAATCTTTTTGCTTATTCTGATTCTGATACCGGCAGGTTTATTCAAGGACTTGCAAAAGGTTTATCCCAATGTTTGGATTCCCGCGAAGGTATAGTTATTTTGTGGAATAGAACGGGGTATGAAAAATCGGTATTACGGATTTTAGAATTAGAAGGATTAGAGGTGATGAATGCTTATTATAATGATGAAATAGAGGTTGTTTATCTCCTTGGTATCAAAGATACTCAAATTCGAAGTGCCTCGCCGGTTTCTTTTAAAGTTTTACCATATTTATATTATACTCAAGAAGGACAAGTAACAGTAGTTTCTTCGCCAATGAAGGGAGTTGAAAAAGACGGGTTTTTACCAGATTATTCTGGTTGGTTGCATAGAAGGTATATGACGTTTTGGGTGTCTAGAGTTAGAAAGAGATTTAGGAGGTTTGAAAAATATGCTTATTCTCACGCTGAAGAAATTGATGAGTTGGCCGGGAAAACATTTATTGTATTGTTGTGGCTTACTTATATTGAGAATTATATAGGGATAGAGTATTTAGATGATTTTATCTTTATATCAGAATTTGAATTAATTACTAGCGGTGAGATGTTAGAAGTTATGTCTATAACTGAGTTTGAGAAGCGAATAGAGAAAATTAGGGATATTTTGATAGAGCGCTTATCCCATTCCGTAAGTGCTTTTAGTGAACAGGTAGTAGAGAGATGCCCGAAAACAGTAAAAAAACTTTGGCAGATGTTTGGAGTTGAGGATAAGGGACAAAAAGAGAAAAAAAGAAAGCTTTTAGAAGAATGGTATAAAGCTATGTATAAAACTATAGGTTCGCCTCCGGATTTAGAAAGAAGGCAGTTAGTTAAGAAATTTAAAGAATTGACTGGCTCTAAGTGGAATTATCCTATTAAGATTATAGCTCTTCAGTTAACTCAAGCATGTGATAACAATTGTGATCATTGTCTTCTGGTATACCGGACAAAATCAGATGTTATTAAAAATCAGTGGAGCAAAATAATAAAGTTTTGGGAAGATAGAGGAATTAAGGCTTTTGTGATTACCGGTGGGGAGTCAATTACTCCAGAAATGATAGATGAAGTTGTGGGAATTTTGAAAATAGTAAAAGTGCCAGTATACATTATCACTAACGGAAAGAAGACAGAAGAATTTATAGGAGAGATTAATGAATCTGTGAAGGATAAAATCGGCAAGATTTTATTGCCGGGCGCAGAGCCTTTCAAGGTAACTTTACAGCTTAGTATGGGAAGTGATTTTCATCAAAAGGTTTGTATAACAGAGAGCAATAGTTTAGAAGAAAAAATAAGCATAAAAAATCATGTCCAAATATTGCGCACTGTTGCTGAGAAGTTCCCGCAGATACAAATTGGTATATTCTCTATGGAAAGTGAAGTCGCAGCTTTTAATCTTTCTGATGGCACTTATAAAGATCCTATGCTGAATCGTTTGTTTAGAGAGTTAGGTGAAGGATACCAATGCTCGATAGTTCCTGATGTGTTAAAAGGGCACAGGGAGATTTTAGTGGAAACACCGGAAGGAAATTTAGTAGAAAAGTGGATTTTCAAAACAATACTTATTAAGCTCATCGCGCCTAATGGAAGTGAGTATAAATTGTCCCTTAATTATAATCCTATTTTAGCTACGGGAAGGGCGTATTTACTAGATGAAACTGAGCACATATTAATACCCAAAATTCCTCAAAAGTTTATTCAAAGAGAAGCAGAGTTATTATTTGTTCAGAAAAGAGAGGATTTTACTTATAAAGATGCCATAGCTTATTATAGGGATGCTGAAATTGGTTTAGAGATAGTCTTAGATGGGAATGTCTGTTTTGATCCTGCTTTAGTAAATGTATGGTCGTTGGGAAATATAAGGAGTGACGATAGAGATATTGAAATGGTCATGGAAGAGATCTGTGATTTGCTGGAAAGCGATCCTTTGTTTCATTTAATGAATGAAAGTTTTCAGGAAATGATCTCTATTGTTTGTGAAGTAGACCCACAGATATTAGAGGAAATAAGGAAGAAACCGTATTTTGGCGTACTTCTATTAAGATTACTCGGTGGCCCTGCCCTTAGATTGTATATTACTAAAAGATATATTCAAGAAATGGCGAAAAAGGGGAAGATAAGTAAACAAGTCTTAAAGGAATTACAGTTAGATGTACCGATAGAGGATTTACAAGATGAATACAGAAAGAATAAGGAAAAAGAACCGGCTTTTATTACAGATGTTGTAGCATCTCCGCTAACTATCAAGGTCAGACGGGGTATTCATGGAGTTTTTTCTTCAGCCATGGGAAAGATTAAAGAAGAAGCGTTAAGGATATTGTCCATACATTTAAATATCCCTGAAAAAGATGTGCAGCAAGAGTTAGTTGCAAAGGTTATTGAGATTGTTACTGATAAAGGAATAAGGTCAGCATCTAAAAAGGAGAAAGCTTTAGGAAAGGCTATTACTGAGGTTAATCAGCATAGAGGTGAGGATAGACAAGTAAAAGGTAAAGCTCTTCATAAGATAATAAAAGAAGTAGCAGGAGTTATAAAAAATGAGTCGATTATAAGAGTTGTAACAAAATGGCCAGTAGAAATTTTCTGTTTTTACGTAATTCACATTTTTAGAAAGACTTTTGAAAATATTGAACCGATAGTTAATAATATAGTTGAGAGAGCAGTTCTTAATAATCAAAAGGTTATTTTTATTGATGAAGTTGGTGGCTGGCACCTGGCTCAGTATATTTTAGCAGTGCCTTGGTTATACGATGTTGTTCTTAGGCAGAGTGAGAGGAATCTAGTTGATAAGAGAGAACCTTTTTGGCGAAGCACTTTTAAGGATTACATGCGTAAGAAAAGAGAGAGTCTTAGACAGAGAGAAATAATTAGTGAGGGTAAGTTAGTTAGCCAGCAGATAGTTATAAGGAAAATTAATGAGTATCATAATGCAGTATTAAGATATTTATCAGGTCATCCTGAGATTATAGTTATAGGTGAGGACCTTCCCTTTACGGCATGGAAGTTTAAGATAAAAGGCGACATAATGAGTTATAAATCTGAGCAGGCGTACCTAGAGACCAGATATGGGGATTATCTTTTACATTTAAAGAAAGAACTTGAGTACGAGACAAAGAGTTTCCAATTGAGAGACGAGCGTCTATGGCTACAAATCCCCGAAATTATCGAAAAGTGGCCTAATTGTATAATTATTATTTTAAGAGGTATTTGTCATAAAGAGATGCATCTGGGGTTAGACTGCCATAAGTATAAAGTTACTCCTTATTTTAAAGGAAGAGTCGGGCCTGGGCTAGGGCCATTGGACTGGTTATCTTACCGGCTTAGGTATAACTCCCAACCTTTGAGCTCTGAGGAAGAAAGTTATCTTTATTTACACCATAACTATCAGGAAAAGATAGAGGAGATTTTAAAACGAGGTGTTGATGATTTGGATTCATTTGAACGGGCAACACAAAGGTTTATGGAGAATGAGCTTGGAGCGGATGTTCTTAGTCGGTTGCAGAATATGGTTAGTAGCTCTGTAGAGAGAAGAAGTACTGGTTGTGGTTATAGAATGTTCTCTTTATCTTCGCCACTGGATATTTTAGACGTTGGGAATGAGCAAACATGGGAGGGAGTTATGAGGAATTCCCGGAACGGTTTACTTAATTCTAACGCACAGGAATACATAAAATGTGCTTCACCTTTATGTATAAGGGAGATTTTAGATACCAGGGAAGTTAACAGTAAAGATGTGCAGAAGGCGGTAACCGAGGTGTTTTCTGAAGTGGATATAGAGCAGCTTAATGGTGCACCTAAGTTGGAAGGATTGAATCTCGTAGCAGTACAGATTATCGAGGGAGAAGATTCTCAAACAAGAAGAATTGAAAAGAATAAAAAAGATGGCATAGTAACTCTTACGTTAGTAATTAATACTGCTAAAAGCGTTACGCCACAAAAGCAGCTTGTTAAACTGCTTAAACAGCTTGGAGTTGAAGCTGAATTTGAAGAAATGCCTTTAGATAAAAGGATACCCAGGTTAGAAAGGTTGATTGGACAGGATTCAGCTAATCAGCAGGCAGCGGTGCGTTTGGCTAAGATTTACACTAAGTTAAACCGTCATAAAGACGCGCTCGAAGTTTTAGGACGTGTTCGTGATGCAAGCAAAAAAGATGGATTAGAAAGTGGAGGGTTAGATGAAATGTATAAAGATATTAAAGAAAAGGAAGAAACATTAAAAGACAAAGAGCTACAATCTACGAGCAAGCGAAGTGCTACTAAGATTGGATGTCTTACCGGAAAGAGAGGATATTATCTTGATACCCTGGGAGTCAAAGGGAGTCGGTTTATAAGACTTCATACAAATAAGAAAGTAGATAACGGCGCCGCAGTAGATATTTTATTAGCGTGCGGAGAGGGTAAGAAAGGATTACTTGAGAGAAGCGACTTGAAGCAAGGACAAGATTTCAGTGTTACGGACTTAATTTCCCCTGAAGAAGCGATTGTTAAGTCAGATGAAAGCGGTGCTGTGCCGCTAAGGGATAAAAAGGGTAGTAAAGTTAAGATAAAAGCAGTTATGGTATATTTCCATGATGCTGCAAAGACTGCCTGTGATCTCTTGTGCGAGGTGTTAAGAGAAGCTGGTATTGAGGCGTATAGTATGGGCATGACGGGCGATAGCGAGAGCGAGCTAAGCGAGTATATGCGGATTCTTAAGGAAGAGAATCCGACCCTTGTAGGAATCTCGGCTTATAATGAGGATTTAGGGAAATTAAACAAAATTATTAAGAGAATAAATAATGCGCTACCCCAGGCATTAATTTATCTCGGAGGTCCGGCAACAACAATCCCTAAGAGATTCCTTACGTTTATCAAAGCTACCGATAAGTTTGTTATGATTAGAGGGGCGGCAACCATAGTATTGCCTCAGATAGTTAAGATTTTGCACGAAAGAGGGGATGTTAAGGAAGCACTTACCCAGCGTATACAGGAACTTGTAGCGTTAACAGGGGGGTTCTTTATTCGATACGAAGATATAATTATTGCGCATCATCTGGATAAGATGAATGTTGCTCCAACGCGTATCCCTCATTCCAAAGATGAGTATGGAACTAATATTTGGTTAACTTCTCAAGAGTGCCCTTATAATTGTCTTTTTTGTGGTTTTGGTTTGGGGCATAAGAGAGGGTTTGAGCCTGCATCCGTCGAGGATATGATGGCGTGGTTACATAAAGAGAAACCCCATGTCTCTAACCCATTGGAACGTATAGATATCTGGGATTCCAATTTCATGGTTTGCCAGGAGAGGGTAGAAGACTTTCTCAGGAGAGTTTCAGAGAGTGATTTGCCGAGATATTTCTATTTTTATATTCACCAGGTACATCAAAATACTCTAAGGACTGATGAAACTTCCCTTTCGTTGCTGGTTAAAAGCGGAGTTCGGTATATAAATGATGGTTTGGATGATTTAAATGGTTCTGAGATGGGAAAAAGATACGAAAGATACGGTGAAAATCTGATAGATTCAGTAATAAAAAAACATAAAGATTTGATAAGGGTAGGCATTAATAATACTCATAATGCAATTTTGATTTCGCCCTATACCTTAATGCCGGAGTTTGTAGAAAATTTAGTGTTGTTTTATCTTTTGCCGGGTTGGTCAATCAATAAATCCCGCTTTATTCTCAATGATCCAGGCAGTCCGTTTAATAATCAGGCTATTGTCAACAATCCTGAAAAATATGATTGGAGGCTTACTAAGGAAAAACCTGATGAATTCGGGCATATAACCGTAGATGATGGGTACCTATATGATCCAAAGTATCCGGAGAGGGCATTAGAATTAGGATCAGGAGTATTACCTATAGCTGATCCTCTCGTTAGAAAGCTAGTGTCTGAAATACCTAAGCCTTTTTATAGAGAAACGATTATGAACCTTATGAAAAAGTACAGAGATGTTCTTTACCCATATATAGAAGAGATGATGGAAAAGTGGCGGAATTTGCCTGAAGAGAGCGAGAAAGGGCATTTGTATAAATTATTATACGACAAGGATGACATATTAAAAGCTATAGAGGAAATTCGAGCGGGGATGCTTACTTTCGGCTTGTTTTCTTTTAAAGATTATTCTGGATTTCTAGAAGATGAGGCATCCACACCATACGATCTTCAAGATATAGAGGCAACAGAAAAAGTATTGCTTGAGGTAATTAAAGAAGAGCCAACGCTTCTGGGAGCCTATTATATATTGCATGCGATATATAAAAAACAGAATAGGGTGAATGATGCGATAAAATTGTTTAGGCAAGGTATGAAATCTGCCCCGCAAAATAAACATACAAGGATGCCGTATACGTTATCATACGATCTTGAAAGTATAGGCGAGTATTATGAGGCTTTAGCTGTAATCAGCGATGCCTATTTTCGTGATATGGGAAATGCCCAGTGGCAGCAGCAGAGGATACTTCTTATGATAAAGATGTTGATGAGGGAAAATGGATTTGAGCCGCAAGATATGATAATTGATGAGCTTACCCGTGGATACATTAACTTAGCCATTGAAACTCTTCTTTTAAGAGTCGACAATAAAAAAGAACAGGAAGATGTAGCTAAGAAGTTGATGGTAAGATATGGCGAAAAAGCAGTAAGGCATTTGGTAGAGGATTTTATAGATAAAGTGGAAATAGATTCCTTTGGTGAGGCTGTATTTAAAATCAGTAGCATTCCTGTAGTTCAAGTTTTTCTCTGGGATCAAAAAGGGAACATCTACAGTTGGAAACCAGTTTTGGATAAGGAAGAGTCTAGCGCCTCGCCGGTGGAAATTGGAGAGAGAACTAACAATAGCCGCGTAAATGAGTGTTGTTTTCTTCGATTTAACAGGCGCCTTCTTATTAGCAGTAGTTTATCAGAAGAATATTTAGCGAGTTTGCAGGGTAAGTTTAGCCAGCTTATAGACATCCACGTGCATTTAACCTCAGGGTTAGATTTCTGTGGGTTGAATCCTGATCAGGATACGTATTTGTGGCCGGCTCTTGTCTCCGGAGGAGTAGAAGGGTGTGTAGTAATGTCGCGTGATAATAGGATCACCGATCAAGCATTGAATCAATACCCGAAATTTCGTGGATACGCCTGGGTAACTCTTTCAGATGTAGAATATAATTTTAAGGTAAAGGATAACTCTAACACGTTTATGCCGAGAAAGAGTAAGATTGAGGATATTATTTATTTTTTGGAACAGAATCCTCAATTTATAGGTATAAAACTTCATCCCGCACTTGATAAGGTAGCAGTGAATAGCGCAGAGGCGATGTTATATCTGGAAGCGCTATCTAAATTAAACCATCCTTGGGGAATTAAGTATGTTGTAATGCTTCATTCGGGTGGTGGGTATTGTGAGCCTTGTCAAATCGAAGAACTGGCAAGACGATTCACCAATATTAATTTTATTCTCGGGCATGTCTATTATGGGGATGAATTTTGGGATAAAAAAGTAAAAGCCGCAAATCTTGCTCGTATATTAGATAATGTGTATTTAGAGTTTTCATGGGTTAAACCGCCGGAGGTTTTAAAAATTATCAAAATAGCTGGTGCCTCTAAGGTTCTTTTTGGTTCTGATCTGCAAACGAAGAAGGAGCATTATTTTGATAAAGGTTACCATTATGGGGAATTGATAAGGTTTTTAATAAAAAGTCTTTCTGAGCAGGATCTTGTGTTGGTTATGTCAGAGAATGCCGTTGAATTATTCAAGATGGACGATTTTTCAAACGCCACCGCCTCGCCGGTTAGTAGTATGTGTATTGGAGTTTCAAGGGATAGGGTTATTAATATGTTAGAAAATATTAGAAGTTATTTGACTGTTTCAAGTTGGGAAACTCTTTTCCCGTGGGTTTTTATGGTGCTTTTGATTTCGGCAATATCACCTTTTATTGTTCGGATATCGTCTTCTATTTTTACCATTTTCCCATTTATCTTTACTATATCATCCTTTATTCCTGATGCCCGTAAATTTAACATTACAACGTCTTCTCTATTTTTAGCGATCATGCCGTTGGCGGTGTCTATTTTATCATTTAAACTATCTAATTTTTCACCAAATATTCTAAAATCGCTCTGGAATTGGTTGATGAGCGTGCCGACTTCGGAGGGAGTGAATAAATCCTTAGCTTTTCCTGTAGCTTTTTTAGAGGAAGTTTTCTTTTTATTCATAATCCATATCATAGTTTGGAGAGAAGGTATTGTCAAGCAGAATTTATTTAGATTGAGCGACGTGGAAATATATAAAAAGGATACAACCAATGCACACTCCGCAAGTGCATATTGGGGTTACAGGATTTCCTTCGATTTTGCCTCACTATGTTTTCAGTTTTTTGGTTTTTCAGTTTCTTGGGAGAACGCCGCCGCCTCGCCGGTGGAACCTGAAAAGCTTTTGGAGTCCTTGATTTCTTTAGTGAAAAGCAAGGTATATTCAGAATGTAACATTAGTCAAAAGGAAATGACTTATGCATATTTGATGAGTGTGACTGGAGCAGATCGTGAGCTTTATATAGCAAAGATAAAAGGTCGTATAACGCCCGGTCATGCATTTGCAAATATAGAAGAGGAAATTAATCGTACGCTCGGTTGTAAGCGGAGTAAGTCTCCTTTAAGTTCGCCAGCACAACCGTCGGTGGAATTTTTAAAAGGAGACAGGAAATTATCGGATAGGTGGAATAATTCTTTAGTGCAGGCTTTATTTGGTATTTTGCCGCGCGAAGAGGTTATAACTGCTTTTTCTGAGAGTGGCCTGGTAGAAGATGAAATTAATTTAAAAGAGGCTTTAGCTGCGGTCCGTTCATATTGGAAAGAGCGATCATTCTCAAGAAAAACGTTCCTTTATGGCTGGCAGTCGCTGCGGATGATACAACCTTCCTGTATCGTGGATGGTCTTGAACTGGTATTTTTTGATAAGATAGTCTATAAATCCATATTTATTAGATACGATAAGGGAAAATGTTGGTTTGCAGAGGAAGGAAATATTTATTCTCCAATTTACATCTGGAGCTGGACTAGGATGTCAGATTTGAACCAGGCACGGGAGTTATTCAGAGATGAAGATATGATTATTTCAGTCAAAGCGATGGAATCGGCTGATTTTGTCAAAAGACACCATATTGATTTGGGAAGGATGAATGAAAAAGACGTAAGGACTGGTTTCTATCGCCTTTTGGGGCGTTTCATATCTGTTGATATAATGACTTTTGTTGAGAGAATTCCTTTGGAGTTTAAGTATCAGGAAAATAACTGGTTTTTATGTCTGCCTCAAGATAATGGAGAAAAACTAATTTTTGATTTGACTAAGATATGGGCAGCACTTATAAAGCCTAAGACTTTTTGCTTTCGTTATATTAGAGGATGGAATATTTCTTCTTGCGATGGTTGGCCTAAGACTGAAAAGATAATTTCTCTTTTTGCTAATATGCTTTCTGATTTATATCTCGGTTGTTTAATAATAGAATCTTTTATGAGTAATAAATATCGGATGGCCATTGAAAGGGACGGAGCAAGAGAAGAGTGTTTCTTAGCTCTCCGTCTATATGATCCCGGTAAGATAATCATTGAAGTTTTTCCATGTGATGAAAATGTGTGCAATGACTATCTGGATATTATTCCTTATAGTCGAAGCTGGCCAAGTGTCAAGAGCGTAGGGTATATTTATTTTGAGCATAATAATAGCGCTTATAAGATTGAATCTTTGCAGAATTTATATTTTAGGTGTACTCAGCATAACCGCGGTCTGACGCATTTGGTTGGTGAAAAAGGGGAGGAAACGTCACTGAGAAGAAAGTACCCGGTTTATCTTGCGTGGACTGAGGTAGTCGAACATATAAGGCGGGCTGTCCAGAAAGGAGGTATTAATAGTATTACAGCCGCTTCAGACGGAAGTTATCGAACCGGAAGAGGAAGTGAAGAATGGGATGTTTTTCTCCCTGAAAACAGCCGCATGAACTATTATAACCATTTCAAAAAAAGCAAGGTTTGGGAATTGGTTACTGTGGATGGTAGAAAAGTCTGGAAGTTTAACCCCGGGGTTTTAAAGGATGAGCTTGGCAGAAGAATCCATCTCAATCTTGGCTATAAGTTGGTTGAAATGGAAGTGCGGCCTGGCATCTGGCGCTGGATGGTTGAGGTGCTTGATTTTAAAAGCAAACTTCATCATTTTGACGCCCTTCAGCTTTTAGAGGTCTTCAGCAGCCGCCAGTTGAGCAGTAACAAGCCTGTTGAAAAGCAGGCTCATTACATCGCGAAAGTTTTAAATGCAAGGGGAGAATCTTCACCTATAAGGAGTGTAGTTTTTTCGAATGGGATAGTTCGTAGTAAATTTAGAGATTTATCGGAATTAAATAATGTTTTTATACTAGAGGGATTTAATCCAGATAATTATGAAGATTCTATTGAGCCAATAGATATAGATTTTAATAAGCAACAGTTTGAAAATGATATTAGAGAGATACAGATTAACCCGGCGATAAAAGAAAAGCTTAAAGATTCTATAGATCTATGGCTTCCTGCTGTTATTGAGTTAGTAACCTGGAATGCTTATTCTCATGGGTGGGATAGTACAAGCGATACCAGTGAACCTGATTTTCAGTTTATATTATACGTAAATAAAAAAGATAATACAACATTTTATTTTCAGGGGAAATCTGTCCAAGCAATATTGCGGGAAGAAAATTTTGTAGAATTAAGGGAACTCAAACAAGAATGTAAATTAAAGGGGTATGAGTATTTTATCCCAGATCTCCTAAGTGAGCAAAGCAAAGGTTTTTATAGCTTATATCGTCTTAGAGAAAATAGAATCAAATTTTATTTAAAATACAGCAGGAGACAGATGGGAGGGTTAGAAACTAATTTATTAATTGAGTTTAAGATTTCTTCATCGCCAATTAAGGATTTGCTACGTGGCGCCTCGCCGGTTGCTATATTTAAAATATATAAAGTTCAGAATCATTGGATGGGCAAATTGATTGGAGGTATAAAAGCGAATACTAATGATAAGGAATGCAGTAATTCAAGCCCGAATATAGATCAGATGGTACAAACTATTAATCCTGACAGACAAGATATAGCAGAGGTAGTGTTGTTTATTGATAGTCATGCCACAAGACGAAGAAAGGCAATTCATTTTATCAGCTCCAGTCTAACTAAAGACGCAAAAGATTATATTAATAAAGCTAAGTTTATTTTTGGCCCTCAAATAGCAGATTATTCAGATATGGATGAAAAGATACAGTGGAAAATAGAGAAAATCCGATTAAGAATATCTAGTCTTTTTAGATTTCAGAGGATTTTAAATTTTAACAGGGAGATAGAGTTTATCGAAAGATTCAGACCTTTATCTATAAGGATGGCTTTGGTAGTGACTGAAAGATGCAACCGTTGTTGTAGACAATGTTTCATTATGTGCCCCCACTTTAATAAAAAGGATATGGGAAGAGAAATTTTCCAAAAAGTTTTTCATCCTGTAGATTTGATAGATAGTTTGCATAGTACATTGGATATTACAGGAGGAGAACCTTTGCTTACAAATGTTGTTAATCTATTAAAGATATGTACATTTGGCAAAGTCACGATAGTAACAAATGCTTTAGCGATTAATAATGAGGAAGATATAAGAGCAATGGTGCAGGCATTAAAGAATGCATGGAAAGGCAGAAAGGTTTATGAAGATTTTATTAGAGAAACCGGTGATGCTTCAGAAATTTCTTTTACCATTTCTGTGCATTCAAAGAAGCCACGAGATCTCATTAAAATATTTTGGTGGATTGCTGCTATTTATGAAATATATCCAGAGGCGGATTTAGTGTTTAATGAAATAAAGAATATAGAAACCGGATACGTCAAACATTTGACTGAGTTTATTAATGGGAAGAAATCTTCTCAATATAAATATAGCGCACAATATGTGGATTTTGACTTTCTTGGAATGGATGGAATTTTGGGAGAGATATTTCCTTTTCTGGTAGGAAAAGTACAAATACAATACGGGGATAAAAATAAAGACTATTATGTGCGCAGTTTAAATATAAGAAGATTAGGAAGAGCAATTTTTCAAGAGGAAAAGTTATTTTTATTAGAAGGATATGAAAGTTTTTATTCTGAAGGCGTATTCCCGGGGTCTTGGTTTGTTTTGCCTGATGGCCGTGTTACAGTAGCAAGTATTTTTGCGGTTCCTCCATATCATTATATAGTGGGAGATTTGCGCGTTCAAAATGTGAATGATATGTTATGGCAAGTAATTCATGGTGTTTTCTTTCGCTCAATGATTAATGAGGAATATACCGGTAAAATTGTACAATTTATTGGTGAATACCATAATGACAATAAATTTCCTGGAAGAATTATGTCTCAAAGTAGTAGATGTAACGAAAAAACTATTAATGAATCTTATTATTGGATGTTTTTAAACCGGAAGAGACGTCTCTTTATATTTTTTCGGTTGCTTCAGTATTTATATGAAAGAGGAAAGGTAGTATTGAGAGATGATATAAAGAACCCGCCAAAATTTTTATTTATGAAGGAAAATGAGACGAGAGAATTAAGTAATCAAGCGGAAAATTTACCAAAGGATGTTTTCTTCGCGGCCTCTCCCATAACCAAAAGAGTCAGACCTCGCCAGCATATACAGGGTCAGACTTTGAAATGTGAAATGGTAGTTGTATGGAGTATTTTTTATCTATATTTTTCTGACCTCAGCCCGCCGGGGGAGTCTTCGCCTGTAGGAGCAAACACATCATCTGTAAAAGCTTTAGTTGCTATCTCTTCCAACCTTATTGAGTTAAGGCCTATTATTTTAGGGCAGGACATTGAGAAAGATATAGAGGCAAGAAGGTTTATGCGTAGCCTTGCAGATGCGATTAATGAAATTGATCCGTTATTGCCGGAACCGAATAAGCTTAGCTTTGATAGGCTTTCTGATTATATAGAGGGATCTAGAGTGATTGTGGATAACGAAGAATTTCCAAAATTGGTGGGTATGCTTCTTCTAAAGGCTGGTCAGGGGGAAATTAAAGAGGTCGCATTAAGGCTGGAGGAAATAAATAATCATGCAGCAGTGAAGGGTTACGTTATCCTATACGAAGAGCATATTGATCCGTGGAAACCGTTTTTTACAGCCTCAATATCTGCGGCAGTACCGCAGGAATATGATAATCACAGTTTTTCTGTATGGATTCCAGAAGAGAAAGATGAGACTATTATTTTATTTGACTCAGCATCGACTATCTTTTCTACGCAAATTTCGAGTGTTCGTGCTTTAGCCCAAGCTCAAGAAGCCTATAATTTTCTCAAGGATGCCCCAAGTAATCAGCTAAATGCTAATGCTGTGTTCGCACTTTTCTATGCACAGTGGTTAGATCTATTAAAGGCTCAACCAGCCCAAATTATTCAACAGATGGCTTGGGATATCTTTGAGGTTATGCTTATAGGAGAAATTTGTCAACGGTGGCACGAGAACATAGTACCGCATTTTAAACGTTTGCTCCTTCGAGGTGAGTTGATTATAAGGCTGAGCGCTTTGGCTTTTGCTCGCGCACCATTTTATGTGCTGGGTTTTTATTTCAACCAGATGGAAGGGGATATTAGAGCTTTTGAATCAACTGGTGATATTCCAACGTTTGCTACTGCAGGAGGATTTTTGGCTTTGGCCGAGATAGGAGAAACATTGCAAATTCCGGTTTGGACGGAAGTAATGAGAAGAACGCGCCAGATAATAAACATTATGGATGAGTCAGAAGAATCTCTGTATCGAAAGGCCGCACCTGTTCTTTTTCAAGACGTTGATTTTTATAATATGGAACTCGTGAATTCAATTCTTAGCATTGATCCGGAAAAGATACGTAGTATGGCAAAGGCTTTATATAAAGGTTATACAGCTCTTGGTGCGGATGTCTTTTCGCATGTCAAAGATCAAGTTACCTATTTGAAGGAGAATACCATATTCACTAAGAAAGGTCTAGTTTTAGCTGGCGGGGAATATCGAACGTCTTCGTCTATAGAAAACATCGGGGCTTATTTAGTACCTGCTATTGTTTTGGTAATAGTTGTTGTTGAGGGTGTTTATGATAGATGTGGTGTGCAGCTGAGTAAAAATAGACTCATTATTTTGGGGATAGTTTCATTTTTTATAGGCTGGTCCCTCAGCCCCCCGGGTTTGAACTCAATGCTTAATCTTTATCACTTAATCCTGTTTTGTTCCCAAAAACCTATAACCTACAACTTAAAACCTAAAACTATTTTTCTCTCTGTATCTTTCGTCTTTTTCTATCGACTATCGACTATTTAACGTTACCGCCTCGCCGGTTAAAGGGGGAAATGCAGATACAGAAAAACGGTCGCTGTCCCTATTTCTATTGTTAGAAAAGGAACGTTCCAAAATCATTTCTAGTCCAGCGATGGGTCTTCCTTGGGAATTGGAGGATTATAAAGATGTAGTGGTGAAAGAACTAAAAAGAATATATGAGTATCCTTTTACTTTGTTAATGGGGGATATGGATTCTTTTACTTATTTTAAGAATCAATATGGATTTGATAAAGCAGAAGAGATATTGAATGAAATTTTTGACATCATACGTTCTATATTGGTAGGGGGAGACATATTCTTTGAATATTACGATACATTTGTAATAATTTTACCCAAAACCAATCTTCAAAAAGGAGAAAAAATAGCTGAAAAGCTAAGAAAGACTATAGAGAAGGCAGAAATTGTAGATGGATGGCGGTTTACCACTAGTATAGGAATAGTAAATATTTCTTCTGGGGAGGAGGCAAATGCGACATTTCTATATGATAAAGTAGAAGCAGCGTTGTATAAGGCAAAAAAAGAAGGGAGAAATCGGATCTGTGTTGCCTCGCCGGTGGGAAATTGTAAAGAATTAACTTTTTATAAGAAGTTTAATTTCTTTAAGGAAAGATTCAGCCATTTCAATAGCTTCTTGGGCGGAGTCTTTAGTGATGCGTACCTTTTCTCTGTAGTCGGCATTGAGCCGGGCTTCGCGCATTACAGAGAGCATTTTTGCATAGCTTGTTTGTGGTTTCTGATGAGTATTACAAAATTCACGAAAGAGAATATCTACTCCTTTATGGGTATGCGGGTCTTTTCCGTGATAAAGAAGGAAGGCTTTTGCCGCGTAATAAATGGCGTAGTAAGCGCGGGAGATTACATCTCTGTATTTGCCATTTCCAAAAAGGAGTTCAGCTGTTTCAATTTTATCCCGAGCAAGTTTCAATCTCAGCCTTACATATTCTTTTATGCCCTTTTGTTTACCCATATTGTAATTCCTTCTTTCTTGATATGGCTTAAGAGAGGTGACCACTTCTTAAAGAATTTCTCTTCTACGATAATGGGAGATATCAAAACTTTAAAATGGATAATAGGGTTATGGGTAAGGCTGGCAATCTCTTGTCTTGCGCGTTTGCCATTTTTAGTGAGTACTACAAGGATATCTAAATCCGATGACCTATTAGAATTTCCACGCGCTTTACTTCCAAATAAGATTAGCTTTTTGAGACGCTTAGGAAATCGTTCCAATAGTAACTTTTCGTATTCAAGAATAGCCAAGGTTTCTTTCTTGGTTAATCCTTTTATGTTCTTCATAAGCATTCTTTTTCTTCGTAACAGTTATAGTATTACTACATTATTAAGGCAAAGTCAAGGTAAAATTGCTTCTGTGGTTAGAGAATATATAGATTTTTCGTCTTCATCCGCCGCCTCGCCGGTTAGTGAAAAATCTGGGTTTAATCATCAGCTTAATCTAGTTAGAGAAGATTGTCGAACAGCTTTGCAAAATTCTAAATTAAATCAGGAACGAATTGTCACAGTAATTAATTCATGGATTTCTGAGTTTGATGACGATCAGAAAAATAAAATTGCGCAATTTACTTTAGACCTTATTCCACGAGTGAGGATGATATTTGATGAAGCACAACTATACTTACCAGATAACCCTTTGATAGGATTTCATCAAGTTTTTTGGCTAAATCGGCCTATAGCAATTAGTGCTGAGGAAGTTACGCAGCGTATTATGAAAAAAGGATTTGATTGGAAATTGATACAAAGAAGTAATGGTGTTCGATTTCATATCGATAAGAGAAGGATTAATAAATCAGAAAGAGTAATCAAACTGACTCTTGTAGGGAGAGCCTTAGATGATTCTCGACAGAGAAGGCTTAGGGGCGTTTTGGATAAAGCTTTGCCTTTAAAATATACTTCTATAAAAGATGTCTTAACTATAATAGATTATGCTTATATAATTGGTATCATAAATAGAGTAAACGAAGAACAACGACTAAATCTTGATCCGGATGGAGAGTTTAAAGTATATGTTTTTGATTTATTACTTTTCATTTTCGGAATAGATTTTCTTATCCATGATAAATATGAAGGAGAGGTTGTATATCCGGGAGCTGTAATAAAGAGAGAACGTTTAGAAGTAAAAGGGGACGATTTTAATGGGTCTGGGCGAAAGGAAGATGATATTGAGTTGATTCTAAAAGCCCTCCTTTATGCAAAGAAATTTTTGAAAGATTATTGAGACATCTTATTTTTATAAATTTTCCCTATGAAAATTAGATAATAGTTGCACAACAGCATAAACTATGACATAATAAAATTGTAAAAATAAGATTCATTAATTACAAGTTCCTCGGTGGTAAAATGCTTAATTTAAGCTGCGAAGGTAAACTATTTTCTTATTCGGGTTGTGGGAGAATATGAGACTACCTCTTCCGTGGCTGGTGGGGTTTCTTGTACCCACAGCCCGTGATGATTATTATATTTTTCTTTGATAATTCTGGAAAGGGGGTGGAGATGTTGGCAGAAACTTTTGTGGATAAGAGGCTGTTTGAAAGATTGCCGTGTGCGTTAACGGGCAAATACGAATCTTATGACGGCTTATCCGGCGAAGTAAGATGTCGCAATATCAGCGCTTTAGGGATAAAAGTGGCTTTGAGGAACCCGTTAACTATAGGCAGCCACTTGAAAATATCTTTTGCCGTTAAGAAAGGGCTTCTTTTTAATGTAGAGGGAATCATTCGCTGGTGCAAGAGAGATTCTTTAGGCTGGGATGCCGGTATTACTTTTGATAAGCCTTTGTTTTTCCCTCGGGAATTAATAGGATGAGTTAGATAAGGAAAACTTACTCTGTTTCTGAAAGTGCTGTATTGTAATTTATGCTTCGTTTTATTTTTAAAAGGCTTTATTTTTCTCTTCCTTTACTTTTAGGAATAACGTTTCTTACCTTTCTTTTTATCCAGATTGCTCCCGGAGATTTTTTAAATAAATTAAGGTTAAACCCGCAGATTTCTTCTGAAACAATCCAGATATATGAAGAAAAGTTTCATCTGGATAAACCGTTTATCGTTCAATACCTGCACTGGTTAAAAAATATCTTTAAAGGCGATTTCGGGTATTCTTTTTCTTATAAAACGTCGGTAGTAAAAGTTCTTTTAAGCC
>CP070797.1:280799-304797 GCA_020343495.1 Candidatus Omnitrophota bacterium | reverse complement strand
GAGGATTTGGTCAGGTTAGGGGTGAGGCCGGATAAAATTTTGCTGGGAGTCCCTTTAAGAGAGGGGTTTATCAGGGGCGGCAGCGTTGATTTGCGAAAAAAGTTTTCTCTGGATGAAAAACCCTGCCTTCTTTTCGTTTCTTCTTTGAGAGGGAATTTCCCTTTTTTTAAAGAAGTGTTTCCTGTTCTTTTAGATAAATTTAATATTTTTGTTATTTATGGAAAAAATAAGGTGCTTAAGGAATATTTGTCCCGGTTTAGGTCTAATTCTTTGCGGATGTTTACTTCTTACTCCCAGATGTGGGAGTTATTTACTTTAAGTTCAATTGTTATTACTAAACCAGGGGGGTTGACAGTTTTTGAAGGAGCTTATAAGAAGAAATTCTTTATATTCACTCATTATATTCCCGGCCAGGAGAAAGAAAATATGGATTTGCTTATTAAATACGGGGTAGCCAGATACGCCGCCAACAAAGACGATTTTATGGCAGCGGTAAAATACTTTCAGGAGGATAGAGATAAGTTAAGTTTAAATTACCCCCTGGAACTTAAAGATATTAGAAATACTTTGAGTTCGCTTATTTAGCTTGCGAAAATATGCAGATATACAAGGTAGCAAAGGTAGTCCTGCCTATAGCTTTAGATAAAGATTTTGACTACTCTATACCGTCAGATTTAGAAGTCAGAAAGGGAGACAGGGTTCTGGTTAATTTCGGCGGCAGCAGGAGAGTGGCTATTGTTGTTGATTTAAAAAAAGAGTCGGTTATAAAGCACTTAAAACCCCTTATTGAAGTATTAGATAGTTGCCTAACCTGCGAAAACATAGAGTTTGCCCGTAAGTTAAGCAAACTTTATCCCTATGCGATGGGAGAGTTCTTGTTTATGATGATGCCGCCTTCTCTTAAAAGGGTAAGCCGTTCCCTTTTAAAACAGCCCGCTTATGAAACCTCGCGCCAAATCAGCCGCAGAGTAAGTAACATCTTTATTAAAAGAGACAGCTTCCCGCAGAGATATAGCATATGGAAGGAAAAAGTAAAAGAAAAATTAAAGCAAGGCTCAGTCCTTATTTGTTTTCCCCAACTCACCTATCTTAAAGAAGCAAAAAAAATAATAGATAAAGATTTTGCCGGGGGAGTGCGCCTGGTTTACAGCCAGCAGAGCCAAAAAGAGCTTTTTATAAACTGGCAGCAGACTCGCAATAATGCCCTTATTTTAGGGACGAGAGTCGCCCTTTTTTATTATCCCGGCGATTTAAATTTAATCGTTGTGGAGGAAGAAAACAGCCCCTATTATTTTCAGGAAGAGAAACCTTTCTACCATCTCTTAGACGTAGTTGGCCTGCTGTCTAAAATGAAAGAAATAGACGTAATATTAAGCGCGGATTACCCGGCTCTTTCCACTTATAAACTGATAGAAGAGAAAAAAACCAGCTTAAACAGTTTAAAGTTAAAGGAGGGTAGGCCCCAAATAAAAGTAGTAGATATAAGCGGCGTCAGGCAGCGGGTAATAACCCCGATTTTTCAGGAGCTGTTAAGAAAAAATATCCGGGACGGCAGGAGAATAGTCGTTATTTGGAACAGAAAAGGGTTTGGTTCTTACCTTTCTTGTCTGGGGTGCGGCCATATATTAAAATGTGAGCGCTGCTCTGGTCTCCTGCAGGTATCTTTAAAAGAAGATAACGCGGGGCTATGCCCTTACTGTGCAAAGAAAACCGTGGTGCCTAAGATTTGTAATAAATGTAACAGCGGCTACATAAAAACTTTTGGCTTAGGCATTGAAAGAATAGAGGTTATTCTAAAGAGAATATTTCCCGAGGTAAAGATTGGTAAATGGCAGGAGGGGGCAGCTGATGCCCAGGTTATCCTTGCCACGTCAAAAATTTTAAGTTCTCTTTATTGCGGTTATAATTTTGATGTTGGTTTTCTTCTGGATGCGGATTCTTTTTTTTCGCGCCCTGATTACGAAGCCACCTTTAACGCCTTTATTTATGTCAAGCAGCTTTCTCTTTTTCTTAAAGAGGCGTTGTATGTGTTTACCCGCAACGCCAACCACTATCTTTTTGAGAATCTTTGCGGGAATTGGCAGGACTTTTACGGATACGAGTTAGGTTTAAGAAGAGAGCTGCGCCTGCCTCCCTTTGGGAACATTATAAAGATTATCTTAAGGGATAAAAATGAAAATAAGCTTTTAAAGAAGTCGCAAGCTCTATATAATAGATTGAAGAATAAGAAATTAGAAGTTTACGGCCCCCTGGCTGAGGTGCCTTTTAAATTAAGAGGTAATTTCAGGTATTCACTTATCATAAAGGGAAAGAAAGGTTATTATTTAAGAAAGTTGTTAAAAGAAGAGATTAAAAATTTAAGAAGGACACACGTAAAGTTAGCGGTAATTATAAGATAAAATATGAAATTCGTTTACTTTGGCAGTGCTGAATTTTCCCGTATTGTTTTGGAAAACTTATATCTGGCAGGGTTTAAGCCCACATTAGTTGTTAGCCAGCCGGATAGACCTAAAGGCAGAGGTTTAAAAGTCCTTCCTGCCGAGGTTAGTTTATTCGCCCTTGATAAAAAAATCCCTCTTATCAGGCCCGGCTCTCTAAAGCCGGCAGAGGTAACCAAAAAATTATTAGAGCCGGCAGCCCGCTTTTTTATTGTCGCTGATTACGGGAAAATTTTACCTTCCTCAATACTTTCCATTCCAGAAATATTTACGGTAGGAGTTCATCCTTCCCTGCTTCCCGCTTACCGGGGTGCATCTCCCGTAAACCGGGCCATAATAAACGCAGATAAAGAAACCGGCGTAACAGTATTTAAAGTAAATGATAAGATGGACGCCGGCCCCCTTATTTTGCAAAAAAAGGTTGTTATTGAAGATAGCGATAATGCGGCTACACTTACTGCCAGGCTTGCTAAAATAGGAGCGCACCTGCTGATAGAGGCGTTAGATAGGGTACAGTCTAAGAAGTATAACCTTACTTCTCAGGACGAGGCGGCAGTTACTTTGGCCGCTAAGTTAAAAAAGGAAGACGGCCGGCTGGTATGGGAAAGAGATGCTACAGATATCAGGAATTTAATTCGCGGGGTTTGGGGCTGGCCCGGCGCATACACTACTTATAAAGATAAAATTATTAAGATAATGGAAAGTGAAGTTCTAGATGAGGATGCTGGCGCATCTCCTGCTACGATTGTAAGAACTGACAGGGGAGGTATTTATGTGGCTACGGGTAAAGGAATTTTGAAGCTGAAAATATTGAAGCCCGAAGGCAAGAAAGAGATGGATGCAAATTCGTTTGTATGCGGCTGGAGAGTTAAGTCGGGAGATAAATTCGTTTAGGAGCATGAAGAAAAGGGTTCATATAATAGTTTCAGGGCTGGTTCAGGGAGTAGGGTTTCGTTTTACCGTGAGGTATTTAGCTAATAGATACAGGCTGGCAGGGTGGGTTAGGAATACTTACGATGGCAAAGTAGAGTTAGAGGTAGAAGGCACCTCTCCAGATATAGATAATTTTTTGCAAGATCTACAGAAAGAATTCCGCAGTAATATAACTGACTATAAAAAAGACGAATTACCAGCCTCAGGGCAGGATGAGGGGTTTCATATAAGGTTTTAGATTACACAAAAGGTTCTGAATAACATGCGCTACGGAATTTTTTCCGATGTCCATAGCAATTTAGAAGCTTTCACGGTTGTTTTTGATTATTATAAAAAAGAAAATATAGACAAGTTTATTTTTTTAGGCGATATCGTTGGTTACGGCGCAGACCCCAACAGGGTTATATCGCTTCTTAGGGAGTTGGGGCCGGTATGTCTTGGCGGCAACCATGATTGGGCTGCTATCGCTAAATTTGACATAGATTATTTTAACCGTTGCGCAAAAGAAGCTCTTTTATGGACACAGAAAAAGCTTAAGATGGAAGATATAAAGTATCTGGAAACTTTTAAGCTTGTTTATAATGAAGGAAGATTCATCTGCGTCCATGGCAGCCCTCACGAGCCGGAAAAATTTCATTACGTTTTTGATGTTAACGATGCCAGGCTGAATTTTTCTTTTTTTGACACGAGGATTTGTTTCCTGGGCCATTCCCATGTATGCGAGGTTTATTCTCTGAGAGACGGGCAAATCCGTCGCTCTAAAGATTATAGTTTTGAAATTCTACCGCAGGAAAAGTATATCATAAATGTAGGTAGCGTGGGCCAGCCCCGTGATAGAGACTGGCGCGCTTGCGTTTGTATATATGATAGCGATAAAGACGTAGTAACTTTTAAAAGGTTAGAGTATAATGTCAAAGAAGCGGCAAATAAAATTTTATCAGCAGGCCTGCCTTCCATTTTAGCTAAAAGGCTGTACGCGGGATATTAAATTATGCTTAAGCCGGACAAAATAAAGAAAAAAATCCAGGATTTAAGAGAGCAAATTCGTCATGCCGATTATTGTTATTATGTTTTGAGTGAGCCGGAGATTTCCGATAAGGAATACGATGATTTAGTTAAAGAATTAGCAGGGTTAGAGAAAAAGTATCCTGAGCTCATCACTGCGGATTCTCCCACGCAAAGGGTTTCCGGCGGCATCTTGGAAGGATTTGCCACTGTCAGGCATAAGGTAAAGATGCTTTCTCTGGATAATAGTTATTCTATTGATGAGTTAACGGAGAGGGAGAATAAAATCAAAAGAATGTTATCAGGGTCAGATGAGATAGATTATACGGCGGAACTTAAAATTGACGGGGTGAGTTGCTCTTTAACTTACGAGAAAGGAATTTTTGTTCAGGGAGCCACGAGAGGAGACGGGCAACGTGGAGAAGACATTACTCAGAATTTAAGGACGATAAAATCTATTCCTTTGAAACTTATGGGGGAGAGTATCCCTTCTGTTATTGAAGTTAGAGGCGAAGTTTATATGGATAAAACTGATTTTGAAAAGATAAACAAAGCGCGCCTCAGGAAGGGAGAACCTGCCTTTGCTAATCCCCGCAATTCCGCGAGCGGCTCGCTTAAACTG
The DNA here is from genome assembly GCA_020343495.1 of Candidatus Omnitrophota bacterium. Lineage (GTDB taxonomy): Bacteria > Omnitrophota > Gorgyraeia > Duberdicusellales > 4484-171 > JAHISK01. Next base: position 299,799 of record CP070797.1, on the reverse strand, counting down.
CTGGATGCATCAGAAGTTAAAAAAAGGAATTTAAAATGTTATATTCATTCTTTGGGCTGGGCGCAGGCAAAAGAGTTTGCCAATCATTATAAGTTTCTGCAGGAAGTAAAAAAATGGGGACTGTGCGTGAATCCACATAACCGCTACTGCAAAAATTTAAAAGAAGTTATTGATTTCTGTAATACGTGGGTAGATAAGAAAGACCGCCTGGATTATGAAGTAGACGGCGTTGTCGTTAAAGTGAATTCTTTCCGCCTGCAGCAGAAGTTAGGAACTACCTTAAAATCCCCCCGGTGGGCAGTAGCCTATAAATTTCCTGCTCAGCAGGCAACAACCAGAGTAAAAGATGTTACTTTCGGCGTGGGCCGGACCGGCATTATTACTCCCGTGGCGATATTAGAGCCGGTAGAGTGCGCCGGAGTAACCATATCAAGGTCTACCCTTCATAACTTTGACGAAGTTAAGAGGCTGGATATAAGGATTGGCGATACTATTTTAATAGAGCGGGCAGGTGAAGTTATTCCTAAAGTTGTGAAAGTAATTACTTCTAAGAGAAAAGGAAGGGAGAAAAAAGTTAAAGTTCCTAACCGGTGTCCTGTTTGCGCAGAGAAGATTACCAAGGAGAAGGAAGAAGAAGTTTACTGGTATTGTATTAACCCTGATTGTCCGGCGCGGCTTAAGCAGTCTTTGCTTCATTTTACCTGCAGGGCAGCTATGGATATAGAAGGAATGGGTTCAAGCGTAGTAGATGAGTTGGTAAATAGAGGTATGGTTAAGAGTATTGTGGATATTTATAAACTTAGGCAGGATGACTTCTTGAAGCTGCCTCTTTTTGCTAAAAAGAGGGCGGTTAATTTAGTGGAGGCAATAGTAAAGAGTAAAAACAGGTCTTTAAGCAGGTTTCTTTATGGGTTGGGGATAAGGGGCGTGGGAGAAAAAGGAGCTTCTGTTTTAGCAGAGAAGTTCAAAGACGTAGAAAAACTTTTCAGCATTAAGAACGAACAGTTGAGGCAAATCCCAGAAATCGGGGAGGTGTTAGCATCTTCGCTGGTTAAGTTTTTCTCCTCCCCCCACGTAAAAAAAATGATTAGTGAGTTTAAGAAAGCAGGAGTTAATTTAACCGAGAAGAAAAAGGCGATGAAAAGGTCAGCTTTAAGCGGCAAGATTTTTATATTTACAGGCGAGTTAGAGGAATTCAGCCGCAATCAAGCGCGTAGTATTGTAAAAGAATTGGGCGGGGAATGGGTAAGTTCCGTAAGTAAAAATATTGATTTTGTCGTGGCGGGGAATAATCCCGGCTCAAAATATAATAAAGCCAAGAGTTTAGGCCTAAAAATTATTGGCGAGAAGGAATTTAGGAGGCTTATCAGGCGTTAAAACCCCGTAGGATTTGATAGGTTTTAGAAAGACCCTTATATTTATATATTTTTTTCTTGACAAAAGTAACATTTATAGTATGATTTTAAAATCTGTATTTAGGGTTTAAAATGTAATAAGTGCCCACGTAGCTCAGACGGTAGAGCACTTCGTTGGTAACGAAGTGGTCACCGGTTCAATTCCGGTCGTGGGCTAATTAGATAGTTAAGGAAAGAAAAACCACAAGAAGTGGAAAGGGGGTTTTTTAGCCTCTTTTCTTTTATATTTTTTTAACTTATTATGCGAGAATTAATTGCGTTAAGATGTACAGGATGTAAACGGAAGAATTACTATAGTTCTAAGAATAAAAGAAAACATCCCGAAAAATTCACTATAAATAAATTTTGCCGTTTTTGCCGTAAATACGTAGAACACCGAGAGGCAAAAACTTGATAAGAAAGCTGGGCAGTTGTTGGTTGCTGTTGACTATAACATTATGTAACTTTAAATGCGTAGGCGAGTAGCTCAATTGGCTAGAGCACCGGTCTCCAAAACCGGGGGTTGCAGGTTCAACTCCTGCCTCGCCTGTTTGGAAATTAACCTATGATCGGACGGTTAAAAAAGTTTCCCGAATTTTTAAAAGAAGTAAAAGAAGAATTAAAAAAGGTAAATTGGTCAACGCGGCAGCAGTTATTGGCGGCGGCAGTTATTGTTGTGGTAGTAGCTGCGGTACTTACAACTTATATTTTTTTTATTGATATAGGGTTATCAAGGTTAGTTCAATTCCTTTTACAATGATACAAACTCTAGTTTAACAATGAAACAGTGGTATATTTTACATACCTTAAGCGGTGCCGAAGAGAAAGCCAAAGCTAATTTGGAATCAAGGACAAAGGCATATCACTTAGAGCATTTGATAGAAAGCGTGGTTATTCCTAAGGAGCAGGTAACAGAAGTAAAACTCGGTAAAAAGAAAGTCTTAGAGCGAAAGTTTTTCCCGGGTTATATTCTCGTATACATGGAGATGACGGATGAGTCCTGGCTTTTTGTAAAAAAGACCCCGGGTATTACGACTTTTATCGGGCCAAGGAGAAGCCCTTCTCCCATACCTCAGGAGGAGGTAGATAGAATTTTACAGAAAGCTGCGGAAAGCAAAACCAAGCCGGCGCCAAAGGTTAGTTTTGAAAAAGGAGAAAATGTAAGGGTTATAGAAGGCCCGTTCATTAATTTTAATGGAGAAGTGGAAGAAGTATATCTTGATAAAGGAAAATTAAAAGTAAATGTTTCTATTTTTGGAAGGACGACTCCCGTGGAGTTGGAATTCTGGCAGGTAGAAAAGATTTAGGTAAGGATTATGGCAAAGAAGAGAACCAAGAAACCGAAGAGCCTTATAAAGTTGCAGATTCCCGCTGGCAGTGCCAATCCCGCGCCGCCGGTAGGCCCGGCTTTAGGCCAGCACGGTGTCAATATCATGCAGTTTTGTAAAGCATTTAATGAGGTTACTAAAGCAAAAGAGGGAATAATTCTTCCCGTGATAATAAGTGTTTATGAAGACAGGACTTTTGATTTTATTATAAAGAGCCCTCCGGCTGCGGTCCTCCTGAAGAGAGCAGCAAATTTAGCTAAAGCAAGCGGTGAGGCCGGTAAAGAGATTATAGCAACAGTAACTAAAAAGGCGGTATTAGAGATAGCAAAAGAAAAAATGGTAGATTTAAACACTACCAATATAGACATGGCCGTTAAGATTATTGAAGGAACAGCGCGTAGCTGCGGAATCAAGGTGGAATGAAATGGGGCGAAGTAAAAGGTATGCTCAAGCAGTAAAATTAGTCCAGAAGGATAAAGCTTATTCTGTGGAAGAATCCATAGAAATTTTAAAGAATATACCTGCGGCAAAGTTTGATGAGACTTTAAACGTAAGCTGTAAGTTAAACGTGGATGCTAAACAGTCTGATCAAATGGTAAGAGGATCTGTGGTTCTTCCTCACGGCACCGGCAAGGAAGTGAAAATTTTGGCTTTCTGTGAGCCGGAGAAAGAAGCGCAGGCAAAAGAAGCCGGCGCTGATTATATAGGAAGCGAGGAAGTAATAAATAAAATAGTAAAGGAAGGATGGCTTGAGTTTGATTGCTGCGTTTCAACACCTTCGATGATGAAGCTTGTAAGCAGGTTAGGAAAAGTGTTAGGCCCTCGGGGCCTTATGCCTTCCCCTAAGACAGGAACGGTTACTCCCAACATAGCCCATGCCATAGGCGAAGCTAAACGAGGCAAAATTGATTTTCGTATGGATAAGTTAGCATGTATAAACGTGGGGATAGGAAAAATTTCTTTTTCAAAGCAAGCACTCATAGAAAATGCTAAAGCATTTATAAATGCTCTTATTGCTGCAAAGCCGGCAGCGGTAAAGGCCGATTTCATCAGGTCTTTTTATTTATCAACTACAATGAGCCCTTCTTTAAGGATATCGTTATGAAAAGAATAGGTTTAGTGTTTAGAGAAAAAATAATTGAGGAGATAAAGGAAAGAGTTCAGGATACTAAAGGGTGTTTCTTTGTTGGTTTTAATAAAGTGAAGGCTTCTCCCTATAATTGCCTGCGCAATGACCTTCATAAAGTAGGCTCAAAAGTGTTAGTTACTAAAAACTCTTTATTAAAGAGAGCTTTCACAGATTTAGGATGGCAGGATTTGGATGGTTTCCTGGAAGGGGAGACGGGAATTGTTTTCGTTTATGATAAAGATATCGTCGGCGCTTGTAAAATTATGGTTAATTTCTCTAAAGAAAGGGAAGTCTTACAGATAAAGGGGGGCTTCTTAGGAGGAGAAAAAGTAGATTCTAAGCAAGTAGCAGCTTTAGCCAAGCTGCCTTCAAAAGAAATCCTCTTAGGAATGGCAGTAAGAGGCATGGCTTCGCCGTTAACGGGTTTTGTGGGCGCTTTAAATCAAATAATTCTAAAGTTTGTCTGGGTAGTGCAGGAAATAAAGAATAAGAAAGGATAAACCATAATAAGGCAAGAGAGTTCGTTAAAGGAGGTAGTGATGTCTAAAGTGGAAGATATTTTAAAAATGGTGCAAGAGATGACAGTGCTGGAGCTTTCTGAATTAGTTAAAGCATGCGAGGAGAAATTCGGCGTTACGGCAAGTGCGCCTGTGGTAGGCGTTGCTGCTGCTGGCGCGGGGGCTGCCGCAGAAGAAGTTGAGGAGAAGACTTCTTTCTCGGTAGTTTTGACCGGCGCGGGAGCAAACAAAATAGCAGTAATTAAAGAAATCAGAGCAATTACAGAACTTGGTTTGAAGGAAGCTAAGGAACTAGTTGATTCTGCCCCAAAGCCAGTTAAAGAAAATGTTTCTAAAGAAGAAGCGGCAGAAATCAAGAAGAAGTTAGAAGCAGCGGGAGCAACCGTAGAATTGAAATAACTTTGAATGCTGTTAATTTTGGAGTTTCTCAATTGGCGATAATCGGTGTTTAAAAAGGAGGAGAAATTTTGAAAAAAACAAAGAAAATATCCTTCGCTGAAGTTAAGGAGGGTTTCGTTCTCCCGCATCTGCTGGAGCATCAACTCCGTTCCTATAAAGATTTCCTCCAGATGGACGTGTTACCGGAGAAGAGGAAAAAAATAGGGTTACAGGAAATTTTCGATGAGATTTTCCCCATAGAAAGCCCCGATAAACAATTCCGGTTAGAATTTTACTCATATAGTTTAAGCCGGTCCCGCTACAGTGTAGAAGAATGTAAGAGGAGATCGCAGAGTTACGCCGCTTCTTTAAGAGTGCGCTTAAGATTGATAGGGCCCTCAGACGACGTAAAAGAACAGGAGATATATTTAGGAGATATTCCTTTAATGACAGAGACGGCTTCTTTTATCATAAACGGGGATGAGAGAGCCGTGGTAAGCCAGCTTCAGCGTTCGCCGGGGGTATTTTTTGAAGAGGAAATGCATCCAGTAGGTAAGCGTCTTTATTTTGCGCGTATAATCCCTTATCGCGGTTACTGGCTTGAGTTCCGGACCGATATTAATGATACAATTACAGCAATTATTGATAGAAAAAAAACTTTTCCTGTTACTCAAATTTTACGAATGATAGGGCTTTCTACCAATGATAATATTTATAAACAATTTTCTGATAAACCCTATCCGGAAATAGTAAACTCCGTCAAAAAAGATACTTCTACGAATACTGACGAGGCGTTCCTGGATTTCTATAAGAGGATGCGGCCTACGGAGCCGATTACTTTAGAAGCGGCTAAAGAAGTATTCCAGAGGATGTTTTTTGATGCGCGCAGATACGATTTAGGCAGAGTAGGCAGGTACCTCCTTAATAAAAAGTTAGGAATGAATGTTTCTTTGAATAAGAGAATAATTGATTTAGCTACCGTCATTGAGATTATAAAGAATCTCCTGAAAGTAAAGATGGGAGAAAGAAACATTGACGACATTGATCATCTTTCTAACCGAAGGGTAAAACTTATTGGCGAGCTTCTGCAGCATCAGGTAAGAGTGGGGCTCCTGCGCGTAGAGCGCACCTTTTTAGAAAGGTATTCGCTTATTTCTACAGAAGACTTCTCCATTCAGCATCTAATAAACTCCCGTGCTTTTTCTGCCCAGATACAGGATTTTTTTGGCCGGTCTCCCCTTTCACAGTTTATGGATCAGACTAACCCTTTAGCAGAGATGACGCATAAAAGAAGATTGTCGGCAATGGGGCCGGGAGGGTTATCCAGAGAGCGCGCGGGGTTTGAAGTAAGAGACGTTCACCCTACGCATTACGGCCGCATTTGCCCCATAGAAACACCGGAAGGAGCTAATATCGGCCTTCTTTCTTCTTTGACTACGTGTGTGCGCGTAAACCCCTTAGGGTTTCTTACGACACCTTATAGAAAAATAACGAAGGGGGTATCTTCAGATAAAATAGATTATTTAAGCAGCGATGAAGAGGAAGATAAAATGATTGCTCAGGTAACCTCGGCTATTGACGATTCAAAAAAAATAAGAACAGATTATATTTACGCCCGATATAAAGGAAAATTTCCCAAGGTGTCTCCCAAAGAGGTAGAGTATATGGATATCTCTCATCAGCAGATTATTTCTGTATCAGCGTCGTTAATTCCTTTCTTAGAGCATGACGACGCTAACAGGGCTTTGATGGGCTCTAACATGCAGAGGCAGGCTGTGCCTCTTTTATTTCCTGAGGAGCCAATTGTTGCTACGGGAATGGAAGAGAAATTAGTTAAAGATAGCGGCGTTGTCGTGGTGAATAAGGAATCAGGTAAAGTTGAGGAAGCAGATGCTTCACATATTAAAGTAGGCAACTTTATTTACAAATTAAGAAAATTTGAACGTTCCAACGCTGATACCGCTATAAATCAGAGGTCGCTGGTGTCAGTAGGACAGGATGTCAAGAAAGGCGAAGTTATTGCTGACGGGATGGCAACTAGAAATAAAGAGTTAGCTTTAGGGAGGAACCTGTTTGTAGCTTTTATGCCGTGGAGAGGATATAACTTTGAAGACGCCATAGTTATCAATGAACGATTAGTAAAGGAAGACGTTCTTACTTCTATTCATATTGAGAAGTTTGAATGTGAAGCCAGGGAAACTAGGTTAGGAAATGAAGAGATTACCAGGGATATTCCTAATGTAAGTGAGGAAGCATTAAGTAACCTTGATGAGGCCGGCGTCATCAGGATAGGGGCAGAAGTTATTCCTGATGATATTTTAGTGGGAAGAGTTACTCCTAAGACTGAGAAAGAACTTTCACCGGAGGAAAGGCTCCTGCGGGCAATATTTGGAGAAAAAGCTGCTGACGTAAAAGATACGTCTTTAAAAGTCCCCCCCGGTGTTAACGGCGTGGTTATAAATGTTGAAGTATTTCAGAGAAAAGACAGGGGCCGCAAGTCAAAGAAAGAAAAAACCGAAGAATTAAGGCGTTTGAAAGAAATAGAAACGTATTATGACGAAGAGAAAGAACTCCTGGAACGAGAGAAGAGCAGGCGCCTAAGCGCTGTTTTGGGTAAGATAGAGAAAAAAATTAGCCCTTCTGATTATGAAGACAATGAAGAGGTGAAAGCGTTTGTTAATATCTATGACGAGAGGCTTGCCTCGTTAGTTATGGAAAAGGAGTTAGAAATCGCAAAAATTAAGAAAGGCGACGAGCTGCCCACCGGCGTTTTAAAAAGGATTGTCGTATTTGTTGCTATGAAGAGGAAAATTTCAGCAGGAGACAAACTTTCCGGCCGTCACGGAAACAAGGGAGTAATTTCAAAAATCTTACCCGAGGAAGATATGCCTTTTTTAGAAGACGGCACGCCCGTTGATATTATATTAAATCCTTTGGGAGTTCCTTCAAGAATGAACGTAGGCCAGCTCCTAGAGACGCATTTAGGATGGGCGGCTAGAAAGTTAGGATTAAGAACAGTCTCGCCTGTTTTTGATGGAGCAAGCATAGACCAGATAAGAGATTTATTAAAAGAAGCCCAAATCCCCCAGGACGGTAAAATTTATCTTTACGACGGATATACGGGTAAGAGGTTTGACCAGAAAGTGGGCGTTGGCTATATGTATATAATGAAGCTTATTCATATGGTTGATGATAAGATACATGCCCGCGCAATTGGCCCGTATTCGCTTATTACTCAGCAACCGTTAGGAGGTAAGGCTCAATTCGGAGGACAGCGTTTCGGAGAGATGGAAGTTTGGGCCCTGGAAGCATATGGAGCGGCGTTTACTTTACAGGAGATATTGACAGTAAAGAGTGACGACGTAGAAGGCCGGACTCGTATATATGAGGCGATAGTAAGGGGAGAACAGAAATTCCGCCCCTCGGTTCCGGAATCTTTTAATGTTTTAGTTAAAGAATTACAAGGCCTCTGTTTAGATGTAAGAGCAGAGAAAGAACAAGAGGAGGGTAAATGATAGAAGAAGCTAGTTTCTTTGATCGGATAACTATTAAATTAGCTTCGGCTGACGTTATCAAAAGATGGTCTTACGGAGAAGTTAAAAAAGCAGAGACTTTAAATTACCGCACGTTGAAACCCGAAAAAGACGGCCTTTTTTGTGAGAAGATTTTTGGCCCGGCTAAAGACTGGGAATGTCATTGCGGTAAATTAAAGGGAAAGAAATTTAAAGGAACAAAATGTGACCGTTGCGCAGTAGAGGTGCTTCATTCTTCTGTCCGGCGTCAAAGAATGGGGCATATTGAGTTAGCAGCTCCTGTGACACATATTTGGTTTTATAAGATTATTTCTTCAAGAATCGGAGCTATTTTAAACCTCACGATGAAGGAGTTAGAGAGAATTATTTATTATGAGGAGTATATTGTTATTGATGGCGGCGATTCACCATATAAGAAAAAGCATCTTCTTAATGAAGAAGCATACCGCAAAGCAATAAAAGAATATGGAAACGCAATCACTATAAAAATTGGAGCAGAAGCAATCAGGGACCTTCTAACGGAAGTGGATTTGGATAAATTAAGTAAATCTATAAGGAAAGAAGTTACCCAGGGCAAAGGAGGAGCAAATAAACGCCTGTTAAAGAGGCTTAAGATAATTGAAGATATTCGCCGTTCAACCAATGACCCTGAAAGTATGGTTTTAGAAGTTCTTCCTGTGATACCCCCTGATTTAAGGCCGTTGGTTCCTTTGGAGGGTGGCCGGTTTGCTTCTTCAGACCTTAATGATTTATACCGCAGGGTTATAAATAGAAATAACCGTTTAAATAAGTTAATTTCTTTAGGCGCGCCTGATATTATTGTCAGGAACGAAAAACGTATGCTTCAGGAGGCAGTAGACGCACTTATTGAAAATGGCAGGCACGGCCGTCCTGTTATGGGCCCGCAAAATAGGCCGTTGAAAAGTCTTTCAGATATGCTTAAGGGAAAACAGGGCCGTTTCAGGCAGAATCTGTTAGGTAAGCGAGTGGACTATTCTGGCAGAAGCGTTATTGTTGTTGGACCGGAACTTAAGCTTTATCAGTGCGGTATTCCCAAACAGATGGCTTTAGAGTTGTTTGAACCTTTTATTATAAAAAAGCTTAAAGAAAAAGGGTTTGTCCATACTATGAAAGGCGCCCGAAGGATGGTAGAGAGAGCCAGAGTTGAGGTATGGGATATTTTAGAAGAGATTATTAAAGGGCATCCGGTTTTACTTAACCGCGCTCCTACCTTGCACCGTTTAAGTATTCAGGCTTTTTATCCTGTTTTAGTAGAAGGTAAAGCCATAAAACTTCATCCTTTGGTATGTGCGCCGTTCAACGCTGATTTTGATGGAGACCAGATGGCGGTTCACGTTCCTTTATCTTTAGAGGCGCAGGCGGAAGTTAAGATATTAATGCTTTCGGTGAATAATATCTTTTCTCCTGCAGATGGCCGTCCGATCATTACTCCCAGCCAGGATATGATTGTTGGCTGCCGCTATCTGACTTTAGAGAGAAAAGGAGAAAAAGGAGAAAACATTTTATTCTCCTCTCCGGAAGAAGTAATTACCGCTTACCAGGATGAAGAGGTAACTCTGCATGCTAAGATAAAGTTGATGATATTAGAAAACGGCGAGAAGAAAATAATTGCAACAACAGTGGGAAGAGTTATTTTTAATCAAATTTTGCCTAAAGAGTTCAGGTTTGTTAATCAGATGTTAGGCAAGAAAGATGTCTCGGAGATTATTAGCGACTGTTATAAGAATTTTGGGCACGATGCCACTATCGGGCTCTTAGATAATATAAAAAATTTAGGGTTTGAATACGCTACGTTAGGAGGGGTGAGTATTTCTTTTGACGATTTAAACACGCCGCCTCAGAAGAAGGATTGTATTAATGATGCCAATAGCGAATTAAACAAGGTGGACGAGCAGTACCGAAAAGGGATTATTACCGAACGGGAGCGTCATAATAAAATAATTGACGTATGGACCAGGGTCACTGATAGAGTTGCTGATTATGTGTTCAGGAATATGGAGGCATTTAATCCTATTTTTATGATGGCTGATTCCGGCGCCAGAGGTTCTAAATTGCAGGTGCGCCAGTTATCAGGAATGAGAGGGTTAATGGCAAAGCCTTCAGGCGAAATCATTGAAACACCGATTACTTCAAGTTTTATAGAGGGGTTAACCGTTCTTGAGTATTTTATCTCCACACATGGAGCAAGAAAAGGGTTAGCTGACACTGCTTTAAAGACAGCCGACGCCGGATACTTAACCAGAAGATTAGTTGACGTTGCCCAGGAAGTTATTGTTACTGAGGAGGATTGTGAGACCGTCAACGGAATAACTGTTTCTGAAATTGTAGAAGGTGATGAAGTGGTTGTTTCTTTGAAAGAAAGAATTGTGGGAAGAGTTGCTTTAGATAACATAGTTGATATTGTAAGCGATGAAGTGATTGCTAAATCCGGGGAAGAGATTACTGAAAGTAAAGCAGATAAAATAGAGAGGTTAGGGTTAGAAAAAATCCGCATAAGAAGTGTTTTGACTTGTGAAGCCGGCAGGGGAGTTTGCGTGAAATGTTACGGTAGAAATTTAGCGAGCGGCAAATTAGTAGAAATAGGAGAAGCAGTAGGCGTTATTGCTGCCCAGTCTATTGGTGAGCCGGGAACGCAGCTTACAATGAGGACGTTTCATATCGGAGGGACTGCTTCCAGAGTTGCTGAGCGCGCTTTTATTAAAGCGAGAGAAGAGGGAATAGTTAATTACCATAATATTAAAGTTGCCCCTAAAGGCAAACACTTCGTTGTTCTTAATAGGAACGCAATGGTAAGCATTAACGACGAGAAAGGCATAGAGTTGCAGCGTAATCCTGTTCCTCAGGGGTCGTTTATTCTTATTGCCAACGGAGAGAAGGTTGAGAAAGACAAGATATTTGTAAGATGGGACCCTTATTCGTCGCCGATTCTTACGGAAGTTAAGGGTAAAGTAAAATATGAAGATATCATTGACAAAATTACTATTCAGGAGGAGATGAATCTTGCTACGGGAAGGAAAGAGCGGGTAATTGTAGAATTTAAAGGAGAATATCATCCCCAGATTTTAATTCTCTCAGAGAAAGATGAAGTTGCGGGAATTTATCCTTTACCTATCGGTGCCCATATTATGGTGGAAGAGGCAGATACTGTTGAAGCCGGAGACATCATAGCAAAAACTCCCCGGTTAGTAGCAAAGACTAGAGATATTACCGGAGGTCTGCCGAGAGTTGCCGAGCTTTTTGAAGCCAGGCGCCCTAAAAGTCCTGCAATAATAAGTGAGATTGAAGGGTTTGTAGAATTTAAAGAGGAGAAAGGAGAAAGAAAAATAATTGTGCGCAGCTCCACGGGAATGACGAGAGAATATGCTATCCCGATAAGCAGCCACCCTATAGTTTACCGGGGAGACGAGGTTATGGCTGGCCAGCAGCTTACCGAAGGCCCCATTGTTTTGCAGGATATCTTAAGGGTTTCCGGGGATAAGGTTTTACAGGAGTATTTAGTTAACGAAATTCAGGAAATCTATCGTCTTCAGGGAGTTCGTATAAACGATAAACATATTGAAGTTATCATCAGAGAAATGTTAAGGAAGGTAAAGATTATTAATTCAGGGGACACAGAGTTTCTGCCGGGCGAGGCCGTAGATAAGTGGACTTTCCGTAGGGAAAATGAGCGCATCATAAAGAAAGGCGGCAAGCCGGCAACAGCTTCGCCGTTGCTGTTGGGCATAACAAAAGCATCTTTAAGCACCAAGAGTTTTATTTCTGCGGCTAGTTTTCAAGAGACAACCAGAGTTTTAACTGACGCGGCTACGGCAGGGAAAACGGATGAATTAAGAGGGTTGAAAGAAAATGTAATTGTCGGACATCTTGTTCCTGCGGGGACGGGTTTAAGAAAGTATAGAGAAATTGAGGTGGAAAAATGCCAACAATAATGCAGCTTTTAAGAAAACAACGTGTTCCTAAGAGAAAAAAGACTAAATCCCCGGCATTGAAACAGTCGCCGCAGAAAAGAGGAGTATGTATTCAGGTAAGAACAATGACTCCCAAGAAGCCGAATTCCGCTTTACGTAAGATTGCCAGGGTAAGGTTAACCAACGCATATGAAGTTACCGCCTATATCCCCGGTGAAGGACATAATTTACAGGAGCATTCAATAGTGTTAGTAAGGGGAGGCAGAGTTAAAGATTTGCCGGGAGTCAGGTATCATATTGTAAGAGGGTCCCTGGATTGTCAGGGAGTTCAAAATAGAAAACGGTCACGTTCTAAATACGGAGCAAAGAGACCGAAAAGATAGAAAAATGGAGGAAGACAGTGAGAAGACGAAGGGCACCAAAAAGAGAAGTTAAAGGAGACCCCAAGTATAATACCGACGTTATTGGCCGGTTTGTAAGTATTGTTATGAGAGACGGTAAAAAAGGGGTTGCCCAGAAACTAATCTATGATTCTTTTAATATAGTTGAAGAAAGAATAAAGTCAGACGCGTTAAAGATATTTTTTTCCGCATTAGATAATGCCCGGCCGCGTTTGGAAGTAAGGCCACGCAGGATTGGAGGGGCAACTTATCAGGTTCCTATGGAAGTCCCCAAAGATAGAGGGCTTACTATTGCGTTAAGGTGGATGAGAGATTATGCCCGCAGGAAGAAAGGTAAACCTATGAGTGTAAAATTGGCTGAGGAGATAATTTCAGCTTACAAAAATGAAGGAGCGGTTATTAAGAAAAAAGAAGATACTCATAAAATGGCAGAGGCTAACAAAGCATTCGCTCATTTCAGGTGGTAGGATATACAGTATAGAGGGTTATGAGAAGTGAATAGCGGACTAATAATGGTAAGAGAGAAAGAAGATTTAAAGCTCGTAAGAAATATCGGTTTTATCGCCCATATTGATGCCGGCAAGACCACTACTACCGAGCGGATACTTTTCTACACCGGTAAGACTTATAAGATCGGAGAGGTTCATGAAGGGACAGCTATTACTGATTGGATGGCACAGGAAAGAGAGCGTGGGATAACTATTACCAGCGCAGCCACGTATTGTCAGTGGGGTAATTATCATATAAACATTATTGATACCCCCGGGCATATAGATTTTACCGTTGAAGTTGAAAGGTCTTTGAAAGTTTTAGACGGAGCAGTCGTTATATTTTGTGGAGTAGGAGGAGTTGAGCCTCAGTCAGAGACAGTTTGGCATCAGGCAGAAAAATATCAGGTTCCCAGAATAGCCTTTGTTAATAAACTTGACAGGACCGGCGCAGACTTTTTTGCCGCTATAGAAGAAATGAAAGATAAGTTAAAGATTGTGGCGGCAGCAGTGCAGGTGCCGATTTATGAGGAAGAAGAGTTTGTGGGAGTCATAGATTTAGTAAGGAAGAAGGCGATATATTATGTGGATGAGTTAGGGACAAAGCTGGAGTATAAAGATATTCCCAGAGATTATCAGGAGACTGCTTCTAAATATAGAGATTTGTTAATAGAGAAATTATCAGAATTAGACGATTTGTTTATGCATAAAGTTATTGAAGGTGAGCCTATCTCGGAGGAGGAAATTATCTGCGCCATAAGAAAACACACGATTTCAAATAAATTTTTCCCTGTTTTAGGAGGGGCGGCTTTAAAAAACAAAGGTATTCAGCAGTTACTGGATGCAGTATGCGATTATTTACCTTCTCCGGCTGATTTAGACGTAATTGAGGGAATCAATCCTAAAGATAAGAGCCCTCAGGAGATAAAAATTTCTCAAAAAAGTGCATTTTGTGCTCTTTGTTTTAAAGTGTTTACCGATCCTTTTGTCGGCAAATTGTTTTATGCCCGTATTTATTCGGGAAAGATAAGCACTTCATCGTATGTATATAATATTACCACTGGCGAGAAAGAGCGGATATCAAAAATTTTAAGAATGCACGCTAATAAGCAGGAGATTGTTAAAGAAGCTTGTGCCGGAGACATTGTTTGTTTTGTGGGTTTCAAGAGCACCTCAACAGGAGATACTTTATGTGATAAAAAAAATCTAATTGTTTTAGAAGAAATAAAGTTTCCCGAACCAGTAGTATCTGTAGCGATTGAGCCTAAAACCAAAGCCGATCAAGATAAACTTTTTATGGCTTTGAAGAAATTAGAAGATGAAGACCCTTCTTTTAAAGTTGTATATAACCGGGAAACCGGCCAAAACATTATTTCCGGAATGGGCCAGTTGCACTTGATGATAATGGTAGACAGGCTCCTGCGGGATTTTAACGTAGTAGCTAAGATTGGTAAGCCGCAAGTTGCTTATAAAGAGACAATTACCAAAAAAGTAGAGGCAGTAGGTAAATTTGTGCAGCAGACAGGAGGAAGAGGCCAATACGGCCATGTTGTTTTTGTTATGGAACCGCAGCACAGAGGCACAGGCATAGTTTTTGATAGTAAAATAAAAGGGGGGGTAATCCCTAAGGAGTTTATTTCTTCTGTAAAAGAAGGGGTGAAGGAGGGATCGGAAAGCGGCTGTTTAGGGGGGTATCCTGTTGTTGACGTGAAAGTAACGTTGACTGACGGCTCTTACCACGACGTTGATTCTTCGGAGATTTCCTTTAAAATAGCTGCCCAGATAGGTTTTAAAGAAGGATTAAGAAAAGCCGGGGCTGTTATTTTAGAACCAATTATGGATTTAGAGGTAATTACTGTTGACGAATATTTAAGCCAGGTTATAGCCGACCTTAATTCACGGCGCGCAAGGATTTCCTCTATTTCTGATAAGAAGAATTTAAGAATAGTAAGGGCAGACATTCCCTTAGCGGAAGCGTTTAATTACGCAGATGTGTTAAGAAACTTGACACAGGGAAGATCGTCTTATACAATAGAGCCTTCATCTTACGAGAAGGTCCCTGATGAGGTATTAAATAAAATTTTAGGAATAGGTTAATAAGAAGAAAGTAAACCCATAGTTAAAAGGAGGTGCGTAATGGGTAAGGAGAAATTTGTAAGAAAAAAACCCCACATTAACATTGGAACGATTGGGCATGTTGACCATGGTAAAACTACGCTTACTTCAGCAATAACCAAGGTTTTAGCTACCAAGGGCCAGGCGCAGGTGCTTAAATATGAAGATATTGATAAAGCACCTGAAGAGAAAGAGCGGGGATTAACGATAAACATCTCCCACGTAGAGTATGAGACAGATGCGCGTCATTATGCTCACATTGATTGTCCGGGGCACGCTGACTATATTAAGAATATGATTACAGGAGCCGCTCAGATGGACGGGGCAATTTTAGTTGTAGCGGCTACTGACGGGCCTATGCCTCAGACGCGGGAACATATTTTGTTAGCGCGCCAGGTGAACGTTCCGGCAATTGTTGTGTTTATTAACAAAGTTGACCAGATGGACGATGCGGAGTTAATTGACCTGGTAGAAGTTGAAGTAAGAGAGCTTCTTTCCAAATATGAGTTTCCCGGTAAAGACATACCGGTAGTAAAAGGGTCTGCGTTGAAAGCAATGAATTGCGGTTGCGGCAAAGATACGTGTGATAAGTGTAAGCCGATTATTGATTTAGTAAAGGCAGTGGACGACTATATTCCTACGCCTAAGAGAGACGTGGATAAACCTTTTCTTATGGCAGTTGAAGATGTGTTTACCATTTCAGGAAGAGGCACGGTAGTTACAGGCAGAGTTGAGCGGGGAAAAGTTAAAGTTAATGAAGAAATAGCGTTGGTAGGAATCCACCCCGATATAAAGAAGACCGTTGTTACCGGCGTTGAAATGTTCAGGAAATTGCTTGATGAAGGCCAGGCGGGAGATAACCTTGGTTTGCTCCTGCGGGGGATGTCTAAAGACGACGTGGAGAGAGGAATGGTATGTGCTAAGCCAGGCTCAATTACCCCGCACAAGAAGTTTAAAGCACAAGTTTACGCCTTGAAGAAAGAAGAAGGCGGCCGGCACACTCCTTTTTTTAGCGGGTACAGGCCGCAATTTTATTTCCGGACAACGGATGTTACAGGAACAGTTAAGTTGCCTCAGGGAGTGGAAATGGTTATGCCCGGTGACAATGCTAATTTAGAAGTTGAGTTGATTCAGCCGGTAGCTATTGAGAAAGAGGTAAGGTTTGCTATCCGTGAAGGAGGCAGGACCGTAGGCGCAGGCGTTGTTACTGAGATTATAGCATAAGGATTTGTAAGTTTAGTATATGTTGGATTACCCGGCATATGAAGCAGGTAGGTTATGTTAAAATTACGGATAAAATTACGGGCATTTGACCATCGTATTCTGGACCAGTCCACACAGGAAATAGTGGAGGTCGTATTAAGAACAGGGGCTAAGATAAACGGCCCCATACCGCTTCCTACGAAGAAGAAGATTTATACTGTGAACAGGTCCACGAATATTGACAAGAAGTCTCGAGAACAGTTTATGCTGGCGATTCATAAGAGGATTATTGATTTAGATAATCCTACTGCAAAGACAATAGAAGCTTTAAGAAAATTGAATCTGCCTGCCGGCGTTAATGTGGAAATAAAACAGGAAGTGTAAGGCATAAGTCAAGCGCTAATCTTAGGAGGAGCGAGTTTACGCCAATAAATTAGCGGGTTTTGTAGTTTGTGGAAGGCAAATGATAAAAGAAATTTTCGGCAAGAAAGTAGGAATGACTCAAATATTTAGTAAGGAAGGCAACTTGATAGCAGTTACTCTCCTTGAGATAGAACCGGTATGCGTTTTAGAGCAGATCCAGTATCCTTCAAAAAAAGTTGCAAAGATTGGGTTTATTAAGTTAGAGGGACGCAAGGCTGGTAAGTTAAAGAAACCGGTTCTGGGGTATTTTAATAAGTTGGGGCTGGGCCCTTACAAATTTATTAGAGAAGTAGCAGCGCTGCAACAGCAAAAAGAGCCTTCGCCGCAACCAGAGCAAGAAAAAAAAGAAGCTCCATCGCAGAAAGAAGAGCAGGTAAGTGATAAAAAGGCAATAGGCGTAGAGATTTTTAAAGAAGGAGAAATAGTTGACGTAAGAGCAAAGACAAAGGGCAAAGGCTTTACCGGAGGAATGAAGAGACACGGATGGAGAGGTCAGCCCAGGTCGCATGGTTCCACAACGCATCGCAGGATTGGTTCAGCAGGCGCATCGGCTTTTCCTTCGCGCATTATAAAAGGGCTTGGTATGCCCGGGCATATGGGAAATGCTTACCGCACAATTAAAAACTTAGAAGTTGTAAAAATAGATAAGGATAAAAATTTGGTATTTATTAAGGGAGGCATTCCCGGCAGCCGGGGCAGCATTATAAAAGTCGTTAAAAGATAGCAGTAAATGTATTTAGAAAAATGAAAAGTAAGATAAAAATACCGGTAGTAGATACGCATGGAAAAAAGAAAGATACTCTAGATTTAGATGTTCTTATTTTTGATGGAAAGGTTAGGCAGGCGCTAATGCATCAAGCTGTGGTTTCTTATTTGGCGAACCAGAGAAAAGGATTGGCAACGGCAAAGACAAGAGGCAAGGTCAGGGGCGGCGGAGCAAAGCCCTGGCGTCAGAAAGGAACAGGTAGAGCAAGAGTGGGTTCTATTCGTTCACCTTTATGGAGAGGCGGAGGAGTTACTTTTGGGCCGCAGCCACGACCGTATTATAAAAATTTACCGAAAAAGATGAAGGCTTTAGCTTTACAGAGCGCGCTTAACGTTAAACTGAAAGATAACGAGATGACAGTTTTGAATAATTTAGACGTTAAATCTCATAAGACAAAGGATTTTTCACGGATTATTAAGAATTTAAAATTAACCGATAAGCGGGTAAGATTTGTAGTAGATAAGTTAGATAATAACGTAAAATTATCTTCACGTAATTTGGAAAAAGTCACAATAACAGAAGCGCAGAATCTTACTACTTATGAAGCGCTGGATTGTAAGGGCCTGATTTTTACCAAAGAAGCCATTTTAAAAATAGAGGGAAGGATTAAAAAATGTCTGGGGTAAGAAGTATTTATTCAGTTATCAAGGCACCGTTGACTACCGAGAAGACGACGGTAGCAGCGGCGCAACGCAAATACTTTTTTTGGGTTGACAGAGATGCCAATAAAATAGAAATAAAAAAAGCAGTTGAGAAAGTTTACAGTGTTAAGGTAGATAAAGTGGCTTCAATGACAGTGAAGGGTAAACTCAAAAGAATTAGAGCCAATCAGCCGGGTAAAACAACTTCCTGGAAAAAGGCAGTGGTTACGTTGGCGCAGGGCCATCAGATAAAATTAACCTAGGTAGATAGGTAGAGAGGATTTATGGGAGTTAAAAAATTTGTTCCAGTAACGCCTTCTTTGAGATTCAAAGCTATTTCTGACTTTGCTCAGGTCACGAAGGATAAGCCGCAGAAGTCTCTTACCAGGCGTTTAAAGAGAAGCGGAGGCAGAAATAATAAAGGAAGAATTACCGTAAGAAGAAGAGGCGGAGGCCATAAGAGAAAATACCGGTTAATTGATTTTATGAGAGATAAATTTGATACCGAAGGCAAAGTTATTGCTATAGAGTATGACCCTAACCGGGGCAGCCGGATTGCATTGGTAGAATACGCCGATGCTGAGAGACGCTATATTTTGTGCCCGGATAAGTTAGCAGTGGCAGATAAAGTTATAAGTTCTTCTGATTCACAGGTTGACATAAAACAGGGCAATAGTATGAAGCTAAAATATATCCCTCTGGGCACATTTTTACATAATGTTGAGCTGGAGCCGGGTAAGGGAGGAGTTTTTGC
>CP070797.1:255492-280699 GCA_020343495.1 Candidatus Omnitrophota bacterium | reverse complement strand
GTTTTTAAAGATTTTTTTAAAAAAATTAAAAAACTTTCTCAAAATTATTATAGAAAAAATATTTATAATTTTTAAAGAAGGGGGTTTTTACCTTGGAAGGATTTTTTCTTTGCGGGAATGTTAATTTTTTTTGATTCTTTCCATAAATATTCCAGATTATAAAAATCTCTTACTTCTTCAATAAAAATATGAAAGATAACATCTAAAATATCAATGAGGACCCACTGGGATAAATCATCTTTTTCTATATGAGAAATTCTTATTTTTTCCTCTTTGCATTTCTTCCTAATTTCTTCGCAAATAGCTTCAACCTGGCGGCTGCTATCTGCTGAACAAATAACAAAATAGTCACAAAACCCGCAAGATTCCTTTACGTCTAAAATCACCGGTTTATTTGCCTTTTTTGCTAAAGCCCATTCTATGAGTTTATAGGCTCTATCTTTACTATGGGAAATTTTCTTAGTAATGGCTGCCGCTCCTGCCAACTTCAACTAACAACATTTTTTATCTTATCCCCTACATTATCGTCAAAATCGCCAATACAAGATACACACATATTCTTAAATTTAAGAATCTTGGAAGCCAGCTCTCTAATCTGAGAAGCAGTAATACTTGCGACTCTCTTCTTAATATCACCTAAGGTATAAATCTTACCCAAAGCTAAATACGACTCCGCTAAAAAAAACATCTTACCCTGCGGCCTCTCTAACCCCATAGCCATTTGCCCCAGGAGATAATCTTTTGCTCTATCTAATTCTTTGGCCGATACTAACTGCTTCTTTAGTTTTGTTAACTCTTTCAGAATACTGCCAAGGGCAACAACTATTTTATTTTTGTCTAACCCTAAATGGATCACGAAAGCTCCGCTATCTTTATACTTCCTGACTTCCGTAGAAATATCATAACATAACGCCTTTCGTTCCCTTATTTCCTCAAACAAGCGGCTGCTCATGTTCGCACCTAAAATAACGTTTATTAACTCTGCGGTAAACCTTTCTTCGCTTAAATAGGATACGCCTCTAACCCCTAAACAAAGATGCGCCTGGGCTAATTCTTTCCTCTCAACATTTACATGGAGCCCTCCTAAAGGCAGGGGTATCTTTTTCTTAAAGTGAGCTTTAGAAGTTACCTTACTTACCTTGCGCTCTATTAACCTCCTTACATTTTCTTCTTTAAAATCTCCCGCACAGGAAATGACCGTATTAGAAGGAAGATAAAAACCTTTTCTAAAATTATCTAAATCAGCCTTTTTTATCTTTTTGACAGTTGAAAAATATCCTGTAACCTCCTCGCCTAAGGGATGGTGAGGCCAAAGAAGCTTATCCAGCAAAATACCGGCGCGGGATGCCGGCAAATCGTTATACATCTTTATTTCTTCCAAAATTACATTCCGCTCTTTCTCTATTTCACTCTCTCTAAGGAGAGGGTTTAACACCATATCCAGGAGAATATCTAACGTGGGTTTTAAATTCTTATTCAAGAAAGAGGCATAATAACCGGTCATCTCTTGAGAAGTAAAAGCGTTTACTGCTCCGCCCCTTCCTTCAATTTCTCTTTTTATCCTGCGGTAAGAATATTTCTTGCTTCCTTTAAAAACCATGTGCTCCAGATAATGCGCAATCCCCTTTACTTTTTTATCTTCAAAACGAGCGCCGATCCCTAAAAATACTCCCACAGAAGCTGTCTCTATTCCTTTAAAAGGTGAAAATATAAATGTTAGTTTACCTACGTTACTAATTTTATACATACGTAAAACCCCTTATGGTTAAGATTTTCTAAAAGGAGGTGCGTTGCAATCTATCAAGATACCAAATCGAAGGCTCACGCTTTTAAAGATTCTATATATGCTTTTAATCTGCCTAAAAAGTTTTTATCCCGCCAATTTTCTTCTATGAACTTTACAATCCTGCTTCCTACAATTACGCCGTCACTAAAAGAGCCTACTTGTCTTACCTGTTTGCTGGTATGGATGCCAAACCCAACACATATAGGCAGTTTGGTTATTTTTCTCAATCTTCTGATATGCGAAGCAGGAGGCGCGCAAGAAAAATCCTTCGGCCCTGTTATTCCCGTAATAGAAATATAATAAATAAACCCGCGGCTAATCGCTGCTATTTTCTTCGCCCGCTCTAGCGAGGTCGTGGGAGTAATAAAAAATACTGTATCTATATCAAATCTTCTGGCGGCTTTAATATACTCTTTACTTTCTTCCAGCGGCAAATCTACTATCATCAACCCTCCTACGCCTGATTCTTTCATAGACTGCAAAAACTTCTCCATCCCAAACCTTAAAACCGGGTTATAATACGTCATAACTACCAGAGGAATTTTTATTTTCCCCTTTACCTGGCCTAAACACTTAAATGTCTCTTTAACCGTTGCTCCTTCATCCAGAGCCAGGGAAGTTGCGCGCTGAATTAGTGGCCCGTCGGCTAAAGGATCGGAGAAAGGAATTCCCACTTCAATTAAATCCAGCCCTGCTGCTAACGTCAAAATTATATCTTTAGTGTATTTGATTTTGGGAAACCCGAAAGGCACATATCCGATAAACGCTTTCTTATTTTTTTTCTTTAGCTGCTCAAACTTATCCCTTATCCTCATGGTTGACTTAATCCTTGTTCTTATTTATATATTCCTGCACAATTTCCAAGTCTTTATCTCCCCGGCCGGAAAGGCAAACTAAAACTGTTGCGCCTTTTGCTTTCGCAGCCAGTCGCTTCAAATAATAAATTGCGTGGGAAGCTTCAAGCGCAGGAATAATACCTTCTACTTCGCTGAGTAATTTAAACCCTTCTATAGAAGCCTTATCCTTTACTGCCACATATTGAGCACGGCTTATTGACTTATAGAAAGCGTGTTCCGGCCCAACTCCAGGGTAATCTAGGCCCGGCGCTACGGAATGGGCATTCTTTATCTGGCCGAAATCATCCTGCAAGACATACGATTTTGCTCCGTGCAGCACGCCAATTTTACCTTTAATAAGGGAAGCTGCATTAAAATCTTCCAAGCCGAACCCGGCAGCTTCCACGCCGATAAACTTAACTCTCTTATCATTAAAAAAAGGATAAAATAACCCTAAAGAATTACTTCCTCCTCCTACACAGGCAACTAAATAATCAGGGAGCTTTCCTTCTTTCTTTAAAATTTGCCTTCTTGCTTCTTTTCCGATAACGGTCTGAAAATCCCTCACAATTAAAGGATAAGGATGCGGCCCGACAGTTGAACCAATAAGATAATAAGTATCTCTTACATTTGTAACCCAATCTCTTATAGCTTCGCTACAAGCATCTTTTAAAGTCCTAGAACCGCTCTTAACAGGGATAACCTGCGCCCCTAAGATTTTCATACGAAACACGTTCATCCGCTGCCGCCGGATATCTTCCTGCCCCATATAAACATCGCAACTGCACCCAAAAAGGCTGGCAACCGTGGCAACAGCAACACCGTGCTGGCCGGCACCGGTTTCAGCAATAATCCTTTTCTTGCCCATAAATTTAGCTAAAAGAATCTGGCCTAAGGCATTATTAATTTTATGCGCGCCGGTATGAAGAAGGTCTTCCCGCTTTAAATAAACTCTTATTCCTAAAAGTTTACTTAAATTATTAGCGAAATAAAGAGACGTGGGCCGGCCGGCATACTCTTTAAGATAATATGCCAACTCTTCTCTAAACTTTTTGTCTTTTTTTACCTTTTTATAAGTAGCCTCTAACTGCTCCAGACAAGAGAAAAGAGTTTCAGGAACAAACTTTCCGCCAAACTTTCCAAAATATCCTCGGTTATCTGGAACCTTCATTTTACTATTGCTTTTGCCTTTCTTATAAATGCCCTTACGGCTGTCTTATCTTTTTTGCCAGCGTATTTTTCCACGCCGCTGGCCACATCTACCGCGTAAGGATAAATTTTTCCAACCCTGGAAAGATTGCCGGGATTAAGCCCCCCTGAAATAATTACTCTGCATCCTTCCTTTATAAGGGACGATATTTCGCTTAAAACTGAGCCAGATAAACTGTTTTTTCCTTCCAGTTTGTTTTCGTATTTAACGTCAAACAGGAACGCATCTACTCCTTTATACCTGCGGATTGTTTTTTTAAACGGCCTGTCTTGGGGAAACAAAACTTTTATCACTTTAAATCTCGCTTTAAAAGTTCGGCAATAGGAAGGCTCTTCCCGGCCGTGAAACTGTAAGGTATCAAGGCCGGCTGCTTGCGCTAACTTTAATACTTTATCTTTCTTCTCATTAACAAAAACTCCCACTTTATTTATAAACGGCCCTATTTGCTGAGATATTCTCCCGGCAGTCTTAGTATTTATACACCGCGGGCTCAACCTTGAAAAAATAAACCCCAATGCATCAGCTCCTTCCTGCGAACAAAAAAGAGCATCTCCTAGATTAGTAATCCCGCAAATCTTGACTTTAAGCATCTATGTGCAACTCTTTTATCTTCTCTTCAAGATTCTGTGCTTTCATCAAAGCCTCACCTACTAACACAGCATCTACCCCTAACCCTTTAAGCAATAAAACATCTTTTAAAGAACTTATCCCGCTCTCACTAACCCTTACAACATCAGCCGGCAGGAAAGGTATCAGCTTTTTAGTATGCCCTAAATCAACTGCTAAAGTGTGCAAATTGCGATTGTTTACCCCCACAATTTCTACGCCTGTATTCAATACTTTCTTTAACTCTTTCTCCGTGTGCACTTCCACCAGCACATCCATCCCTAAATCTTTACTCAAGGCATAAAGCCGCCCAAATTTAGCTTCGTCTAATATGCGCATAATCAAAAGAACAGCATCTGCGCCAACAGCTCTGGACTCCAAAACCTGCACTTCTTCCAAAATGAAGTCTTTGCGTAAAACAGGCAAGCTTATCTCTTTTTTAATGTCCTCTATATAATTAATCTTGCCTAAAAAGAACTCTTCTTCCGTAAGGACAGATATAGCGTTCACTTTTAACTTCTCAAACTGCGTAGCAATACCAACTGCTGAGAAGTCCTCTCGCAGGAGCCCGGCCGAAGGGGAAGCCTGCTTTATCTCTCCTATTAAAGAAATTTTTCCTTCTCTTTTTATCGCTTTTTTAAAAGAAACCGGATGCGGCGCTTTTTTTGCTAAAGACCGCAGAGCTTGCTGGTTCTTTTTTAGAACTTCGATTTTGTTCTTTTGAGATTCCAGAATTAACGAAAGAATTTTGTTCATTTTATCATCTCCCTTATCGGCTCAAGAATTTCCTAAACTCCAGCAATTTATCCGCTGCCTTACCTTCATCAACTAATCTGGCAGCTAACTTAACGCCTTGTTTAAAATTCTTTGCTTTCCCTAAAATATAAAAACAACAGCTGGCGTTAGCCAATACAATATCGCGGGGGGCGCCTTTTTTGCCATCTAAAATATCTTTTATAACTTTTGCGCTCATATTTGCATCTTTAACTTCTAAATCTCCCAAGCTAATCTTCTTGAGACCGAAATCCGACGGTCTTACCACGAACTTTTCTATTCTTTTATTATTTAAAAACGCTACATAGGTTGGCCCGGTAAGAGAGACTTCATCTTTTAAATCTTTACCATGCACAACAAACGCTTTTCTCACTCCTAACTTTTTTAATACCCGGCTGATAACAGTCAGCAACTCCCGTTTATACACGCCCAGAAGCTGGTAATTTGCCAAAGCAGGATTACAAAGCGGGCCTAAAATATTAAAAATAGTGCGCGTGGCCATTTCTCTTCTAACTTTAGCAACCTCTGCCAACGCCGGATGATATAAAGGCGCATAGAGGAAACTAATTCCTACTACTTTTAGGGCTTCTTCCATAACAGAAGTAGCAGAATCTATTCTTATCCCTAAAGCTTCTAATACGTCGGCGCTGCCGCAACTTGACGACATAGCGCGGTTGCCGTGCTTGGCCACTTTTATGCCTGCAGCACTTACAACAAAAGCTACCGCCGTAGAAATATTAAACTTGTTTATCCCCGAACCTCCTGTACCGCAGGTATCAAAAATAGGCTCCCGGCTGTCTTCAATGCCCATAAAATCTTGCCTTCCCTTTAATTTTTTAGCGTGCTGGCGCACCACTGTAGCCGCGGCAAAAATCTCCTCTTCTTTTTCGCCTTTCATTTTTAAAGCCACCAAAAACGCCGCTATCTGAGAAGGAGTCGCCTTATGCCCAAAAATCTCCTCAAACACAGCCTTAGTTTCTGAGAAGGTAAGGTCTGCCCTGTTAGTTAACCTGCAAATTGCTTCTATTATCATATCTTTAAAAAATTACTTAAAATTTCCTTGCCCTCTCCCGTAAGAATAGACTCGGGATGAAACTGAACCCCGAACAAAGGGTAATTCTTTTCTTTTATTCCCATTATTATACCATCCTTGGTATGAGCTGTAATAGATAAATTTGCCGGCAGGGTTTTTTTATCTATAACTAAAGAATGATACCTTGTCGCTGGAAAAGGGTTCTTTACTCCTTTAAATATATCTTTATTATTATGATATATCAAGGAAGTTTTGCCATGCATAATCTCAGCGGCTCTTACAATTTTGCCTCCAAATACAGCGCCTATACACTGATGGCCTAAACAAACTCCCAATACCGGCACTTTTTTATAAAACTCTTTAATAATCTGACAACTTATTCCGGCATCTTTTGGCCGGCCCGGGCCGGGAGATACAACTATGCTCTCTATCTTTAAACTTTTTAATTCCTCAATACTTACCTTATCATTTCGATACGTCTTAGTAACTGCGCCTAACTCCTGTAAGTATTGAACCAGATTGTACGTAAATGAATCGTAATTATCGATTACTAAAACCATCTTAAGACCATTTACTGTTTTTCTCTTCTTATCTTAGCTCCTAACATTTCTAATTTCTCCTCAATTTTATCATACCCTCTATCAATATGATACACTCTTAACACCTCTGTCTTACCTTCAGCAGCTAACGCAGCGATTACTAACGCGGCCGACGCTCTTAAATCCGAAGCCATAACTTCTGCGCCATACAATTTATCTCTTCCTTCTATAATAACGTAGGGCCCGTTCCTTCTGATGGATGCTCCCATACGGTTTATCTCTGCCACATGCATAAACCTGTCAGGATAAATCTTTTCTGTAATCAACGAAATCCCTTTTGCCAAACATAAACAAACCATAAACTGCGCCTGCAAGTCCGTAGGAAAGCCGGGGTAAGGCAGGGTGGTAAGATTAATTGCTCTCTTTGTACCCCCAGGATTTACAAAAATCGCAGAGTCTTTAAGGTCGCACTCTCCTCCTATGCTTCTTGCTGCTTCAATTACAGAAGTAAGATGTAAAGGATTAACTCCTTCTATAAGCATCGGCGAATTAGTAGCTAGGCTTGCGGCAACAAACGTGCCGGCTTCAACTCTGTCAGGAATAATTTCAAACTCCGCTCCTCCCAAAGCTTTAACTCCCTGCACTTTAATTAAAGGGGTCCCTTCTCCTTTCACCTGCGCTCCCATTTTGCGTAAAAACAAAACTAGACTTTCAATTTCCGGCTCGCAAGCAGCATGCTCAATTAAAGTTAGGCCTTGCGCTAATGCAGCGGCCATAACTATGTTAGCAGTAGCAAGGACGCTTGACCCGAAAGCTCCTCCTAAATAAATATGTCTGCCTCTTAACGCTTTGGCGCAAGCCACACAATAACCTTTCTGGACAACAACTTGGGCGCCTAACTCTCTTAACCCTTTAAGGTGTAAATCAACCGGCCGCACCCCTATAACACAGCCTCCCGGAAAAGCAACTTTTGCTTTCTTTCTCTTTGCAAGCAGCGGACCTAAACAGCAAAATGAAGCCCTCATCGTCCTGACTAACTTGTAAGGAGCAACGTAACCTTCCCTTTTTAGAGAAGTTTTCCTTTTTGTTCTTACGATCAGCGTGTTTTTTTGGAATTTTATTTCTTTACCTAAAACTTCCAAAATTTTTATCATTGTCCGGATATCCATAAGCTCAGGCACATTCCTAATTACACACTCCTCATCAGTTAGAAGCGTTGCCGCCATAATAGGTAAAGCTGCGTTCTTAGAGCCGCTAATCTTAACGCTCCCCTTCAACGCTGATTTATGAATTACGAACTTATCCATAACTTCAATATGACTCCTCTCCAATTGTTATCATAATCTTTTATCCAATTTATTATTTTATACCGGCCTGACCCTTTAATCAAATTATTAACCGCTCTCCTTTGGTTATACCCTATTTCCATTATTAAATACCCCTCTCCTCTCAAATAAGGAGGGGCTTGCAGCAATATTTTCTTAATAAGGTCCAGGCCGTCTCCGGCGTCTAAAGCAATTCGTGGCTCATATTTTAACGAACCCCTAATATCTTTAGACTCTACGTACGGCGGGTTTGTAACTATTAAATCAAACTGCCTTTGCTTAACCTCCTCAAACAAATCAGATTGTATCAATTTAATACTGCTGCCGTAAAACTTAACATTTCTCTGGGCGGCAGCTAGGGCCTGCGAACTTATATCTAGAGCGCAAATTTTAAGTCGCCTAGAAGAAGATTTCCCTATACTTATTGCGATATTACCGCAGCCGCATCCTAAATCCAAAATGCGCTGACAGATATTATCTTCAATAATCTTCAAAGCTGCTTCTACGACCAGCTCCGTCTCTTTTCTGGGAATTAAAACGCCGAAATTAACTTTGAATTCTAATCCATAAAACTCTTCCTTGCCCAGAATGTATGCAAGAGGTATCTTTCTTAAATATAGGTTTTTTATTTTCTCTAAACTGTTATGCCTTTTTTCATCCAGAAAAGTATTATCTTCCAGAACAGAAAGAGGACTGTCAGAAAAAAAATTCTTGATAATAAACCGTAAATCACTATCCGAAAAAACGCCCCTATTTGAATCAAGCC
The DNA here is from genome assembly GCA_020343495.1 of Candidatus Omnitrophota bacterium. Classification (GTDB taxonomy): domain Bacteria; phylum Omnitrophota; class Gorgyraeia; order Duberdicusellales; family 4484-171; genus JAHISK01. The sequence goes on along the minus strand of CP070797.1, from coordinate 271,824 downwards.
AGCCCTTTAGTTTCATATATCTTTTTTCTCTCTTCCTTAATAAGCCTCTTCACTAGCTCATCAATATCGCCTTCCAAAACAGCTTCTAAGCGGTGAAAAGTAAAATTTATCCGGTGGTCAGTAACCCTTCTTTCGGGAAAATTGTAAGTCCTTATCTTCTCGCTTCTATCGCCTGTGCCCACTTGTCCGCGGCGGGCTTGCGTAATCTTTTCTGTCTCCTCCCTTTGCATTTTCTCCATGAGGCGCGCTTTAAGAACTCTCATTGCTTTTGCGCGGTTTTTAATCTGTGAGCGTTCGTCCTGGCAGGCCACAACTATCCCCGTAGGAATATGCTGAATTCTTACGGCAGAATCAGTAACATTAACGTGCTGGCCGCCTGCTCCCGAGGCACGACAAGTCTCGATTTTTAAGTCTTCGGGATTAACTTTGAGTTCTATTTCTTTAGGTTCTACCAAAACCGCAACCGTAACCGTTGAGGTATGAATCCTGCCTCCCGACTCAGTAACAGGAACCCGCTGAACACGGTGAACGCCGCTTTCAAACTTAAGATGCGTAAAAGCGCCGTGGCCCTTTACAGAAAAAATTATTTCTTTAAACCCTCCGATTTCTGTAGGATTTGAACTTAATACTTCCTGCTTCCAGCCTTTCTTTTCTATATACTTAGAATACATCTTAAACAAGTCAGTAGAAAAAAGGGCCGACTCCTCTCCTCCGGCAGCAGCTCTTATCTCAATGATAATATCGCGCTGGCCAGAACCTTCTTCAAATATTTTGTCTTCAATTTCCTCATCTAACCTTTTTACATTCTCTTCTATTTGCCCTAACTCTTCCTTAGCCAAACTCTTAACGTCTTCTTCCTCCTGGGGATCGGAAACTATTTTTGCAAGATGCTTCTTTGCCTGTGAGTATTGCTCTTTTCTTTCCACCAAAGCAAGAAGCTTCTCCAGGAAAGAAAACCTCTTTGCTAACTGTTGATATTTTTCTCTGTTTCTTAGGACTTGGGCTGAAGATAATTGGACGGATAAATCTTGGTATTCTTTCTTTAGCTTTTTGATGTTAATCATATTTTAGCTGAATTACTTCTTTTTTTTGTACTTCTTTAAAAACTTATCTACTCTACCTTCGGAGTCAACAAATTTCTGTTTTCCCGTAAAGAAAGGGTGGCATTTGGAGCAGACTTCAACATTTATAGCTTTCTTGGTAGAACGCGTATGCACAACGTTACCGCAAGCGCACATAATTGTAGAAAGCTCATATTTAGGGTGAATTTTATCTTTCACGTCAATACACCTCCTTCGCTTTGAACCTCAAAATTATAGCTGTTTCTCAATTTTTCGCAAGGAAAATTTAACCGCTCACTTTTTATTAAGAGTGAGGAGAAATTCCACATTGTTCTTGGTCTTGCTTAACTTACCCGTAAGAAGCTCTAAGGCCTCTGCTGAACTTACCTCGTTTAACACTTTTCTTAATATCCATACTTTCTTAAGCTCATCAGGGTGAAGGAGCAGCTCCTCTCTTCTTGTGTTAGAGCGCTTTATATCAATGGAAGGGTAAATCCTTCGCTGAAAGATGCTGCGATCAAGGGTAATTTCCATGTTACCTGTTCCTTTAAACTCTTCAAAAATTACGTCATCCATCCTTGAGCCGGTGTCAACAAGAGACGTGGCAATGATAGTTAAGGACCCGCCCTCATCTAAGGCACGGGCAGCCCCAAAAAATCTCTTCGGTTTATGAAGGGCGTTTGAATCAATCCCTCCTGAAAGAATCCTTCCTGAATGCGGCTCAACAATATTGTAAGCCCTCGCCAGACGCGTTATACTGTCTAGGAGCACGACAACGTCTTTTCTATGTTCCACAAGCCTCTTGGCTTTCTCCAACACCATCTCGGCAACCTGGACGTGGCGCTGTGCCGGCTCATCAAAAGTAGAGCTTATTACTTCGCCTTTAACCATTCTCTTCATTTCCGTAACTTCCTCCGGCCTCTCATCAATAAGCAGCACCATCAGAAGCACCTCAGGATAATTTTTCATTATAGCGTTGCCCACCTTTTGCAGAAGCACGGTTTTACCGCTATAAGGCGGCGCAACAATTAACCCCCTCTGGCCCTTGCCGATAGGGCAAAGCAAATCCAGAATCCGCATAGATAACTCATCATGAACCGTCTCTAAAATAAACCTCTCCTTCGGGTATATCGGCGTTAAATTATCAAACAGAACCACGTTGCGCGACTGTTCCGGATGTTCAAAATTAACTGCCTCAACTTTAAGGAGGGCAAAATACTTCTCGTTATCCTTAGGGGGCCGTATCTGGCCGCTTACGGTATCGCCTGTGCGCAGAGAAAACTTTCTAATTTGAGAAGGAGAAACATAAATGTCGTCCGGCGAAGGCAGATAGTTATAATTTGAGGACCTTAAAAACCCGAACCCTTCGGGCAGGACTTCCAAGACTCCTATCCCGAACATAAGGCCTTCCCGTTCTGCCTTGGCCTGCAGGATCTTAAAAATCAAATCCTGCTTTTTTAAGCCGCTTACGCCATTTAGTTTTAAATCTTTAGCCATTTTATTCAGTTCTGAAATCTTCATCTCCTTCAACATCCCAATATCAACACTTTCATGCATCGTTTACCTCCTTTAACAAATAGATATCCTTATAAATATCACTGATACTTTCCATTATTTGCCTCCTCCTTACATTTCTTTAATTTTTCTCCATAAAATATCGGCCTCCCTTATTAAATGTTTAACCGTTAAATTATTCTCAACAACGAAATCAGCCCTTTTCTTCTTCGCTTTATCCGGCATAAACAACGAGAGCCTCCTGATCGCTTCTTTTCTTGAAATCCCGAATTTGCTCTGTATCCGGTGAAGGGCGGTCTCCCGATTAGCAACCACTAAAATTACGCCATCAAAAAACTTCTGTAAATTTTTCTCAAAAAGAAGAGGTACTTCTGCTATATAAACCTGACGCTTCTTTCTATTTGCTGCCGCCCAGAGTTTTAAATCTTTTATGACAGCGGGATGAACGATTTTTTCTAATTTACTTAAAGCTTTTCTATCTGCAAAAACAATTTCGCCTAATTTTTTGCGGGAAATTTCTTTGTTTTTACAAAGCGCTTTGGCAAATACTGCCGCTACTTTTTTATAAAGGCGGCTGTTTTTGTCTCTATAATACTGATGAATTTTCCTATCAACATTATAAACTCTAGCACCTTTCTCACTTAACAACTTAAGGAGTGTGCTTTTACCGCTACCTAGTTTTCCCGTTACTCCAAAGACAGGCATCTCTTATACATCTTTATATATTTATCTGCCGTTACTTCCCAGGAATAATCATAACGCATTACTTTCAATAAAACTTCTCTCCAAGCTTTTCTTTCCTTAAAAGCTTCCGCGGCTCTTTCTACCGCAGAAATTAATTCATCGCTGCTATATTTATGAAAAACAAACCCGCCCCCTCCTTTACTGACCTCAATGACCGTATCAGCTAAGCCGCCGGTATGATGAGCTATGGGAAGAGTCCCGTATCGGTAGCTAACCATCTGCGAAAGCCCGCAAGGCTCAAACCTTGAAGGCAACAAAAAACAATCGCAGGCAGCGTATATCTTATGAGCAAGAGCTTCGTCAAATTTCAAATGTATAGAAAGTCGCCCTTTGTGCTTTCTTGCCTTTTTCTTTAAAAGTTTATGGTATTTACCGTCTCCGTAACCTAAAATAACTACCTGATACTTACCTAAAATGTAATCTAACGCCTCTGTTAAGATATCCACTCCTTTCTGTTCAGTGAGCCGGCTCACCATACCTAAAAGAAGAGTGTCTCTATCTACGTCCAGCCCTAAATCCTCCTGAAACCTGCGTTTATTCACATATTTGCCTTTGACAGATTTTGCGCAATACTTCCTATATATAAATTCATCCCTTTGCGGGTCCCACACCTCATAATCAATAGCATTAAGAATGCCCAGGAACCGGTTTCTCTTCTCCCGTAAAATCCCATCCAGCCCGCACCCGTAATCAGGCGTCTGTATTTGCTTAGCATAAGTAGGGCTCACCGTGTTAACCATATCAGAGAAAACTATGCCGCCCTTAAGAAGATTGATTTTGCCGTAAAACTCTAAACAATTCATATTAAAATACTCCCAGGCTATCCCTAAAAGAGGGTATTTATCCTTCTCAAATATCCCCTGATAAGCAAAGTTATGAATAGTAAGAATGCTCCTTGTATGTTTAAAAAAAGAGTCTGAAACAGGAGGCGGTAATCTTAAATATATATTTACCAGAGACGCCTGCCAATCATTGCTATGAATAATATCAGGAGAAAACTCTATCTCTTTAAGAACCTTTAATACTGCCTTACAAAAGAACGAAAACCTTTCTAAATTATCGTGATAATCGCCTCGGCGTGTCCCGTAAAGCGCCTGGCGCATAAAATAATCGTTGTTTTTAATAAAATAAAAATCAACGCCCCCTTTATGTGTAACGCCGTAATCATCAAAAACTTTTGCTGCCTTTATGCCTTTATAAAAAGGCATAAACACCTTCACTCTACACCCTTTCTTGGTGAGAGCAAGGGGCAGCGCCCCGCTTACATCAGCAAGCCCGCCGGTCTTAGCAAAAGGGAAAACTTCGGAAGAACAAAAAGCTATTTTCATCGCCTCTTCTGTATATTAACTTCTTTCATTTGAGCCCAGTTCTTACCAACTTTGAGATTAACTTTTATGGGGACTTCCAGCTTTATGCTTTCTTCCATATTCCGTTTAACGATATCGGTAACTTCGTCCAATTCCGTGCCGGCAACGTCAAAAATAAGTTCATCGTGAATCTGCATTATCAAATGCGACTTTAATTTCCTGCTTTTCATTTCAGCATAAATCTTAACCATAGCAACTTTAATAATGTCAGCGCAAGACCCCTGGATAGGCGTATTTATAGCCTGGCGCCGCGAAAACTCCTGAAGCTGGACGTTGGAACTATCAAAATGAGGCAAACTCCTCTTTCTTCCCAGAATTGTCTTAACGAACCCATGTTTTTCCAATTGGCTATGAACTCTATTTATATACTCTGCTACTTTAGGATACCTTAAAAAATACTCGTCAATAAACTGTTCGGCTTCCTTAGGTTTTATTGCCAACTCCTGAGAAAGCCTGTATTTACCCATACCGTAAATTATGCCGAAATTAACTTTTTTAGCTAAATCTCTCTGTTTATCAGAAACGTCGGCCTCCCCTATATTAAAAAGCAGCGACGCTGTAAAAGTGTGAATATCTAAATCTTTCTTAAACCCTTCAACTAACTTGGCATCTTGAGAAAAATGAGCAAGAATCCTTAACTCAATCTGAGAATAATCTGCCGACAGCAGGCAGCCGCCCTTAAAAGAAGGAATAAATGCTTTTCTTAAATATGAAGAAAACTCACCCCTTACGGGTATACTTTGCAAATTAGGAGACGACGAAGAAAGCCTGCCTGTGGCAGTAGCGGTTTGGTTGAAACTGGCATGCAGCCACCCCCCTTTATGTTTTACCTCTTCTATTAACGGTAAAATATATGTAGTTTTTAGCTTATTTAACTGCCGGTACTCTAAAATCACCTGCACAATGGGATAGTTACTGGCCAGTTTTCTCAATGTTCCTTCAGCAGTGGAAAATCCGGTTTTAGTTTTCCCTTGAGGCGGTATCTTTAAATCTTTAAAAAGAACTCCTGCTAACTGCTGATGAGAATTTAAATTAAACTCTTTACCGGCCAGCTTAAAGATCTCTTTGCCAGCCTTTTCTATCCTTTGATCAACCTCATTAAATAACCTGCTCATTACCTCTATGTCAACCTTTAGGCCCTGTCTCTGCATATCTGCCAAAACATAAATAAGCGGCATCTCAACTTCAAAGAAAAGCTTATCAATCTTTTCTTCCTTCAACTTAGAAGAAAGTTTTTCATAAAGCCGCCAAATAAAAAGCGGCGCCGCAACTGCGGAAACCTGGGGCAGGACCTCTTCTAAGTAATGAAAGATAAGCGTAGAAAGCTCATAATCGGCAAACGTCGGGTCAACTAAATAAGCCGCCAATTTAACGTCAAAATAAATGCCTCTTATTTGAGCGTCTTTCAAAGAAAGCATCTGCTCTTTAAAACCATAGGATATTTTCTCTGCCTTTTCCTCTTCCAAGAACTTCCTTAACTGCCCAAGCTTAAGTTTATACACGCAGTTCTTCTTCTTATCAAATATATACCCGTAGCTTTCATCAATAAAAATAGCTCTTTTCTGTCCTCGCTCCTCTTGCAAGAAATCTAAATCCTGCTTTTCTTTAACTTCTATATCTAAATCTGGAGACGGTGACTGGACATCCTTAAGCAAACTCTTAAACTCTAACTCGCTAAATAACTTATAAATCTCTGCGTAGTCAGGGGTGCCAATCTTTAAGTTATCCCATTTTACATTCAAATCACACAAATGCAGCTTTACCAAATCTTTACTTAAAAACACGATTTTCTTATTTTCTAAGAGCGTATTTTTCACTTTTGGCGATAGTTTATCTAAATTATCAAAAAGACGCTCAATCGTGCCGAACTCTTTTATCAACTTGGCAGCTCCTACTTTGCCTATACCTTTTGCCCCGGGAATATTATCTGTGCTGTCCCCGGCTAACGAAAGGAAATCAACCATTTGAGGCGGGCTAAACCCGTACTCTTTCAGAAAATCTGCCTCCTTCAAGATTCTGTCCTGATTAGGGTTATACACGACAACTTCTTCCTTCTTTATTAACTGATACATATCCTTATCCATAGTTACAATAACCGCCGGCGCTCCTTGTTTTTGAGCCTTTTCTGAAAGAGCAGCAATAATATCGTCGGCTTCAAACCCTTCTTTTTCCACTACGGTTATCCCTAAATCTTTTATCATCTTTTTTATAAGGGGTAACTGCATTCCTAAAGCGTCCGGTAAGGGAGGCCGGTTTATTTTATATTCTTTAAATTTATCATGCCGAAAAGTTTTTCGGGAAACGTCAAAACAAATTACCATATAAGAAGGGTTATATTTAGAAATTATTTTTTGCAGAGTCTTAAAAAACCCATAAACTGCTCCCGAAGGAACTCCTTTGGACGTTGAAAGCTTTATGGCAAAAAAAGAACGATAACAAATAGATGTTCCATCAACAAGATAAATTGCGTCCTTATGCATAGGGAGTTAAAAATTCTTTGGTTCCTCGGCTGGTCACTTTACCTTATAATTTTTGGGAAATATCGGAAACAACGGAAAAAGCATCCTTCAGTTTCTCTCCCGCAGAAAGAAAATCATCATTCTCAATATAATCTAACGCTTCCTTCGTATAATTTAAGGCCCGCTTTTTCTCCAGCATGTCTTCTGCCTTTTCAATAAACTCATCAGTTTTAGCTTTTAACTCTTCGTCAGGCGGGTTTAGGAACTTTGCTATTTGAAACTCTTTTATTGCTGCCGTATAATCTCCTTTTAAAAACAGGCTGGATCCCGCCTTAAACCGAAGGCGCGCTTCTTCAACTATCTTCAACCTGGTCTGTTCCCGTCTGTAAACGAGTTGTTCCTCTAACTCTCTGGCTGCCTTATCCTGCCTCAATCTTACAAGAGGTGGATACAATTCTAACTGGTCCAGATGTTGCTTTGCTACTTCCCACCAATACTGCCCCTCTTCTCCCAACTCATACCTTTTCTGCCAATAATAACTGGCTTTCTCAAAATCACCTTTCTTCTCATGAAAAAAAGCTAAATTTGTATATGCCGGCAGATACTGAGGGTCTATGTCTAACGCTTTTGTATACATCTTAACAACATTATCATCGTCACCCATTGCTTCATAAAGCACGCCTAAATCGTTGTAAACTTCCACATATAAAGGTTCTACATGGATTGCTTTCTGATAGTAATTAAACGCATTCTGTATATCCCCCATAGACTGGCGGCGATAACCTTCCTGGCGGTATACTTTTGCCCGTTCATCTAAATCATCTTCTCCATATAAAGAGAAAAAAGGAAGGATTAAAAAAACGCAGACAAGAAAATGTCTCATCGCTCTCAACTTTACCATAAATAGTTATGTCAACTCTTTGACCCTTGCATTGAGCATAATTGAAATGTTTCAGGATGGATACTTCGCTATTGCGTTTATCGCCTTCCCTTCAAGCAGAAATTGATGTCGTTGAAATATCAATAAATTTACTCTTTAATTTACAATTTTATACCTTTAAAACCTAAACACTTTTCCGTGCTTCTCTCAACATCTAATTTTTATGTGGAATATCACGTAGGTAAGGTCTTTTACTCAAATAGAATGTAACATAAAAACGCGCCAATGTCAAGAATATTTTCATTCTTTTAAAAATATGTGGTCTATTTCAGAAAAAGCCCCACCATATACTGTGGGGTATAAATTGCCAAACTTATCTCTCACGGCATATAAAGAGTTAGGGATTACCGTATAAATAAGCGGCTGTTCTCTGGATACGATTTTCTGCCAGCGAAAAAATAACTTCCTTCTTTCTTCCTTATCAAGCGTTCTGGCTGACAAATTAAAAATATCCTCAATCTCCTTTTCAAATTTAGCTATTGGTTTACCGCTGGGGTTCCACATATGTAAATTCCCTTTATAAGACCATACGTTCTTGCCGAAATAAGGTTCAATCCCTCCCGTAAGCCCGATTAAAACCATCTCCCAATCGTAGGTGGCAGTAAGCTTACTGACTAAATTATTAAAATCCAAAGGAAGAAAATTTATCTTTATCCCTAAATCCTCTAAATCTTTCTTTACTAACGTGGCAATCTGCACCCTTTCTGTGTTATCAGCATTTGTAAAAAAATTAATTTCTAATTTATTGCCATCCTTATCCTGGAGGGTGCCGTTTGCGTTGGTATCTATAAAACCCATATCAGAAAGCAGCTGTCTTGCTTTTTGCGGGTTGTAGGGGTACTCCTGCACTCCCGAAGTATAAAAAGACTTATTTGCCGGGCTTAGGCAAGAGTATTGCTCAACGCCTAATCCGTTCATAACTATCTTAATTATCTTTTGCCTATTTATAGCGAAAGAAATAGCCTGACGGAACCGCTTATCACCAAACCAGTTTAATTTGTAATTTTTTACGTATTCTCTATTTGTAAGAGGGTTGGTCTGCGGGTTCTGGTTCAACACTAAAAAGTTTGACCCAAAAGAAGGCCCGGCATTATAAATAGTAAAGTTATCTTTAACCTGTTGAGGCCCTAAAATAGCTAAATCCTGCGGCCGCAGCGAATAATAATCAATTTCTCCTTCCAAGAACTTCAATAAAGCCGTGTCCGAATTTGAAAGAATAGTAAAAACTACTCCTTCTAAATATGGTAAGCTAGCGGCGCAAGAATCTTTTTTCCAATAAAAAGGGTTTCTTTCTAAAACTACGGTTTCTGAAGGCAAATACTTCTTTAAACAAAAAGGCCCTGTCCCGACGATATCGCCGGGCTCTGAATCCAGGCCCATACTGAATGTGAATTTACCTTCTTCTACTAAAGATTTATACTTATGCAGAGGTAAAATATCCTGCGAAAGAGCGCGCAGGAAAGGGGCAAACTTAAAGGGCAGCTTAAACTTCACTGTGTATTGGTCAATCTTGCTTACCTCTATAACCCTGCCCTGGAGAGTAAAAATGTCCCTGCTGCTGGTGGGAATCTTTGGGTTATAAATTAAGTTGTTAAACGTAAATACGACGTCATCAGCGCTAAATTTTACGCCGTCGTTCCAAAATGCGTCTCTACGCAAATAAAAAATCCATTCTTTACCGTCGGCGGTCTGCCATTTTGCCGCCAGGTTAGGAAGGACTTCTAATGTAAGCGGGTGAGTGCGCGTCAGGCCTTCAAAAATTAAAGACGTTATTTGAGTGGTTGAAGTCTCCTGTGCAACTATGGGATTAAAAGATTTAGGGTCTGAGGTAATGGAAGCAAAAAGCTGCCCACCCTCTTTACCGCACTTAAAAGTATATTCTTTATAAGGCTCTCTAAAGGGTGGTTGGCAAAAACCGGATAACGGATTACTTAAAAAGAATATCAGCAGGCTCCAGACAAAAAAAAACTATTCACTATCATTTTGAGAAGGTATCTGGGTTTCAGAAAGCGTCTCAACAGGTATTTCTGTTTCAGGCGGTGTCTCGGTTGTTTCAGAAGGAATTTCCTTCTGCTGGCCAGAGGGAGGCTGATATTTATCAATTAATGACCTGCCCCTTTGTTTAGCAAGATAAGCCACTGATATGGAAGTAACAAAGAAGAGAATAGCTAAAACTACTGTTACCTTTACAAAAAACGAGCTGGTCTTGGTCCCAAAGATAGATTCCACTCCGCCTAAAGCCTCAACAAGGCCGCCGCTTCTGCCTCTTTGAACAAGGATTACCCCTATAACCGAAGCTGCTACAATAATATGTAAAATCAAAAGAAACTTATACATATTGCCTACTTAATTTTACTCCTTTTTATATTTTTTTCAACTCTTTACTCATTATTCTATTACGGCGTTTTTAACTATATTTACAAACGAAGAGCTCTTCAAAGAAGCGCCTCCTACCAACGCGCCGTCAATGTCGGGCTGCTGCATTAACTCCCTTATATTCTCTGGTTTTACGCTGCCCCCGTAAAGAATTCTTATATTTGCTGCTGCAGGGTTAGAGAATTTATCTTCAATCCATGAGCGTATAAACTTATGAACTTCTTCTGCCTGGCTAGGAGAAGCTGTTATGCCGGTGCCTATTGCCCAAACCGGTTCATAAGCAATAACTAAATTAGCTGTATCTTCTGACTCCAAACCCTCCAGGCCTGCGGTTAACTGTCGGGTGACCACTTCTATTGTTTTGTCTGCTTGGCGCTCTTGCTGGGTCTCACCCACACACATAATAGGAGTCAACCCCACTTCCTGCGCTGATTTTACCTTTTTATTTACAGCTTCGTCGCTCTCGCCAAAATACTTTCTTCGCTCTGAATGTCCGATAATTCCATACTCGCACCCGCAATCTTTAAGCATAATCGCTGATATTGCTCCCGTAAAAGCGCCTTCTTTTTCCCAGAACAAATCCTGCGCTCCTAACTTTATATTAGTCTCCATTATCACTTCATAAACCGCAGAAAGATTAGTAAACGGCGGGCAGATAACAACTTCTGCTTTCATAAAATCCAGGAGCTCTCTTTTTATGCCGTTGGCTAACTGCACAGCTTCGTTTATAATCTTATACATCTTCCAATTTCCTGCAATTAATGGTGCTCTCATTATCTCCTCCTAATAATCCCTTATTTATCCGGTATTACAGCTATCCCCGGTAACTCTTTACCCTCTAAAAACTCTAATGACGCGCCTCCTCCGGTAGAAACATGCGTCAATTTAGAGGCAACCCCAAACTTTTTCGCTGCGGCAGCAGAATCGCCCCCTCCGACAATTACAGTTACGCCACTTAAAGATGCCAAATAAAAAGCTATTTCTCTTGTCCCTTGAGCATAACTGTCTTTCTCAAAAATCCCTAAAGGGCCGTTCCATAAAACGGTTCTGGCATCTTTAAGCTGTTCCTTAAAGAGCTGTATAGACCGGGGGCCGACATCTACTCCCATAAAACCCTGCGGTATAGTCTCTACTACATCTTTGGTTTTTGGGTTATCAATGTTATCTACGACAAGATGGTCTATAGGCAAAAAGATTTTTACGCCTTTACTTTCAGCGTCTTCTAAAATCTTCTTTGCTAACTCTATTTTATCTTCTTCAACCCTGGAAGAACCTACTGCCTCTCCCTTACTTTTCAAGAAAGTATAAGCCATGGCTCCACCGATTATAAATTTGTCTGCTTTCTGCATTAAATTAGTAATTACACCTATTTTATCTGAAACTTTAGCGCCTCCTAAAATAATAACGTAGGGTTTATCCGCAGACACCGCCGAAGAAAGGCAATTAACTTCTTTCTCCATTAAAAACCCTATAGATGAAGGCAGGCTCTTAGCAATAATCGTTGTTGAAGCATGCGCCCTGTGGGCAGTGCCAAAAGCATCGTTAACGTATACATCTGCTAAGGAAGCAAGCTCTCCAGAAAAGTGAGGGTCTCCGGTTTCTTCTTGGGGATGAAACCTTAAATTCTCAAGGAGAACTACTCTCCTGGCGGTAGTTTCTATTCTTTCCTTTACCCGGTCGCCTACACAATCATCGGTCTTTTCTACTCCTTCACCTAACAACGCCGCTAATCTTTTTGCTACAGGGTCCATTCTTAAGCCCGGCACTACTTTGCCTTTAGGACGGCCTAAATGGCTCATCAAAATAACTTTGGCAGCCCCTTTTTCTAAAACGTATTTTATCGTAGGCACCGCTGCCTTTATCCTGGCATCATCGGTTACGTTACTCTCTTTATCTAAAGGGACGTTAAAATCAACTCTGATGATTGCTTTCTTACCGGAAAAATCCACGTCTTTTATCGTCACTTTACTCATAACTCTCTATAGACTTATTAAAGCCCTTTTTTTACCATATACTCAATAAGGTCAACTACTCTATTAGCATAACCCCACTCGTTATCATACCAGCCAAGAACTTTTATAAGGCTGCCTTCAACAACTTTCGTAAACTCGGAATCAAATATACAAGAAGCAGGGTTGCCGGTAAAATCTTTTGATACCAAAGGAATATCCAGATACTGCAATATCCCTTTTAAAGAACCGCTGGCAGCATCTTTCATCAACTCATTGACCTGCTCAACAGAAGCTGGCTGCTCGACCGTAACAGTTAAATCCGTTAAAGAAACCGTAGGCGTAGGCACTCTCACGGCTAAACCGTCTAACTTTCCTTTAAGTTGGGGGATTACCAAAGAAATCGCCTTGGCAGCGCCGGTGGTTGTGGGAATCATACTAAGGGCTGCGGCACGCGCTCTTCTTAAATCTTTATGCGGTAAATCCAAAATCTTCTGGTCGTTAGTGTAAGCATGAATAGTCGTCATTATCCCTTTAACAATTTTAAAGTTATCATTTAACACCTTTGCCAGGGGCGCTAAACAATTAGTCGTGCAGGAAGCATTTGAAATAATATTATGATTTTTAGGGTCATAGCGGTCTTCGTTTACTCCTAACACAATGGTAATATCTTCATCCTTGGCAGGAGCCGAAATAATAACTTTCCTGGCGCCGGCGTCTAAATGCATCTGGGCTTTTTCCCTGTCTCTAAACACACCGGTTGATTCAACAACTATATCTACGCCTAAATCACCCCAGGGAATATCTGCGGGGCTCTTATGATTCAGGATTTTAAGTTCTTTCCCGTTAACGGCTAACGCATTATTCTTTGCCTCAACTTCTGCCGCCAGCTGCCCATAATTAGAATCGTACTTTAACAGGTGCGCTAATACTTTCGTAGGAACAGGCAAATCGTTGACAGCAACAAACTCTATATCTTTTCTGTTATATCCGGAACGAAAAACAAGCCTGCCAATTCTGCCAAACCCATTAATACCTACCTTTACTGCCATAATAACCTCCTCCTAAATTATAATAGTTCTTAATTGACTATTTTTATACCCTTATATATGTATACTATTTTGGGGATTTATTATAAACAACTAACGTCAAAATTGCAAGGGATTTTATAGCTGCAGTTTATTCTATTGCTACTTTAAGGAACTTCTTCTTACCCACTTTTAAAACTATGCCTTTAGCGGGTATTTTTACTGACTGCTGTGCTGCCACAGTAACTCGAGACGGATTATCTACGTCTATAAGCGAAATCCCTCCCTGGGTGAGGAGCCGGCGCGCCTCATTCTTTGACGACACTAATTTAGTTTTATAAAGAACTTCTACCAAATTAATCTGGCGGCCCTGCGCCTGATAAACAGCCAGGTCTTTTGGCAGTTCTTTCTGTGAAAATACTCTTTGGAACTCTTCCCTTTCACGCTTAGCAGCTTTGTCGCAATGGTAGAGCGAAACTAATCTTTGAGCTAAATAAGATTTCGCTTCTTTAGGATGCATCTTTCTGGCATCTTCTAAGTTACAATCAGTAAGAAGACGAAAATAGTCCCACATAATATCATCGGGGATACTCATTATTTTACCAAACATACTTTTTGCGCTATTCGTTATGCCTACGTAATTATCTAATGATTTAGACATTTTATTTTTTCCGTCTAACCCCACCAGCAGAGGCATAGTAACTACTGCCTGCGGCAGTTGTCCTGCTGCCTGCTGGATATGGCGGCCTACAATTAAATTAAACTTCTGGTCGGTACCGCCAAACTCAATGTCTGCTTCCATCTTACAAGAATCATACCCCTGGATTAAAGGATATACTGCCTCTAACATCGTAAGAGGCCTGCCTTCTTTCATTCTTTGAGAAAAATCATCGCGTTCCAGCAGGCGCGCTACTGTGTAAGATGAAAGAAGCGACAAAAACTGCGATAATTTCATCTTCTTATACCAGATACTGTTATATATTATCCTGGTCTTTTTCTTGTCCAGAATTTTAAATGCCTGACGGGTATAGGTAGCGGCGTTGTCGGCAATCTCTTTATCACTTAAAATCGGCCGCAGCAGCGTCCTGCCTGAAGGGTCGCCAATTTTAGCGGTGAAATCTCCGATAATAAAATAAACGATATGGCCTAAATCCTGTAACTTCCTTAATTTTCTCAAGATAACCGTGTGGCCTAAATGAATGTCTCTGGCAGTAGGGTCAAACCCGATTTTCAATTTAAGCGGCTGTTTAGTCTTTAAAGATTTTTTTAATTTAGCTCTTAGCTCTTCTTGAGAAATAAAATCAACGGCATTTTCTTTGATGATATCAATTTGGCTAGATACCTCTTTATTCACCCTTTATTCTCCTTATAAACAATGATAACTTTACTCCTGGTAGGATTCATCTATCTTTGCTGAAAGGCCAATTTTTGCTGAACCTGGGTCTATCTTAATTATTTTAACTTCCAATTTATCTTTCGGGTTAAGTTTCTCCATCATTTGCGGCTCTATCTCCCCGGAAAAAACCAACCCTTCCAACTCATCATCAATTTTTATAAACACTCCAAAATTAGTTACTTTAACAACTTCGCCTTCTAACACTTTCCCTATAGGGTATTTTTCTAGAATTTCTGGCCAGGGGTCTTCGCTTAACTGTTTCACCCCTAAAATAACCTTTCTGTTTGCCCTATCAATCCCTAAAGCTTTAAAGTCGCCGCTCACTCCTCTTTTCAGAACTTCCTGAACGCGCGTTACTCTTTTAGTCCAAGAGATATCTTCTGCATAGATAACGCCTTCCAGGCCGTTACTTAACTCTATGTAAGCGCATTTTTCTCCGTAGCTGACAACTTTACCGCTTATCACCGAATCTATCACGACTAAACTTTCTACATCTTCCCAGGGGTCTTTTTCCATCTGTCGTATACTTAAAGATATCTTTTTCTCATCCGGGTCTACCCCAATTACAGACGTCTCTACAATATCGCCTATGGCAAACATTTCTGCCAAATTTATAAACCGTTTTGTCCAGGAAACCTCGCTTATATGAACCAGGCCTTCAATTCCTTTCTCAAGCTCCACAAAGATTCCGTAGTTCTGAATATTGGTTATTCTGCCCTTTACAACCGAACCGGCAGAGTACTTCTTATCTATCTCTTTCCATGGGTCAGGAGTAGTTTGTTTCAACCCTAAAGAAATTTTTCCTTTTTCCCTGTCAAACCCTAAAACCATAACCTGAATTTCATCGCCTACGGCAACGATTTCTGAAGGATGCGTAATCTTCTTCCAGCTCATATCAGCGATATGCAAAAGGCCGTCTACCCCTCCTAAATCAACAAAGGCACCGAAATTAGTAATACCCTTTACCCTGCCCTTCATTAATTTGCCCTGTTCTATTTCTTCCCATATTTTCTTGCGGGAAATTTCTTTCTCCATCCGTAAAGCGTCTTTGCGGGAAACAATAAAGTTTTCTTTAGCGCGGTTCATTTTTATAATCTGAAAATAAAACTTCTTTCCCAGAATATCTGCCTGGCCAACATTCCTAAATGCCGATAGGCTCTGCGGCAGGAACCCTGTCACGCCAAAAATGCTCACCATATACCCGCCTTTTATCTTACGAGAGATTATGCCCTCCACTAAATCGCCTTCTTTATAATTATTTGCTAAATTCTGCCATCCCTTCGTTTCTTTTGCTTTCTTAAACGAAAGAATAATCTTACCTTCTTCGTCCTCAACGTTTTCCACATACACATCAATTTCGCCTAAACTGTCTATATCCACGCCTTCAAATTCTGTGCGCGGGATTATTCCCTCGGCTTTATACCCGGCATCAACTATGACCTCTTTAGGAGTAACGTGCACAATTTTCCCCTTTACAATCTGGCCTTCTTTTAGTTC
>CP070797.1:229747-255392 GCA_020343495.1 Candidatus Omnitrophota bacterium | reverse complement strand
GAAATTAAAGCAATGCGGACGTTTTCACCTTTACGGCTTAAAACCTGAATTAGTTTATCTTGGGGTATATTCTTTAAAAAGCTTTTTGAACACACGTACAATTTTATAAAAACGTTTGCTTTCTCTAACTCCAGCATTGAGGCCAGGGAAACGTTTCCCCATTCCCCAAACCAGAGCAGTTCTCTTTCCAAATCATGCAGATACTGGCGCTGGGTTTCTTTTTCTTCATCAAGGGCAATGATTTCTTTTACGCACCCGGTTATTTTTTCTTTACTCAGCACCTTTGTTTTCTGCGCTGGCTTAAGAATAAATAATGCTTTATCTAACTGTGATATTCTGTGCTGGAGGGCGGTAATACCCTCGGCTGACGGCGTATACACATGTTCTACGTGCACAGCGCCTAACTTCCGCAACTGCCGTAAAGCAGGCGTGCTGTATTTATTTAAAATCCAGATTGTCAGCTTTTTCATTTTTACTATCATAGGTCAGCTGAGAGACTCGCTCTTCTTATCTATCTTTGCTTTGGCAATCTTTCCCCGGACAACGCTGGCAGTCTGAAGCTCTCCGGTGTAGATGTTAATAATTCTAATATTCTCTCTTGCCTGGGGGATCTTTATCTTTTCAAATAAATTAACCCTCTGGGTCGTAATGCGCAACTCTTCTTTTAAAATCTCCACTTGTTTATGGTATATTAACAGCCGGGCTTTCAAAGTAATCTCCTGTTTGCATGCTTCTTTTGCCTTATCCACCCATAAAGGAGTGCGTAATAAATCATAAGGGGATTCTTGAAAATCAACCGCTAAAAATACGGGTATGTCTATACCGGCGATGTTGCCGGATTCTGTGCGGATACTTTCAATTTTAATAAGGTCAGATAAACCGACGTCTTCAGCAAATAGGTCAACCCAGGAAACCAGATATTTTCTAAAATCGTCCATCTGGCGGGCTAAGTCTTCTATCTGGCGGTGGATTCTGCCTATTTCTACTTGAAGCTGCTGTTTTTTAAGCTGCAGCATGGGCAGGTACCGCAAAAACCTCTTTAACGCATCTTTTTGTCTCTTTAATTCGTTCTTGGTCAACCTGACTTTTGCCATCTATTTCGGCCAAAACTCCTCTATTAAATCCGTACGAAACTGCGTTTCTTGCGGGTTAAAACATTCTGATAGAATTTGCCATCCTTTATCCAACGCTTTTTCTAAAGAAACATTCACAGATAAATTCATCATTTCAGACTCAAAAAGGGTTCCGTATTTAAGAAGCTTTTTATCCCAATGGCTCATCCTGAACCCCATTGCTCTTTTTTCTTCGCTTTCTTTAAACTGGGCGTACAACTGTATCATGCCGTCCATAATTGGGCGGTGGTCTTTACGCGTCTTATCGTTTACCTGCTGTTTTAAACGGCTTAAGGACCCGAACGGCTCAATATGGCCGCCTCTTAAATAGAACTGGCCTTCAGTAATATAGCCGGTGTTATCCGGGACAGGATGGGTGACGTCGTCTCCCGGCATAGTGGTTACTGCTAAAACAGTAATTGACCCTGCGCCCTCAAAATCAACTGCTTTCTCATAGCGCGCTGCCAGCTGGCTGTATAAATCACCCGGGTACCCCCTATTGGAAGGAACCTGTTCCATGGTAATAGAAATCTCTTTCAAGGCATCGGCAAAATTAGTCATATCCGTCAACAGCACTAAAACGTCTTTACCTTTCAACGCAAACTTCTCTGCTACTGCCAGACACAAGTCCGGCACCATCAACCCCTCAACCGTAGGGTCTGACGCTGTATGAATAAAGAAAATTGACCGGCTTAACGCGCCGCCTTCCTCTAACGTATCTTTAAAAAACATATACTGGTCGTACTTTAAGCCTATCCCGCCCAAAACAATCATATCCACTTGCGCCTGCATTGCAATACGGGCTAACAACTCGTTGTAAGGTTCCCCCGACACGGAAAAAATAGGCAGTTTCTGGGAAACAACTAAAGAGTTAAAAACGTCTATCATGGGGATGTTTGTGCGTATCATGCGTTGGGGGATAATTCTCTTGGCAGGGTTTACAATCGGGCCGGCAATTTCAATTACGTGCGCGCTTAAAGCCGGGCCCTTATCTCTGGGCATACTGCTGCCGTCAAAAATCCTGCCCAGCATATTTTCTGAAAAGGTTACCTGCATAGGGTGCCCCAGAAACCTTACCTCATCGTTAGTGGAAACCCCGCGGCTGCCGGCAAAAACCTGTAAAGACACCAGGTCTGACTCTATTCTTATAACCTGCGCCAGAGATTTACCGCGGCAAGTTCTTATCTCGGCGAGTTCTTCGTAAGCAACGCCTCCGGCTTTCACGCTAATAACGTTGCCCACGACACTGCGTATTCTGCTATAAACTTTTTTCATTTCTACTTCACAGATTTTACGGTAAGATGCGCGTTAATAAAATCGTCTATACCTGCTTCCTGTTTCCTAAAACCATCCGACTTCCATTCTTTATAATTCCAATCTATAAACAAATGGCGCAACTCATAAAAAAACCTGCGCGCGTCTTCCTTTCTTTCAAAGGCAAACTCCTGCCCCAGCACATAAACAATTTTCTTCAAAACGTGCGTCTGGCGCTCGGGGCTTGTAGCAGCGTCCACTGCATCAAAGGCGTTCTGCTGTAAATACACGCTGTCAAGAAAGTCTGCTTTCAGATGAACGGAAAAATCTTCTATGGAAGTGCCTTCCTCTCCCACGACTTTCATCATCTGATAAACTTCGTTGCCTTTAAATAAAACCGCTTTTGCTTTCTCTATCAAATCAGAAGGAACAAAACTCCCGTACCGCGACCAGCTTTCCAGAGGGTCTATGGAAGGGAACCGGCGCGCGTTTGCCCTGTCCCGGGATAACCCGTGAAACGCTCCCACAACTTTAAGGGTGGCTTGAGTTACCGGTTCATCAAAGTTTCCTCCTGCCGGTGAGACTGTTCCTCCTATGGTTAAACTTCCCTCCTTGCCCAAGGCAAGGTCAACCACGCCTGACCGCTCGTAAAACTCGGCAATGCGTGACTCTAAATACGCCGGGTACGCTTCTTCTCCGGGGATTTCCTCTAACCTGCCGGAAACTTCCCTCATTGCCTGCGCCCAGCGTGACGTGGAGTCAGCTAAAAGAAGGACTTCCAGCCCCATCTGCCGGTAATACTCGCCTAACGTAGCTGCCGTGTACACCGAAGCGTCCCTTGCTGCCACGGGCATTGAGCTGGTATTACAGATTATAATTGTCCTTTCCATTAAAGTTTTACCGGTTTTAGGGTCAATAAGTTCCGGGAACCGGCGTAACGTCTCAACAACTTCGCCGGCACGTTCTCCGCAGGCAGCAATAATCACGATATCTATCTGGGCGTACCTGCTGGTTAACTGTTGCAACACTGTTTTACCGGCGCCAAAAGGACCGGGAATACAGTAAGTGCCGCCTCTAACCACAGGGAAAAACGTATCAATTATACGGATCTTTGTAATTAACGACTGGCGGGGAGACCGTTTCGCAAGATACGCTTTTATGGGAATCTTTATCGGCCAGTCAAAAACCATGGTTACCGCATGCGTCTGGCCGCGTTCGTCTTTAATTTTAGCAATTGTGTCGCTGACAGCGTAATCTCCCTTGGCAACAATGTCGCTAACCGTAAAATCACCGGCTAAACCAAACGGCACCATAATATAATGCTTAAATATGCCTTCCGGCACAACCCCTAAAGGAAAGCCGGCTTTTACCTGGTCACCGGGCTTAACCATAGGCGTAAACTGCCATCTAGCACTGAAATCTATAGCGTCAAGATGTACGCCGCGGGGCAGAAAAAATCCGTACTTCGCAGAAATGTCCACAAGAGGGTTCTGTAATCCGTCATAAATTTTTCCTAAAATGCCCGGGCCTAACTGAACAGAAAGCATCTGCCCGGAAAACTCTACGCTTTCGCCGACCTTAATTCCTTTAGTGCTCTCAAAGACCTGCATATAGGCAGTGTTACCTTCTATTCTTATTACTTCTGCTTTCAAGCGTTCCTTACCTAAAAGCACATAGCCTACTTCGTTCTGGATGATGCTGCCTTCAAACGATACTGCTATCATATTACCGTATATGGAAACTATTTCGCCGTAATGTCTGTCCATTTTTATCCTACGCTAACTTCGCAAACTTTACTAAAGGCAACCATTCCTTTATCTTTATTAAAGGTCGTCAGCCTTTCTAAAATCTGAATTTTCAAAAAATAACCAACAAGCTCATCTAAATCAAAGTAAAGGCCTTCTACCCTTTCCTCTAAAAACTTCCACCGCAAATAGAGAAGTTTCCTCTCAATTTCTAAAGGGGTCGACAGGGCGAGAATTTCTTTAACTGCCCCGGAAACTCTTGCGGCAGCGTCCAGGTGGTCTGGGTTTCTTGAAGATAGGAGTTCTCTCCTTAAATTAAGCTCAAACCTTTTATAATCCCGAAACAACCTTGAAACTTTTTCTTCACTCCAAAAATCGTTAATATCAACGCCGGATAAAACCCTAAAATCTTTTCTCTCCATCCATTTTTCTGCTTCCTGCAGAAAAGATTCTCCGGTTATACTTAAATCCCCGTTGAATTTAAGAAAAGGCAATTGCGCCACTAAATAATAATATTTACTCATTATTGATATCTAATACGGCGGCTATTGATGGGGTTAAAAATACTTTAAAAGCATCTAAAATACTCTGGTCAGTAAAATCGTACGCAACGTCCTCACCCTTTATTCCGATACGAAAGCCTTTATCAATATTGGGGTTAACTTTAATTTCTATGAAATCCTTTGCCTTTTTCCTAAACTGGCTTAAAACCAACTCTTCTGTTTTGCGTTTGTCCGCCTCGCTGACAAAAACTTCAAAAGACACATCTTTAGCCGGCGCCCAACTATTAACAGCTTTAACGATCAGGTCTTTTAAAAATTCCGGGGTAAGGTTCTTGGAAATCTGCTGTTTAAGGATGTTATCAAACATCTTGATTAACTGTTCTTTCACAATCAGCGATACATCCCGGCTAGCTTGTTTTACCGCGGCAATAGCGTTACTTTTAAGTTTTGTGCTTTCTTTTTGCGCTTCTTTGATTATGTTCTCTGCTTTTACCTGCGCCTCTGTTATAATTTTTTGCGCTTTATCTTTTGCCTCTCTTTCAATGCCTTGCGACGTTTCCCGAGCTACGGAAATTCCTTCTTTCTTAATCTTCTCTATTAACCCCTCTAATTTTACTTCCATAATTAATATCCTCTCTTTAATTTATAGTATTATAATTATATACGATAACTTCTATTCTAAAAAGACTTTTTTACCAGCGACAAAATTGCTCACTCTTTTAGCAAACCCTGCGCTGCTTTGAGGTAATCTTTAGCTTTTATTATCGGCCTTCCCACGACAAAATAATCAACTTTATTTTTTACTGCATCTTTTACCGTGGCGACTCTGCGCTGGTCGTCACTTGCCTTTTTGTTTCTTATTCCCGGCGTAATTGTAACCAGTTTGTGCTTTTTCTTTATTGCCTTGGCTTCCCAAACGCTGCAGACTACTCCGTCCATATTGCTGGCGGCAGCAACTCCTGCTAACTCCATAACGCGCTTTAAAGGACTCTCTGAAGAAGTCAGCTCGGTTACTCCTATAATTAAAGGCTTGCGTTTATTTTTCCTTTTAGCCTCTTTTGTTACAGCCGCAGATAACCCTGCCAGGTTCTTCTGCCCTGCTTTTAAATGCACGGTAAACGCCCAGGCACCTAAATCAATAAAATTCTTTGCCGTCTCTATCATCGTGTTAGGGATATCAAAAAGCTTAAAATCCAAAAAAACGTCGCAACCTCTTTCTTTAACCCAGTTAATGACTTTCGGCCCGAACTTGGTATAAACAATCAGCCCTATTTTAAACTTCTTAACTTTCACAGACAACGCATCCAGTATTTTTTTTGCTTCGTCTTCTGAAGTTACATCAAGGGCTACGATAACTTTATCCCACGCTTCCTTCACTGGGCACCTTCTCTTTTAGTTCTCTGACGTCTTTTATTTTTTTCTTTACCATGTAATCTTTAATACCTCCTAAAATATCTTTTGCCTTGTTAGGATAGACTAAATTTACTGTTCCTAAACTAACGGCAGTTGCCCCTGCCAGGATAAACTCTATTGCGTCAGCCGCATTAACAATGCCGCCGCCGCCGATAACGGGAATTTCTAAACCAGCCGCCGCTCTCCAGACGCGGTACAAACTCATCGGTTTTATTGCCGGGCCGGAATAGCCGCCGTATATATTACCTAAATAAGGCCTGGCGGTTTCAATATCTATTGCCATAGCAAAAAACGTGTTAACCAGAGAAACCGCATCAGCGCCCCCGCTTGCGGCAGCCCTGGCAACGCCAACAATATCAACAGTCTCAGGGGTAATCTTGACAATGAGGGGTTTAGCGGTTAGGCTCGTTAAAGATTGTATCAACTGATAGGTTGCTTCTTTATCTTGAGAAACTATTTTTTTATTCTTTATGTTGGGACAGGAAAGATTCGCTTCTAAAGCTTCTACATCTTTTACGTCGTCTAACTTTTTTACAATTTCAGCGTATTCCTCAGCCGTATCTGCCCCGATACTTACAATGAACTTAGTATTGAGTTTCTTTATCTTGGGCAGCGTATCATTAAGGAAACTCTCTAACCCGGGGTTCTCCAGGCCTACGGAATTAATTACGCCGCACCCGCTATCAAAAATCCGGGGAGGCGCATTGCCTGCCTTTGGCTGCAGAGTTACTGTTTTAGTAGTAACTGCTCCTATGCTGCTAAAATCAACCAGGCCGGTAAGTTCCTCTCCAAACCCAAACGTCCCTGACGCACAAACTATCGGCGAGGCCAGCTGTAACTTGCCTATGTTTACTCCTAAATTTAGAGGTTCTCTATTTCTTGCCATCTATTTACCGAAAATAAGCCTTAAGGAAACCACAAACATAAGAATACCAAACAACCTTTTCACTAATAACCCGGGCAGCTTATGGACAAAATGAGCGCCGATAAGGCCGCCGATAAAAAACCCGATACACACAAAAACAGCAATATTAAGTTTAACGTTTCCCTCTGAATAATACTTTATCGCTGCCAGCAAACCAATAGGCGGAATCATTATCGCCAGAGTCGTGCCTTGCGCCTGATGCTGAGTCAGGCCAAAAAGAAATAATAAAGCCGGGATTAAAATTATTCCGCCGCCAATACCAAAAAACCCGCTGGCAATGCCGGCGCTAAGGCCTAACATTAAATAACCAACCCACATGTTTACCTCCTTTTACCAAATATCTCCTAAATTAAAAACCGGGCCGTCTTTACATACCTTTTTATAGCCGGCTTTTGTTTCTATGGAACAGCCGCAACATATACCTAACCCGCACCCCATAAACTGCTCAAAAGATACCTGGCAATTTATGTCTGGATATGCTTTTACCGCTTCATGCATTTTAAAAAACATCTCTTTTGGCCCGCAGGCATATATGTTAGTTGATAGTTGACAATTGATAGTTGATAGTTGCCTTTTTAGAAGGTCAACGACGGTTCCTTTAGTTCCTTTGGAACCGTCTTCGGTTGCAACGTAAACTTTGAATCCGAATTGCTTAAACTCTTTCTCGCACAAAATATCTTTTTTGCTTCTTTCTCCCAACAACACAATATTTTTAGTTTTTATCTTTTTTAGCCTTTGCGCAAGAAAAACTAAAGGCGCAACGCCAATGCCTCCTGCCACCAGTACACTTTGCTTCTGCGGCCTTGCGTCAAACCCTTTTCCCAGAGGCCCGATAACGTCCAGCGTATCGCCTTTGTTATACTTAGAAAGCATATTTGTCCCTCTGCCTCTGACTTTAAATAAGACGAAAACTTTCCTTCCGCAAACTTTATGAACGCTAAAAGGGCGACGCAGGAGAGTAGAGTTTATTTTAATGTGAAGGAAGTTTCCCGGACGAGATTCTTTCGCTAAATAAGAAGATGTAAAAGACAAAAGAAAGACTTCTTTGTTTACCTTCTTAATTTCCCCAACTATTACTTCTATCTGTTTAGCTCGCACTTCTCCCCTATAAAATCAGGCAGTTCTGCTCAAGTTTTTATCCTTAATAGCAACAGAAGTTATTTCCCTATTATACTAGATATATAGGACTTTCTCAATGGGGCAGATAACTCTTTTCTTTAGAGGAGAAACAACCGCTCTAATCAGCCCTCTTACAGAGTTTCCTATATAGACACGGTCAGCTTCATAAATATCCTGGGGATAAAGGGTTGTTTCCTGTACTTCTTTATTAGCTAAAAGGTGTTCTCTTAATACCCCGGGGAGAAGCCCGCTCTTTAGGGCGGGCGTATAAAGGGTGCCTTTCTTTTCAACAAAGATATTTGAAATTGCCCCTTCAGTAAGTTCGCCTCTGTTGTTTAAAAACATAACTTCAAAAAAACCTTCTCTCCTGGCTTTACTTAACTCCTCATCATAGATGCAGCGGTTCGTTGTCTTATGGTAAAGGAATTTATTATCCGCATTTATTCTCTTAGAGCTAACAGCAACTTTCACGACCGCGCTTTGCTGGCCTAAAACTTTGTGCTCTATGCTGATTTTAGCGTCCATACTTACTAAAATACGCACTTTCCATTTTTCTGCTAAAGCGCGGTTAAGAACTTTTTCTAATTTTTGGAGTTTCCTATCAAGCTCTCTGCTGTCTAAAGGAACGCCAAAATACTCACACGAATTCTGAAGCCTTCTTAAATGTAAATCCCGAAGAAAGTATCCTTGCCCCTTTTCCCAGAGAATACTCTCAATCAGAAAAAATACAGGGAACTCTTCAACAAGGAATTTTGATTTTAAAATTGCTTCGTTAAACTCATTTTCTTCCACTGAATCATAGACAATTCCTCCTCCTATACCTAACTCTGCTTTACCGCCGCGCAGACAAACAGTGCGGATTGCCACATTAAAACAGGCGTCTCGGTTAGGCGAAATATAACCTATTGCTCCGGTATAAACCCCGCGGCTTTGCGCCTCTAAACTTTTTATTATCTGCATAGTTCTTATTTTGGGAGCGCCGGTAACTGAACCGCAAGGGAAAAGCGATAAAAATATGTCTTTAATCTTTGTATCCTTTTTTAACCGGGCCTGCACAGTAGAAGTCATCTGGTAAAGCGTCCTGTACTTTTCTATCTCAAACAACTTAGGAACCCGCACTCCTGAAGAGACCCTGCCTAAATCATTCCTTACCAGGTCCACAATCATTACGTTCTCTGCTTTTATCTTAAGGCTGCGGCTTAACCAACGCCGGTTAGCTTGGTCTTGGCCAAAGGTTCTGCCCCGGGCAACCGTGCCTTTCATTGGCCGGCTTAAAATGCGCCCCCTTTCCATGCGAAAAAACAGTTCGGGAGAAAAAGAAAGGATAACTTCTTCTCCCGTATTAATAACTGCCCCCAACGCTGTAAATTGTGCGCGGCGTAAACTGGCGTAGAAATCAAAAACGTTTCCCTGGAAATCAAACTCATTCTTAAAAGTAAAGTTAACCTGATAAGTCTGGCCTTCTTCAAGGAAATACTTTATTTTTTTTATCTGGGAGCAATACTCTTGCTCACTGATATTTGCTTTTATATTTTTAACCGCGAACCGGCGCTGCCCCCTCCCGTTTAACGAAGCAGGCGCTATGGGCTGCGCTTCTCTACAAACTCCCAGCCACGCTAAAGGGAAACTGCTGCTTTCCCGCAAATGAGCCAAAGCCCCTTCAAGAAAATAACCGAACTCGTAAGAAAAATAACCGCAAAGCCAGCACCCCCGGCTAAGGAACTGCTCGGCCTTTGCAAAAAAAGAGTCTACGTCGTCGCCGTGATTAAAAGTAAGTATATGTTTAAAGCCGCTAAACAGGTGAGGGCATTGATTGCCAAATACCGATTCTGTAACCATAAAAGGCGGCGGCAACTTTTCTAATTTTAGTTTCGGAGAGGAGAGCGGGTTCATTTTTTATTGTAGTAAAAGTAATTTACGCCTACCTTAGCGAGCTGATTATTTCTGCACTGGGTTGCTTCATATACAGAAATCAAAACACAGCTGTCCGGAGGGCAAGTCATTTTCTTCCAGTGAACTATCTCTTTCTTAAAATTATCATAGGAAGGAAGCAGGAGGTGTAACTTTTCCCTGCAATAGACTTTATCCACTGCGACATCTAAACTGTCCAGTTTATCAACAATTTTTTTAAGTTCGGAGTATTCTGCCACCAGAGGCAGCGCCAGTAAATTTGCTATCTGCAGAAACAAAACCCAACTGACAAGAAAATTCTTAAACTGCACAGTCGCCGGTTTCTTTAACATGCAGATAAACCCTGCCAGAAAAATAACTAATACCCAAGGGGCAAAGCCGGGTATAAACTCTGCGGCAATTTTAGAATAAATAAACCCCGCGGCGACGACAAAAGTAAAAAATCCAGCGGTAAATAAAAGAAGTTTTCTCTTAAACCTGTCCTCGCCTTGGAGGAAAAACTTTGCCGTCAACGCACAAATAGGAATGGATAACAGAAGAAGGTACATTTCCATTTTTGACCGCAGCAATGACAAAATAACAAACCCTCCCCAAAACCACCATAAATATACTTTTTCCCAAAAGTCTAATTTTTCCCTTTTCAGTTTAGAAAAATACCCTATACCTAAAAAAGACCAGGGTAAAAATAAAAGAAAAAGAAAAGGAAGGTAATAAAATAATCCCCTTACGCGAAGGAAAGGATGTTGCGTCTGGCCAAACCCCCGGGAAAAAGTCTGGTCAAGAACCATTTTCTTAAAATACAAAGGGTCTGCTTTTGAGAAAGAAAAAATCCATAAAAAAGAGACGACAACAACCCCGAGGTTTACTACCAGCGCTTTACCTAAAGATTTTCTGTCTCTTACTAACAGGCTCATTACTATCTCTATAAACAAAGGGAAAACTATCCCTAAAGCGCCTTTGGTAAATACCGCCAGGAAACTAAACGCCCCTGACAACACCAGATACAAAACCTTATTTTCATCCTTATCCTTCCAGAAATAAAAGATACTAAGAAAAATAAACAACAAAAAAAGGATATCCATTCTTAAAAGAACGCTCATGCCATAAAATATAGCTGTCGTGGCAAGGAAAAGGCAGGAGTATAAGCCGATTTCGCCTTGTCCTTTCCGTTTAAAAAACCTATAGTTTAACGATAAAATTGCCCAGGAAACGAGAATGTTAAAAAGCGTGGGAAAAAACAAGTAATTAAACTTTGATATGGTTAAAAGACCTTTTAATACCCAAAAATACAAAGGAGGTTTTTCGTAATAAGGTTCGCCCAAATACTGGGGGATAATGCCGGCCCTAAACGTATCCATATTTTGAGCGATATGGATACTGCGCACCTCATCTGGCGGAATAGGCGCCCTGAGAAAAGAAGCCGGCAAATATAATACCAAACAAAACAAAAACAGCCAAAGGTACAGCTTACTTTTTTTTGTAGTGAATAAAGTATAAATTCCTCGCATAAATAAAAACCCCTCCTGCCTGGCCTAAAATAAATACCGGGTCACGGCGGTAAATAGCGTAAGATAAAAGCAACAGCCCTCCGGCGATACTGAAATACCAAAAGGAGAGCGGGATAATGCTTTCTTTCTTTTTTTCACTGGCAATCCATTGGAAAAAAAACCGCAAGAAAAAAAAGGCCTGGCCTGATAAGCCCAACCCAATCCACAAAATATGGCTAACTGTGCCCTGATTCATAGTTTAAGCGCCGGCTTATCCAAAACAGTCCCCATAAATCAAAAATACCTTCTACCATTCTTTTAAAAAAGCGGTATTTTGATTTTCCGAACCGCCGCGCATTATGCGCAACAGGGACCTCTTTTACTAAAAATCCTTTTCTTCTAACTAAAAAAACGAAAAACCTATGAAAATTCTTAAAGAAAGGAACGCTGTCAACGATTTCCTTCCTGAAAATACGTAAAGAACAGCCGGTATCCTGCGTGGTATCTCCTAAAACTACCCAGCGAAAAAATTTAGCAACCTGAGAAGAAATCTTCCTAATCAAGTTGTCCCGGCGCCTGGTTCGTATGCCGGTAACGAAGTCAAAGGCATCTTTAATCTTTAAGAGTTTGGTAATCTCCCGGGGCGGGTTCTGGCCGTCAGCGTCTAATGTAATCAACCACTGCCCCTTTGCTGCCTTAAACCCTGCGTGTAATGCCGCGGACTGGCCCCTGTTTGTCTTAAAAGAAATTATATTTATGTTAGGGTATCTTTGCCTTAACTTCTCTAACTGCTGCGAAGATTCATCACTGCTTCCGTCGTTAACATAAATAACTTCGTAGCCGGCAGCAATTGACTCCATTACATCATAGAGCTGCGTCTGTAACATCTCTAAAGACTGGGCTTCGTTAAATAGAGGAATTACTACTGAATATTCCATAAAGGAAATTACTTCTGGCACCTCGGGCAAAAATAAGTGCCTCTGCCGCCGATGGATTTTCTCCTTATGGGAGACTTACACTTAAAGCAGGGTTTAGCCTGCCTTTGATATACTTTTAATAAAGGGATATACTCGCCCTCGTCTCCGTCAATTTGCCGATATGTATCTACGGAGGCGCCTTTTTTAGATATCGCTTTCCTTAAAATAGAAATTAAACAGGTATAAATTTTCTCTAATTCTTTTTTATCAATCTCATTGGACTTTCTCTCTGGCTTAACGCCGGCACAGAAAAGAGCTTCCTGGGCATAGATGTTGCCAACACCAGCTAAAAAATTCTGGTCCATAAGCAGAGGTTTTATCTTGGTGGTTTTTTTCTCAAACAGCTTAATGAACTTTGCCTTACCTAACCCCAAGGGTTCCGGCCCCATACTTTTTATAATCGGCAGTTTCTCATAATCGCCTATGAGTTTAATTTCTCCTAAAACTCTTGAATCACAAAAGTTTAATATTCTGCCGTTATTTAAAACAAAGCCAACACGGCAAAACTTCTCAATCCCCTTATTTAAACGAAGCCATCCGCTTATCCTTAAATGAATTACTAAATATAAACTGCTTCCTAATTCTAAAATTAAAACTTTTCCTCTCCTTATAACGTCTTTTATTGTTTTATTCTTAACTTTTGTTTTAAATGCGCTTCCTGAAATACCCTTTATAACTCTTGCGTCTTTAACAATAACGTCCTTTATCTTTTTATTTAAAACGCTTCTTCTTAACTGCAGGCGTATTGTTTCAACTTCGGGTAACTCAGGCATTCTTCCTCCTATTTACTACCAATTAATTTAACGTAAACTTCTCTGCTCCTGGGCCCGTCAAACTCACAGAAATAAACGCCCTGCCAGGTGCCTAACACTAACTTGGCTGCCTGCACAATAATGTTTAAGGAACTTCCCAACATAGAACTTTTTATATGGGCATCGCTATTACCTTCGCTATGAAGGTAACTGCCGTTCTCTGGAACAATCTTGCCTAACCGCCTTACAATATCTTCCTTTACGGAAAGGTCTGCGTTTTCATTTATGGTTAACGCAGCTGTCGTGTGCGGGCAAAAAACTATGCATAGTCCCTCGTCTATTTTTTTCTCTTTAAGGAACCGGTTCACGTCTGAAGTAATATCTATGAACTGTTCTCTATGCCGGGTTTGTATGCGCAGGGTCTTCATCTGTATAATTGTATCATTTAAGGACTTTATGGCAATAAAATTAAACTATAGATAAACTTAATTTTAAACGGCGGGCTAGTAAGGCCTTTAGGAAACAGTTACAAAACTTAAAAGTTATTAACAGGTTTTCCTTTACTTAGGTAATGTTTGGATAAAACAGCCTCCCCCTTCTTTAGGTTCATCACTAAATATTATCTCACGTATATACGGCTGTGCCTCTTCTATTAAATCTTCTGTTGCACTGATATCTTCTTCTTGGTATAAAAAATTATTATCTTTTATATACTCCATAGTAGCCTGGCACCAAAGATCAGGGAAAACCACATCAGAGAATTTACCGCTGACGCTGACTTTATTGATTACCACTTTAAAATCTTCTAAGGCAAGCTCTGATAGCCCTTGTTTTTCATAGGATAAACTCCTGAATAAATATAGACTTATTCTATCTGACTCTTCAACCTCTACAACCCCTGACTCTTTAAACTTTATAACGCCGATATCAGGCGTTGTCATATAAATTTCTGCTTCGTTTAATACATCTATTGCTGTCTCAAAATCACCTAAATAATAATAGCTTTTTCCTAAATCAACTTTCAAAAGGAACCCGTCACGATAAATGCTCTCAACTTCTGCATCTGTATAGTCAATGCATTTATTATGATAAGTTTCTACTCCCTCTATATCTGCTTCTTCATAACATTGTTGTGCCTGGCCCTGATAACACCTTATTAAATGAATTTTTATCATAGGGTAACCTGTAACGTCTGAACCCAGGCTCTCAGTTTTTTTCAACAAATCAATTGCGGTTTTAAAATCCCCTTCACCTTTATAGCTGTTTCCTAAAGATATCAATATCTGCCCTACCTGGTTCTTACAAGACTTTATCTCCTCATCATCAACATTAACTTCATAATCCATTGTTTCATCTGTCGATACAGCATCTATAATTGTCAATAACATCTCTAGCATACCGTATGCTTCAAGTGCCTTCCCTTTTGCTTCGGTAACTTTACCTGCAGCATAAAGACCACTCGCTTCTTTCACGTATTCTAAACATATCTCTATTGCCTCTTCTATTAGTATCACGGGGCTCATTCTTGTTGGTATTATTAGATCTAAATCCGCCGAAGGCTGGTCCAAAGACGGTGTATAAGCGTCTATACTATAATCTGGTAAGCTAATCGCTATATTGGGGTCGTCATACTGCGCCCAAACGGCAGCAGGCATCATAATACTGCTAAATAAACCTAAAAAAAGCAATAGATTCAATATCTTTTTTAACATTTTCCAACCTCCGTTTTTTCTATGTTAACTATCCCTAAAAATAGAAAAACCCAACTCTATCGCCTCCCCCGGGCAATAAAATTAGGTCTTATGGCATAAGGGTAACATATTACCAAGTATTGTCAAGGGAATTTTAAAGAAGTGAGAATAGGGGGGCAATAAATCGTGCAATTAATAAAGCAGAATTAAGGCAACAAACGTAATAATCACAAAAACAGCAACCCAGATAATCCAGGTTTTTTTATGGCTGCCCGAAACAGATTCTCCGCAATAAAGGCATAACGTTGCATCAGCGGGGACGGGTTTCTTGCAATGGGGGCAGGGTTTTAGATTCTTAAAATCTAAATTTTCATCTTGTTCTGATACGGACTGGTAATCAAAATAATCGCCGCTCATTTCTTTTTCTATTTTAAATGATTATATATCCCTTTATAACTTTCTGTTTCGTCTGTTTTTAAAAAGACCAGCTGAACTATGCGGGCGTTTTCTTTCAGCCTGATTCCAAAAGGGTTCTCCACAACGAGAATAAACTCACCCCTGCCTCTAAACCCTGCATCCCAGGCGCCGTGTTGAGTAAACGCGCCCATACGCAGAAGCGACGTCCGAGAAAAAGCAAGGGCAGTTAAATTGTTCGGGATGTTAACAGTTTCGTTTGTTCTTACCTTGTAGGCGCCTTTAGGTAAGGGCCGCCACCCGAATTTATCTTCAGGAGTTATTTTCTGGGGAAAAATTTCTTCTACCTGGGGCAGTTGCCTATCAGAATTAGAAAAATCCAAACTCCCCATAGAACAGAACTTAAACACTTTACCTACGGTTAAATCAAACCCTGCCGGCGTAAGCTGTTTATCTATATTAATATACTCCTCAACGAGGTTATGTTTCTGGATTAAATTTTGTATCTGGCTTCTATTAAGCATGCGTCTGTTGCCTATGTTTAGAACTTTCCTTATAGTAATCCTGCAACGCTTTTGGCGTAATGTCAGTCTTCTTTACCGCGGCAATCCCCTCAACACTGGCAGCAGCAGCAGCAATGGAAGTAATGTAGGGGACTTTATGCTGTATTGCCTGCTTACGAATGTAGCTGTCATCGTATTTGCCGCTCTTTCCCAGGGGAGTATTGATAATAAGGTGTATTTCTTTATTCTTAATTGCATCCGCAAGGTTTGGCCTGCCTTCATGGACTTTCTTTACCAGGACATTATCAACCCCTTTTTTCTTTAGAAAAGAGCTGGTTCCCTGCGTGGCATAAATAGTAAACCCTAACG
This sequence comes from Candidatus Omnitrophota bacterium, assembly GCA_020343495.1. GTDB lineage: Bacteria > Omnitrophota > Gorgyraeia > Duberdicusellales > 4484-171 > JAHISK01. Next base: position 239,217 of record CP070797.1, on the reverse strand, counting down.
TTCTTAATTTCTGTGCTATGGGTAACAACGCCTCTTTATCTTTATCCGCTACGGTGAGAAGGGCGTTACCCTCTATAGGCAACTTAAAGCCGACAGCTTCCTGCGCTTTATAAAAAGCTAATCCGAACGTATCAGCTATTCCCATGACTTCGCCGGTTGCCCTCATCTCCGGGCCTAACAACGGGTCTACCGCAGGAAACATGTTAAAGGGAAAAACCGCTTCTTTAACTCCCACGTATCCAACCTTACATTCTTCTAACTGCGCAAAATCGCTCAATTTCTTGCCGAACATCAGTTTAGTTGCTATTTGAGCAATAGGAACCCCGGTTATTTTGGAAACAACGGGAACTGTCCGCGAAGCTCTGGGGTTAGCTTCCAATATGTACACTTTATCTGCGCAAATAGCGTATTGAATGTTCATAATCCCGACAACTTTTAATGCTCTGGCAATTTGCGAGGTGTACTTCTTTATATCTTCTATATGCTGCGGCTTTATCGTTCTTGAGGGAACGACACATGCCGAATCTCCGGAATGAACGCCGGCTAACTCTATATGTTCCATAACCGCAGGCACAAACGTATCCTCTCCATCACAAAGAGCGTCAACCTCAACTTCAGTCGCGTCTTCTAAAAACCGGTCTATCAACATAGGGTACTCCGGAGTTACCTCTATAGCTTGCGCGGCGTACTTACGTAACATTGCCTCATCATATATTATTTCCATGCCTCTGCCGCCTAAAACAAAAGACGGCCTTACCATAAGAGGGTATCCTATCCTGTTAGCTATCTCTATTGCCTGCTCTAAAGAACGCGCTGTCCCGCTTTCCGGTTGCGGGATACCTAACTCAATCATCTTCTCCCGAAACCGCTCTCTGTCCTCGGCAAACCTGATGCTTTCCGGCGTTGTCCCTAAAATGGGTACTCCGTTATCCTTTAATTCCTGGGCAATATTCAAGGGAGTCTGGCCGCCAAACTGAACGATAATGCCTTGGGGCTTCTCTTTCTCGTAAATGGTTAACACCTCTTCCACTGTCAACGGCTCAAAATAAAGTTTGTTAGAGGTATCGTAATCTGTAGAGACAGTTTCGGGGTTACAGTTAACCATAATTGACTCAAAACCCTCCTCCCGTAATGCAAACGCCGCGTGCACGCAAGTATAGTCAAACTCAATTCCCTGGCCAATCCTATTAGGGCCGCCACCTAAAATCATAACTTTTTTCTTCGCCGAAACGTTAACTTTATCTTCACCTATATATGTGGAGTAATAATATGCCGCTGACTCTACTCCGCTGACAGGGACAACCTCAAACCGTCCTGTTTTACCAAGAGCGATTCTTCTTTTTCGTACCTGGCTTTCTTTGATGCCTAACAGATGCGCTAAATATCTATCGGAAAACCCCCACTCTTTTGCCTGGATTAACTTCTCATCTGACACTTTATCCCAACCAACACTGACTAACCGCTCTTCTAACTCAACTAAATCTTTCATCTCTCCAATAAACCATTTGTTGATATGCGTCATTTCAGAAATATCTTCAATGGATAATCCTCTGCGCAGCGCTTCATATATTAAAAATACCCGTTCGCTGGAAGGGTTGGCTAACCTTTGTTTCAACTGATCTATTGAAAGAGGTTTAAACTTCTCAACGCCTAACCCGTACCTTTTTATTTCTAAAGAACGAATGGCTTTCTGTAATGCTTCTTTAAAAGTCTTTCCTATGCTCATCACTTCCCCCACAGCCTTCATCTGCGTGCCTAAAACGTCTTTTGCCTGGGGAAACTTCTCAAACGCCCACCGGGCGAATTTAATAACTACGTAATCGCCGCTGGGTTCGTATTTCTCTAAAGTTCCTTCTTTCCAGTAAGGAATCTCATCCATAGTCAGGCCTGCTGCCAGCTTCGTTGAAATACGGGCAATAGGAAACCCTGTTGCTTTAGAAGCTAGGGCTGAAGACCGCGACGTCCGCGGGTTAATCTCTATAACTACTAGGCGTCCGTCTAAAGGGTTATGGGCAAACTGAATGTTTGTGCCGCCAACTACGCCGATTGCTTCAACAATTTTATAGGAAAGCGCCTGCATACGAAGCTGTAAGGAACGAGGAACAGTAAGCATCGGCGCTGAACAAAAACTGTCGCCGGTATGTACGCCCATGGCATCAATATTCTCAATGAAACAAACGGTGATTTTCTGATTTTTACTGTCTCTGACAACTTCTAACTCTAACTCTTCCCAGCCGATAACTGACTCCTCAACCAACACCTGACGAACAAGGCTTGCGGCTAAGCCTCTGTTCACGATAGTCTTTAGTTCCTCCACATTATAAGCAATTCCTCCTCCGGTGCCGCCTAAAGTGTACGCCGGCCGTAAAACCACCGGGTACTTCAGGCGCTCTGCGATTTCTTGCGCTTCTTCAACTGACTGGCAAGCTTGCGATTTTGGCAAATCAATGCCTAACTTATTCATTGTTTCTTTAAACGCGGTCCTGTCTTCTCCGCGTTCAATTGCGTCTGCTTTAACGCCAATAACTTCAACGCCGTATTTTTTTAAAATACCCTCTTTATATAAACTTGCCGCTAAGTTTAATCCGGTTTGTCCGCCTAAATTAGGCAGAAGCGCCTCCGGCCTTTCTTTTTCAATAATCTTAGCCACGCTATCAACTGTAAGCGGCTCTAAATACGTCTTATCCGCCATACCGGGGTCTGTCATTATCGTAGCCGGATTTGAATTAACTAACACAACTTCAAACCCTTCCTCCCGTAATGCTTTACAGGCCTGCGTCCCGGAATAATCAAACTCACAAGCCTGTCCTATAATAATCGGGCCAGACCCGATAATTAATATTTTTTTAATGTCTTTACGTTTTCCCATCTAACCTCCTATTTTACAATAAGAATTACTTGCTCAACTCTAACTGCTTAATATACTCAATCGCATCTTTTGGGTTGTCTATTTTTTTTATGCCTTTTATATCCCAGGTATCTATGCCTATTACTGGTTTAGCTTCGTTTAATGCAAAAGCAATTTCCGATAACGTCCCATATTTACCGTCAACAGCAACAACTACATCAGCAGCTCTTACTACCAGAATATTACGGGCGTATCCTAACCCCGTGGGAATCTTAACATCTACGTAAGGGTTTGCTTCTGCCTTATTATCTGAAGGTAAAATCCCTACGGTTATGCCGCCTCCCCTCTTTGCGCCACATGCAGCTGCTTCCATTACGCCGCTGCCGCCTCCGCAAATTAAAACCCACCCCTGCGCCGCGATAAGAGCGCCTAACTCCTGCGCAAGCTTACATACTTTTTTTGAACTTTGCGAGCCGCCGATTACTGCTACGTTCATACTTTTTAAACATGTCCCTGGGCCGACTCGAACGGCCATTTCAGGCTCCGGAGGCCAGCGCTCTGTCCTGTTGAGCTACAGGGACACAGTTACCTTATCATTTCAATATTTCAAACAAAGATTTAAAGTTGTCTTCCAGAAAATCTTTATCGTTACTCTTTCTTCCCGCTAAATTTTTAGAGAACAAAATATGCGCGCCTTTTATGCGCAGGATATTTTCTAAGTCGCCTAACGCCTTATTGCTGCCGGCACCGCTTCCGCAAGTCAAGAAACAGGCTGTCTTTTTATTTTCCAGGCTGCCGATTTTATTCAAATAACTTCTTAAAGCAGGAGCAAACGTAAACGCCCACACCGGGGAAGCAAATATAGTAACGTCGTAGTTTCGCAAATCAGTTTCAACACCGGCTAACTCCAACTCCCTTTTCATAACCGCCTGTCGGCACTGGCCTAAAAAAGACGTTGTTTCCTTTAAAGGTTTTACTTCTATTAAATCAACGGCGTTGTCAGCTGCTTCTAGGTGCCTCTTTAAAAACAAACACATCCTTTTAGTGTTTCCTGAGAAAGAATAAAACGCTATGGCTATTTTCATTTTTGCATCTTCCTTCCTAAAATAAAGTCAGCTGCTCTTTCTTCTCGGACTCTTTTTCCTCTCCGAATATCTTAATTATTCCGTATTCGCCGTCGTAGCCGGGAAGAATCTCTAAGTGTTTTTCTCTCACGCGCTTTATTCCTTCCGCTACTTTATGCGGCAACTTTGAGAAAAGCTCTTTTTCCTCTATATTTACTAAAACATCAAATTCCGACCCAAAAGTATAAATTAAATCTAAATATTCTTTCTCTACTGCCTTGCTGGTTTTCTTTAACCCTTTTGCTTCAGCAACTATCTCATCTAAAGGAACTAAACTTTTATAGCCTATGGCATTGGCAGGGACAAACCCTTGGGGCCTGTCCGCCAACTCTTCAACCCTGTACAAAACCCCTCTGGTTAAAGGCTTATTGCACACCGGGCAAATCCCCTTATGGCGCTTGGTCTCGCTGGGATGGTACCGTATATTACAGTTTCTATGGCCGTCGTAATGGTACTTTCCTTCTTCGGGAAAAAACTCAACGGTGTATAAAAACTTTTCTTTATCTTTATCTTCTAAAACTTTTTTTATCTGCCAGTAATTCAACTCACAGTCAAATACGTTGGCTTCCCTTCCAATACGGGAAGGAGAATGGCTATCGGAATTGGAAATCAACGAATACTTATCAAGCGCTGAAAGCCGCCAGTTCATTGCCGGGTCGCTGGAAAGGCCGGTTTCTAAAGCGGTTATATTCTGCGTGTATTTGCCAAAGGCTTCCTCCAAAGAATTAAACCCGGAATTTGACCCGAACACAGAGAACCAGGGCGTCCAGCAATGTGCCGGGACTAACATAATATCGGAAGATATCCTGCTTAACTCCTCTGCCAGCTTAATACAGCTCATTCCTAAAATCGGCCTGCCGTCAGAAGCGATGTTTCCATGAAAAGATAACATCTTATTTATTTCTTCCACCATTTTAAAAGACGGCGCCATAACAACGTTGTGAACGCGGTAAACTTTACCGGACTGAGAATAAATACTGGAAATTTCTCCCGATAAAATAAAATGTACCCCGTCATACAAAAACAGGCCCTGTTTGGGGAGCGGCAGCAGGTGTTGCTTTAATTCCTGCAACCAAAGGTGATGAGTGAAATCTCCTGTTCCCAGAAGATTTATTCCTTTTAGTTTTGCCCACTTCGCTAAATTAGGAACAGCCATTTGTTTAGACGTTGCCCGGGAATATCTTGAGTGAATGTGAAAATCCGCTACAAATTTCATAATCCTATTTCCTTTCCTGCTATTTCAAAGCCTTTATTATCTTACGGACATTTCCCCAGTGGCTGCCCTGCCAGTAAATTCTCTCACACCTCTTACACTGCATAAAAACTTCCTGCGTCTTATAAACATACTCAGGGATATCTTTTTTAAAATCTTTCTTTTTTATTGAAAAAAGAGGCTCGTTACACACCGTGCAGCGAGTAAACATTTTACTCTCATCTATCACCAAATTCAACTTATGTTTAATCTCTTTAAGCTGTTCCTCTATCTGTGAAGATTCTATTACCACTATCTTTGTCTTTAAATCGTCTAACTTTTTCGTGCGGGTAACAATTATTCTGTTATCCCGTAAAGACTCTATAACAAGCGAACTGATGTTATCTTCCCTGTAATAGATGCTGTCATACCCTAAGATACGCAGCCACCGTGTTAGTTTACCCAACTCTCTGGTAAGGATAAACTTCATATAACCGCTAATTTAACCTTTATTGACCTTATAAACAATTTTCCCTTTATGAATCGTGCATTCAATAACGCCCTGCAACTGGCATCCTAAGAAGGGGCTGTTTTTTGATTTTGAATGCAAGCGCTCCTTGGTAACCGTCCACTTCTTATTCAGGTCAGCAATAACTATGCTTGCCTGCTTATCTTTTTCTATGCTACCACACCCTTGCATCCCTAAAATTTTAGCGGCAGAGGCACTAAGCTTTTCGGTTATTGCCTTTAAATCCATTACTTTCTCTTTAACCAAATATGTGTAGGTTAAAGAAAATGCCGTCTCCAGGCCAATAAACCCAAAAGGAGCGTCCTGGAACGGCGCTTCTTTCTCGGCTTTAGAATGAGGAGCATGGTCTGTTGCTATACAATCAATTACTCCTGTCTTTAAAGCTCGTTTAACTGCGGCTACGTCTTTAGCTTCACCCAGGGGCGGGTTAACTTTAAAATTACTGTCAAAGCCGCTTTTTTCAACGTCGTCAACCGTTAAGACAAAATAATGAGGAGCGGTTTCAGCAGTAACTTTTACCCCTTCTTCTTTAGCCCGTTTTATAATTTCTATGCTCCTGGCTGTGCTTATATGCGCAAGATGAATACGGCTATTAAGGTATTTTGCTATCTCAATATCTCTGGCAACGATTACGCTTTCGGCAATATCGGGAATTGCGCGAACCCCGTATTTAGAAGAAATAACTCCTTCGCGCATTGCTCCCTCCCCGCAAAGACTTCTATCTTCGCAATGAGAAATAATTAAAAGGCCCTCCATACGGGCATATTCCAGTGCCCGGCGAAACAGCAACGTATCAGAAATTGTCGTGCCGTCATCGCTTAAACACAGGCATCCGGCTTTTCGCAATTCACTAAACTCGGTGAGCTCTTTTGCTTCTCTTGCCTTGGTAACCGCGCCAACAGGATAAATATCTATTAATCCAACTTTTTTTCCTTCCTCAACAACCCATTTAGCTGCTGCTTCGTTATCAATGGCAGGGTCTGTGTTTGGCATACAAAAAATTTTAGTAAACCCGCCGGCAGCGGCAGCTTTTGAGCCGCTGACAAAATCTTCTTCATCCTCTCTGCCGGGAACCCTTAAATGCGTATGTAAATCTATAAAGGCAGGAAACAGGTGTTTACCTTTGGCATCAATTACTTTATCTGCGCTTTCGGCGATATGCTTTCCCACTTGCAGGATTTTACCGTTGCCGAGTAAAACGTCCGCATCAAAAACACTATCGGCATTTACAACTGTCCCATTTTTCATTAACACTTTCATAGCTTTATCTTTTTTTTGTGCCTACCAAATATAAAACTGCCATTCTTATAGCCAGGCCATTCTCAACTTGCTTTAAAATCAAGGGATGAACTTTCTCTTTTAAAGAAGAACTAATCTCAATATCCCAGTTAACCGGGCCGGGGTGTAAAACCATGCAATTCTTCTTAGTTTTTGCTAACCTCTGCGGGGTCAAAGAAAACTTATCTACATACTCCCTGATTGTAGGAAAGAACGAAGAACTCTGCCTTTCCTTCTGGATGCGTAACATTATAATAACGTCGGCTTCAGCGATAACCGCATCTAAATCGCAGGAAACATCCACTCCGATTTTTTCAAACTCGTAAGGGATAAACGTCGCCGGCCCGCACACGGTTACTTTAGAAGAAAACTTGCTAAACCCAAAAATGTTAGACCGCGCAACACGAGAATGCCTGATATCTCCGACAATTAAAACCTTTAATCCTTCCAGCGTCCCCTTTACTTGCTGCACGGTAAACATATCTAAAAGGGCCTGGGTAGGATGTTCGTTTTGGCCGTCTCCGGCGTTAACAATGCTTGCCTGGGTATACTCATCAAACTTATATAAACAGCCGCTAGAGTCTATCCGCACAACCATAATATCAGGGTGGTAGGCGTCCAAAGTCTTAACCGTATCAACAACAGACTCTCCCTTTGATAAGCTGCTGATAGAAGAAGAAAAGTTTATGACGTCTGCGCTCAAGCGTTTTGCTGCCAACTCAAAAGACATGCGCGTCCTTGTTGAATTCTCAAAAAACAAGTTTAGGACGGTTTTGCCTCTTAACGCGGGGACTTTCTTCACGTCTCTCCGGGAGATTTCTTTGAACGACTTTGCCTGCGACAATATCAGCTCTATCTCAGCCCGGCTTAAATCTTTAATCCCTAAAATGTGTTTCTGTTTCCACTTATCCATATGTTTATCTTATTTGTGAAAAGGTTTTCTTAAATCCATATTATTTATAAAAACACTTATATTAAACCCTGCTATTAAGCAAATTCAAAATGACTTTAATCACCGTATTCTTTTCGGACGCTTTACTAGCGGCAACCATTAACGTAAGGGCAACAAGAGCATTATCATCCATACACCGACTGCCATCTTTACGAAGCAACATACCATTTTTCTGTAAGAAACAGACAAAAAGAGCTACGGCGATCCGTTTATTACCATCCACAAAACTATGGTTTTTTGTCACAAAATATAAAAGGTGCGCTGCTTTCTCTTCGACTGTTGGATAAACATCTTTGCTCCCAAACGTCTGATAAACAGCGCCTATCGAACTTTTAAAACTCTCATCTTTTTCTTGCCCTACAAGCGGAGAATCTTTAAATTTTTTCTTCATTGCATCAATAATTTTTCGAGCATCATTATAAGTAAGCTCAAATCTCGCATATTTTGTCCCCTTAGGGACAGTTAACTTCTGATGGTCATAATCATCCAAAATATCAAGAGCGCGCCTATATTCAGTGATCACCTGAATAAGACCTTTAGCATCGTCGGAAATGGCCTCAAGATGAATAACATTACTTAAAAGATTTAAAGATTTCTGCAATTCCCGATACTTATGTTCTGCAGTTTTTAACCGTCTTTTATTAATCGTATACCCTTCAACCAAATGCTTCTTAAGAACACTCGTTGCCCAAATACGAAACTGCGTTCCTCTCTTGGAATTAACTCGATATCCTACAGAAACAATCATATCTAAGTTATAAAATTGAGTCTGATACACTTTCCCATCCTCGGCAGTATGTGCAAATTTTGCACATACTGATTTTCTCGATAACTCCTTAGTTTTAAATATGTTATGAATATGTTTTGTAATGACGCTGCGTTCTGTATTAAACAAATCTGCCATTAACTTTTGGGTAAGCCATACCGTTTCTTTATCCAGTCTAACCACCAGTTTATTCTTGTATAATTTAATTTGGCTCTTTGCTAGTTTTTCTTCTCTCATATCTCTTTACTTTTTTCATAACATTTCAATAATCACAACCTCGTCTTTCCTGTCAACTTCGTTAACCCTGACTTCTACTAACTCTCTATTTGACGTGGGTATATTTTTACCTACGAAATCGGCTCTGATAGGTAACTCCCTATAACCTCTGTCAACTAACACCAACAACTCTACTTTTTTCGGCCGGCCAAAATCCATGATTTCATCTAACGCCGCCCTCACCGTCCTGCCGGTAAACAACACATCGTCTATTAAGATTACTACCTTTTCGTTTAAATCAAACCCTATCCTTGTTTCCTTAACTATGGGGTTGGTGCCGATAGTGGTTAAATCGTCACGGTATAAGGTTATATCAAGTATTCCTAAAGGAACCTTTATCCTTTCTATTTCTTCTATGATTTGCTGAATTCTTTTAGCCAGATATACGCCCCTGGTTTGAATGCCGATAAGGGTTAAGGCTTGAGGGGAAGGGTTTTTCTCTAAAATCTGGTGGGTGAGACGATAAAGAATTCTCCTTATATCGTCGCAAGAAAGTATCCTTGTC
>CP070797.1:199703-229647 GCA_020343495.1 Candidatus Omnitrophota bacterium | reverse complement strand
CCGAACCTTATATTAGAAGGCGGGCAATCAGGCACCTGGAGAAGAAAAGGGCAGTAATTTTCGTTGCCGGGACAGGTAACCCTTATTTTACCACGGACACGACAGCTGCTTTAAGGAGCGTTGAGATTAAAGTTGATGTATTGCTTAAAGGGACAAAAGTAGACGGCGTTTATTCAGCGGACCCTATGAAAAACAAAAAGGCTAAGTTATTTAAAAAGCTAACTTACATGGATGTGATTAACAAGAAGTTAAGAATAATGGATTCAACGGCGGTTACGTTATGTATGGAGAATAAATTGCCGATAAATGTTTTTAATTTTATGAAAGAAGGGGATTTAAAAAGAATCGTTTTAGGCGAGGTTATAGGCACGCGTATTAGTTAATTTGGCCCCTTCGAAAAATTCCTTGGTTAGTAGAATTTACCGTAAAAAATTACTTATAGCTGTTCCAGGAAGTTTATCATCCAAAGAGTGTAATAAATTTAAGGGAGAAATTTATGGTTTCCCGGCAGTATTTGAAAGAAATTGAAGAATTGATGAAGAAGACAGTAGAGTCAACCCGGCGTGAGTTTGCCGAGTTACGTTCCGGCAGAGCTAATCCTAAAATGGTAGAGGGAATAAGAGTGAATTATTATGGGGCGCCGACGCTCCTTAAAGAAATAGCTACGATAAATGTTTTGGAAGCAAGGTTAATCGTAATAAGCCCGTATGATCCGTCTTCCGTAAAAGAGATTGAAAAAGCAATTTTACAGTCAAATTTAGGCATTACGCCGATGTGCGACGGTAAAATTATCCGGCTGATGATACCGCCTTTATCTGAAGAAAGAAGAAATGAGTTAGCCAAGATTGTTAAAAAAACTGCCGAAGAAGGTAAAGTTTCTATACGGACGATAAGAAGAGACGGAAAAGAGGGTGTAAGGAAGATGGAGAAAGATAAAAAGATTTCCGAAGATGAAAGGTTTAAAGCCGAAGAAGAGCTTCAGAAATTAACTGATAAATATATAAGAGAAACAGATAACGTGTTGGAAGATAAAGAGAAGGAATTGAGAGAATTTTAATAGACGCTAATTGAAAAGCAGAAGAGACTCTTTGATAATTAGTATTTTATTGAGCCGCTAGCTCATCAGGTAGAGCACCGGCCTTTTAAGCCGGGTGTGCCGAGTTCGAGTCTCGGGCGGCTCACTGTGTAGTTTTATAGATTTTTGAGGGAATAAGTTCTGTTGCGGACGTGGTGGAACTGGCAGACACGCAGGACTTAGAATCCTGTCTCGAAAGAGGTGGGAGTTCAACTCTCCCCGTCCGCATTGGAGAAAACCAGTTAACAAAGAGGTAGTTCTTTGTAAGAGATAAACTTAATTTGAATTTGGTTAGGGTTTTTATTGCGGGCGTAGCTCAATCGGCTAGAGCGTCACGTTGCCAACGTGAAGGTTGAGGGTTCAATTCCCTTCGCCCGCTTATAAGAGCGCAGAAAGGGCTGTTGCGTTAATGAGTATAAAAATTATTGATTATTTAGATAAAGACAGCATTATTTTAGGGCTAAAGCAGAAGAATAAAAAGAATGTCATTTCCTGTCTTCTAGATCACCTTATTCAGAAGAAGAAGATAACCAAAGAAAGTAAAAAAGAAACTCTTAAACTTCTCATTCAAAGAGAAGAAATGGGTTCAACCGCTATCGGGGGACACATTGCTCTTCCTCACGCCCGTGTAAATTCAATAAAAGATGTGGTTATTTGTTTGGCTATATCGCAAGAGGGCATTGATTTTGATTCCCTTGACCAGGAGAAAGTCAATATTGTGACGCTGCTTCTTTCTAATCAAAAAGAAGCTGGCTTACATTTGAAAATGCTGGCTTTTTTGGCAAGAATGCTGCGGGATAAATATTTTGTGCAGCAGCTAAAAAGCGCCAAGACTAAAGAAGAAGTTTTGGTATTGGTGAAAAAACAACAGCAAGCAGTAAGATAGGTTTAAAAAATGCAAAAATTCATAAAGCTTATAAAGTGGTTTTATCCGGGATTAAAAATAAAAAGATGGATTACCCTTTGGGTATTGGGAGTTTTTTTTATATTAGTGTCATCGCCGCAGGTATTTACAGGCATACACCTAGTATTGCGAATACTCTATTGGATATTGTTTGTTATCGGGATAGGGTTGTTTATTGTAGGGACTGCCTATCTTATAAGAAGTTTTTTTGAGGCTATTTATCCTCATAAAGAGAAGGATTTAATAGATATTATCTATGAGAAGAGATTTTTGGCTAAAGGGCCCAAGATCGTTGCTATCGGCGGAGGCACAGGGTTATCTACTATTTTAGAAGGCTTAAAAGAATATACCTCCAATATTACTGCTATCGTAGCTGTAGCCGATGAAGGAGGTTCTTCCGGCCGATTAAGAGAAGAATTCGGTATCTTACCTCCCGGAGACATAAGGAACTGTTTAGTTTCTTTAGCGGAAGCCCCTCAGCTTATGCGTGACTTGTTTCAGTACCGATTTAAAGAGGGTGAAGGCATGAAGGGGCACAGCTTTGGCAATATCTTTATAACAGCGATGACGCAAGTCACGGGAAGTTTTAAAGATGCGGTTGAAGAGTCAAGTAAAGTTTTAGCTATAAGAGGCAGAGTAATCCCTGCCAGTCTTGATAAAATAAGGCTTAAAGCAGAGTATTGCGATGGTTCTACAAAAGAAGGGGAAGATAAGATTCCTAAAGAAGAAAAGAGAATAAGACGGATATCTATTCTTCCCGGCAATGCTAAGTTAAATCCAGAGGTTTTAGGGGTTATTAGAGAGGCGGAAGTTATAATTTTTGGGCCGGGCAGCCTTTTTACAAGTGTGCTTCCTAATCTTCTTATAGAAGGGATAAGTGAAGAGATAGCAGGCAAATCCGCCTTAAAGATTTATATATGTAATGTTATGACCCAGAACGGCGAAACCGACGGATTTACTGCTGCTGACCATTTTCAGATGATTGAGTCGCATACCAGGGCAGGGTTAATAAACGCTTGTTTAGTGAATGCCGGGCGCCTAGAATACAGATTGCTTCTTAAATATGCACAGGAGAAATCTTTCCCGGTAATTTTTGATCGGGAAAGGCTGAGAAAAATGGGAGTTTCGGTCTTTGAGGCAGACGTGGTAAGTAGAGATAACTACTTACGTCATAATTCTAAAGAAGTAGCCAGAGAGGTTATAAAGATTTATAATAATTATTGGAAGAAAAGATGGAAAGAATTGAAAAAGAAATCATGGTAAATAACGTTCATGGGTTACATGCGCGTCCCGCTGCTCTTTTTGTGCAGATGGCAAATCAGTTTGACTCCTCAATCATGTTAGAAAAAGATGGGGAAAGCGTGGACGGTAAATCAATAATTGCCATATTGAGTTTGGGAATAAATAAGGGAGCAGTTGTTAAAATGACAGTTGAAGGCCACGACGCTCCCGAGGCATTTGGTAAGCTTGAGGAGTTTTTGCAGGAGAGCAATGATTAAATTAAAAGGCATAGCTGCGTCAGGCGGTATAGGGATAGGCAAGGCTTATTTTATAGGGGTAGAGGAGTTTACTATTCCTAAGAGAAAAATTTCTCATGAAGGTATTTCCCAGGAAATTTACCGCCTTGAAGAAGGGTTGATTGCGACGCGTAAGGAGATAGCTAGTTTACAAAAGAGGATTTCCGATGAACTCGGGTTTGACCATGCCAAGATATTTGAAGCGCACCTGCTTGTTTTAGAAGACAGAGTTCTAATTGAAGATATAATCGGGCAGATTAAGAATAAGAAAGTAAATGTTGAGTACGCCTTCTCAGAAAGCATAAAAAAGTACGTTAACACTCTTTTAGGGTTGGATGATGAATATTTACGTGAGAGAGTCATTGATATTGAAGACGTCTCTCGCAGAGTCTTAAGGAAACTTCTCAAGAAAGAGACGGTGAGTTTGCAGGAGTTAAAAGAGAAAGTAGTCATTGTTACCCATGATTTGGCCCCTTCTCAAACGGCAAGTTTACCTAAGGAAAATATTTTAGGTTTTGTTACTGACGTAGGTGGCATTACTTCTCACACGGCAATAATTGCGAGAAGTTTAGGAATTCCTGCCGTTGTGGGAGTTGAGATTGCTACTAAGAATATTAAGTCAGGCAACAATCTTATCATTGATGGTTCAGCAGGGGAAGTTTTAGTTAATCCAACCACAAAAGTTTTTAAAGAGTATCGTAAGAAGTTTGAAAAAATAGCTAAAGAGGCCAAAGCCGTTCATATTTCTAAGGCTATAAAGGCACGCACTAAAGATAAAAGAGAGATAGTCGTATCTGCTAATATAGAAATCCCTGAGGAACTGCCGTTGATTCATAAGTTCGGAGCAGAAGGAGTAGGCTTATATAGGACAGAATATATATTTTTAGGTAGACGGGATTTGCCTTTTGAAGAAGAGCAGTATCACGCTTACCTTAACGTCGTAAAGAAAGTTAAGCCTTATTCGGTAATTATTAGAACAATCGATATTGGAGGAGATAAGTTTCTTTCTCAGCCGACGGTTCCCGTTGAAATGTCTCCTTTCTTAGGATGGCGGGCAATCAGGTTTTGTTTAGGACGGCCGGACGTGTTTAAAGTGCAACTGCGGGCAATTTTACGGGCATCAGCTGAAGGAAACGTAAAAATTATGTTTCCTATGATTTCCGGAGTGGAGGAGTTAAAGGAAGCCAAGCGCCTTCTCCAAGAATGTAAGCAGGAGTTAAAAGAAGAGGGAAAGAAGTTTGATAAAAGGATTTCTGTTGGAACGATGATTGAGGTTCCTTCGGCAGCTTTAACGGCAGACGTGTTAGCTGAGGAGAGTGATTTCTTTAGTATTGGGACAAATGATTTAATCCAGTATTCTTTAGCCGTAGACAGGGCAAATGAGAAGGTTGCTTATCTTTATGAGCCGGGGCACCCGGCAGTATTGCGGTTAGTAAAAAGTGTCATTGAGGCTGCGCACAAAAAAGGTATCTGGGTAGGGATGTGCGGGGAGATGTCCGGAGAGCCTCTTTTTGCCTTTCTGCTTGTAGGGTTGGGGCTGGATGAGTTTAGTATGGCTCCGCCGCGGGTTCCTAGAATAAAAGAGTTAATCAGGCATATAAAATATGAGGATGCAAAGTCAATAGTGGAAAGAGTCCTGAAGTTATCTACGGCAAGCGAAGTGGAGAAATATTTACAACAGGAGTTGAAGAAGATTTTAAAGGATGATTTTAATAGGATATTAATGATCTGATATGCGCGTAATAATTCTTGCTGCCGGCTACGGAACCAGATTATACCCTTTAACCTTAGATTTACCGAAGCCTCTTATTTGTATAAATAATAAGCCAATAATAAACTTTTTGATTGATAAGATAGAAGATTTAAGAAATTATTATTCAATAGAAGAAACAAAATTAGTATCTAACAATAAGTTTTATAATAAATTTTTAGCCTGGAAAAAAGAATATAAAGTAGAAATCCAAATCCTTAATGACGGCTCAACCAGCCCCGAAGATAGGTTAGGGGCTGTCCGGGATATTAAATTCGCTATAGACGGTAAAGGAGGAGATTGGTTGGTTCTTGGCGGAGATAATTTGTTTGAGGATAATTTAAGAGGATTCCTGGAGTTTGGTTTGAAAAAGAAGCCCTATCCTTGCATAGGCATATATGACGTAAAAGATAAGTCAGCTGCTTGCCATTACGGGGTTACGGAATTAGATTCTGGGAATCAGATAGTTAGTTTTGAGGAGAAACCTAAAAACCCTAAGTCAACGTTAGCAGCCACCTGTGTTTACTTTTTCCCTCAAGATTCTTTAAAATTGTTCGATTCGTTTTTTTCCCAAGTCAAGGCCAGCGATGCTTCCGGCGAATATATAAAATGGATGGTAGATAAAACAAGGGTGTATGGGTATATTTTTGAAAAAAAATGGTTTGATATTGGGGGCAGCGACGCTTTAAAGATGGCAGAGAAGACATTTATGTAGTAGAATTGTTGCAGGAATGAACGTGGCAAATGTAAAGGATATTTTAATTAAGTGGAGAGGTAACCAATGCAGTTGAAAGATTTAAGAAAAAAGATTGATATAATTGATAAAAAAATCCTGTCGCTTCTTAATCAGAGAGCCGAAGAGGTTATAAGAGTTAATAAGTTAAAGAAGAGAGATAATTTAGAAATCTTCTCCTCAGAGCGGGAATCTCTTATTTTAGACCGTCTTAAAAAAACTAATAAAGGCCCTCTTCTTTCAGAGGACATTGACCTTATTTTTAAAGAAGTATTATCTGTTTGCCGGTCCCTAAGAAAAGGATTGCGCATAGTTTATTTAGGGCCTGAGGGTACGTTTACTCATTTGGCAGCAATAAGGAAGTTTGGAAAGAAACCCCAGTATATTCCCGCAGAGAGTATAAATGAGATATTTGAAAAAGTTGAAAGAGAAGAAGCCGAATACGGAGTTGTGCCTATTGAGAATTCTATTGAGGGGGTTGTTAATTATACTTTAGATATGTTTCTTGCTTCTAATTTAAAAATATGTTCGGAGATAAGTATGAATATTTCTCATTCTTTATTAGGGACATCTTCAAAGTCTCTTAAAAGGATATACTCTAATCCACAGGTATTTGCCCAATGTAGAAAATGGATTGGGCGCAATATGCCCAACATTGATTTAGTTGCCACCGCTTCAACTGCCAAGGCTGCTTTAGCTGTAAAAAAAGATTCACAAGGAGCTTGTATAGGCAACAAAATTCTTGCTAATATCTACGGATTAAGGGTAATTGCCTCTTCTATAGAAGATTTTTCTTCTAACATTACCAGGTTCTTAGTTATTGCAAGAAATGATAGCTCTGCCTCCGGCCGGGATAAAACCTCAATTCTTTTTTCCATAAAGGATAAAGTGGGCGCTTTACACGATTCTTTAGCTGCTTTTAAGAGGTGCGGAATAAATTTAACCAAGATAGAGTCGCGGCCATCTAAGAAAAAAGCTTGGGATTATTATTTTTTTGTGGATTTCCAAGGGCATAGAAGTTTACCTGCGGTACAAAAAGTGTTAAAAAGTTTAGAGAAAAGATGTACTTTTGTGAAAATCCTTGGTTCCTACCCTAGGGAAAGCTAGTATTAGTCCATAGTATAATTTTTTTATGGATTGCCGGAAACAATAGAATGATGTTTAGGAAGAGATTAGAGAATATAAATAGTTATAAACCAGGTAAGCCCGTTGAAGAAGTGAAAAGGGCTTTGGGGTTAACCCAAGTTTATAAACTTGCTTCTAATGAGATTCCTTTTGCGCCGGCTTATATTAATAGAGCCATACAGAAAGAATTAAAGAATATTAACCGTTACCCTGAATCGGGGTGTTTTTACTTAAGGAAAGCCGTAGCCGCCAAACTCAAAGTTAGAGAAGACCAAATTGTTTTTGGTAACGGCTCTGATGAGATAATAACATTGGCGCTGCGCGTTTTGATAGAGGAAGGCGATGAGGTTATAGTAGGATATCCTACATTTTTAATTTATGAGATTCAGGCAAAGATAGAAGGAGCAGAGGTTGTAAGGGCGCCGTTGAGGAATTTTCGTTATTGCCTTGATGATATTGCGGCAAAAATTACTGCCCGCACAAAGATAATTTTTATAGCCAA
Source organism: Candidatus Omnitrophota bacterium (assembly GCA_020343495.1). Classification (GTDB taxonomy): domain Bacteria; phylum Omnitrophota; class Gorgyraeia; order Duberdicusellales; family 4484-171; genus JAHISK01. The sequence goes on along the minus strand of CP070797.1, from coordinate 222,041 downwards.
TCCCGATAATCCTACAGGCACATACTTAAATAATAAAGAGATAGAGAATTTCTTGAGCAGGATACCGGCGTCTGTATTAGTCTTCTTTGATGAGGCTTATTTTGAGTTTGCGCCGCCGGATTTCCCTAAAACCATTAGATTCTTGAAAGAAAGAGGCAACATAATTTTTACGCGCACTTTTTCTAAGGCTTTTGGTTTAGCAGGAGCAAGAATCGGCTACGGCGTGACAACGCCGTCTATCGCGTCTTTCTTGAATAAAGTAAGAGAGCCTTTTAATGTGAACAGGTTTGCGCAAGTGGCTGCTGTTGCGGCAGTTAACAATGGCAAGTTTTTAAATAAAGTTGTTACTTATATTAAGAGAGAAAAACAGTATTTATATAAGGAATTGAAAGCTCATGATATAAGTTTTATAAAAAGCGCTACTAATTTTGTCCTTATTGATTTTAGGAAAGACACCGCCTCATTATACAATTACCTTTTAAAAAACGGCATTATAGTAAGAGAACTAGCCGGGTGGGGATTACCGAATTTATGTCGTGTTACAGTAGGCTTGCACAAGGAAAATAAGAAGTTTATAGATTGTTTTAAGCGTTATTTGAATAAATAAGTGGAGGGCCAAGATGATAATTGTATTTAGAAAAGACGCGACAAAAGATCAGATAAAGAGAGTCTTAGACAGGGCAAAGATATTAGGGTTAAAGACAATGGTTTCCCAAGGGGTTGAGAGAACCATTGCCGGAGTTATCGGCCCTGAGGATGTTATAAGGCTGCAGCCTCTGGAAATTTTTCCTGGCGTTGAGAAAGTAATGCCGGTTCTTTCGCCGTATAAGTTAGTATCCAGAGAATTTAAAAAAGAAGATAGCGTCATAAAGATAAGAAAGGCAGTTGCCATTGGCGGCAGGAAAGTTGTAGTCATAGCCGGGCCTTGTTCTATTGAGTCAAGAGAGCAGTTGAAAGAAGTAGCAGCTAAAGTTAAAAAAGCAGGCGCTCGTATTTTAAGAGGAGGAGCGTTTAAACCGCGTTCATCCCCATATACGTTTCAAGGGTTAGGCGAAGACGGTCTGAAATATCTAGAGGAAGCGTCGCAACAGTTTGATATAGCTACTGTTACGGAGGTTATGGACCCCAGAGACGTAGAGTTAGTAGCTAAATATGCGGATATTTTGCAAATCGGCGCAAGGAATGTGCAGAATTTTAATCTCTTAAAAGAAGTAGGGCAGACTCAGAAGCCGGTGATTTTAAAGAGAGGCTTAAGCACCACTATAAAGGAATGGCTGATGAGCGCAGAGTATATCTTATCAGGAGGAAATTTCAATGTGATTTTGTGCGAAAGAGGAATAAGGACTTTTGAGGATTTCACGCGAAACACCCTTGACTTAAGCGCTGTGCCTGTGGTTAAGATGTTATCGCACCTTCCCATTATCGTGGACCCTTCTCATGCTACGGGTAAGTGGGGACTAGTTGCGCCTTTAAGTAAGGCTGCTGTTGTTTGCGGAGCTGACGGCCTTTTAATTGAGGTGCATCCAAAGCCGGAAGAAGCATTAAGCGACGGGCCGCAGCAGCTTCGGCCAGAGAATTTTATCAGCCTTATGCAGGATCTGAAGAGAATGGTAAGGGTAGTTAATAGAGAGATTTAAAAATCAAGAATATGTAGGGACAGGTCGTGACCTGTCCGTTACAAAAACGATGAGAAAGAAAGTAGCAATAATTGGTGCAGGGTTTATGGGAGGTTCATTGGCTTTAGATTTGAGAGAGAAGTTTTCCAATTTTGTGATTTGGGGGTACGCTAGGAGTCAATCTTCCTATCGCAGAATTAAAAAGTCAAATGTTGTTGATAAGGTAGAACGAGATTTAAACAGAGTCGTGGGAGGGGCTGATTTTGTAGTGTTGGCGCTGCCGGTATTCGTTATTATTGATTATCTTAAAAGAATTGCTCCTTTGCTAAAAAAAGGGGCTATTGTTTTTGATTTAGGCAGTAGTAAAGAGTTCGTAGAGAGAGCCGCTAAGAAATATATGCCTAAAGGAGCTTATTTTGTCGGCTGCCACCCTTTATGCGGCGCAGAAAAGGGAGGCGTTGAGTTTAGCTCAAGAGGCCTTTATAACGGGGCGCATTGTATAATTACAGCTTCTTCCGGAATGAAAGCGACCAAGGTTGTTGCCGGGTTATGGCAGGAGTTAGGGACAAAAGTAACGTACATACGGCCACAACTTCATGATAAAATCCTTTCTTCAGTTTCGCACCTGCCGCATCTTATATCGTTTTCAATAACAGAGTTTATTTCCAAACATTACTTAAAATTTTCTTCCCGCAGCTTGAAAGATTTAACGAGAATATCAAACTCTCCTTCTTCGGTGTGGACAGATATATTCCTTTCTAACAAGGCGAACCTACGCAGGGACCTGCAAGGTTTTATAAAAGTTTTAAGAAAATTTGATGCTGCCATAAAAGAAGGAGACCGCAGAAAAATTATTAATTTAATTAAAAAAGTAAATAAGAAACAGAAGTTGCTATCAGATACGGTATAATCAGTTATGATCATAGCTATAGACGGGCCTGCCGGTTCAGGAAAAACCACAGTTGCTAAACTCTTGAGTAAAAGATTAAATATTTCTTATTTGGATACGGGAGCAACCTACCGGGTATTGACTTTAGCAGCTTTGGAGAATAATCTGAATTTGAAAGATGAGGGCGCTTTAGAAGATTTAGCAAAAAAATTGGATTTAAAGATTGAAGATGAAAAAGTTTATCTTAACAGCACAGACGTTAGCTCTAAAATCCGCGCGCCCCTTATAGATAAGAATATTTCCGTGGTGGTTTCACACGAAAGAGTGCGGGTTCAAATGGTGGGCTTACAGCGCCGCATTGCGCAGGGATCAGATTTCGTTGTTGAAGGCAGAGATATAACAACGGTAGTTTTTCCTAACGCCCAAAAGAAGTTTTATCTTGATGCTGCATTTCCCATAAGAGTTAAGAGAAGGTTCCGGGAGTTGAAAGAAAGAGGCCTGGCGGTTAATTTTGATGAGTTAAAAGAGGATTTAAAGAGGCGCGATGACGCCGATAAGAATAGAGAAGTAGGCCCTTTACGAATTAGCAAAGATGCTATCTATATTGATACCACCGCTTTAACCTTAGAAGGGGTAATAGAAGCGATTTTAAGACATATTAAGAAATAAACAATCTCTGTATGTTTTTAAGGCAGTTAAATGGAAGCAATAAAACAAATAAGAAATTTTTGTATTATCGCACATATTGATCACGGCAAATCCACCTTGGCAGACAGGTTTCTGGAAGTAACCGGCGCCGTAGACAAGAGAAAAATGTCGGAGCAGATGCTTGACAGCATGGAGTTAGAGCGGGAGCGCGGCATTACGATAAAAGCAAAAGCCGTAAGATTAAATTTTTTGTATAGAGAGGAGCAATATATTCTGAATCTTATTGATACGCCCGGCCACGTTGATTTTTCTTATGAGGTAGCAAAGTCTTTAAAAGGGTGTGAGGGCGCTATACTTTTGGTTGACGCTTCACAGGGAATTGAAGCTCAGACGGTTGCTAACTTTTATTTAGCCTTGGAAGGTAACTTAAAGATAATCCCCGTGCTTAATAAGATAGATCTTCCCAGCGCAGATAGGCGGCGTTGTATAGAGCAGCTTTCTGAAATATTTGGGTTTAAAGAGGATGAGATTTCTTCGGTGTCGGCTAAGGAAGGCAGCGGTGTTTTAGATGTGTTAGGGAGAGTGATAGAAGAGATACCGCCTCCTCAAGGCGAAGTTAACAAGCCGCTGAAAGCGGTTCTTTTTGATTCCCTCTATGACCCTTATAAAGGGGTTATTTTATTCTTAAGAATATTTGACGGAAAGATTAATGTAGGAGACAGTGTTTTTTTTATGCATCAGAAGAAAACTTATAAAGTAGAAGAACTGGGAGTGTTTTTGCCTCACGCTCAGAAGAGAAATTCTCTTAGTTACGGTGAGGTTGGTTACATTTGCTGTAATATAAAAAACCCTCAAGAGATAGATATGGCAGATACTATTACTTCGCCTGACGCACCTACAAACGAGCCTTTTGAAGGGTATAAGAAGATGCCGCCTATGGTTTTTTGCGGGATTTTTCCTACCGCTCCTAAAGATTACCCTCTCTTGAGAAATGCCATAGAAAAACTAAGGTTATCCGATGCGTCTTTAGTTTATGAGCCGGATAATTTAGGCAGTTTAGGTTACGGGTTCAGGTGCGGTTTCCTAGGGCTTCTGCATATGGAAATTGTTCAGGAAAGGTTAGAGAGAGAGTATAATTTAGACCTTATTCTTACCTCGCCTAACGTAATGTATAAAGTTAAAAAGAAAGACGGCGATATTATCAGCGTGGAGAGCCCGCAGCAGTTACCGGAGCCTTCTAATATAGAAGAAATTGAGGAGCCGTTTGTTAAGGCAACAATTGTGACGCCGCCGGAAGGGATGGACCCTTTATGTGACCTGGCAAAATCCCGGCGGGGAGAGTTTATCCAGATGGATTATTTAGGTAAGGACCGGCTAAGCATTGTTTTTAACCTGCCGTTAGGAGAGATTGTCGTAGATTTTTATGATAAAATAAAGTCTTTAACCAGAGGGTATGCTTCCTTGGATTACGAATTTATCGGGTATAGAAAAACAGACGTAGTTAAGATAGATATTCTCTTAAACAAAAAGCCTATGGAGGCGTTTTCTCTGCTTGTCCATAAAGATAAAGCAGAGGTTAAAGCAAGGAGCATGGTTGACCGGTTAAGAGAGTTAATCCCGCGCCAGATGTATGAGGTAAATATCCAGGCGGCAATCGGCGCCAGGATTATCGCGTCGGGAAGGCGGGCGCCGTTGAAAAAAAATGTTACGGCAAAATGTTACGGAGGCGACGTCTCCCGGAAAAGGAAGCTTTGGGAAAAACAGAAGAAAGGCAAGAAGAAATTAAAGCAAATAGGAAATATCAGCGTGCCGCCGGAGGCGTTTCTTGAAATACTTAGAATGTAATTAGAGAAAGGATATAAAATGATTAAGAAAAAGAGTGTTTTACGGGAATGGATTGAGTCTATTGTTATTGCTGCGGCTTTAGCGATATTTTTAAGGACATTTTTCTTTCAGATATACAAAATTCCTACTACTTCAATGGTACCCACTTTACAGCCGGGTGACAAAATCTTTGTGAGCAAACTGGTGTATGGGCCTAAGGTACCATTTACGTCGTTAAGAATCAAAGGCGTTAGGAAACCTTTAAGAGGTGAAGTGGTTGTTTTCATCCCCCCTCATGATAGGAAAAAAGCTTATATAAAAAGATTGATTGGTATGGGAGGGGACAGTATTTTTATAGAGGACGGTAATATTAAGCTTAACGGTAAGATTGTAGTTGACCCTCGAATAGCAAAGAATAATTATTTAAATCAAGGTAAATACGGCAAAGAGAATCAAGAGATAGCAGTTGCCCAAGGTAAATACTTTTTTCTTGGGGATAATAGTAAAGCGTCTTTAGATGGCAGATTTTGGGGAGAGGTGGATGAAAAAGATATAATGGGAAAAGCAATTTTTATTTGGTGGCCGCCCAAAAGAATTGGGATGATAGAATAGTTGTAAGTTTTAGAAAGAGGAGAGATTAATATGAAAAAAATTACAGTATTTTTAATTCTTGGGTTGATTTTCTTAGGGGGGTGTACTACAATTCAGAGAGGAACCGCAACAGGAGCAGTCGCGGGAGGCACTCTGGGAGCAGTTGTGGGGCATCAGTCAGACCACACTACCGAAGGTGCTGCAATTGGGGTGGCAAGTGGGGCAATTGCCAGTGCAGAGAAAATGGAGAAGAAGTTCTGCCCTGAATGTGGAAGAAGATTTACCTCTTCAGTTGAGGTGTGCCCTTACGATGGGACAGAGTTAAAAATTATTGGTGATACTAACAATTGAGGAGTCAGGTCTGAATTATCATGAGTTTTGCCGATAAAGTAACTACGATAAGGATTATTCTTATACCGGTTTTTGTTTCCTTGCTTATTTATTCTCGCTGGCATTTTTATTTAAGGCATATAGCCACAGCAGTATTTATTATAGCAGTATTAAGTGACTTTTTTGACGGGCTGGTAGCAAGAATTAAGAAAGAAAAATCAAATATCGGCCAGGTTATTGACCCTTTAGCTGATAAGCTGTTGTTGTTTACAGCATTTATTTCTTTATACGTTTTAAGAGAATATTTACCCTTAAAATTTCAGATTCCTTTAGGAGTGGTTTTAATTGTAGTCAGTAGAGATTTAATAATTCTTTTAGGGTTCTTAATCTTTCAGTTTCTTAAGATTGAAATTGTTGTTGCTCCCTCTATATGGGGAAAGCTTACTACTTTCTTTCAGATGGGCACTATTCTCTGCATACTTATCAACGTTCCTTTTTCCCCCTTTATATGGAAGGTAGCAACTGTATTTACTCTCATATCGGGCCTTGATTATTTTTTAAGAGGAGTTAAAGCCATCAATGATAATATTAATTCTTCTGCTAGTTAGTTATTTTTTAGGAAGCATACCTTTCGGGTTTTTAGTTGCTCGTTTTGTCAGGAAGATAGATATCCGCCAGTTTGGGTCAGGCAATATCGGTGCGACTAATGTTTTTAGAGTAGTAGGTAAAGAGTGGGGAGTTTTAGTTTTTATCCTTGATTTTTTGAAAGGATTCCTGCCCCCCTTTATGATGAAGTTTTTCCTGCCCGGCTTAGCAAATAGTATTTATATCATCTGCGCAATTCTTGCTGTTTGCGGGCATAACTGGACGCCGTTTTTAAAGTTTAAAGGCGGCAAAGGTATATCTACAAGTTTGGGCGCAATAGTGGCTTTGAGTTTTATATTTCCTAAGTTATGGGGTTCTATAGGTTTGGCTATTTGCGCCTGGATAGTTGTTTTTTTTATTTTTAGATATGTATCTTTAGCTTCTATAATTGCCGCAGCTGTCTTTTTTGTGTCTTCTTTAATTCTTTCTTTACCAATAGAAGTGAAAATCCTTTGTTTTGTTCTTTTTATATTTATTATAGTAAGGCATAAGAGTAACATAAAAAAACTTATCTCCAGGAAAGAACACCGGTTTCAGAGAAGAGGCAAAGGCACCTGATTTGCTTTGATTTTGATAGTGTTTGACACTACTTGGGGCCGGGAGTATAATTTTTAGTGAATAGAATATAACTTATAATGGGAGGCAGCGTAAAAGGAGGGTGCAATGAGGGATGAAAAGAGCATTTTAGACAACAGAAAGAAAGCATTGGAGTTGACTCTTTCTCAAATAGAGAAACAGTTTGGTAAAGGCTCTATAATGCGTATGGGGTCAGGCATAAAGCTTGATGTTGAGATTATACCTAGCGGGATTATCCCTTTAGATATAGCGTTAGGCGTAGGCGGGCTTCCGCGAGGCAGAGTTATTGAAGTTTTCGGTCCGGAGTCTTCGGGAAAAACAACGTTAACGTTAAGTATTATTGCTCAGGCCCAAGCAGCCGGTGGCACAGCAGCATTTATTGATGCAGAACATGCTTTTGACCCCAGTTACGGACAACTTATCGGCGTAAAGTTAGAAGATTTATTAGTTTCCCAGCCTGACACCGGCGAACAGGCTTTAGAAATTGTAGAGGCTTTAGTGCGGTCTAACGCAGTGGATTTAGTAGTTATTGATTCTGTAGCTGCTTTAACGCCCCGGGCAGAGATTGAAGGAGAGATGGGCGAATCCCAAATAGGATTGCAGGCACGCCTGATGAGTAAAGCACTGCGCAAGTTAACTGCAGCCATAAGTAAGTCTAAGACTTGCGTAACCTTTATTAACCAGATAAGAGAAAAAATCGGAGTAATGTTTGGGTCTCCTGAGACTACCACAGGAGGCAGAGCGCTTAAGTTTTATTCTTCAGTAAGGATAGATTTAAGGAAAATCGCAACGATTACTACCTCGGCAGAAGGCGTAGTGGGGACTCGCGTGAGGGCAAAGATAGTAAAGAATAAAGTGGCGCCGCCGTTTAAAGAAGCGATTTTTGAAATTATGTATAATGAGGGGGTTTCCAAGGTGGGTGCACTTATTGACGCAGCGGTTAATTGCGAGTTAGTTAAAAAATCCGGCAGCTGGTTTTCTTATAAGGATAAGAATTTAGCTCAAGGAAAAGAACAATTAAGAAGCATTTTAAGGACAGACGAAGCTTTAAGGAAAGAGATAAACGAGGAACTGCAAAGATTAGTTTATCCGGCTAAGCAAGCGAAAGCAGCATAGACAGAAAGGGAAATCACGCCGGAGGTAGATAATTTTTATTTTTGATAAGGAGGGGTTATGAAGAGAACGGTGATGTTTTTTGTGGCAATGTGTTTTTTGCTTTCATTGCCTCTTTATTCCCAGGAGCATGGGGAATTAGAGAAAGCAACGACTAAAGTCGCCCGGGAAATCGGGCAGGCGGTTGTTTCTATAAGTAGTGTAGTTAAAGAAAAGGTGGAAAGGTTTTATTTCGGGTCTCCTTTCCAAGAGTTTGAAGACGACCCTTTCCGGCGTTTCTTTGAAGAGTTTTTTGGCGAATTTCCTGAAAAAGAATATAAAAGAATGGGGTTAGGCAGCGGTGTAATTATTGACAAAGAAGGTTATATTCTCACGAATGAACATGTAATTTCAGGGGCAAGCGAAGTTAAAGTTAAACTTTCCGACGGTAGAGAGTTTGACGCCCAGATAAAAGGGACTGATAAAAGAAGCGATTTAGCAGTGATAAAGATAGAAGCAAAAGCTTTACCCATCGCAAAGTTAGGTGATTCCGATAGACTTAAAATTGGCCAGTGGGTTATGGCTATAGGTAATCCTTTTGGTTTTGCTATTCAGAATCCGGAACCCACGGTTACAGTGGGCGTAATAAGCGCATTAAACAGGTATATGTCTGCTATAGGCAGAAGGGATAGAGCTTACGATGACCTTATTCAGACCGACGCTGCCATTAACCCGGGAAACAGCGGAGGGCCGTTGGTGAACCTTGATGGTGAGGTAGTGGGAATAAATACGGCGATTATTACAACTAGCGGAGGGTACCAGGGCTTAGGCTTTGCCATACCCATAAAGAAAGCAAATAGAATTTTAAATAAGTTAATAAAAGGAGAAAAAATTCTCTACGGATGGTTAGGAGTAAGCATTCAGGATTTAAACGAAGATTTACGCAGTTACTTTGGGATAAAAGAAAAAGAAGGGGTAATAATTGTTAAAGTTTATAAAGACTCTCCCGCAGAAAAAGGAGGGTTGCGTGAAGGAGATTTAATTTTAAGTTACGATAATAAGCCTATCAAAGCAACCAGGGATTTAGTAAGGCTTGTTTCTTTTACTGAAGTAGGGATGAAAGTTCCTATAAGAATAATTCGTGAAGGAAAAGAAAAGGTATTAAGCATAAAGATTGGCAAGAGCCCCGCTGAAGCCCAAGAGTTAGCAGGCGCTGAAATAGTTAAAGGAGAGTATACCTTTAGAGGCATGGAGTTGGGCGATTTAACAACTTTGTATAAGCAGCGTTATAGAATAAGAGAAGAAAGGGGAGTGGTTATTACTTATATTGAAGACGGTTCGTTAGCTGATAAAAGCGGCCTGAGGGTAGGGGACTTAATTATTAGAGTTGAAGGAAAAGACATAGAGGATAAGGAGAGTTTTATTGCCGTTACTTCTAAGATAAAAGGGAGTTGTCTTATTAAGACAAACCGGGGTTATTTTGTTCTAAAGGGAGATTGATCCGTTTTGCCAGGAGTCACCTTATCCTTTGATTGTTTGTGGTAGATGTGCGCAGAGAGAAGTAGTAGTTCATCGGGAGCGGGAAGCAAAGACTCTCAATTTAAGAAGGCACTTAATTATTCTTTCCTTCTTCTAAAATATAGAGCCAGGAGTAAAGGCGAAATCATTAGCCGCCTCAAACTAAGAGGCGTTGCTGGTTCTTTGATAGATAGAGTCATAGATTATTTGCAGGAGTACAATTATATAAATGACGGAGAGTTTGCCCGCGGCTTAGCGGCGGCATCTTTAAAAAAAGGATGGGGGCCTAGAAAAATAGAATCTGCTTTAGGAAAACTAAAAATTTCACAGGATTTAAGAGAAGAGGTATTAAAGGATAAAAGTATATATAATAGCAAGATAAGAGAGCTTATAGAAAAAAGAGTTGCCCGGCATAAAGATAAGAAAAACATATTTGGGAAAGTTTTAAGATATATGGTGAACAGAGGTTTTGAGTATCAAGATATTATTGAGCAAATACAGCGGATAGAAATAAAAGAAAGAAATAAAATTATATAGTAGTCCGTTAAAGTTAAAGAATATACATGTACACATGATGAGATATAGGATATGAAGACCGATGAGTTAAGAAAAAATTTTTTAGATTTTTTTAAAGAAAAAGACCACGTTATTTTCCCTTCCGATAGTTTGGTTCCTCACGATACATCGCTTCTGTTTACTTCTGCAGGAATGAATCAGTTTAAACCCTACTTTTTAGGCGAGAAGAAACATATAAAGAGAGCGGCTTCTTGCCAGAGGTGTTTGCGGACCGGAGATTTAGAAGAAGTAGGAAGAACGCCGTACCATCATACTTTTTTTGAAATGCTGGGCAATTTTTCTTTCGGTGACTATTTTAAGAAAGAAACGATAGAGTTCGCCTGGGAATTTCTTTGTAAGAACTTGAATATGAAAAAAGATGACCTCTGGGTTTCCGTATACAGGGAAGATGAGGAGGCTTATCAGATCTGGAAAGATTATATGGGTGTGGAGCCTAGAAAAATTATTAAGTTGGGCCAGGAAGCTAATTTTTGGCCGGCGCAAGCACCCCTTCTGGGGCCCAACGGGCCATGCGGGCCGTGTTCGGAAATTTTCTTTGATAAAGGTAAGAGTGCCGGCTGCCAAAGGCCTGATTGTAGTCCGGGGTGCGATTGTTCGCGGTTCGTTGAGGTTTGGAACCTGGTATTTACACAGTTTAACCGTGTAGGTGAGAATAAGTTAGAGGCGTTACCCCAGAAGAATATTGATACGGGAATGGGGCTTGAAAGAATGGCATCGGTTTTGCAAGGAAAAAATTCTAATTTCCAGATAGATATTTTAGCTCCTTTAGTAGAGAATATAAGCGGGTTGTTGAGTGTCAGGGAACCCAACCCAGAAACAGTTAGCCTCATAAACGCGATAGTTGACCATGGCAGGGCGGTTACATTTGCTATTTGCGACGGAGTTTTTCCTTCAAACGAAGAAAGAGGCTACATAGTAAGGAAACTTATCAGGAAAGCAGTATGGAAAGCAAATTTGTTAGGCAGAAAAAAGCCTTTTTTATATGAGCTGCCTTCTCTTTGCGCGGACCTTATGAGGGGGGTGTATCCGCAAGTTTATGAGGAAAAAGATAATATCTCTCAGATTGTATTAGCTGAAGAAGAGAAGTTCCTGCATACTCTTGGAGAGGGCAGAAGCCAGTTTAGTATAATAGTTGAGGATTTAAAGAAAAAAGGCGCTGATACGGTCAAAGCCTTGGATTGTTTTCGGCTGTATGATACATATGGGTTTCCTTTAGAATTAAGTAAAGAGATAGCTGCTGCGCATAATCTTAAAGTAGATGAAGAAGGTTTTACGGTTTTATTGAAAGAACAGCAGGACCGTTCCCGTAAGAAGAGTATGTTTGCCGAGACTATATTTGAGGAGAGTAAACTTCCTCTTTCAGAAGTTAGCAGATTCAGCGGCTATGAACTTCTTAAGGTAGAAGGCCAGATTCTACAGTTAATTAAGGATAACAAATACTGCAGTTGTTTAGAGAGCGGCCAGGAAGGCCTTATTGTTTTAGACAGCACTCCCTTTTACCCTGAGAGCGGCGGCCAGTTGACAGATAAAGGAATTATAAAGACAAAAGAAGGCCAGTTTAAAGTAGAGGCAGTTTTTAAAGTTAACGAAGCAATTGTGCATCAGGGCAGGGTTGTTGAAGGCAGAATTGTTAAGGGGATTGCTTTTGCCTGCGTGGATAGCGGCAGGCGCGCAGCGCTTATGCGGGCTCATACGGCAACGCATCTTCTGCAGGCAGCTTTAAGGCAAGTTCTAGGTCCTCACGTTATGCAGCAGGGTTCCTTAGTTGACGAAGACAGGTTACGTTTTGATTTTACGCATTTTAACCGGTTGACTGATAAGCAGATAAAGAGAGCCGAAGAGGTGGTAAATGAGTTTATTTTAAGGGCTGACCCTGTAAAAAAACGGGTTATTTCTTACACGGAGGCAAAAGATGAGGGCGCTCTCGCTTTTTTTAAGGATAAGTACGGTGACTCAGTAAGAGTTGTTTCTATCTCTGATTACAGTAAAGAGCTGTGCGGGGGCACTCACCTTGATAATACTGCCGGGGTAGGGTTTTTTTCCATAGTTTCAGAGTCCTCTATAAGTAGTGGAGTCAGGCGTATAGAAGCAGTGGTAGGCAGGCAAGCTTATGATAATTTGAAAAATATACGCGACAGCGTTGAGCAAGTGTCGGGGTTACTGCGATGTAAGCATAAAGATTTAAAGACAACAGTAGCCAGATTAATGGATGATTTAAAGAAGGAAAGAGCAAAGAACGCCCAGTTAGAGAAGAAAATAATATCTTGGAGAATTGAAGAAGTAATAAAAACAAAGAAAAAGATAAAAGGGAGAAACTTCTTAGTATATTCATTCACCGACAAAGATTACCCTCTTCTTTTGTATTTATCTGACCTTTTAAAAAAGAAGATAGATTCGGTTTTTATGTTTTTTATCTCTTCGTTCGCCGGTAAAGATATTTTTGTATGTTCGGTTAGCGCCGATTATATTAAGAAGGGGTTTACTTGTAAGAAATTTATTTCAACTTTTAGCAAAGACTTATTTTTAAAAGGAGGGGGCAGAGATAGTTGCGCTCAAGGAGTTATATTAAGTAAACCCAGAGGTTTTCTAAAGAAATTAGATGATTGTATTAAGGAGTTTTTAATCAAATGAGAGTAGTAAGGAATTTAGATAGTTTGGAGAAATTGATTCTAAAGAGGCGGGCGTCTAAACTTACGATAAGCGAGCGTGTCGCCAAAATTATAAAGAATGTCTCTGAAAAAGGAGACGATGCTTTATTAGAATATACACGAAAGTTTGATAAAGTGAGAATTTTCTCCAGAGAGCTAAGGGTGAGCGAGTCTGAGATAAGTGCGGCCTTTAATGAGCTGGATTCTTCGCTGATATCGTCTTTTAAAACGGCAATTGACAATGTAACGAGGTTTTATAAAGAACAGATGCCCCGTTCCTTACGCGTTAAAGAGAGTAACGGCAAAGTCCTGGCTACCCGCTACGTTCCTTTAGAAAGAGTGGGGGTATATATTCCTGCCGGGACAGCTCCTTTGGTATCTTCTGTTTATATGTCTGTTATTCCGGCAACGGTGGCAGGAGTTAAAGAGATTGTGTTGGTATCGCCTCCTTCTAAAGATAAGCGGCTAAACCCTTTTGTGTTGGCAGTGGCTTCTTTATTGAAGATAAAAAACATTTATCGTGCAGGTGGGGCCCAGGCAATTGCTGCCTTAGCTTATGGGACAAAGACTATAAAAAAAGTGGACAAAATTGTCGGGCCGGGCAATGAGTTTGTTACGGAAGCAAAAAGACAGGTTTTTGGCGAGGTAGATATTGATATGCTTGCCGGGCCTTCGGAAATTGTTATTCTTGCTTCTCAAGGCGCAAATTTAGATTATATCGTTGCTGATTTGGAGGCGCAGATGGAGCATCGCAGCGGCTTAGGAATTGTAGTTACTAATTCGCGTAAAATTATAAGGGGTTTAAGAAACAAAAAAGTTGAAGGGCTGGCTTTAAGAGTAAAGAATTTAGAAGAAGGGGCTAAAGCGATAAACAGAATTGCTCCCGAACATCTGGAAGTTTTAACTAAGAAGCCGGCGTTAGTCTTAAAAAATATTAAAAATGCAGGAGCAGTCTTTTTAGGGGAGTACAGCCCGGTTGCTTTGGGAGATTACACCGCCGGCCCCAGCCACGTTTTGCCTACAGCCGGCAGCGCGCGGTTTTTTTCTTCCTTGTCAGTGAGAGAATTTTTAAAAGAGATTCATATAGTAAGTTATACAAAGAAAGCATTGGTTGAGGAGGCGGCTGTTTTAGAAAAAATCGCTAATTTAGAAGGGATGATTAAACATATAGAGAGTGTTAAGAAAAGAATTTCTAATTAAGAATAAAGAGGGAGGAGTATGAGGAAAGAGAAAATATTAAGAAAAACAAACGAAGTTGATATTAAGGGTGAAATAGTTATTGACGGCAGGGGTAGGACAAATATTAAAACAGGGTTTGAGCCGTTAGATCATCTGCTTACTGTATTTGCTTTTCATGGATTCTTTGATTTGAATATAGAAGCAAAGGGGGATTTAGCTCACCATATAATTGAGGACATTGGCATTGCTTTAGGAAGAGCTTTTAAAAGCGCTTTAGGCGATAAAGCAGGTATTAATAGATATGGTTCGTTTTCGCTTGTCATGGATAGAGTAGTAGTTGAGGTTAATGTTGATATAAGCGGAAGGCCGGTATTAGATAGAAAACAAATGCAGAGTGTTATTGATTTAAATGGAGTGTTTGATAATACAAGTTTTACTTTTAAACATGCAGAGGAATTTTTAGAAGCGTTTGTTCAACATGCAGGATTAAGTTTAGTTTATATTATAAAATCTGGCGAAGGAGACCTGCACCATATATTAGAAGCGCTTTTTAAGGCATTAGGAAAAGCATTAGATCAAGCTACCCAGATTGATAAACGAAGAAAAGGCATCCCCTCCACAAAAGGAATCATAGATTGATCCGATTTAATTATGATAGTAATAGTTGACTATGGAATGGGGAATTTAGGCAGCGTGCAGAAAGCTGCGCAAGTTTTGGGTAAGCATTTGCAAGTGACTGATTCTAAAGCCGTTATAAAAAAAGCAAAGAAGATAATTTTGCCGGGAGTAGCTCATTTTGGTAAGACAATTAAAGAATTAAAGAGGAGAAAACTTTTTAGCCTTATCAGGGAAAGGATAAAAGAAGGAGTTCCTTTTTTCGGTATTTGTATAGGAATGCAGTTGTTGCTTGAGGAAAGCGAAGAAGCACCGTCAATGAGAGGGTTTGGTATTGTAAGGGGTAAAGTTAAAAGATTTAAGACCCCGGGGTTAATTGTGCCGCATATGGGGTGGAATCAGGTAAAGAAGCAAGAAGTAAGAAGCAAGAAGCAAGATTTATTTAAAGGGATTAAAGACGGCAGTTATTTTTATTTTGCCAATTCCTATTATTGTGTTCCTAAAGATAAAGAGATAATTTCATCAACTACTCATTACGGAGTTGAGTTTGTTTCTTCAATTTATAAAGATAATATATGGGGAGTGCAGTTTCATCCGGAAAAAAGCCAGAAATTAGGCTTAAAACTGCTTGGTAATTTTCTTAATTTAAAATAGAGATGATAATAATTCCAGCTATTGATTTATATAAGGGAGGAGTAGTCCGGTTAGTAAAAGGAGATATTAGCCAGGCTAAATTTTATAATTTTAAACCTTTAGAAGCAGCACGTAAATGGGAGCAGGCAGGAGCAAAGTGGCTGCATTTAGTTGACCTTTCTGCGGCGTTTGGCAAGGGAGATAACCTGGATATTATTAAGGATATTATAAAAGAAGTTAAAATAAAAGTGCAGGTTGGGGGAGGCATAAGAAGCATAGAGAAAGCTAAAAAATTAATTTCTTATGGCGCAGAACGCATAATTATAGGTACCAGGAGTTTAGATGACGACTTTTTAAAAGATATAATAAACTGTTTAGGTCCGGATAAAGTAGCCGTAGGAGTGGATGTGCTGGATTCATCCGTGGCAGTTGAAGGGTGGCAGAGGAAAACTACGCTTAAAGGGGTAGACTTCATAAAATATTTACGGGATAGGGCAGTTAAGTGGGTAATATATACTGATATCGCAAGAGACGGAACTTTAAAGGGAGTTGATATCAGCAGAATTAAAGAGCTTTCGCAGTTTAAAGATATGAATTTTATCGTTTCCGGAGGGGTGTCTTCTTTAGACGACCTTATAAAAATAAAGAAAGAAGCTCCTTTTGTGTGGGGTGTAATTATCGGCAAAGCCCTCTATGATAATAAGATAGATTTAGGCGAAGCAATTTCCCTCGCTCTTTAAGGGTTGACATTTTTGGAAAATATGGTATAAAAGTCGTCTATGAAAAAGACCAAATTCTTTAATAAAGAAACCAGGAATTGGGTGGTTATTGACGCAAAAGATAAAGTTTTAGGCAGGCTTGCCAGCCGGATAGCCAGGATTTTACAAGGTAAGAATAAACCCCAGTACAGCCCTAACTTTTTATGCGGGGATAAAGTTGTGGTTATAAATGCTAAGTATATAAGAGTTACGGCTAACAAGATGGATAGTAAAATTTACGATAAATATTCAGGATACCCTGATGGAAGGAAAGAATTGGTTTTAAAGAGATTGGCGGCAAAAAACCCTTGCAAACCTTTATATTTAGCAGTGAAGGGAATGCTTCCTAAGAATTGGTTAGGTAAACAGATGCGCCGCGCTTTAAAGATTTATCCTGAAAGCGCGCACAGCCAGGTAGCGCAGAAACCTAAAAAGGTAGAGGTTTAATGATGGCAGATAAAAAGAAAAAGAAAGAAGTAATTACGGCTACGGGCCGCAGGAAAGAGGCTGTGGCCAGAGTCAGGATAATTCTTCAGGGACAAGGCAAAATAGTTGTTAACGGCAAAGACTTTGAAAATTATTTTGACACGGTTGATTATAGAATGCAGGTTAAAAAACCCCTTATAGTTACTGATTTGGAAAAGAATATTAATGTTTTTGCTAACGTAAATGGCGGGGGGTTAGGCGGACAGGCTGGAGCAGTAAGTTTAGGTATTGCCAGATGTTTATTAACAATGGACCCGCAGTTGCGAAGTATTTTAAAAAAAGATCATCTTCTTACACGTGATCCTAGGGCTAAAGAGAGAAAAAAGTATGGCCGTAAAGGAGCCCGCCGCAAATTCCAGTGGACTAAACGTTAAATCAATGATCCGCCTATGGCGGAGAATTGACCCTGAGCGAGTGAAACGAGGCGAAGGGTCTGGGGTCTTATTCCCCTGAGTTTTTGGGAATAAATAAAGGCAAATTCGCAGATATTGGTGTGGGAGGGAAACACCTTGACAATTACAGGAGTTAGAGTTAATGTAGGTTACTTAAAATAGAGCAGGATGAGGCAATGTTTAGTTCAATTGAAGAAATCCTTCAAGATATAAAGGGAGGCAGGCCGGTAATCGTTGTAGACGACCAGGACCGGGAAAACGAAGGGGATTTGGTTGTTGCTGCGCAGTTTGCTACACCTTCTGTCATTAACTTTATGATAAAAGAGGCCAGAGGCCTGGTATGCGTTCCTTTAACTCGCAGACGAATTATAGAGTTAGGAATAGAGCCAATGTCTTCTTTAAAGGAGGGAGACCGGTTTAAGACAGCATGGAGGATGTCTGTAGATGCAGCCAGAGCAATTACAACAGGGATTTCTGCGTTTGACCGGGCAAAAACAATAGAAGTTTTAGTTAATCCGCAAAGCCGGCCGCAGGATTTAGTTAAACCGGGCCACAGTTTTCCTTTGGAAGCAAAACAGGGCGGCGTTTTAGTGAGAGCAGGCCATACCGAAGCAGCCGTTGATTTAGCTAAGTTAGCAGGCCTTTACCCGGGGGGAGTGATTTGTGAGATAATTAAAGAAGACGGCTCAATGGCGCGCCTGAGTGATTTAGCTGAGTTTGCAGATAAACATGATTTAAAAATATGCACGATTGCTTCTTTAATTGAGTACCGCCGGAAAAAAGAAAAGTTAGTCAAACTTATTGAAAGAGTGAATCTTCCCACGGATTACGGCGATTTTACTTTGCATCTTTATGAGTCAGCTATTGACGGTGAACAACATTTAGCTCTGGTTAAGGGAGAACTTAAAGATAGAGAAGTCTTTGTAAGAGTGCATTCGCAGTGTCTTACCGGAGATGTTTTTATGTCGCGGCGCTGCGACTGCGGGCACCAGTTTAAGCATTCTTTAGAAAAGATTGCTGCCGAAGGCGGCGTCTTGCTTTACATGCGCCAGGAAGGCAGAGGAATCGGATTAAAAAACAAAATTAAAGCGTATAGTTTGCAGGAGAAAGGCGCTGATACGGTAGAAGCAAACAATATGTTAGGGTTTGCTTCTGATTTACGTAATTACGGTATCGGTGCGCAGATACTTCTGGATTTAGGAGTTAAGAAAATAAAGCTGCTCACCAATAACCCCAAGAAAATTATCGGCCTGCAGGGCTATGGTTTAGAAATTGTTGAGCGTCTGCCTATAAAGATAGATTCTTGTTCGGATAACGAGAGTTACCTGCAGACAAAGAGAGAAAAGTTAGATCATTTACTTTAGAAGTAGAGAGATTTTTAAGAGGAGGAGAGATGAAAGAGGTAAGAGGAAATTTTTCGGGAAAAGGGAAAAAGATAGGTATAGTTATTTCTCGGTTTAACGAGTTTATAAGCAGTCAGCTTTTAGGAGGCTGTTGTGACACCTTAGTTAAAGGAGGAGTTAGCCTCAACGACATTACAGTAATTTGGGCTCCCGGCTGTTTTGAAATACCTCAGGTGTTGAGTAAGTTAGATGCTCCCAAATTTGATGCAATCATTGCTTTAGGCGCAGTTATAAGAGGCGATACCCCTCATTTTGATTATATTGCCGGCGAAGTTACAAAAGGAGTAGCCCGGCTGTCCCAAGAGAAGAAAGTGCCAATTCTTCTAGGGGTAATTACCGCTGACACCGTGGAGCAGGCCATTGAGCGAGCAGGGACAAAACAGGGTAATAAGGGCAGAGACGTAGCTCTTTCTGCGTTAGAGATGGTAAATATTTATTCGCAGATTTAATAGAAGCTCTTTTAAAACAGATTAGAGTTGTCAGGGGAGCAGATTTTTCTATCTGTCATCTGTCATCTGTCATCTGTCGTCTGTCGTCTGAATAATGAGGTTAAGATCTAAAGCACGAGAAGTTGCCTTACATATTCTCTATCAGAGAGAAATAGCCAAAGGCTCCTGCCACGAAGCATTTCAGAGATATATCGGATATAATCCACAGAGACAAGAAGTTATTGATTTCTCCTTATCGTTGCTGGAGGGAGTTATAAATAATATTAGTAATATAGATTCTTTAATAAAAAAATATGTTAAAAACTGGGAAATTGACAGAATGGCTGTTGTTGACCGTAACATTTTAAGGATAGCCTGTTTTGAATTGATTTATTTAGAGGAAATTCCTCCTAAAGTTGCCATTAACGAAGCCATAGAATTAGCTAAACGTTTTGGCGATATTGATTCTCCGCGGTTTATTAACGGAGTTTTAGATAAGATATATAAGATGGAGTGTAATAAAGATGCAGAATAAAAGGTGCGACCTACATATTCACTCTAAGTTTTCCGATAGCGATGCTGATATAGAGGATATCTTTAAGGCGGCAGTCTCCAAAGGCGTTAGCTGTATCGCAATAACTGACCATGATACGGTTGACGGCATGGAAAAGGCAATCCTTTATAGCAAATCTTACAATATTGAGTTAATTGAGGCAATAGAGTTAAGCGTAGCAATGGCTGATACAGAAGTGCATATTTTAGGTTACCTTATTGACTCCAAGAATAAGAAGTTAAAAGAAGCGGTAGCACAGATAAAAAAATTAAGAAGGGAGAGACTTGCGAGCATGATAGAGAGATTAAATAAGATAGGAGTAAAACTAGATAGAGAGGAAGTTTTCTCTAAAATTAAAAACAACACGCCTACGCGCCTGCATTTAGCATTAGCTATGGTGGAGAAAGGTGTCGTGACTTCCTTAGTTGAGGCGTTTAGAAGATATCTTGCTCCCGGCAGGCCCGGGTACGTAGGCCGGTTTAAGTATTCAGTGAAAGAGGCAATAGACTTAATTAAAGAATGTGCAGGACTCTCTTTTCTTGCGCACCCGCAGGCGTTAAAGAGCGAGTCCTGGATAGGGGAGTTTGTATCTTGGGGGTTAGACGGGTTGGAAGTGGTTTATCCCCGTTTTTCAGAGGCAAAGACGCTTTACTATAAAAATATAGCTGATAAGTATGGACTCCTAAAGAGCGGGGGTTCGGATGCTCACGGCACTTTTAAAAAATTTACTAATGTGGGAGACGTAACTGTTCCTTACAGTTGGGTCCAGGAAATGAAACAACGCAAAATTAAGATTTCAAATTCTAATACACAATAGACAAATTATGTAATTTGTTGTAGATATGCAAAGAGATATTTATTTTATGCAAAAAGCGATTCGTCTGGCAGAAGGGGCAGAAGGGTTTACTTCGCCCAATCCTTTAGTGGGCGCTGTTATTGTGAAAAATAATAAAGTGATCGGCAGCGGATATCACCGCAGATGCGGATTACCGCATGCTGAGATTGAAGCGATGAGGAAAACAAAACAGCCTTTAAGAGGGTCGCAGCTGTTCGTTAATTTAGAACCATGTTGTCATTTTGGTAGAACCCCTCCCTGTGTAGATGAGATTATTAAAGCAGGGATAACACAAGTTGTTATTGCCACCATTGACCCTAATCCGCAGGTAAACGGTAAATCTATAAAAAAACTTAAAGCAGCAGGAGTTAAGATTAAAGTGGGTGTGTGCGAGGCGCAAGCCAGGCAGTTAAATGAGGTGTTTTTTACCAATATAAAAAAGAAGAGGCCGTTTGTCGTAGTTAAAACTGCTCAAAGTTTAGACGGCAAAATCGCAACTAAAGGAGGGTTATCTAAATGGATTAGCTCTGAGCAAAGCAGGGTATTTGCAAAGTCTTTAAGAGACAGATACGACGCAGTATTAGTAGGCATTAATACCGTTATAAAAGATAACCCTACCTTAAACGGCTTAAAAAAGATGCCTTACAAAGTAGTCATTGACCCGCAGTTAAGAATCCCTTTAAATTCAAACCTTATAAAAAATAACAATGGTAAATTAATTGTCGTTACTTCTTATAAAAACAGAGGCAGGAAAAAGGCCTCTTTAGCAAACGTCGTTTTTGTAAAAGAGAAGAATGGTAAGATATTTTTGAAAGAAGCTCTTAAAAAACTCTATGAGTTAGGTATAATGTCAGTATTTGTTGAGGGCGGTTCTGTAACAGAGGGCCGGTTCTTTGATGGTAAGTTAGTAGATAAAATTTATTTTTTTGTTTCCCCTAAGATTATAGGAGGAAGAAGTGCTTTAACATCTGTAGGAGGAGAGGGGTTCCTTTCGCCTCATAAATGCCCTCACATAAAAAATATTAGCATTAAACAGTTAGAGCAGGATATTTTTATAACAGGATACCCCAATTTTAGTTCATAAGTTATGAGAATAACGAATGAGGTGTATAATCTTATAATAAAGCGGCGCACAGTCAGGTTGTTTAAACAAAAGGAAATTCCTTTGAACATAGTGAGGAAAGTTCTTAACGCCGCCAGAGTTGCCCCGTCTGCTGGGAACTTGCAGTTTTTAGAATACTTAGTAGTAAGAAACAAAAAGTTAAGAGAGAAAGTCTTCGTCCATACTCGCTGGGCGGGGTATGTGCGGCCTCGTCGCACTCCCTCTGCACATAGGCGGCCTACCCTTTATATTGTAATTCTTGCTAATAAAGAGAAATCCCAAAATCCTGATTTAAGAGATGTAGGTGCTGCCGCAGAGAATATGTTGCTTTCATTGGTATCATTTGGGTTAGAGGGGTGCTGGATAGCTTCTCTTGATAACAAGAAGTTAAGAAAAGTTTTAAAAATCCCTTCAAAATATAACATAGACTCTTTAATTGCCGCAGGCCAGGCGGCAGAATCGCCGAAATTAGAAACAGGGATTGGCGAAGTTAAGTACTGGATTGATGAAAGAAACCGGCTCCACGTTCCCAAAAGGCCGTTGGAAAGTATTGTCTATTACGATAAAATAAAGTGAAAGAATTTATTAAAGAAGACGAAAAATTCCCCCGCTGAGGCGGGATCATTAAAGGAGGTTTAACATGGATAATCAGAGAAGGTTAGTGCGTCTGGAGGTTAAAGATTTCCTAGAGATAAGGCCTTTAGATGAAGTGGTGGAAGTCGTTAAGGGTGAAACTGATAATTTCACTCTTATGGGGATTTGTTTTACTTCACAGATAGAGTGGAAGAAGGGCCAACTCCTTTTTATTGACTACTTTATTCCTTCTGAATTAGATTCTGTAAAACTAAAGATTGCCGTGGTCTGGTCTGAACTTATTGATTCAGAAAACGGTTATTTTTGCGGCGGCGAAATCGTTGAAGTGGAAGAAGATAAGGAAGAGAAGTTTGCCAGCTATTATTTTCAGAGGCTAAAAGAGAGGTTTTTTTAGTAACCAGCCGTTA
>CP070797.1:168512-199603 GCA_020343495.1 Candidatus Omnitrophota bacterium | reverse complement strand
GCATCCGGAGGCTGCTTTTGCCAAATCGTAGGACAAGGGCTTAAAACTTCTACAATGGAAAACCCTCTTTTCTCTATCTGGTTAATACAGGCCTTCTCTATCTGCTTTTCTGTTTCCATAACAGCTTGCGGGCAAGACACTGCTGTGCGCGCAACGAAACAAACTCCCGGCAACTGCGCCAGTAACTCGCTCACCTTTAAAGGCCAACCTTCCCCGCAATGAGGGTTCCTTCCCAAAGGAGTGGTTGTTGTCTTTTGTCCTATAACGGTTGTGGGAGCCATCTGACCGCCGGTCATTCCGTAACAAGCGTTGTTCACAAAAATACAGGTTAACTTTTCTCCTCTGTTTGCCGCGTGTATTGTCTCAGCAAGACCGATAGACGCTAAATCGCCGTCTCCCTGATAAGTAAACACAAATAAGTCCGGCCTCACTCTTTTTATTCCCGTGGCAACTGCTAAAGCTCTTCCGTGCGCTGCCTCGGAAACATCAAAATTCCAGTAGTCATACGCAATAACCGCGCACCCTACCGGCGCTATGCCTACGGTTTTTTCTCTTATGCCTAACCTGTCAATAACAGAAGTAACCACGCGGTGTAAAATACCGTGGCCGCACCCTGCACAATAATGCGTATCAACGTCGTTTAATGATAGGGGAAGAGTAAACTGCTTTACCATAAGTTTATTCTACTTCTTCAACAACAGCTATGGGTTTATACCTGTTCAATTCTTTTTTAATAACCTCTATTATCTCTTTAGTGCGGGGGATACCGCCTCCTGCTTTACCAAAAAAATGTATCTTTTTATCCGGTAGATTCAACCGCACGTCTTCTACCATCTGGCCTAAAGACTGCTCAACAACGAAAACATCGCTGACTGACGAAGCTATCTGTTGTATGCCAGCTTCAGGAAAAGGCCATAAACTAACCGGCCGAAACAACCCGATTTGAGTGCCTTCTTCTCTTAAAACATCAACTACTTCTCTGGCAATTCTTGCCTGTGACCCGTAAGAAACAATTAAATACTGCGCATCTTCTGTTTTATACTGGTCATAACGCTGCTGCTCTGTTTTTATCTGCTCCCATTTTCTTCTCAACTTTTCATTATGCGCCTGCAGCACCCCTTCCTTTATAAATAAAGAGTTTACTACGTTAGGCGCTCTCCTGCTTGCGCCGGTTAACGCCCAACTCTTCACCGGCAAGGAAGCCTCAAACTCACTCTTTAAAGGAAACCTTACCGGCTCCATCATCTGGCCAATAATAGCGTCAGCTAAAATCAATACCGGCGTCCGATAATAATCAGCTATGTCAAAAGATAACATAACTAACCTTACTGCTTCATCTACTGTCCAGGGAGAAAAAACAGGAGTAAAATAATCGCCGTGTCCGCCGCCTCTGGTAGCCTGAAAATAATCGCTCTGGCTGGAAGTAATGTTTCCCAACCCAGGGCCTGCCCTCATTACATTAATTATAACAGCGGGTAACTGGCTCCCGGCAAGGTAGGAAATACCTTCCTGCTTCAAGGAAATTCCCGGGCTGGAGGAAGACGTCATTGCCCTGGTTCCCGTTGTTGAGGCGCCAAAAACCATATTTATTGCCGCCAGCTCACTCTCAGCCTGAACAAAGGCTCCTCTTCTTACCATAGCTTTTGCCATGTACGCTGTTAACTCGTTTTGCGGAGTGATAGGGTAGCCGGCATAAAACTTACACCCTGCACGAAGGGCCGCTTCTGCCATTGCTTCGTTACCGGACATTAATACTTTTTCTCTTCCTCGTCCTTCGTCTCTCATCCTTCGTCCTTCGTATAAATCTCAATACAGGCATCCGGACACATAGAAAAACAAAACCCGCACCCAACACATCCCGTTGTTTCTCTTGGTTCTACAAACTGCCTCCCCTTTTTATTAAACTGCGGCGATAGTTTTAAATGTTTAGTCGGGCAGTAAAGAATACAAAGCCGGCACCCTTTACATTTATCTTTTTTTATTTCAACTCTGGGAGACTTTTGAGTTTGCTGCACAACGTGCTTATCTTCCGTAAATTTTAGTTCTGACATAAAACATCCTTTTTTAACATTTTTTTAATTCTTACAGCTAACCCCTGAGCGTCTAACCCGTAAATTCTAAATAATTCCTGCCTCGCCCCGTGAGGAATAAATTCATCAGGAAACCCCGCCGTTACTAACTTTGTTTTCTCCAAAAGGCCTTTGCTGGCAAACAACTCTAAACAGGCGCTGCCAAACCCGCAACTTAAGTTGCCTTCTTCAAGAGTAATAATAACCTCGTAAGACTGCGCTAAAGTTTCCAGCAGAGCTTCGTCTAACGGTTTTATAAACCGCGCGTTTACTAAACTCCCCCCTAGCTGGTCTTTCTCCAACAACTCTAAACATTCCATACCTATTTTAACCATTGACCCAATAGCAACAATACAAAACCGGCCGCCGGTTTTAAGGACCTGGGATTTACCTAACTCAATTTGCTGTCTGCTTCCCAAGGAATAAACCTCTCCCCTGGGAAACCTGATACTGACAGGAGCGCCTATTGAGAGGGCAAACTCTACGGTATCCTGCAACTCTTCTTTATCTTTCGGCGCCATACACACCATGTTAGGAATCATTCGTAAATACCCGATATCAAACACTCCATGATGAGTAGGGCCGTCTTCACCAACAATCCCTGCGCGGTCAAGAGCAAAAATAACTCCTAACTCCTGTAATGCCACGTCATGAACTATCTGATCAAAGGACCGCTGCAGAAACGTTGAGTAAATGGCTACCACTGGTTTAAGCCCTTTCTTGGCTAAGCCGCTGGCAAATCCTACGCTATGCGCCTCTGCGATTCCGGTATCAAAACATCTCCGGGGGAACGCTTCCCTGAACAAGTTAAGCCCTGTTCCTTTCGGCATTGCCGCGGTAATAGCAACTACTTTAGAGTCTTTCTCCGCTAAAGAAATAAGCTTTTTAGCGAACACTTCGCTAAAGGTCTCCTGCGGCTCTCTGAAAGTGCCTTTATCAACACAAAAGACAGAGGAACTATGAAAATCTTCCGGGTTCTCTTCCGAAAATTTATAGCCTTTGCCTTTCTTAGTAATTACGTGGAGAAGCCGCGGCCCCTTTAAAGAAAGGACATTTCTTAAATTAGGGATAAGTGCCTCTAACCTGTGCCCGTCAATGGGGCCGAAATACCTAAACCCCAACTCTTCAAAAAATATTCCGGGAATAACCAGCCCTTTCACCGTCTCTTCAAACTTTTTTGCTTTATGCGTCAGCTTCTTCATTAAGGAGAAGTGTTCCAGGAATTTCTCTAACTCTTCTTTTATACGGTTATAAATAGGCGCTGAAATAATTTTTGTAAGGTAATTGCTTAAGGCCCCTACTGACGGCGAAATACTCATTTCGTTATGATTAAAAATAACTAAAACCTCGCTTTGAGCGTGCCCGCAGTTATTTAACGCTTCAAAACACATCCCGCCGGTTAACGACCCGTCACCGATTACTGCTACTGTTTTAGACTTATCTGCCATTATTTTTTTAGCTTCCGCCATACCCTGCGCCCAGGAAACCGCGACAGAAGCATGGCCGCAAGTGTAGGGGTCGTATTTTGATTCTTTAAAATTCGGGAACCCGCTTATTCCTTTATATTCTCTCAATGTAGAAAAAGAATCTCTTCTTCCTGTAATAATTTTATGAGGGTATGCTTGATGGCCGACATCAAAAATAAGGGTATCTTGCGGTGTATCAAGCAAATAATGGAGTGCTACACTCAACTCAACGGCCCCTAAAGAAGAAGCCAGATGGCCTCCCTTTTTAGAAACAACTTCAATAATCAGCTGCCGGACTTCTTCGCTGAGAAGCTTTAAATCCTGTAGTTTTAAACTCTTTAAATCTTGCGGGCAATTAACTCTCTCTAAAATCATTTCTCTCTGTAACAGACGGTCTCAACAATATTTTTGATTACATTTCTATCTTCTTCCTTAATCTCAAAAAATTCTATTCCCGTATCAAAAGACAAAGACGCCTCTGCCGGGGTATCCAGGACCCACACCACTCTCCCCTTACACGATACGACCTCGTTATTCAAGTAAATCTCTAATCCTACTATTAAGTGAATATCTAATTTCTCTTCAATAATAACTCTGACTCCGCCTGCTCCGATATTTTCTGTCTCTGAAACAATAGTGTGCTGCTCCGGTGTATATACTATAATTTTACAAGGCAGCTTTGCCCGAATGAACCTTCTGCGTTCTAGACCCTGCCAGTTCATGGTTTATCTTTTTTATACTCGGCTCTTTTTATGGAACGCGCTGCTCCTGTGTCCTCGTCAACGTCAACTATTACTGCCTGCATACGTATGTCTTTCTGCGCTAAATTAAACCGCACCGGCATGTTTGTAACAAACCTTTCTATTATCTGATGTTTCTCTCTTCCTAAAACCGAATCAAAACTGCCCGTCATTCCCACGTCAGTAATATAGGCGGTGTAATTTTCCAGAATTCTTTCGTCAGCCGTGGGGATATGGGTGTGCGTACCCACAACCGCGCTTACCTTGCCCGACAAAAAGTATCCCATGGCTAACTTTTCGCTGGTTGCTTCAGCATGCATGTCCACAACAATTATTTTCGCCTGGCTCTTAACATCCTCTATTATATCTCTTACTGCTTTAAACGGGCAATCAACCGGCTGCATAAACACTCTTCCTAAAAGGTTTATAACTGCCACCTTTTGCCCTTTTACTTCCTTTATCAGAACGCCGGAGCCGGCGGCGAACTCTCCATAATTTAACGGCCGCACGCAGTCATACTTTTCTAATACATCTCTTGCTTCTTTCTTTTTAAAAACATGGTCGCCGGTGGTGATAACGTCTACGCCGCTATCAAAAATTTCTCTGGCAGTATCAGGCGTCACGCTTGAACCGCCGGCAGCGTTTTCGCCGTTAGCAACAACAAAATCTGCATTCAACGCCCCCCGTATGCCGGCTAGGCTCTCTTTAAGATAAATCCTGGCAGGTTTACCTACGATATCTCCGATAAACAAAATCTTCATATAACTCCTTTTCCAGTTTTACTGTTTTACTTAGCATACTCAACCGCCCTGGTTTCCCTAATTACAGTAATTTTTATGTTGCCAGGATAATCCATTTCCTGCTCTATCTTCTTCTTTACTTCATACGCCAAAGAAGCTGCTTCCTCGTCCCTAACTCTCTTGGGCTGGACAATAACTCTTATTTCTCTGCCGGCCTGAATAGCATAACTTTTATCCACTCCTTCAAAAGAATCGGCAATAGTCTCAAGTTGTTTAAGCCTCTTTATATACGTCTCCAGAGTCTCTCTTCTTGCTCCCGGCCGGGAAGCAGAAATTGCATCGGCAATTAAAGCTAACAACGAGTAAAGAGAACTAAACTCTGTCTCTTCATGATGGGCTTGCGCAGCATTAATAATTATATCATTTTCTCCGTATTTTCTTAAAAGTTCCGATCCTATCTGAGCGTGCGTCCCTTCTACCTGGTGGTCAACGGCTTTACCGATATCGTGCAGCAGCCCCGCTCTTTTAGCCAGGCGCGAATCTAACTCCAGCTCAGCAGCTAACGTTCCCATAATAATAGCAACCTCTTTAGAATGCTGCAAGGCGTTTTGCCCGAAGCTGGTGCGGTACTTCAGTTTACCTAACAACTTTATTAACTCCGGATGTAAATTATGAATCCCTACGTCAAAGGAAGCAGCTTTTCCTTCTTCTATTAACTTTTTATCAAACTCTTTCTTAGTTTTTTCTACAATTTCTTCAATTCGTGCAGGATGAATCCTTCCGTCCTGAACCAGCTTCTCTAAAGCAATACGGGCAACTTCCCTTCTTACAGGGTCAAAACTGGACAAACTAACTGCCTCCGGCGTATCGTCAATAACTAAATCTACGCCGGTAACCATCTCAAAGGACCTGATATTGCGGCCTTCTCTTCCTATAATACGGCCTTTAATTTCGTCGTTGGGAAGAGGAACAACACTTACGGTAGTCTCGGTAGTATGCTCCACCGCGCACCTCTGAATAGCTTGCGAAACTATCTCTCTTGCCTTTTTATCCATTTCTTCTTTAACTTCTACTTCCATCTCTCTAATCATCTTAGCTTTCTCCGTACGCAGCTCTTCTTCGTATCTCTGCAGGAGAAGCTCTCTTGCTTCCTGAGGCGTCAAAGAAGATATCTTTTTTAACTTTTCTTTTTCCTCTTCTATTAACTGGTCCAACACTGAATTCTTCTTCTCTAACTCTTGATACAGCCCCCGGCTTCTTTCCTCGCGGCGGGTAATTTCTCTTTCTCTGCTTTCAATGAAATCAAGCCTTTTCTCCAGATTCTCTTCTCTCTGGATAAGCCTCTTCTCCAAACTAAATAACTCTTCCCTGTTAGCGGCATTTTTCTTTTCAAAATCAACTCTTAACTTATAAAGCAGCTCCTTGCCGTCTAAATCAGCTTTACGCAAAATCTCGTCTGCTTTTACCTGCGCGTCTCTTAATAATTTCTGGGCGTCTTCCTTTACCTTTTTTAACTTCTTCTTCTCTAAAAATTCTCCTACCCACCAGCCACAAATTAACCCTGAAACTGTACCCGCTATTATATAAAATATAACCATAGTTCCCTCCTTTACAATCAACCTTTCGGCTTCCTCACCTTATAAAGGGAAGAATCAAAGGCTCAACCTACAAGATAAAGACTCCTCTAACCCAAACTGTTTACTTAAATCACGGATTGTTCGCTGACGATAACGTCAACTTTTTCGTCATACGAAGGATGAACAGGAAGGTCTTTTAAGATTTGAAAATCAAAGGCAACTCCTACTGTTTTAGCAGAAGGGTTTAATCGTTTTAAAAAGCGGTCATAAAACCCCGCGCCGCGTCCTAATCTATTACGGTGATAATCAAAAGCGAGCCCTGGAACAATTACCATATCTATGTCACTAACTGCTAATTCTTTTGTTTTTTTTATATCCGGCTGCATAATCTTATAAGGCCCTGGAAGGAAATCTTCATCCAGACTGCTCACCCCGAAAACGCGCAAGTCTTTTCTTTTCAAATCCATCACCGGGAAACAAAATTTCTTAATCTTTAAATCCTTCCCAATCATCCCTAAAACATTAACTTCCCCTCTTAAAGGGTAATACGCCAAAATAACGTTCGCATCTTTATATATAGGTAAATCCGATAATATTTTTTCAACATTTTCGCTCCTCCTTTTTACCTCTTCCTGAGTTAAAGATAGCAACTTTTCTAATAATTTCTCCCTTAATTGGCTCTTTCTGTCGCGTTCTACCATCATTACCATGTTGGTATATTATACCATCCTTTCCTGACAAGTAAACCCCGCTGGTTTACACGCCGAACCATCCCCAAACCGGGCTTGGTTTAAAGCCTATACCTATATGTTTGGGCTGGACATACTCAAAAAACCCGAACCGGCCTAAACTTCTTCCCCATCCGCTTCTTCCCGCTCCTCCAAAAGGAGTTTGAGAATTCATTTGAGTAAAAGTGTTTATCCACACTGTGCCGCTCCTGGCTTTCTTAGCTAAGGAATTGGCTACCCCCATATCAGAAGTCCATATCTGTAAAACCAAGCCGCTGATGCCGCTCTCAACCACGCGCTCAACTTCCTGGCTGGTTTTAAACTCCTTGACAACAACTACCGGCGCAAAAAATTCTTCACAGATAATTTCTTTACTTTCCAGGATGGTAGGAGGGTAAAAATACCCTTTTGGGTCTGCTCCGCACAATACCTTTGAGCCGCTTTTGCGCATCTGGTTTACTTTAGCGTGCACTTCTTCTAAATGTTTTTTTGTGGGAAGAGGCCCGATACCGGTCTCGGGAGAAAAAGGGTTTCCAATTTTTATCTTTTTTGTCCTCTCCACCAAATCTTTAACAAACTCCTCATAAATACCTTCTTCAATCAAAACCAAACTACTTCCTATACACATCTGCCCTTGCTTCATAAAAGACGATGCTAACACATTCTGAATAGCTGCTTCTCTGTCGGCATCGCTAAAAACAACTGCCGCATTAACTCCTCCTAACTCACATATCATCTTTTTGGGAGTTTGCGCAGAAGCTAGAGCCACTTTCTTTAAGGTTTTCATTGAGCCGGTAAAAGATATGATATCAATATCCGCTTCAGCCAGATGCCTGCCGACATCTGAGCCTTGCCCTGTGACAACATTAATTAACCCTTTTGGTATATCAAGCTTATCTATAGCTTTAACCATCTCTAAAATAGAAAGAGACCCGTACTCTGACGGTTTAATAACTAAAGCGTTTCCTGCTGCCAAAGCTGCCGCGCAGCTAAACCCAAAAATCATTACCGGCACGTTGTAAGGAAGATAAACGCCGGCTACCCCGAAGGGATCATACTTTACCAAATCAATTCCCAACTCGCTCTGGAGCGACTCTTCCTCTAACGATTGGAGGAAGGCGGCATAATAATTAAAACAATCCGCGCCTAAAGGAATGTCCACGAACAAGGATTCTTTTAAGGTTTTGCCGATTTCTCTTGTTTCTAATTCTGCCAGAGTTCTTAAACTGTCAAAAATAGATTCAGCGACTTCTCTTAAGAGGTGCGCGCGTTCCTTGAATTCCGTGTCTTGCCACTTCTTTTGAGCGGCTTTTGCTCTATCAACAGCAAAATTCAACTCTTCAGGAGGCGTTTGGGAAATCCTGGCAAATTTCTCCTGTGTAAAAGGGTCTATAACGTCTATCTTATCTTTACTATCTCTAAACTCTCCTCCCACATAATAGCTGTATTGCTGCATTTATTCCTCCTAATTATGGCTATCAACTAATACACCGGCGCTCTTTCCCACAAACTAAAAGTTTTTACCAGCACCGGATACCACCTGCTCATTTTAGCAAAATCTCCTTTAGTTTTGACTTTACCCTGAGTTGATGCAACAAAAGGGTCTATTTCCCTGTTAAAAACTTTTTTTAGTATTTCTTCTTCTCCAATAATCAAAAACTCAGCCGTCTGGCTGTTATCTACTTTTACGATTTTACCCTTTTCATAATAAAAACATACTGCCTCATCTTTATCCTGATTTTTTACTGCTAAAGTGCAGGTTAAATCGTACTTTCGCCCTAATTCTTGAACTTCCTGATCATTATTTACCAGCTCAACTAACCTCTCTATATGCTCTCCTGAAAGCATCTTATACCTGGATAAATGGCTCATCCTTTCTTTAACTTTTTGAGTCGGGGCAGCCACCGTGCCAATAGCGCCCTTTATAGCGAAATTAACTTTTGCCTGTTCTTCTAACAACTCAATTAAACTAAACGCCTCTGTAAAGCTTGAGCCAACAGCAACAACTCCGTGGTTTTTTAAAACCACGACATTACTGTTCTCTAATGCCTTTATAACCGGCTCTATATTCGTAACTGTCGGCGTCTCTTGAGGGATAACCAAAACATTACCCAAATAAAATTTAACTTCAAAACAAAACTTTTCTAAATCATCAAAATAATTAAAAAAAGCCGTAGTGTAAGGGGAATGAGTATGCAATACCACTTTTACGTCTTTAAACTTCTTCTGAATCTCTAAATGAAGGAACCTCTCACTGCTGACTTCTTTTTTGTCTTTCTGCTCTCCACCCCTCAAATCCAGCGACAGGATATCTTTTTCCTCTAAAAACCCTAAATAACAATCGTGCGAAGTAATAAGTATTTTGTTCTCATCTACTTTATAAGATATATTTCCGCTTCTGGCAGTAACAAACCCTCGCTTGTTAAGCAAATGCGCCCAGCTAACTATCTGCGACGTTTCTCTTTTATAACTCATCTTAAAACCTCCTCTCCCAGGACTTCATCATCGGGCTTAATAACAAACCGCGTGCAATCATCTTCTCCTATCAGGCGCCTGCCTCCCAGCGTGGATACATCTTTATCAACACCCTGGCAATCAACGTTGCCTTCCAATACCGCCTCTACAGGCACCTTGTGCAGTTTACTCAATAAAGCCGCGTATAAACTGCCTGCTCTAGCAACGACTCCTGCCGCTACTTGCCTTTTGTAACATAACACAGTTTTACTTATCTTACCTTTATAAAACAACAGCCCCACAACGTTATCACAACAACACACAACCTCAATATCGGCTTTCCTCAACAGGGGGGCGTTATGATATAAACCCACTAAAGCAGGCCGGATTTCCGGGACAACAACTGCTCTTGCTGTTTTTTTGAGGAGTTTTACCGTTTCTGCGGACAGCGCGCCCCAAACTAACGTGGCATCTTTTATGTCTTTTAACTCCATATTAATTTCTACCCGCCAGTTCTACGCTTTTAGTAACAAACCCTGCCGGCGTAATATCAAACGCCGGATAAAATGCATCCAGGTGCGAATAATCGCCTTCTAAAAACATAAACGCTTCCTGCTGGGGCCTTTCTTCAATAGGAATAGTTTCAACGTCTATATCTCTGGGATACTGTGTTAACGAATAAAAAGGAATGTTAAAATACTTTGCTAAACAAGCTAAAGAATACGTTCCTACCTTATTGATAACGTCTCCCTTTGCTGTTGCCCTGTCTGCTCCTGTAACCACGCAATTTATTCTTTGCCGGCGCATCAGCAAAGCAGCCTGGTTATCGCAAATCAGAAGTGCGGGGATATTGTTCTTTCTCAACTCCCAAAAGGAGAGCCTTACTCCCTGTAAATACGGCCTGGTTTCACAAACTATGAAAGTTGCTCTTTTAGACCTCTCTGTGAGAGCCTGGTATAAATA
Organism: Candidatus Omnitrophota bacterium; assembly: GCA_020343495.1. Lineage (GTDB taxonomy): Bacteria > Omnitrophota > Gorgyraeia > Duberdicusellales > 4484-171 > JAHISK01. The sequence continues at coordinate 188,866 of CP070797.1, read as the reverse complement.
AATCAGTTCGCCGTTAACATTGCAAATAGTTAAAATGCTGGCGTCAGCAGGTAAAATATCCGCTAACGCAGCGCTGCGCTTTCTTCTTAACTTATCAAAGGCGCAAATAAAGCTGTTAGCGGCTTCTCTAATATCAGGGATTTTTCGCATTTGCCCTTTCAAAATCTGCGCTAAAAACAAAAAATCAAACGTAGGCCTTCTTTGTTTAAACTTTCTGCTGATTTCGTCAATAGAGAAGTTTCTCTCAAACAAAACACAGCAGTAAAAAAACAAAAGGACCTGGCCTAAAGAACGCGTTTTCATCTGGCTCAATACCCATAAAGCTTTATCTAAACTGTCAAGGGCGATGTACTCTTCTTTAAGGGGGAGCAGAGTCTCATCCAACACCAGAATCCTGTTGCCGTCTAATTTTACGGGAAACAAAAGCGGGCTATTCATTGTATTTAATTTTTTGACTGGACAATTTTTCTATACCGCTTAGCTACTTGGCGGCTAATCTCTCCCGGGGCACCTTTTCCTAAAACTTTTCCTTCGCACTCAACCAAAGGCATAACTTCCAATAACGAGCTCGTTAAAAAAGCTTCCTGGCAACCAAATAACTCATCAACCGTCAACTTCTTTTCACAAACTTCCAGCTTTAAATCCTCTAATATCTGCACCACTTTCTTTTTCGTTATTCCGGGAAAAGCCCCGTATAAAACAGAAGGCGTAAACACTCTCCTGTCTTTTATAAAGAAAACATTGCTTCTTGCTCCCCCAACTAAGAACCCTTCTAAACTCAATATGAGCGCTTCATCTTTATTTACTTTCTGGGCCTGGTACCAGGACATCCTGCTTTCAACATAACTTAATGTTTTAAGGCGGGAAAAAATCCCGTGAGTATTGCGGCTGTACGGCGAAATAACGGCGCTAAACCCTTTCTCATACATAGCCGGAGGGTAATAGCCAAACTTATCGGCGTAAATAAGCGTACCGCTCCCTTTTCTTTTTTTATAAACTGTAATCCTGACATAAGCGTCATCCAGACTATTAAGGGAACCCAACTCTTCTATTTTCTCTTTAAAATCTATATCGGGAGCCTCTATCCCCAGAAGGCCTAAACTTTTAGTTAACCGCTCAATATGTAAATTAAGAAAAGCCGGTTTTCTATCGTAGGTGCGTAATGCTTCAAACGCGCCCCATCCAAACAGAAATCCCGGTTCAAATACTTCCCGCAAGTCGTCTTTCTCTAAAATCTTGCCGTTAGAATAAACTTTCATTTTACTCTGCAAACACTCCCATAAAATTTTTAAAGGTAATTTTTTCTTTCCTGTCCCGGCCTAACCCGTCTAACACCGAAACGTTCTCTTTAACGGGGGAGTTAACCGGATAGTCTGACCCCCAGAGAATTTTATCCTCTCCAAACAACTCAATTGCTAACTCAATATTTTTAAAAGTTGCCCCGGATGTATCTACGTACACTTTTCTTAAAATCTGTGAAGGCATCTTTCCTAAATCTTTAACTAACCCTCTTGAGCGAAGCATGCTATAGACCCTGTCAAACCGCATTTTTAGAAAAGGTATTACCCCTCCTAAAGCAGAAAATATAAATTTTATGTTAAACTTATCAAAAACTCCCTGCATCATAAACAGGCCTAAACACATAGAAATATCAAAACTGTATTCTAACACCGGCATAAGCAACGGGTCTTTTACCCTTTCAAACCCGATAGGATTCATCGTCTGCGGGTGAATAAACACGGCTAACTCATTCTTTTCAATTGCCTCAAATAAAGAATGCGCTTCCGCTTTAAGAAACTCGCCGTCAAAACTAGACGGCAAACTCACCGCGCTAAACCCTTTGTCTTTTACTTCTTTTATAATTTCCCAACTGTTCTTGGAATTATTTACATCAATAATAGCTGCGGCGCCAATCTTGTTATTTTCTTTTACCAGCCCTTCTATCATAGCGTTGTATAGCCGGCAAACTTCACCAAAAGAGCCCAGTTTCATATGCGCGTCAGTGGAAGGGTAAACCAGCAAAGCTTTTCCTATATTATGAATATCCAAAAAATCATAAAGCTTACCCTTATCCGTCCAGACTCCTTTATAAAAGGAAGTATGAACAGATAACTCTTGCGGGATAAAATGAATATGGGCGTCACATAACATAATTATTCTTCATTTACGTATTTGTTGTAATCAATTTGCGCTTCCTTCAAAACGCCTTTCATCAACCCTTTAAAAACTGCTGGCGTTTCCTGAAAGAAAGCGTTCACCAACACTCCTTCGGAAATCTCTCCGTTATTTTCCCGGCGGGCAATGCTCTCTGACTTTGCTTTCACCAATTTCTCGGCAATGCGGCGGTGAAAAAACGGCATCTTTGAAACTGCTTCTTTAAACTTTTTCTCTACTATCTCATCCCATTTAACTTCAACTTGCGCATTCTTTTTCTTTGTAGCTGCGCTTTCAAAACTGCTGATATTCTCCATAAAATCTCTTACGCATAACGTTGCCAGCTTATGGTATGACCCCTGAAAAAGGCGGCTAACGCGTTCGGTTTTAGAAAAGAACTCTCTCATACACCAGCTCCCCAGCCTTCCCACGTCTTCTATGGAAAGATGGTTTGTAGGAACAACCGGGTGCTGAAAATCCCAGTCTCTTAAATCCAGATTGCCCACATTAATCCACCCCTTATCAATATACTTCTTCCATAAAGGAGACCCCGGCACCGGCGTAAAAAACTGCAAAGCAAAAATGTCCGGGTCAGCTCTATCTGCAAACTCAAACCTTCTTTTAACTGTCGCCTCATCGTCATCTTCAAACCCGACCATAAAAGTCCCTATACTCATTACGTCCTGTTTACGCAACGCCTGGATAGTCTCAACTATTTGCTGAGTGCTTATGCTTTTACCGATTCTTTTCAGCTCTTCATCGCTTTCAACCTCAACGCCCAGCAGCCCCATAAACATCCCTGCTTCTTTCATTAAAGGCAAAATGTCCAGCTGCTTTACCCAGTCGTCGGCCCTGCCAAGGATAACCCAGTTCATTTTAATTTGCCGCTGAATCATTCCCCGGCATACTTGATCAACCACTTCCTTAGACACATTGAAAGCGTCATCCTGAAAAACGACAACGCCGACTCCGTACTTTTTATTCAGTTCCTCTAACTCATCTAAAATTCTTGCCGCAGACTTTATCCTCCAGGAAACAAAATCCCGAGGAGACCGGGGGTCGTACTGCGACCACTCATAACAAAACAGGCATCCCCCGGGACAGCCCCGGGAAACCAGCAACTCACAAAACGGTTTCCAATGAGTATGGCCTACGTAATTAGCCATAGGAAACAAATCATAAGCCGGCGTCGGTAAAATATCTAAATTTTTTATCAGTTCTCTATGCGGGCCTACCACTACCCGGCCGTCCTTTCTGGAGGCAAGCCCGGCAATGGAAGAAAAATCAACTGCACCCTCTCTTAACGCTCCCAGCAGCTCTGCTAAAGTAAGTTCTGCCTCGCCAATAACCACAAAGTCAATTGCCGGATGCCTTTTTAAAGTATCTTCAAACAACGCTGAAAACCACAAGCCCCCCACAACAATCTTAGTAGGGGGCAGTATTTCTTTAACTTTTTCTGCAGTCTTAATATAATGCCAGATAGGCGCAAACCCGCCGGTTGAATGTAAAATTTCCCCAAAAAAAACAACGTCAGGGCTAATCTCTTTAATTTTAGCGATCATGGAATCAAAATCTAAATTTTGCGCCCGGGCATCTATTGAATAGGCCTGAGCTAAATTTTTCTCTCTAACATAAGCGATTAATTGGGCGTAAAACTGGTTAGGCGCGCAGTGCTGCCCGTGCGTTGCCCAGGCACCGACTTTCGGCATAACGAATAAAATTTTCATTCTCATCCTCCTTATATTACTGTTTAGGGTGATCCTGTTTAAACGGTATAACCGGCTTTGTCCAAGGCGTTCTTTGATTTATTACTGCCAGCTCTAAAGGGCAGGTGTTGCCGGACTGATTAAGCGCAAACATAACCGTATCAGCTACTGCCTCCGGGTTCATAAGCCTGTCTTCATCAACAGAGACTTCCTTCAACTTACCGGTTAACGGTGTTTTAGTTACCCCGGGAAAAATTGAAGTGACTTTTATGCCAAAATCTCTCATCTCCCAAAAAAGCCCTTTTGCAAACGCGCGTAAAGCAACTTTTAAAGACGTATAAACTATGAAATTTCTCGGCGGCGGGTCAACCATGACAGAGCCGCTGGTAATATTAATAATGTGGCCGGCCCTGTTTTCTTTCATTGAGTTAACCACTAACCGCGAAAGCATAACGTAACTATAATAGTTGGTAAACATAACTTTTTCTATGTCAGGTAACGGCTGCTGCCAAAAAGGATGCTGGCTGGATACTCCTGCGCCGTTAATGAGAACGTCTATTCTTCCAAAACGGCTCACTGCCTCATCCACCAACTTAGTTAAATCCTGCTGTTTGGTAACATCGCAGCTAACACACAAAACATTATCTTTATCGGCAAGCGTGTGTTTGATTTCTTCCAAAACCTGCAGCCTTCTGGCTGCCAGAACAAGCTTAGCTTGCGCCTCTGACAGTCTCTCTACAATAGATTTACCTATACCGCCGCTGGCTCCCGTAACAATACATACCTTGTTTTCCAATAACTTATTCATACTTTCTCCTTTTCTATCTCTTAATTACGACTTTGTTTAAACAACACCCTAAAGCTAAAGCACTTATTCCCACTATGCCAAAAAGGACTTTAAACCCCACTAAAGAAACCAACACCCCTCCAATAAACGCTCCTAACCCGCCGAAACTAAACCGCAGGGCGCTGTTAAGGGAAGAGGCGTCTCTTAAAATCCTGTCGGGAAAACTCGTAAGATGAGCTGATAAGCCCACGTGCGTCAGGGCCCAGCCTGAACTCCATAAAAGAATAACAAAAAACACCAGTTTATAACTCTGTATGAAAAGAAGCGATAAAGTAAATGCCGCCATCAGGAAGAACCCCAGCCGCGTAATTTTTATGTTTCCAAACCGCGAGCTGAAAATTCCTCCCAGGAACTGAAAACATATCGCGCTTATTGTTGCCACGGTAAAAATTGCGCTTATCAACACCTGCTGCATCAAATATGTTTTGTTTAAATACACTCCTAACCTCTGCTGTAAACTATGGTAAATGAAACTGCCTAACATAATGACAATAAAAAACAACAGAGCCTCCCTGTCTTTAACTGTCTGGACATAACTGATTTTAAACTTCTCTCCCCTAAAATCAAAGTCCTCTAAAAAGAACAACGCCAGCACAAACACAAGGGAACTTAAACCCACGGGAATCAAATAAATAAGTTTCCAATGCAGAAACCCGCTTAAAAAAACGCTGATAAAAGTGGAGGAGTACGCTAAAGAAAAAAGGATGCCGATAAACTTAGGCTTCTGGCCGGCAGAAACGGTTTTGCCTATGGTAATTAGAATAAGCGGCACAAAACTGCATCCGAAACAGCCCATAAAAAACCTGAAAATAAACGCCTGCCTTATACTCTGGGAAAGGCTAAAAAATAATGCCGACAAACAAAACCCCACGGTTGTCACGAGAAATATCTTCTTCACTTTAACTACTCTGGTTAAAGGCGCCCAGAATAAAGCAAACACCCCGTAGGGAAGCATGTATAACCAGGTAAGCCTTAGGGTATAGTCCTGTCCCATATTAAAATAAGCTGATATGGAGGGGATCAACGCTGCCATAGCCGCAACCCCAAACGATACCGTAAAAAAGCTTAAACAAAAGATAACGAAACTTCTCTTACTCATTATTCTTTCTCAATAATCTCCTTGAACCTCTTTAAGTTCTCAACGGAATGTTTATTGATTATTTCTTCAACCTGCGCATCATTAAACTTCGCTCCCTTATCCATCTTAAAATCCTGAATCCATTTCATTTCAATCCCTTGGGGCACCTCTCTGTAAAGCCACAAAATCTTCATATACTCAAAAGGAAACATCGGCTCAATTCTTTCGGCAAACGCAAACTTATTTTCTTTAAAAAGCAGCCTTTGAGATTTCCAGCTGTTTCCGTTCTCATGGGTTAATTTAAAAATAAGTTTGTTGTCTTTTTCTTCTAAAACATCGGACTCGGTATACTCCTTGAAAAACTCTTTCCACCGGGAAATATCGTTACTTAAATCAAACACTTTCCCGTAAGGGGCACTGATAACAATAGAATTAACCGTATGCGCCATAACTACCTCCTTTGACTATTCCAATATTCCCACAACTCTTGCCCAGGCAGCGCCGGTCTGCCTGATTCTTATTGGCAAACAAATAACTTTAAACCCGAAATCAGGTAATTTATCTAAATTAGTAAGCCTCTCAATATGGGCGAACTCTCTCTTCCTTCCGTAAAAGTGCGCCGGCCATAAACTGGACGTTTTTCCCTCCTGCAGGAACTCTTTCATCATAAATTTGTACGGCCGGTCTATTCCCATGGTATCAACACCGAATATCTTAACTCCCCTATCAAGCAGGTAATCAATCGCTGTCGTATCAACGCCGGGGTAATTTGAAAAATACTCCTGGCTGCCGAAAAACTTGTCCGCCCCTGTATATAATAAGACAATGTCTAAAGGCTTAAGGTGGCAGTTTATCTTTCCTAACGCCTCTTCTAAATCAGCGGCGCCAATAACCTGCGCTGCTTTCTTGCCGGACAAATCTAACCTTACGGCGTCTTGATAACACCACTCTAAAGGTATCTGCTCGGCTGTCTTTGACGGCCTTGCCTGTGATTTACTTCCGTAATGGTAAGAATAATCTAAGTGCGTTCCTATGTGCACAGGGCAATGAACTATTTCTAAAGACAAAAACTCCTCATCCGGCAAATCTTCTTTCCTGATAATCCGCTCTCCCGCTAAATAGCGCTGTTTCCCATCAGGGGCCTTATCCATCAAAACTTTATTAAGTTTCTCCACGCCTTCTTTATGAGAAACTCTCTCAATAGCGATATCGTGCACTTCATATGCTCTGTCGTCTATGGGCAGACTTAAATCAATTATTTTCATAATTCAATTGTTCTTCTTTTTTTCTATTATGTCCGAAATCTGAAACGGCGTATGTTTGTTAGTTATCTCTCTCTGCTCTAACTTAATGCCAAACTTCTTAGCCAAGGATACGGACAACTCTACCATTTCCGTTGAGTCCACTCCTAAACAATCGTATAAATTCTGCTCCATCTTTACTTGGTCTTCGCCTACATCTAAAACGTTACAGATAACTCCTAACACGTCTTCTCTTACTCCCATCGCTACCTCCTTTAATTTTTCTCAACCCCCACAACTACATTAACTCCGCCTCTGCCCCGCGCTATAATAAGGGCTTTGTTAACTTCTCTGGCAACGGCTTGCCCAGGCGTACAATCTATATCGCAGTAAGAATCGCGTTCGGCAAAATTTATTGTCGGTAACACTAAACTGTTCTGCATAGAAAGCAGAGTGGCAATCAAATCCAGCGAGGTCTGCGCTCCCAGTAAATTACCAAACATACTTTTAGGAGCGCTTAAAGAAATGTCCCCTAATTTCTTCCCGAACACACCTTTGAGCGCTTTTACTTCTAAAATGTCTCCTAACTCCGTAGCTTCTGCGTCTAAACAGATATAATCTACGTCTTGCTCCCTCCACCGGCAATCTCTAATACAATCTTTAATAGCAACCTCTAAAGCTTGGCTGCTTAAGGCAGGCTTTATTCTATGGCTGCCGTCGCAGCTAAACCCGATACCTTTTATAAACCCGTATATGTTCACTCCTCTCTTTAGGGCGTCTTTTTCTCTTTCTAAAATGACAATGCCTGAACCTTCTCCCAACACAAACCCGTCACGGTACAAGTCGTAAGGCTTATACGCTGTCTTGGGTGTTAAATTGTTTTTTGATAAACTGCCGTGGGTGTTAGCAGACAACAACGCATAGGGGGTAATGGGAGCTTCCATTCCTCCGGCAAGACAATAGTCGTTCTTTTTATCTCTTAAAACTTTTGCGCCGTACCACATTGCCAGGGCAGAGGACGCCCTGTCTGAAACAACTGTTTTACTATACCCGCGAAGCCCGTAATATATCGTAACTTGCCCCTGCGACGCTGCAGGAAACCAGGCTGACGCCATGTAAGGAGAGATTCCTTCTCTTCCTTCAAGGTAAAGGTCTCTTAACTCGGTTTCGGCAAAGAGCCATCCCCCTAAAGCATTACCCATAAACGCGCCGATTCTATCTTTATCGCAACTGCCTAAATCTAAGTTTGCGTCTTTTATTGCCTCTTCGGACGCCACCAGCGCCATGTGAGCAAAAACATCTATTTTTTTTGTCAGCCGCCCCGACAAATGAGAATAGGCGTCCAGCTGGTGGACCTGGCCGGCAATACGCGAAGGGTATAAAGAAGCGTCAAACCTTTTTATGTGGTCAACGCAAGAGCGGCCTGCTTTTAAGTTCGCCCAGAACGTCTCCTTCTTTAACCCCGCGGGAGAAACTACCCCCACTCCTGTTACAGCAATTCTGTTCTGCATTAGTTTTCCTCCCAACGTTTAAATATGAGCGATGAATGAATCCCTGAAAACCCGCTGCTTGTTTTTAGAATATAATCTACTTTTTTGGGGCGCGCCTTGTTAGGTATATAATCCAAATCGCATCTTGGGTCCGGCTCCTCCAAGTTAATCGTAGGAGGCAAGATGTTGTTCTGATAAATCATCGCGCACAACACGCTTTCGGCGGCGTTAGCCGCAGCCAGGGGATGGCCGATCATAGACTTAATAGAACTTATAGGCATTTTATAGGCGTACTCGCCGAAAAACTTTTTATAAGCGTTAGTTTCAAAAACGTCGTTTTGCGGGGTGGATGACCCGTGGGTGTTAATATAATCTATTTTTTCTTTATCAATTCTGGCGTCGTCAAACGCCATCTTTATACAATTTACCATGGCTTCTCCGTCAGCAGGTAAATCCGTCATATGAAAGGCGTTACAGGTCGTTCCAAACCCGATTATTTCACAATAAATGTGCGCGCCCCTGTTAAGGGCGTGTTCCAACTCTTCCAAAACCAAAATTCCGCTTGCTTCAGATAAAACAAACCCGTCTCTTTTATTATCAAAGGGCCGGCTTGCCTTTTGCGGTTCGTCATTTCTTTTTGAAATAGCGTTGATTACGTCAAACGCCCCAAACGTAATAGGCGTTATCGGCGCCTCCGAAGCACCTGAAATTATTAAGTCCTGGCGGCCTTCTTTTATTAATTCGTAAGCAAACCCAACGGAATCCGTACCGGCAGTGCACCCGGTAGATATGGTGCAGTTTATGCCGCCTAACCCATAAAGAGCTGAAATCTCAGAACAAGGCGTATTAAACATCGCCGCATCATAAAGGTAGGGCCTGCCCTTTCTGGGGTCAATAGGGTTTTTACCCCAATCCGTCACCAAAAGAAACTCTTCCTCCATAAAGCGCGTGCCGCATATAGCGTTAGCTAAAACCACGCCGTTTCTGTATAAATTAAGCTTAGAAAAATCTATGTTTGCGTCGCTGACTGCCTGCTTTGCCGCGGCCACGGCAAACTGAACATACCTGTCCATGCGCTGGGCGTCCTGCTGCGATATGCCGAAATTAGCAGGGTCAAAATCTAAATCCTGGGCAGCAATCCTGGAATTAAACAATGATACGTCAAAATTCTCTACTTTCCTTGTGCAGCTTTTTCCTTCTATTAAATTCTTATAAAACGTGCGTTTATCCTCTCCACAGGGAGCAATAATTCCTAAACCTGTAACAACAACTCGTTTCATTACTGTTTCCTCCTATTTCTCTACTCTGGTGACTTTAAACTTAATATTGCCGCCGTCCGGACAGGTTGTGCTGGTTTTACAAACCGGGTTATCTTCAAAGGAAAACGAAGCGCCGAAGTTCAACGCAAACAACACGGGAAACAAAACGCTGTACGCCGCGCCGCAGAAGTTAGGGGGAGTTTTTAATCCCGTAACCTCAAACTTATCGCCTTTTTTATAGTTATAAAAACACTTTCCCACCAATTCCTGCACTTCTATAACCATCTTCGCAGGAGAAGGCCCTGCTGGTTTCTCTATTTGAGGGTCAACGACAACTTCTCCCTCGTCATTTAACAACTCTACCTTAAAGGAAAGTTTAGCGTTATCCGGACAAGTAGTAGTAATTGAACGCATATTCTCCATAAACTTAAACTTTGCCCCGAAAGTCAACGCATAAAGGCAGGGAAACACTGACTTTATAAAGCCGCTGCAAAAATGTTTAGGGGGGTGCGTAAAGTCATCAAAAATAAATTCGTCTCCCACGTTATAGTTATGGTAACAATAATCTTTCTTATCAATCACGGTTAATTTCAATTTAGGGAACTTTACTCTCAAAGCCTTATTAGATTCCTGCATACTCACTCCTTCGTTTACTGTATCAACTTCTCTTAAAAGCTCCTCTTTTGATAAAAACTCCTTTGTATCCTCAACGCGGTGAACTAAGGCAACGATTTTCTCGTTCAACGGCGCTTCTATATTGTTTTCTTCTGCCAGTTTGATGACTTGGCCGTTTATATAGTCTATTTCCGACGATTTTCCTCTTTTAATGCTCTGCAGTATTGAGCCGTAAAGCGGCTCTTTACTTAAAGAAGTCATTATTTTAGAAAAAAGTGCGGCGGCCTCCCCTTGCCCCATAGCTGCTAACGCCTGCACTCTCTGCGCCGGGTAAGTAGGCAAATCTTCTAAACCTATGTTGCTTGCGCTAACCACTTTATACGCCTCAGCTATAAGCTTTACGGCAAGACGGCTGACTTCTAAATCACTATACACCTGCTGCATGGACTTTCCCAGACAAGCAGGGATACAATTATTTAAGTTTATAAACAGCTTTAAATATTTCTTGCCCTTTACATTTGAAACAACGCTAGCCTCAAACGCCGGGCTTAAGAATTTCTGCACTATCCTGGCTGCTTCTAAATCCTCGCCAAACACGTTTCCTAAAATCACGCTGCCCTCAAAATTATGAAGCACTTTGTTAGGTGAAGAAAACGTGGCCCCGAACATAACAATTCCGGAAACGATTTTACTCTTATCAAAATACTTACCTAATATATATTCGGCAGCAACGCCGTTCTGCGTAGTCAGCAGGTAGGCATCTTTTAAATAATCTAAATTACTGACGATAACCTCTTCTAAATCCTGCGTTTTGGTAGAAAAAATAGCTAAATCAACTTTTTCCTGTAAACGGGGATAAACCGATAAATTGCTCACCTTTTTCTTTCCTCTGGCCCCCTCAATTACTATTCCCTCTTCTGATAAAGGCGTTATCTGGTAATCTCTGGCCACCCCGCACGCATCAATTCCTTTTTCTTTTAAGTATCCTAAAACCAGGCCGCCTATTGCTCCCACGCCTAAAACCGCTGCTTTCATACTAAAAACCTCTGCTTCTAATTTTAACTTTTCTATTGTCTCTCTTTTTACTTTTCCGTCTAAATCCCAGCCGCGCACCGTATAATACTCATCTAACATTTCGTCATACTTTGCTCTATCTAATTTTACTTCTTTATCTTCTTCTCTAACTCCTTCTTTCTCAACTAAGGGAAGAAAAACTTTTTTGGGAGGGTAATCATCTTTCCTGTCTATACCGTGGCGTTCTAAATAAAGCCTCTCTATATTAATCAGGCGCTCGCCGCTTTTCTGAAGGTCCTGGACAGGGAAACTCCCTCCGTAAGCAGTTTCCATTAACCTTGAAAAATAAGAAAACTCTATGCCCGGCGGCATGGTATGAAACCCTAAAAACTTACAAAGCCCTAACATATCAAACATGGCTAAATAATGTTCCCACCAGGCTACAATTTTGCCTTTATCTTTATATGAAAGCGCTGCTCCGTCTACATTTGCGCCGTAAATGCCTTCTAACGCCTCCGAAGGAAACTCAAAAGCAACCCAGATAGGCCGGCTACGCAAATGGTCGCTGCCGCGCGATGCAACCGAATTACTCAAAGCAAAAGCCGGTAAATACCTTAAATCAACCGGTTCTGACTGAACCAAATTTTTTGTCCAGCACAAATACTTCTGCGCTTCCCGGCCTAACTGCCCCACCATAACCCGCGGCCCTTCTGCTATAAAGTTGCCTATACCATTTCTATAGGCAATCTCTTCTATTAAGGTCTTAACTAACTCAAAATCGTTCCATCTGAACTCTCTGTCACCGGTTACTTTACCATCAATAACTTTTTCCTGATAAAGTTCAATTAACCAGGCAATTATGTTTGCCGTTGAAGAAGCATCAAGCCCTAAGCGGTTCACTAAATCGTTAAGCACAAGCGTGCTTTCCAACCTGCCTATACCTAACACCGGGCCGAAATGAGCCATCACCCCGTATTCAGGGCCTTCGTTTTTAATGCCTTCATACTCATAAACCATCTGGCATTTGACAACGCACTTCTTACACCCTGCCCTTTCCTTATGAAACTTCTTTAAATTCTCAGGGTTTATATTCTCGTTATTAAGAAAAGCAAGCGTCCTGCCGTTCTTTACCCTGCCCATTCCTATGCTTTCGTTAATAATTTCGTACAAATGGCTGGAGCCGAACTCTTTCAATCTATCCATCAAAAATTCTTTCTGCAAAAACTGGTTTATCTCTTTTACGCAACCAAAAAAACCTTCTTTATCATAAACTTCCAGCTCTTCGCTGTTATCTAAAGCAACAATAGCTTTTACGTTCTTTGACCCTAACACCGCGCCCATACCGCATCGGGAGGCGGAATTTTTCTTCCTGTTAATAAGGTTGGCAAAAACAACTTTGTTCTCTCCTGCCGGGCCAATACATAAACTTTCGCTGCCCCGGTAAACCTTGCGAATCTCTCCTTGAGTCTGCTGCGTATCTTTTCCCCACAGGTGAGCGCCGTCTTTAATCTCAACACCTGTTTTCCCAACAACCACTATTTTAGGAGACGCTGCTTTCCCTTTTATTAGTAGATAACCAATGCCGTTTTTGCGCAGGTTCACGCCAAACCCGCCGCCGACATTAGCGTCGCCTAACAACCCCGATTCCGGCGACTTTGCGGTTATGGTTGTCCTTGAGAAGTTTAGGCCGTCTAACCCGACTAAAGCGCCTGTGCCTACAATAAAGGGGGCGTCTGCTGATAAAGGGTGCGCTGATGTATCGCTATATTTATAAAGCAAGTAAGAGTTTAGGCCTCTGGCTCCTATATACTTTTTTATCAGCTCAAAAGGGACGTCTTTTATCCGTACCTCTTCCTTCGTCAAATCAACGACTGCTATTTTATTGGTATCTTTAATTTGCATTTTTATTGGTTTTTTCTAAATGCTCCTTTAAACTCTCAAGAATATTTTTTATATTCTTATTATGCAGCTTCTCAAACGCGGCTCTCCACATCACCTTATTGAAAATCCCTTTTAAAGAATAATGCATTTTATAAGTTACGCGGCATACCCGGCTATCAGACCTAACTTCTACGACTTCGTATCCGCAAAACATCCCGTCAAGAAAATCTCTCCTTACAGAACACAAATCCTTAATATCCGTAATTTTCGCCTGCCAGCGCGGCCCAAAGGTAAGATTTACTTTTTGTAAATAGACGGTGCCGACATCTATCTCTTCATTTAAATTTATGAATTTCATCAACGAATCTTTAGGCCACCAGATGCTTTCACCCCAAAGAACTATTTCTTTAAATACCCTTTCTTTCGGCGCATTTATTTCAATAACGTGCTGATTAATCATTAGAAAATTGCAACTGGCAAACTATTCAGAAATATATTTCTTATACTCTATCCCCGCGTCTGCCAAAAGTCTAACCATCATCCCTTTAAAAGCCGGCGGGACTTCTTTAAAAAAAGCCCGCACAACGTCTTCTTCGGTAACTTCCTGCCTGTTCTTCTCACGCACAATAGCTTCGGCACTTTCTTTGACCAGCTTCTCGGCAATCCTGCGATGAAACAAAGGCATTTTTGAAACTGCTTCTTTAAATTTCTCCTGTGCTTTCTTTTCCCATTTTATTTGAGACATACAACCCTCCTAAAAATAGCGTATAGCGGGTACGGCGCTAAACGCTAGCTTTCTCAACCAACCCAAAAACAACATCTATCATCTTCCTCTGTGAATCAAAAAACTTAATATCGCTAAACCCTAACTGTCCTGTAATTAAGTTATCCGACACCGAAAGAACAGCGGCAACTTCTACTCCTTTTATGTTAGCAATAGTAAAGAAAGGGTTAGTTACCATATCTACGGCTATCGCGCCTTTCTCAATAATAGGGTTAACGACTTCTTTGGTTTCTTTAAATAAGGCGTCGGTAGTCCAAACAGGGCCTTTATGCGTTTTTACTTGAGCCGAAGACAAATCAAACAAATCTTGCGTTAAATCTTTAGTGGCTGCCCCGATGAAACTATCGTCAACATAATAACTTGTTACTCCGTCTCCTCTAAGAGAAGTATCAGCAACAATGAGGTCTCCGATACCGATATCTTCTTTTAACGCCCCGCACGAACCTAACCTTACCAAAGTTTTAATGCCACCTTTACAAAGAAGTTCCGTAACGAAGGCGGTGTCGGGAGCATAAAACCCGCCGTTGCCGACAGTAGTTTTTCTACCTTTATACGTTCCCGTCCAAAAAGTATATCCAAAAAAAGTAAAGTTCTTAACAGGGTTTTCTAAAAAGTTCAGGCAGCTGGCAGCGCGCTGGGGCTGGCCGCTGACTAAAGCAATTTCTCCAAAATCACCCGGTTTAAATTGTAAAGAATACAAGAGCCCTTCTGCCGTCAAATGAATGTCTCTTTGCATCATAACTTCTCTCCTTTCGTTTATTTTTCTACCGCGGGCTGCGGACTGTCAACTAGGGATTTCTTAAGCGCTTGTTTATCAATCTTTCCTACACGGTTTTTCGGCAACTCGGCTACAACTTCAAATTGATGCGGAATCTTAAAATGGGCCAGCCGCTCTTTCAAGAAATCTTTTAACTCCTGCGCATCTATTTCTTCTTTTACAACAATAAATGCTTTGGGCACCTCACCCCTTAACTTATCAAAACTCCCGATTACAGCTGCCTCGGTTACTTTAGGGTGCTGCATAATCTTTTCTTCAACTTCGCAGGAAAAAAGCACCTGACCCGCCACCTTAATCATATCTTTCTTTCTGCCGACAATATAACAAAGCCCGTCTCTATCAAACTTAGCAATATCTCCTGTTTTTAACCACCCATCGCCGGTTAACACTTCTTGCGTCAACTGCGGCTCTTTATAATAGCCTTTCATAACGCCTTCGCCGTGAACCCACAGCTCGCCTTCTTCATTTATGCCTTTGGGCCTGCCTTCTTCATCAACAATCTTTGCCTGCATACCAGAAGAGAACTTTCCTACGCTATCTATCTTTTCTATTCCCGGCGGCAGGAAACAATTAGGCGCGCTTGTTTCAGTCATACCCCAGCCGTTAATAAGGTGGGCGTTAGGACAAATCCGCTGAAACCTCTTAAGTAAAATAGGCGAGGAAGGAGCACCGAAAACAACAGCGTAACGCAACGATGAAAGGTCAAACTTATCGTATTCTTTCAAAGAAAGAACTGCTATATACATCGCAGGAACTATCCAGAAAAGCGTAACTTTATGTCTCTCTATATTTTTTAACAATTCCAAGGGGATAAACCTCTGCATCAAAACAAGTGTCTGGCCAAAATACAGCATCAGCAGTATATAATCAAGCCCTCCTAAATGCGAGAAGGGCAGGCCGGGACAAAGAATCGTATCCTGAGAAGATAACTCTAAGTGGTGCTCTATACATTTTAAAGGCGCGTCAAAATTCTTGTAAGTAAGCATAACTCCCTTGGGATGACCGGTGGAACCGGAAGTATAAAATATAGAAGACATATCATCTTCGTTTATTTGAACTGACGGCTCAGAGGCTGAACTCTTTTCTAAAACGTCCTGCCAGAAGCAAAAGCCTTCTGCCCCTTGGTGACAAACAATTATTTTTTCTAACGCGGGACAGTTATTTCTAATATTAGTTAAACTTACGCCTTTCTTCGCTTGAGTAATTAAAACTTTCGCCTGGCTATGGTTTACAAAATGCGTTATTTCTCTTTCAGTCAACATAAAATCTAAAGGCACCAGACATGCTCCGATACAAAATGTCCCTAAAAACCCAATTACAGCTTCTGGCGTATTAGGAAGGAACACTGCCACTTTATCTTCTTTCTTAATTCCAAGATTAGCGAGGTAATTGGATAGTTTAAAAGATGCGTCTCTTAACTGTGAGAAGCTGATCTCTTTGTCACCAAAAACAATCGCAGTTTTCTGAGGATAGAAGTAAGCCTGTTTTAAAACTAAATCTTTAACGTTCATGCCTAAAAATTACATAACTCCTACATTATCAACCAACTACATCTAATTAAAACACCTTTTCATCTATTATTAAAATTTTATTAGTAAAATTTTACTATCAGATATAATTTAGTCAAGATTTAATTATTCTTTCGTAAAACCCCCAGGCACTCTAAATGGGGCGTGTGGGGGAAAAAATCAAAAGATTCAATAAAATCAACTTTATAATTCGTAGTCAGCCCTTTTAAATCCGTAAAGAAAGAAGAAGGGTTACAGGAAGAATAAAAAATTGTCTTAGGTGATAACCTTAACACCGCTCTTATTATCTTCTTGGAAAGGCCGCTTCGCGGGGGATTCATTATCAGTATATCTATGTCTTTATAAAACGCTCCCTGGCTGTTAAGAAATCTTCTTACGTCGGAGAAGAAAAAAGAAATATTATTTATATTATTATTCTTTGCGTTCTGCCAGGCTACCTCAACAATTTCTTTCTGCACTTCAACTCCCCATACGAATTTAGCGCTGTCAGCAAGAAACAGCCCGATAGAACCCACTCCGCAAAAAAGGTCTAAAATGCGCTCACTTCCCTCCAACCCCGCATACTTCTTTATCCGCGCGTAAAGGTCTCCTATTCCTAAAGAATTATTCTGAAAAAACGAATCAATCCCTATATTCAGCTTCAAGCTGCCTAACTCTTCCATTATAAAGGCGCTGCCAAAAATCAATTCTTTCTTCTCAAAAATTACGGCGTCGGACAACGAATCATTGCCAATCCAGTAAATAGATTTTATTTGACTCTCTAAAGAAAGCCCTCTTAACGCATCAACAAACCCTTGCCTGTCAAACTCTCCTCTAGTCGTGGTAACTATGCCTACCATAATCTGCTTAGTAAAGCGTGCCTTTCTAATGATAAGGTTTCTTAAAAACCCCTGGTGAGAAAACCTGTCGTAAGAACTATAGGATTTACTTCTAACAAAATCTTTAACGGCTTTTAAAATCTTTCCCGTGTCAGGGGAAAAAATCAAACATTCCTGGATATCTACAACTTTTCTCTTCTCTTTGCTACCGTACAGCCCGCACTGCCCCTGGGAAAAAGAAAACTCCATTTTGCCCCGGTAAAACCAATTATCATAACTATTTATGGGTTTTAACTGTGTATCTATCCCCGATAAAGAAGCTAACTCTTTTACTCTTTCCTCCTTCTGGCGCAGCTGTTCTTTATAAGAAATATCCTGATACTTACAGCCCCCGCACTCTCCAAAATGTTTGCATAATACTGACATCAGACTCTAACCACCAAACTTTTCAGGCTCTTTCTGGCGCCTTTATCCTTACCTTTCAAAGGCTTTCCTAAGGCAACAACTGCTTCTAACTCTAAATTACTGGAAAGTCTCAAGAACTTACTTATTTCCTTTCTCTTATTTAAAATCTCCCCCAGCCAGCAGGCGCCTAATTTTTGTGAATGAACGTAAAGAAGCATGTTCTGAACGCAGGAGCCTATTGCCATTAAATCTTTTTCGTAATTATAAGAATCTTTTTTATCTAAAAAAACCAGAATAACTTTATCCGCTCCTTTTATAATAGAAGAATAATGTGTATACCGGCTAAGGCCGTCTTTATTATCTCCTTCTAACACCATAAATCTCCACGGCTGATTATTAAGCCCGGAGGGAGCCCACCGGCCTGCTTCTAAAATCCTTTTCACAATATCTTTAGAAACTCCTCCTTTCTTAAACCGCCGTATTGACCGCCTTAATTTTATTGCCTTCAAAACATCCATCTAATAATACCCTAACTCCTGTAAAATTCTTGGACGCTTCTGCCAATCAGATACCACTTTCACCCAAAGGCCTAAATACACTTTTTTATTAAATATTTCCTCAATCTGGGGCCGCGCGGCAACGCCTATTATTTTTAAAACCTCTCCCCTTTTGCCAACGACAATTTTTTTCTGAGAACTCCTGTTTATATAGATATTCACCAACACATGCACTATTCTTTTTTTCTTTTCTATATGCTGCACTTCCACTGCTAAAGAATGCGGCAGCTCTTCTCCGAGATTTAAGAATAACTTCTCTCTCACTATGTCAGCGATACGGAATTTTACCGGGAAATCCGTAACAGTATCCTTATCATAAAATGCAGGGTTCTGGGGCAGGTTCCTGACAATAACGTTTCTTAACATATCAACATTTTTGCCGGTTTTTGCGGAAACAGGCACATAATAAACTAACGGAGCCTTCTTTATCTTTTTCTCCCAAAACCCGATATAATCATTTATAAACTTCTCGCCTAAATCACGTTTATTTAAAACCATAATAATCTTTACCTTCTGCCGCGCTAAAATCTCCATAACCGCCTCTTCTTCTTTTCCTATGGGCCGGCAGATATCAACGACATAAAGAATAAGGTCGCAGTCAACCAAGGCTTGCTTCGCCAAAGTATTGAGGTGCCGCACCAAACTATCTCTGAACGAATGCAGGCCCGGCGTATCCACAAACACTACCTGGGCATTTTCTAAATTCAAAATCCCTTTTATCTTATGGCGGGTTGTCTGAGGCACAGGCGAAACAATGCTTATTTTACTGCCTAACAATGCATTAAGAAGGGTAGATTTACCTACATTAGGCCTTCCCAGCATAGCAACAAACCCGGATTTAAATGCCGTTGTTTTCATAAAGATTATCCAAAGGGCTACGAAGGGTATTTGACATATCACGCAGAACGTGAGTATAAACCATTGTGGTCTCAACATTTTTATGGCCGAGCAGTTCCTGTATCTCTCTGATATTAACCCCGTCCATTAAAAGATGAGTGGCAAAACTATGCCTTAATGTATGGGCTGAAGCGCTTTTGACAATACCGGCTTTACGCACCGCACTCTTTACCGCGTTCTGAACGGCTTTCTCGCTTATGTGATGCCGCCTGACTTTACTGCTTCGCGGGTCAACCGACAGGTTCGCGGAAGGGAACACATACTGCCACTGCCATTCTTTAGCGGCAGCAGGGTATTTACGCGCCAGCGCGCCGGGCAAATACACCTCCCCATACCCGGACATAAGATCGCGCTCATGCAAAGACTTTACTTTCTCTAAATGCGAACGCAGCTGCGCTTTTACGGCTTGAGGCAAAATTGTAGACCTATCCTTATCGCCTTTACTGCTGCGTACGAATATTAAACTTGAACTAAAATCAACGTCTTTAACTCTTAACCTAATTAATTCCGTCAGCCGCAGACCCGAACCGTAAAGAAGGTGCAGAAGAAGAAGGCTTCTGCCCTGTGCCTGTTTAAACAAGACGCGAATTTCTTCAACGGTTAAAACAACGGGCAGTTTAGGACCGCGCTTTGCTCTAACTGTTTGAGCCAAGTCTTTAAGCTCAATATTCAACACTTCTCTGTATAAAAACAACAAAGCGCCAAACGCCTGATTCTGAGTAGAAGCGGAAACGTTCTGTTTGACTGCTAAATACGTTAAATAATCCTTTACATCGCCGGAATCCAGCTTTTCTTCCGGAAAGTTTTTCTTTTTTACCTCCGTTAAATAGCGGAAAAACCGCCTGCCCCAGTCTATATAGGTGCGTTCCGTTTTGTAAGAATAATGTTTAAGGCGTACTGCTTCGCGCAATTTCATACTTACGTGAGAGAAATCAAACTGTTCACTTTTATCTGTCTGCGCGATAACATCCTCATCATCTCCGGCATAAAAAGCATTAATATAAATTTTTAACGCCGCTTCAGCCTGGTGAATTTGCCAGTCAGCGATATTGCCGATACTTTTCAAATGTTCCAGAAAACCACCGATTTTGCGGTTTAAGCTGCCTCCTTTAATTTCATTGCAAAATGCTAAAAATTTGCTGACCCAATAAGCATAATAAGGCGCGTTCTTTTGAGGCACAAGGTTATGAGAAACGAGGAAATTTTGAAACTCCGGTAATAATACAACTGGCATAATTTCTACCTGAAACACTTTATCACACAATATCCAAACTATACGAACTACCTATTTCCTGCTATTA
>CP070797.1:135784-168412 GCA_020343495.1 Candidatus Omnitrophota bacterium | reverse complement strand
AAAGAAATTAGAAGATTTAAAGGTAGTCGTTAAGGATTATGATGAGTTAAAAGTCCAGTCGCAGAAGGACCTGGTGCGGCTAAATTCATTGCAGGAGGGAAAACAGAAGTATCAAAAACTTCTTGCTCAAAGTAAGGCTCAACTGGAAAATAAGTTCAATAAAGAAATAAAAGCTTTAAAAGATATAAGTAATCAATATAAAATCTCTCTGGATGAAGCAAACAGCCGCCTGAAAGAAGCAAACCTTAAAAATATAGAATATAGCGGCAGAATAAATAATTTACAAGAAACTATGCAGTTTTTAAAACAGGGATATGTCTCTTTAGAGAAAGAAAAAGAGCTGTTTGCGGCAACTAAAGAAGACCAACTTAAAGAAACGGCAGCCCTTAAAGAAAATAATGAGAATTTAAAAAATACATTTATAAGAAAAGAGCAGATGTTTAACGATACAATTGAAAAATTTCAGGAAAGAGAAAAGCGGTTTAGAAATATTTTAGATGAATTAAAAAAAGCCAATATTAATAAAGAAAAATACATTAGTAAAATAAAAAGTTTAAATGAGGAAACCAGCTTGTTAGAAAATAAAATTAACAATTTGCAGGAAGAAAATAATATATTTGTGAAAAAAATGCAAAATTTGCAAAATACGGTTAAAGATTATGAAACGAAGAAACAGCAGAACCAGAAGTATCTCGCGACAATTGACGTGTTGCAGAAAGAAATTGATAAATATAATAGGTTGTTTTCCCGGTATAAAAAAAGTGGCAATGTTACTCAGATTACCGGCAGAAATCAGCAGTTAAAAGAAAGAATATGTTATTTGGAAGAAAAATGCGATACGTTAGAAAATGAGAAAGAGGAACTCGTTAAATCTTTTGAGACAAAAAAATTCTATGAGAGTGTTTCTCTTAAGAAAGAAAATGCGCGGCTGCGCCGGGTTTTAGCAGAAATGACAAGCAGGTTTGAGAGCCATCAGCAAGACCAGGAACAGAAGCATTATAGCGGGGCGCAAAGCTTAAAATAACGATTATAAGAAGCTGCACAGCATTATAAATCAGCATTGTAACTCATTGGCATTCAAAGGCTTACCGTTCCTCTCTAGTCGGATAAATTCTTAATTTGGCTAAAAGAAAAAGTTATGTTATATTAAGGTGCTATGAAGAGTTGGAATTTAGCATTAGTAATATCTATGGTGGTTCATCTTTCTTTTTTGGCGGGGATATTGCCTTTCTTTAGGGGGGAGGATATTTTTGTTGATAAAAAAAAGAGTAAAGATTTAGAGATAATCCCTCAGGATATAGTAGAAAATATAGAAGAGGATAGCCCTGCGGATTTCCAAGAAATTAAACCCCCGCCTTATATAGATAATTTCATAAAAAAAATTATGGTGAAAGATGAAAAAGATTTCTCTTTAAGTAAACCGCAGATTATTGAGAAGAATATGAAAGAGGTGGTGCTTTCAGATAAACTTCTGGAAATATCTATGGATGTATTTCTAAATAAAGAATTAAAAGAAAATCCGGTTTATATGAGTTATTACCAGGCAATACGGGAAAAAGTGCGCAAAAACGCAGAGTATTATTATAATAATAGGGATAAAGGAGAAGTTTTTTTAAATTTTACTATTTTATCAGACGGGCAGTTAAAAGATTTACATTTAAAGGAAGAGTCTCAAAGCAGCCAGAATTTAATAAATAGTGCTTTACAGAGCGTAAAAGCAGCAAGCCCTTTTCCCGTATTTCCGGAAGAATTAAAGGATTATCCTTATTTTCAGTTTGACCTGTTGATAGAATTTGGCGAGTAGGGTTGACATTTTATGATATAATGTTATTCTAATACAAAGAAAACTGCTAATAACTTTTCATTAAAAAATGTTAAGAAAACCGGTAGTAAACGGACAATTTTACCCTGCAGAGAAGAAGGATTTAGAGGAAATAATGGAGGCTTTTAAGCGCAAAGAGCCTTCTAAGATATCGGCAAGAGCTGTAATATTGCCGCATGCCGGTTACATTTATTCAGGTAAAGTTGCCGTAACCACGGTTAATAAAGTCCTTCCTAAGAAGAAAATTATAATTTTAGGGACAAATCATACTGGCGAGGGGGCAGATTTTAGCCTGTGGCCTGACGGAGAATGGCAAGTTCCCAACGGTAAGATAGAAGTGGATAAAGATTTGGCTTCAAGCATTTTAGCCGCGGGCAGCCTTATAGAGAAAGATTATTCGGCTCACAGGGATGAACATTCTATTGAAGTGGAGCTGCCGATTTTAAAGCATTTTTTTGGCGAGTTTAAGATTGTTCCCATAGCATGTAAACCAGCAAGGATTGAGACTTACCGGCAGGTTGCTTCCCAAATTTATGAAGCCGTAAAGAAAGTTAAAGAGGACGTTTTTTTTGTTGCATCGAGCGATATGACGCATTATGAGCCGGACCAGGCAGCAAGGAGAAAAGACCGGTTAGCTATTGATAGGATTGTTGAACTTGATGAAGAAGGGTTGGTAGAAAAAGTAGTGCAGGAGAACATTTCCATGTGCGGTATTGCTCCCGTAGCAATTCTGCTGTCCTGTGTAAAGAAATTAGGCGCGCAGAAAGCGCAGGTAGCTTTATACCAGACAAGCGCAGACAGTACCGGAGATTATAGCGCTGTTGTAGGGTATGCAGGGATAATTATTAAGTAGGCGTAATCATTGAAGGAGGCAGGCAGTGAACGAGGAAATTAGAAAGAAAGTGGACGATAACTGGAAATCTCAGATGGAGAAGGAAAAAACCGAAGCCCAGACAAAAAAAGAAGCGTATCATCAGCCTACGTTTACAGTATTTTTGTCTTCCATAAGCATGCAGGCAATGATTGCTATGGGCAGGATAGATAATCCTGTTACCGGCAAAAAAGAGGAAAGCGTAGAGCAGGCAAGGTTCCTTATTGATACGTTAGGGATTCTTCAGGAAAAAACAAAAGGCAATTTAACCGCTGAAGAACAGACCCTGCTGGATGACTCTCTATTTAATTTAAGGATGATGTACGTAGAAGACAGGGAGAAGAAAAAATGATAGACAAAGAACTTTTAGAAATATTGGCGTGTCCGGTGTGTAAGGCTGACATAGAGTATAGTAACGATAAGTTAGTATGCAGAAAATGCGCAAGGAAGTACCCGGTAAAAGACGGTATCCCTATAATGTTAGTTGAGGAGGCAGAAGTTAGATGAAGAAAAGTAAAAAAAATAAAGTTCTGGTGATTCACGGCCCTAACCTGCATCTTTTAGGTAAACGCGAACCTGATATCTACGGAGGCTATACTCTTTCTCAGATAAACAAAGAATTGAAGGCGCGGGCAAAAAAAAGTAATATTTCTATAAAGATTTTCCAGTCTAATTCCGAAGGGGAAATCGTAGAAGAGATTACAAATACTCAATATGACTTTTTAATTATAAACCCGGCAGCCTACACTCATACTTCCGTTGCCATAAGGGATGCTTTATTAGGGGTGGATAGGCCTGCTATAGAAGTGCACTTATCAAATATTTATAAAAGAGAGGATTTTCGGAAAAAATCCTTGATTTCCGATGTTGTTTTAGGCGTTATCAGCGGGTTTGGTAAAACCAGTTACCTTCTTGCTTTAGAGGCAGCAGCCGGGGTTTTAAGAAATAAGTCCCGTTAATTTTTCCCATAAACCTTCCAGAGGACGTGAAAAGAAATACGTTACGATGTATTAGAGAAATAAAGAGAAGAAAGTTAGACTCTCTTCTTATATCAAGTGCGGCAAACGTAACCTACCTTACCGGGTTTCGGGAAGCAGAGGGGTATCTTTTAGTTACCAGGGAAGGGCAGATGGTTTATTTTACTAACTTTTTATATGCAAAAGAAGCGCAGCAATACCCTGCCTGGAAAGTCGCAGTCAGTAATAACAATATTTTTAATATGGTGAAGATATACATAAAGAAGTTAAAATTAAAAAAAGTGGGGTTTGAAGCAAAGCTTTTGCCTTTCCTGGAGTATGAGAAGATTAAAGACAGTTTAACCCCGCAGGGAGTAGATTTCATTAAGACAATAGACTTAATAGAAGATTTGCGGGCAGTAAAGAACAGAAGTGAAATTTCCCTGATAAAGGAGTCCGTTAAGATAAGCGAGCAGGCTTTTGAGTTTATCAGAGAAATTTACGACGATACAATGACCGAGAAGGGGTTAAGCATTGAAATAGAGAGATTCTTAAGGTTAAAAGGCGATAACAGGGTTGCTTTTGCGCCGATTGTAGCCGGCGGTAAAAATAGCGCATTACCACACTATCAGCCGGCAGAGGTCAGGTTAGATAAAAAATTCTTCCTAATTGATTTAGGCTCAAAATATTGTGGATATTGTGCTGACTTGACAAGGGTATTTTTTTGGGGTAAAATGCCCATTTTATTCAGGAAAATCTATGATATAGTAAAAGGAGCCAGCTGTGCTGCCATAAGTAAAGTAAAAGCTGGTATACCTGCTAAAGAGGTAGATAAAGCAGCGCGCCAGTTTATAGATAAGAAAGGCTACGGCAGGTATTTTGGGCATGGGTTAGGCCATGGTATAGGGTTATCTGTGCATGAGAGGCCGTATCTTACCCCTAGAAACGAAGACGTTCTAGGAGAAGGTATGGTTTTAACTATAGAGCCGGCCATATATATTTATAATAAGTTCGGGATACGCATTGAAGATATGGTTCTCGTTAAGCAGGGTAAGGCCGAGGTGTTAAGTGGGCATGCCAATTGGTAATTTACGGCGGTCAATGGCAATTATTTATGGTTCTAACCTCTATACGGTGGTAGAATGTGAACATGCGAAGTTAGCCAGGGGGGCAGCGTTCTGCCGGGTGAAACTAAAGAATTTAAAGACCGCTCAGGTACGAGAGTGCACGTTAAGAGATTCTGATAACATTGAAGAAGCGTTTATTGAAAAGAGAAAGTTACAGTATTTATATCGTTCAGGGCATTTTTATCATTTTCTTGATTTAGAGACTTACGAAGACCTTAATTTAGACGATTCGCACGTTGGGGAGAATAAGGATTGGCTTAAGGATAACTTAGAACTTACGGGTTTGTTTTTTGAGCATAAATTGATAGATTTAGAGTTGCCAACTTCACTAGAGCTGAAGGTAACAGAGACTACGCCGGGGTTTAGAGGCGATACCGTCAAAGCTGGGACTAAAGCAGCTACGTTAGAGACAGGCATTGTAATAGCAGTGCCTCTTTTTATAACTACCGGTGAGAAAATTAAAGTAGATACCAGAATGAGAAAATATTTGGGAAGAGCCTAGCTAGAAGGAGGAGATATGGAATTAGAAAAATTGAATGAGTTTATTGAGTTTATGAAGAAAAACAACCTTTGTGAGTTGGAAATTGAAGAGGAAGGTAAACGTATAAAGTTAAAGAAGGCAAGCCCTCAACAGCAGGCTTATTTTGCTTCACCGGCTGCTTCGCAGAAGCAGGTAGAACCGCCGCCTCAGGAAAAGGTAGAGAACTTAGTAGAAGTAAAATCTCCTATGGTGGGGACGTTTTACCGTGCCCCTTCTCCGGGAGCAAACTCTTACGTAGAGGTAGGAGAAGTAATAAAGCCGGGCGATATTGTATGTATTGTTGAAGCAATGAAGTTGATGAACGAGATTAAAGCTGAGGTAGGGGGTAGAGTAAGTAAAATATTGGTAGAAAACGGTGAATCAGTAGAGTTCGGGCAGGTGTTGTTTCTTATTGAACCAGCATAAAAAGTAACCAGGAACAGGAGGGTTATGTTTTCAAAAGTTTTAATAGCTAACAGGGGTGAAATTGCCATAAGGATAATAAGAGCTTGCCGCGAGTTAGGCATAAAGACAGTAGCTGTATATTCGGAAGCGGATAAGAATTCTTTACATTTAGAGTTTGCTGATGAAGCCATTTGTATCGGTAAAGCCGCTTCAGCAGAGAGTTATCTTAACATTTCCAGTATTATGAGCGCAGCAGAGATTACTGATAGCGATGCCATACATCCCGGCTACGGGTTTTTGGCAGAAAATGCCTATTTTGCCGAAGTATGTGATTCCTGCGGGATAAAGTTCATTGGTCCTTCTTCGGAGAACATCCGGCTTATGGGCGATAAAGTTAAAGCAAAAGATACGATGCTTAAAGCAGGCCTGCCTTTAATCCCGGGCAGTAAAGGAGGCATAAGTTCCAGGGAAGATGCCCTGGCTTTAGCAAAAAAGATGGGGTACCCTCTTATTTTAAAAGCAAAAGCCGGAGGAGGAGGCAAGGGGATGCGTATCTGTCATAGCGACGTAAGGTTGATAAGCGCGCTTCTTACTGCCCAGTCAGAAGCTAAAATTGCTTTTGGCGACTCGGAGGTGTATATAGAAAAGTTGATAGAAAACCCCCGCCACATTGAAGTTCAGATAGCAGCAGATAAGTACGGTAACGTTATTTATTTGGGGGAGAGGGATTGTAGTATTCAACGCCGGCATCAGAAAATTATTGAAGAGACGCCGTCGCCCGTAGTAGATAGCCGCCTGAGAAAGAAGTTAGGGGAGTTAGCGGTTAAAGGAGCAAAGTCAATAAATTACAGTAACGTAGGGACGATAGAATTTCTTTTTGATAGCGAGGGTAATTTTTATTTTATGGAAATGAATACAAGGATACAGGTAGAGCACCCCATAACAGAAGAAGTAAGCGGAGTTGATTTAGTGAAATTACAGATTCTTCTGGCAGCGGGAGAAAAGCTTAACCTGAAACAAGAAGACGTCCTTATAGAAGGCGCATCAATTGAGTGCCGTATTAATGCCGAAGACCCTAAAAACGGGTTTCTTCCTTCCCCGGGGCAGATAGAGTTTTGTTATTTGCCGGGAGGTAAAAACGTAAGAGTAGATACGCATATCTATACCGGTTATTTTATCCCTCCCTTTTATGATTCGCTGATTGCAAAGGTAATAACTAAAGGGAAAAACAGAGACGAAGCTTTAAACTGTATGGAGAGAGCTTTAGGTGAGTTTATGATAGAGCCGATAAAAACAACAATACCGTTTTGTGAAAAGATAATAACTGATTCGGATTTTAAGAGAGGTAATTACCATACAGGGTTTGTAGACAGGTTTTTAGATGGAGAAGAAGAGGAAGGCCGTATCGGTAAATAATTTTATGAAAAGGAGGTAGTAATGGGAGCGGTTATGATTTTAATTTATGTTTTAATTTCATCGGCGGTCGGCGTATTTTTAGTTGGGGTAGCTTTAGATTTAATTAATTTGAATTTAGCGGCAAGTTATCTTAGCCGGTACGTGCTTTTTGATATGTCGTCTAAGGTAATAGTCGGCATTTTAGGGCTGTTGATTGTTCTTCTATGCATAAGGTATTTACAGTCGCTTTTGCTTCGTTCCCGCCGGGAGCGCGCCATAACTTTTGAGTCTCCCGATGGAACGGTTGATATAACTTTGTTTGCTATTGAAGACATGCTTCGCCGCGCATTAGAAGATAAGAAAGAAATTTCCCATATAAGGCCAAAGATTCTTTCTAGGAAGAAAGGGTTGGATGTCCTCATCAGGAGCGATTTAGCTTCGGAAGTGAACATCCTGGATTTTACGAGAGAAGTTCAGCAGAAAGTTAAAGAGAAGCTTGAGAACATCTTGGGAGAAGATAAAGAAATAAAAGTAAAAATGAGGATTAGAAAGATGGTGTTTGCCGGCACCAGGAGGAAACCCGAAGAGGAGCCGGAAATACCGTTCAGGAATTATTAAATAAGGTTAAACAACAGGAGGAAGAGATGAGAATAGGAATTCTTACCGGCGGAGGCGATTGTCCCGGGCTTAACGCTGTAATCAGGGCAGTTGTCAGAAAGGCTATTTCCCAGAAAGACGAAGTTATCGGCATACGCAACGGCTGGAGGGGATTGCTTGAGAAAAAAACTATGCCGTTAGATTTAGAGTCTGTTTCCGGTATTCTTCCTAAAGGAGGCACTATTATAGGCACCTCCCGCACTAATCCTTACAAAACAGAGGGCGGGGTTGACCTTGTGAAGAAAAACTACGCGCAGTTAAAGTTGGATGCCTTGGTTGCAATAGGAGGAGAAGATACTTTAGGCGTAGCTACAAAGTTGTCGCAAGAAGGCTTAAAAATTGTAGGAGCGCCTAAGACAATAGATAACGATTTAAGCGCCACGGATTTTACCTTTGGGTTTGATACAGCGGTAAACATTGTTACTGAATGTATAGACAGGCTGCATACTACCGCAGAGTCGCATAACCGCGTGATGGTCGTTGAAGTTATGGGCAGGCACGCCGGCTGGATTGCTGCTTATTCCGGTATTGCCGGTGGCGCAGATTACATTCTTGTTCCGGAGATTCCTATTGATGTTGAGGAGGTTTGTTCTTCCATAAAGAAACGCCACCAGCGCGGCAAAGATTTCAGTATTGTAGTTGTTGCTGAAGGAGCAGCTTTTAAAAAGGGTGATTTAGCGCTGCAGGATAAAGAATTAGATGAGTTCGGTCACGTCAGGTTAGGCGGGATAGGAAATAAGCTGGGCGAACTTATTGAGAAAAAAACAGGGTTTGAGACAAGAGTAACAGTGTTAGGACACATTCAGAGAGGAGGCACGCCCACGGCGTTTGACAGGGTTTTAGGGACACGCTTTGGCGTAAGAGTATACGAATTGATAAAAGAGGCAAAATTCGGAAAAATGGTTAGTTTAAGAGGCAATAAAATCGTAGATGTAGAGTTGAAAGAAGCAACCGGCGAGCTTAAGACTTTAGATATGAAACTTTACGATTTAGCAAAGATATTCTTCGGGTAATATGGAAAACATAATTAAAGACGCAATAAGTAAACATAAGCAGAGTTTAGAGGCTTTTGAGGCTGATTCCCCAGTAATACAGGATATTGCTTCGTTGTTTATATCGGCTTTGAACAAAGGCGCTAAAATCATGCTTATAGGCAACGGTGGCAGCGCCGCAGACGCCCAGCACTTGGCTGCTGAGTTTGTAGTAAGGTTTAAGAGGAACCGCCAGCCTATTGCTGCAATAGCGCTTACTACTGATACTTCAGTTATTACTGCCGCAGCTAATGATTTTAACTTTGAAGGAATATTTGAACGCCAGGTTCATGCCTTGGCAAAACCAAATGATGTTTTAGTAGCAATATCAACGTCAGGCAGTTCAGAGAACATTGTCAGAGCAGTAAAAAAAGCAAAAGAGTTAGGGCTACTAACAGTCGGGCTCCTGGGAAGAGACGGCGGCACGTTAAAAGATATGGTGGATATTTCTTTGGTAGTTCCTTCTTCTGATACCGGCCGTATTCAGGAGATGCATATTTTAGCCGGCCACATTATATGTGAGATAGTTGAAACGACTATGAAAGATAAAGTAGGCAAGAGCATAAAAAAACCTGATAAGCTGCAGGATTTAGATACGCTTAAAGAAATTGTTGCAGAAGAAAAGAAAAAAGGTAAATCAATAGTCTTTACCAACGGCTGTTTTGACCTTCTTCATCCCGGCCACATAAAGATTTTAAGAGAAGCAAAGGAGAAAGGCGATGTTTTAATCGTGGGCCTCAACTCTGATTTATCAGTAAAGAAAATAAAAGGGCAAATGAGGCCTGTGTTAGACCAGAATTCAAGGCAACAAATATTACAAGCCATAGAGTTCGTTGATTACATAATTCTTTTTGAAGAAGACACCCCTTACAACTTAATTAAAGAACTAAGGCCTGATTTTTTAGTGAAAGGTGAAGACTGGGAAGAAGCCGAAGTCATTGGCAGAGAGTTTGTTAGGAAAGTTTATAGAATAAAATTAGATGCCGACCACTCCACCTCACGGCTGATTGAAAAAATAACACAGTAAAGAAAACCTGGCGACTTTACCTAGATTATATGTATTATATATTTTCTGATATTATGGATAAAATGCAGAATGTTTCAACGGAAATACTTGAATTTTTGGCAACTAAACACCTATTTATTATTTAAATTTATGGGAAATGTATAGTATGTATATTAACTGTTATAGGAAAATAAAATGAAAAATTTATTTACTATTTATCTTACAATTTTCTCATTCTTCTTATCCGGCTGTTCAATATTGATGACTGAGTCCAGATATTATCCTCTGCCTAACGATAACATTTTCAAAACTGAAAGCTCTTCTATGGTCGCACATAGGTTTTTCGATTCAAGTCCCAATGAAGAAGCAATTATAGAAAAACCTCAAATAGAAATAAATATTCGTAACATAAACCAAAAAGATCTTGTAATTGCACTTGGCCCTTGGTTATTACCAGTAATACCTATATTCCCTTTTCAATTATTATCAGAAGCCATATTTCCTAATAAAAATAACAGCATTTTAATGCGAATTTGGATATATAATAAAAAAGGAAATCCTTTAAATTGGGATTTAGAAAAAGTCTTACTGACACTTTCGGATGGAAAACAAGTTAAACCAATTGATTATAGAAAACATCAATCACCTTTATCCGATCTAGATTGGAATAAGGCTGAAAAAACTAATAAGGTTATTACCATAAACGAATCTTCTATAATCCATAATATATATTTATTATACCCTGTCTCAATAAAAGATGTAAAAAAGTTTGTTCTAAAATTAGATGGTTTATCTGATTCAACCGAAATATCATTGCCAAATATCGAATTTGAATGGAACGGAGGAAGCTTAATGGCTATGGGGCCATAAAAACCTATAACAACTCAATGCAGCGGACCCAACCCGCGCTTCGCGCGGTTTGTGCCCCTGATTTCGAATGTTATGAGAATAAAAATTATAATTTTATGGATTATATGTATATTTTCCCTGTCTGGTTGTGTTCCTGTACGTTACACATTAAAACCAGGAATCTCAACCACAATAATAGATGCTCAAACAAAAACACCTATTGAGAATGCAATTATTAAAATATATAAAAATACAGAATCTGACAAATGGATCGAAATAGCATCTGAAGAATCTGATAATAAAGGTCAATGCCTAATAAAATCAAAAGGCAAATGGGGATTACACTGTCTCATGATGGATTCCATAGTGCATAAGTATGCAATTACTATTGAGAAAGAAAATTATAAGAAGTATACAAAGGAAGTATATGGCACTATTGCAACGGGGCCTGCTATTTATAAATTGGAAAAAATTAAATTAGAAAAAAATTGAAAAAACTCTAACAAAAGGAGATGTCATGAGGAGATTATTCTATATTCTAATTATTTATTCGTTTTTGGTATCGGGTTGCGCTGGTCTAAATCCTAATCCGGGAGAAAGAATTACAGATATGGCATGGGATTATGGGAATTATTCACGTGCATTATCTATTATCAGGCCTGCTGCCGAGAAAGGTGAACCATGGGCGCAGCTGCGTTTAGGCGCTTTTTATGAGTTAGGTGCTGGCGTAGATAAGAATATTAAAGAAGCTATTAGATGGTATGGAAAAGCGGCTGTGCAACAAGGGCAGGGAGGCTGGGCAAAAGGGTTGATAGTAGGCAGTATGGGTAGATCAGGATATTTTAACCAGCATAGCGATGCTTTGGTAGCACAGTATCAACTGGCCAATATTTATTTGCAAGGCGATGGAGCAGAAAAAGATTTAACCAAAGCATATTTATTAATAAAGAATGTCGCAAAGGAGAGCGAAGGAAATGATATATTTTTCTGCCAGATGCCTTCGGGAGATCGATGGATTCCAGTTAAGATGGTTAAGAAGACATTGATGGCAATCAAGAAAGAAATGTCAAAAGAAGAAATAGAGAAAGCAGAGTTATTATCGAAAACTTGGACACCTCAGAAAGATTTATAATATTAAAAGGAGGATATAGATGGCTGTAAAAATTGATTACGAAAAGTGTTGTTGGAAAGATGGAAAATGTACATCTTGTGAATGTGGAGGTGGCTGTATTGGCTGCGTGGAAGCCTGTCCGGTTGGTGCGCTGCAGCGGAAGATGATAGTTGAATTCAGTCCAAACACCTGTGTTGATTGCGGTGCATGTGTTGAGGCATGCGAACATAATGCAATTTCTTTAGTTTGAATTATGACTAACAAAGGAATTCT
Source organism: Candidatus Omnitrophota bacterium (assembly GCA_020343495.1). Classification (GTDB taxonomy): domain Bacteria; phylum Omnitrophota; class Gorgyraeia; order Duberdicusellales; family 4484-171; genus JAHISK01. The sequence continues at coordinate 156,389 of CP070797.1, read as the reverse complement.
ACGTATAGTTGACGCTAATTTTAATAGGTGTAAGGAAGGCCTGCGGGTTATTGAGGATATTTACCGGTTTATGCTGGAAGACGATAGCGCAAGGAAAAGAATAAGGAAAATAAGGCATTCTTTAGATGAAGTTGCCAATGAGAAGGTTTTAAAAGACGCTATTCTAAGCAGGGATTCTAAAGGTGATTTAGGAAAAGACGTGGATGTTTTAGAGATTAAAAGAAAGGATTCTTGCGATATCCTATATATTAATTTTCAGAGGGTGAAAGAGTCCCTTCGCGTGTTGGAAGAGTTTTTTAAATTGATTTGCCCGCGTAAAGTTGAACATATAAAGAAGTTAAGATACCGGGTTTATACCGCAGAGAAAGATGCCCTTAGAGGATGAGATGTTTGAGTTTCGCGGTAAAATTTATGTAATATTAGATACGGAAGTTATCAGTCAAAAAAAGTTAGATATTTTTAAGATTAGTGATAAACTATCCCTTTACGGAATAGATATGTTTCAGCTTCGGGCAAAAGGTGTTTCTGATAGGGAATGTTTGTTTTTATCGCAGAAATTATCAAAAATTATTCGCAGGCGTCGAAAGATATTTATTGTAAACGATAGGGTTGACATTGCTTATTTGTCAGGCGCTGACGGCGTTCATTTAGGTAAAGATGATATATCTGTCAGCGACGCCAGAAAGATTTTAGGGAGAAACAAGATCGTAGGTAAAACAACTCATTCCTCCAAAGAGCTCCAATACTTTCAAAACCAGGATTTGGATTATTTAAGTATCGGCCCGGTTTTTGAAACAAAAACTAAACCGCAACTGGCGTCTTTAAGGAAGGGGCTCTTAACCAGTATGATAAAGAAAGCAGAGAAACCTTATTTTGTCATCGGCGGTATCAGTTTAAGTAACATATCTAAATTAAAAGGGTTGGGAATCAGTAATATTGCTGTTTGCAGGGGTATTATTTTGAGTAAAGATTATAAGAACGTTGTTGCGAGGTTCAGACAATGTTTAAGAGAAGTTTCCTAAAGGAATTGGCAGGGAAAGAAGGCATAGGCGTCCGCTTTTTAGAAGAACAGCTAAAAAGGGGCAGAGTCGTTGTCCCCCGTAATAAAAAGCGAAAGATATCAAAACCGGTTGCTATCGGAGAAGGGTGCAGGATAAAGGTTAATACTAACATAGGCACTTCTACGCAAAAGATGTCAGTTGACGATGAGTTAAAAAAGATAAAAGTTGCTGCGGAGTCCGGTACGGATACGATTATGGATTTAAGCGTAGGGGGTAATCTTGGACGGATACGAAAACAGATTTTAAAGGAATCCTGCGTTGCCGTAGGCACGGTGCCGGTTTATGAAGTTGCTTTTGACGCCGAGAGAAGAGGGGCAAGCTTTGAGAAAATTAATTTTAATGATATTATGGATGTGTTGAAGCGCCAGGCAGAAAGCGGCGTAGATTTTTTTACTATTCACGCAGGTATCTTAAAGAGTTTTATATCAGCAATAAAAAGAAGAAAAAGAGTCGGCGGGATAGTCAGCAGGGGAGGAGCGATTCTGGCGCGGTGGATGTATGTTAATAAAAAAGAAAACCCGTTTTATGAAAATTTTGATAAAATATTAGAATTAGCTAAAGAGTATAACGTTACTTTAAGTTTAGGAGACGCGCTTCGTCCGGGAGCAATAGCTGATTCCACCGACGACCTGCAAATCTCTGAACTTAAAGTTTTAGGAACGTTAGTGAAAAGGTGCCGGGAGGCTGGAGTACAAGTTATAGTAGAAGGCCCCGGCCATATAAGGTTGGATGAAATAGCGGTTAACATGATACTGCAGAAGAAGCTCTGCGATAGGGCTCCTTTTTATGTGTTAGGGCCGTTGCCTACTGACATTGCTGCCGGATACGACCATATTAGCGCAAGCATAGGCGGGGCAATAGCTTCTTTTTACGGAGCCGATTTTTTGTGTGTAGTTACGCCGGCTGAACATCTGCGGCTGCCGTCGTTAGAGGATATCAGAGACGGAGTTATCGCTTCGAAAATTGCCGCTCATTCAGTGGACGTATTACGGTTTAAGGACGAATGGAAGAAAGATTACCAGCTGTCTCTGTACCGGGCCAGAAGGAACTGGGAAAAATTGTTTCCCCTTACTATTGACGAAAAAAAAGCAAGAAAATATAGAAAAGTAAAGAGTAACTTTACGGATATGTGTACAATGTGCGGTAAATTTTGTTCTTTAAAAATAATAGAGAAGTGTGATTTGTTGAAGTAAAGGGAGGCGCGGGCGTGGTTCAATGTTAGCCAATGATCTCGCCGTAGGCGAGTTTCTTTAAAAATCATTGCCTACATTGCTATCGTCCAAAATATAACCTTTATTTCACAAATAAGTTTAGAGATAAAGCAGGCGCGGGCGTGGTTCAATGGTAGAACTCTAGCTTCCCAAGCTAGTAACGGCGGTTCGATTCCGCTCGCCCGCTCCATTTTGTAAATTGATGTTTTCATGAAAAAAATATTGTTTTTGTCTTTTATAATTATATTTACATCTTGTACCCCGCGGATGAGTTCTTATGTTCCCGGTAGCTATTCGTCGTCTTCTTCTGCAGGAGGGAGTCGTTATTACGTAAAGAAGGGCGATTCTTTATGGGCAATTTCCAAGCGCTACGCTGTCAGTGTGCAGCGGTTAATGAAGGAGAACAGGATTTCTTCACCGAAGGAACTAAAAGAAGGCCAGATATTATTTATTCCCGGTAAGCATAGAAAGTCTAATAGCGGTTCTAGAAGGGGTAACGGTTCTTTTTCCTGGCCGCTTAAGGGTGAGATTATTAATTTCTTCGGGGAAAGAATGGGTAAAGTTATAAATAGAGGGGTAGATGTTAAATCTGAAGGCAGCAGTTCAGTTAACGCATCGGCAGACGGGCAAGTAATTTTTTGTGATTATTTGAAAGGCTGGGGACAGACTTTAATTTTAAAGCATCCCAGCAATTTCTACACGATATATGCAAACCTTGCTGATAATTCGGTCAGGGAAGGCTCATATGTTAAAGATGGGGAGTTTATCGGCAAAGTTGCTTCAGGGGTAGATGGCGACTGTGTCCTTCATTTTGAAATTAGAAAGAAACACCTGCCGCAGAACCCTTTGGATTATCTTAAATAGATTTTGGCCAAGCATGGAGAGTTCTAAATCTGTTAATTATAAATTCTCAATTTTACATAAACGATTAGGCGACTTTCTTCAGGATTACCGCCAGAACATAGTCCTGCTGGGAGACGACGCTGAGGAAATTTCCTACCTTTTGGAAAACTACCTCCAGCACGATAAAGTAAAAGGCATAATTTATGTTTATACTACCGCTTCTTTTGTTGACCGCCGCGATTTTTTTAACAGCGTAGTTATTTCGCTGTTAAGCGAATACTTTCAGAGGATAGACAGCCTGGATAGTTTAATAAACCATGTCAGCTCTTGCGCTGAACTGGATAATACTGCCACGCTCATCAAAAACATCCTGAAGAAAGAAGACCTCTGCTTTACCGACGTATTAGAAGTTATAAACAGCTTCATAACCGAGAGCGGCAGCAAATGCGCATTTATTATTGAGGAGTTTTTAACTTTAGAGAAGCTGTTTTCTAATTTATACCAGGAATTTTCAAAATTCATCATTTTGCAGAGAAACTGCATGGTGGTTCTGGTGACCTCTAATTTTAAGGACGCGGAAAAAATACTCTCAACGCAGTTAAACCTTCTTTTCGGCAATTTTGAGAAAGTTTTCTTAAGCGAGAATGTTTTCCTTGATAACTATATTTACCTGAAAGAAAAACTATTTCCTCTCACGCCCTCGCCGCTTACCCTTTCTTTTTTTATTAATATTATCGGCTCAAACGTAATTTATTACGATTCGATGGCGAAAATTATAAAAGATAATTATAATCAGGAAAGGGAGGAAGATTCTATTGTTGATATATTAGAAGAAGCTTTCTATTTGAAAGAAGCTTATTTTTTCCAGAAGTTCATTAAGAAAATTGATTTAATCAGAAACAGTTTTAAAGATTACCCTGTGGTATTTAAGATATTGAGTTACCTTAGCCAGGGCTACATCCGCAAGAAAGAGCTGATACCGTTTAAAATCTGCGATACCAGAGAATTAACCGTTAAGCTTCAGAAATTGTGCGATGCGCAAGTTATAGAAAATTTGGGCAATATTTATAAGATAAAGGATTATTTGTTTTCTTTCTGGGTTTCTTATGTTTTTAAGCCTTATTTTTTGCCGCCGCTGTTGGATACTGAAAAAAGAAAGCTGCTTTGGAGGAAAAAAATACAGGAGGCAATAGCGCTTTTTAAGGAAGATTTTCTTAAAGATAAAGTTAAGAAAGTGCTGGAGTTAATGGCGTCTTTTAAAGACGATGTTTTAAGGACCGGCAGGAGTAAATACAGGCTGCCTTCAATAGAGAAAACAAAGATTATTTCCTATCCTGAGAGAAGTTTCCATTTTATTATCGGGGAAGGAAAAGAGATTGTTTTTGTGGGAGTTAAAGAAAGCCATGCCCACGACAGCGATATTCTTGACTTTTTGGAAAGAGGCAGCAATATAAGGGGCAGAGGCGTAAGAAAGATATTTATTTCTCTTGACAGAGTCAGTCCAACGGCAAAACTGATTGCTAAAAGCCATAAGCTCCTGCTTTGGGACGTTAACGAAATTAATAATTTATTAAGGGTATATAATAAACCTGGTATTTCTTTTGAGGCGCCATTGTGCCAGGTTAAGAGTTAAGGAGTATTTTTATGAGAGTTTTGGTTATTTCTGATACGCATATTCCCCTGGCAGCGGATAAATTGCCGCCGGAGATAGAAAAAGAAGCAAAATTAAGCGACTGCTGTCTGCACGCGGGAGACTTTATAAAGATGGAAGTGTTTAACCGGATATCTAAATGGGTGAAAGTTTACGGGGTTTCAGGGAATATGGATGATATTATGGTTAAAGCCCACCTGCCTCAGAAACAGATTATAGAGATTGAGCGGGTGAAAATAGGGCTTATTCACGGAAGAGGCGCGCCGTCCGGTTTAATAGGGTATGTTAGAGGAGAGTTTTGTGAAAGTTTTAAAGATATTGATATTTTTGTTTTTGGGCATTCGCACGTGCCGTTAAACGAAAAAAAAGAAGGCAAAATCTATTTTAATCCGGGTTCTCCCACGGATAAAATGTTTGCACCTTACAATTCTTATGGTATCCTAGAAATAGACGGAACCGATATTAAAGGGAGGATTGTAAAAATTGGATAAGATCTGGGCTCCTTGGCGGATAAATTACGTTACCCAGAAGAAACGAAAGGGTTGTATCTTATGCCGCATCAAGAAGGCGGCAGCCGATAAGAAGAATTTTGTAATTTTGCGTTCTTCGCATTGTTACGCTGTGCTTAATACTTTTCCCTATAACAACGGGCATTTTATGGTTGTTTCTAACAGGCATATTTGCTCTTTAGATAAACTGTCAGACGGCCAAATACTGGATATGAACAAGACCGTTATAAAGATAAAAAATGTTTTAAAAAAAGTTTTGTCTCCCAACGGGTTTAATATAGGGATAAATATTGGAAGAGTGTCAGGCGCAGGGGTAGATAAACATCTTCACATTCACGTTGTTCCCCGCTGGCTGGGAGATACTAATTTTATGCCGGTTACCGCAGACACCAAGATAGTTTCCCAGAGTTTAGGGGCGTTATATACTCAGATAAGAAAATGCTTACAAGAAAAGAAATAGAAACATGGGAAGAAAAGACACTTTCACCTTACGCGATGAAGTCGCGCTACTCTTGCGGCAGGAAACATTCAGAGAAAGAACACCTCTACCGCTCCATCTACCAGAGGGACAGGGACAGAGTCATCCATAGCGCAGCGTTCAGGCGACTGGAATACAAAACTCAAGTATTTGTGTATCACGAAGGAGATTATTACCGCACACGCCTGACTCATACTTTGGAAGTAGCACAGATTGCGCGGACAATAAGCAAAAACCTTCGTTTAAACGAAGACCTTACAGAGGCAATTGCTCTTGTTCATGATGTTGGCCATACTCCTTTCGGCCATGCTGTAGAGGAAGTTCTAGATGAGTTTATGGAAGAGGAGGGAGGCTTTAATCATAACATTCAGGGGTTGCGGGTCGTGGATACGCTGGAGGAGCGATACCCTAATTTTAGGGGGCTTAACCTTTCATGGGAGACAAGAGAAGGAATCCTAAAACATAACCCCCGGCAACTGCAGGAATATTCTTTACCGCAGGAATTTAACCAGCGGCAACAACCAACTTTAGAAGTTCAGGTTATGGACATAGCCGATGAAATAGCTTATAATAATCATGATTTAGATGACGGGATAAAATCAGGGATGATAACCGAAGCCGAACTTAAGAAAATCCAGCTCTGGAACGTTACGGATAAAAATATAAGGGATAAGTATTCTAACCTTAATAAAGAATTACGGATATATTTGATTATAAGAAATTTAATTGATTGGCAGGTTACCGACCTTATTAAGAATACACTTAAAAATATTAAAAAGTTTAAAGTCGCTGATTTTAAAGACGTAAGAAGTTGTAACCGCCGCCTGGCAGCCTTTAATAAAGAAATATTTGATTTAAGGCAAGAGCTGAGGGAGTTTCTTTATGGGAACCTTTACTGCCATTGGAGAGTCTTAAGAATGTCCGATAAGGCAAAAAGGTTTGTGAAGTCTTTATTTACGGTGTATTTTAATAATCCTGACCTTCTGCCCCCGGTATTTAAAAAAGATTTAAAAGATAAGAGTAAAAGCATTAAAAGGTCTATTTGTGATTATATTGCCGGTATGACGGACAGGTACGCGTTAGAAGAATACAAAAGGCTGTTTGACCCCTATGAAAAAGTATAAAAGCATATTTTATTCCATTCACACATTATATCGGCTGGCCACAACATCTTCCGACGTTAAGCATTTTATTGTTGGGATATGCCGCATTTACAGAAGTGTATTTAAAGTAGATAAAATAACCATGGTATTTAAGAATATGGAATCATACGGTTTTATGAAATTTTGTTGTGAGAAGCATAGGCAATGCGTAAAAAAAGGCGGCGTGGCAATATTAAATAAAAGAGAGAAAGAAATCCTGCGGCAGGAAAGGGGGATTTTTCTCCCTAACAGGTTTATTTATCCTTTTAGTTTCATTGATACTTTCGGGATGGTATATATAAAACGAAAAAGCCCTGCCTTTACGGATATTGAAAAACAGTGGTTTTTGTCTCTTTCCGAAGAAGTAAGCATGGGGCTGAAAATATTTAATTTATACCGGGAAGAGAAAAAGATTTTACTAAACTATATAAAAATTTTAACGAGATACCTGTCGCAATATACGCCGGTGCATACTCAGAGCATAATCCGCCTGATTCGTTCCGTAGGCAAAAAGCTGAAATTGTCCGAATTAGAGACAAAATCCTTAGAGTATGCTTCCCTGCTTCACGATGTAGGAGAGATACAGTTGCCTTCAGTGATTTTGAAGAAAGAAATGCCTCTTACAGAGGAGGAGTTTAAAGTAGTTATGAGACATCCCCGTAAAGGAGTAGAGTTGATAAAAGATTTAGATATTTTAAAGCCGGTTGTCCCTATAATTTTGCACCATCATGAAAGGTATGACGGCAAAGGATATCCTTCCCGGTTGAAGAAAGAGCAAATCCCTCTTGGTTCGCGCATTTTATCTGTGATAGATGCTTTTGACGCTATGTTTTTCGGCCGGCCGTATAAGCAGAGGATGGATTTAGAAAGCGTGGAGAATGAGTTAAAAAAACAGACGGGCAGGCAGTTTGACCCAAAAATAGTAGATGCATTCTTGAAAATACTGAAAAGGAAAAACATCAGAAAATACTTGCAATCCTTTCGATAAAATCTTATAATATAAGTCAAAAAGCGCATATTTCAGTAGTATTTTCGTCTAAAAAGAGTTACTCAACGGCTTTAGGATTCTTGCCTGGGGGCATAAAATTTTTCCGTTAGTGTAGTAGTATTTTAGAAGTCTTCATATCGTATCTATGGGAGAGAGGCAGCTACACCTGTTTGGGTTTGATGGAGGAACGCGGGATATAAAACGGCGTAATACGGTAATTTTGCCGTTAGATACGTTTGTTTTATTGTTAGTAGTGGTTGTTTTATTATTTGTGCTTGCTTTTTCTCTAGGGGTAGAAAGAGGAAGAAAAGTTGCTTCCCGTAAGATAGAGGACGATAAATTTAATTTAGAGGCAGTAAATTTAGCGCAGGACAATGCAGCCCTGGATTTAGAATATAGTCGGTGGGAAGATAAAAAACAAGCGGTGAAGGAAAGCAAAAAAATTGCGCTGGTAGATAAGAAGGCTCCTCAAGATAAAGGCGCAAGCAGTGTTAATAAGCAGTATATCATTCAAATAGCGACTTATCTTAAAGAAAAAATAGCTTTAGAAGAAGCAGAAAAGCTGAAAGAAAAAGAATATCAGGTCTCGGTATCCAAGAAGGGAGATTATACAGTGCTTTTCGTAGGAGAATTTCAGAAGAGAGAAGAAGCTCAGAAAACTATGCAGTCGTTACGAAAAAGATACAAAGATTGCTTTATAAGGAGGTTAAAATGAGTTTGCACCCGTCATTAAAGAGAGCTGAACGAATATCTGCTTCCCGTTCTGTGATGAAACGGGTAGAGAGGATTAAGTGGCTTCAGGGAAAGGGGTTATGGAAGGAAGAAGACCGTGTTTTAGGTTTGCCGAAAATTAAAGTGGTAAAACTTAAAGCAATAAAGAAAGAAAAGAAAGAAGAAGCTCCTGTTGAAGAAGGAGTAGTTGCTGCTGAAGCTGTTGATACTAAGGCTGCAGCCGCTGAGAAGAAACCGGCAGAAAAGAAAGGGAAACAGGCAGAAAAGAAATAAATATTATGAGAATGATTAAAGTAATTTTATTCTTTTTATTTCTTTTTCCCGTAGTTCTTTATCCTTCGCAAAGATATGAGGTTATTGAGCAGGTAAACGTAAGAAGGGATTCCACTGTTTTATCCGACAGCTTTGGTTTTCTGGAGAAAGCAGAGACCTGCGAAGTTTTAGAGGAGAAGTTTGATTGGTATAAAATTGTATTGCCTCAAAGATTTAGCTGTTATGTCTGGGCAGAATTATTTAAAGAAATCTCCCCTAAAAAGGGTCGGGTAGAAGCAAGCGTCCTGAACTTCAGGGATAAGCCGGCGTTAGATGCTAACATTATTGGTAAAGCTAAAAAAGGCGAAGTTTTTACAATAGTAAAGAAAATTAACGGATGGTTTCAGATAGAAGGGTACCCTCGTCTACACGGGTGGGTACACAGAAAGTTTATGAAAAAAATAGATTCTGACAACGACAAAGAAGTTGCCGATGCGCAGCAGAAGTTAGAAGAAGAATCGTTGGCGTTTCTTCTTTCAGGGTTAGCTAACCCTTCAATGGCACAGAAGGAGCCGCTGCATCAGCAGGTCATTGATATGGGGTCTTCTATTGTCCCTAAATTAGAGGCATACCTTCCTGCTGCCGACATAAATAGTAAGTATAGTATTATTTATATTTTAGGACAGATCGGTAAAGAGAATTGTGAGTTAGCGCTTGATTTTTTAATGAAGGTTGATTCTATTTCCGATGTTGGCATGGCGGCGATATTTCTTGATGTAGTTCAGGATATTGTTCAGCCGCAGGGGTTAAAAGTGCCGTATTTTCATCTTGTAGGAGAGGGAAGGTTAACTCTAGACGCCATAAAAGAAGCCAGGAACTATCTTCATCAGGAATATAATAAGCAGGCTCTTTTTCTGCAGCAAGAGCTGCTTGTTTTAGAAGAAGAACAATAAAGAATGTTGCTTTTTTTAATTCCCATTCTGTTAATTTCTATAACTTTTCATGAATACTCTCATGGCTGGATGGCTTCTAAGTTAGGGGACCCCACCCCCCGTGAATCAGGCCGCCTCACCTTTAATCCTTTAGCGCATATTGACCCCTTTGGAACAGTGATTTTACCTTTTCTTCTTTTAGTAGTTAGCCAGGGGGCTTTTGCTTTTGGTTATGCAAAGCCTGTCCCTATAAACCCCTATCATTTTAAAAATCCTAAGAAAGATATAATGTGGGTAGGGTTATCCGGGCCGGCAGCAAATTTTCTTCTGGCATTAATTTTAATCGCATTTTTAAAAGCAGGGATTATGATGTTTCCTAAAATATTAAATGAAGCCATTATTTTAGGGATAATTATTAATTTTATTCTTGGCACCTTTAACTTAATCCCTATCCCGCCTTTGGACGGCTCTAAAATTGTTGCTTCCTTTCTTCCTTATAGAATTTCTTATAAATATCTTAGAATGGAAATGGTTGGGTTCTTGATAATGATGATTTTGATTATGTCGGGATTTTTCCGCTGGTTTATTTCCTATTTTGTTTTTCCTGTCATTAATATGATTCTTTCTGCTTTTGGGATAAATGTAGTAATATAAAAAGAGAGGGAAGAAACAAGAAATGTAGAGACAATGATATGGAAATTATAAAAGTAGGGCTAAAAGAGAATTCCCACAATATCTATATCGGCTACAATATCTTAAAGAATATCCCTTCATATATAAAAGAGAATAATTTAGGCAATTTGGGATTGATTATCACCTCCCGCAAAGTCTATTCTTTATATAGAGACTTAATAAAGAGGACGTTTAAAGCTAATTCTTATAAAATAATTTGTGTCCCCAACGGAGAAGAAGCGAAATCTAAAAAATGGTTATTTGAGGTAATCGCCAAGATAATAAAATTAGATACCTGGAATAGGAAAGTATTCGTTATTTGTTTAGGCGGGGGAACGGTTGGGGATTTGGGAGGCTTCGTTGCTTCCATATACAAGCGGGGCATTCCTTACATTCAGGTACCCACTACGCTCCTGAGCCAGATAGACGCCAGTATAGGAGGCAAGACGGCAATAGATTTAAAAGAAGCAAAGAATATTTTAGGGACATTTTATCAGCCTAAAGCAATTTTTATAGACCCTTCTTTTATACGGACGTTGCCTAAAAGAAAATTTAAAGAAGGCATGGCAGAGGCAATAAAATACGGAGTTATAAAGAAAAGAAAATTCTTTTATTTTCTTAGAGATAATTATAAGAAAATCACAGCATTAAGCCCGGATTATCTTTTAAAATTAATATACCTATGCGCTCGCCAAAAAGCTCATATAGTAAAGAAGGACGAAAAAGAGAAAAAAGGGATAAGGACAATTCTTAATTTTGGGCACACGTTTGCTCACGCGGTTGAGACTTTTACCCGCTATAAAAAGTTATCGCACGGAGAGGCTGTTGCTTTAGGCATGGTGTATGCCGCGCAGCTTTCTCTGCTTCTGGGTAAATGCGCAAGGCAGGACTTAGAACAAATTAAGAATATTATCAAGCTTTATGGTCTGCCTTCCAAAATTGCCTTTGACCATACAACTTTGTGTCGAGCAATGAGTTACGATAAAAAATTCATTTCAGGGCGTATAAGAATGGTCCTTTTAAGAAAGATTGGAGAAGTAGAGGTTGTTGAGGGTATTTCTTTTAAAATTATAAGAAAATCAATGGAAAAATTTGCCGCTGTTCATTGACAAATAAAAAAAAATATGGTATATTTTATTAAGTATTAAGGGGAGAAAGTTATAAGAAAACAGGAGAGTTGTGAATGAGCGAGAGAAGGTCGTTTCCTAGAGTTAATGTGTCTTTCCCCGTAGAATGCAACCCGCTTTCTCAAAAGAGCTATTTTTATACAGTGAGCAAAGATTTGAGTATAGGCGGTGTAAAGATTCTAACCAATGAATTTCTGTCTAAAGACGATAACGTAAAAGTAAAAATAAATCTTATTGATAAAGTAGTAGGAGTAAAAGCCAAAGTAATCTGGTGCAATAAAGAAAGAATCTCTGAGAGGTATTCTGCCGGATTAAAATTTACGGAAATGAATGATTTAAATAAAGGCGCGTTAACGCAGTTCTTAAGTAAGATTTATAATTCTTAGAATTATGAGTAAAAGCGAAAAAAAAAGAAAAAATTGTGCTAGTTGTAATAAATCCCTAATCAGGGTACATCAATATTATAGAAACGGTAAGTATTTTTGTAATAAGTCATGTTTTCAAGCCGCTCTAAAAAAAGAAAAGGCAGCATAAAGACAAAAAGCTATAAGATAAATGGTAGAGAGACGAAAACATTCACGTATTAAAAGAATCCTTCCCGTAAAGCTTTCCCACCCGGAATGCGATATCTTAACTGAAACAAAAAATATCAGCGTAAGCGGAGCGTATTGTTCTGTAGATAAGCCTGTGGAAGTAATGACAAAGTTAGCCATTGTTTTATTGCTTTCTTTTAGAAAAAATAAAAATAAGATAGTAAAAAAAATAAATTGTAAAGGGGTTGTCGTAAGGAAAGACCACGTAAAAGACAACGGGAAGCATTCTTACCATGTAGGCATATATTTTAATGAAATGAATGAACGGGATAAAAAAACGCTTCTTTCCTATATAAATTCCTGTCATAAATTACCCGAATTAGTCAACTCTTCACCGACCTAGAAATTTTATATATGCTTTATCCATCCCTTCCTTCACGCGTAAAAGTTGTGACAGCCTTTATATATTCTCGCGAACAGGTATATAACGATACGAAAAAAATTCTGCAGAGAAAATTCGGCGATGTTGATTTTGAAAGTGCCCATTTAGAGTTTAATTTTACAAACTACTACTCTCAAGAAATGGGAGAGAGGCTCTTTCGTCGGTTTATTTCTTTTAAGAGGTTAGTTAGTGCTGATGCGCTCCTGAAAATAAAGCTGTTTTGCATAAACATAGAGAAGAAGTTCGCGGTAAAAAATAAAAGAAAGATAAACATTGACCCCGGTTACTTAAATGAGGCGAAATTAGTTTTGGCCACAACCAAAGATTTTTATCACCGTCTTTATCTTGGTAAAGGCATATATGCCGAAGTCACTCTTTATTATAGAGGCAGGGGTTTCTGTGATTTTGCTACAACTTATCCGGATTACCGCACCCCGCAATACAAGAAGGTATTTGAGGCTATGCGGGATATTTACAGGCAGCAAATAAAGAAAGTATGAAGTTAGAATATAAAATTAAATTATTAGAAAAGAATTTAGATGCCTTTTATAGGAGGCTAGAGAAATGCGATATTTGCCCGCGAGAATGCGGCATTAATCGCCTCCGGCAGGGGAGAGGCTATTGCGGTGCCGGTAAAGATTTAGTTGTATACACTGCTTTTCTTCATAAAGGAGAGGAGCCCGCTATAAGTGGCGAGGCCGGCAGCGGCACAATATTTTTTTCAGGATGCAACTTAAAATGTATTTATTGTCAGAATTATAAGTTTTCTCATTCTCTAAAGGGTAAAAAAATAACTGAGAGGCAGTTAGCTGATATTATGCTGAAACTGCAGAGACGAGGCGCGCATAACGTAAATTTAGTCACGCCTACTCATTATCTGCCGCAGATTATGAAGGCACTTTTGATTGCATTTAAAGAAGGGTTAGCGGTACCGATAGTTTACAACAGCTCTGGTTACGAGAAAAAGGAAGTTATTGATAAATGCAGTGATATAATTGATATATACTTAATGGATATAAAGTATATGGTTGCGTCTTTATCTAAGAGATATTCTCACGCTGAAAATTACCCTTTATTTAATCAGAAGGTGATAAAGACGCTATGTAACAGCAAGTCAAGCGTCTGGGAAGGCCGTTTATTAAAGAAAGGCCTAATTATTCGCCACCTGGTATTACCCGGCCATTTTGAGGAAACAATCAGAGTGCTTTCATGGGTAAAAGAGAACGCACCAGGCGCCATATTGAGTTTGATGTTTCAATATCAGCCTTATTTTAAAGCCGCCAGTTATCCGCGGATAAACCGGCGCGTAAATGTTTCTGAGTTTAAGCAGATAAAGGATTTTTTAGAAGATTCAGAATTAGAGGGTTGGGTCCAGGACTTAAATTCCCGGGAGAAACTGGCAGGCCCTCATTTTAAGCCGGACTTTAGCGGATTGCTAGAAAGCTAAAAGGAAAATTTAATAATTTAATTAATAATGCACTTAACTTTATTCAGAATTTTGGTAAAATAGCTATAATGATAGAATAGAAGAAAGATTTGGGCAGAATCTGTCTTTGGGGGAGGCAGTTCTTTTTATTTTACGTTACCAAAATGTGAAAGGGCGGGGTTGGATATGGAAAAGAAAAAGAAAGTTCTTATAGTGGATGATGAGGTGGATATTGTTAAGACATTAACCTATATTTTAGAACGAGAAGGTTATGCTGTATATGGAGCAGTGGATGGAACAGAGGGATTAGAGAAGGTAACGCAACACATGCCTGATTTGATTATTTTAGATTTAAGGCTTCCCTTGTTGCCTGGGGAGGAAGTTTGCAGAAGGATACGAAAAGATGAGGCAACCGCTAAAATTCCTATTATTATGTTGACGGCAAAAGATTTAGATGTTGACAGGGTTATTGGCAAGGTTATTGGCGCAAATTATTATATAACCAAACCGTTTGATATAAAGGATTTATTGGGAAAAATTAAGAGTCTTATTTAAAGCTTCATATAAATCTTTCCTTATAAAAAATAATATAATACTTTTATTAGTGTTTAAGGTAGAGGCATTTTTTGTCCGGGGAGTTAGTTTTGTGATATTTTGAGAAGGCATTGATATTATTAAACTTAAGATGAAATTCCCACACATATAAAAGTTAACATAAGATATATTATAGCTCCAAGTGCGACATAGGGGTTGGTGTTGGTGGGGCGCCTGATTTACTGGGTTTTTTAAATTAAATATAAGTTGTTTAAGGGGTTGCTTATCTCTGCTTTCAAGAGGTTTGTTTTTCTTTCTTATTGGCAAGATATTCTTTGATCCGGCGTAATTTTTTATCAGGGGGTTGCGTTGTGCCTTTAAGCCATCTTTGGATGGTGCGGCAGGATACTTTCAGGTAATCAGCCAGTTCTTTGGTCTGGTAATCACAGCCCTGATAGAAGGTATGCAATTTATGCCATTCGGCTAATTCTTTCTCCACAATATTAATTTATCACGTCTTTATGAGCTCTTCAAGGATATTTATAAGGTTATAAGGCAACTAAAAACCACAGAAATTTCCTTCCTCTATTTTTGAGGCAACCAAAAAACACAGAAAATACCATTGCTCAAGCATAATACATGCTTCCCAACCGCAGCATTGGCGTCAGAAAAGCTTATTTTTTGCCGCAGGAGACATTGTTTTTGGTTAGATTGATAATAAGAAGTGAATATCAGGATATAATTTATTTTAACAAGGATATTTGTTTTTTTATTAATTGGTTTTGCGCAGTTAACTCCTCTATTTATTACATCGGTGGCGTCCGGTCAACTGCGCTTCTTCCTGGGGATTTATTGTTCGGTGGGTTGTTTTATTCCTAAGAAGTCTAAGAGGATTTTTCTGATGTATACAGACGGCTCTAAATTGGCTTTATTTGCCCAGTTAAGCACCTCTACCCAGTGTTCCTGCGTTAATCTTACGTTGATGGTTTTGTTGTATTTTACTGTTTTTTTAGGCCTTCCTCTCTTTGATGTTTTTGTCTTTTTCGCTATTTTCAGCATAAATTATACCTCCTTCTCGGTTTGTGCTGGTTTTTTTGGTTCTTCTGAAAGAAATATAATTATACCACAATAGATAATATTTTCAAGCATACAAAAAAACACCAAAAAACACAAAAAATCGCGCTTTAAGGCCTGGCAGCAGCATTTATTTTCTCTTTTTTCTAAAGATAACTTTTTCTTCGGGGATAGCTTTAAAGATTTCAATGTTCCTGGGAAGAGGTTCTTCTGCTTTTTTCTCTTTTTTGGGATGTTTTTTCTTTTTAAAATGTATGAAGTTTCTTGCCTTTCTTTTCTTCATTCCAAAGCTTTTTCGTCCGTGTCCCATATCTGCTCCCCTCTATATATTATATCCAAGAGTTACTTGCCTTTATGATGAGGCATTTCCTCGCCTTTGTGATAAGGCATGTCTTTATAATATTTTTTTCCTTTATAAAATTTTGATTTGTATTTGTATAAATAATCCTCTCCTGTAAGGCTTGAGTAAGTGCCGATTATAATTAAATAAGCTGCAACTATCCATAGTGCTACTGCTAAGACTCTGCCGAATTTCCGTAAGTTGTTGGATTTTGTATTTGAAACGGCAAAGAGAAGAAAAAAACTTACGGTTAACAATCCTAAAGCTTTGATGGTTGGATTAAAAAGATAACACATCGCTTCACCTCCTAAAATTAAATATGTTTTTAAAATAACCGCCTACTATGTTTTATTTTATCTCTTTAAATTATAATTTCAACCGCTAAGTTAAATTTTCCTTTTTATCTTTTTGATGATACAATATATGACATGAAACCGTATATTTTAACTGTTACTTTAAACCCTGCCATTGATAAGACCGTAAGCGTGCCTGGTTTTAAAGTAGGTGAAGACTTTCGTGAACAGGCTTTGTCTATAAGCGCCGGCGGTAAAGGCATCAACGTATCAAGAGTCCTGAGACGTCTTGGTGTGGATACGCGAGCTACCGGTTTTATAGGAGGCTATTGCGGCAGTTATATAGAAAGGCAGTTAAGAAAGGAAGGCATAAACTATGATTTTACGCAAGTTAAAGTCAATACCAGGACCAGCCTTACTATTATTGATTCGAGGTTAAACACAATAACACGCGTTTTAGAACGCGGCGGGACAATCAAAAAAGTTGAGTTAAATAGTTTTAGGAAAAAGTTTCTTTCTTTGCTTAAAGGAGCAAAAGTCGTAGTTTTATCCGGAAGAAATATCCCCGGAGTGCAGGATTCTTTCTATGCAGAACTTATTGATGTTGCAAAGAAAAAAGGCGCAGTTACTATCTTTGATACCAGCGGCCCTGCTTTTACGGTCGGCCTTAAAAAAAAGCCGTTTATGATTAAGCCAAATTTAGCTGAAGTAGAACAGATTTTAGCAGATAAGTTAGTTTCATTGGCAAAAATAAAGAAAGCCGCTTACAGTCTTTATAAAAGAGGCGTTAAAATTGTTGCAATTACCATGGGGTCTAGGGGTGCTGTGCTTTTTAACGGCAAAGATATGGTTTTGGCGGTTCCTCCTAAACTGCGGCGCAGAAGCCCCGTGGGCTGCGGCGATGCTTTTATTGCAGGGTTTATATCCTCTTTCATCAAAAACAGCAGTTTCCCTGAATGTGCCAGGATGGCAGTAAGTTGCGGAGCAGCAAACGCTCTAAGTATTAACCCCGGGTTTATAAAACCAGCAACTGTTAAGAAAATCTTTAAACAGGTAAAAATAGATAGTATTTCGTAACCGCCCCTTTTTAAGAGGCAGATGCCGTAATCAGCTCTTTTACTATTTTTGCAATGGAAAGAGAACTTGTTAAGCCGGGCGACTCAATACCAATAAGGTTTATAAGCCCTGCGGCATTGTTATCGCTCTCCTCTTTTATTATAAAATCCCTAAAATCCTGGTTCTCCCCTTGCAGTTTAGGCCGGATGCCGCTGGTATCTGTTGTGAGGTCCTCTATTTCAATAAAGGGAAGGAAAGGTTTGGTGCTTTCATAAAAAAAGCGTCGTTTTGTTTCATTTATGGTGTAATCAACTGCTTCTACGTACTCGGCGTCCGGTCCTAACCGCAGGCTGGCTGCTAAATCTAACGTAGCGTGGATGCCTAATCCTGACTCCCTTTCTTTAGGAACAGGGTAGATTAGCCGGTTAATGAATTTTGATTTGCCGCTGCTGACCCTGAAATAGTCGCCTTTACAGTATTTTAGTTTATACTCCGGCAGTTTTATTCCGGTGAGTTCTGCGATTTTATCGGAATTTAAGCCGGCGCAGTTAATGAGGAATTTAGATAAAAATGTGAAACTTTCTCCGGTTTTATCTTCCACGTAGATTTTAAAGCCGCCGCTATCTTTATCAATGCCGATTACTTTTGTATTATAAGCTATTTCGCCGGCGTTACTTTTAAAATCCAATAGAAGTTTTTTCATAAACCCATGCGAATCTATGACGCCCGTGGACGGCGAATATATAGCGGCGCTGCTCTTTATGTTAGGCTCAATTTTTTTTATTTGGTCTTTGTCCAGGAGAGTTAAGTCCTCCACTCCGTTCTCTATCCCTTTTTTGAAGAGGTTCTCTAAGTCAACAGTTTCGCTGTGGTCAATTGTTACAATGAGTTTGCCGGTTCTTTTATGGTTTATGTTGTTTTCTTCGCAGAACTTATAAAGGAGACGCCTGCCTTGGGTGCAGGTTTTTGCTTTTTGAGAGTTAGAGGGATAATAAATACCGGCATGGATTACTTCGCTGTTTCGGGAGCTGGTTTCCTGGCCGAAGGAGTAATTCTTCTCTATAACGAAGATATCTTCGCCAAAAGACACGGAAAGCTCTCTTGCCACGGCTAACCCAATAACGCCTGCGCCTATTATTGTAATTCCTACTCTTTCCATAGGCTTCTATCTTTTTATCCGAATATTGTAACTTTTTGAGGGGAAGTGTCAATCTTAAAATAGGGTTAGAGGGTTTCTTTTAATTTCGCAACTTCTTGCCTTATTCCCAGGCTGATAGCCTGGTAGGTGTCAGCATCTTTATTTAAAAGCAGGCCGGTTTCTTTTAGCTGTTCTTTTGAGCGGGGTTTCCCAAACGTAACTTTTATAGGGTGAGGTCTGGGAAAGAGTACGCTGGGTTTCCAGGCCTGGTAAGAGCCTTTAATATAAACTGGTATGATTTTTGCATCTAACTCTTTTGTCAGGATTCCTATGCCTTTTTTGAATTCTTTTAGCTGGCCGTCAACACTGCGGGTGCCTTCAGGAAAAATGCAGAGAACTTTTTTGTTTTCTAAAATATAACTGCATACTTTCATGGAATCTAAGAGGTTTCGGGCGTAATCTATGGGCACTACTTTCATGTATTTTGTTAGCCTTTTTATTATGGGAGATTGAAAATATGCGCTTAACCCCAGAAAAAACAGTTTATGTTTTAGTTTAAGGGGCAGGGAAGTAAATATTAGGAAGCCGTCTAAGTAACTTGTGTGGTTAGGGCAGAGAATAAAGTTTTGGCGGGGCAGGTTGGTTTTTCCATAGACTTTTAACCCAAAGAATATTCTGGCCATACAATTAATAATTATAGCGAATGTAGAGGTAAACAGTCTTGTGAATAAAGAAGGAGACAGGTCTATGGTTTTCTTTAGGGGTGAGGGCGGTTCTTGCGCCAGAATTTCTTTCCAGAAGATGCGTTCTTTTTCCTGCGAAGGAGTCAGGGCAGGAACCATCTCTTCCATTTTATTAATAAGCTCTTCTATGGTAAAAATATTAGAAAAATTCTCCTCTTTCAGGGTTATCCCAAGAATCTGTTCTAATGCCAGCATTATCTCTATTTTTTTTAAAGAGTCTAATCCTAAATCCAGTTCTAAATGGTCGCTTAAAGAGAGGCCTTTTTTGCCGGTTGTTTTTTCTATAACTTTTAATATTTTTTTTGCAATAGATGACAGGGTTTGTTCTTTTATGATTTCTTTCTTGGGGGCTCTCCTGCCGCTGTATTCTTTATATATTTGCCTGATTTTAAACCTTTGAGTTTTTCCTAACAGTGTCTTTGGTAGAGCCTCCTCCACTATGACGAAATCCCTTATTCTTTTGTAGGGGGGCAGTTTCTCCGACAGGTAAGCTAAATTCCATTTTATTACGTCGCTGACGTTGGGCTCTTTAGTTTTCTTAAAGTACGGCAAGTCCGGGACAACCACGGCAGCTAGAGTCTCCTCTTTTTCGTCAGCTAACACGCATATCTCTTTTATAAACGGGCTCTTTAAATAGTGAGCCTCAACTTCTTCAGGAGAGATGTTTTTACCCGAACTTAACACGATAGTTTCTTTGATGCGGCTGCGGATGTAGAGGTAGCCTCCTCTATCTATAAACCCGGTGTCTCCGCTGTAAAGCCAGCCGTCTTTTAAGGTTTTAGCGGTTTCTTTTTCGTTTCGGTAGTAACCCGCCATTAGGTTATCACCTTTTATAAGAATCTGGCCGGTTTTGTCTGCGTGAGGTTTTAGTATCTTTACTTTTACGTCAGGTATAGGCTTGCCTACGGAACCTATTTTAATTTTGTTGGGCGGGTTTAAGCTTACGACCGGCGAGGCTTCGGTAAGGCCGTATCCTTCAATGATTTTAAATCCTAATTTAAAGAAGAGGCGCGATACTTCTTCATTTAGCTTTGCTCCTCCACAGATGAAAAACCTTAAATGTTTACCCAGTAAAGAGTGGATTTTATAAAATATCAGCCTGGCTAAGTTAATCCCGGTAGTTTTCTTTATAACCCATGCAGTTTCTAGGCTTAAGTTAAAAATTAACCTGAAACAAAAGGGGAGGCGGTCTATTTTCTCTTTTATAGGCCGGTAGAATAGGTAAAGTATTTGAGGGACAACTGCCATAAGAGTTATTCGCTGGGAATTCAGGCATTTAAGAATTTCTGTTGGTTTAAGACTGTCAAGATAAGTGATTTTTATTTTCAGTAGTAAAGGAATAATTAACGATACTAAAAAAGCGTAAGAATGATGAAGCGGCAGAATAGAAAGTATGTTGTCTTCAGGATTGACGAGGTTAAGTTTTTT
>CP070797.1:78123-135684 GCA_020343495.1 Candidatus Omnitrophota bacterium | reverse complement strand
GCCGCGCTTTAAATACGTTTATCCTCTCTTTATCATCTCTTATTTTTACCTGGATATTTGTTATCCCGTTAGGGGTGGTTGCTGCTTTAAACCGCAATAAGTTTATTGATAGAATTCTGTCATTTACCTCCTATATAGGCATATCTATGCCGACATTTTTTTTGGCGTTTATATTTCTTTATCTTGCCACATTTACCGGATGGCTGCCGTTAGGAGGAATGCGTTCTATCAGGTTTGATGAGTTTTCGTTGTGGGGTAAAGTTTTTGATTTGGGCCGGCACTTAATTATCCCTACGATAGTCCTTTCCATAGGAAGCATTTGTGTTTTACAAAGGATTATGAGGGCAAACCTTCTTGAAGTGCTGGGGTCTTCCTATATTTTAGGAGCAAAAGCAAGAGGCTTGTCAAATAGAAGAATCCTTTACATCCACGCTTTAAAGAACGCTTTAAACCCGATGATTACTATTTTCGGGTACCAGTTCTCATCCCTTCTCAGCGGGGCAGCGTTAGTTGAGATTATCATAGGCTGGCCCGGGTTAGGCATGGTAACCTTAGAAGCTGTGCGGTCGCAGGATTTATACCTGGTTATGGGTTCGGTTTTAGTGGGGGGAGCGTTTCTTATTATAGGGAATTTAGTTGCTGATATTCTGCTGGCGTATTTTGATGCCAGAATTCGTTATGAGAAGTAAGTTAGGAATTAGCGCGTTAGTGGGGTTAGGGCTGTTATATTTGTCAGTAATCTTTGCGCCATTTTTTTCTCCTTACCCTTACGATGAGGATGATGTGCTTAATTCTTACTGCCCGCCGACAAGAATTCATTGGGTTGATGTTAAAGATAGAAAGATTACGCCTTATATTTACGGCCGCACAGTTACCGTTGATAAGTATTACCGCCGCATTTATCGCGAAGATAAGACTAAAAGTTACCGGATTAAGTTTTTTACCAGAGGGTTTAAATACAAAATTTTAGGGTTATGGGAATTTGAGCGCCATTTGTTTGGCGCAGAAGAAGGCAAAGTTTTTCTTTTAGGCGCAGACTTAAAGGGAAGAGACATTTTTTCGCGTATTCTTTACGGAGGCCGCATATCCTTATCTATCGGGTTAATTGGCGCAAGCATTTCCTTTTTCATTGGTTTGCTTGTGGGCGGAGCTTCAGGGTATTTCGGGGGCAGAGTTGATAATTTGTTGATGCGGTTATGTGAGATGGTGATGATGGTCCCTTCGTTTTACCTTATGTTAGCTTTAAGGGCGTCGTTTCCTCCTAATTTGAGTTCGTCGCAGGTGTATCTTTTAATTGTTGTGATTCTTTCTTTCATCGGCTGGGCTTCAACTGCCCGTATTATACGGGGAATGGCTATCTCATTAAGAGAAAACGAGTTTATTTACGCTGCTAAAGCCGCAGGCCTGGGCCATTTTAAAATAATTGTCCGCCATATTCTGCCTCACACTTTTTCCTATGCCTTGGTTGCGATTGTGTTAAGTATTCCTTCTTACATTTTAGGCGAAGCAGCATTAAGCCTGCTGGGGTTAGGCATTCAGGAACCGCAGGCAAGCTGGGGTAACTTGTTGTCAAGCGCTATGGGTATAGTAAACATCCGGCTGTACCCCTGGATACTTACTCCCGGCTTATTTATTTTAGTAACAGTTGTGTGTTTTAACGTGATAGGGGAGACGTTAAGAGATTTCTTAGACCCCAAGAGAAAAATACTTTAATCAATGGAAGGTATAATAGAGGTAAAAAACTTAAACGTTACTTATACCGGCATAAAAGAAGTGCAGGCGTTAAGAGAGATTAGTTTCTGCGTCGGCAAAGGAGAAATTTTAGGTGTTGTCGGTGAATCCGGCAGCGGTAAAAGCACGTTGGCATACGCGTTTTTAAATCTTCTGCCTTCTGACTCTAAGAAGACAGGCCGGATATTGTTTAATAATGAAGATATTCTGTCTTTAAAGAGAGGGGAGCTGGAAAAACTAAGAGGACGCCAGGTAAGCATGATATTTCAGGAGCCGGCAGCTACGTTTAACCCGGTGTTAAGCATAGGGTATCAGTTTGAGGAAATTCTGGATAAAAGGGCAGGCATAAAAAGAAAAGATGATAGAAGAAAGATTATTACCGACTCTTTTAATAAGGTAAGGCTCGCAGATTATACCCGTATAATGAGAAGTTACCCCCATCAGTTAAGCGGCGGCCAGCTGCAGAGAGCTTCTATTGCCATGGCGATTTCTTTGAAGCCGGCGGTTTTAATTGCTGATGAGCCGACCAGCTCCTTAGACGTTACCATAGAAAGCCAGATTATAAATTTGTTCAGGGATTTACGGGATTCTTTTAACCTTACGATTATTTTTATTACTCACAACCTTGATTTAGTGAAAGCGTTATGCGACAGGGCAGTTGTCCTTTATCAGGGCGAGATTAGAGAAATTGCCTCAAGCAGAGAGTTATTTGTTTCGCCGAAAGACAATTATACAGTAAGCCTGATAAAGTCATTCAAAGAGCTGGAATAGTAAAGATATGAACCTTTTACATACGCAGGGTTTAAAAGTTTATTTTCGTCATAAGGAAAAAACCGTTAAAGCTTTAGACGGAGTGGATATTTTCCTGGCTAAAGGAATTACTACTGCCTTAGCAGGAGAAAGCGGCTGCGGTAAAACTACTTTAGCGAGGACAATTTTAAGGTTCCAGGAGCCTTGCTCAGGAAAGATATACTTTCAGGGAAAAGACATAGCTTTAAACCAAAACCTGTATTTAGTCAGAAAAAACATTCAAATTGTTTTTCAAAACCCCTTTTTAAGCCTTGACCCCCGCTATACGGTGTTTGCTTCTCTATATGAAACTTTAGGTGTTTTTAAAAGGATGAAGAAAAGAGAATCAAAGTTCTTTATTAATCAGATTTTAAGAGACGTTGAGTTGAATGAAGATGTTTTGTATAGGTATCCTCATCAGTTAAGCGGCGGCCAGATTCAGAGGGTTTGTATTGGCCGCAGTTTAATTAACCATTCAGCTTTAGTTATTCTTGACGAGCCGACTTCCAGTTTAGACATTACCACCTCTTCTAAGATTATACGGCTTCTGGAGAGGCTGCAGCAGGATAAAGCAATAACCTTTCTTTTTATTTCCCATAACCTTAAGCTGATAAAGAGGATTTCTCAATTTTGTTTTATTATGTATTACGGCAAAATCGTAGAAGCAGGGCCTACGGATTTAGTTTATAATAAGCCTTTGCATCCTTACACCAAGCTCCTGAAAGAAGCATCTTTACTGCAGTTGAAATCTTTACCGGATTCAGAGATACCCGAAGCCGGGTGTGCTTTCCTGCCGCGGTGTTCTCAGAGAAGAGCTGAGTGTAAGAAAGGGGTAATAAAAAAAGAAGCCGAAGCTGGCCATTTTGCGTTTTGTAATCTTTATAAATAGCTTGTTTTTATTTGACACCCAATGCCTTATTCTATATAATCTATGAAGTATGAAGGAGCTGGAAAAGTTAGAAAAAATCAGGCAGGATTTCGGCGACCCTTTTAAAGAAACTTCCTTTCCTAAACCCTTATTTATAAGCGAGATTTTAGAGAAGTTTGAGGAAGAAAGAAGAGTTTCCGTTGCCGGAAGGCTGGTTACTAAACGGGAGCACGGAAAATCCGGGTTTGCTCATATAGCAGACCATACCGGCAAGTTACAGATATATGCCCAGCTTAACGTTTTAGGAGATAAGTTTAAACTGTATAAAAGCCTTGACGTAGGCGACATTATTGGCGTAGAAGGCAAATTGTTTAAAACCCGCACGGCTGAACCTACGGTGCTGGCAGAGAAGTTAGTATTGCTTTCAAAAGCGTTAAAACCTTTACCGGAGAAGTGGCACGGCCTAAAAGACGTGGAAGTCCGTTACCGGCAGCGCTACCTTGATTTGATTGCTAACCCGTCTGTCAGGGATATTTTCATAAAGCGGGCGTTGATAATTTCGTTTATCAGGAATTTCTTTGACCAGCTAAAATACGTAGAAGTGGAGACCCCTATGCTTCACGGCATTGCCGGAGGTGCTGCGGGAAAACCTTTTGCCACGCATCATAATGCCACGGGAATGGACGTGTTTTTAAGGATTGCGCCGGAACTTTATCTCAAAAAACTTCTCGTGGGAGGGTTTGAGAGAGTATATGAGATAAACAGAAGTTTTCGTAACGAAGGCACATCTAGGAAACATAACCCTGAGTTTACCATGCTTGAGGCTTATTGTGCCTATCAGGATTACGGATATATGATGAAGATTTGCGAAGATTTAATTTCTTCGCTTACTCAAGAGATAAATTCTTCGTTGCAGCTTGAATATCAGGGAACAAAGATTGACCTTACGCCTCCCTGGCAGAGGATTTCTTTCACCGAGCTTTTTAAACAGGAGTTCGGCGTTGATGCGTCCGATTCACAAGCAGAAGTCTTACGTAAAATCAGCAAGAAACTAAAACTAAAACAGGGGTTAACGCGCAGCCAGATCCTTAATATCACTGAAGAGTTGATTGAGAAAAATTTCCCCCACAATAAGCCGGCGTTCATCGTTGACTTTTTTACCTGGACAGCACCTTTAGCGAAGAGGAATAAAGATAACCCGTATCTTATAGACAGGTTTGAGTTGTTTATTAACGGCTTAGAAGTGGCTAACGCTTACTCGGAGTTAAACGACCCCCTGGACCAGAAAGAAAGGTTCAAGAAACAGCTGGAAATAGAAGAAGACCTTCCTAAAAGAATAGATACTGATTTTCTCTTAAGCTTAGAATACGGGATGCCTCCTGCTGCCGGTTTAGGAATAGGCATAGATAGACTGGTAATGCTTCTTCTCAATCAGCCTTCCATAAGAGACGTAATTTTTTTCCCGCTTCTTAAAATGCAGACGAAGTGATAGGCGGTGTATAAAAAAATGAAGACCGAAATTTTCTTGGCATTACGGTACCTTTTTAGAGGAAAAGCTAAACACGTTTCATTCATCGGAGTAATGTCTTGCATGGGAGTTACTTTAGGAGTAGCCACGGTGTTAGTTGCTCTTTCCATAGTAAACGGTATTGACGGCGGCCTTATGGAAAGAATAATGAAGTTTCGTGACCATATTACCATAGAGAGTTTAACTCCTGAGAAACTCCCCCTGGTTAAAGAAACCATAGAAAGATGGGAAGAAGTTGATTTTGCTGCCATAACTTTGAATACCCAGGTTTTTGCTAAATTCAATAATACAATTGTTCCTTTAATAGTAAAGGGCATTGACTTTGAAGACAGAAGCGGCCGGCAACTTTTTTATCAGTATATAAAGGAAGAGCGGGCCGAGGAAGGGTTTTTTGTCGGCGAAGGGATAGAAAGAAGGTTCTTTGTTACCGATACTATAGAGTTTTACCCGTTAAAGAAGAAGTTGCAGTTAGAAGAAGAAAAAGTAAGGGGCACTTTTAGCGTGGGGCTTTATGACGTGGATAATTATTATTTAGTTACGGATTTGGATAAAGCAAAGAGCCTCTCTTCTAACTATGTTTTATTTTTGGGAGTAAAGCTTAAAGAACCGTTTGAGGCTGATAAGGCAAAAGAGAAAATCAGGCAGGAATTTCCAGAAGACATTTTTGTAAGTACCTGGATAGAGACAAACCAGGCGTTATTCGCCACGTTAAAACTGGAAAAAATTGCTATGTTTATTATTTTATCTTTAATTGTTATTATTGCCTCGTTTAATATTTTTGCCACCCTGACAGTAAAAGTGGTGGAGAAGACCAAAGAGATAGGTATTTTAAAGTCATTAGGGTTTAATAATAGAGAGGTTTTGAGTATTTTTACTCTCCAGGGCATCATTATCGGCATTATCGGTATTTTCGCAGGGTCAGGTTTAGGCCTGGCAATATGTTTTATTTTAAAGACCTACCCTTTCATACGCCTGCCGCAGGAGATTTTTTTTACGGAATTTTTGCCGGTGTCAGTGCAGCTGTCAGACATTGTATTGATTGCTCTGGTGAGCCTTGGCATCTCTTTTGTTTCAAGCCTGGCCCCGGCAGTAAGGGCAGCCAGGTTAGAGGTGTGCGAGGCGTTGCGTTACGAATAGAAAAATATGAGCAGTTTTTTAGATATAGTTTCCGTTACAAAAACGTATCATAACGGCAGAGAGGGAGTCCTTGCCTTAGATAATGTTTCCTTATCGCTGGGCGAAGGGGATTTTTTGTCTGTGGTAGGGCCTTCGGGAGCCGGTAAATCCACTCTTCTTCATATTATGGGAGGCCTGGATTCGCCCACGCAGGGTAAAGTTGTTTTTAAGGGAGCAGACATATACGGGCTCAAAGATAAAAACTTATCAACCTGGCGAGGCGAAACTGTCGGGTTTGTTTTTCAGTTTTATCATCTTATAGAAGAATTAAATGTTTTGGAGAACATTACCATAGCAGCTTTTCCCCGGGGAAAGAGAAAATCTTCTTTAAAAACTGCGCGGGAGTTGCTACAATATTTAGGGATAGAGAAAAGACAGCATTTTTTCCCTTCGCAGTTAAGCGGCGGGGAAAGGCAGAAGGTTGCCTTGGCACGCGCATTAATTAATGATCCGCAGCTTCTGCTTTGCGATGAACCCACGGGAAATTTAGATAAGGATTCGCAAGGCATTATTATTCAGCTGCTTAAACAGTTAAATAAAGAGAGAAAAAAAACCATAGTTATAGTTACCCATAATTTAGAGTTAGCGGCAGTAGCAAAACGAATAATAAATATTAACGGAGGCATAATTAGTGCTTAGCCACGCTAATATCGGAGGTGAAAATGAAAGTATATCTTAACGGCAAGATCGTTGATAAGCGGGCGGCGACCGTTTCTGTTTTTGACCACGGCTTTTTATACGGCGACGGCGTATTTGAAGGGATACGGTCTTATAATTGTTTAGTTTTTAAGTTAAAAGAGCATATTGACAGGCTTTTTGAGTCTGCGCATTCAATAATGCTTAATATCCCTTTAACCAAGAAGCAGGTTACCGACGCAATAATAAAAACATTGCAGGCTAATAAGTTAAAAGATGCTTATATTAGAGTAATTATATCAAGAGGCAACGGTGATTTAGGGCTTGACCCCAGAAGATGTAAAGGCGAAACAGTAGTTATAATTACTGATAAAATAGCGCTTTATCCGCAGACGTTATATAAAGGAGGCATGGGTATTGTTACTGTGCCAACGGTTAGGAATCTCTGTGAAGCAGTTAACCCTCAGATAAAATCGCTGAATTACTTGAATAATATTTTAGCAAAAATGGAGGCGATTAACGCCGGCTATCAGGAAGCGTTAATGCTTGACCATCTTGGTTACGTTGCCGAATGCACCGGCGACAATATTTTTGTCGTCAAGAAAGGCCATCTTTATACTCCCCCTCAGTGTATGGGCAGCTTGCGGGGTATTACAAGAGACGCTGTGCTTGGGATTGCTAGAAAACTAAAAATTTCTGCGCATGAACACGTGTTGACCAGGCACGAACTGTTTATCAGCGAAGAGTGTTTCTTAACCGGCACTGCCGCAGAGATTATGCCGGTGATAAAAGTTGACGGCAGAGTTATAGGCGGCGGCGCCCCGGGAAAGGTTACTAAGGAAATAATGAAAGAGTTCAGGAAGTTAACTAAACTGGGCGGAATAAAATACAAAATTTAGACGATAGCTTTAAGTTATGGTTTGCGACGTTTGTAATAAAAATAGTGCGACAGTTCATCTTACCGAGATCGTTAACGATAAAGTGGTAGAGATGCATATATGCCAGAATTGTGCCAAACCTAAGGCCAAGGAGTTAAAAGGGCAGTTAAGCATATCAGATTTTCTGGATAATCTTTTAAATAAAGAGGATGTTAAAAGCAAAGAGTTAAGCGCTAACTGCTCTTTTTGCGGGTTAACCTTGGCAGAAATTAATAAAAAGGGAAGGCTGGGGTGCCGCAGTTGTTATGAAACTTTTAAAGAGGCAGTGACGCCCCTTTTAAAAAAATTACACAGCGCTACCCGGCATAGGGGAAAGTTTCCTTCTTCAGGGATGCGGGATGTCCTGCAGGAACCTAAAGAAGAAGATTTAAAAGGGCGCCTCAAGAGAGCGATTTGCCTTCAAGAATACGAAGAGGCAGCGCGGCTGCGGGACGAAATAAAGGCAAGGGAGAAGAAATAACAAACCCAAATGTTAAAAGATTTCTTAACTAATCAGGATAGCTGGTTGAATCAGGAAGGCCCCTCCTCGGATATTATTTTTTCTTCGCGGATCCGGCTGGCAAGGAATTTTTCTGATTATCCCTTTCCTCACCGGTTAAGTAAATTTAAGAAAGAAAATATTTTAAATAGAATACAGCAGGTTTATAAACAGGTTAATTGTTTAAGGAAGAGCTCCTTTTTACGAATGGAGGAGTTAGATAACTTAGAGAGGCAGCTGCTTCTGGAGAGGCACTTAATTAGCCTGCAGCATACCTCATCCCCTAAAGGTAAAGGGGTAATCTTCTCAAAAGATGAACGAATCGCAGTAATGATAAATGAGGAAGACCATCTCCGGTTGCAGGTTATTTCTTCGGGGTTTGACCTAAAGTTATGCTGGCACCTGTTAGATGAACTTGATAATGAGTTGGGATTGAGGTTTGAGTTTGCCTTTATGCCGGATTTAGGGTATTTAACGTCGTGTCCCACCAACGTGGGTACGGGTTTGCGAGTATCTTGTATGTTACGGCTGCCGGCGCTTGTTATTACTAAAAGAATTAATAAGATACTTGAGCTGCTGACCAAAATTTCTTTTACAGTGCGGGGCCTGTTTGGTGAAGGCACAGCCGCCTACGGGGATTTTTTTCAGATTTCTAATCAGGTTTGTTTAGGGCTTTGCGAAGTAGAGTTAATTGAAAATTTAGCAGGAGTGATAAACCAGATTAAAGAGCAGGAGGTAGAAGCCAGAAGAACCCTCCTGAAGAAATATAAATTGAGCATTGAAGACAGCACTCACCGGGCACTGGCCATTCTTAGAAATAGCCGGCTGATTAACAGTAAGGAAGCATTAGGCCATCTTTCTATGTTGTCTTTAGGTTTAGATTTAGGTATAATTAAAGGGATAAAGAGAAACGTAATTAATAATCTTTTTATTATCAGTCAACCGGCTCATTTGCAGAAGATTGAAGACCGCCCTTTGAAAGAGCAGGAGAGAGATTATATAAGGGCAGAAATTATCAGGGATAAACTCAAACAGGAAGATTTCTTAAAAATCCGAAATTAAGCTTAAGAGTAGCAAATCAGGTTTATTTCTTCAAACAGTGAGGAGGTATTAAAATGTTTAACAGGTTTACAGAGAGAGCACGCAAAGTATTAGTTTTAGCAAAGGAAGAAGCAAGACGGTTTAACCACGATTATATCGGGACAGAACATATTTTACTGGGGTTAGTCAGAGAAGGAGAAGGAGTTGCTTGTGCGGTGTTGCAGAATTTAGGCGCAGACTTAGAGCGCCTAAGAGTTGAGATTGAGAAGTTAGTTTCCCCGGGAAGCGCGGCATCTGTTTTAGGCGACGTTCCTTTTACGCCCCGCGCCAAGAAGTCGCTGGAGTTGGCAGCGGAAGAAGCGCACAATTTAGGCCATAACTATATCGGCACAGAACATATTCTTTTAGGGTTAATTCGTGAAGGAGAAGGGCTTGCTTCGCAGGTCCTCTTTTCTTTAGGTATAGATTTAAAAAGAGTTCGCGATGAAATTGCCGCTTTGCTGGGAGGCGGCATTCACCCTCACGCAGCCGCTCCCGGAGCCTCCACATCTAAAACCCCGGCGCTTGATTCTTTTGGAAGAGATTTGACTAAACTGGCAAAAGACGGTAAGTTAGACCCGGTTATCGGCAGAAAAGTAGAGATAGAAAGAGTTATTCAGGTTCTATCCCGCCGCGCAAAGAATAATCCTGTTTTGTTAGGAGAGGCAGGCGTAGGAAAAACAGCGATCGTTGAGGGCCTGGCGCAAAGTATTACTCACGGAGACGTCCCGGAAGTTTTAAGAAACAAACGGATTGTGGTTTTAGATTTAGCGCTTATGATTGCCGGGACAAAGTATCGCGGCCAGTTTGAAGAAAGAATAAAAGCGGTTATGGAAGAAATAAAGCGGTCTAAAGATGTTATTATGTTCGTTGATGAGCTGCATACTTTAGTCGGCGCCGGCGCGGCTGAAGGAGCAATTGATGCTTCCAACATTTTAAAACCTTCGTTATCAAGGGGAGAAATTCAGTGTATCGGCGCAACGACTCTTGATGAGTATCGCAAGTATATAGAGAAAGATTCCGCTTTAGAGAGGAGGTTTCAGCCTATTTTTGTTGAGCCCAACACCATTGAGGAAACCATTGAGATTCTCAAAGGGTTAAGAGATAAATACGAAGCTCATCATAGAGTAAAGTTTGACGACCAGGCTTTAGAGGCGGCTGCCAAACTGTCGGAAAGGTATATTTCAGGAAGGTTCCTGCCGGATAAGGCTATAGATTTAATTGACGAGTCAGGAGCAAGGTCGCGCCTGGCCATTTTAACTCCCCCGCCGCAGATAAAAGATTCAGAAAGCCGCCTGAACGAAGTTACCAAAGAAAAAGAAGCTTTGATAAAACAGCAGGATTTTGAAGCGGCGGCAAAGTTAAGAGACGAGGAGAAGAACTTAAGATTAAAACTGGAAAATTTACGAAGAGACTGGGTTATGAAACGCGACCAAATAGTTCCTACGGTTACCGAAGAGGATTTGGCTAAGTTAGTGGCTCAAATTACCGGTATTCCTATATATAGGTTAGAAGAAAAAGAATCAGAAAAACTCTTAAAAGTTGAGGAGGAACTTAGAGAAAAAGTTATCGGCCAGTATACAGCCATTGAAGCTATTGCCCGGTCTTTAAAAAGGGCAAGGGCAGGGATAAAAGAACCGCGCCGTCCCATTGGTTCTTTTATATTTTTAGGGCCCACGGGAGTGGGGAAAACTCTTCTTGCCAGAGCGCTGGCGGAATTTATGTTTGGCGACGAGGAAGCGTTGGTTCAGTTGGATATGAGCGAGTATATGGAGAAGTTTAATGTCTCCCGTTTAATCGGAGCGCCGCCCGGCTATGTTGGTTATGAAGAGGGCGGGCAGCTGACCGAGAGGGTGAGGCGCCGGCCGTATTCAGTAATTCTTCTTGATGAAATAGAGAAAGCGCATCCCGACGTTTTTAACCTCCTGCTTCAAATTCTGGAAGAAGGCAGAGTTACGGACAGTTTCGGAAGAAAAGTTGATTTTCGTAACACCGTTCTTATAATGACTTCCAACGTAGGCGCAGGGATTTTGCGGAAACGCGGGTCGTTAGGTTTTAAACCGCTCACAGAAGATGTTAGTTATGAAGAAATGAAAAACTTGCTTTTTGAGGAAGTAAAGAAGACTTTCAAACCGGAATTCTTAAACAGAGTAGATGAAGTTATAGTTTTTAGACCTTTAGGCAAGGTAGATTTAGAGAAAATAGTAGAGATTGAAACCGGCTATGTTAACCAGCGCCTGCGAGAGCAGGGTATTGAGGTGGTATTATCTAAAGATGCCAAAGATTTTATCATTGAGAAAGGCTTTGACCCTGTATACGGCGCCCGGCCGCTAAAGAGAGTTATCCAGAGATTTTTGGAAGACCCTTTAGCCGAGACTATAATCAAGGGAAATATTACAAAAGAATATAACAAAGATAAGCCGGTAAAGATAAAAGTTTCCAGAAAGGGCGATGAGCTAAAATTTTGATAGCAAGAAATGAAAAATTAAAGATTATGAAAGGCGTATATTTAGGCATTGTTTTTGCAGTAATAGGCGCGGCAGCAGCCTTTGCCCATAATAACATAGAGGTTGATTTCAGTAATAATAAAGTAAAAATTGTTGATTTCTGCCCTGGTGAGCTGCCCGTTAAGGGTGAGTTCTATGTTACTTTAAAAAAAGAAAAAGATTCTTATATCTTTGATATAGAAGGTAAAGACGTTTCTCTGAAAGATTTGGAGTTTGCCTGGGTAAAGTCCCGGTTAATAAAAAGAGGAGATACTATTTTTATAAATTACTTCTCTTCCCCGGACTTTATGGTTAAAGGCAACATTAACTTGGCAACAGAAGAGGCTGTTTTGGATGTTGACGTTAAATCGTTAGAAGGATTTTCTTTTTTAGAAGGCATAATAACCGCCAAAGCAAAAGTCTGGGGCAAGTTCGGCGATTTAGTTACCAGCGGCAACTTAAACATAAAGAAAGGCAAATACCGCGACCGGGAATTTTCTCATTTATCTTTAAATTTCTTAGGGAAATTGCCTTTGGTTAATCTTACTGATTCCAAATGCATTTTGAAAAACGGAAATGTTTATAAAATTGAAGGCTCCCTTAATTTCGGGGATTTTAGCAACTTTTTTCCTAAAGCGAGATTTGTTTCCGAGAAAGTTGCTTTAGCCGGGTGGGAGTTGTTGTTTGATGATAAAAAGAACGTTGGTTTAAAGAAAGACGTGGCTAAGGAGTTTAGCGTTGTTTTTGATGCTTACAGCGAGGATGATAATTTCGTAAATCAAGGGGCGGAGCTGCGTTATAAGTTGAAAAGAAACCAGTTTTTAAAGCTGCGCATGCAGGATGACGAGACTATTGTCGGTTTTGAAAAGAAAAAAGAATTTTAATTGGAATTGACATGATGAGGATTATTGAAAGATTAGGCAGCCTGTTGAGTTACATAGGGAGTATTTCTTTCTTTGTGAGAGATACGGTATGGTGGTTGTTTGTAAGAAGAAAGGACGTAAAATCTTTACTGCGGGAAATTATTTTTATTGGGATAGATAGTTTTTTCCTGGTATCTTTAATTGCTTTTTTTATAGGAATAATTATTGCCTTTCAAACTGCTTATCAGCTGAAAGAATTCAGTTCCGAGATTCACCTTGCTTCTCTGGTAGCACTTTCTTTGGTCCGCGAATTAGGGCCGGTAATAAGTTCTTTAATCGTTGCGGCAAGAAGCGGCGCCTCTATTACGGCAGGGATTGGGTCAATGAAGATAAGCGAGCAGATTGACGCCTTGGAAGCCTTTGGCGTTGAACCGATAAATTACCTGGTAGTGCCTAAATTGATTTCCCTGTTAGTTTGTATGCCGCTGTTAGTAATATATGCGGATTTTTTAGGCATTTTAGGAGGGTTTTTAGTTGCTTCTTCAAAATTTGCTATTCCTTTCGGGCTTTATTTTAGAATGACTTTTGATGCGTTGCAGTTCAAAGATATTATAAGCGGCATTATAAAAAGCATTTGTTTCGGGGCAACGATTGCTTTTGTTTCTTGTTACGAGGGGTTTCGCCCTTTTTCTTCGTCGGATGTTTCAATTGCAGTTACATATTCGGTTGTGCGGTCGTTTATTTTAATTATTATTTTTGATTGTATTTTGACGGCTATGTTTTATTTTATGTGGGTATAGCAAAATAGGATAAGGAATGAGTTCAAAAATGATTGAGATTGAAGGAGTTACGAAATATTTTAGAGAGAAGAAAGTTCTTGAGGGAGTGAACCTTTCTATAAATAAGGGGGAGAACTTTTTAATTATTGGAAGAAGCGGCGCGGGTAAAACCGTTCTTCTTAAGAATATCATTGGATTATTGACTCCCGATGAAGGCAAAATCATTGTTGACGGATTAGATATTACTAAGCTGGATAAAAAAGATTTGGAAGATGTCAGGTTACAGTTCGGGTTAGTTTTTCAGGGCAGCGCCTTATTTGATTTTTTGACGATAGAAGAAAACGTAGGTTTTTTCTTGTATCAGCATACAGGTTTAAGCAGACCGGAAATAAGACGAAAGGTCAAAGAAACCCTTGCCTTGGTAGGGTTGGAGAAAATAGAAGATTTATACCCGCACCAGTTAAGCGGCGGGATGAAAAAAAGAGTAGCTATAGCCAGGGCAATTATATATAATCCTAAAATTGTTATTTATGACGAACCCACTACAGGCATAGACCCTATCGCCGTAGATAAAGTAGTGTCTTTAATTGAAGATTTACATAAGCATTTTGCAATTACTTCTTTGGTGGTAACGCATGATTTAGAGGTGGGATTAAAACTCGCTGACCGCCTGGCTTTCCTTTTAGGAGGCAAGATTATTTTTGAAGGAAATCAACAGGATTTAGAAGATACAAAAGACGAGAGAGTAAAACAGTTTATAAAGGGCAGTTCCGCTGGCCCTATAAAGGAGATGGAAGTATAACATAGTCGATAGTCGCCAACCTGGCGACATTCGGTTAACGACTTAATAAAGGGGGTATGATGAGAAGAAGAATTTGGGATAAAATAAACATAAAAAGATATTTCGCGGAAATAAAGGTAGGCATTTTTTTTCTTTTTGCCTTTGCTTTATTGTTTTATACTCTTTTTTCAATAAGAGAGATCAGTCTTTTTAAAGGGACGTATATTATAAAGGTTGAGTTTGATTTCGCCGAAGGGTTGCGGGCGGCTTCTCCGGTAAGGTTTTGCGGCGTAGATGTGGGGGAAGTAAAAAAAGTTGAGGTCGTAGAACGTGACGGCCGCCCCGGTGTATTAGTTTTTGCCAAGATTGAGAAAGGCATCCTCATACCCAAACAATCTTACTTTTTTATTAACAGTTTAAGCTTGTTCGGAGAAAAATATTTAGAAGTAACGCCTTCCGCCAGAGTGAAAAATTATATAAGAGAAGGCGAAATCGTAGAAGGAATTTCTCCCATCCCTCTTTTTAATGTTTTTGCAACGTTTACTAAAACAATGCAAGAAGTAAGTGATTTTGTTAAAGAAGGTAAAATTAAGAAATCTTTTGAGAACACGCTTCTTAACATGGAGCAAGCCAGTATCAAAATAAAACAAATTATTGAAGATATGGGCAATAAAGAAGGCACGGTAGGAAGGTTTCTTTATGACGATTCGATATATAGAAAGACAGAAGATTTTATTGAAGATATAAAAGCTAATCCATGGAAGTTATTATATAAGCCGAGAGAAACCCGGAAGAGAAATTAGTATAAACAATAAATTTCCATCAATTTCTGTCAGTTTCTGTTAATTTCCGATATTTATTGAAATTAGCATTGCGAAATTTTTTAGAATTTATTGTGTATATTTAGGAGATCAAGAAATGTATTGCTGTTCTAATTGCGGGTATAAATCAATTAAATGGCTGGGTAAATGTCCCCTTTGTCAAGGATGGGAAAGTTTTCAGGAAGAGAAAGAAGTTGCCGCTAGCGGGGGGGGAGTTATTGTCAGAGAAAGAGTGTCGCCTAAGCTTCTTAAAGACGTAGAGGAAGCCGGTGTTAAGAGAATTCTTGTAGGAATTGATGAGTTCGACCGCGTTTTAGGAGGCGGGTTAGTAAACGGCGAGGTAGTTCTTTTGGGAGGAGAGCCCGGCGTAGGTAAGTCAACCTTGCTTCTTGAGGTGAGTTCTAAGCTGTCAGGGTTGGGTAAGACCCTTTACGTGAGCGCTGAGGAGTCTGTGCAGCAGGTTAGTTTGCGGGCCAGGAGGCTGGAGGCGGATTTTGATAATCTTTATGTTGTCGGTGAAGATAACCTGCAGGCTGTTTTTGAATATATAAAAGATTACGGGTTTAAGTTTGTTATGGTGGATTCTATTCAGGTAGTTCACTGCCCTCTTTACGAAGGCATTAAGGGAAGTGTTTCTCAGATCCGGGGCTGTGCGGATTTCCTGACGCAGATTGCTAAGTCGCAGCAAATAGTGATTATTATAGTGGGCCACGTCACAAAAGACGGCGTAATCGCCGGGCCCAAACTTCTGGAACACATAGTTGATTGCGTGTTTTATTTTGAAGGAGAAAACCTTTCCAATTACAGGATTCTGCGTGCTATGAAGAACCGGTTCGGCCCAACCGGCGATATAGCGGTCTTTGAGATGAATTCAGGGGGCCTAAAAGAAGTTAAGAAAACCACGGACCTTTTTCTTCCCCATAAAGACAAGTGCGTTTCGGGGAGCTGTGTAGTATGTGTTATTGAGGGCCTGCGCCCTATTCTTATAGAACTGCAGTCTTTAGTAAGCAGGGCAAACTTCGGTACGGTTAGAAGACGGAGCTTAGGTTTTGATTTTAACAGGTTTTCTTTGCTTATCGCGATAATTGAGAAGCGGTTAAAAATATCGTTATCCAGTGAGGATATTTTTTTAAATATTGCCGGCGGCCTTCGCGTGGCAGACCCGGCAGCAGATTTAGGCGCGGTCATGGCTATTATTTCCAGTTGTAAAGATAAAGAGTTGCCTTCCAACAGCGTATTTATAGGAGAGGTCGGGTTAGCGGGAGAGTTAAGGAAGGTAAATAATATAAATTTACGCTTGAAAGAAGTTGAGCGGGGCGCCTTTAAGCGTGTGTTTATCCCGGAGAGTAATTTAGGTGAAATCAACGATAATTTTAAGTTTGATATTGTCGGGCTTTCTTCACTGAAGGAAGTAGTTAGTGAAGTTTTTTAGTTTATCTGTTTTTATGTTTTTCAATTAAAGGAGGTGTTTTTATGATAAGTCTTTATGTTTTAAGGATATTTTTTATTCTTATCTGTACGGCAACGGGTTATTCCTTAGGAGGCAGGAACCCTTATTTTTTAGCGGGAATAAGTTTTGGTATCAGCGCAATTATAGTGATTTTTGAGATGTTTGGGCGCAAAGTTTCTTTAAAAGGGCTTTCCTCCGTTGTTTTTGGCGTAATTTTAGGCTTGATTTTAGCAAAGATATTCAGTGAAGCGTTAAAATTATTTGCTATTCCTGCAAATATTAATCATATGGCCAGGACTTTTGTTACTTTTATATTTGTCTATCTGGGGGTAACTTTAGGCTTGAAAGGCCGTAGCGAGTTCAATTTAGTTATTCCCTATGTTAAGTTTAAAAAGCAGGAGATAAAAGAAGAAGAAGTGGTAATAGACACAAGCAGCATTATTGACGGCAGAATTATTGATATCGTCAAGACAGGTTTCCTGGAAGCAAGGTTTATTGTTCCCCGGTTTGTGTTGAACGAACTGCACGCATTAGCTGACTCTACCGATCATATGAAACGCCAAAAGGGTAAGCGCGGTATAGAAATTTTACATTCTTTAAAGAAAGAGCCGAACATTGAAGTGGAGATTTTTGACGAAGAGATGCCCGGCGTCAGGAGCGTGGATGAGAAGCTTGTAAGGTTAGCACAAGACCTTGATGCAGCAATTTTAACTACAGATTATAACTTAAACCGTATTGCACAGTTGCAGGGGACGAAAGTTTTGAACATTAACGACCTTGTTAATGCTCTTAAACCTACTTTTATTGCCGGAGAGAGGTTTTCTATAAAGCTTATTAAAGAAGGTAAGGAACAGAACCAGGCAATAGGGTATCTGGAAGACGGGACAATGGTAGTAGTTGAGAATGCAAAACGCTATATCGGCAAGGTTGTCAATATCGAAGTTACTTCTGTTTTACAGAGCCCCAGCGGCCGGATCGTTTTTACGAAGATGGTTTAATATGAATGCAGGCGCAGTAATTGTTTGCGCCGGCAGTAGCCGGCGGTTAGGTAACATTGATAAACCTGTTTTTAAGCTGGGAGATAACCCTCTTTTTTATCATAGTTTTAAAGCTTTTGCCGGCATTAAAGAGATAAAAGAAATCGTTCTTGTTTTAAGAGAAAAACACCTTAAACAGGCAAAAGAATTAATTCCCCCCAGATACAGAAATAAGAGAGTTTTATTTGTCTGCGGAGGCCGGCAGCGCTGCCATTCTGTTTATAACGGGTTGGTTTCATTAGGTAAGAAGACCGAGTACGTTCTTATTCACGACGGAGCCAGGCCTTTTGTCAGCAGAAAGCTTATCAGGCGTATTTTAGGCGAGTTGGTTAAACATCCCGCTGTGATATGCGGCATTGAAGTTGGCGATACCGTAAAAAAAGTGGAGGCCGGATTTGTGAGCCGGACTTTAGAGCGCAGCAGGCTTTTTTCCATTCAAACGCCGCAGGCCTTTAAGAAAGACTTGATTTTAGGCGCCTACAAAAAGTTGCGGGGCGGCAAGGTTTTTGACGATTCTCAAGTTTTAGAGATGAGGGGTGAGAAAATAAAGGTTATTGCCGGCGACAGGTTTAATATTAAGATAACCTATCCGCAGGATATAGTATTGGCGAAAGCGATTTATAGAAGAGGAAAGTTTAATTAAAGATGAAAGATTACCGCGTTGGTTTGGGGTTTGACGTTCACCGTTTCAGCAGAAAGAAGAAAGATTTAGTTTTAGGAGGGGTGAAAATCCCTTTTAGTAAGGGCCTGGAAGCTGTTTCTGACGGAGACGTTATTTTACATGCAGTGACTGACGCTTTATGCGGGGCAACTTCTCTGGGCGACATTGGAGATTATTTCCCTCCCCAAAGTAAAGAATCAAAAGGCATAGACAGCAAAAAAATCGTAAAATTCATTTTCAAAAGGATAGTAGACAGGTTTAAAATTATAAATATTGACGTAACTGTCATTGCTGATAAGCCGGCGCTTGTTTCTTATAAGAGAGAGATTGTAAAATCGTTAGAAAATATATTCTGTATATCAGGGGTTAATCTAAAGATAAAATCTAAAGAAGGGTTAAATATTTTAGGCGGCAGCAACGCTATTTCCTGTTTAGCAACAGTGCTGGTAAGCGAAATCGGGTAATGTTAAAAATATACAATACTTTAACCAGAAAGAAAGAAGAGTTTAAGCCTTATGACTCACGGGAAGTTAAAATGTATACTTGCGGGGTTACGGTCTATGACGATTGCCATATTGGTCATAGCCGGTCTCTATATGTTTTTGAAGTTATGCGCCGCTACTTAGTATATAAAGGATTCAGAGTCAAATTTGTGCGAAACATTACTGACGTTGACGATAAGATAATCAATAAAGCCAGAGAAGTGTCTAAAATAGAGGGAATTAACCTCAAGAAAGCATTTGATAAAGTAAGAAAGACTTATATAGACAGTTACTACAAAGATTTAAAACTCTTAGGCCTTGGTAAGGCAGATAAAGAGCCTTTAGCCACCAGGAATATTTCCCCAATGCAACGTTATATTCAAGGCCTGATTGATAAAGGGTTTGCTTACGCGGCGCAGGGTAACGTATATTTTTCTGTGAGGAAATTCCCTTCTTACGGAGAGCTTTCCAATAAAAAAATAGATGAGCTCCTGTCTTCAGTAAGAATTGATGAGGACCCCTTAAAAAAAGACCCTCTTGATTTTGCTCTCTGGAAGAAAGCAAAGCCTGATGAGCCTTATTGGCCCAGTCCCTGGGGAAAGGGGAGGCCTGGCTGGCATATTGAGTGTTCGGTAATGAGCCAGAAGTATTTAATGACCGATACGTTGGATATACACGGGGGGGGGAGGGATTTGGTGTTTCCCCATCATGAGAATGAACTGGCGCAATCGCAAGCTTTAACCGGCAAACCCTTTGCAAACTACTGGATACATCACGGCCTTTTAACTATCAACGGCCAGAAGATGGCTAAGTCGTTAGGCAATTTCGTGACGGTCAGGGACTTTATGGCGAGGTATAGAGACGCTGATTTGTTGAAACTATTCTTTTTGTCGGCACATTATTCTCGACCCATAGATTACAATGAGGAAAAGATTGCCGAAGTGAAAAAACAGAAGAAAAGTTTCTATGATTTTTTTGATAAGATTTCCCTGCGCGAGAAAGGAAAACAAATCCCTTTATCGGCAAAAGATAAAATTAAAGTGGATAATATGTGTATTAAATTTCAAGATGCCATGGATGACGATTTTAATACGCCTCGGGCTTTAGCTTCCTTGTTTGAACTGCTTGATTTAGGTTCCGGTTTTGTATCTTGCGATAAAAAGGGAGCTTTTAATTATATTAAAGATAAGTTAGCGGTTTTTTTTAATATATTGGGATTAAAAATAAAACCTAAAGAGAAAGTTCCGCCTAAGTTGTGGAGAAAGATTAAAGAAAGAAGCCGGTTAAGAAAAGAGAAAAATTTCAAAAAAGCAGACCAGGTAAGAAAAGAAATAGAAAGGGAATTTCCGTATCATGTAACGGATAGCGCTACTTCTACTATGCTTGTAGCAAGACAATTACCTGAAGAAAGGGAGAAAAAATGAAGGCAAAATTTATTACGGTTGAAGGGTTGGAAGGCAGCGGTAAAAGCAGCGTAATCGGGTTTATACAGAAGCTTCTTAAGAAAGAAGGGTTTTCTGTTGGCGTGTTTCGTGAGCCGGGTTCAACCTCTGTGGGTGAAAAAATAAGGCGAATTCTTTTAGATAATAAGAATAAAAAGTTATCAGCGCATACCGAACTCCTGTTGTATTTAGCGGCAAGGACCCAGCTGATTGAAGAGAAGCTGATAGGAGCATTCTCTCAATATGATTTTGTTATTTGTGACCGTTTCTTTGACTCTACGCTCATTTATCAGGGCTTTGCCTTGGGGTTAGGTAAAATCGTTGAAAGCAGCGTTAAGATGTTTTCCTTAGGGATAATGCCTGATTTTACCATATATTTAGACGTGGTGCCTAAAGAGGGCTTAGCCAGAATAAAAAAGAAAGACCGCATTGAAGAAAGGTCGCTTTCCTTTCATGAGAAATTAAGAAAAGGGTATCTGGAGTTAGCAAGAAAAAACCCCGCAAGGATAAAAGTTGTTAATGCGCAAAAGCCATTAAACCAAATATTTGGTAAGATAGAGAGCCTCTTAAGGCGCAAGCTAAAAGTTTAGCTCCTCTTTAGTTTTGGGCCTTCATTTATAGACTATGAAACAAAATAAAATTTTAGACTATTTTTTTCTCCTTAAGAAACATAATATTGTAGGGTCTTCTTATCTGTTCATAGGAGAGCAGGCTTCTCTCATCAGAGACGTTATAAAAGTAGTTAATTGTAAAGACAACCCTTACTTTTGCGGGGCCTGTTGGGATTGTAAGAAAATAGAAACTTTGAGCCATCCTGATATCTTTGTCGTAAGACCGGACCCTCTTACGATAAAGATTGATAACGTAAGAGAAAGTATCCGGTTCCTTTCTTTAAAGAGTTTTCGCGCAGCAAAAAAAACCGTTCTTATAGAGAAGGCGGAAAGTCTAAGTAATGAAGCAGCCAGCGCTTTTCTTAAGACGTTGGAGGAGCCTGCGGCTAATTCATTTATTGCCGTATCTACTGCGAAACTGGAAGGGATTCTTCCCACGATAATTTCCCGGTGCCGCAAGATATTCTTGCCCTTTTATGAAGTAAGTGCAGATTTAGGCTCTTTAGGTGGCCTTATTGACGATTTTTTGGGAGGAGTTAACGTTAAGTTTAAGGACCGGCGCCAGTTCGGCGACTTTTTACGGGCGTTAATAGTCTTTTTTAGAGACAAGCTCATTGTCCAGACCGCCAATTCAAATAATCGGTTGCTTAAAAATAGAGAATGTGAGATAATTGCTAAACTTTACACAATAAAGCAAATAGAGCGTATTTTAGAGGTTATTTTGAAGGTTTACGGCGCCTATAACAGCGTTAACGAGAATTTAGCCCTTAACTTGATTAGAATGCAGATAAACGCCTAAAAAAGCGTATAAGGGAGGTTCCTATAAAATGAAGGTAGCTTTAATAAGATTACGAGAAGCCGGCCAGCTTATGAGTTATAGAGGGGCAGATGACATTGCCGTTAACAACTACGTTATTGTAGAAGCAGATAGGGGTATAGATTACGGCGAAGTCGTTGAAGTCGGCGAGACAGTGTTTCCCATGAAGAATAACGAGTCTTGTCCCAGGGGGGAGAGTTCCTTAAAGAATATTCTGCGCCGCGTTACGCCCCAGGATTTAAAACAAATAAAGGAGAACAAACGCCAGGCCAAAGACGCATTGAAGTTATGTTCGCGCAAAGTCAGGGAATATAAGCTGCCGATGAAGTTAGTGGATGCCGAGTACTCTTTTGACAGAAAGAAGATTGTTTTTTACTTTACTTCGGACGGCCGCATAGATTTTAGGGAAGTCGTTAAGGACTTAGCAAAAATATTTAAGATAAGAATAGAGATGCGCCAGATCGGAGTGCGCGATGAAGCAAGGATTTTTGGCGGAGTGGGGCCGTGCGGCCACTCTTTATGTTGCGTGAGGTTCTTAAAGAGTTTTGAGCCGGTGAGCATGAAAATGGCTAAACTGCAGAGGCTGCCGTTAAGTTCAGGAAAGATTTCCGGCATATGCGGAAGGCTTATGTGCTGCCTTTTTTATGAGTATAAAACTTATCGTGAATTTTCAAAAGGGCTTCCCAAAGAAGGCCAGACCATTGAAACGCCGGCCGGTAAGGGTAAAGTTATTTCGGTTAACGTGTTGAAACGGCTGGTTTACGTGGATTTGGGAGAAGGCAAGATAGAGAAAATATCTTTTGAGAAAATAGACTAAAACGATGAGTAAGTTTTATATTACCACG
This sequence comes from Candidatus Omnitrophota bacterium, assembly GCA_020343495.1. Taxonomy (GTDB): domain Bacteria; phylum Omnitrophota; class Gorgyraeia; order Duberdicusellales; family 4484-171; genus JAHISK01. The sequence goes on along the minus strand of CP070797.1, from coordinate 113,385 downwards.
CCGATTTATTATGTTAATGCCAGCCCCCATATTGGGCATGCTTATACCAGTATAATTTGTGATTGCATGGCGCGCTTTAAGCGTTTGGGAGGAGAGCAGGTATATTATCTTACCGGGACAGACGAACACGGCGAAAAGGTAAACCAGGCAGCTAAGGCGTCAGGCGAGGATGTATCAGGGTTTGTTGACAGGGTGGTGGGAAACTTTAAGAAGCTTTGGAAAGATTTAGACGTTTCTTACGATTTTTTTATCCGCACGACCCAAAACGAGCATAAAGAAGTTGTCAGGAAAGTAATAACCCTTCTTCACAGTAAAGGCGATATTTATAAAGCAAAGTATCAGGGGTTTTATTGTATGCCGTGCGAGTCGTTCTGGACACCTACGCAGGTTAAAGATGCTGGCGGGGTGTGCGCTTTATGTAAAAGAGAAGTTGAGAAAATAGAAGAAGAAAACTACTTTTTTAAGTTATCAAAATATGAAGGGTGGTTAAAAAGTTACTTAAAGAAAAACCCTTCCTTTATCCAGCCAAAGACTCGTTACAACGAGGTTAAAGGGTTTCTCGATAACAACGTTTTAGCTGATTTGTGTATATCCCGCCCTAAATCAAGAGTCAGCTGGGGGGTAGAGTTTCCTTTAGATGCCAGTTACGTTGTCTATGTATGGTTTGACGCCCTCATAAATTATATAAGCGCTGTAGGTTACGGTAGCGACGACGATAAGTTTAAACAGTGGTGGCCGGCTGACCTGCACCTTATCGGAAAAGACATCCTGCGGCACCACGCAATTTTCTGGCCGGTAATGCTGCATGCCTTGGGGGTTAGCCTTCCCCGTGTTATTTTTGCTCACGGGTGGTGGAAAGTTGAGGAAGAAAAAATGTCAAAATCTAAAGGCAACATAGTAAACCCCTATACATTGATTAAAGACGTCGGCACCGACGCGTTGCGTTATTTTCTCCTGCGGGAAATCTCCCCCGGTGCAGACGGAAACTTTTCTTACAAAGCCGTAGTTAACCGGATAAACAGCGACTTAGCAAATGATTTAGGTAATTTAGTTTATCGGACGCTGAACATGGCGCAAAAGTATTTTGACGGCAAAGTCACAGCTAGAAAGTGTTCTCTTCCTGCGCAGTTTAAGAAGACGCTTGCACCTCTTGCGCAGAATTATGCTAAGTATATGGACAGCTTAAATTTTCCTGCTGCCCTTGATTTGGTGTTTGCTTTTGTTAGAGTGATGAACAAATATATAGAAGATACAAAGCCCTGGGCTTTATGGAAAGAGAAGGAAACTTCCCGGATAGAAGAGTTTCTTTACGCACTCTTAGAAGGCATACGTATCGTATCAGTTTATCTTTATCCGTTTATGCCGGCAGCCGCCCAGGCAATATTGCGGCAGTTAGGGCTAAAGGAGGAGTTACTCAGCCTTCGTGAGTGTAAGTGGGCGCAAAAGGAGACCTATTCAATAAAAAAAGAAAAACCATTATTTCCCCGGATCGATGTTGATTGATTCTCACTGCCATCTTAATTCTTTATCGGGAACAGATAGAGAAAGAGTGATTTCTTCTGCTCAAGCCACGGACATAATTTGTTTAAATTCCAGTATTGACTATAAAGATGCGCAAGGCTCAGTAGCTCTTGCCAATAAATATCCTTTTATTTATGCGGCAGTAGGGTTTCACCCTTTTTCTGTCCAGGATTACTCTCTGGATGTAGTAAAGAAGTATGGAGAGTTGATTGATAGAAACAAAAAAGTAGTAGCGGTGGGAGAGGTCGGCTTGGATTGCCATGCCAGGAGCCCTCAAGATGCGCAGGAGCCGATTTTAAGGGAGTTTATCAAGTTAGCTTGCAGTAAAGGTGTGCCGGTAATGATTCATAACCGGTTGCAGGGGTATAGAATTTTAGATATACTGGATGAGTTTTTCCCCTCTTACCAAGGAGTAGTTTTTCACTGTTTTTCTTACGGAGAAGATTTTTTAGATAAGATTTTAGAAAGGGAAGGAGTGGTTTCTTTTTCTTTGAACGTTCTGCGTAATAAAAAAGACATCATTTCTTCTTTAAAAAAATGCCCCCTGCAGAATTTGCTTCTTGAAACAGACTCTCCTTATATGAAGGCGGGAGCAAGACCGTCAACTCCTTTGGATATCAGGCAGGTGTACAGGGCAGCCGCCGCTATAAAGAATATAGAAGAAAGCGCGTTAGAAGAGGCGCTTTATTCTAACGCGCAGAGAATTTTTAAGTTAACTTAAGATGAAGAAAAAAGTAGTGGTCCTAAAGATTGATGAGTATGATGTTGATGTTATAAAAGATAAAGTTAAGAACGCTATGTTTAGCCATTTTTCTTTTGATACCCTTTTTTCTATCGGCGATAAAATTCTTCTTAAACCGAACCTTCTTATGCCGGCGGCTCCGGATGAGGCAATAGCTACTCACCCGGCTGTTATTGAGGCAGTAGGCCGGATTTTCAAAGAATTGGGATTTAGCGTGTTTATCGCTGACAGCCCCGGCGGGTTTAGCAGTTATAAAGACGTAGATTCAGTTTATGAGGCAACCGGCGTTAGGCGAGTCTCTCAAACAGCAGGGTTTGAACTTCTTTATCCTAAAGAAAGCGTTCTTTGTGGGGAGTTTCCTTTATCCTGGTGGGCGTCAGCAGCAGAAAAGTTTAAAATGATAAATATGCCCAAGTTAAAAACTCACGAAATAATGGTTTTAACTGCCGCCGTAAAAAACTTATACGGCTGTATCAGCGGCCTTTATAAGAGCCGGTTGCACTGCCTTTACCCTACTACAGAAAAATTTAGTGACATTATAGTAAAGTTATATAAACTGATAACACCGTCTTTAAACATTGTTGACGGGATTGTGGCGTTGGAAGGTCAGGGCCCGGCAAAGACGGGCAAACCAAAAAAGTTAGGCGTTATTGTAATAGGCGACGATGCTTTATATACTGATTACGTGATAGGTAGACTTCTCAATTTAGCCCCTCACTTAAACCCCTTAATAAAGAAAGCTAAAGAGTCAGGGTTAATTGACCAAGAGCAGTTGCAGGTAATATCAGAGATACCCGATGTTAAATTTACCGATTTTAAGTTTCCTCATCCTTTTATTTTAAACTATATGCCTTCTTTTATGTCGCCATTATTAAAGTTGTTTCTGAAATTTAAGCCGGTAGTTAACCCTAAGAAATGTAAACAATGCCGCCTCTGCATAAAAGTTTGCCCTAAAGGTGCCATAAGCATGCAAGAAAGTAAGGTTGTAATTGATTATAAGAAGTGTATTATGTGTATGTGTTGTAGTGAAATGTGCCGGTTCGGCGCGATAGACCTAAAAAAAAGTATTCTCTTGAAAATTGCAGATTTGCTGCAGAAAGAAAAAAGGGGGAAGAATGAATGCCATAAAATTTAAGAATAATTGTCTGTTTTATCTTGACCAGACCCAGCTTCCCTCAAAGGAAGTCTGGCGCCAATGTAAGAATTTAAGGGAGGGTTTCACGGCAATAAAGCAGTTAAGGGTAAGAGGAGCTCCTTTGATAGGAGTGTTTGCTGCTTACTGTATGGCGCAGGCATTGGCGAATTTTTCTCATCATAAGGAGCAGTTCCTGCGGCAGTTTAAGAAGGGAGTGCGGTATCTTAAACAATCGCGTCCCACGGCAGTTAATTTGTTCTGGGCCCTAGACCGGTTAGAAAGAGTGGTTTTTGATAATAGAGAGAAACCTTTATCTGAAATAAAAAGGATGATTTTAAGAGAGGCTGTTGCCATACATAAGCAAGATTTAGAGTTGTGCCGGAAAATGGCAGAGTTTGGCGTAAAGCTGGTTAAGAAAGGCGACAGGATTTTGACTCACTGTAACGCCGGCTCCTTAGCAACCGGCGGCGACGGCACTGCTGTTGCCGTTATTTATAAAGCCCATAAGGTTTATAAAGATATAAAAGTTTATGCTGACGAGACAAGGCCTCTGCTGCAGGGCGCCCGCCTCACTGCCTGGGAGCTGCAGAAGAATAAAGTCCCTACTACGTTAATTTGCGATAGCATGGCAGCCTACCTTATGCAGAAAGGTAATATTGACAAGATTTTTGTCGGTGCAGACAGGATTGCTTCTAACGGCGATGCGGCAAATAAAATCGGCACCTATAACTTGGCGGTTATAGCAAGATACCATAAATTGCCTTTTTACGTGGTAGCGCCTTTTAGCACGTTTGATTTAGCTTTAGAGAGCGGGGAGCAGATTCCCATTGAGGAAAGAGCTGATAACGAAGTGCGCACGGTTTTAAATAAGCTTGTCATTGCCCCGCAGGATATTTCAACGGCTAACCCGGCGTTTGACGTTACGCCTAATAAGTTAATAACAGCGATAGTTACGGATAAAGGAATAATTTATCCGCCGTTTAAGAAAAATATAGTGAAAACAATCAAGAGTTAAAAATTATGAAGTTAGATGAGTTGCGCTGGGTAGATTTATTGAAGCAAAGAGCCGCTAAAAGAAAAGGCGTAATTGTCGGTATCGGTGATGACTGCGCCCAGGTTTTAGTAGGTAAAAATAAAGTTTTGTTAAAAAGCGATTTGTTCGTGGAAGGAGTGCATTTCAGGCGAGGTAAAGTCAGTTATAAAACTATAGGCATGCGGGCAGCGGCAAGAGTTCTTTCTGATTTTGCTGCTTGCGCAGGTATTCCTAAATTTGTGGGAGTTTCTGCAGGCTTGCCGGCTTATTTAAGAAAAAAAGATTTAGAAGACATACTTAGCGGCATTCTTTTTTATGGTAAGAAATATAAATTTTCTTTAGTAGGAGGAGATACGGTTAAATCTTCCAAACTGTTTTTAGATGTATGGGGAGTGGGTGAAGCTAAAAAGTTCGTCTCAAGAGCAGGGGCAAAAGGAGGCGATTATATTTTTATTACCGGCCCCCTGGGCAGGAGGGCGTTTGCAGCTAGGTTTGAACCCAGAATAAAAGAGGCTCAAGGGTTGGTTAATAATTTTAAAGTAAATTCAATGATTGATATTTCTGACGGCTTTATTCTTGACCTTTACCGTATTTTGAAAGAGAGTAAAAAGGGAGCCCTTCTTTATCATAAAAACTTGCCCTTAACCAGGGGTGAGGAGGACCTTTGGCGCGGGGAAGATTATGAGTTGATTTTTACCGTGGACAGGAGAGAAAGAATAGAGCAACTTAAGAAGAAGTTTTACTTTGTCGGTAGAATTAAAGAAAAGAACTTCGGGTATAAAATAGAAAAGAACAACCGAATAGAAAAAGTCAGGCTTAGAGGGTATACTCATTTTTAATCATGATAATAACTACTAATTCTTCAGAAGAGACTATTTTGTTAGGAGCAAGGTTTGCTAAACTTATAAAGGGAGCAGACGTTATCCTTCTGGAAGGAGATTTGGGAGGCGGTAAAACCACTTTTGTAAGAGGGGTTTTAGGAGGGTTTGGCTATAAACATAGAGCATTAAGCCCTTCATTTACGTTAGTGCGCCGATATAAAGTTAAGGGTTTAATTTTGTACCATATAGACTTATACCGCCTATCAAAAGGTGATGATATGTTTGATTTAGGCATAGAAGATTATATTTATAAGCCCGGCAATTGTTTTTTAATTGAGTGGGGAGAAAAAATTGAAACCAGCCTTTCCCGTTATTTAAAACTGAAGTTTTCTTTTGTTAAGGAAACCAGCCGCAAGATAGCAGTATCGTCTAAAGGGTATAATAGAGATAAATTGAAGCCGTTAAAGGAAAAATATGAATTTGTTAGGAATTGATACTTCCTCAGACAACGTTTCTTTAGGTATAATAAGAAAAGGCAGGCTGGCGGTTGATTTTAACCGCAGGATTAAGTTCGGGGCATCAAAAGTCATGCCGGTTATAGAAAAGTATGTTAAGAAAACTTCTCTGGATTTAAGGAAAATAGATGCTTTTGTTGTTGGCGCCGGCCCGGGGTCGTTTACGGGGTTAAGGATATCTTTTAGTATTGTCAAAGCTTTTAGTTTATCTTTGGATAAACCCGTAATAAAAGTAGGGAGCTTTTTCTCAATGGCTTATCCTTACAGAAAAAAGCATAAGAAAATAGCGGTTATTGGCGATGCCCGGCGCGGATTGATTTATGCGGCTTCGTTTAAAGTAAACAAAGACGTTCTAAAGATAGAGGGCAGAGAAGAGTTAGTTGATTTGGAGAGTTTCGTTAGGAGGAGGAAAGATTACTTTTTTGTTAGTTACGAGGAGCATTTAAAAAGAAAAGTGTTAGAGGCTTATCCGGCAATAAAGTTCTGTAATAGGCAAACCTGGCCCAGGGCAGGGTATTTGTTAGAGCTGGCTAAAGATTATTACGTTAAGGGAAAATTTACGGCACTGGATAAGTTAGTGCCTTTGTATTTACATCCTAAAACTTGTCAGATAAGGATAAAGAAATGAGCAAGATATACCGGCCGTTGCATATTGAGGTGGATTTAGCGGCGTTAAGGAAAAACGCGCAAAAGATTAAACGTTTTCTCGGGTCTAAGACCAAAATAATAGCCACAGTTAAACAGTCTGCTTACGGCCATGGGTTAATACCTGTAACCAGAGAGTTATCCAGAGAAGGTATTGATTTCTTCGGTGTGGGCAGTGTTGAAGAAGCGCTCAGCTTAAGAGATGAGGCAATAGATGCAGATATTCTTGTGCTTACGGCAGTGATGCCGGAGTTTGTGGATTGTTTTATTGACCATAAAATAACACCCACGGTTGTCGCTATGCGGTTTGCTAAAGAATTAAATAAGCAAGCTAACAAAAGAAATCTTACCATGCCAATTCACGTAAAAATTGATACGGGAATGGGCCGCTTGGGCGCCTATTATAAAGACGCCTATAAATTCATTAGTGAAATTAAGAAGTTAGATAACCTTTTGCTGGAAGGCCTTTACACGCATTTTCCCGTTGCTGACAGCGATCCAGAGTTTACCGGTTACCAGATAGATGTTTTTAATAAATTTATTATCCGGTTTAAAAAAGAAAATATCCGGTTTAAGTATCACCATTGCGCTAACAGCGCAGCAATCACAAATTATAAAAACTCTCATTTCAATATGGCCAGGCCCGGCCTTATCCTTTATGGCGTTAAACCTTGCCGAGATATAAACTTAAATGTTGAACCTGTGCTTTCTTTAAAATCTAAAATTGTGTTTATTAAAAGAATAGAAAAAGGAATGAGCGTCAGTTACGGCCGCACTTTTATCGCTAAAAAACCCACCCGTATAGCCACAGTATCTGTTGGCTATGCTGACGGCTACCCCTGGGCATTGTCAAACAACGCAAAAGTTATTATAAGGGGGAAGGTATTTAAATTAGCAGGCAGAGTGTGTATGGACCATATTATGGTGGATATAGGAGACAGAGAAGATATTAAGGCAGGCGATGAAGTTATCTTGATTGGTAAAGAAGCCAGCCATAAAATCAGCGCTTGTGATTTAGCTAGCTGGGCAAAGACCATTCCCTATGAAATTGTAAGCCGTCTTTCTTTGAAAATCCCCCGGATTTATACCTCTTTTTAGGGCTTTTTCTTACTGGTGATCTTTTAAAAATTTATTTGCTTTTTTCGGGGAAATGTGGTATATTTACTAAATTTATTATATATTCCCCAACGGTATTCTTTCTAAGTCTTTCATTATCAAGGAGTTACATATATACAAGAGGTAACCCCACATAAAATTATAAGGGAAATCCATAATTTTGAGGAGGATTTAAGATGAAAAAGTTAATAAGTTTAGTTCTGTTCGGGTTAGTGTTAATCGGTAGTTTAAGTCTTTATGGAGCGGATGATTCGTTGTCTTTTATGTATGGCGGAGAGCCAGAAGAAGTGTATGTTGATAACGCTTCAGGCAGCCTAATTCTTAAGAGTGCTTATGGAGAAAGGCCTTTTACTATAAAAGGTGTTAATTGGTCGCCGGCAACCAGAGCGCCGCAATGGGCTAAGGGAGTTCCTCCTATAATAAAAGGCGTCAAGAAAGATTTAGGCAAGTTAGACCCTTCCAATACACAGTATTATGGTTATTTTTTTGATGAAAGTTATCAAAATTCTAATGTAAGCGGTCGTGAAGTTTTGCGGTTTTGGTTAAGAAACGAAATATTTGAAGAGTACGAAAGGGACCTTTACTTAATTGAGGAAATGAATGCTAATACTGTAAGAATTACTGCTAATTTAGGCAGTAGCTTAGAAGATGATTATGCGTTCAGAGAATATATGGCAGTAGTTTTAGATAAGTGTAAAGAGTCCCATCTTAAAGTTATTATGACTGTTGTGTTAGATTTAGAAGCTGATGTAAATGGTGAACGATATTTAAAAGTAGTAAAAGCATATAAAAATCATCCGACAATTTTAATGTGGGAAATAGCAAATGAGTGGAATATTAAAAAATTTTATGGAGATAAAGATTTAGTATCAGCGGCAGAGATTGTAAATAAAATAGCCGCCGATATAAAATCTGAAGATAGCAGCCATCCGGTTTGTTCGGTTTTAGCAGATAAGTTTGATACTTTTTCTACTGTATTATCAAAATGCCCTAATATTGATATTTGGGGCGTTAATGTTTATAGGAAGGTAGGTATCGTTGATTTCTTAAAACAGTGGCAGACATTAGGGACTTCTAAGCCGGTTTTTATCAGCGAGTTTGGAACGGACAGTTTTTACACGGAAAGTTGTCAGCTGAAACACGGTACTGCAGTTAAATTAGCGGATAATGTCAGAGGTTATCAGGATGAGCAGAAACAGGCTGATATAAATCTTTCATTATGGAATGAAATAGTTGGAGAAGAAGCAGTAAAAAGCAGGTGCCTTGGCGGCCTAATCCATGAGTTTAATGATTCTCTGTGGAAGGTAGGCAACCCTTTTATTTATGATGAGTATTTTGATCAATTGACCGATTGGATAACAGGAGTTGATGCAGAGGCAAGAGCAGGATGTTACGGTTATAAATTATATAATAACGACGGTATTATATTGGGAGAGGTTATAGATGGGGTTGCGTTAAATGAAGAAAATTATGGTATTTTAAACGTAGAGCATTGCGGAGTAGTCACAGCAGACAGAGTTCCTAAGTTAGCGTATACGGCAATGCAAAAAGAATGGGTTGAAGCAGTTCCCAATACCGCGCCGGTTTTACATCCCGTTGATGACCAGGAAGTAGAAGTTGGCCAATTGTTAGAGTTCATTGTCTCCGGTTCCGACGATATTGATTTATTTACTATAACAGCGAAAATGCCTTCAGATATTACGGATGCTAAATTTGTTAGCCGCCCTGACGGAGCTGCGGGAGTTTTTAGTTGGACGCCTAAAACCGAACACGCCGGTAAAAGTTATTACATTTTCTTTGAGGCTACAGAGTGTAATGATGCCAAGAAAAAGAGTAATACTCTCATGGTTAAAATTAATGTGAAAGATATTCCTAATACCCCGCCGGTTTTACTTCCCGTTACTGTTAAGGAAATAGAAGTTGGTAAATTGTTAGAGATTATGGTTGTTGGTGATGATGATGACGAAGATTCGTTTGAGATAACAGCAACGATGCCGCAGGATATTACCAATGCTACATTCGTGCAGCGTCCTGGTGCGTTAGCGGGACTTTTCAGTTGGACACCTACAATCGCGCATGCGGGAAAAAGTTATCAAGTTCTTTTTGATGCCGTTGATTGTAAAGGCGCCAAGAGTAATACTTTAATGGCTAAAATTAATGTAAAAGAGGCAAATAAGGCGCCGGTTTTCACTGTTATTGCTGCCCAACGTTATTCCGCGAAGGCGTGTCAAAATTTGAATTTTACGGTAGCAGCTACGGATTATGATAAAGATAAAATTACTGTAACTGCTAAGGTAATCGACGCAGGACAGTTAGTTTCATTAGATACTATTGGCGCCGAATTAGCCGGTGCGCATTATAGTAATTCCGGTTGTTATTACAGCGCTAAGTTTAATTGGACACCAAAGGTTGAACATGGTGGAAAAGAGTACCGTGTGGTTTTTAAAGCAGAAGATAGCCATGGTGACAGTATTTCAAAAACAATTACCTTTGAAGTCAAAGAAGCTTTAATCCCGCAGATTATGCGTCTTAACCCTACTAAAGGATACTCCGGAAAAAATTGCTATCTATCCATATATGGTAAAAATTTTGGCAGTGCTATGATGAGTGTGAGTACAGTAAAGTTCGCAGGTGTAAAAACTCCATATATAAGGAATTGGAGCGATACATATATTAGATGTGAAATTCCTCAACTTCCCGGGGGAGATTATGAAGTGACAGTTGTTATTGACCCGTTATTCTCTCATATGGTAAGTGAACCAAAAACATTTACAGTAATTCCATCCCGTCCAAAAATTGATTCCATAAAGCAGGATACATCTAACGTAAGAAGATGTATAATATCAGGCAGTGATTTTGGACAACAAGATGAACAGAGCAAAGTATATTTTTGGAGTTATGGTTATGGAAAAATTGTTAATTGGAGCGATAAAGAAATTATTTTTAAATTACCTGAGCAAATAAAAAAAGAATTAACATATCGTTATGTCGTACACACAAAAGGAGGATGGAGTAATTACGGATCCTTTTACTATAAGAATAAAATTGAAGAACAAGACGATAGTTTAGTAAAAATCACTCACACACCGGTAGAAGAAGCTAAAAAAGGAGAAACTCTTTATATTGATGTAGGCAATATTCAAAGTCAAAATGAGCTTCCCAGATATCTCTACGTAGTACATAGTTATTTCTCTAAATATGGAACAAAAACTTATTTGAGGTGGCGGTATGTGCGGTGTAAATCTTATCAGGGAAGATTTCGTGCAGAAATACCAGGGCGTTATTTGAAGCCTAGTTATATGCAGTATTATATCGTTGGTTATCATCCCCAGACAGGTTACTTTTCTTTTGATAAAGATGGGATGAAGTATGGTAGAGAGCGTTTAAAGAAAAATCCTTTCTGGGTTACAGTAAGTAATTAAATCATGTGGGATGTCGGACATCCCATACGGTAACCCCTGTAATTTATATAGATTTTTACCTTCCTTAGTGCTATAATTTTATTAATTATCCCTATATTTATTGAGCCTTTTCACTTGAGAATATTAATATAATGAGTAAAGATTATCAAAAAAGCAAGCTAATCGGCCAGATTTTAGTTGAAGGAGGCTTGATTACCTCTGAACAGGTAAGTAAAGCCTTAGACGTCCAGAAAGCAAAAGGCGGCTATATCTGCACTATTATTGTGAAGCTGGGGTTTGCAGCGCCGCAGGAAGTGTTTCGTGCCCTGTCAGAGCAGTTGGGCATAGATTACGTAGATATAAAGAAGGAAAAAATAGACCCCAGGGCAATTGAGAAAGTCCCTGTTAAGCTGGCTATTCATTATGAAATGATGCCGTATAAGTTTGAAGGCAAACGGTTAGTTATCGTGTTATCAGACCCTTTAGACATTCATAAGATGGATGACTTAAGATTATTGTTGGATATAGATATAGAAGCGGTTTTAAGTTATGAGAAAGATATTTTAGAAACTATTCAGAAGTATTACGGCGTTGGCGCCGATATCTTGGAAGAGATGATGAGCCAGCCTGACGTGGAAGAGAAGATAAAGGTGAGAGCTTCTACGGTCCAGGATTTAGAAGCGGCGGTTGAGGATGCATCCATCATTAAGTTTGTAAACCAGATTCTTACTCAGGCTGCGGAGGAAAGAGCAACGGATATCCACCTGGAACCTTACGAAAACGAGTTGAGGGTGAGGTTTCGTATTGACGGATTTTTGTATGAAGTGCCAATACCTGAGTCTATAAAACTGTTCCATCAGGCGATTGTTTCCCGCGTAAAGATAATGTCCAGTTTGGATATTGCCGAGCACCGCCTTCCTCAGGACGGCCGTATAAAGATAAAAATTAAGGGAGAAGAATTAGATTTGCGGGTTTCAATTTTGCCGTCGTCGTATGGGGAGTCGGTTCAGATAAGGATTTTAAGCATAAAATCGTTTATGATGTTAGATAATTTAGGCCTCCTGGAAGATGATTTTAAAAAGATTGAAGATTTGATAAGTAAACCTTACGGAATAATTTTTGTTACCGGCCCCACGGGGAGCGGTAAATCTACTACTCTTTACGCAGCCTTGAGTAAAAAGAACGTTGCCGGCACCAAGATAATTACCACCGAAGACCCTATTGAATACCAGCTCAGAGGGGTAACTCAGATTCAGGTTCTTCCTAAGATAGGATTAAACTTTGCCGAAGGCCTGCGCAGCATTTTAAGGCATGACCCTGACATTATAATGGTGGGTGAAGTAAGAGACGCTGAAACCGCAGAAATTACCATCCGGTCGGCAATGACAGGGCACCTGGTGTTTTCTACTTTGCATACTAACGATGCTGCCAGCGCGCCTACCCGCCTCGTTGATATGGGAATTGAGCCTTTTTTGGTGGCGTCGTCTCTGGAAGGAATAATTGCCCAGAGGCTGGTTAGGGTGATATGCCCGGACTGTAAGAGGAAAGCATCTGTTTCCAGCCAAATCTTTAAGAAAGAAGGCATAGATTTGAAAGGAGAAACAGTAGAAGTTTTAGAGGGAGGAGGCTGTCAGAGCTGCCGGCATACCGGGTTTAAAGGCAGGACGGCAATTTTTGAAATATTAGTAATGACCGAAGAAATCAGGGATTTGATATTTAAGCGTGTTACCAGCCAGGTTATTAAAGAAAAAGCCCTTGCCTGCGGAATGCATACTTTAAGGCAGGACGGATTACGAAAAGTATTATCAGGCATAACTACTTTTGGGGAAGTCATGCGGGTCACTTAAAGTCCTGATAGCTTAAATATGGCGATATATTTATACAAAGCAAAAAAGGGGCCTTCTGAAATTGTAGAAGGCACAATTGAAGCGCAGAATCAGCAGGAAGCTTTGTCAAAGATAGGTTCATTAGGGCTTTTCCCCATAGGGATAAGAGAGAAAAAAGGCTCACTTAAAAAGAAAGGCAAAGGCTCATTAAAAGATTTAGTGGAATTTACCCATCAGCTTTCCACTTTAATAAATTCAGGCTCTACTCTTATATCTTCCCTTAACACCTTATCTTTAGAAACAGAACAGTTACACCTTAAACCAATAATTTTAGATATAATCGCTCAAGTTAAAGAAGGCGTTCATTTTTCCCAGGCTTTAGAGAAATACCCTCATATTTTTTCTCCCCTCTATATCTCTTTAGTAAAGACAGGTGAGACCAGCGGGACTTTAGGCCAGAATTTAGCGCGTATTGCCCAGTTCCTGGAGGAGGAGTTGGATTTTCGCACTAACATAGTTTCCATATTAACTTATCCCTGTGTAATAGTGGCGGTGGGCATAATAACTGTTTTAGCGCTTCTTAAATTCGTCATCCCTAAATTAGTAGGTATTTTTGAGGATATAGGACAGGCGCTTCCTCTTCCCACGTTAATACTTAAAAATATCTCTGATTTGTTTTCTAAATATTGGATAATTGTTTTGGGGTGTGCGTTTCTGTTGTTTTTTGCTGGTAGAAAGTATTTTAGAATCCCGCGTAATAGAATGAAGTGGCATGAATTTAAATTACGGCTTCCTTTGGTAGGCGAGTTATTAAGAAAGATTGAAATTACCCGCCTTGCCCGCACCTTAGCCATACTTCTTAGAAACGGCGTTGCCATAGATACGTCGCTGGAGGTAGTAACCTCAACTGTTTCTAACGTTTTTTTTCAGGCGCAGATAGGTAAAATAGAGAAAGAGATAAAGGAAGGGATGTCTCTGAATGAAGCGATGAGGAAACTTAAAGTTTTCCCTCCCGCTTTTATAAATGTGGTAACAGTAGGGGAGCAGTCAGGTTCTTTAGATAGGGTCTTAGAAAATTTATCTCTTGATTACAATAAAGAGATAAGCCGTAAGATGAAGAATATATTAAGTATTTTAGAGCCTATTTTAATTTTAGGAGTGGGGTTAATGGTAGGGTTTATTGTTCTTTCAATGTTGTTGCCTATTTTTCAGATAGATTTTAATTTTTGAAAGGAGTGAGGCAAATGAAGAAATCTTTTACTTTAATAGAGTTGATGATAGTGGTAATAATTATCGGGGTTTTAGCGGGCATAGTTGCGCCCCGCCTGGTAGGAAGAGCAGAAAAAGCAAAACAAGAAGTTGCCCGCTCAGCTGTTAGTGCAACTATTCCGGCGGCGTTAGACCTTTATGATTTAGATGTGGGCAGTTACCCCGAAAATTTAGAAGATTTAGTAAACCAGCCTTCAGGCGCAGAAAATTGGGACGGGCCGTATTTAAAAAAAATACCCAAAGACCCCTGGGACAGAGACTATCATTATGATTATCCCGGCGAACACGGCCAGGATTATGATTTAGCTTCTTCGGGCAGAGACGGCATTTTAGGAAGCGAGGACGATATTGTTAGTTGGGAATGAGTTTAGACCGAAAACCGTACATGGTTTTACACTTCTTGAGCTGTTGCTGGTGATTGCAATCATTTCTGTTTTTGCCGGGATTAGTTTCCCTTTCATAAAGAAAAGCATCAAGTCCACTGAGTTCAGGTCGTTTTCAAACAAAACTTATCTTTTCCTTGATTACGCAAAAACACAGTCTGTTCTCAGGAACGCAGTTTTAAAAGTTAAGTTTGATTTGGATAATAAACAGGTATCTTTAGTGGAGAGGATAGAGGAGCTGCCGGAAACTGTTTTGCAGAAGATAAACATTCCTAAAAACATAAATATAGAATTAGAAAATGAAGAAATACCTTTTTATCCCGACGCAACATTACAGCCGTTTGAGATTAGGATTTTTGATAACGAAAATAGAGGTGCCGTAGTTTCCAGTAAGGGTGTAGATGGAAAAATAATATTAAAATAAATATGTATAGAAAGGGTATATTGCTATTTGAGGTGGCTTTTGTAGTTTTGTTGGTTTCCATTATTTCTTTATTTTTGTTTAGAGGGTTTGGCGTCTTTTTAAAAGCAGCAAGAAAGGGGTGCGACTACCTTAAGTTAAGCGAGCTCTCAGAAGCAAAGATTTGGGATTTGCAGATGGTTGAAGAAAGCACCAAGTTCCTGCCACCTGATACGCAACGGCAAGGAGATTTTGAGCAGATGCCGTTTAGCTGGCGATTAGAGCTCCTAGATAGCGGGTATCCCAATTTAAACAAGGGTGTCATGAAAGTGAATTATGAGGAAAAAACCAAACTTTCTTTTGATACTGTGGTTTTCTTTAAGGTAGAGGAGCAATGAAGAAAGGATTGACTTTAGTAGAAGTGTTAGTGGCGGCAGCGATTTTTTCTTTTATATCAGTTTCTTTATACCTTTTGTTACAAACAGCCATATCAGTGCGAAAAAAGGTAGAAGCAAAGCAGGCCGGCTCCCAGCACGTTAACTTAGTTTTAGAAAAAATTGCCCAGCAGTTGCGCAATATTGTTTTTTTTACGAAGGAAGATAGCGGATTTAAAGGGTATCCGGAAGGTGACAGCAAGGTTTTGGAGTTTTATACCCTTATGTTTGATTATGTTGACAATTACCCTAAGATTTCACATGTTAAATATAGGTTTGCCGGCACCCTGTTATACAGGCAAGTTAGGGGTCCCTTTAGCGAGGAAAGTGATAGTGAGGTTGAGGTTATGGATAATTTGAAGTCATTTGAGGTTTTGTATTTTGACGCTGAAGGCAACGAAATGCAAGAATGGATTGAGGATGATTTGTTAAATCAGATACCCAAAGGCTTAAAGATTAGTTTAGAATATAGCGATGAAAAAGAAAAGGTCCAGGCGGCCCAAAAACACATTTTTATATACCGGCATAACAAATATGAGCCAAGTTAAGAGAAAAGGGTTTTTCCTTGTTTTTTCTTTAGGGGTATTAGTTCTCCTTTCATTATTTTGTTTAGGGTTGGGTTTCAGGACATATATTCAGACGCGGACAACAAAGCTTTTTTTAAATAAGCAGAGAGCTTTTTACCTGGCTGTTTCCGGAGTGAAAATAGCAAGGAAAGTTTTAGAAGAAGATGCTAGAGCCGTTGACCATTTGCAGGAGGACTGGGCAAAATCAATAGATGAGGACATAAAGTTCTCTTCTCCGGAAAAAGAAGGAACATTATCAATAAGGATTGAAGATGAATCTGCACGGATTAATGTGAATATAATGGCTGAAAAAATGTTTATTGAAGAGAGAGAGGAGGAGTTGACATCCATCATTAAACTTTTTGAAAGTAGAGGAGTTGAAAATGCTAAGGAGAAAATATTTTATATTTTAGACTATATTGATGAAGGTTATGAGCCTCGCCTCGGTAATTCGGATAGTAAAGATGAAATAAAAAATGATGAGTTAAGCGTGCAAGAAGAGTTGCTGCTCGTGAAGAATATATCGGGAGAAGATTATGATAAAATTAAAGATTTTATTACTGTGTTTGGAGACGGGAAAATGAATATCAATACAGTAACAGAGGAGATGTTAGGCGTTTTGGTTAATGAACAATTAAAAAGGCAAATTTTAACAAAAAGATACGGCGCCAATTTTATAGAAGGAGATGAAGATGACGAGTATTATGATACAGGTAGTTTGGTTAATTTAAAGGATACTTATAAGCCAGAGAAGCCAGATGATAAGGAGCAGTTAGAAGGATTTGCTGTCTCTTCTCATTTTTTTCGCATAATCAGCGAGGCTGATGTAGAAGGCGTTAAGAAAAAAATTACTTGCGTAATGAATAAGGATAGCGGTAAAATTCTATATTGGTATGAGGAGTAAAATAACACTGATTTTAGAGGTGGGAGAGAAAACAATAAAGGCCTGCCGTGTTGCCTCAAGGAAGAGGCGCAGAAAAATTAAAGCAGTGGATGTTTTCCAGTTCCCTCACCGGATATCCGCACAGGACATAAACGATGTTTTCCTGAAAATTACAAATAAAGTAAAGTATGAAAAAGTTATCGTATCGTTTCCCCGCCATTTTTTCCTTATCCGGTTCCTAAAACTGCCGTCTTCAAATTGGAGTGAAGTAAAAAAAATGCTGCCATTGCAGATATCCAAAGGAGTTATTCAGCCTTTAGAAGATGTGGTTTACGATTATGCTTTAGCGGATGTAAAGGGGGGCTATTCAAAAGTGGTTTTATTTCTTACCCAGCAGAAAAAAATAGCAAATTTATTGGATTTTATTAAACAAAGTAAAGTGGCGCCTTCATTTATCACTATTAGCAGTTGGGGGCTGTATCAGTGGATTAGGTTTATCAGCCGTTTTTTAAAACAGAAAATAAAGGAGCCGTTTGTTATTGTTGATGTTAGTGATACGTCCGCCGAATTCCTCGTTGTGGGTAAGGAAGGCATAATTTTTTCCCGGGCATTTCCTTACTTAAAAGAAGAAGAGCTTAAGGAAGGGATAAACCAGTCGTTGAAAATATTTGAAAAAGAGTTTGGCGGGTTAGCTTTTGGTAAAGTTATTTTTACGGGGTGCAGGAAAGAAGAAATTATTAAATCAATTGATTGGGCGCAAGCGCTTTTTATCGGCCAGTTGGATAATTTTTATTTAGACAAGACAGTTAGAGGCAAAATTAACGCAAGCGGATTATCGTTTGCTTCTGTTTTAGGGTTGGTAGTCGGCACAGAGCCTGCATTTGATTTTTCTCCTCAGTTTTTAAAAGAGAAGAGGCAGCACCTAAAGAGGCGGCGCAGGTATGTTAAGGTGGTTGCTTTAATATTAGAGATTATTTTGATTTTAGGGATTTTTACGGGCAAATACCTGTTTGATAGGTACGCATACTTGAATTTCTTGAATTCTAAATTACAGGAAGTAAAGATTGAGGTAAAAGAGTTAGGCGCAGTAGTAGATAAACTAAAGATTCTTGATAGGGAATTAGCGAAGTCGGTGGGGTTCTCTGAGGTTATTTACGATTTGGTTTCTGCAATCCCTCAAAATACCCAGTTATCATTAGTGGATTTTAGGGACAAAGGGGATTTCTCCATCAAAGGGTATGCTCAAAATAATAGCGAAGTTTTTGCTATAAAAAAGTCTTTAAGTGAGTCGGAACTGTTTGAAGACGTGAAAATAAAATATTCCTCTAAAGTGAAAGGGCGTAAAAGAGCAGAGGTTTTTGAGTTTTATATCGAAGGAAGAAAACGCAGATGAAAAGAGCGCTTACCAAGAGAGAAAAACTGATTATATACACTACCCTGGGTATTTTTTTGGTTAGTTTAACTTTTAGCGGCCTATTGCAAGGCTACGCTAAATTGTCGGCATTAAATCAGGACATTGCCAATAAAACAGCGCTTCTTCGCAGGCATTTTCAATTGGTAAAAAAGGGAGGAGATATCCGGTCTTTATATGAAAGTTACAGGAGCATCCTGGAAAGTGAAGGAAGCGCGCAGGAGTTAGATACGCATTTATTTAACGAAATGAAGGATTTCGCCGCTACCTTTAACTTAACTATTGAGAGAGTTAAACCTTTGCCCGTGGAATTAAAAAAAGAGTATGCCCAGGTCTCGTTAGAAGTTGAGATAGTAGGAGATTTTAGGTCTATTTTCCAGCTTATCAATGAGTTAGAGAATTCCCCTTCATTTATTAAAGTTTTAAGCCTGCGGCTGAGCCAGCAGTCAGCGGGGTCGCAGCTGTTACGTTGCCGCCTGACCCTTTCCCGGTTATTTTTTTCATAGATTTAAGCGTATTCTTTAGGCCTGAAGAAATAAGTTGATTCAAGTGCCCTAATCTATTAAAATGATTACATATAACAGCAATATAGAAATATTGCCTGAAGGCAGAGTTCTGTTATCGGTAATGGTGAGAGGTTGAATTTTGTCTTAGTAACATATTGGGAGAGAAATGGTTGTAAACAGCAGTTTATCTAAAAACAAGTTATCTGTCGTAGAATTTGCCCTTGGTTTAGCAGTAAAGCTTCTTTTTGTTATTGTCATTGTTTCCTTAGCTTTTGTGGTTTCTTCTGCTTTCTTTGAGAAGGAGAAGTTCTTTAAGAAAGAAAGCGCCGAGGGGATTTCGGCAGTTTTAGAGCAGGAACCTTTATTCGTGGAGAGAGAACGCAAAGACTACTCCCAGTTTTTAAACCAGCTGCAGCGCAGAGACGTTTTTACGCCTATCTATTTTGAAGAGGCAGCACCTGTTTCAGGAGTTGACCGGCAACAGATTAAGAAAATCATTGAGAGTTTACGGTTAGTAGGAATAAAATGGGGCGCAGTTCCCAAGGTTATAATTGAAAATGCCAGAATGGGTAAGACTTTTTATCTGAAAGAGGGCGACAGTTTTTCAGAGAACATCAAAGTAGAAAAAATTGGCAAAGACTCGGTTTTATTAAATTGTTCGGGGGAAAGTTTTGAGTTGTATCTTTAGAAGACCAAAGACTCATAAAACGATATTTATAATTGCTTTTTCTATCATTATTGTCTGCATTTTGCCTGTCGTAAGTTTCACTCAAGAAAAAGATGTAAGTAACCCTGCCAAGATTTCCCTGGATGTTAAGGGGATGGATATTATTGACGTGTTAAAGATATTGTCGGATGAAGGAAAGTTTAACCTTTCTATCGGAGGCAACGTCACGGGAAGGGTAACTCTATTTTTAAAAGACATTGATGTGTGGGATGCCTTAGAGATAGTTTTAATTTCCGCTAATCTTGCTTATGAAAAAAAGGGCGACATTATTTATATAATGACAGAGAGAGATTATGAATTAAAATACGGCCAGAAGTACTGGGATAAAAGGGAAGTGGAAATTTTCAATCTAAAAAATGCAAAGGCTTCCAGAGTGAGAGAGTTGTTTTCTCAGGCCGCTTCCAATATCGGAAAAGTTATTATTGATGAACCCACAAACACGGTCGTGGTTACCGACACCCCTGATAAATTGGTGCATATGAGAAAAATTGTTGAGAAAGTAGATAGGCTTTTAGCCACGGAGGTTTTTGAGCTGAATTATTTGTCTGCCGAAGACCTGGAACAAAAATTGAAAGATATCTTAACTGCCGAGGTCGGCACGATGAGGTTTGATGCTGCCAGCAATAAGGCCGTGATTATTGATTATCCCGAGAAACTGGAGAAGATAAGAGAAGTGGTAGGTGCCTTTGACGTAAAACCTCTGCAGGTTTTAATTGACGCTAAAATTATAGAGTTGAGCCCTTCTAAAAAGTTTTATTCCGGGATAAGCTGGGATTACTGGATACAAAAATATTTTAAAACTTCCGGGACGTTTAGTTTTCCTTCAACATCCACTGATAAAATAACTTTTGGGACGCATGATTCAGTAACTACAGAAGAGAAAGGCGATTACAGCAGCATAATGGAGTTCTTAAACATATTCGGGAATACCAAAGTGCTTTCTACTCCCAGGATTCTGGTTTTAAATAATCAGGAAGCAAAAATACTCGTGGGAACGAAAGACGCCTACATTACTTCTACGGTTTCAGAATTGGGAGAGTCAGCGGTAACTTCTCAATCAGTTAATTTTGTTGATATCGGCGTAAAACTTTATGTTACGCCTACGATAAACAGGAAAGGTTACGTTACTTTAAAAATAAGGCCGGAGATTAGTTCTTCAACAAGGACCAATATTACAAGTGAAGGTCAAATTACTCAGATTCCCATAGTAACTACTTCCGAGGCAGAAACCACCCTTATGGTTAAAGAAGGCGTGAGTGTCCTTTTAGGAGGGTTGCGTAAAATCACTCATACAAAACAGAAGAAACAAGTTCCTATTCTAGGAAGCATACCTTTGGTAGGCAGTTTTTTTAGAAGTAAAAAAGATGAGTGGAGTAAAGATGAGTTAGTGATTGTATTGACCCCGCGCATAGTGTCGGGAGACAGGTCTATAGAGGCGGAAATCCACGATAAGCTGGTAGGAGAGATATGGGAGACAGAGGCAATTGATGAGTTTAGGAAAGAAGAAAGAGAAGATATAGATATAAATAGAAGGTTAGGTGAGCTTGATGAGGAGTTGAGTTATCAGGAGGGGCAGGGGGAGAGACTTTATGAGATAGAGAAAAATAAGGCAGAAGTTGCCGAGAGAAATCTAATTGAAATGGAAAAGATGATAGATGCTAAAATAGAGAAATTACAAGAGGAATATAAGGCAGCAGATATTATAGACGAAGAAAGTTTTGATGTAGCGGATATTAACGGTCAAGGTTATATAGAAGAAGCAGAGCCCTCCATCCCAACGCCAGAGGTAAAAAAAAAGTCTCCTCCACGAAAGTAAGTGAAGATAAAGTGTATGATTATTATTTGCAGCTTGTTGAGAAGATAAAAGACACTTCTTCTTTTGTGTATTTGGCGGATGAAATTTTGCCGCTGAGTAATTCCCCGGATAGTAAGGTTAAGTTAAGGTTTGAGGTGTCCCGCGAAGGAGATTTAGTAGGGGAGCCGGCGGTTATTTGGTCAGAAGCAGAAAAAGAAGTAGAAGAGACCGCTAAAGAAATAATTAGAAAATCCTGCCCTTTCCCGCCCTTTCCTGATTCAAAGAAAAAGAAACAGCAGACTTACGAGATTATGCTTACCTTTTAATCACAAGGCAATTCTTTGCTGTTTCGTCAAATTATCTTATTAAAGATAGCCCGCTTAGACCTACGCTCAAAAAGAATAAAGGCGCAAGCCAGGCGCTGAATATAGGCAGGATTATCCCGGCTTTACCCAGAGCAATACTGAAGGAACTGAAAGCATAATAAACAAAACCAAAGATAAAGCCTACCCCTAAGGAAGAGAGGGCAACTTTGCGTTTTTTTATTTCTAAGGCTAAAGGCAGGATTCCGATAATAAGAAAAAAATGAGAAAAAGGGTCGGCAAGTTTTTTGTGGTAATCAATAGTTAAATTAGATAACAAATTTTTGGCTTTGATTTTTTTCAGGCGCTTCATTTCTCTTCGTAAGCTTTTCAGGGAAGCAAATTGCGCAAAGATGCTTTTCTTAAGAATTATCTCTTGAGGTTTCTCTTCTATGGGTATTTCTTTTGTAGCGTAATGGCGGGGTATCCCTAAGATATTTCCTTTACTATCAAGCCGGTATTCGGAGATATCGCGGCCTTGCCATTTTCCGTTTTCATAGGTTAATTCTTTGCAGCTTATCTTCTTTTCAATATTTCTGTTTGCGTCTTCTTTGAAAATTATAGCGTTTTGCAGAATGCCTTTTTTGGGAAGGAACTTACCTACGAAAAAAATCATGTTGCCGGAAGTAAAAGCGATGTTTGTTTCTTCCTTGACTAAAGAGAAGCTTTTTTGTATAAACTTCATTTTTATCTCTTCAACGCGTTTTTGGGAGTTTGCCAGGATTTTTTCTTGCAAGAATAGAGAAAAAAAGGATAAAAATACTGTAAAGATTATTATGGGGGTAGATATCCTTAACCGGCTTATTCCTGAGGAGCGCATACTTAAAATTTCATTGTTTTTATTGAATTCCCCAAAAGAGTATAGGACGCTTATAAGAATTGCTAAGGGGCTGACTCTTAAAAATATTAGAGGCAGCATTAGCAGGTAATATTCCGTGAGAACCTTAAGGGGAGGCTTTGTTTGGAAAAAGTCAGAGAGGTTAGTGAAGATATCTATGATAAAATAAAGCCCGATAAATACAGCCAGAATAAAGATGTAGCTGCGGAATATAGTTTTAAAGAGAAGTCTATCTAGAATGCGCATATTTTTTAAGAAGAATCCCTCCGATTGAGCCAATTATTATGTTGGGAAGCCACATCCCTATAGCAGGAAAAAGCAGGCGGTTTTCTATTAAGGTTTGGACAAGGATAAATAGAAGATAATAAACAATGCCACCCACAAATGCGATGCCGAAGTTTATGGACTTCTCCCGGTGTTTTATAATAAGGGAGACGCCGAATCCTAAGAGAATGAAAGCAAGGACAGAGAAGGAAAAGCTTATCCGTTTATGGAATTCTCCTTTCATCTCAACAGGGTTAATGCCTAACTTCTGTAATTGTTGAATCTTTTCTTTTAGTTCAGTCAGAGGCATATCCGCCGCCTTTTTTTCAACCTGGACTTTTTTCTTTTCTTCAATGGGGATATCTATGAAGAATATTTTAAAGTTCATCCGGTACAGTTCTTTCTTGTTGTCAGGGTTATTTTCGTCGCGAAAACCTTCTTCAAGCTTCATTTTTAAGATATTTCCCTCTGTAATGAATTCTGCCCGTTTAGCAAAGATTACCTTGCTGACGTCTTTTTTGTTGTCCACCTCATAAATAAATACATTTTTAAGTTTATTGCCGTCTCGGCCAGACACGTATAAAATATGACTTTGAAAACTATCCAGAAAGATTCCCGGCTCAATTAAACTGGAAATATTTTTAGAATATATGTTTTTTATCTGGTTGCGGTAATGGTAATGGAAATTAGGGATTATTCTGTCGTTGAGAATAAACAGGAAGAGAGAAAAGATAATCCCTATCATTAAGAAGATATTCAATATCTTTGTGATAGGTATGCCGGCCATCTTTATTGGGATAATTTCATTATCAGTGATAATTCTTCCCATAGCTAAGAGAACCCCCATTAAAAAGGATAGGGGAAGGGTGAAACCCAGAAGATAGGGAGCAAAGAAAAAAAATATTTTTAAGGCATCAATTAAGCTTACGCCTTTTCGTATCACCATATCGGATATCTTAACCATGTTGCCCAGAAGCATTACCATACTTAACAGCAACAGTGAGAAGACGAAAGCCGTTAAGAAGTCTTTTAAGATATAGTTTCGTATAAGTTTCATTACGCTTTAGATAGAGTTATAACGAGAATGTATTCTGCGCCTTTTTCTCTAAGGGCGCGGCTACAGCCTTGCGCAGTTGCCCCGGTTGTAAACATATCGTCAACAACGATTATTCTTTTTGCCGTCAGGTCTCCTTCTGCCGTAAACATTTCGTTTGTGTTTTTTGCTCTTTCTTCTTTTTTGAGACGGGTTTGAGAAGCCCGCAGTTTTGTTTGGTAAATTATACCATTTTTTAAGGGTTTTTTGAAGTAATTTGCTAATGCGTGAGCTAGGAGCATTGATTGGTTGTAACCCCTCATTTTTAGCTTCACCGGGTGCATGGGCACGGCTGTAATAAAGTCATAACCGGCAGCTTTAAAGCCGGTCTTTAAGAAATAAGTTGTTATCAGAGAAGAAAACAGGTTAATAAGATAATCGCAGTTCTTATATTTAAAAAGGTGAATTAAAGTTTGCATGGGGGGAGTGTAAGCTGTGATACCTATAACTCTATTGTAGGAACAGCGTTTATTTGAGCATTTTTTACATAGGCCTGTTCTGTTGATTTTAAGAGGGCGGGAGCATAACCGGCAAAGAGGCGGATTTAAGAATTGTATCTGGTTTCTACATTTTATGCATAAATACCGGTTATCTGGGAGCTTGCTTTCGCAGGAAAAACACAGCGAAGGAAAGAATATGTCTGCTGCTGCCTGCATATATTGTTTTAACATGTTAGAGGTATTTTAACCATTTTTGCTTTATTTGTAAATGCATTTATATATGGCTTTTCAAATTATTTGACAAAAAGGATATTCTTTTTATAATAACCCAATAGGAAATTAGCCCTTATATTAGAACAGAAATGGGTTATAAGGGGCAGGTTTATTGAGGGCTTAACCTTTGGGAGAGGCAAGATGGATAAAGCCGATAACGCTATGTTGAGAGAGAATATTCTGAAGCTGAAAAAGCAGAAAGAAGCGGTAATTTTAGCGCATAACTATCAGGTCCCCCAGATTCAGGAAATAGCTGATTATTTAGGGGATTCTTTAGAGTTAGCAAGGATTTCAAAAGAGGTTGAAAGTAAGGTTATTGTTTTTTGCGGGGTTAAATTTATGGCAGAGACCGCTAAGATTCTTTCTCCACAGAAAAAAGTTCTTTTGCCGGTATTAGAAGCAGGCTGCCCTTTAGCAGATATGATTACCCCGCAGCAACTCCTGGAGTTAAAAAAGGAGCACCCCGGCGCCTGGGTGGTTAGTTACGTTAACTCTTCCGCCCAAATTAAGGCTTTAAGCGATGTATGCTGCACTTCCAGCAATGCCGTTAAAGTGGTTAAAAACATCCCAATAGATAAAGTTATTTTTGTTCCTGATAAGAATTTAGGATGGTGGGTTCAAACTCGCGTTCCTGATAAAGAAGTAATTATTTGGCAGGGGTATTGTGAGGCTCACCAGCAGTTTACTTTAGAAGATTTAGAGGAGACAAAAAAAATGTATCCTGACGCTAGAGTCTTAGTTCATCCTGAATGTAGAAAAGAGATTCTCCTGAAAGCAGATTTTGTCCTTTCAACGTCGGGTATGTTAATCAGAGCAGCTCAAAGCCAAGCCAAAAGGTTTATCATCGGGACAGAAGAAGGCATAATTTACCGGTTAAAAAAAGAAAATCCCAATAAAGAGTTTTATTCTTTAGGTAAAGAGAAAGTCTGTGAAACGATGAAAAAAACTACGTTGGTGGAGTTATATGAGTCTTTGGATAAAGAGATTTATCAGATAGAGTTGGATAAAGAGGTAATAGAAAAAGCAAAGAAGGCAATAGAAAGGATGATTAATTATGTCTAGCGGTCATAGCGGACATTTATGGTATTCGTTGAAGGAGGTGTATTTTGAGTAATTTTACTGAGAAAGATATAACAAGAGCAATAGCTGAATCTTTTTTAAAAGAGTTTAGTGATTACGTTGAGAGCGATTGTATTATCGTGGGGGCAGGGCCGTCCGGCTTGCTTGCAGGGAAGGATTTAGCCGGAGCCGGCAGGAAAGTTTTGATTGTTGAGAGGAATAATTATCTGGGAGGAGGATTCTGGAGCGGGGGTTATCTTATGAATAAGCTTACCGTTAAAGAACCTGCCCAGCAGATTCTTCGAGAACTAGAGGTCCCTTTTACTGAATATAAGAAGGGCTTATACGTTGCCGACGCTGCCTTTGCATGTTCTGCGTTAATAAGGGAAGCTGCCAGAGCAGGAGTTAAGTTTTTGAATATGACCAGCTTTGATGACGTAATCTTGCGGGATAAGAAGATGTGCGGGGTAGTCGTTAACTGGACGCCTATAAATTATTTGCCCCGGGCAATTGCTGCCCTTGACCCGGTGGCTCTGGAAGCAAAAGTAGTAGTTGACGCTACCGGCCACGACGCTAAAGTAAGCAGCCGTTTGCAGGAGGCCGGGTTCTT
This sequence comes from Candidatus Omnitrophota bacterium, assembly GCA_020343495.1. Lineage (GTDB taxonomy): Bacteria > Omnitrophota > Gorgyraeia > Duberdicusellales > 4484-171 > JAHISK01. The sequence continues at coordinate 87,317 of CP070797.1, read as the reverse complement.
TAAGTTGAAAGGTATGGGGCCGATGTGGGTGGATGAGTCAGAAAGAGCAGTTGTTGAGTATACGCAGGAAATTTACCCCGGCTTGATTATTTGCGGTATGGCGGTTTCTACTGTTTTTGGGCTTCCTCGAATGGGCCCTGTATTTTCCTCCATGCTTCTTTCGGGAAGGAAGGCCGCTGGCATTATTCTAGAGAAGCTTGATAAAGGACTATGTCCCTGCGACCAGAGGCCAGCATCTGAAACTAATTCTGCGTTATAATGAAAAAAAAAGTTGCCGTTGCTTTAAGTGGAGGCATGGATTCTTCGTTTGCCGCTTACCTTCTAAAAAAGGGAGGCTGGCATGTAGAAGGGTTTACTCTTCTGCTTTGTTCCGGGGATGCAAGGTGCTTTAACAATGAAAGTTTAGCTCTGGCTCAGAAGCTATGCAGGAAGTTAAATATTACTCATCATATTGTAGATGCCAGAGGTTTATTTCAAAAAAAAATTATAGATTATTTTGTAAAAGATTATCTGGCAGGGTTGACGCCGAACCCCTGTGTTTTCTGTAATGTTTTGATAAAGTTCGGACACCTTTTTGAGAAAATCAGTTCTTTAGGCTTTAAATATTTAGCAACCGGCCATTACGCAGGCATAGGAAAAGAGGGTAGAACCCTTTTCCTTAGGAAAGCCAAGGACAGTAAAAAATCCCAGGAATATTTTCTTTCCCTGATTAGCCCTTCTATTTTAAAACATCTTATGTTTCCTCTCGCGCGTTATACGAAAATTAAGGTGAAAAAGGGTGTTTGTGATAATGGCATACTTTTTCAGGAAAGAAGGGAAAGCCAGGATGTTTGCTTTGTTAAAGCTAAACCCTACTCACAATTCATTAAAGAAAGCGTCCTTTCTCATTTGGAATATAAAGGAAACATTCAACACATCAACGGTGAAGTTTTGGGTATGCACAAAGGTATTTATAATTTTACTTACGGCCAGCGGTCAGGGTTAGGCGTTTCATGGAAAGAGCCGCTTTATGTTACGGGCATAGATAGCGCAACCAAAACCGTATTTGTCGGTGAGAAGAAGTATTTATATAAGAATGAGTTTATCGTTTCGTCAATGAACTGGTTTCTTTTGCCTAAAGGATTTAGGAATATAAAGGTTAAAATAAGATATAACGCCCCTAGATTGAACTGCGCTGTTAAAATAGAGGGTAAAAACGCTAAAGTTAAACTCAAAAGTAAAGCCGCGGCAGTAACTCCCGGCCAGATTGCTGCCTTTTACAGCGGGGATATGTTGTTAGGGGCAGGAATAATAAATAAATACTAGTCGTTAGATGTTAGGGGTTAGTGGAAAATATAATCAATTAAAAAGGTTTCTTGCGGATTTAGAAGGCGCTGTCATTGCGTTTTCCGGCGGCACTGATAGCGGTCTTCTTGTGAAAGTGGCCTATGATGTTTTAGGCAGGGCAGCGCTTGCTGTTACTGCTGCCTCAGCGATTCATCCGTTTAGCAGTTGCCGCCGGATGAGGAAGGTTTGTAAAGAAATAGGCATTAAGTCTATGGTAATTAAGACCAACGAGTTAGAAAATAAAAATTTCAGGCGTAATTTAGAGGATAGATGTTACTGGTGCAAGCGTAACTTAATTTTAAAATTAAAAGATATTGCCTTTAAGAATAAGCTTAAGTATATTTTAGACGGCACAAATTATGACGATAAAGACGACGTTCGCCCCGGCCTTAAAGCAAACAACGAACTGGGCGTAATCAGCCCCTTATATGAATGTAAGTTCAGCAAAAAAGACATTATTGGTTTAGCAAAATACCTTAAGCTGTCTTTCTGGAATAAGCCTAAAGGGACCTGCCTTGCTTCCCGTATCCCTTTTGGCGAGGAAATAACTCTCACCAGAATAAAAATAGTTGAGAAAGCAGAAAACATTTTAAAACAGTGTTTAGGCGTAAATTCTCTGGTGCGGGCAAGGCATCATAAAGATATTTTACGCCTTGAATTAGGAAATAGGGAATGGACTAAATTAAAGAAATCTGATATAAATAGAATAACGAAGCGATTGAAAGATTTAGGATACAAATATATAACCGTTGATTTGCAAGGATACGTCCCGGCAGGAAAGAAGCTCATATCTTAAAGGAGGGCCAGATGAGGAAACTATACTTTTTATTGGCAGGGTTGGGTATAGGCGCAGTTATAGGGTGTTCTGCGCCGCCGCAAGGGGTTTTAATTGACAGTTTTGAAGGAGACATTAACGCCCGGACAGTTGATTACGGAGCAGGCCAGGGTTCGTCTTTAAAGGTAGAAGCAGATAAATCGTTAAAAGTGTGCGGTTCCCAGTCCCTAAAATTGGATTATGATTTAAAACCTTCCAGTTATATGTGGATAGCGCGGGGTTATAATTTGGATGTGGCAGGCGCGGCTAAATGGTTAGTTAAGCCTTCTGAGGTAGCATGGGAGAAATATAACGCAATCAGTATTTATATGTATGGCGGCAATTCCGACGCTGTAATAGCGTTTGACATAAAAGATGCGCAAGGAGAGTTTTGGCGGTTTATAATAGACGATGATTTTGGGGGCTGGAAAGAAATCATTTGTCCTTTCTCTCAATTTTTTGTGCGAGGAGACTGGCAGCCCGAAAGTGCCACTAGAAATGAGGTTCTGGATTTCCCTATTATGAGTTTTCAGTTTGAACCGCGCATGCCCGGGGAAGGCAGATGTAATTTTGATTGCGTGAAAGTCGTAAAATAAACTGATTAAAGGAAAATGGCAAGGAAAAATATAGATTTATCAAAAATTTCAGAAGAAGATTTACTCAACGTAAAGGTGTGTGATTTACCGATAAAGATAGAAGATACCTGGATTTCAAATTGTATCAGGCATCTTTATAAAGAACTTAATAATAAAGGTATAGTTTTTAAACCCGTCTGTTATTTAGCTGACGAATGGCTTGCTCCTGATAATGAGCCTGTGATAGGAATACCTTTCTTTTTGGTGCATCCGGTGCTTAGTAAATTAGAAAGAAAGATGATGTTTGATGTTGAAGGAGGAACTAATCAATGGTGCATGAAATTACTGCGGCATGAGACAGGGCACGCTATAAATTATGCATATAAATTGTATAAGAGGAAAAAATGGCAGAAGGTATTCGGCAAGTTCTCTACAGAATACGAAGATACGTACAGGTTTAGGCCGTACAGCAAAAATTTTGTTATACACTTAGAAGATTATTATGCCCAGCATCATCCCGACGAGGATTTTGCCGAGACTTTTTCAGTGTGGCTTACTCCCGGCCTAGACTGGCGCAAGCAATATAAAGGGTGGGGCGCTTTTAAAAAATTAAAATATGTAGATGAACTGATGGGCGAAATTAAGAATAAAGAGCCCGTTATTAGAAAAGGGAAAAAATATTGGCAGGCTAAGACTTTGCGGATAACACTTAAGAATTATTATAAGAAAAAAAAGCATTCGTCAGCTGAATATTTTCCCGATTTTCACGATGCAAATTTAAGAAGAATTTTTATAGTTATGGGTAAAAGAAGGAAATTACCTCAAGCCGCCGATATCATAAAAAGGTATAATAAAGAGATTGTAAAAAATGTATATAGCTGGACAAGAGAAAAGAAATATATTATAAACGATCTTTTAAAAACAATAATTGACCGGTGTAGGAGCCTTAAACTAAGGGTGCAGGATTCAGAGTTGATTGCAATATTAAAGATTTCCACGTATATTACGACATTAGTTATGAATTATAGATACACCGGCAAATTCAGGGGGAAGAAATGAGGAAAAAATTAAAAGTTCTTCTGGTGTTTGATAGCCCTTATTCTGTGCCTCAGGGGTATGATTTTAAGAAGGAATTTAAAGATGTTGATTGGGATACCGAACGCCAAGTTTATAAAGCGCTTTGTGAAATCGGGCATCGAGTAACAATGATGGGATTATATAATGACATAAGTATTCTTTTTGAAGAAGTTAAGAATAATAAACCAGACGTTGTATTTAATTTGGCAGAAGTTTTTACTCAAAAATCACATTTTGATAAAAATGTAGCATGGTTATTAGAAATGTTAGGGATTCCTTATACCGGCGGCACTCCCGCAAGCCTTCTTATCTGCAATAATAAAGCTATAAGCAAAGAGATATTAAGTTATCATCGGATAAAAGTGCCTCATTTTCACACCTTTTATAGAGACCACCGTATATGGCTTCCCAAACGCCTAAAATTGCCGCTTATTGTAAAACCGTTATGCGAAGAAGCTTCACGGGGAATATCGCAGGCGTCCGTTGTAGATAACGAAGAAGCTTTTATTGAAAGAGTTAAGTTTATACATCAGAGTATGAATTCCGATGCCATAGCTGAAGAGTATATAGAAGGAAGAGAGTTGTATGTGAGCATTATGGGAAATAAGCGTCTTAAAATTTTTCCTTTAAGAGAGATGAAGTTTGGAGGGTTTGGGGAAGACGAGCCACGAATTGCTACTTATAAAGCAAAATGGGATTACGATTACCGTAAGCGCTGGGAGATAAAGAATGTTTTTGCCGGAAGGTTGCCTAACGGCATAAATGTAAAGATTGAAGAGATTTGTAAAAGGGCGTACCGTGTTTTAAATATGCGTTGTTACGGAAGGTTGGATATAAGGGTTACTCCTGATTCAAGAGTGTATATTTTAGAAGCAAATGCTAACCCCTCTTTAGATATAGATGATGAGTTTGCTGTTTCTGCAGCTAAAGCAGGCCTCCCCTTTAAAAAGCTAATTCAGAAGCTGATAAAACTTGCCTTCGGGAAGGAACAATTGTAGAGCCTTACCTTACCTTTTGACTATCAACAGGTTATGATTTTATATTTTTTTTGAAATTACCTTGATTCTTTAAGAGGATATATGGTATATATTAACTTCCCTCATATTATATTAAGATGAATAAACTCTTATTGGTAAGTGTAATAGTAGTGTTAGTTTTAGGTTGTTTTGGTTATGTGGAGAATTCTTCCGCGCGGGGAGCTCCCTTTTTGGGGATGGCATCGTGGTATTCCCGCAGAGACCCGGGAGTGTTAAAAACCACTGCCAATATGGAAAAATTTGACGATAAAAAACTTACCTGTGCAATGTGGGCAGTCCCTTTTAATACCTTTGTAGAGGTGAGGAATTTGTCTAACAATAAATCCGTAGTCGTTAGGGTTAATGACCGCGGCCCGGCAAAAAGGTTGTTTAGAAGGGGCCGTATTATTGATTTAACGAAAGAAGCGTTTTCTCAAATAGCCCATCCCAAAGAAGGCCTGATATCTGTAAAAGTAACAGTCCTTTCAGAAAATTCAAAAACTTTCTCGTTCAACAGCTTGTAATTTTATTTGCCAAATCCTTCCGAAAATCATACAATATTAAGTAAAGTAACCAGTAACTTAGATCCAGAAACATAATTAAATGAAGGATTTAATTGTATTTAATTCCATACCTGTTTCCATACCAAAAGATAGAGTGTATAAGAGGTTAGGGTACCGGCGTGATAAGACGCGTCTTTCCTCGCAGCAGAGGATGGAGATTGAGCAGTATATGCAGGAATTTAATAATTTCATTAAGTTAAAGGGAGTAGCTAAAAGAATATCCATAAAGGAAAAGAATAATTTAGAAGTTGTGCTTATAAATGACGTTACTTTTGAAAGCAAGCATTTAGCCGCATTGCTTAAGGATTGCCTAGAAGTTCTTTTTATGGGAGTAACTGCCGGCGGACAAATTATTGAGCAGATACAGAAAGATTCCTCTCAAGGTAACTTAACTAAGGCAGTAGTTTTTGATGCCGTAGCAAGTGAAGTGACCGATACCTCTCTTGATTGGATTTGCGGTTATATTAATCAACAGCTTCGCAGGGAGAACAAGTGCCTTACCAGAAGGCGTTTTTCTGCCGGCTACGGCGATTTTATCTTAGAAAACCAGAAAACTTTATATAATACTCTTGAATTAAAGAAGTTAGGAGTTAGTATTACAGAAAGTTATATGCTCACCCCTGAGAAAAGCGTTATTGCCGTGGCGGGTATTCTTTATAGGGATGAGTCCTCGCCGTTAAAATAATTTATGAAAAATAAAATAGCCAACCTTCTTAAGAAAAAAGTAGTTATCCTAGACGGCGCAACCGGCACCCAGCTTCAGAAGGCCAATATGATGCCGCAGGGAGCCTGCCCTGAAGAATGGTGTTTGCAAAACCCTCAACTTTTAGCAGCAGTTCATTCTAGTTACAGATGCGCCGGTTCAGACATAGTTTATGCCTGCACTTTTGGCGCTAACCGGTTTAAGCTTAAAGAGTATAATTTGAGTAACGTTGAAGAGATTAACAAAAATCTTGTTGGGGTAGCAAAAAGGGCGGTAGCGGCGAAAGCTCTGGTAGCCGGCGACATCGGTCCCACGGGTCAGTTTATTAAACCTTTTGGCGATTTGGATTTCCAGGAAACAGTGGATGTTTTTAAACAGCAGGTGCGCGGTCTGTTAGCCGGCGGGGTTGATTTGTTTGTAGTTGAGACAATGATAGATATTCAGGAAGCAAGAGCTGCTCTCCTTGCTATAAAAGAGCTTACGGATAAGTTCGTAATAGTTACAATGACTTTTGAGGGAGGCCGGACTCTTAACGGCACAGACCCTGTCACAGCAGTGGTTACTTTAGGAAGCCTTGGCGCAGATGCCGTGGGCTGTAACTGTTCCAGCGGGCCGCAGGATATGTTAAAAACAGTTGCTGCTATGAAACCTTACGCAACAGTTCCTATCGTAGCAAAACCTAACGCCGGTATCCCTAAGTTAGTGGGTGATAGAGCTGTCTTTGATATGGGGGCAACAGACTTTGCTTCTTTTGCTCCTAAATTTGTTAAGGCAGGGGTTAATATGTTAGGAGGCTGTTGCGGCACTACCCCGCAGCATATATCCGCGTTAGTTAAGAGAACAAAAAATATACGGCCGCTTGCGCCGCTGCGAAAATCAATCAGCGCGGTGAGTTCTGCCAGAAAGACCGTTGTTATAGATGCTAATAACCCTTTTATTGTTATTGGGGAACGTATTAATCCTACAGGTAAAAAGGTATTTAAACAGAAGTTGCTTGAGGGAAACTTATCCGTAGTCCGCGCTATGGCCGTTGACCAGAGAGCCAGCGGCGCCCATCTCTTAGACGTTAATGTAGGGATGCCTGATATTGATGAAGTAAAGACGATGATTTCTGTTATTGAGCTTCTTTGCGTAGCAACGGATTTGCCGTTGGTTATTGATTCTTCAAACGTAGCAGTTATAGAAGAGGCTCTGCGGTTTTACCCGGGGCGGGCATTGATTAACTCTATTTCTGCTGAGGAACCTAAATTTAGGAGATTATTGCCTTTAGCTGCTAAATACGGAGCGATGTTCATTTTACTTCCCTTGAGTAGTAAACAGATACCCGCCACTGCTGCTGAGCGTAAGGTAATTATAAAAAAGTTATTTAAAGAAGCGCAAAAGCTTAGGATTACTAAAGACGATATTATTGTGGATGCTATGGCTATGGCAGTATCTTCTGATGCCGGGGCAGCAATCCAGACTCTAAAAACAATAGAGTGGTGTTCTAAGATTTTGAAGTGCCATACTGTTGTGGGCCTTTCCAACGTTTCTTTTGGGTTGCCTGCCCGCAAGTGGATTAATGCCGCGTTTTTGGCGTTAGGCCAACGCAAGGGGTTGACTTGCGCTATCATGGACCCTTTACATAAGAGTTTGGAAGCAGTTAAGGAAGCAGTTGAGCTGTTACTGCAAAAGGATAAAATGGCCGCTTCCTATATTGCTCGTTTTGCTAAGGTTAAAGAAAAAGAAGTTATATCTACGGAAAAACTCTCTCCTCAGGAAAAAGTTTTTAGGGCAATTCTGGAGGGGAATAGAGAAGGTATAAAAGGTATTATCCAGGGAGCGGTTGCCGCCGGCGTTAATCCTTCAACCCTTGTTTATGAGACGATGATTGGAGCAATAACTAAAGTAGGAGAGCTTTTTGATAGGAGAGAATACTTCCTGCCGCAGCTTATTGCCAGCGCTGAAACAATGAAGCAGGGTTTTAGTTGTCTTAAGGCGTATCTTAAAGAAGAACCCAGGGTTAAGGCAGGAGTTATTCTTCTTGCTACGGTAAAAGGAGATATTCATGATATAGGCAAAAACATAGTAGCATTAATGCTTTCTAATCACGGGTTTAAAGTTATAGACTTAGGTAAAGACGTTTCAGCAGAAAGAATAGTTGAGGGAATTAAGAAATATAACCCGGCAGTTGTAGGTCTTTCTGCTCTTATGACAACCACCATGGTTAATATGGGGCCGGTTATTAATCTGGCAGAGAAACAAAGCTTGACTGCCAGATTTATAGTAGGAGGAGCAGTTGTTACTAAAGGATACGCTCAGTCAATGGGTGCAGATTATGCCAAAGACGGCGTGGAAGCTGTTAGAGTTGTGAAGAAAATAGTTTCTAAAGATTGAATAAATTAAAGGAGGGATATGGCTAAAAAAGGATTTGCTAAAGTATTAAGTAATATAACAAAAGTGTTTACTGGCAGAAAGCAACAGAAAGAGCAAAGCCTTGAAGGAAAGTATAAGTGTAATATCTGCGGGCGCATGGTCAGCGAAAAGAAAGCATTGGTCCATGTGAAAGCAGAAGAGTATATCATAAACCTTATTAAACGGGACCATCCCCAGTGGCAGGCAGCAAATTATTCTTGTAGTGAATGTATTGATTATTACCGCAAGTTAATAAAGGAAGGTGAAATTTAAGCGGGTTCATTTGTCAGACTTTCCGCTCTGACCACAGTAAGTTTTCTGCGCGCCATTTTATTTTTATGTCTCACAAAACAGCCTTCCTAACCCCTTCATAATACTGAAGTTAAAAGCTTTTCTGCCCTCCCCTTGTTATATATTATAATAATATGGTATAATTAATCTGGGATATATCTGATAGTTCTTTGTATAAATAGACTCTAACGATAAAGGCAAATCTGCCGAAAGGCAGAGGCGCAAAGCTTAAGAGCCTAAAGCTTAAAATGGCTATGGTTGTCAGCTGCCGAAACAGAGAAGAATTTTTAAAAACCCATAGTCAAAAGCTATGGGTTTTTTATTTGGGATAGAGTTTAAAAGGAAGGAAGATATGAAACAAAAAAGCATATTAAAAATATTCATCGTAACACTGATACTCCTGTTTGTGAGAGTGAGTGGTGTATACTGCCTTCC
>CP070797.1:0-78023 GCA_020343495.1 Candidatus Omnitrophota bacterium | reverse complement strand
TTATCGGGGTTATATTTATCTTCTCCTTTCTATACCTTCATCAAAATGTGCAGGTTTATGTCCATGCCTATAAATTAAGCCAGAATTCTCAGAGGTATAACGAACTTATTGATAAGAAAGATTATTTGATGTATAATTTTGCTAAATCAATTTCTCTAGCTAAGGTTAACCAATGGGCAGAAGAAAACGATTTCGGCTTCGTAGGCAAAAGACAAATGCTGGCTTTGAATTTGAAAGGAGAGAAAGGCCCTGTTCGTGAAAGTAAATTAGCCTTCTTATACGACCGTTTCTTGAAATTTCCCGCAGCGTCTTCCACAGCCTTGGCAGAGGAAAAAGAATAATACATATTTAGAAAAAACAGAAAAGTCGCTAATTACAATGGTGGGTGTAGCTGTATCATTGGGGATGAGTCGGCGTATTTAATTCTGATTAGAGAAAATTGTGAAAAAGAAATATAGAGCCAGAATTAAGTATATATATTTAGTATTTATTTTTCTTTTTGTTGCCCTTTCTTTGAGGATTGCTTACCTGCAGATATTCAGAAGAAATTTCTTGCGAAACCTTGCTCAAAAACAGCATTATCGGCTTATTCCTTTGGAAGGGGAACGGGGAAATATTTTTGACCGGAGGGGAAAAATTTTAGCTACGGGAGTAAATAGTTATTCTATTTTTGCCGATCCCTACCTTATTGATGATGTTGCTAAAACAGCAGAAACCCTCACCCTGAATTTAGAATTGAATAAGGACAATATCCGCAAACTTCTGCAGAAAGATAAGAGATTTGTATGGATAAAGAGAAAAATTTCCTGGGAGGAAAAAGAAAAGGTGCAGTGTTTAGGCATCAGGGGTATAGGGTTTCTTAAAGAAGAGAAAAGGTTTTATTCTCAGGAAACATTAGCGGCAGCTGCCTTAGGAATAGTTGGCATTGATAATGAAGGGTTAAGCGGCCTGGAGTTGGAATACGACGATTACTTAAGAGGTAAAGAAGGCTGGGTGCGGGTTTTACAGGATTCAGCTTCCCGTCAGATTATCCTCAGCCCGCAGATAATAAAGGCGCAGCAGGGAGTAGACGTTACTACGACCATTGATATCCAGATGCAGTATTGGGCGCAGCTGTATCTAAAGGATACGATAAAGGAGTTTTGCGCAAAAAAGGGCAGCGTCATCGTTATGAACGCTGCCACGGGTGCGGTTTTAGTGTTAGCAAACTATCCTACGTTTAACCCTAACAGTTTTAGAAACGCTTCCTTAGAACATATGAATAATTACGCCATAACGGAAATGTTTGAGCCGGGGTCTGTATTTAAGATAACCACTCTTATTGCCGCGATTGAGGAAGGAGCTTTTTCAAATGAAGATAAGTTTTTTTGTGAAGAGGGCAAGTTTAAAATACCGGGGTCTTATTTGCATGACTGGAGGCCGTACGGCGAGCTGAAATTTACAGAAGTATTTAAAAAGTCAAGTAATATCGGGGTTGCTAAAATTGCTAACTCTTTAGGGCCGCTCCTTATTTACAAGCACATCAAAAAGTTAGGGTTTGGACAGAAAGGAGGCATTGATTTGCCCGGAGAAATCAGCGGGAAAGTAAAGGAGCCTAGCCAGTGGTCAAAGACTTCAAACTTCATTATACCTATCGGCCAGGAAGTAGGGGTTAATCTTTTGCAGTTAGTGCGGGTATTTGCCGCTGTTGCTAACGGCGGTTATTTAGTTAAGCCGTACATGGTAGAGAATATTTCTGCGCCGTTTTTTTTAAGGAAAACAACCGTCAAAAGGGCCAGAGTAATCTCAGAGGCCGGGGCCCGGCGTGCTAAGGATATTTTAATAGGAGTTGTTGAGGAGGGAACAGCAAAACTTGCTGCCATAGAAGGGGTACGTATTGGCGGTAAAACCGGCACAGCACAAAAATATGACCCTAAAATAGGTAAATACTCGCCCAATAAGTATCGTGCAACTTTTGTCGGCTTTATTTCTGATATTGATGAGCCGTTAGTGATAGGAGTTAGCATAGATGAACCTAAGAAATCTCATTTTGGCGGAGTAGTTGCTGCTCCTCTTTTTAAGAAACTCGCCGAGAAGATAATTAAGTATTCGCAGACAGATAAGACTCTTGTGCAGGTAGAATATTAAGATTATGAAAATAAAAGATATTTTCCCGAAATTAAATCTGGAGAGTAAGGCAGGAGAGTTAGAAGTAAAAGGTATAAGTAACGATTCTCGTTTCATAAAAAGAGGGGATGTTTTTTTTGTGATAGAGGGGAAAAACTTTGATATTTTTTCTGTTTTAGGCGGGATAGAAGATAAAGCCGCTGCTTTTGTTTGCGCTGGCAAGAATAAACAAAGAATCACGGCAACAGTTAAGAGAAAACCAATTATTTTAGTTAGGGATATCCAGCAAAGATTTTTGAAGGCAGTTGATATTTTTTATGGAGTTAACAAGAATAATATTAAATTCATCGGCGTTACAGGGACTAACGGCAAGACTACCACCACGCATTTTATCTATCAGTTTCTTAAAAAGGCAGACAAAGAGGTTTCTTTGATAGGGACAGTAAATTATCTAATCGCTGGTAATGTTTATAACTCAAGCCACACCACCCCTGATTATCTGTCTTTGAGGAAAATGCTTAAAAGACTTGACAGTAAAGAGCCCCAGTTCATCGTAATGGAGGTTTCTTCTCACGGTATAGACCAGAGGCGCATAGAGGGAGTTGATTTTCAGAGTTGCCTATTTACTAATTTGACCAGAGACCACCTTGATTATCATAAGACAATGACAGATTATTTTAATACTAAGAAAAAGCTCTTCATTGATAACAAAAAGAGTAAGGCTATTATAAATATTGACGACCCTTGGGGCCGCAGGCTTCTTAAAGAGGTAAGGGGCGCATTTGTATACGCTATTGAGCGACGGGCAGATTTGGCAGCCTGTAATATCCGTTTAACCAAAGAGGGAACGGGTTTCCAGTTATTATATAAAGGAAAGAGCCAAGTTGTAAAGACGTCTGTTTTAGGCGTTCATAACGTTTCAAATATTTTAGCTGCTACGGCAGCGTTTCTTTCATTAGGGTTTTCTTTTGATAAGGCGGTTGAGTTTATTCCATCTTTAAAAGGAGTTAAAGGACGCCTGGAGAAGGCCGCAGCTGATATCTTCATAGATTACGCTCACACGCCCGATGCATTAGAAAAAGCTTTGTCTGTTTTGAGGCAGGTAGGCTATGAAAACATTATTTCTGTGTTTGGGTGCGGAGGAGACAGAGATAAAGGAAAAAGGCTGCTTATGGGCAGGGTTTCCTCTAAGTTTTGCAGGTTTTCAGTTATTACTTCGGATAACCCTCGCACAGAAGACCCTTCTAAGATTTGTTCTCAGATAACAGCAGGGTTTAAGAATAAAAATTATATGGTTGTCATTGACAGGAAGGAAGCGATTAAAAGGGCAGTCAGCATCAAGAATAAGTATAAGCGCTGCTGTGTGCTTATTGCCGGCAAGGGCCACGAAGATTGTCAGATAATAGGGCAGTCTAAGATTGCGTTTAGTGATAGCGAAACAGTAAAAGAACTAGTAAAACGTTAAGGGAATATATATGTTATTTAAAGATTTTAAGACTCTAGAGCGCCTGTTAGGGCCGGTTAAGATATCAAATCTTTATCATTTCAAGCCATTTGATAAGTTTTCTATTGATTCAAGAACCATAGAAAAGGGGCAAGGTTTTGTTGCTGTAGGAGGAAAACACTGTGATGGCCACGATTTTATTTTGAAAGCAATAAAAAGAGGCGCTTCTTTTATTGTCGCATCAAAAGATTTAGGGACTAAATATAAGATACCTTTTTTTATCGTTGAGGATACTCACAAAGCATTGGGCAAAATCGTTCGCTATATAAGAGAAAGAAAAGCTCCTTTCGTTTATGGTATTACAGGCTCAATAGGTAAGACTACCACTAAAGAGATGTTGAGTTTTCTTCTTGGCGGTAAATTTAAAGTTTTAAAGAGTTACGATACGGAAAATAATTTCTTGGGAGTAAGCAAGGCGTTGTTATCTTTAGACGATGAAGAAGTAGTGACCTTAGAGTTAGGCACCAGTTACCCCGGCGAGATAGAAGCTTTATCAAGGATAAGTTCACCGGACGCAGGAATAATTACTTTTATAAAACCAGCGCATTTGCAGGGTCTGGCAGATTTGTCAGGGGTGTTTAGAGAAAAAACCTCTATTTTGCGCCTGAATCCTAAGATTAAGGCAGTGCTTAACAATGACGACCCCTATTTGCGCAAAGTAAAGTTTAAGGGCAAGACACTCTGGTTTGGTAGAAATAAGCAAAATGATTTATATTTTCGTCTTAGTAAGCAGAATGCAAAAGAATCCCTGTTTCTGGTGCAGGATAAGTATGAACTGGTAATGCCCACGCAATTTTGCGGCTTTGTTACCAACGCAATGGCAGCAATAGCCGGCGCCTATATTCTGGGAGGCTCTTTTAAGGAGTATGTAGATAAGATGAATGGTTTTAGAGGCTTTGGCTTTTTACGGATGCAGATGCAGAGTGCGGGCAGGTTCTTTATCATAAACGATGCTTATAATGCTAACCCTTACTCTTTTGTGCAGGCTTTAAAAGTTGTAGAGAAGTACTCTTTACCGAAGATTGCTGTGGTAGGGGATATGTTAGAGCTGGGCCGGCGCAGTATCTATTATCATAGAGGTCTGGCTTCTCACATTATAAAGGCTAAATTTGATTATTGTTTAGCAATGGGGGAGTTTACTCCTCATTTAATAGAGAAGCTAAAAAGTTTAGGATACAGGCAAGCGTTTCACTTCTTGACGCACGAAGATATTGGCCGTTTTATAAAAAGAAAGGTTAAAAAAAGGCATTTGATTTTTCTTAAGGGTTCGCGTAAGATGGAGTTAGAAAAAGTGATGGAGCATCTTTTAATAAAAGGAGTTTAATATGATTTATCATATTCTTTATCCATTAAAGGAGTATTTTTCAGCATTAAATGTTACTCAGTATATCACTTTTAGAGGCGGCTGCGCGTTTATTACTTCGTTTCTTTTTGTTATGTTGTTATGGAAGTTTACTATAAAAAGGTTAAAGCGGTTAAGGATTGTAGAGAAAATAGATATGTACGGCCATGTTCGGCTGGAGTCTTTACACGAAAACAAAAAAGGGACCCCTACAATGGGAGGTATTTTAATCGTTTTTTCAGTGTTTATGTCTACGCTTTTATGGATGAAATGGAATAATTATTTTGTTTGGATGAGTTTATTTATTATGGTTGCCCTGGCTTTCATCGGGTTGCGCGACGATATTTCAAAGATAAAAAGAGGCCGGGGGATTTGCCGCCTGGAGAAGCTCACCTGGCAGGGTTTAATAGGGATAATCCTGGGAGTTTTAGTTGTGGTTAGTAAAGAATCAACCACTACGCTGGATTTGCCCTTTTTTAAGAAAATAATATTAGATTTAGGTTGTTTTTATATTTTTTGGGCTGCTTTTGTAATTGTAGCCACCTCAAACGCGGTTAATTTTACTGACGGATTAGACGGGTTAGCCATAGGAGCGTTAGTCATAAACTTTTTGCTTTTTGCCTTGCTAAGTTATATCGTCGGGCATTTGAAGTTTGCCACGTATCTTTTAATTCCTCACGTCTGCGGCAGTGGAGAGCTGGCTGTTTTGTGTTTAGCGTTGGTTGGGGCAGGATTGGGCTTTTTGTGGTTTAATTCTTACCCCGCTCAGGTTTTTATGGGAGACGTGGGCGCTTTAGCGTTAGGAGGAGTTACCGGTGCGGTGGCCCTTTTTATTAAAAAAGAGTTCCTTCTTATTATTAGCGGGGGGTTATTTGTTATAGAGGCACTTAGCGTTATACTGCAGATATTTTCTGTAAAGTTAAGGGGAAAGAGGCTTTTTCTGGCTGCGCCCCTGCATCATCATTTTCAGCTCCTAGGGTGGGGCGAACCCAAGATAATTGTCAGGCTTTGGATTGTTACTATTATGTGTGCTGTTGCTTCGCTTCTTACCTTGAAGTTAAGATAGAGCTTAGACTTACCACTTAATTAATATGGATATTGACAGCATTAAAAAAGTGTGTGTTGTGGGATGGGGCATAAGCGGCGTTGCTTTATGTAATTTGCTCTTAACTTTGAGAAAAGAAGTTAAGATTAGCTAGGGACGGCAGAAAAAAGAGTTTCGCGCATCATTAATAGATGAATTTAGAGATAAAGGGGTAAAATTTGAGTTTGGCGGCAGTAGCGAGAAGTTTATAAGAGATTCGCAGCTGATGATTTTAAGCCCGGGCGTAGATACAGCAAATGCCAATGCTGTGAGAATAGCAAAGACACATGATATCTGCTTTGTGGGAGAAATTGAATTTTCTTTTTGGTTAACAAAAGCAAAAATTATTGCAATTACGGGAACTAACGGGAAAACCACAACCAGCCACCTTACCTATGAGGCGCTCAGGCGAAAAAACAGAAGAGTCTTTTTAGGCGGCAATATCGGTACCCCTTTTTCCTCGTTTGTTTTAAAAACCAAAAAAGATGATTTAGTTGTTTTAGAGATTAGTTCTTTCCAGTTGGAAACTATCCGTTCCTTTAAGCCTTATGTTTCGGCGTTGCTTAACGTTGCGCCTGACCATCTTGACCGGTATGCAGCATTTAAAGATTATTTTGACCTAAAAATGGATATATTTAAGAATCAGGATAAAGATGACTGGGCAGTAGTCAACGCAAGAATAGATTTGCGCGGCAACGGGCATAAACTCAAGGCTAAAATCGTAAGGTTCAGCGATGAGTTTCCCAACGAGAATTTTTCCTGTGTATATAAAATTGCCGGCATTTTTGGCGTAAGTAGAAAAGTAGCTGCCGGCGTTTTTGCAGGATTTAAGGGCCTGCCTCACCGCATGCAGTTCCTAAGGCAGATACGCCGGATAAGCTTCATTAACGATTCTAAAGCTACAAACCCTGCTTCTGTTGTTTGGGCGCTTGGCAGTTTGAATGCGCCGGTTATTCTTATTGCCGGCGGAAAAGATAAGGGCCTGGATTTTTCAGGAATCGTTCCACATTTAAAAGGAGTAAAGAAAGTATTTCTTTTTGGAGAGGCACGAAGAAGGATTCAAAATGAAATCGGTTCTTACGTGGAAACGCTCACTCTTACTTCGTTGAAAGATTGTGTGAGTGAGTCTTTTAAGCAAGCAGAGGAAGGCGACGTAGTTCTTTTTTCCCCGATGTGTTCAAGCTTTGATATGTTTTCTGATTACGTTGAAAGGGGGAATAAGTTTATAGAAATAGTGGAGAGCTTCTAAGGCAAATATTGGCGCATTAGATGAAGGTAATAAAGAATGAGCGAAGGTTTATTTTTGTGGCTGTCCTGGCGTTAACCCTTTTTGGGGCGCTGATGGTATATGAATCGTCAAGTTTATATGCTTATAAAAGCACCCTGGATGCAGCCTTTTTTTTTAAAAAGCAGTTTATTTTTTTCCTTGTGGGGTTAGGGATGTTTTTCTCAATGTTATTTCTGGATTTGGAGTTCTTAAGGAAATATAATAAAGAGTTTTTAGTTTCTATCCTTATTATCCTTGTTCTTATCCTTTTTATCGGTAAAAGGGCAGGCGGGGCAAGAAGGTGGTTTCACCTGCCGGGGTTTAATTTCCAGCCTTCAGAGATGTTGAAGATTTTTTTCTTGCTTTACTGCGCTGATTATTTCAGCCGAAAGGATAATTTAATCAAAAACTTTAGAGCAGGGTTAGTTCCTTTAGGGATTGTTTTAGGCGCAGTTTGTTTATTGCTTATTTTACAGCCTGATTTAGGAACAGCGCTTTTTTTGGTAGTTTGGACGTTGCTTTGCCTTTTCCTTTACGGAGCAAGAAGGAAACACCTCCTGTTTATTATTGTTCTGGGAATAATTGCTGCGGTTTTTCTTATAAAGTTTTACCCTTACAGGTCCAGGCGCATACTTGCCTATTGTAACCCATTTTCTGACCCTAAAGGAGCGGGGTTTCAAGCCGTTCAGTCTCAGATTGCCTATGGAGAGGGAGGGATTTTAGGAGTTGGCTTTGGCGCCAGCCGCCAAAAACTGTTTTTTCTGCCCGCTGCCCATACGGATTTTATTTTTTCTATCATTGCTGAGGAATTTGGGTTGTGGGGAGCATTATCAGTGCTTTGCGCCTTTTTTATCGTCTTTCATAAGATGGGAAATATTGCCCGGGGAGAGTATAATAAATTTAAGAGAGGAATTTTGTGGGGGGTAGTTTTTATTTTTTCTTTGGAAGTGGTAATAAATATTGGAGTAAGTTGTGGCCTGCTGCCTATAACAGGCCTGCCGCTTCCATTTATAAGTTATGGGGGAAGCAATTTAATTTCACATTATATTCTTTTAGGGTTATTTTTTAATGCTTCACGCGGGGAATTAGCTCATAGCTCATAGAATAAGAAAGGAATTGATATGAAGACTTTACTGGTATGTGAGAGAAGCGGCGGCCACCTTTTCCCTGCCCTCACTTTAGGCAAACTATTATGTCAGCGTCAGGAAGACGTCGGTTTTTTTGTTACGGCGTCTTTTTTTAAAGATTATCTGCGAAAACAAGGGTTCAAAGTTTACGGAAAGAGTTTTGCTTGCCGCAACATTGTTTTTGAAGGGGGCTGGCGCCTGATAGAGGCACTATACCTTCTTATGGTTTTAAGGCCAGGCAGAGTTATTGGCTTTGGCGGCAGAGACAGCTTTTTTTTGCTTTTGTTTAGTTCAATATTGGGGTTAGATACTTTTATTTACGAACCTAACATAAGTTTTGGGAGAGCAAACAGAATCCTCTCTTTTTTTGTGCGGCAAGTTTTATGCGGGTTTTCAATGCCTCCTTGCGAGAGAGCTCCTCGGTCAGAAGAAAGCAAGTTTAAAATCGCCGGCGTTCCTTTGAGGGATAATATTAAGAAAGTTGAAAGAGAAGAGGCTCTCAAAGTTTTAGGGTTTGACTCTAAACCGGTTGTTTTGTGTTTTGGCGGCAGCCAGGGAGCATCTTTTCTGAACAAAACTTTTATTGAATTTATCAATGCCAGCGCCCAGGACTTTAACATAATTCATCTTACCGGCAAAAGAGAATACTTCCAAATTAGCCAATTATATAATAAAATAGATAGGAAAGCATTTGTGAAGGATTTTTATTATTCAATGGAAATACTTTACAGTGCTGCTGATTTAGCGATTTGTAGGTCAGGGGCATCTACCTTAGGGGAAATCTCATATTATAAGCTACCATCAATTTTAATCCCTTATCCCGGAGGCGCTCAGCATCAGAGAAAGAACGCTTGTTATTTTAGTGAAAGAGGGGCAGCTTATGTTTTTTTTCAGGAGGATTTCTCATTTAAGGATTTTAAACAGGCTGCCGAGAAGTTAATTTGCGATAGCAGATTAAGGCAGACCTTCAAAGATAACTTAAGTAAAGTCCGTCTAGGAGTAAGTGCGCAAGATTTTCATAAAAATATTTGGGGCTAGTGAGAGGGAGTTTTCAAATCCAGAAGAGGCGAGTTCCACCGAAAGTATATTTACTGACAGCTGTTTTTTGCCTTATGCTGGGAGGTGTTAGCGCAGCTTCACCTAAGACTCATAGAGAGTTAAGGTCACAACATTTCATTATTAATTACCACGAAAGCATAAGTTACGATTACGTTGATAAAGTTAAAGATATCAGTGAGGAGTTTTACAGGGTTATAACGCAGGAATTCAGGCTGGTAAGGAATAAATTATGGCTTTGGGAAAATCGGACAAAAATTTTTATCGCCAGAGACAAAGAGGATTACTTAAACAGGTTTAATTGTCCGTCATGGTCAACTGCCTGCGTCAATTATAAAGATAAGATAATTAGGACTTACCCGGACCAGGAGAATTTTTCTTCAATCCTCGTGCATGAGTTGACACATATAATTTTTAGGGAATACGTGGGCTTGAAGAAATTGCCTCTCTGGCTGGATGAGGCGGTTACGGTGTATATGGAAGACAAATATTCCAAGAAATCTAAGAGGAGGGACCTTTCACCTTTAAAAAAGGCAATTAAAGATAACAGTTATATAAAATTAGCTGAGTTAAACACAATAACAGCGTCAAACCTTGAAGGCAAATCTCAAAGCTACGTTAACCTGTTCTATTTAGAAGCGTTTTCTATAGTTTCCTTTATTATAAAAAAATATGGCGGGGATAGTTTTTCTCAATTTATGTATTTTCTTAGGAGAGGTTACGATTATGAACAGGCTTTATCTAAAGCCATCTATTCTATAAGAGGCTGGGAGGATTTAGAAAAACAATGGAAAAGATTTTATCAGGAGTAAAAAATATCTATCTCATAGGCATAGGAGGCATAGGCATGAGCGGCCTAGCCCATCTTCTTAAAGATAGAGGCTTTAATATTAAAGGGTCGGATATTTGTGACAGTTCATACGTTAAAATGGTCCGGGAAGCAGGAATAGAAGTCTTTATCGGCCATAATAAAGAAAATATAACGCAGGATATAGATTTAGTGGGGTATTCTTCAGCAGTAAAAGAAGATAACCCTGAAATTCTTCAAGCCAGGCGCCGGGGCATTACGGTTTTAAAGAGAGCAGAACTGTTAGGGCTTCTTTCCTGGGATAGAAAAATAATTGCCGTAGCCGGCAGCCATGGCAAAACCACAACAACCTCTTTAATAGGGTATCTGTTGACTTCTTTAGGTTATCAACCGGCTATGTTTGTGGGCGGGTTTCCTTTAAATTATGCGCGTAATGCCTGGTGGGGTAAAGATTACTTTGTTATTGAGACTGACGAGAGTGACGCCAGTTTCTTATATTATAATCCCTGGGTTTCTATAATTACCAACATTGATTATGAACACCTGGACCATCATAAGACCATGGAGAATTTGCGGGATAGTTTTTTAAAGTTTGCCTATCAAACGAAAGAAAAAGTGTTTGGATGGGGAGAGTGCCTTTTTGTCAGGCAGATTATTTCTGAGGTGGGTGGTTGGAGTTTTGGCTGGGGCAAAGATAATAAAGTCAGTGGCCGCAATTTTAGGTTTGAGAAGGGAATGAGTAATTTTGACCTTTTTGTAGATGAGGAATTTATTGCGCCGGTAAGCACGCATTTGTTGGGAGAAAGCAACGCAACTAATATTTTGGCAGCTTTCAGCTTTTTTCATTTCATTGGCCAAGATTTGGAGAAAGTTAGCCGGCTATTGGAGAAGTTTAAAGGAATCAAAAGGCGTTTTCAGATAAAAGGAGAGGTCGCAGGGGTAGTTTTTGTAGATGATTATGCGCATCATCCTACAGAAATCAGGGCAGTGTTGAAAGCAGCGCGTTATCTAAAACCTAAAAGAGTGGTCGTTATTTGCCAGCCTCACCGTTTTTCGCGATTAAAGCTGCTTTATGAAGAGTTTTTGCGTTGTTTTTCCTTAGCCGATGAGCTTATAATAACAGATATTTATTCTGCTTCTGAAAAAGAAACTCCTGAGGTGAATGTAGAGGTGTTTAGAGATAATATAGCAAAAGATTTTAACGGCCGGGTAAGGTATATAGCTTCCCAGTCCCTGGCACAGCAGGTTCCTTCTTACCTGCGGGAAGGAGATTTATGTTTAGGCATAGGAGCAGGCAATATTAATGTGCTGATGGATGAGATTATGGTTGAGGTTAAAGATAGAAAACAAAGAATACTGACTAAGTAAAATGGTTGTAATAGAAGACAAACAGAGATTAATTTTGAAGAGGAATTGTAGTTTAAGAGACTACACTACTATTAAGATAGGAGGTCGGGCAAACTCCCTTTTTATTGTCAGTGACAGCCGCCATTTATCTAAGATAGTTAAAGACTATAAGGATTCCTTTTATCTTTTAGGGGCAGGTTCTAATATTTTAGTTAGCGACGGCCATTTAAATAAACCGGTAGTAAAGTTAGGTGAGGGATTTAATTATATAAAGGAGGAGTCTTCTGTAGTAGAGGTAGGGGCAGCAACACCTCTTTCAAGGTTGTTAAATTATATGCTTAAAAATAATTTAGCCGGCGCAGAAAACTTAGCCGGTATTCCTGCCAGCATAGGCGGGCTCTTGGTTATGAACGCTTCTTCTTTTGGGACAGAGGCCTCTTCTTTAGTAGAGAAAGTTAAAGTCATGGATAAACAGGGTGCCGTCAGTGTTTTAGGGACGGATAAATTGAATTTTTTTTATAGAGGGTCAACACTTAGAGATTATGTTATTTTAGCTGGTTGGTTTAGATTTGAAAAAGGTTCCCAGTTAAAGAATAAAGTTAAGACTATTTTAGGAGTTAGGTATAGAAGGGGAGAGTTTGACTATCCCAGTTGCGGCTGTATATTTAAGAACCCTCCCAATGCTTTTAGCGGGGAATTAATTGAAGGTTGCGGGTTAAAAGGCACCCCGAGAAATAATGCCGCTATCTCTGATAAACATGCTAATTTTATTATTAATTTAGGAGGAGCCTCATTTAATGACGCTGATTATTTGATTAAGTTAATTAAAGATAGGGTTTATAAAAAATATAACGTTGTTTTAGAAGAGGAAGTCCGTAGATGGCAGTAAAAGATATTAAAGTAGGGGTGTTAGGCGGAGGGGTTTCGCCTGAAAGGGAAATCTCTTTTATTTCAGCGGGAGAAGTGGTTAAATCTTTAGAAAGGAATGGCGTTGCGGTAGTTTTTATAGATATTTTTACTTCGCAGAAAGAAAAGGTAAAAGAGCTGATTTGCCAACATAATATTGATGTGGCGTTTATTGCTCTTCACGGCGAATTTGGAGAGGATGGTCAAATCCAGCAGATTCTAGAAGAGTTAGAGCTTCCTTACACCGGGTCAGGGCCGCAGGCAAGTTCTCTGGCAGCCAATAAGGTTTCTTCTAAAGAGATATTCTTAAGAGAAGGTATTGCCACCGCCGCGTATTATTTATGGCAAGATGTCCCTGCGGACATTAAGTATCCCCTCGTAGTAAAACCGTGTTGCGGCGGTTCCAGTTTGGGAGTTTCTGTTGTAAGAGACCAACGCCAGCTGCAGGAAGCGTTAAAATCAGCCTCGTCTTTACAGACTAAAATATTTTTGGAGGAGTATATTGAAGGCAGAGAATTCACCGTAGGGATTTTGGATAATAAACCTTTAGGGGTGGTAGAAATTGTCCCTAAGGAAGGATTTTTTGATTTTAATTCTAAATATAGAGAGGGGGCAGTTCAGTTAAAAACAGACCCGCAGTTAAAGAGAAGCCTTTATGAAAAAATTCAGGCGCAAGGTCTGGCAGCGCATTGTGTTTTAGGGTGCCGCCATTCCTCCAGAGTGGATTTGGTGTTAGATGCTTTAGGCAATCCTTTTGTGCTGGAAGTTAATTCAATCCCGGGGTTAACTTCGCACAGCCTTCTTCCCCTTTCAGCGAAATGTTGCGGCATAGGGTTTGATGAGTTGGTTTTAAAAATGGTGAGGTTAGGTTTAAATGAGAAAATACAGGCGAAGAAGATATAGAAGAAGGCGTAAATACTTTAAGTTGAGGTGGCGCAGAGACGACTTCAGGATTACTAACAAATATATTTGGATGTTATTTTTTTCTCTGGTGTCTTTAGCCGGTATTGTCTATTTAGGCAAAGCTATATATGAGTCCCCGATTTTTAAAGTTAAAGAAGTAAAATCCGACGTAAATTTAGACAATAATTTTAAAAGAACAATTATTGGGCAGTCGTTATTTGCTCTGGATACCGCCGCAATTCACTCTGCCGTCGTAAAAAATTACCCTGAATGCAAAAATATTTATGTCCGCAAAGAGTTTCCCTCTTTCTTGAAGATAGAAGCAGAGAAAAGAGCCCCTTTTGTTCAGATACGGAAAAAAAAGTTTTACCCCATAGATGAAGAGGCAGTTATTATTAACAGCGGAACGCCAACCCAAATGGTCGGCATTATTGCCGTAGAGATTAGCGGTTATGATAAACCTTTGAGAAGGGGCAGCGTTTATGATGATGAGCGGATAAATTATGTTTTTGGTTTAATGAGAGTATTGAAGCAAGAAAAATTCTTTGATAGGTTTTCCGTGGAATTGATAAATGCGACTTATCCGGAGGCTATGTATTTTATTGTCGCAGATAATTCCAGCAGGGGCAGCCAAGTAAAGGTAATTATAGGCAAAGATAATTTTGAGCGCAAGCTCTATCTTTTTGGCAATGTTTTGCAGGAAAAGTTAGAAGGCAACCTAGCTTCGGTTAAGTACATAGATTTAAGGTATAAAAAAGTTTATTTAGGGTATAAGAGATAAGAAGTAAAAAGTAAGAGCTAAATTATGCGGGGGATTTGCGGTATAGACATAAATAAAGATAAAGTATTTATTTCTCTTGCATCTTTGCGAGGAGGCCGCATTGGTTTTTTAAGGGAAATTGAGCTGGAGCCGGCAGGCTGCGGCGCCTTTTTAGATTATTTTAAAAAAAATTCAGAGAATTTAAATCAGGCAATAATAGAGGAGGAAAGAAGGTTATCGTTGAAAGTTGAGAAAGTTTTTCTTAACCTGCCGCGGCAGTTAGAAAAAAAACGGCTGGTTGAAGACGTCGTTCCTTTAAGGAGAAGGAAAAAAGTTAAACCGGCTGATTTGGTTTTTGCCAAGAAACAAATTGCCGATATATTTTTAGATTGGGATGATTTCTGTGTCCATAATTTTATTTTAGGTTGCGAGATAGAAGGTAATCTTTACGGCAATTTACCGTTAGGAGTTGCCGCTAAAAAGATAAAGTTAAAATCCTTGCTGGTGTGGGTTAAAGATAAGCTGCACAGGGAAGTAGAGGATATTTTTGATAATTTAGATAGAAATTTTGGGGGGTTTGTTTCTTCTGACGCCAGCAGTTTAGCCGCTTCTTTTACAGAAGGGTATGTGAGGAAAAATGAGAAAAACACCCTTTGCGTGATTAATGCCGGTTACGAGAGCAGCCATTTTGTAGTTTATAAAGAAGGGGCTTTAGAGGTTGGAGGAGAATTTGATTTTGGGGCAAGAAAGATTATCAGCGCAATAGAGAAGAGGTTTCTTCTTTCTCCGGCGTTGGCTCAAGAAGTGTTTTCTAGATATATTTCTTTTAAAAACGTTCCTTATTATAAAGAGATAAGCATTAAGAAGGCAAACACTTATGTGAACTTAAGTACCCAGGCTCTAAATTCATTTGTGAGAGAGTATATAAAGGGAGAAGTTAACTTTATCCTGGAGAGGATAAGGCAGAAAATAGGCGCAAGCACCTTTATCCTTTCTTTTGTCGGCAGGCTGAACGGCAAGGAAGGATTTTATAGTTTTCTTAAGGAATTTATTCCTTACCAGATAAAAACCACCTCCCCGCTGGGGCATAGAAGCGAATCTTGTTCTTTCGGTTGTTTAAAATACGGTGCGTATCGTTTCCTTGAGCTTGAACATAATAGAAGGAAACAATCGTTGAAGCAGCGGTTTTTAAAAGTGTACAGAGAGTATTTTTAACTTTGTTCGTTGCTCTTAAATATTTATAAAAATATATCCTTGCGAAATTTTATTTACCCCGTATGATAATTGTGATATATTCTATTCGTAAATAAGGCAGTTTCAGGTGAGCATTCTTAGCCAATAGTGCCAAGACAACTAAGGAAAGGAGGGATGAGGAGTGAAGAAAAAAGTGTTAGTTGTTGACGACGAGAAAGAAATTACCGATTTTTTAGAGAGGTTTTTAATGCGGTTCGATATCTCGGTTATAAAAGCCAATGAAGGAAAGCAGGCGTTTGATTTTTACCATCTGCATAATCCGGACTTTATATTTTTAGATATCCAGATGCCGGGTAAAGATGGTATAACTGTGCTTAAAGAATTACGGGAAATAGACGATTCTTTAAAAGTCATTATGATTACAGGCAGAGACGATAAAGAGTTTCGGGAGAAAGCGCAACAGTTAGGAGCAATTGATTATATAACTAAGCCTTTGGATTTAAGCGAGTTGAGTAAAAAAGTAGAAGAATATATTCTTTAGTTGCGCAAATATAATTTGTCTAAGAGCCATTTTTTATTCGTAAGGCGAGTTTGTTTTGATGTTTTTAGTCAAGATGAACAAAGAGAGTAGTTCTGCCTTAAAGAAGGGGTTAACACAAATATCTGTTAGGTAAAGTAGATGAAGGTCTCATATAGAAAGAGTTTAGAAAGAGCAGCGCGCCAGACAATTCTTATTCATCGCACAGACATTCTCATCAAGCTGATTTTAAGAATGATCGTAAATAATATCAAAGTAAAACACGCAGGGATTTTTCTCTATGATAAGGATAAGGAAGAGTATGTCTTAGAAGTATCGCGGGGGTATGCTGACTTTAAAATCCCTACGGGGTTTGTTAAGATAGGAAAAGTTAATCCCTTAATACGCTATTTTACGGATAAAAATGTAGGTTTGCCTTCGGGTGTCCTTCTTTTGAGGAAAATAGACGATTGGTTTAAATCCGGGCCGGTAAAGAGTAATTTAAAGCTTAGAGAATTTCTGGTTGACCTTAAAAATAACCTTTCTCTGTATCAGGCAGAAATTTGTATCCCCGGATTTTTTAGAAAAGATTTAATCGGGGTCCTGTTTCTGGGAGAAAAAATAAATAATAAGAAGTTTGGCGACGAAGAGGTCGGGTTTTTGACCGTGCTTGCTTCCAACATTGTTATGGCGATAAAGAATACTTGGCTGATTGAAGATATCGGTAAGCAGCTGCATATAAATAAACGCCTGTTTCTGCAGACGGTCTCGGCGTTAACTTCAAGTATAGAAGCTAAAGATAAATATACCGTTGGCCATACCGAAAGGGTTATGAAACACTGTCTGGTTATCGTGGAGCATTTAAAGAAAGACAAAAGCATAGCTGATTGGCCAAAATTTAGAGAAAATTTAAGGATAGCGGCATTACTGCACGACATAGGAAAAATTGGCATTTCAGAAAAAATTCTAAATAAGAAAGGGTCTTTAACGCAAAAAGAGAGAGAAGTCATCCAGCGGCACCCTTTAACCGGCGCAGAAATTTTAAACCATATTGAAGAGTTCGGCGAAGTTTTGTTAGGTGTTAAGCATCATCACGAAAGGCCTGACGGGGGAGGCTACCCTTGCGGTTTGAAGGGCAGACAAATACCCCTTAATGCTTCTGTTATCGCTATCGCAGACGCTTTTGATGCAATGACCGTGGGCCGGCCGTACAGAAAGGCGCTTTCTCCCAAAGAAGCAATCAGACAGATAAAGAAAAACAAGGGGAAACAATTTCTTGCTGGTGTAGTAGATGCTTTCTTAAAGGCATATAAATATTAAAAGTGAAAAGAATACTTATTTTTTATATTTCTGATTTTGGCGGCCACAGCAAAGCTGCCGAGAATATAAAAGAAGCTTTCAGGTATAAGGAGCCCGAGGCGGAAGTTTTAAGTATAAACGGTTTTGGGCATTTTTATCCTTATTGGGAAAAAGTTGTTGATTTTTTATATACGCTTCTAATAAAGTATATCCCTGACCTGTGGGGAGGCCTTTACGACCGCAGGAGAGTGGTAAAATTTCTTACTCCTTGCCGCAGGTTTGTAAACAGAATAACTTTTAAGAAGTTATCGCGGCTTATAAATGATTTTAAGCCCACCTGTTTTGTAACTACCCAGGCGTTTCCCTGCGGCCTGGTCGCTGATTTCAAACAAAAGTTCGGGTTAAAAATCCCCCTCGTAGCAGTAGTTACTGATTATTATCCTCACCGTTTTTGGATTCATCCCTGCATAGATAAATACGTTGTTGCATGTAAAGAAGCGAAAGAAACTCTGGTTAGAGAAGGCGTGGGAGAAGAAAAAATAAAAGTTTTAGGTATCCCCATATCGGTAGAATTTTTAAAAGCTTACTCAAGGCAGGAAGTATGTGATAATTTAAACTTCGCAAGCAAGCGGGATTCGGTATTGATTATGGGCGGCGGCTTAGGCATAGGCCCTATTAAGAAGATAGCCCAGCAGCTCGATTCTTTAGATAGTAACTTCCAGATTGTCGTGGTGTGCGGTAAGAATAAGACTCTTTATAATTGGTTTGAGAAGAACAAAAAAGATTTCAAGAAACCAATTTTCTGTTTTGGCTACATTGATTTTGTCCATAAAATCATGGATTTCTCCGATATAATTATTACCAAAGCAGGAGGCATAACCGTATCGGAAGCGTTAGCTAAAAGCTTATGCATCATTATTGTCAATCCTATTCCCGGGCAGGAGGAGAGAAACGTAAATTACCTTCTCTACCGGGGAGCGGTTGTTAAAGTTGATAATACTTCTTTAATAGGAGAGGCGGTAAAAGGGCTCATGCGCGATAGGAAGAGGATGTTTTATCTTAAAGAAAAAGCAAGAGAGAATTCATTTATTGATTCTTCTTTGCGGATAGTAGACTTGATTTCCGGAGAGATAATTAGCGGCTAGACTATAGTCTTTTTTATGATGTATTATCTTTTTATTTTAGGCAAAATACTTTGTTTAATATTTCCTAGGCAATGGTGCTATTTTCTTGCAAAAATTTTGGCTACGGTTCATTTCTATCTTTCCAAGAAAGACAGAGACGCCGTTAAATATAATCTTTCTCCTATTGTGGAAGATGAAAAAAGGTGCACCAGGAGTACGCATCAGGTGTTCGTTAATTTTTCTTATTATTTGGTTGATTTTTTCAGGTATTCAAAGTTAGATCAAAATTTTATTAAGAAGTACGTTAAAGTGGAAGGGATAAATTTTCTCCAAGAATCTCTTTCTAAGAAGAAAGGCGTTGTTTCTCTCACCGCTCATTTAGGCAATTATGAGTTAGGCGGAGCAGTGGTCGCGCTCTTAGGATACCCAATTTATGCGGTTGCTTTACCTCATAAAGACAAGCGGACAAATGAGTTTTTTAACCGTCACCGCCGCAGGGTTGGTATCGGTGTTATTCCTACCGGCGTTAGCGTTAAGCAGTGTTTTTCCGTTCTAAAAAAGGGAGCAATGATTGCTTTCCTTGGAGACAGGGATTTTACCGCCGGAGCAGGCATAGAAGCTGAGATGTTTTCCAGAAGGGCAAACATTCCCCGGGGAGCGTTCTACTTTGCGATGAGAACAGGAGCTGCTATCGTGCCTTCTTTTTTTGTCCGCCAGAATAAGAAGTTTTACCGTTTGATTTTTGAGAAACCTATCTGGGAGGCAACTGACGCTTCATCTCTTTTAACTGAAGAGGCTCAGGCAGCCGTAATAAAGAATTATATTTTGATATTAGAGAAATATTTAAGGATGTATCCTGAACAATGGTATATGTTTGAGAAATATTGGGTGAAAGATTATGAAAGTCTGGGTAGTAATTCCCGCATATAATGAAGGATATGACACCGCTGGCGGCCTTTCTGCTTCACAGAGGTCCTTAAGTGCGCTTCTTAGTGAGCTTAAAACAAGGGGATTATCCACTCTTGTTATTGATGACGGCTCCAGCGACAATACTTTTGATATAGTAAAAAGAGAGGCGCATATAGTAATTAAGAATAGAGCGAACCTCGGCAAGGGCATGGCTTTAAAGAAAGCAGTAGCTTATCTTTTGCAGAACGAGAGTTTTGATTATATTATTACCATGGACGCTGACGGCCAGCACTGTCCTTCTGACCTGGACAGTTTTTTGAATGAAGCAGAAAAAGGGGCGTCTTTTGTCGTGGGAGATAGAATGGGTAATCCCGGGGGTATGCCTGCCTTGAGGGTCATTACTAATAAAGCTATGTCTTGGTTTATTTCCAGAATAGCAAAGCAAAAGATTCCTGATACTCAGTGCGGGTTTCGCCTGATTAAAAGAGATGTGTTGGAAGGGATAAGAATACGGACAAATAAGTTTGAAATAGAGTCAGAGATTCTCATTAAAGCCGCCCGACGCGGGTTTTTTATAAAGAGTATTCCCGTAAAGAGTATTTATTTTAAAAACCAGAGAAGTAAAATAAGCCCTTTTGTAGATACAATAAGGTTTGTAAGGTTTATTTTAGAGTTGGACAGAGAAGAGAGGTTGAATCCTTAAGTTAAGGTTATATTGTGGATTTTGACGCCCTTAGAGAGAGAATGGTTTCTGAACAGATTTTACAGCGCGGTATTGAGGAGCCAAAAATATTGGAGGCTTTCAGGGCTGTTGAGCGCCATCTTTTTGTCAGCGAGCAAAATAGAAAATTTGCCTATGAGGATTACCCCCTTCCTATCGGAGAAAATCAGACTATTTCGCAGCCTTACATTGTGGCGTTGATGACGCAGCATTTAGAAGTAGGGGAGTCTCAAAAAGTATTAGAAGTTGGCACGGGAAGCGGGTATCAGGCAGCAATTCTTTCTTATCTGGGAGCAAGCGTGTACAGCATTGAAAGAGTCCCTGCTTTGGCGCAGAAAGCAAAACTGCTGCTGGATTCCCTGAAATGTAAGGTAGAGGTAAAGGCAGGCGACAGCACGTTAGGTTGGCCGCAAAACGCTCCTTATGACAGAATAATTGTTACGGCAGCTTCTCCGGCTGTTTCTCCTTGCTGGATAGAACAGCTTAAAGTAGAGGGGCGGATGGTTATCCCTCTTGGCGGGCCCCTGCAGCAGGAGTTAACCGTGGTTAAGAAAATCTCTGTGAGTAAAATTGATAAAGAGGTTGTTTGTGCATGTATGTTCGTTCCTTTGTTAGGAGAATATGGATATAAATAACGAATTATTAATTTTTCTGGTTTCAGCTTCTCCCGTTGTTGAATTGAGAGGAGCTATTCCTATAGGTATTGCTAAAGGATTAAGTTTAGGTAAAGTTTTTGTTTTTGCCCTGGCAGGTAATCTCCTGCCCATTCCCTTGCTGCTTCTTTTTTTCAGGTGGGTGGTAACTAGGCTGGAGCATCTAAGGCCGATAGAAAAAATATTTAAGTGGTGGTTTAGGAGAGTAGAGAAAAAATCTAAAATAGTAGAGACTTACGGTTTTTGGGGGCTGGTTTTTTTCGTTTCCATTCCTTTTCCCGGAACAGGTGCTTGGACCGGCAGCGTGGCGGCAACTTTGTTTAATTTTCGCATGAAGAAAGCAATCGTAGCAATATCTCTGGGTGTTTTGTTAGCAGCAATTTTCGTAACTTTAGGAAGTATGGGGCTGGTTAAGTTATGGTGCATTTTTATATAGGAGACGGCAAAGGTAAAACTACCGCTGCCTTAGGCCTGGCGTTGCGCCTGGCTGGGTTTAATAAAAAAGCTTATATTGGGCAATTTTTAAAAGATGTAAAAAGGGTCAGTGGAGAAATAGAGTTTGTTAAAAGAGTAAAAACATCTGTTGTGATTGAACGTTTTAGGGGCCAGATTCATCCTATGTTTTTAAAAAAAGGGGAAAAGGCCGATGCAAAAAAGCTAAAAGAGTCAATCCGGAAGGCTTTACTGAAAATTGAAGGTTATATTAATCAAAAGAAGTTTGACCTTATAGTTTTAGATGAAATACTGAATGCGGTAGGGCTAAGGGCCTGCCCCAAGGCCGTTTTGAAACGAATAATAAAGAAAGGCGCATCAATAGAAATTATTTTGACCGGCAGACGCGCTCCTTCGGATTTAATTAAATTGGCAGATTACGTAAGCCTTATTAAAAAAGTAAAACACCCTTTTGATAAAGGGATTTGCGCCCGCAGGGGAATAGAGTATTAGATGAGCAGTAATAGAGAAAGGAAAGGCTGAGGTTCTTGACAATTCTATTTGGCTATGATATATTTGGAATGGACAAGGGCGTCCTTTCTATAAATGGATGAACATAGGAAGGGCGCTTTTTTATTTTGAGTGAGAGCAATGAAGATAGTAAATAAGGTAGTTTTAGCTGAAACAGCAGATACCAGGATTGTTAGAATTGACGTTGAGGCAGCGGTAATTGCCGCAAAAGCCCAACCCGGCCAGTTCATCGTCTTAATGGTAAAGCAAACCGGTGAGAGAATTCCTTTAACTATTGTAGATAAAAATCAGAATAAGGGGACGATTACCCTTATTTTTCAGGAAATAGGGTATTCCACCAAACTCCTAGGGACGTTGAAGCAAGGGGACTCTTTATATTCTTTGGTAGGGCCGCTGGGCCATCCCACTCTAGTAAAGAATTACGGTAAAGTTTTTGTCGTAGCCGGCGGCGTCGGCATTGCCGAAGCTTTACCGTTAGTGAAGTCATTGAAAGAGGGAGGCTGCCTGATTTATTCTATTTTGGGAGCAAAGACTAAAGAGTTGCTGATTCTAAAAGATGAGATAGGCAAGTATTGCGATAAATTATATGTTAGCACTGATGACGGCAGTTTAGGAGAAAAAGGGTTTGTAAGTGATATTTTAGAAAGAGTCTTACGAAAAGAGAAAGATTTCGGGTTGGTTTACTGTGTGGGCCCGCTTCCTATGATGAAAGTAGTTTCGCAGATAACCAAGCCTTACAATATAAAAACAACGGTATGTTTAAACGCTATAATGCTGGACGCAACAGGAATGTGCGGAGGCTGCCGCTTGATTGAGGCAGGCAAAGTTAAGTTTTGTTGTGTGGACGGCCCGGAGTTTGACGGGCATTTAGTTGATTTTGATGAGTTAATGCAGAGGCAGGACCGCTTTATCAATGAAGAGAAGCGTTCTTTAGGGAAATTTAAAGATAAAGGGCATAAGTGCCGCTTAGATAATACCGGCTGATTAAAAGTTTGTGAGGATGTAAATGAGGGAAGGTAAAATAACAAAAATACCGTTGGAAGAGAGAAAACGCACCTTTAGAGAAGTTTCTCTGGGGTTTACCCAAGAAGAGGCGTTAATTGAAGCTCGCAGATGCTTGCAGTGCAAGAACCCTCCTTGTAGAGAAGGGTGCCCGGCAGGAATTGATATTAAAGAGTTCATACGGTTAATTACAGATAAAGATTATTGCGGTGCTATAAAAAAGATTAAAGAGACCAATAATCTTCCCGGCGTATGCGGCAGAGTGTGCCCTCAGGAAGACCAGTGTCAGGTCTCTTGCATTTTAGATAAAAAAGGTAAGGCGATTAAGATTGGTTATTTAGAAAGATACGTTGCCGATTGGGAATTGCAGAAAGGCTCTGGACAAACGACTAAAGCTAAGGCAGGCAGCAAAGACTTAAAAGCAGTAAAAGTTGCGGTTATCGGGTCTGGCCCGGGAGGGCTTAGCTGCGCGGCTGATTTGGCTAAAGAAGGGTTTGACGTATATTTGTTTGAGGCGTTGCACAAGGCAGGCGGGGTGCTTGTTTACGGAATCCCTGAATTCAGGCTTCCTAAAATTATTGTTGAGAAAGAAGTTGGTTATATAAAGAGTTTGGGAGTAAAAGTTATTACTGATTTTGTAGCGGGAAGGACCAAAACTATACAGGATTTAAGGCAGGAAGGGTTCGCTGCTTTTTTTATCGGTGTAGGCGCCGGCCTTCCGCGGTTTTTAAACATACCCGGCGAGAACTTAAACGGAGTGTATTCAGCGAATGAGTTTCTTACACGGGTGAATTTGATGAAAAGTTACAGGTTCCCTGAATATGATACGCCGGTAAAAATCGGCAGAAAAATCGGCGTGTTTGGAGCGGGCAATGTTTCTTTTGATTGTGCCCGCTGCGCTTTAAGATTAGGAGCAGAGCAAGTTTCCATTATTTACCGCCGGACGCGGGATGAAATGCCGGCGAGAGAGGAAGAAATTGAAAACGCTCAACAGGAGGGGGTTAAGTTTAACTTGCTTGTTTCTCCCAAAGAAATACTTTCCGATGGAGGAGGAAATGTAAGAGCGGTCCGCTGTATTAAAAATATGCTGGGAGACCCTGACTCTTCCGGCAGGCGCTCACCGGTTCCCATAAAAGGTTCGCAGTTCACTATTGATTTGGATACAGTAATTGTTGCCGTAGGCAGCGGGGTTAATCCGTTATTAATTTCTACGATTGAAGGGTTAAAGTTAACTTCTAAGGGGTATATAAAAGTTAATGAGAATTGTCAGACGTCTATACCTGATATTTTTGCCGGCGGCGATATTGTCAGCGGGTCAGCAACAGTAATAAGTGCTATTGCGCAGGCAAAAAATGCGGCGCAGGCTATAAAGGAGTTTCTCGTTAGTAGTAAAGTTAGTAGTTAAGTAAAACAAGGAGGGTAGTATGCCGCAACAATTTATGAAAAAGGTCGTTGAAAGAAATCCCGGGGAAGTTGAGTTCCATCAGGCAGTTAATGAAGTGGTATCGTCAGTAATACCGTTTATCAAAGCAAACCCTAAGTATCAGGAGGCTAACATATTAGAGCGCCTGGTGGAGCCGGAGAGAGTGATTATGTTTCGTGTCCCCTGGATAGACGATAAAGGCCAAATTCAGGTAAACAGAGGTTACCGTATTGAAATGAACAGTGCTATCGGGCCGTATAAAGGGGGCTTGCGGTTTCATCCCAGTGTGAATTTAAGTATTTTAAAGTTCCTGGCGTTTGAGCAGGTCTTTAAGAATAGTTTAACTACGCTTCCCATGGGAGGAGGCAAGGGAGGGGCTAATTTTGACCCTAAGGGAAAGTCCGATAACGAAGTGATGAAATTCTGCCAGAGTTTTATGACGGAATTACAGCGGCACATCGGCCCGGACACAGACGTTCCCGCCGGCGATATCGGCGTAGGCAGCCGTGAAATCGGGTATTTGTTTGGGCAGTATAAACGGTTGCGCAATGAATTTAGCGGCGTTCTTACCGGTAAAGGGCTTAACTGGGGCGGCAGTTTGATTCGGCCGCAAGCAACCGGCTACGGCTGTGTATATTTTGCCCAGGAAATGTTAAAAACCAGGGGAGAATCCCTTAACGGTAAAGTATGTGCAGTGTCCGGTTCGGGAAATGTTGCCCAGTATACAGTGGAAAAGGTAAATCAGTTAGGAGGCAAGTGTGTTACGTTGTCTGATTCAGGAGGATTTATTTACGACTCCCAAGGCATTTCTGAGCAGAAGTTAGAGTTTGTTAAAGAGTTGAAAAATCTAAGGCGCGGCAGAATCAAAGAATATGCCCAGAAGTATAACTGTAAATATTTTGAAGGAAGGAGGCCCTGGTCTATAGAGTGTAATGTTGCTTTTCCTTCAGCTACCCAGAATGAGATTGACGCTAAAGACGCCCAAACCCTTGTTAAAGGCGGATGCATTTGCGTTTCTGAAGGAGCAAATATGCCAAGCACTCCCGAGGCAGTAAACGTATTTTTGAAACAACAGGTTCTTTACGGCCCGGGCAAAGCTGCTAATGCCGGCGGGGTTTCTGTAAGCGGTTTAGAAATGAGCCAGAACAGCCAGAGGTTATCCTGGAGCAGCGAAGAAGTAGACGAGAAGCTTCAACAAATTATGGTTAGAATACACGATAGCTGTGTTAAGTACGGCAGGCAAGAAAGCTTCGTTAATTACGTCAACGGCGCCAATATCGGCGGGTTTGTGAAGGTTGCTGATGCCATGCTGGAGCAGGGAGTAGTTTGATAAGATATAAAAATTATTAAGTAATATATTTCCAAGATAAGATAGTCGCTAGCCTGCCTTTATTTTTTTTGTTAAAATAAGCATATTTAAGTATGGTTTTATCCTGTTGATTTAACAAAAAAACCCTGTTAGAATAGAAACTGTTATATAAAATATTTAATATGAAGTTTATTAGTAACTTTTTAGGAAAGAAAGGAGAGGGTATGAACGATAAAAATTTGACGAGAAAAGATGTTTTAAAAATCGCTAAAGAAAAAGACGTTAAA
Source organism: Candidatus Omnitrophota bacterium (assembly GCA_020343495.1). Lineage (GTDB taxonomy): Bacteria > Omnitrophota > Gorgyraeia > Duberdicusellales > 4484-171 > JAHISK01. Next base: position 52,412 of record CP070797.1, on the reverse strand, counting down.
TTTGTAAGGTTGTGGTTTGCCGACATTACCGGACAAATGAAAGGGTTCTCCATTACGCGTCAAGAATTAGAAGACGCCCTGGAAGACGGCATGGGGTTTGACGGCTCTTCTATCAAAGGGTTCGCCCGGATTGATGAGTCAGATATGATTGCTATGCCCGACCCCACTACATTTATTATTTTGCCGTATCACGAGAAAGAAAAGGCAGTTGCAGGAATGCTTTGTGATATCCTGAATCCGGACAGGACTCCTTACCAGGGCGATTCACGGTATATCTTAAAGAAAGTATTAGGTAAAGCAAAAGAGGAAGGGCTTACTTTTTATATCGGGCCGGAGCTGGAATTTTTTATCTTTAAAGACGAAAAATCCACCCAGATTTTAGATGAAGGCGGTTATTTTGATATTACTACGTTAGATGCGGGAAACGAAGTAAGGCGTGAAATTATTTTGACTTTAGAACAGATGGGGATTCAGGTAGAGTATTCTCATCATGAAGTTGCGCCTTCTCAGCATGAGATTGATTTACGCTATACCGATGCAATAACAATGGCAGATATTGTTATGTTGTATAGAATGGTTGTGAAAGAAGTCGCGCAAAAACACGGGCTTTACGCAACATTTATGCCAAAGCCGGTGTTCGGGGTAAATGGGTCGGGAATGCACACTCATCAGTCTTTGTTTGACGGCAAGAGTAACATCTTTTTTGATGAGAATGATAAGTATCATTTGTCTGATAAAGGCAAGGCTTACATAGCAGGGATACTGCGGCATGCCAGAGAAATAACCCTGGTATGTAACCAATGGGTAAATTCTTATAAACGGCTTGTTCCCGGTTACGAAGCACCTGTTTATATATGCTGGGGAAGCCGTAACAGAAGCGCTTTAGTAAGGGTCCCGATGTATAAACCCGGCAAAGAGAAAGCAACCAGGGTTGAGTTCCGTTCCCCGGACCCGGCGTGTAACCCCTATTTGGCCTTTGCTTGTATGCTTGCTGCCGGTCTAAAAGGAATAAACCAAAATTATTCTCTGGGGCAACCTTTGGAACGGGACGTTTATAACCTTACTCCCCAAGAAATGAAAGATTTCGGTATTGACTGCCTTCCGGGAAGTCTGATTGAAGCAATTGAGATTTCTGAAAACAGCAAGTTTCTTAGAGAAACTTTAGGGGAGCATATTTTTAGCAACCTTATTATGAGTAAAAAAATTGAGTGGGACGAATATAGAAAACAAGTTCATAATTATGAGATAACGGCATATCTGCCAGTTTTATAGACGCAAGGCAACTGATATTTCTCTTTTTGTTTCTTAAAATCTAATTTCCTAAAAATAATTATGAAAAAATTCTCTTATAAAGAGTATATTACGGCATTAAATAAAATAAGCAATGCGATAACTTCTGATTTGTATATTGAGGATGTTCTCAAACTCATAGTTACTTTAACTGCGAATGTTATGAGAGCAAAGATATGTTCTCTCTGGCTTATAGACGAGAAAAGTAAAGAATTAAAAATTAGAGCAACCCAGGCAATGAGCAAAGATTACCTTAAGGAAAGAACGATAAAGTTAGGCGAGGGAATTGTCGGCCTGGTAGCTAAAGAAAAAAAGCCCATAGTAATTTGCGACGTCCTGAAGGATAAGAAGTATAAAGAGAAGATGCTAGCAAGGAAGGAAGGGTTAGTTTCAATGCTTAGTGCGCCTATGATGATAAAAAAAAACGTATATGGAGTGATTAATTGTTACACCGTCGCCCCTTACAAATTTACAAAGAGCGATATAGATTTGTTAAGCGCGGTAGCAAACCAGGCTGCCGTGGCAATAGAAAACACCAGGCTTATGGTTAAAACCAGGGTAATTCAGGAGGAACTGGCGGCGCGTAAAAAAGTTGAGAGAGCAAAAGGGATATTGATGAAAGAACAGGGTATTAGCGAAGAAGAAGCCTATACCTTAATTAGGAAGTCAAGTATGGATAGGCGTGTTTCCATGAAAGAGATTGCCCAAGCTATAGTGCTGGCATACGAGGTTAGAAAGATAAAAAAGTAAATCTGCCAACCAAACTGTTTTAAGAAGGAGAAAAAAGAGAAGGAGTTTATTAATATGTTAGGTTATCTAATTTTATTGTTTACAACGGTTCCTCTTCTTGAGCTTGCCTTACTTATAAAAATAGGCCAGGTTATCGGCGCTTCCCTTACTATAGCTATTGTAGTTATAACCGGTGCCGGCGGCGCTATGTTAGCAAGGTCTCAAGGATTGAAAGTTTTTAACAGGATAAACCAGGATTTGGCAGCAGGCGTTATGCCGCAAGATGCTTTGTTTGACGCCTTATTGATTCTTTGCGGGGGCCTGCTTCTTATTACGCCGGGAGTACTCACGGATTTAGTGGGGTTGTTTTTACTTATACCTTTTTTCAGGGATTTAATAAAAGTTTATATTAAGAAAAAGATAAGAAAAGCTTTTGACGAAGGAAGAGTAATCAGATTTCATTATTTCAATAGGTATTGAATAGAAGAAAGATGGTTAGTATCAGCTGGATTACTGATCAGATTGCTGTAAGCGGGGCCTTTTTATCTGGAGACATTGGTTATATAAAAAGGGAGGCAATTGCCGCCATCGTAGATTTAAGGTCGGAAGATTGCGATGACGCCCGGCTTATTAAGGATAACAGTATAGCGTTTCTGCATGTTGATATAGATGACTGTTACGCGCCTACTTTTTCGCAACTTAGGCAAATAATGGAATTTGTTAGGCCCTTATTAAGGAATAATAAGAAGGTTCTTCTGCATTGTCAGAACAGCTGCGGCCGCGCGCCGTTAGTAGCAGTAGCTGTCTTGGCAGATAGTGGCAGCAGTATTGCTGATGCGGTCAGGTTAGTGGAAGATAAACACCCTCTAGTTGGGTTTACGCCTCAACAGGAGAAATTCGTTTACCAGGATTTAGCTAAGTTTTTAGAGGCAGAACAACAATATTGACGGAATAAAAAAGAAGGTTAAAATAGGTCTATATGAAGAAATATGCAGTCAAAATAAGAGATTTTTTCTCCTTGATTAAGAAAGCGCCCCGGCAGAAATTTGCCTTTATACTATTAGCTTTTCTCTTAATTACTCCCTTTTTTAACCTTTACGCTCAGGCAGGGGGATTTGAGTCAGATTTGGTCGGCAAAATGGCGATTCTGGTTTTTCAGTTGAGCGTAATCCTTTTTGCCGCGCGCCTGGGTGGCAGGATTTTTGAGAAGATTCATTTACCGGCGGTTTTAGGAGAGTTGGTTGCCGGGATTATCATAGGGCCTTATTTGTTAGGCGGGATTTCTTTACCGGGCTTGGAGGCAGGGTTGTTCCCCTTTAAAGAAGGGTTTCCTGTATCCAGCGAGCTGTATAGTTTTGCTACAATAGCCTCTATCGTGCTTCTTTTTCTTGTTGGCCTGGAAACCAATATAGAGACTTTCTTAAGTTTTTCCCTGGCAGGTTCAGTAGTAGGTATTGGAGGAGTGGTTGTCAGTTTCATTTTAGGCGATTTAGCAGCAGTTGTTTTTTCAAAATACGTCTTTGGCCTGCATTACGGGTTTACCCATCCTATTCCCTTATTTCTGGGAGTGATATCCACTGCTACCTCCGTAGGTATTAGCGCAAGAATTCTTTCTGAAAGAAAGAAGATGGATTCTGCCGAAGGAGTAACTATTTTATCGGGCGCGGTTATAGATGATGTGCTCGGTATCGTGCTTCTTGCCGTAGTTATCGGCATTATTAAAAGCGGCCACGTTGCTTGGAAACAGGTGGGGTTAATTTCTCTTAAAGCCATTGGTATATGGCTTGGGCTGACTGCCTTGGGGTTATACTCTTCTCGCTACTTAAGCGACTTCTTGAAAAAGTTCAGAGATAAAGCAACCATAGCTGTTATGAGTTTTGCCCTGGCGATGTTGTTGGCAGGAGTGTTTGAGAGGTCCGGGCTTGCATTAATTATCGGTGCCTACGTTATGGGGCTTTCTTTGTCTAAGACCGACCTTTCTTTTGTTATTCAGGAGAACTTAAATATTCTTTATAGATTCTTTGTCCCTATTTTCTTCTGTGTGATGGGAATGCTGGTTAACTTTGGTGAAATAGCGTCTGGAAAGATTGTTATCTTTGGGATGATTTATGTAGTCGTTGCCATCTTAGGAAAGGTTTTGGGCTGTAGTGTGCCGGCTCTTTTCTTGAATTTTAATTTAAGAGGCGCTTTAAGAGTGGGGCTGGGAATGATTCCCCGGGGAGAAGTAGCTTTAATTATTGCAGGGATAGGCCTTTCCATGGGGTTTTTAGGCCATGACGCGTTTGCTATCGCTATTATTATGACGTTTGTAACCACGATTTTTGCCCCTCCTCTGTTGGCTAAGGCCCTTGATGAAGAGTCCGGCCTAAGGCGCCAGAAACCCGTTAGGAAAGAGTATAAACACATTGTCTACGGCATGCCTAACCCTGAAACGGCAAAGCTTATTTTAGGCAACGTAATTGCCGATTTTGAGAATGAAGGGTTTTTTGTTCACCTCCTGGATATGGAACAAAACCTTTATCAGATTCGTAAGGAACAGACGTTCATCGCCATGAAATTTACTCCGGAAAAGTTAGTGTTTGATTGTTTAGAAAGAGACGAAGCGTTTGTCCGCACGCTTTTTTATGAAGTGTTAGCTGACCTTGAACGCACAATGAAACATTTACAGACCCTCACTGACAAAGAAAAAATTGGCAGAAAGATTTTTGATGCCGGAAACGGCGTGCCTGTTGAAAAACTAAAAATCACGCAGGTAGTTTCGCCGTTAGCGGTTGAGGTTGTCCTTAAAGGGACGAACAAACAGGCAATCATTGAGGAACTCTTAGATATTTTAATCAGAGCAGGCCAGCTTATTCCTTCAAAACGAAAGCAGGCTTTGGCAGACTTACTTGACCGGGAAACAACCATGTCTACCGGTATGCAGGACGGTATTGCTTTGCCTCACGCTAAATCAGAAGCTGTTAATAAGCCTATTTGCGCTATCGGGTTAAAGAAGGAAGGCTTAGATTTTGATTCTCTGGATAAACAGTTATCCAAAATATTTATTCTTACAGTATCGCCGGTAAAGTCGTCAAAACCGTATTTACAGTTTATGGCTGAAATTTCAAAGTTTTTTATGGATAAAGAAAACCGTGAGAAAGTGTTGTCTTGTAATAAGAATGACAAGTTTTATCAGATATTGACGTCCCGTCTTTAATTCGTTGAAGGGTTAGCTCTCGGAGATAGATGGATAAAGTAAAGAAAATTCTAATCATATCTTCGGATAAGAATTTAAAAGACGTATTAAATTTTTGTTTTGACGGCTGGGGATATGAGGTTTTCTTATGGGAGGCGCCGGTCCACGATATAACGCCTATCAAAAAAATTTCTCCTAACGTTATTGTCGCCGACGTGTATTCAGCGCACCGCAACCAGCTGCACATATGCCAGCTGCTCAAAGACGATTTTACCACTTCTTTCATACCGGTAATTACCCTTATAAATAAGAGGCAGTTAAGGTCGCATCTGCTAAACCTTAAACAGGGAGTAGACGACTATTTAATAAAACCGCCTGACCCTCTTGATTTAAGAATCAGGGTAGAGATGGCGATAAAAAGGTCGCAATACAGTTTTTACGCTACACCATTAACCGGCCTGCCGGGAGCAAGGCTTATTGAAGAGATTGTCGGCGAAAAAGTTAAAAAGAATACGCCTTTTTCTTTCGGGTACGTTGATATAGACAGGTTTAAATATTTCAATGACGTTTACGGCTATTTAAAAGGTGACCGCGTAATTATGCAGAGCGCTTACATTCTCTATAGAGTTATAAAGAAATTCGGCAACCCCGATGACTTTATAGGACATATCGGCGGCGATGATTTTGTGTTTATTACCACCCCGGATAAGAAAGAGCAAATATGTCAGCAGTTTATACTTATGTTTGATAAAATAATTCCTTTTCATTATTCCCTGCAAGATAGGAAACAGGGCTTTATTGTAGCCAGAGACAGGACACATAAGTTAAAAAAGCTTGCGTTAATGAGCGTATCAATTGCCGTGGTAAGCAGAAAAGATTCTGCCGACTTTAAGAATTTTATAGAGATAAACGAGCGGATTGTTGAAATTAAGCAGTACCTTAAAAATATAGAGGGGAGCAAATTTATGGATGACCGCAGGAACGGCGTAAAGAGTAAAGGCGCCGGCCCGCACGTTTATAAAAAAGAAGAACTGAATTCTTACCGGCCGATAGGCCAGCTTTTGGTTGAGAGAAAGATTATTTCTTTCCAGCAGCTTGAAGATGTTTTAAAGATTCATTGGAAGAGAGGGATTATGTTAGGAGAAATTTTAAAAGAGCTTGGGTTTGTAAAGCAGGAACAGTTGACAGAGGTATTGAATGTCCAGAAAGAGTATCTGGCAGATAAGAGAATGTTTGTTTGAGGGGTAAGGTTTACTTTAAAAAGGAGGTGTTGTTATGAAGTGGGGTAAGATTGTGTTGGCGACTGTTGTAGTAGGTGTTTTGGCAAATGTTTGGGCATGGTTAACTTGCGGGTGGTTGTTTAACTGGGTTTATAGTTTAATGCCTACAGAAGTTTGGAAGCCGGTTGAGCAGATGCCGCTTATGTTAATGAACGTTGCTAATTTTATCGCTGCATTTTTGTTGGTGCTGGTATATGCGATTATTTATAAAGGTATTCCGGGAAAAGGTGCGGTCAGAGGCCTTTTATTCGGGTTATTTCTGTGGCTGGCATGCTCGTTGCCAGGGAATTTTATGTTAGGCCTGTTTACGGTAATTAATCCCACGGTAATAGGTTATTGGATAATTAGTTTTTTAGTTTTTGGTTTATTAGAGGGAGCAGTAATTGCTCTTATTTACGGCGATTAAAGATACCTGATTATACAAATCAAGCGGCGCTTAAAATGTATATTTGAAGGAAAGGGGATGATGGGGGTTTATAACCTGGTTAGTTTTTTAGGGATATTTGTGTTGATTGGCGTTGCCTGGCTGTTCTCTTCCAGTAAGAAGAAGATGAACTGGCCCCTTATCGGGTGGGCGCTGGCGTTGCAGATGGGGATTGCGGTATTCCTTTTTGTTTTTCCTGCCGGCTCAAGAGTATTTCTGTTTATGAACGATTTTGTAATAAAAATCCTAGATTGTGCATCAGCAGGGTCAAAATTCATTTTCGGCAGGTTAGCGCTGCCACCGGGCGCAGTCAGCCAGACAGGAGAATCTTCTTTAGGGTTTATTCTTGCCTTTCAGGCATTTCCTACAATAATATTTTTTTCCGCGTTAATGTCAATTTTATATTTCTTTAACATTATGCCTGTTATTATAAGGTGGTTTGCTTCCGTATTCAGCCGGCTGATGAAAATTTCCGGCGCAGAATCGTTGGTTGCTGCCAGCAACATTTTTGTCGGCATTGAATCGGCATTAACAGTCAGGCCTCATTTAAAAGAGATGACGCCTTCGGAGTTATGCACGGTTTTAACCGCGGGTATGGCTACGGTTGCTTCCAACGTTTTAGCAATTTATGTTTTTAGTTTAAAGGATGTGTTTCCTAACATAGCCGGTCACCTTATTTCAGCGTCTCTTCTGTCAGCGCCGGCTGCTGTTATGATGTCAAAAATTATCTTGCCGGAGAAAGATACTCCCAAGACTTTAGGCCAGAATATTCATCCTCATTATGAGAAAGAATCAAGTTTTTTTGAGGCAGTTATTAACGGCGCCAACACCGGCGTTAAAGTAATTGTCGGTATTGTTGCGTTATTGATTGCGGTATTAGGGTTAGTGGCGTTGCTTGATTTGTTTATCGGCGGCATAGGCTCTAAAATTAACGCGGTTTTTAGTCTAGGGGTTGACTGGTCGTTAAAAGGAATTTTAGGCTACATTTTCTACCCCTTCACTTTAATTTTAGGCATACCGCCGCAAGACGCAGGTATAATTTCTAAGATTATCGGAGAACGGCTGGTTTTGACGGAAGTGACAGCGTACCAGGATTTAGCCGCTGTTTTAGGAAAGGGCCTGATAACAGAGAGCAGGTCAGCTGTTATTGCAACCTATGCTTTATGCGGGTTTGCTCACGTTGCGTCAATGGCTATTTTTGTTGGGGGAGTAGCTGCTCTTGTACCGGCTAAGAGGCAGCTGATAGCAAAGGTAGGCCCCAGGGCTTTGGTTGCTGCCAGCCTCGCCTGTTTATTAACAGCAGCTGTTGCCGGTGTGTTTTTTACAAACGGCTCTGTTTTGCTGGGAAAATTTTAGTTAAGGATGCTTATAAAACGATTAAAAGATTGCCGGCAGTTTTTAGCCGGGGATAATTCTATTCTTCGTGAATACCTGAATCCCGGCAAAGAAGATTTAAGGATTAACTATAGTTTAGCTCACGCCACTGTAAGGCAGGGGCAGGTAACCAAGCCGCATAAACTGAAGTCTTGCGAAGTTTATTATATTTTAGAAGGCAGGGGCCTTATGTGTATTGATGCAGAAGAACATCAGGTAGGCCCTTTAGAAGTTGTTTATATTCCGCCGGGCGCAGTCCAGTATATTAAGAACACCGGCAGCGCGGATTTGGTGTTTCTCTGTATTGTTGACCCTGCCTGGAAAGCAGAAGATGAACAAATAATGTAGGGACAGGTTGCGACCTGTCTGATAATAAAATACACATCCCTACAGGATTTATAACGTCAATAATGAATGGTTGGCAAGGTAAAATACTGCATATAGATCTTACCACTAAGAAGCACTCTATCCAGACCCCTTGTTTAGAGATATATAAGAAATATATTGGCGGCAGAGGCCTGGCGGGGTATTATCTAAGAAATTTTGTTAAAGAATCACCCTGCTCTGCCCGGATGCCTTTATTGTTTTTTACCGGGCCGTTAGTTGATACCCCTTCACCTGCTTCAGGACGCATGACTGTAATGAGCCGTTCGCCATTAACAGGGACAGTTTGTGACACTTCTGTCGGCGGCCGGTTAGGAGTGCAGATAAAAAGAGCAGGTTACGACGGTATCGTTGTTACGGGAAAAAACCCGCAGTTGTGCGGTATTTGTATTTGCGATTCAAAAGTAGAAATAGTTGAGGCTTCTTCGTTGAAAGCAAAAGAGATTAGTGATGTGATGAGTGTTTTAGTAGAGAAAGGTTCCTCAGTTGCCATAGTGGGCCCGGCTGCAGAGGCAGGAGTATTGTTTTCCTGTATAAGCATTGACGGCCACTTTTTTTCCGGACGCGGCGGCCTGGGCCTTGTTATGGCGTCAAAAAATTTAAAATACCTTAAAGTTGGGGGTACGTCTAAAACAACTGTTTATAGTAAGGACGAACTTAATTTAGCCCGAGAGGAAATTTTGCGTCTTACCGCGGCATCGCCGATATTGACCGGCTCATTTGGCATTTCAAATTACGGCACTCCTGCCTTATACGACCTTATGCACACCCGCAGAATGATGCCGACAAGTAATTTTAAGGCAACTTACTTTAAATCAGCGCCGGCGATGAACGCCTGGCAGTATAAACAAAAGTACCAGCCTAAAAAGAAGGGATGTTTTGGATGTCATATATTGTGCAAGAAACAGGCTCAGGATAGGAGGCTAATTCCTGAGTTTGAAACAATGTCGCATTTTAGCGCCTTAATTGACAACACGGATTTAGACGTTGTTGTTGAAGCTAACAGGATATGTAACGAGACAGGTATGGACACGATTTCCGCTGCCGCGACGCTTGCCTGTTACGCAGAAATTTCCCGTATTAAACTCACTCCCCCCAAAATTATTAAGTTACTTTCTGACATTGCCTATAGCAGGGATGAGGGCCAATACTTAAAACTTGGCTCTTACCGCTACGCTGAAAGTAAAGGGTGCGTTCATCTTTCTATGACAGTAAAGAAACAGGAACTGCCTGCTTACGACCCCAGAGGCGCCTTAGGCATGGCATTAGCTTATGCGGTGTCAACGCGGGGAGGCTGCCATTTGCGCGCCTACCCTATTTCCCATGAGATTTTAAGGAAACCCGTTGCTACCGACAGGTTTACTTTTAGCGGAAAGGCGCGGATAATAAAGATAGGCGAAGATTTAAACGCCGTAGTTGATTCCTTGACAGCTTGCAAGTTTTTGTTCTTTGCCGCCAGTTTAGAAGAATACAGCCGCGCGTTTTACGGTGTAACAGCAGTTAAGACAAGCGCCCAGGATTTACTTAAAGCCGGCGAACGAATTTTTTATAACGAGCGCCTGATGAACGCTGCCTGCGGGTTTGGCAGCAGAGATGACGATTTACCGCCGAGGTTTTTTTCTCAAGCAGGAAGCAGCGGCGAGAGTATAACCGTAAACCCTATTAATAGAGAAGAGTTCCTCACCGCGCGCCGGGCTTATTATAAAATTCGCGGGTTAGACCGAGAGGGTATGCCCCTGCGGCAGAAATGTGGAGAGTTAGGAATTGAATGGATAAACTTTTAAAAAAGTATAACGATAAGTTAGTGGAACAGGGGTTATGTGAAGAAGGCCAGCCCCTTATTTGCGGGTTAGACGATAACTTGGTGTGGAACCGCAGCGACCCTTTATGCAGTATTTTAGAAGAAGTTGTAGCTTCCTTAAATATTAACAGCCTCCTTTTTGCAAAGCCGTCTAGAGGTTACTTTTCCATACTAAATTACCTTACTAAAGATAAGCCTGGCGCAATTTACCCTCAGGATTGTGAGACCAGGACTTTTCTGCATGATATTCCCGTTGCTGTAGAGTTGGATGCAGATAAAATTATAGAGGCGTTAAAAAGGAGAAAAAGCATAGTTGTCAGAGACAGGGGAATTGTAACTTTTGGAATAGTAAGCGTAGAGCAGGCGTTTATTGTTTATAGTTCAGTATGTTTTGCTGCTTTTGTTAAGTTTTTTACCGACTTTCTTTATGCCGTAAGAGAAAACAAAGTTGACAGCACGCAGCAGGATATTTTCCTGAACGCTGTTAAAGTTTATGAAGATTTCCTGCAGAAGATTAAGTTTGTCCCTTCTTATGAGGGGCCTTTTGATAGTGCAGAAGTAGTTATAAAAGCAATGATAGAAGCAGCTAAATTTACCGTTGACAGCAGGATGGTTGACTCTTTTTTCGGAAACATTTCTTACCGGTTAGCTGACACAATATACGTCAGCCAGACTGCCAGTTCTTTAGATGAGTTAGCCGGTTGTATTGACCCCTGCCCCTTAGATGAGTCTTCCTGCGCGGGAGCTACTGCTTCCAGCGAGTACGTTGCCCACCGCGATATTTTCTTAACTACGCAAGCTCTGGCTATTTTACACGGACACCCCAAGTTTTCTGTGATAATGTCTATGGTTTGCAATGAGAAAGAATGCAAGAGCAGAGGGCTCTGCCATATAAAATGTCCTAAGAAACGCAGTATAGCTGATATACCTATTGTTCCCGGAGAAGTAGGCACAGGGCCCTACGGGCTTTGTAAGACGCTGCCCGCGGCAGTTAAAGGTAAGAGAGGAGCAATTGTGTACGGCCACGGCCTTTTTACCGTTGGAAAGAGAGACTTTAAAGACGCGTTTGCGAATTTAGTAGATATTGAAAAGGCCTGTTTTAGGGAGTATTTAGATAGAGTTAAAAATTGAGTATAGTTGCTTGACAAACGTAAGAGTATAGTTAAAATACAGAGGGGAGTTAAGTTATGATACACAAGATTGCTTTAGTTGCGGCAGTGGTTTTACCTTTGTGGAACATACCGCTTATTATGCGGATAGTAAAGCGTAAATCCTCAAAAGACATAAGCCTTTACTGGGTGTTCGGCGTATGGGTTTGTTTGTTGATTATGTTTCCTGCGGCAGTATCGTCTACAGATATTGTGTGGAGGACGTTTAGTATTATTAACCTGATATTATTCAGCTGCGTGGTAGCGTGTTCCGTCTTATTTTATAAATCCAAATAACCAGTCTTTATTAAACAAAAACCCACTATAAATTTAGGGAAGAGGCAGTTTTTAATATGATAGAGAAGAAACCTGAACTGGTATCTGCTGCCGGAGACTGGCCAGCGTTACACAGTGTTGTAGAAGCAGGCGCTGACAGCGTATATTTTGGCGCCAAAGACATAAATATGCGCCATTTAGCAGCTAACTTTGACATTTTAGAGATAAAAAAGGTAATGAGTTTTTTGCATCAGCGTAAAAGGCGGGGGTATTTAGCGTTAAACGTAATTGTTTTTGATAGAGAAACAGAAAAAGTAAAAAGGATTTTAAAGGAAGCAAAACAGGCAGGAGTTGACGCTGTTATCCTTTGGGACGGGGCGGTATTTTCGTTAGCAAAAGATACAGGGCTAAAGATACATTTATCAACGCAGGCCAGTGTCTCAAACTTTGAGGCAGTAAAGTTTTATGCATCGCAGGCAGCAGAGCGGATTGTTTTAGCAAGGGAATGTACGCTTTCCGATATAAAGAATATAATAGAGAAAATAAAAAAAGAGAAAGTTAATTGCGAAATTGAGACTTTTATTCACGGAGCGATGTGCCTAAGTATTTCCGGAAGGTGTTTTCTTTCAGAGATGGCGTTTGCTAAGTCTGCCAACAGAGGAAAGTGCCTGCAGCCTTGCCGCCGGCAGTTTCTTATTACAGATACGCAGGGCGATTCCCAGTATGTTTTAGGAAAGGATTACCTCTTGAGCCCCAAAGATTTATGCGCAGTTGATTTTATTGATGAGTTAATAGAGGCAGGTATTAATGCCTTCAAGATTGAAGGAAGAAACCGCTCCCCGGAGTATTTAAGAGTAGTAACAGCCAACTACAGAAAAGCCATTGATGCGTTTTTTGAAGGCAAGCTAGATGAAGGATTAAAAAAGGAATTAAAAAACGAACTTGCAAAAGTTTATAACAGGGGCGCATCAAGCGGTTTTTATTTTGGGGTGCCGCAGGATGCAGTAAGCAGGGAGTTAGAGAACAGATACCAGAAGGTTTTTTTAGGGGAGGTAGGCAAAGTTTATAAAAAAATTAAGGTGGCGGAAGTCTTAATAAAGAACGGGAGCCTAAAAGTCGGTGATGAGGTTTTGTTTGTGGGAAGAGGACCGGCACAGTTTGCAAGAATAGAGGAACTTCAGATAAACCACCAGTTTATAAAGGAAGCAGTAAAAGGAGAGAAAGTCGGAGTAAAGCTGCCCATTATTGTAAAACCGAAAGATAAGGTGTTTATCTGGAGAAAGAGGCAATTATAGAGAAAATATTGACATTTTTTGCGGAAGTAAGGATAATAATTATTTAATATGAAAAGCAATCAATTGCGAAAACACCATATACGCTCATTTGCTAAATTAAGCTTATATGACCGTTTAGCTTGGGCTTTTTCCCAAAGGCAATTTCTTTCGCGTTTCATGGATGCCGAAGCAAAAAAAATAAATAAAATTATCCGTAGAAATGGCAAAAAATATTTCAGACCCTAAAATTTGGTATAAAATAATTAATAAATTAAATGAAACAGAGTTAAATTATGTCTTAGTTGGAGGAGCAGCTTTAGTCATTCATGGCCTACCAAAAAGTACCATAGATATTGATATTTATGTCCCTGCTAAAGAAGAGGTTTTAAATAAGCTTTTTAAAATTGCAGATTTTTTGGGTTTGAAAACTGAACAAAAAGACATACTCAAAATTAGCCATTTGCCAAATTTATTCGTAAATCAATGGATTTGTTTCTCTTATAAAGGGCAAGATATTCTAGATGTCTTTTTCGCCAGTGAAAAGGAATTCAATAAACTCTATATTAATTCGCAGCAAAAGAACGATAGAACCACTACAATTAGAGTGGCTTCTCTTAAGGATATTGAAACAATGAAAAAAAAGAGCAGCCGTCCTAGAGACCGGGACGATCTAAAGTTCATCAAAGAGGCAAAGAAATATAAAAAAATCTAATGGAAGCCTAACAGATCAATCTGGATCGGGCTGATTCGAGTCGTTAGAAACAAAAAGCGAAAGGAGGTAAGATGAAAAAGATAATAATCTTAGCACTATTGGTTATTTTGTCTTTTTTTTCTTCTTTTGTGTTTGCTCAAGAATGGTCTAAACAGCAAATGCAGGTCTGGAAGGTTATTGAGCAACGCTGGGATAACTTAATAAATAAAAAGAATCTGAAAGGATTTGTAAAAGATTTCCACCCGGAATTTAGGGGCTTTGTCAATTGGCGGGCCTTACCCATTAATAAAACCATATTAGAACAGGGCGGAAATAGTGTAATTGAAACGGTAAATTTTTCTTTCTACGTCATTGAACCCGTTTCCATCATAATAGAAGACGATACAGCTGTAGTGCACTATTTTTGTAATACCCGCGGTAACACCAATAGCGGCAAACCCTTTGATTCAGAGTTCCGTTATACGGATTTTTTAATAAAACAAAAGGGTAAATGGGTAACAATCGGCGCGCATAAAGAAAAACTTTAGTATTTTAGGATATTTTAGTTTTATTCATTGATATAGTTTGGTATAATATAGCAACAAAAGGAGATAGCAGATGAACAGAGTGATGATTTTTATTGACGCTGAATATGTTATCCAGAGCATGAAAGATTTAAGGGGGGCCAGAGGAAGTGTCCGGTTAAAAGATATTAGATGGGATAACATTATAAATTGGATAAGAGACGGCCGCCAGTTAATAAGATGTTATTATTATTCCGCTGCCCTTAGTAGAGACGAGAACCCGCAGACTTATCAGGAACAACACGCCTATCTGAAGAATATTAAACTTAACATTCCTTATTTTGAGTTTAAGCTCGGACGGCTTATGCGCATCGGCAAAGTTTGGATGCAGAAAGGAATTGACGTAAAGATTGCCGTGGATATGTTGTCTAAAGCATTTATGAACCAGTATGATACCGCCGCCCTTATTTCAGGGGATTCGGATTTTGCAGAGTTAATTTATGAAATAAAAGAACGTCACGGCAAGCAGGTTGAACTTTATACCTTTAATAAGCACGTTAACGAATCTTTAAAAATGGCGCCGGATAAACATATGGTTATTGACGGCGTCATAGGCCGCAAAAATAGGTTTTGGGCGACGTAAGTTTAAATATGAGTCTATTTAGAGCAATTTGCCTGGCATTCATTCCTGTATTTGTAGCTGTTGATGCAGTAGGGGTTTTACCTATTTTTGTATCTCTTACCGAAGGGGTAAAAAAAGATAAAAGGTCAAAAGTTATACTTCAATCAGTAATAACGGCAATATGTTTAGCTTTAGTTTTTATATTTTTAGGCAGGGGCGTATTCAGGCTTCTTAACATAACTATGTATGATTTTATGGTGGCAGGAGGAATAATACTGTTCTGTATTGGTATAATGGATATAATTAATCCCGGTAAACGCCGCCGTATCCCCAGTAGAGAAGTGGGGGCTGTTCCCATAGGCACGCCTTTAATTGTTGGCCCGGCGGTATTAACGACGTCACTGGTAATATTACAAGAATACGGTATGGTAGCAACTATAATAGCTGTTTTATCAAACATTATATTAGCGGGCATTATTTTCTCATCATCAAGAATATTGATTAGAATTTTAGGCGAATCCGGTTCTAAAGCATTATCAAAAGTTATGAGCCTGCTACTGGCTGCTATTGCGGTTATGATGGTAAGAAAAGGAATAATTTTTATTATCAATATGTATTGAATTGTGGTAGAGAGGCAACGTTTTTGTTTTTTGAAAGAATCCCACCTTTTTCTTTTTAATTTTTAAATGACAAGAAATATTTAGTAGTTGACAAAAGTATAGTATATGCTATAGTTGTAGTAGGTAAGAATGTTTTAGTAGTTATAGTAGTTACTTTAACTAAGAAAGGTTGTAGGAGTATGATGAAAGGCAAAGCCATTTCTGCACAGGATATCGTTAAGAGATTTAACATCCCGTATCATACCGTAAATTATTATACAACTATAGGATTGTTGCCTCTTTTAAGGAAAGAAGGCAACCAAAGAATGTATGATGCGCAAGTCATCCGCCGGCGGTTAAACAGGATTTTTACGTTAAGTAAAAAAGGGTATCCTTTGAATTTAATTCGTAAAAAAATAATCGGAGTATAGAATTATTTATTCTATAAATTGAGAATAAATAACTTTTTTATAGTAATATATGAATATTTGGTTATACTAATATTCTAAGAGTAAAATTGGGATATTTTAATAATGAGTTACTATAATATTTTAGGTTTAGAACGCGAACCGTTTTCTACAAGCCCGGATCCCGATTTTTTTTATGAATCGCAGGAACACCATGCCGCATTGATGCGGATAATGATAGAAATACGCTTAAAGAGAGGCTTAAGCATAGTTCTAGGCGATGTGGGAACCGGCAAAACCACTCTCTCAAGAAAGCTTTTTCAGATGTTGCGGGCCCGCGAGGATATAATTTTTCATATGATTCTTGACCCCACTTATGATACGGAAGAGCTTTTCCTGGATTCATTAATCAGGACTTTTAATATAGAAATGAAAAAGCCCAATCCCAGTATTTTAGATTTTAAAGAAGCGATAAAAAATTATCTTTTTAAAATGGGAATAGAGAATAATAAAACAGTTGTTTTGTTGATTGACGAAGCTCAAAAATTAAACCAGCTTCCTTTAGAAATTTTAAGGGTATTATTAAATTATGAGACAAACGAGTATAAATTGCTTCAATTGATTATTATGGGGCAGCTGGAGCTTCTTCCCCGTTTGCACCAGATAAAGAATTTATGGGACCGGATAAGTTTAAGGTATATGTTAAACCCCTTAGATGAGAAGGAAACAAAGGAAATGATTGAGTTTAGATTAAGAAAAGCAGGTTACAATTACGGCCCTAAGTTTTTTACTGATGAGGCAGTAAAAGAAATCTACAAATATACTCAAGGGTATCCCCGGCGTATTGCTATGGTATGCCATAACGCTTTAAAATGTTTGGTAATGGATAGCCAGCCGGTTGTAGGGTCAGAAACTATCAAGGGGTTAATTGCCAGAGAGATGATGAGCGATTTAGAGGGAGTCCGCTAAAGAAATATATTAAGAAGGAGTTAAAATAATGGAAAAGGATAAGATGACTCCCGAAGATAAATTGCTTAAGATAATAGAAAATCCTTCCGCCGCAGAAAAACACTTTTCCTTTTTTAAGAGAAAAGCTGACCATCTGAAAACTAAGTTAAATATCCAGCAGCTTCGCAAAGGAAAAAAGATTCTAGAGGCGTTTAAACTGCGGACAATTAATAAAATATTAGTGGGGGTATGTGTTGGCATAACAGTTTTTTGGGCGGTTTATTTTTATTATTCCAGAGTTAAATGGGTGAGTAGAGTGGCAGCCGTTGAAACCGTAAGCGCTGACTTTAATATATTTAAGGAAAGCAAAGCTTATTTAGACGTAAGTTTAGAAGAAAGTATCTCCCAGGCGAAGAAACGCAATGTATTCAGTTTTACTCTTCCGAAAGAAGAAAAAGTGGAAAAAGGAGAAGAGATAACAGAAAGAGACGTTTTAAAGCTTATTGAGGGGATAAAATTGGTGGGGATTATATGGTCAAAGATTAACCCTGAGGTTATGATTGAAGACGAACAGGAAGAAAAAACATATCTTTTGTCGGAAGGAGACCAGTTGGGAGTTATAACGATAAAAAAGATTTATAAGAATAGAGTTATGATAGACGTAGAAGGCAGCGAATTAGAATTAAGGTAATATGAGAAGAGTAAAGAGGCTTTTTATAATAGGGTTAGCCGCAGTTAGTCTGGGCCTTATGGTAGGGGCAAAATTTAATTTTGAATTATTCTCCTGGGCTCAGGAAGAGATTGATACGGACGCATCTGGTTTAGTAGAGTCTGAATCGGAAGAAGAATTAATATCTTTAGATTTAAAAAATGTAGATATCAGAGAATTGTTTAAGATACTAGCTATTAAAAGCGGGCTTACGATTATGCCCAGTAAAGAGGTAAAGGGCCGGATGAATATTTTTTTAGACAAAGTTAGTTTTGATGACGCTTTAGATGTAATTTTGCTTAGTCAGGATTTAGCTTATGAGAAAAAAGGCAATATTATTACTATTATGAGCGCATCTGAGTACTCAGGCCTTTTTGGCGTCAAGTTTAATGAAAGAAGAGAATTTAAAAGTTTTAAACTTAAATATGCTAAACCAAGTAATGTTGCTGCCGTATTGAAGGAGCTGAAGTCTGAGATCGGGAAAGTTATTACTGACGAAACTTCAGGGACTTTTTTGGTTGTTGATGCGCCGGATGTTTTGGAATTAATGACGCAGGCAGTTAGTGAGTTGGATAAACCGTTAAGAACAATAGTTTTTGACTTAAACTATGCAAAACCGGCTGACGTAAAAGAGTATTTAGATAACTTTCTTACGCCTAACGTAGGGAGAGTGGTTATTGACGAGCGCACTTCTAAAGTGGTAGTTTCTGACCTTCAGGAGAGGATAAGGACGATTACTCAGTTGGTTTCTGCATTTGACGAAGGCAGCCGTCAGGTTGCTATCGCGACAAAGATTGTTGAGGTTACGTTTACTGACCGGACCCAGCGCGGCATTGACTGGCGCAGGATCGGCCATTTTACTTTAAGGTCAAGTTTTGAGGAAAGTTTAACTGCTTTTGGCAGGATTAATATAGGGGCAGTAGCAGATGATGAATACTATGTATTGTTAGATTTTTTAAGGACTCAGGGCGAGGTAAGAACGCTGTCTCAGCCGCAAATTGTAGTAGTGAATAACGAGGAGGCAAAGTTTTTGCTGGGAACGCGGCAGCCTTACGTGTCGCAGACTCAAAGCCAGTCAGAAGAGACAATTGTTACCGCAGAAGCTATAGAATTTGTTGATATAGGAATTAAGTTGAACGTTACACCCACAATTAATAAGGAAGGGTTTATTACTATGAAGATTAAGCCGGAAGTAAGTTCAATAAGCGGAACTCTTACGACTGCTGAAGGCAGCACTATTCCTATTGTTGATACTTCCGAAGCCGAAACCATAGTGAAAGTTAAAGACGGAACAACTCTTATGGTCGCCGGATTAGTAAAGGACAGGGACGACGATACGGTTTACGGGATACCGGGTTTAGCTAAAATTCCTATTATTGGCGGCATTTTTAGTAAGCGGGATGTCCTTAAGAAACGGACAGAGTTTATTGTTTTTCTTACTCCCAGGATTGTTACGGGAGCTTTGGATGAGGATGTTTTGGTGAAGTTAGGAGACGATGAAGTTGATACAAAACTGTCGGAGATAGAAGCAGAAGTTGTCCAACCTCCAGATTTAGGCGAAGAACTTTGGTCAAAGTTGAAAGGTATAAAAGAATATTGAAAGTTCACAGAAAATCGTAGTCAAATTCTTCTGTTTTTTAATTTTCTGTGATAAAATTATAAAGTATGACAGGAAAAATCCTTTTTACGCCTTTTTTTGTGATTTGTTTGGTGTTGGGTAATATGACTTTTACCTGCGCCCAGGAAAATTCTGCATCTACAGAATTGCCTGTTTCCCCGCAGGCTCCCAAATCTCAGGAAGCTTCTGCGCCAGGGAAAACTAGCAACGTTGAAGATGGAGACGTTAATGTGGATGGAGAGGAGATATCTTTAGACTTGAAAGGCGTTGATATTACAGACCTTTTTAGGGTATTGTCTATAAAAACAGACAAAACTATTGTTCCCAGCAAGAATGTTAGAGGCCGCATTAATATTTTCTTGAACAAGGTTACTTTCCAAGATGCTATTGACGTTATTCTCGTCAGCCAGGGGCTTGCTGTTGAAGAGAAAGATAGAGTCATTTTTGTAATGACTGCCAAGGAGTACAAGGCTCAGTACGGCCGGGATTATATTGAGAAGAGAGCGTTTAAGAGTTTTAAGCTAAAGTATGCCAATCCTGAGAATATATTTTCTGCGTTGGGAAGTGTAAAGTCTGATATAGGTAAAGTTATTGTTGATAAAGCCTCAGGGGTTATTGTCATCCTTGATACGCCCCAGAATTTAGCTTTAATGGAGGAAACTATTGAAAACTTAGATAAACCGCTTCAGACAGCAGTGTTTGATTTGAATTATTCAAAAGCCGAAGATATTAAGACGAGTTTAACTAATGTCGTAACCGCTGATACGGGAGAGGTTGTTGTAGACGAAAGAAGCAGTAAAGTGTTTGTTTCGGATTTGCCGCAAAAACTGGTTGAAGTAGAGAAGATGCTCCAAGCTTTTGATGAGGAATCCCGACAGGTTTTTATTGAAGCAGAAATCTTAGAAATTACTCTGGATGACCGTTTCAGAAGAGGGATTGATTGGGAGAAACTGTTTAACCGGGAAAATTTTCACGGCCTGGATTTGACGGGTGAATTTTCCGTAAGCAGTTTGTCTTCATATCAGCAGTTAAGCGTAGGCACAGTCGCCTCTGACGGCTATAAGGCGGTGGTACAGTATTTACAGGAATATACCGACGTAAAAATCTTGTCACGTCCGCGGCTCTGTGTAGTAAGCGGTGAAGAAGCAAAAATTCTCGTAGGGTCAAGGGAAGCTTACGTAAGCCAAACGCAAAGCCAGGGAACCACTACCGTTACTGCTGAGGCAGTTGAGTTTATTGACGTAGGCGTTAAATTAAACGTTGTGCCTACAATAAATAAAGAAGGGTTTATTACTATGAAGATAAAACCCGAGGTAAGCTCTGTCAGGACAACTCTTGAGACATCTTTAGGCAGTGAAATCCCTATTGTAGATACGGCAGAAGCCGAAACCGTAGTAAAGATAAAAGACGGCACTACAATTATGGTTGCGGGGTTAATTAAAGATGAAGATAGAGAAACTATTTCCGGTAACCCCCTTCTTGCAAAAATCCCTCTTATAAGCGGGTTATTTTCTAACCGCGACCGCCGCCTTAAAAAGACCGAAACAGTTATATTTCTTACTCCGAGAATTACGCCGGGAGTGAAAGCTTTATCAGGAGCAGAAATTGAGAAGGTTGTTCCTAAGGAAGTTATGACGTCTCATATGAAAGATAGAATAGTTTTAGAAGAAATAGAAAAAATAGAAGTCAAAAAAGTCGGCCATCCCGTAGAAGAATTGGTTTTAAGAAAAACCAAAGAGGCAAAAGAACAAAAAGAATCCGATATTCAGAAAAAAATTAAAGGAACAAAAGATCTAAAATAGTAATTTTTTATTTTAAGTCTTTAGTTTTTACTGTTTTTAGGATACAATAAATTGATGAGATGTTTGGGATTAAAGTTTGGAGTTCTGTCTTTTTTAATAGCAGTTTTTATCTATGTTCCTTATTTAGAAGCCGGGCAATTGACGGCATTACAGCAAAGTGCAAGAGAACTTCGAAATAAAGGGTACGCCTCTCAGAAAAAAGGCGATATAGATGCTGCAATGAGTTTTTACCAGCGAGCTTTAACTTTAGACCCCGCCTATTTTATTCTCTATAATGATATAGGAGTTATATATGAAGCAAAGGGCCAGCCTCAAGAAGCAGCCCGGTATTATTTAAAATGTATAGAGAAAGACCCCAAATGTATAAGCGCATATTCTAATTTAGCCTTGCTTTATGAAGAGAAAGGCGATTATCAGGAATCTGCCTATTACTGGAGGAGGAGAATAAAGTTGGGAGAGAAAAGTGATCCCTGGACAGATAAAGCACAACAACATCTTGCAGATATAGCCGCTAAACTGGGCGTATCCGTAGAAGATGTGGGAAGGAAGGCAGCGCCGCTGACAGGAAAAAGTTACACCAGGAGTGAGTTAGACGAAGTCCTGGATAAGTTTGAACGTGATATAAAAAGGGCAGCCAAAGCTAAATCAGATGAGGGACAAAAGCAAGATGAGAAAGATTCTAAGGATAAATTAGCTGCATTTGCGGCTGGCGTGTCTGAAGTTGAAGCTAAGAATAAGGCTTTAGAAGAGAAACTGGCGGCGTTTTCCCAAGCTTTATCTAAAGAGAAAGAAAAGAATAAAAAAGAAAAGTCAGCTCTTTATGCACAGTTAGCAGCTTCTTATGTTAAGGCAAAGTTGTATAATGAAGCGATAGAAGCGTATAAGAAATCTTTAACCCTGAGGGCAGATGACCCTCTTATATATTATTACCTGGGGCTGTTGTATCAATATCAAAGAAAAGATTCTAAAATAGCCGTAGAATGTTTTCGCGAGTATCTGGAGTTGGAGCCTTACGGTAAATATAACGAAAAAGCAAGAGACCTGATAAATATTCTACAGTAAAAGGGGAAGGCCCCTCGCCTGTAATCGGTAGTAGCAGATGACGCAGAAAATTTTGGTCGCGATTCTTGTAATTTGGAGTATATCAATAGCTGCAGTAGCGGTAAGTTTCTATTTAAAAGGTAGTTCTTTTCAGATGCAGTTAGACCAGTCGGACCAGCTAGCAGAGAAACTAAAAGAAGATATTAAGCGTTTGGAGAAAGAGAAGAAAACAATACTTGAGGAAAACCAGGAGTTTCAGGCTGACGCGGTTTACTATACAAAGTTTACTACTCAGTTGCAAGAAGAGATTAAAAAGTTAAAATCCTCAGTAGAAGGAAAAGATATAAATATAGAAAATTTAAGTAGCCAGCTGGAATTATTAAAGAGCCAGATGACTAAAGAAACGGAAGCCAAAGACGAGAAGCAGGATGTTTTAGCTAAAGAACACAGCGAGCTTAAAGCGAAAGTAGTAACTTTAGAAGAGACTTTAAGAAAAGAAAGAGGATTCTACTATTATAATTTAGGAGTATCCTATGTTCAGGCTAAGCTTTTCAGTAAAGCTGTTGAGGCCTATGAGAAATCTTTAAGTTTTGAACCAAAGAATGCTGAGGCACATTATAATTTAGGCCTTTTGTATGAAAACTTTAATTTAGAGCCGGAGAAAGCTATCCTTCATTATCAGAAATATTTAGAACTTAAACCTGAGGCATCCGATAAGCAAGAAGTCTTAAACTGGATAAACCGGCTTAAGGACGTGGTTTATCAGCAGGTTTTCCCTGAAGGAAAATATTCCCAATAGATTATATCGTTAACAGAGACAATGAAAGTATATTTTAGAGAAAAAAGGCTATTAATCGGGTTTGGTTTATTTCTTGTCCTTACCGTAAGTATTGGCATTATGGGGCTGCTGCAAATTAACGTTTTGACTAAAGCCATTGAGAATTTTGAGCAGAAGTATTTACCCAAAGAGAGGGTAATTTTAGAGATGAAAATTGAAAACACTTTTTACTCCATGGGGGTCCGCAATTACGTGTCCTGGCGTATTTCTAAGTATCTGCACGCTGCCTCAGTTGCTTCCGATATGAACTTTATTGAGAAATCCTCTGCTAAGTTTAAAGACTATATTAAGCAATATTATTTACTGGCAGATTCACAGCAAGAGGAGAACTGGCTTAAAATTATTGAGGAATTAGCTAAAGGATTGGAAGAAACCGGTAAAAAACTTATTGAGTTAGTAGACAGCGCTGCCGAAGACAGCGAAAAAGTAAATAGATTTCTTATTTCTTTTGAAAATAAGTTTTACCGCATTGATGACCTCCTGGCCAATACGTTAAGTAAAAACAATCTTAAAGATATTGAGCGGCAGTTAAAGTTAACTTATAGACAGAAGGACGTTTCTACAGCTATTTTATTAGTGAGTTTGGTTTTTAGTATCCTTTTGGGAGTAACTATCGCTGTTTTTGTGTATAAGAGCCTTGAAGAGGAACGCACGAGACGGGAATGGCTTGTCCGCAAAATGATTCGCCTGGAAGAGGAGGAACGTAAAAACCTTTCCCGTCAAATTCACGACCAGTTAAGCCAGGACTTAAGCGCATTAAAGATTTATTTAGAACTTATTGAGAAAAATATAGAGGGCAAAAACCTTGAGCAGAGAGAAAAGATTGAGAAAAGTAAAGGGATATTAGACAGCTTAATTTATAGAGGGCATAATATTTCTGAGTTGTTGCGGCCGCCGGAGTTGGATGATTTAGGGTTGGTAGAAAGTATCGCTGCTTTAGTGTCGGAACACCAGAAACTAATGCATTGTAAGTACCGCTATTATAAGCCGGCTTATGATTTAAAACTCGCTCCCGAATACAGCCTTGCTCTTTACCGCGTAGTGCAGGAGTGTTTAACCAATGTTATTAAACACGCTGACGCAAGAAATGTTACGGTATCCCTTCAGAAAAAAGACCGCACCGTGTATCTTAGCGTTAGCGACGACGGTAAAGGGTTTGATTACCAGCAGTTTCTCACTCGGCCGCGGCGCCGACGTGAAGATAAGTTGAAGCTGGGCTTACAGGGGTTAAGGGAAAGGATAGAGCTCTTAGGCGGTAAGTTGGATATTAAGAGCCAGGTGAGTAAAGGAACTAAGATTAGTGTGGAATTGGTAGTGTAAGAAGGAGACAAGAAATGGCGGTGAAAGTATTGATTGCTGACGATCACGACGTTATTCGTGAAGGAATCAAGAGTATATTACGTAATCAGGCAGAGTATAAAGTGGTGGGTGAGGCTGTAGACGGAGAAGAAGTTATTCGCAATACAGAAAATCTTAAACCGGATATCATTCTCCTGGATATTACAATGCCTAAAAAGAGCGGCCTTGATGTAATTGAGCAAATTCGTTATCTTTCGCCGAATACAAAAGTCATTATGGTTACAGTGCACCGGGCAAATATTTATATAGCAAAAGCATTGAAGTTAGGCGTTAAAGGGTATCTTCATAAGGAGAACGTTGTTGAGGAACTCTTGCCGGCTTTACGTAATGTTTCTAAGGGAGAGGTGTATATGAGCCCTCAGGTTTCCCGGTATATGATAGAAAAAGTTACCCGTGAGGGCAAGGGACCGGCTGAAGAAATCCTTACTGAACGGGAGGCTGATATCTTACGCCTCATAGTAGAAGGAAAAACCGCAAAAGAAATAGCCGAAGTCCTTTTTATTAGCCGCAGGACCGTAGAAAACTATAAGAATAATCTCCTTAAAAAACTGGGGCTTCATAAGACGTCAGAACTTATAAAGTATGCCGTTCAACATAAACTTATAGAATAAACCCAACGTACACCGGGTATGGAGAGGCGGATGATGAAAATAAAATTGTTGGTTCCAATGATGGCGGTAATGACGATTGTAGTTACGGCTAGTGTTTTTTCTGAGTCTAAGGAAGAGGAGGCAGCCAAAGACCTTATTATAGCAACGATAGGTAAAGAGAAGATATACTTCTCGGAGTTAGAGCGGGAATCAGAGAAACTTAACCGGTTTCTTAAAGAGAACTTCCAGACGAGCAAAACCTGGCGCCTGGATTTTTTCCGTAAGTATATTGCCACCCTCGCCCTGGCTAAAAGGGCAAAGCGTCAGGGACTTGACAGAGAAGCAGATGTAATCCATGAGATAGAGCGCGCCAGGAGAGGGATTTTAGCTGAGAAGTTGGTGGCTGACGAATTCACCAAACTCAAAATCAGCGAAGAAGATTTGCGCAAATATTATGAGCAGAATAAAGAAAAATATCGCATAAAAGAAAAAGTGAAGCTCAGTTATGTTAAATCAAAAAGCAAAAAGGAGGCAGACAGAATAGTCCACCAATTGAATAAAGGCAGAAATTTTGAGAAAGTCGGCGGAAGAAATATCACCAGGATAGATAGCTGGATTTCAAAAGATGCACCTTTTGCTCCCGAATTAGAAGAAATATTGTCATCGCAGGTGTTAGATAAGATTTTTCAACTTAATAAGGGCGAGGTAACTGACGTACTTAAGATAAAGGATGAATTTTACGTCTTTCATATTAACGAGAAAGAACCTGCTCAGGATAAGCCTTTTAAGCAGGTGCGTCAGCAAGTGGAGTTTGAATATACTAGGCGCCAGAGGGACCGGATTATTAATGAGTTGATTACTCAGACATTTTCCCAGGAGAAAGTTGAACTTTACGAAGATAAAGTCATCCGAAATATCGAGGTTCAATCTCGGTAATACCTGAGAAAGTTAAAGCCAGTCTTGGCGATTATTGAGGTCTATTCAAGGTTGGAACCGTGATAAAGTCTGTCAACCTCAATAATATCTCCTCTTTTTTGCCTATTGGTGTATATTTTATAAAAAATTTAAAAAAGTATAGAGTATAAAGTATATAAATATAAGGTAGTTTGTGCATAAACTTTAAGTAGGTTTACGGATTGTGGCTACAACTTTGTAAATGGTATAATTAAATTGCTCAACTGGTAATAAAAAGGAGAAAAATATGTCAGGAATTAAAATGTTTGTAATTTTGAAGCTTTTCCATTTCCCTTCGTGGGATAGTATTCTGCGAAGGTATAAATCTTCTATATCTATTGCTAGATACTGGATTTTTGATCCCGGCTGCTGGATTGTTGATCCTCTTTCGTCAATGTCGGAGTCGGGGTGTTGGATTTTAAATCCCCGGTCAGATATATTAGATACCGAATGTAAGATTTTTGATTCCCGGCATTGGGTTTTTAGTTCTGGTTCCTGGATGTTTGATTCAAAACGCAATACGCGGTTTTGGTTCGTGAACTAAGAAAAGGTGATGAAGATGAGGAAGTTTATAAAAACTTTAGTGAGATTGATTGAGGCTAAACCTCGCTCGCTTATAATTTTCTTAGTAGCGTGTGCGGTAGGGGTGGGGTATATTACGGCGGTGTATGCTGACCCTGACACGGTAATTTTTAAGTCCCCTTTGGTTTGGCGGACAGACGGCAAAGGCGATTACCTTTTACCGAAAGATTTGCAAGGTAAATACCTGTGTAGAGAAATTATCGTTACAGAAGGCAAAGTTGAAAGTATAACCGTAAATTGGAAGTCAGAAGGCAGCGTTAATTTAGAAGTTAGTGCTGACGACGGAGATAATTATGCTTCCGTAGTCAACGGCCTGCCTTTAACCGGCGGGTTTATTTCCGGGGAGAGAATTAGATGGAAAGCATATATCGGTGCGGAAAGTAAACTTCATGAGGTAAAAATTAGTTATACTGACAGCGCCGGCACAGTTGGGTCGTTTGGGGCGCCGTACCTTAGTGAGTGTAAATATAGAAAAAAGATAGAGATAAGTAATACGTCGGCGTCTTTAGTTAATTATCAGATGAAGTTAGCTATGGGAGAGTCTGCTGTCGTAGAAGAGGCAGACTTTCATTGCCAGGGTGAGATAGGAGCAGATTTTCGCGATGTTCGGTTTACTGCTGCCGACGGCCAGACCTTGCTGCCTCATTATATTGAAGAAGTTACCGGCAGAAGACCTCGCCGGTTAGCAAAGGTTTGGGTAAAGATTCCCCATATACCGGCAGGGGGAATAAGTATTTACGTTTATTACGGGAATAGAGACGCTGAAGATTTATCAAATCCCGACCAGGTTTTTGATTTTTGTGACGAATTTAAAGGGGCCTCTCTTGATAGCGAAAAGTGGGCGACCCAGCTGGATTCCCAAGGAAAGTTGTCTTTATCAAGTTCAGGGTTGCTGATTAGCGATGCGCAAGTTTCGTCAAAAGATTATGCGTTTGGGGGAGGTGTAATAGAGTATTCAGCTATGGTAAAGGGAGGAAAAGAGGCAGCGTTGATTATCCGCGGGAAAAAATATACCTCTTCCGTAGAGGAAGACGTAGACCAGCTTGTTTATTCTTCCGTGTATAAGGGAGCTGAACATTGCATAGCAGTGGGCGGTTATGTTAAAACCAACGATTCCAAACCCATAGTAGAAAATACCGTTTATGATTACAGAGTTATTGCCGAGGCAAATAAGATAATATTTGAGCGTTACTCTCAAGGGTTTAAAGAAAGGCAAGCGCAAACAATATATAAAGGAACTACGGCGGATTTACAGAAAGGCTACGTCGGGTTAAAAGTAAAATCCATAAATGAAGAAGATAGCAGGGTGTTGTATAGGTGGATAAGAGTCCGCAAATACGCCTCTGCCGCGCCTCAAGTTTCCCGAGGCAATAATCCTCAGGAAGAAGTAAAGTTGGCTGAGTTTACTAATACCACAATTAAGGAGAACGGAAATATTGTCTTACTGCAAGGCACTAAAGACGGCAGTTACCAGTCAGCGCCGGTTAAGACTCCTTTTATGACTCGTATGATGAACATATCTTACGAGCTGCCCCTGAACCCGCAGGAGGTATTAAGAGCGGACGTTTCAGCTGACGCCGGCAAGACTTTTAAGATTAACTGTGAACAGGCTGTGCGTTATTACGCGTCAAAGAAAGATTTCAGCGCCGGGGATACGTTAGTATGCCGGCTGCATTTTAAGAAAGAAAAGCCTCAATTAGAAGTTAAATCAATAAAGCTTGAATATGCGCCGGGAGACATTGTTTTGCTTTCACCTAACGGTGGCGAAATTCTATTGGCAGGCCAAACCTATGAAATTAAATGGTCTGCCGTTGAGTATGACTACTCTTACCCGATGACCCTGCAGTATTCGCTGGACAGCGGCCAGACTTACAGTGTTATTGCCGAGGATATAGAAAATAACGGAAGTTATTTATGGACTGTTCCTGCTGTGGCTTCTGATACGGCGGTGCTAAGAATTTCTGACGGCTACGACGCAAGCATTTTTGACGATTCCGACGCTGCTTTTGTTATAAAAGGAGAAGCAGTAGTGTCGTTTCTTGATATTGTGCCGAAGGCCGAACCTTTGAAAGAAAAAGTAAAAGCACTTCCAGCAGAAGAGGAAGAATTAGTCCCGCAAGAATTAGAGGAAGAAAAAGAAGAGGTGGTAGAAGTCAGGGAAGAAGTGCCGGAAGAAGAGATAGTGCCATTAATTTTTGGTTTAGGGTTTGGAGTCACGGTGTATAACGCCCAGACCCACCCACAGGATTTTTATTTAAAAGACGAAACAGGAAAGTTTACCCCTTACATATTTAAGGAAGTAAGCGATGACCGTTATGAAGTGTTTATGAGGTCAAAGAAAGGCATTCAGAAGTACGTGTTTACCAGTAAGGGAGTTTCTCTATGGGCAGATGAGGGAGAGGGGTTTGGAGAGGAAGTTAGGAATTTTAAGGTTTATGTGCAGGGCAAATGGGGGATTTTCTTCTGGGAAGATTTAGAAGAAGAACCTGCAGAACTTAGTTATGAGGAGAACGACGACGGAACAGTTACGGTTTACCAGGAATCTTCTATGGGGACGTTAGTGGCAAAGTTGGGGTTTGACGGAGTTAAGTATTACAATAAGTTTTCTTTTAAGACCGACACTGCTCAGTTAGGTTATTCTCAGGCGCGCGTTTACTGGGATACGGTGCTTGCTGATGAAAGTGCAATTAAGAGAGACGCTTCCGACGTTAAACATAGAGTACGAAAGAAAGTAAAAAGATTTTTCTTCGGTGAGAGAGAAGAAGTCGTAACGGAAAGCGTAAGTAATGAAGTGTTTGGCGATGTCATTGTTGACTGGAAAGATTTTAAAGAAAGTAAACTCTCAGAAAAAGAAAAAGAGACCCGCGCCCAGCGGTTAGAAGCCAGAAGCCGCAATAACCCTCATAGGGCCGATACATCAAGAGTCTGGTTTTACGAAGGCGGCAAGCGCGGAGAGATTGAGATTGACCCTACATTAACTAATCCTACTCCTTCGGCAGTAATGTCAATTGAAACCGGCGGTCGGGGTTCATCGGATTTTAAGCTGGTATTTAAAGAAGTTGACGGCGGAATATCTGAATTCCGTAAAGGAACAGGCGCATCCTGGAGTGGAAACTTTGGTTCAGCAACAGAACTTATCACCGAGTTAGACCAGGGTGCCGAAGTTCAGGTAAACCAGGCTTCATACTTAAAACTCTTGGAAGCCAGTCCTTCTCGTATAAAGATTGAAAATAAATTTTCTTTAGGGGCAGAAGCAGACGTTTATGAAGAGTGGACAGTTTATCCTACCGGCAAAATAGTTAAATGTATTAAATATGAAAAGCTCTTAGAAGGTACAGAGACGCGCAAAGTTGACGATGCCTTTACCGATTATATCGCTTCCGGGATGTATGGATATTACGGAGAAACTCCGGAAACAACCAGAGACCACGAAACCACTTATTACGATAACCAGATACTCAAAATTATCGGTGTTGATACGGGAGAAATTACTGATTACCAGTCGCCTTCCGTGCCAACAGTTACAACAGGAACTTTGGAAACCGCTATGTTGGGTGACGCTGACAACGACGGGTTTAATGAATCAGAAGGCGCTTACGAAATCCGTTCCGGCCTTGATAATAAGTTTGTGTTTAGTTTAGACGGCACAATTCAGACTACATATAAACCGGTATTTAAAATCCACGATGTTTATCCTATAAGCCCTGCCGGCAGTCATATATTAGCCCACTATCGCTGCGATGAAACTGCAGGCACAGCAGTGGATAATGCCGAGGGTACCGAGACCAGAGACGCAACAGCTTCAAAAGACCTTGTTAACATTACTACAACCGACGCTAAGAGAGGTACAGCTTTTAACATTGATGAAGACGGTGAAAGCCTTACCGTAAGCTCTGCTGAACTTATGAGTGACTGGTTAAAGGGAACGATTGAGTTCTGGTATAAACCTGCTTACAAGTTTGCTGACTCGCAAGGTGGCTCTAAATATCTTTTTGGTTCGGATACCAGCGGCACAGCCAATGCTATCTGGGTGAGGGTTTATGATGACGGAACAGAAGCTACTTTGGAATTCGGCGTAAAGGGAGCAACTCTTGAGTCTTCTACAACTATCACCGAAACCCAGGATCCTTTATGGGAGGCGGATGAATGGGTACATTTAAGGTTTGTCTGGGATGATACAGCAGCTGACGTCTGTAAGATTTATTACAATGGTCGGTACATAACCCAGACACATACCAATGCTGACTGCGCAATGGGCGCACTGGCTAAAGACCTTGTGTTGGGAACCTGCGTGGACGAAGGCCTCGTTGACCATATCCTTGATGAGATATATATCTACAATGACGCCATCCTTCCTTACGGCGCTTTTCATTCGGACTTTGCTAACAGTTTCGCCCATCCTCATCCTGACTTGACTTTTTATGACGGTATGGATTCAACTACCGATGGCGCCGATTATACCGTGGGAGTAGACAGCCGTATTCAAAGCGCTACAACAGTAGTTAGCGGTATCAATGGAAGCGGTATTCAGTTTAACGCTGCCGGGGATTACCAGATGTTTTCTACCACATCTAATCTTAAGGAAACAGTTGGTTCTTTAGGTATGTGGGTGAAATCCAGTTCCCCGGATAACCCTGTTGCTGATGAGTATTTATTGTATGGAGGGGGAGGGTTTAACCTCTACTATAACAGTTCAGGAATGCTTACTTTTAAATTTGGCGCAGCCCAGAGCGTACAGGATACTGCTGACACCTATGACGGAAAATGGCACTGGGTAAAAATAGCCTGGGATTATAATAATGATACTTATGTTTTGTATGTGGATGGTATAGCCAAAGGCATAGATACAACCGCGCTTTCTCCTTCCGGAATAGGTTCTAATTTTTATATAGGCAACAGTTCTTCAACTAATGCCAATTTTAACGGAATAATTGATGAGTTGTATATAACGTCTTCTTCTTTCTCCCCTGAAGTTCAAACTGCTTTTGGTAAACCAGTAAAACAGCCGCAATTAGAAACAGACGCAGGGCTTAAAGCAGTAGTTACGGATTATAACTGCGCTAACTCTCTTAGCGCTTCAACCTATACAATCCAGTATTTATCGGATATCACTACTGAAGAGAACTTCACCATTGCTGATGACCCGGCTGCCACTACCGGCTCTTACGCGCTTACTGACCCCACCGATATAATTGCAGGAGGAGCAAGGGCTCCTTACACTGTGACGCGTTATGATTTGGATGGAGAGCCTCGTATTAGCGGCGTTGAGACTGTTTACCTATATACAACCTCCGGCAGCGCAAACGCCAGGTTCTACGACGCGGTCACAGGCGGAATTGACATTACCGACACAGGCATAGTTATACGTGAGGGCCAGTCTTCTGCTAACTTCTGGTATTATGATGATGAGGCGGGAGACCAGACAATTACTGCTTCCGATAACCCTACAGAGTACGATGGTGATATAGGCGCAGACGATGTCAGCGATGTTTTAACGGTAAAAGCCAATATCCATACAGGATTTGAGGTCTCAGGGCTTCCTGAAACTATACCTGTGGGTACGCCTTCGGATGTTACTGTCAGGGCCGTGGATACTCATGGTAACACCAACTACGATTATACAGGAGAGATTCATTTTACTTCCAGCGATACGGAAGCAGAGCTACCTGTAGAGTTGCCGGAGACTTACTGGTTTGTTGCCCCTGAGACATACACTCAGAGTTCGGAGATAGATTTTAGAGCCGGAGAGCCTTTCCAGACAACTGTTTCCGTTTCAGGTGAAGAAGCAGGGGTAAAATTAGGAAGCTACGGAACCTGGGAAGGGGCCGTTCCTGCTGTTGTGTATTCTCCAGGAGATGCGGGCTCATGGACCTCTCTTGCTGTTGATTCTCAAGGGAACCTGCATATTGCTTATAGGGACGGGAGCGCTTCTGGTATTAGGTATTCTACCAATGCTTCCGGAGATTGGGTAGATACTTTGATATATTCCGGCGGTGATATTCAATATCCATCAATTGCCATTGATTCTAACGATAAGGTGCATATAAGTTTTTGTCACGATTATTATTGGCCAGGCAAGGTTTATCATTCCACTAATGCTTCGGGTGGCTGGGTAACTACACTAGTTGTCCAAATATATTCTCATAGACCACGCTATTCATCCATTGCCATTGATTCTAATGATAAAACACATATAGCCTATTATGATGTTGATCAATCTGACCTTGAATATGTCACTAATGTGTCAGGCGAATGGGTAAATACTATATTAGATTCTTCTGGGCGTGTTGGCGAATACCCAAGTATTGCCATTGATTCTAACGATAAGGTGCATATAAGTTATCGAGATAGAACCAACTACGACCTTAAATACGCCACCAACACCTCCGGAGACTGGGTAACAACGAGTATTGATACAGGAGGAGATGTTGGCCAATGGACTTCTCTTGTCCTTGATTCCAACGATAAGCTGCATATAAGTTATTTTGATGAGAGTAACGATGATTTAAAATACGCTACTAATGCTTCCGGAAGCTGGGTAGCCACTGCCATGGATTCCCCGGGAGATTTGGGCCGGTACGGTACATCTATCGTCCTTGATTCTGATGATAAAGTGTACATCTGTTATTTTGATAACAGTAACAGAGACCTCAAGTACCTCACCAACGCTTCCGGATTATGGGAAGGCGCTGTAATAGATTCAACAGGAGACGTTGGCAAGTACGCAAGTATTGCCGTTGACTCTAACCATATCGTCCATACAAGTTACTATGATGACGATAACAATGACCTTAAATGTGCTAGCCAGAAAATAATTTATTATCCTTCAGGGATGTTTACTTCCAGCGAAAAAGACTTAGGGCAGGTCTGCTGGCTTTCTGCCATCTCCTGGGATGCGGATACGCCCGAGGGTACTTCGGTCAAATTCCAGGTTGCCTCAAAGCCGCAAGACGGCGAGTGGACAGAGTTTCTTGGCCCGGGCGCAGCAGTAGATAGTTATTACACAACTCCAGGCCAGGCTATTTCTTCTGCGCATAGAAATCACAGATATGTTAAATACAGGGCTTATTTAGAGCGACTGCCGGAAACTTCGGATACGCCAATCTTAAAAGGTGTAACTATCAGTTATCAGTATGAAGGGTTGGCCGGGATAGGAAAGGTTACTTTTCCCGCGGCAGAAGGAAGAGGTGTAACATTAAAAACTAAAGGCGAGCAGACAGTTACAGTTACAGATACGCAAAATTCAGACCTTACCGGCTCACAGTCTGTTGAAGTTGAAGTTACATATTTAGATTTTAGCAGGTATTCAATTACTACGTCTTCTACGCAAACCGCAGGTCTGGGCTGGAGTGAGACCTTAAGGGCAGTGGATAGTTACGGCAATACAATTAGCGATTACCCCGATACAGTAATGACGTTATCGAATACGGGTAAAGCAAAGTTTTATACCGACCAAACTGAAACTACCGAAACTGCTGTTCATACCTTATCCGGCGGGCAAGGAAAGATTTATATAAAAGACATTTACGCTGAAACAATTACAATAACCGCAACCGACGGAACAAACAGCGTTACTTCAGGCCCGATTACGATTAACCCCACTTCAGAACCGATGGTTACTCTTGAGGTAAACGATATTGACGATCCTTTTGTTGCTGGTACACAAAGTGATGTGGTAGTGTATGCTAAAGATGCAAACGGGTATATTACTAACGATTATAAGGGAAAGGTTCATTTTACTTCCAGCGACCCCAAGGCACTTTTGCCTGAAGATTTTTGGTTTGTAACTCCGGTAACAGAAGCTTTAGATGTAAGTGCCCAGGGTAAAGTTACTCTCCAGGGAACAGCAGGCTGGTCAGACCCCGTGGTTTTGGCTTCTGTAGGAGATGGGCATATATATCCTTCCTTAGCCTTTGATTCTAATAACCACGCTCACATATGTTATTATAATAATGATGGCACAATCAGATACGCTACGGACGCTTCAGGGACATGGCAGTTTGTTAAAATAGGAAGCTGTAGCGGTGGGATACCTTCTTTAGCTGTTGATAATAATAATAAAGTGCACATAAGTTATTATTATAATTATGGGCTTATATATACTACCAATGTTTCCGGCAGTTGGCGGAATATTGGGTTAGGCGGAGGATATTATGATAGACGGGGGGAGCATTCTTCTATAGTAGTGGATTCTAACAACAAGGTTCATATAGCAATTTATCGGGCACATGACGACCATAATTTAGAGTATGCCTCTACTATTACCGGGGGATGGACACTTACGACTTTGGATTCAATAGGAAATGTGGGTGCTTATCCTTCTATAGCTATTGATTCTAATAACAAACTTCATATAAGTTATTATGATAGCACCGATGGAAACCTTAAATACATTACTAATGCCTCCGGCAGTTGGCAGAGTGTTTCTGTGGACATTACAGGTACTGTTGGTCAATGGACTTCTATTGCCCTTGATTCCAATGATAAGGTACATATAAGTTATTTTGATAATAGTAATGATGATTTAAAATACGCTACCAACGCCTCTGGGAACTGGGTAACAACGAGTATTGATACAGCAGGAAATAAAGGATATTATACTTCTATCGCCCTTGATTCCAATGATAAGGTGCATATAAGTTATTTTAATGAAGATAATGATGATTTGAAATACGCCACCAACGCTTCCGGCAGTTGGAAAACTAGCACCTTGGACTCACCGGGAGATATGGGTCGTTATGGCACTTCCATTGCCGTTGATTCTAATGATATGGTGCACATAGCTTATTTTGATAATACCAATAATAAGCTTAAATATATAAGACAGGGAACGATTTACCCTGCGTCAGGAAGTTATGTTTCAGAAGTGAAAGATTTGGGACAGGATTGTTCCTTTACGAGAATATCCTGGGATGCAGATACACCGGCTGGAACCAGTGTTAAGCTTCAGGTGGCAACTTCGGCCGATAATGTAGAATGGACAGAGTTTTCAGGTCAGGCAGCTGCGCAAGCCGGATTAGTGGGGTTATGGCACTTCGATACTGACAATAACACAGATACGACAGTTGTTGATTCTTCGGGCAACAGTTATACCGGCACGATTGACGGTGCAACGTGGAGTAGTAATGGAAAACTTGGCACTGCCACGTATAATGCCTTAAGTTTTAATGGCGATGATTATGTGAACGTGGAAGATGCTTCTTCTTTAAGGCTCGGCAAGAACATGACCGTAGCAGCCTGGGTGAAAGTAAATGCTAATGCCTCTGACTGGGTAAGACTGGTAGGTAAAGGTAATTCAACCTACCGGAATTACGGGTTATGGTTGAATAAAAGCGGGACTGTTCTTTTTCAAGTTTTTTCTGCAGGAGGCAATGGCGGCGTCCAGACTACCGAAACAGTAAATGACGGCAATTGGCACCATGTAGCAGGCACTTATGACGGCAGCAATTTAAAGGTATATATTGACGGAAAGTTACTAAAGACAGGAGCCTATTCCCAAATTCCACATACGTCTTCCCACCCGTTAACTATAGGGTATGCTACTTTCCATACATATTTGAATGGCCTGCTGGATGAAGTTGCTGTCTACAACCGCGCTTTATCCGCTTCGGAGATTCTTCAATACTCCGGTTATTATACAGTTTCCGGGGCAAGCATTCCCTCGTTTCACGATGGCCACAGGTATATTAAGTATAAAGCTATCTTAGAGAGTACGGATGATTTAGTTGCACCTACTTTGAATGATGTAAGAGTTAGTTATCAATACGAAGGGTTAGCTGGCGCGGGAGCCATGGTCTTCTCTGCCGCTAAAGGAGAAGGCGTAATTTTAAGAACCGTGGGCGAACAGTCAGTTACTGCTACTGACACGCAAGACAGTAATATAACCGGGACGAAGGACGAAATTACTGTTACCGGATTAGGTCTTAACCATTATGAGATAACTACCAGTACACCGCAAAACGTGGGCGAAGGCTGGCCAGAAACTATAAGAGTTTCTGACGCTTACGGCAACACAGTTACTTCTTATCCTGACACCACGTTAACTCTTACCAATACCGGCTGGGCAAAGTTTTATACTGACGAGAGTTGCGCTCCGGAAAAGGAAACTACAACTTACACCATGTCTTCGGGAACAGTTAAGATTTATGTGAAAGATACCGAGGCAGAGACAATTACTGTTAATGCCACAGACGGCACAAGAAGCGTGGCCAGCGGGTCAATTGTTGTTGATCCCTCTACAGAACCTGTAGTATATTTGGAAGTAAAAGGGATACCTGACTCTGTTGTTGCCGGGACAGCCAGCAGCGTCACAGTGAGCGCTAAAGATGCTAACGGCAACACTACCTCTGATTACAGTGGCAAGATTCATTTTACTTCCAGCGACACGCAGAGAATCTTGCCTGAGGACTACTGGTTTGTGGTGCCCCAGCAGTGGACAGAAACCAGTGATGCGGATTTTGACGGAGTCCGGAAACAGACAGTTGTTGCTGGAACAGGAGATGAGGCAGTCCTAACATCAGGTGTTGCTCCAGGTTGGGTAAGGAATTCTTCATGGGATACAGCGGATATTGGTTATCGTGCTACTCCTGCGTTTGCTGATCTAAATAATGATGGTAAGTATGATCTGATAATTGGTAGAGATGGTGGAAATTGTTATGCTTATAGAAATACAGGGAGTCAAACATCACCTGTATGGACGAGAAACTCAAGCTGGGATGTTCCTGATATTGGTTCTTGGGCTACCCCTGCGTTTGCTGATTTAGATAACGATGGTAAGTATGACTTGCTGGTGGGAGAATATTATGGAAAATCTTATGCTTATAGAAATACAGGGAGTCAAACATCACCTGTATGGACAAGAAATTCAAGCTGGGATGTTCCTGATATTGGTTATCGTGCTGCTCCTGCAATTGTTGATTTAGATAACGATGGTAAGTATGATTTGATGGTTGGAGAAGATTATGGAAGATGTTTTGGTTATAGAAATACAGGGAGTCAAACATCACCTGTATGGACAAGAAACTCAAGCTGGGATATTCCTGATATTGGAAGTAATACTTCTCCTGCGTTTACTGATTTAGATAACGATGGTAAGTATGATTTGCTGGTTGGTGAATCTGGTGGACGATGTTATGCTTATAAAAATACGGGAAGTCAGACATCACCCGTATGGACGAGAGACTCAAGCTGGGATATGCCTGATATTGGTTCTCGTGCTGCTCCTGCTTTTGCTGATTTAAATAACGACGGCGATGATGATTTGCTTATTGGAGAATATTATGGAAAATGTTATGGCTATCGTACGCCCAAGTATTTTTCTTCCGGCACTTACACCTCACAGATGGAAGACTTAGGCCAGGGGTGTTGGTTTTCAGGTATTTCCTGGAACGCTTATAAACCAGGAGGCACGTCATTAAAGCTTCAGATTGCCAGCTCATCGGATAACGTAAACTGGACAGAGTTTCTGGGACCGGATGGAGTTTCTAATAGCGGGTTGGTAGGAGTGTGGCATATGGATAATAGCTGGGAAGACGGTTCAGAAAATAAGAATTGCGGTGTAGCTTACAATGGCGCTACTTTTACTGCATCTGCTAAGTTGGGCTCTCATGCCGGTAGTTTTAATGGCGATAATAGTTATGTAGACATACCTAATAACTCAAGCTTGGAGAACGTGCAGGAAGGTAACTACACCCTGGAGGCGTGGTACAGGCCACGGATTGTTCCTCCGGGAACAGGAAGCGATAACAACGCTTATCAAGGTATTGTTATGAAAACGGGTTGGCATATAGGGCTTAGATATGGATACGATAAAAGATTTGTTATGGTTCATCTTCTAACCGGTGATGTGTGGGAGGGAGCTACAACTTCTAATACTTTTAATCCCGGCCTCTTTTATCATGTGGTTGGCGTTGTAGATAAGTCAGCAGGAACAACTAAGATTTACGTCAATGGAAATCTTGAAGGAACAAACACGTTTACTCCTGGGACCGCTGCGCGAGAGTATGGAACTACGCCGTGGCATATAGGTATTGGGAATCCCGGTGCAAGTACTTATCGTTGGCCTGCTGACGGAGCAATTGAT
The DNA here is from genome assembly GCA_020343495.1 of Candidatus Omnitrophota bacterium. Taxonomy (GTDB): domain Bacteria; phylum Omnitrophota; class Gorgyraeia; order Duberdicusellales; family 4484-171; genus JAHISK01. The sequence continues at coordinate 13,891 of CP070797.1, read as the reverse complement.
GAAGTGGCTATCTACGCTCGCGCATTAACTGACCCAGAAATCCTGCAACATTATAAAAATGGCGTAAGGCCTGTATACACCACTTCCGGCAAAGATATTTCCTTAGTTCACAACAACCATCAGTATATTAAGTACAAGGCGATTTTAGAGTCGGATAATGTAACTCCACCGCAACTGCGCGATGTAACTATCCGCTACCAGAACTCCAGTTGCCCCGGTGCAGGAACAGTAGTTTTCTCAGCCGCAAAAGATAACGGCGTAACTCTTAAGACCATGGGCACGCAATGGGTGAAAGCAGAGGATACTGAAGATGGTAATATTAGTGGTATGCAGAGCGATATTACGGTTACTCATTCTTCCATTGATTATTACACAGTTACTGCCCAGACTATGCCTAACCCTACTGCTGGTGTAACCTGGTCGGAGACAGTTACTGCCTATGACGGTTATGGTAATAAAGCAGTTACTGCTTCTTTGCCGGTAACAATGAGTAATAAGGGCAGCGCAAAATTCTATACCGATATTACAGGAACAACTGAGCAGGCCGCTAATACGTATAATTTAGTCAATGGAGAAGTAACAATTTATGTTAAGGATACAGTAGCGGAAAATATCAATATAACTGCCACGGATACCAATGGTAAGACAGGCAGGTCAAATACCATTACCGTTAATCCTGCTGTGCCTGACCATATTACCTTAACCGGCGCATCAACTGTTACTGCCGGTGAGGTGTCCGGCGCGATAGTCATTACCAGTTATGATGAGTTTAATAATGAAAGTAATGTTACCCAGGATACAGTTTTTGACCTTACTTCCATACCTGCGGCTGGCGAGGAGGGTACGCCTAAATTCTACAGGGATGCCGGCGGCGCTGATGTGGATGAGATTCTAAATAGCACAATACCCGCAGCAGAAAGCACGGCAACTTTTTATTATAAAAATACCCTTGCAAAAACATACACCTTAAGAGCCAACAGGACAAGCGGCGATAGCTTAGGGCTGGCGCTGCATTCTATAACTGTTGACCCGGCCCAGGTTAATTATTATACAATAACTACAAACACTCCCCAGGTAGTAGGTGAAGAGTGGACAGAAACAATTAAAGCCTATGACCAGTTTACTAATTTAGCCACTAACGCTACAAAACCTGTTACTATCATCAGCTCTACCGGTAATGTCAAGTTTTATAAAGACGAGTCTTACGAGGCCACTACTATTATCTATAGTTTCACTGAAGGAGTAGCCAAAGCTTATATTAAAGATAACGTGGTTGAGGAAGTTTTCCTGACGATTGAAGATAAAGATGACATAACGGCAAGCACAGGATACATCTCTGTAGAAGCCGGCGATATCAGTTATTATGAAGTAACCACGCACACTCCTCAGACCATAGGTGTTGGCTGGCAGGAGACAGTTACAGCTAAAGATAAATACGGCAATACAGTTGCCAGCGCAGCCGTGGCAATTGCTCCTTCTAGCAACGGTGATGCGCAATTTTATACCAACGATAGCTACGATACGATAGCAGTGTTTTATAATCTTTCCGGAGGCACTGCCACTGTTTTTGCTAAAGACGCTACGCCGGAAATTATTACGATAAGCGTTACTGATTACGACTATTCGGGCGCCTCTTCTCCTATTGTGGTTGGCAGCGGCGAAGAAGTAGTAAGTTTAAAAGTAGAAGGAATCCCGTCCTCGATAAATGCCGGCACGCCCAGTGATATAACAGTAACGGCATTGGATGCCAGTAACAATATTACGGCGAACTATACCGGTAAAATCCAGTTTTCTTCAACAGATGCTCAAGCAGTGTTACCTGAGAATTACTGGTTTGTTGTTCCTGAAGAATGGAGGCAGAGTTCTGATACGGAATTCAAAAGCGGCGCAAGCGGCCCGGCTTTAGGTACGCAAGTGCGGGGAACAGGCGAGGCAGCGGAACTGTCGCTTTATTCTGTGGCTATCCCTACTACCAAAAATGTAATCGATGGAGAGTTTGTTGGTGCTATTGACGTCTACGCCGCAGATGTGGATAGCGATGGAGATATGGATGTTTTAGGTGCAGCACGTGAAGCTGATGACATCGCCTGGTGGGAGAATGACGGCGCGCAGAACTTTACCAAGCACATAATTGATGGAGGTTTTGATGGTGCCCATAGCGTGTATGCTGTTGATGTAGATAGTGATGGCGATATGGATGTCTTGGGTGCAGCAGCTAATACTGATGACATCGCCTGGTGGGAGAATGATGGCCTGCAGAATTTTACCAAGCACGTAATTGATGGAAATTTTAATTATGCTTGTAGTGTATATGCCATAGATGTGGATAGCGACGGAGATATGGATGTTTTAGGTGCAGCGGTCTACGACCATGACATTGCCTGGTATGAGAATGACGGGGAGCAGAACTTTACCAAACACTTTGTTGATTCATATTTTTATTATGTTCGTGATGTCTATGCTATAGATGTAGATAAAGATGGCGACATTGATGTTTTAGGTGTATCAGAGGGTTGGGATGACATTGCCTGGTATGAGAATGACGGTAACCAGAGTTTCACCAAACATAATATTGATACGTATTTTGATTGTGGTTACAGCATCTACGCTACTGATGTAGATAGAGATGGCGATATTGATGTGTTAGGTGCAGCGCTTTACCACGATGCCATTGCCTGGTGGGAGAATAACGGCGCGCAAAGTTTCACCAAACACACAATTGATGGAGGTTTTGACGGCGCTATTGACGTCTATGCCACAGATATAGATGGAGACGGAGATATTGATGTTTTAGGTTCGGCTGCTTATGCTGATGACGTGGCATGGTATGAGAACGACGGTATGCAAAGCTTTACTAAACACGTAATCGATGGAGGTTTTGATCATACTTGGGGTATCTACGCCGCCGATATAGATAGCGATGGAGATACAGATATCTTAGGGTCGGCGTATTACGCCAGGGACATTGCCTGGTGGGAAAGTAAAACGCTGTATAGCACTTCTGGTACGTTTACTTCCTCAATAAAGAATTTAGAGCAGCCGGCGTGGTTTTCCGGCATATCCTGGAATGCTGATGTGCCTGAAGATACAAGCATCAAATTCCTGATTGCTTCTTCAACCCTCCCGGATACCGGCTGGACAGAGTTTGTGGGGCCGGGGGAAGGGGACGCTCAGACCGACCTCATTCCAGGATTGGTGGGGTTATGGCATTTTAATGAAGGTAGCGGCATGAGTGCGCAAGATAGTTCACCTAGCAATAATACAGGAACACTGGTAAATACTCCTGTCTGGATTGCCGGCAAATTTGGAAGGGCATTGAATTTTGATGGTACTTCAGATTATGTAAATATCTCACCAATAAATATGAATGGTGATAGAACAATGGCAGCATGGGTTAAGTTTCCGCTTCCCACAACAGCACAGGGATGGAGAACTTTATTCCAGCGGCAAGGGGGAACTTATCATCATATTATATGGGATTCTTCCGGAAATATAGGATGTTATAACAATAGTTGGTCTTCGAGCGGATATAATACCAACTCTTTATCGGCAGGCTGGCACCATATCGCAGCTATAAGTTCGGGAGGGACAACAAAATTTTATATTGATGGTAATTATGTAAGTACAGCCAATACACAAATAACACAGGATTTAAGTAGGATTGGCAATCATACCGATAGTCAAAATGTTGGGAGTGTAGATGAAGTGGCTATATTTAACCGCGCAGTAACTCCTGATGAGATTGAAGACTTAGCAGCAGGTGAAGTTGGAACTGATGTATCTGGCCTTTACTACACCATTTCCGGCCAGGATATATCCAGCGTCCACAATAACCATAAGTATATCAAATATCAGGCAATTATGACAAGCGCTGATAATACAATTACGCCTACGTTAAAAGACGTAACCATACATTATCAGACTGCTGATTGTTTAGGAGCGGGGTATGTAACCTTCAGCGTCTCAAAAGGTAACGGAGTAATTCTAAAAACCGTAGGCGAGCAATCGGTCACTGTAGAAGATCCGGAAAACGAGATTAGCGGTCTTCACAATCCAGACCCAATTACGGTTGGCCCTTCTTCTGTTATTAAGCGTTATGAGGTAACTTGCGACACCGACCAGGATGCCGGTACCGGATGGGAGGTTACAGTTACTGCTTATGACCCTTACGGCAACATAGTGACAACTGACTCTGAGACCGAAGTAATTATGAGTAACGAGGATAACGAGGGTAATGAGGGTAATGCCCAGTTCTATATAGATGAGAGCTATCTTCAACTTAAGACTCCTGCCAGGTACGGATTAATTGATGGCGTAGCTACGGTTTATGTTAAAAATAACGTTGCTGAAACAATTACGATAATAGCTAAGGACGATAACGGCGTTAGGGGATACAGTGACCCTATTACCACCAAACCCGGGCCTGCTGCAATAATAGAACTTAGCGGGCCGGCAGCAGTTGTTGTGGATGAAGTATCCGGCGCCTTTATAATAACTGCCCAGGATATTGTTAGTAATGACACTCTCGTGGAAAACGATGAACTGTTTGAACTTTCTTCAGATTCTCAAGGCGAGGAGTTGTTTTATTTAGATGCCGGAGGAATGGTAGAGGCTACTACCGTAACAATGTATGCGGGAACAGGTACAGCAACTTTTTATTACAAAGATACAAAGGTAGCAAGTCCTTCCGTGACTGCTAAATGGATAAGCGGAGGGGACGAAGATTTAGGATATGATTCGTATAGCATTGCCGTTACTCCGGCTGATGCAGCACAGTTGCAGATTACTTCTGACGCTTTAAATCAGGCAGCAGGCGTCCAGGGAGCAATTACCGTAGAAGTCCAGGATATTCATGGTAACCCTCAGTCGGACGGCTCATTTACAGTTAATTTGGCAAGTAACTCCCAGGCAGTTGACCCGCAAGAATACCATTTCTATCAAACCGGGACGCAAACCGCCACTACCAGTATTACTATCCCTGCTGGAACTAGTTCCGTCGCTGTTGATTACTACGATGAAAAGGCAGGTAATCCCACAATAACCGTAACCGATGCCGCAGGAAATTTAGACCCCTATGAGCAGGCCCAGACGATTATCCCTGCGGATGCAGAAAAACTGGTTATAACTACCGACCCGCTCAGTCTTGAAGCAGGCCTGCCGGGGACAATGAATGTTGAAATACAGGATGGTTTTGGCAACCCTCAACCGCAGGGTATTTATCTTGTTGTTCCAGCCAGAGAATATCCATTACCGGATTTCAATTATTTCTATGAAGAGGGTACCACTACCCCAATGAACAGCAAGACTGCCCTTAATGGAGAAAGTTATGTGCGCTTTGATTATTATGATGAGGAGCCGGGAACGCCCAAGGTTATTGTCCAGGCAGCAGGTCTTACTTCTGATGAACAGGTTCATACAATCATCCCTGCTACAGCGTCAAGACTTCGCATTATATCTTCAGCGTTTACTTTAACTGCCGGAACACAGGGAACGATAACTGTTGAGGTTCAGGATACATTCGGAAGTCCGCAGTCAGAAGGGTTTGTAGAGGTTAATCTAAGCAGTGACTCTCAGGCAACCCCTCCGGAACAAGAGTACCATTTCTATCAGACCGGCACGCAAACCGAACTTGCTGATAGTAGTATTGCTATCCCTGATGGAGTCAGTTCCGTCACTGTTGATTACTACGATGAAAAGGCAGGCAGCCCCGCAATAACCGTAACCGATGCCGCAGGAGATTTAGACTCCCATGAGCAGGCCCAGACGGTTATTCCTGCGGATGCAGAAAAACTGGTTATCACGAATCCTGCGCTTACCCTAAATGCCGGTGAACCGGGAACTATGAGCGTCCAGGTCCAGGATAGGTTTGATAACCCTCAAGCGCTGGGATTATATACCATTGAGTTGGAGACCAGCTCTAATGGGATTTTTTACAATACAGGCACTACTTCTCCACCGGGAGGCCTGGGTATGATTAATATCGATTCCGGAGTAGACACAGTTTCCTTTGATTATTATGATGATGACCCGGGAACACCTCTAATTACCGTTAGTGATACGGCAGTGCCGGGATTAACTTCAGATACACAGACCGAAACAATTGTTCCTGCTCCTGCCAGTTACCTTATTGTAACCGGTAACAGCTCAATGGCTGCGGGAAGCGAAAACGAATTGACTATCAGGGCTTATGATGTGTTGGACAATTTAGTGGACTCAGGCCCTAACAATTATACCGACGAGAAACAGTTGACATTCTCCGGGCCTAACCCAGCCCCTGCGGCAGTCCCTGAAGTGGAAGGTGTGCCGTTAGGGACGCCCACGCCGATAATGTTTAGTAATGGCGTCTCTGTTGCGGGTGGAGCAACCTTAATCGCTTACAAAGCAGAGATCACTACTGTGGATGTTTCTGACGGAACTGTAAATTCCTTTGCCAGTGAGGATCGCGACCTTGATTTAGAGGTTATAGCTGGTGTAGCAGTAGACGTAAGGATTACCGGTCCTGAAACTATAGATGCAGGAGTTATTTCCGGGCCGTTTTATATAATTGCTCAAGACCCGGGAACTAACGACGCAACTGTAAGTAGTGAAACTGCGTTTATACTTGATTCTGATTCTGGTTCGGATGAAAAGATGTTTTACCGTGACCCCTTTGGCATGAATCCTACTATCCAGATTGAAATTTTAGTGGGTGAGAGCCAGAGTGCGCCGTTCTATTATAGCGATACCGAAGCCAGTGACCTCAAACCAGAAAAAACTACTATTACTGCTATCAGAAGCAGCGGAGATTCGTTAGAAGCAGGTTCTTATACTTTCACTGTTAAACCTGACGATGCGGTAAAACTCCAGATTAGCGACCTTAGCCAATCCATAACTGCCGGCGCTCCTAACGATATTACTGTTACCTTATATGACCAGCATGATAACAGAGCCAGCGGTTACAGCGGCACAGTGAGGTTTGAGTGCAGCGATGCTAAAGCGACGTTACCGCTAAATTATACTTTTGTGATGGCAGATGCCGGTTCACACACTTTCAGCGGCGGCATAACGTTTAGAACAACAACAACAGACTCACAACATAGGGTTACTGTCGTTGATACTGAACAACCTATGTTAACTGATACTCAGGAAGATATTAGCGTTACTGCTGCTCCTGCTGAATATTTTAGGTTTACCGGCGGCGACAATACAATGAGAGCAACAGAAACCAATGAGTTACAAGTAACCGCTTATGATGAGTTCCATAACGTAGCCACAGTATATGAAGGGCCAAAGGCCTTGACATTTACATCGGGGCCGGCTAATTCTCCTTCGGGAGCTATCCCTACAATAAAGGGTGTAGAGTTTGTTGATGGTTCGGCTTCAGTGGGCAGCGTTAATTTTACGCAAGGCGTATCTGACGCAGGAGCGTTAACATTGGTTTGCTATAATGTTGAGGATGTTTCTCTGGAAGTTACCCAGGGAGTTGTAACTACTATAGGAGATGAGACTCGTAACATAGATATTAGTGTGTCCTCTGGTCTAACGGATAGTTTTGCTTTATTAACTTCGCCTGAGGATATTGATTATATTGTTGCCGGAACAAGTGTTAAATATACTCTAACCAGATACGACGCTTACCTTAACCCGCAAACAATTGATGAGGATAGAGTATATTTATACACCACTTCCGACGGAACAGCTGCTTCATTTAAAGATACTGAAGGAAATGTTGTGACTACCAGGTCAATACAGAACGGTTCAAGCACCGTTGACTTCTGGTATTATGATGAAAAGACCAGCAGGGAAGAGCCTGGCTACTGGACGATTACAGTATCCGACGCTGTTCCGGCTGATGGCGACGATGGTATAGACGACGCCTCGGATGATATCACGGTTATGCCGGCAGTTGAAAATTACTTCGGAATCACGGCGGACACCTCTACAATGAAGGCCGGCGACACCAAAACAATAACTATTACTACTTATGACCAATATAATAACGTGGTTACTGACTACGAAGGCGATAAAACTCTTAAATTTAATGGGCCTGGATCTTCTCCTGATGACCAGGAAATTCCCCCTACTGCCGAGAATAATACCCAAGTTCAGGTACCCTTCAATCAAGGGACTATTCTCACATTTGTTAGGGGAGTTACCACTACCATTATCCGCTTATACAAAGCGGAAACTACAAGTGTCCAAGCCGAAGAAGGGGTAGTTAAAACCCGTTCAACGACGGATTTGGATGTGGTAGTTTACGGGGGTGTGGGAAGTAAGCTTTCCTGGGATGCGGATAATCTGCCAAAGAGTATTACTGCTGTCAATGCTATTTGGGCGCCTTTTGTTATTAAAGTAAGCGATGCTTACGGAAACTTGAGTTCCGCAAGCGACGAAGTAACAGTAGAGCCTTCAGCAGGGTCGTTTGGAGCAGACGCCACTACTAAGGTAACAGCAGTAAACGGATTGGCCAGGTTCTCTAACATAACTTATCCTGAAGCTACTGCGTCTCTTACAATAGTCGGCTCATCTGTGGGATTGGACTCTACTGTCCCCTCAGGCAATATAGTGGTAGAGTCGGGCTATAGCGTTACCTGGGAAGCCCGCGATTCAGTCTTTGGAAACCCGCTTATAGAGATTAAGCTGGAGATTATCCAGGGTAAAATCAAACTTGATACTATTGAACGTCAAGGCGAGGAACCCTTTGAACTCTTTCTGCCCTATGGAAAGTATACCTTTAATTTTGTCAAAGACGCATATGTTCCTACCCAGATTGAAAAGTTAGTTGGCGTTAGCGCTGACGGAGTCGACGGAAAATATGATAATAAGATAAGCTGGACCATATTTGTAATGTCTGTTGCCGAGTCGTTAGCGGATTATCGCGTGTTGTCTGACTTTGCTTATGATGAACGAAGTGATACCTTAACTGCAACAATGCGGCTGGAGAAGAGAGGCCAGCAGATTGTCACCAGTGATATAAACGCCTTAGGCCTGGCCACGGTATTAATCTATGACGGCGATACATTAATAGGTACTCTTACCGACCCCGAGGCAGATGAGCAAGGCAATTATTGGTATAGGGTTGAGAACGTAGTTGAAGGTATTGATGGCCTGCCACCTCAGGGTTTAAACCAGATGCTGGTTAGCGGTAAGACCTATTTTGCCCGCTGCAGTATCGGTTACGGTGGTACTTCCGGTGATAAAGTAACATATTATTCCGGCACGACTTTTACCATTACTGTTACTGAAAAGCTGAAGGAAGTTACCGATAAGATTGAAGAAGTGAGTGATGAGATAAAAGAGGAAGTTATTGGCGTTAGAGAGCACGTAACCGCAGAATCAGAGGTTACTAGAGAAACGATAAGACAGGAAGAAGAGGTTACTAGAGAAGTTGTAGAGGAGGAGGCAGAAGAGGTAAAGAGCACGGTTGTTTCCAAAGCTGAGGAGATAAAAGTTGATACGGCTGAGATTCTGACTGCTACTACAGAGACGTTGCCTTCTTTTATTACTGAGACGGTAGTCAGCGGTGTCCAGCCGCACATTAAGTCAGGGATTTTGAATCGGGAGACCACTGTAAGAAGCGGAGGTAGTTTGGCTGTTCGTTACCGCACAAAGACAGGCCTGGTTCCCAGTATAGATGTTTATGATGCTATGAATAAAGCTGTGGTTTCTAAGGGTATAATGAAAGAGACAACGCCGGGAAGCGGAATTTATGAATTTGACGTAGAGTTTTTAACCCAGTGGGGGATAGGAGATTTTAGTATTATCTGTGCGGAAGAAACTCTCGGGACTACGGATGCAATGGTTATTACTGCAAGCGAGTATGATATTGCCGACGTTGCTTCTACTACGGCTGCGATTTTAGGAACGACTTCCCGTTTGAGTGAGTTTGCTCAAGCAGCGGAAGGTATAGAGAGTCAAATTAATATGATTGAGAGCGCCTTGGCTCAGATTATTAACCTTGAGAAGGGCGTGGGAGTAGATGAAGACATCAGCGAGATGGAAGAAGCGATAGAGTACATATTTACGCAATTGAGTCATATCAGTAAACAGATTAAAGCATTAGGTGCTACCGAAGATATTGATTTAGAAAAAGTATACGAGGTCTCTAAAGAAAAGAAAGAAGACATGACCTATTTAAAGAATAAGACTGAAGAGCTGAAAGCAACCATGGATTTATCTAAGAAGATGATTGAGAACGTTGCTAATAAACCGGTTACTCAGGTTTGGTTTGAATTCAGGTGATTGGTAAGTGGCGAGTGGTAAGTGGCAAGTGGTAAGTGGCGAGTTTTGAGATTAGCTACTAGTCACTAATCACTCGCCATTTAAAAAAGACGAGGTTATATGATGATGAGTAAGGGTATTAAAACAGGAGTTAAAGTAGGAATAATAGCGGCAATAGTAGGGCTGTTTTCTTTATCATACGCCTTTTGTGACGTTACGATTTTTAAATCTCCCGTAGTCTGGCGGACAGACGGGCAAGGAGATTATCTGCTGCCTAAAGGTTTATCCGCAGAAGAATATAAATCCCGAGAAGTTATCTATACCGAGGGCGATATAACCAGTATAACTGCAAGCTGGCAGTTTAGCGGCCAGGTAACGTTAAAGGTGAGTGCTGATAATGGAGATACGTACGCCTCTGTAATTAACGGCGTGCCTTTAACTACGGATTTTTTTAAGACCGGCAGAGGTCTAAAATGGAAAGCAGATGTTGGGCCGGCAAGCGAGCTTATTGAGGTAAAGATTTCTTATACGGATAAAACCGGAGTAGGTGCAACCTTTGGAAGTCAGCAGCTAAGCGGGTTTAAATACAGAAAAAAGATTCAGATAAACCATAACCCGCTGTATGAATCTTTGTTTAATTATCAGATGGAACTTAAAGTGGGTGAATCCCGGCGCACTAAAGGAGCAGACTTTCATTGTGAAGGAAATATCCTGGCGGATTTTGCTGATGTTCGGTTCGTTTGTTTAGACGAAGAGACAATCCTTCCTCATTACATTGAGAAGATAGAAGGTACCAAGCCCAACCGGTTAGCTGTAGCCTGGGTAAAAATCCCGCAAATCTCTCCGGCAGGAATAGAGATTTACATTTATTACGGCAATCCCGACGCTCAAGACTTATCTTGCGGGGAAGAGGTGTTTGATTTCTTTGATGATTTCTCCAGCGCACAGTTAGATACTGAAAAGTGGGAAATAAAACGTGGCAAAGACGGTAGCTACGCTGTTTTAGATTCGCAGTTGGAACTGGATGACGCAACCGTTGTTTCTAAAACGTATGAACTTAGGGACGGTATAGTTGAGTATTCAGCAGCCCTTAAGAGAGGCAGAAAGATTGAGTTTATTGTAAGAGGCGAAGATACCTTTGATGAGAGTAAAGATAGAAGTTTGATTGCTTATTCGTCTGTTTATGAAAAAGCAGAGCATTGTATAGTAGTTGGTGACAATATAAAAGTTAATGATAAACGCCCAATTTCAACAGATACCAAATACAATTATAGAGTTATTGCCGACGGCCCGAATTTAACTTTCGCAAGGTATAGTGACGCCTTTGACAAGAAGCAGGCAGAGGTAAGTTTTAGCGACGTTTTTGGCATTGAGCAAGGGTATGTGGGGTTACGTTCAACCATAGGGACCGGCCACAACAAAGCCTGTTATGATTGGGTTAGAGTGCGCCGATACGCCCCCTCCGAACCGCAGGTTTTAAAGGATACCAAGGCTCAAAAACAGGAAGAAGTAGAGATGCCGCAGTTCATAAATACTGTTATTGATTTAAAGGGTGACGTTGTGTTGGATGATAAGAGTAGAGAAGGTCTTTACATTCCCGTTAAGATACGGGCTATGTTTGATGTGCGAATTTTAATTACCGACTGGAAAGGAACAAATGTCTCCCTGGACGTATCGGCTGACGACGGCGTTAACTTTAAGAAGAGTTGCGTTAACGGCGCTTACTACTATGCGTCTTTAGGGGATTTTGTTCCGGGAAAAAATATTTTAGCTAACGTTTACTTATCTCCTGACAGAAGAGACCCGCAAGCTTCAAGGTTAGAAGAGTTAACTTTAAGCGGTTCACCGGGTATTATTAGTATGATTGTTCCTAACGGCGGAGAACTTTGGCAGAAAGGAATTGAAAAAGAAATAATGTGGTCAGCCCTGGATTACGAAGACAGCTACGATATAAAGTTAGAGTATTCCCTTGATAACGGCCAGAGTTTTAACACTATTGTTGAAAAAACAAAAAATACAGGGCAGTTTCTATGGCAGGTTCCCCTAGATATACTTTCTTCATCAGAAGTTAAAATGAAAGTGTCCGATGCAAATGATACGTCTGTTTATGATTCATCAGATAATGTTTTTGAAATTATGGATAGCAAAGAGGCGGCGGAGAAAGAAAAGATGAAAAAAGAAGAAGGCGTGGTTAGCTGGACTACCTGGATGATTTCGCAAGGTAAAGCTATTCCTAACATCAATACTAAGGTAGTTATTAGCGGCGATGTTATCCTATCTACGGACAGTGACATAAGGTTTAAGACGCTTATTATCGGCGACGGCAAAAGTAAGTCAAAACTCATTCTTAATAACAATATAGATGCAGCCAGTACCGATATTATCATACGCAAAGGAGGAGAGCTTATACAGGCAAATAACAATTTGCAGACAATAAGAGGAGATTTAGTCGTTGAGGACGCAGGCATCTTAACGCATAAGTTCAACGATGAGAGCCAGAGTTATCAGGTGAGCTTTTGCGCGCAAAACATAATTATTAAGAAGGGAGCAATAGTAAGTGCGGATAAGAAAGGGTATGCGGGAGGAACAATTAGAAGTGACGGAAAAGGAAAGTCTGCCGGACAGTATATTAAAAGAGGCGCGGTCGGCGGCTCGCACGGAGGAGTAGGCGGCAGCACTCAAATACGAAAACTGACAAAAGCAAAAGCAGATAGTTTAGTTTATGGAGTAAAGCGCCAGCCCCAGGAGTCAGGGTCAGGAGGAGCAGGAAGCTGGTTTGCGTCAGGAGGAGCAGGCGGCGGCGTTATTCGGCTTGATGCCCGGGAAGAGTTTTCTATCAGCAGCAGGATTTCTGCCAACGGGGAAGACGGAGACGTTTCTTTAGACAATCAGTTTGACGGTGCAGGAGGCGCAGGAGGAAGTGTTTATCTTACTGCTGGTGTTTTTAGCGGAGAAGGAGCCCAGATAATTGCTCAGGGCGGCTCAGGGCATATCTCTGGCGGCGGTGGTGGCGGTGGAAGAGTTTACTTAAAGGCACCCGCCGGCCTTATTAAAGGGACATTAAACGCCAATGGAGGAGAAGGGTTTGAGAAAGGAAAAGCCGGCTCGTTGATTGTGGAGTAAAGCAATGAGTAAGTATGCCAAAGCACGAGTTAAGGTAGGATTGATAGCAGCGACAGTAGGGTTGCTTGCGGTGGTATACTTTAGCCTGTTTTTATTTCGTTCTGATACGGTTATTTTAGCTAGCCCGACGGATTGGACACTTATTGAAGATGAAACCTGGGATGGAGATTTTACGCTTGATGGGACATTAACAATTCCAGCCGGCATAACGTTAACTGTGGATTCTTCTGTTCCGGGCACAACAATAACCATTAACGTTGGTAACCTTGTTGTTGAAGCAGGGGGCAATATTACCGCAACTGCCAAAGGTTTTGCCGGTGGCGCAGCCCAGACAGACGGCACAGGTACAGGCGCAGGTGCAGCAGGTAGCGCTACAGCCGGTGGCGGCGGCGCAGGGTACGGAGCAGCAGGCGGCGATGGCGGAAACAACCCTGGTTCTGGTGGGACAAGTTACGGTTCTATTTCTGAGCCTATTGATTTAGGGTCAGGCGGCGGTGGTGGCGATACTGCCGCAGGCGGCGCAGGCGGTGGGGCTATGCACCTTATAGTTAGCGGCGCCCTTACTCTT